>SBLD01000001.1:0-166326 GCA_004551485.1 Billgrantia azerbaijanica | reverse complement strand
TTGGCGCGCCCGGGAGGATTCGAACCTCCGACCACCTGATTCGTAGTCAGGTACTCTATCCAGCTGAGCTACGGGCGCACGTTCCACGTTGCGTCGACATGGCGGAGAGGGAGGGATTCGAACCCTCGATGGGGCTATAAACCCCATACTCCCTTAGCAGGGGAGCGCCTTCAGCCACTCGGCCACCTCTCCCTCATCGACACGGCGCATATCCTATCGGGTCCGCGCCACATTGTCCAGCGTATTCAGGAATTTGATTTCCCGTTCCACAACCCACGAGCTTGGCCGTACCATCAGGACGTGGAACCGCCATCCTCCTCGTCGGTTTTCTCACGCTGGATGCGCTGGTAGATCTCCTCGCGATGCACGGCGACATCCTTGGGGGCATTGACGCCGATACGGACCTGATTGCCCTTGACTCCCAGGACGGTCACGGTGATGTCATCACCGATCATCAGGGTTTCTCCGACACGGCGGGTCAGGATGAGCATGACTGATCTCCTTCTCAGACGACTGGCAACGGGATGCGCGCCACCCGGACGACGCAGTGATTCACTAGTATGTGACAGGACATCGCCTGGCACCAAGGACGCGCCCCCATGGCACCCCACGGGTGCATTGCAAGGGACGCCGCCCAACGCCGTCGTCGGCGGCCTCCTTCACAAGCGTAGAAGCTAGCAACGCTCCCGGTCGCCCTCATTCGCTCTCGATGTCGCTCTTGTCCAGGCCGAACGCCTTGTGCAGCGCCTTGACCGCCAGCTCCATGTGCTTCTCGTCGACGACCACCGAGATCTTGATCTCGGAGGTGGAGACCATGCGGATGTTGATGTTCTCCTCGGCCAGCACGCGGAACATCTTGGAGGCGACCCCGGCATGGGAGCGCATGCCCACGCCCACCAGCGAGACCTTGGCGATGTTGTCGTCGCCCTTGACCTCGCCCTCGCCCAGTTCGGGCAGCACCTGCTCCTCGAGGATCCGGAGGGCCTTCTTGTAGTCGCCCTTGGCCACGGTGAAGGTGAAGTCGGTGTAGTCGCCGGCCGGCGCCACGTTCTGCACGATCATGTCGACTTCGATGTTGGCATCGGCGATCGGCCCCAGGATGCGCGAGGCCACACCCGGTACGTCCGGGGTGTTGAGCAGGGTGAACTTCGCCTCGTTGGCGGTGAAGGCGATACCTGAAATCAGCGGTTCTTCCATGGAGTCCTCGTCTTTGTCGGATTCTGCAACGATCAGGGTGCCGGGGCCGTCCTCGAAGCTGGACAGCACGCGCAGCGCCACATTGTATTTCCCGGCGAATTCGACGGCACGGATCTGCAGCACCTTGGAGCCGAGGCTCGCCAGCTCCAGCATCTCCTCGACGGTGATGGTGTCGAGGCGCTGCGCCTTGGAACAGACCCGCGGGTCGGTGGTGTAGACGCCGTCGACATCGGTGTAGATCTGGCACTCGTCGGCGCCCAGCGCCGCGGCCAGCGCCACGCCCGTGGTGTCGGAGCCGCCACGGCCGAGGGTGGTGATGTTGCCCTCCTCGTCGACGCCCTGGAAACCGGCCACGACCACGACCTGGCCGTCGTCCAGGTCCTGGCGCATCTCCTCGGTCTCGATGCGCTGGATGCGCGCCTTGGTGTGGGCGCTGTCGGTGAGGATGCCCACCTGCGAGCCGGTGTAGGAGGTGGCCGGCACGCCGAGCTTGTGCAGCGCCAGGGCCAGCAGCGAAATGGTGACCTGCTCGCCGGTGGAGACCAGCATGTCCATCTCGCGCGGGGTCGGCTCGTCGTTGATCTCGTTGGCCAGGCCGATCAGGCGATTGGTCTCGCCGCTCATCGCCGAGACGACGACCACCACCTGGTGGCCCTGGTCGCGGAAGCCCTTGACCTTCTCGGCCACGGCCTTGATGCGCTCCACGGAGCCCACCGAGGTGCCGCCGAATTTCTGAACGTATAGTGCCATCTGCGGTTTTCCCTCGCTTGTCGAGCGGATCGCGCTCGGATGAGTGAAAGACGTGCAACACAGCAAGGCCGGGGCATCGCTGCCCCGGCCTTGGGTCGTGGTTACTGGAGCTTGGCCTCGAGCCAGGCCGGCACGCTCTCGAGCGCCGCCGGCAGGGCGGCGACGTCGCTGCCGCCGGCCTGCGCCATGTCGGGGCGCCCGCCGCCCTTGCCGCCCACCTGGGCGGCCACGTGGTTGACCAGCTCGCCGGCCTTGACGCGGGCGGTGAGGTCGTCGGTGACCCCGGCGATGAGGCTCACCTTGCCGGCGGACGCGTCGCCCACGCCGAGCACGATGATGCCGGAACCAAGCTTGTTCTTGAGCTGGTCGAGCACGCCGCGCAGCTCCTTGCCGGAGACGCCCTCGAGCTGGGTGGCGAGCACCTTGATGCCGGCGACCTCGCGGGCCTGGGCCAGCATGTCGCTGCCCGCGGCACTGGCCAGCTTGGCCTTGAGGCGCTCGAGCTCCTTCTCCAGGCTGCGGTTGCGCTCGGCGAGCGAGGCGACGCGCTCCTCGACCTGCTCCGGCTTGGCCTTGAGCCGCTCGCCGATGCGCGCGAGCCGCGCCTCCTGCTCGCGGAAGTAGGCCAACGCCCCCTCGCCGGTGATCGCCTCGATGCGGCGCACCCCGGCGGCGATGCCGGCCTCGCTGACGATATGGAAACAGCCGATGTCGCCGCTGCGCGCCACGTGGGTGCCGCCGCACAGCTCGACGGAGAAGTCATCGGCGCCGATGGTCAGCACGCGCACGCTGTCGGCGTATTTGGCCTCGAAGAGCGCCGCCGCGCCCCTGGCCTTGGCCTCGTCGAGGGTCATCTGCTCGATCTTGGTCGGCGCGTTGGCCAGCACCTGCTCGTTGACCAGGCGCTCCACCTCGGCGAGCTGCTCGGGGGTCAGCGCCTCGAAGTGGCTGAAGTCGAAGCGCAACCGCTCGGGGGTCACCAGCGAGCCCTTCTGCTGCACGTGCTCACCGAGCACCAGGCGCAGCGCCTGGTGCAGCAGGTGGGTGGCCGAGTGGTTGCGCACCGTGGCGGCGCGCAGGTCGGCATTGACCTCGGGGCGCACCTCGGCGCCCACCGCCAGCTTGCCCTCGAGCAGCACGCCGTGGTGCAGGTGGTGGCCGCCCTGCTTCTGGGTATCGGTCACCAGGAAGCGGCCGCCACCCTCCAGGTGCAGGTAGCCGGTGTCCCCCACCTGGCCGCCGGACTCCGCGTAGAAGGGGGTACGGTCGAGCGCCACGATGCCCTTCTGCTCGGCCGCCAGCCCTGCGAGCTCGTTGCCCGCGGTATCGATCACGGCGGTCACGGTGGCCCGGTCCTCCAGGCGGTCGTAGCCGGTGAAGGCGGTCTCGCCCTCGAGATCGAGCGCGGCGCCGTAGTCGGCGCCGAACTGGCTGGCGGCGCGGGCGCGCTCGCGCTGCGCCTCGAGCTCACGCTCGAAACCGGCCTCGTCGAGGGTCACGCCGCGCTCGCGGCAAACGTCGGCGGTGAGGTCATAGGGGAAGCCGTAGGTGTCGTAGAGCTTGAACACCGTCTCCCCGGGCAGCACCTCGCCGTCGAGCCCTTCCAGCGCCTCCTCGAGCAGGCCCATGCCATGCTCGAGGGTGCGCGCGAACTGCTCCTCCTCCTTGAGCAGCACGCGCTCGATCTGGTGGCGCGCCTCGCGCAGCTCGGGGAAGGCATCGCCCATCTCCACGTCCAGGGCACCGACCAGCTTGTGGAAGAAGGAGCCCTTGGCGCCCAGCTTGTGGCCGTGGCGGATGGCACGACGGATGATCCGGCGCAGCACGTAGCCGCGCCCCTCGTTGGAGGGCAGTACGCCGTCGGCGATCAGGAAGGCGCAGGAGCGGATATGGTCGGCGATCACCCGCAGCGAGGGCGTGGTGGTGTCGGTATGGCCGGTGTGGCGCGCCGCCGAGTCGAGCAGGCTCTGGAACAGGTCGATCTCGTAGTTGGAGTGCACGCCCTGCATTACCGCGGCGATGCGCTCCAGGCCCATGCCGGTGTCGATGGACGGCTTGGGCAGGGGGTGCATCTCGCCGGAGGCATCCCGGTCGTACTGCATGAAGACCAGGTTCCAGATCTCGATGTAGCGGTCGCCGTCCTCCTCGGGACTGCCGGGGGGGCCACCCCACACCTCGGGACCGTGGTCGTAGAAGATCTCCGAGCTCGGCCCGCAGGGGCCGGTATCGCCCATCTGCCAGAAGTTGTCCTCATCGAGCTTGGAGAAGCGCGCCGGGTCGACGCCGATCTCCTCCTTCCAGATCCGTTCCGCCTCGTCGTCGCTGACGTGCACGGTGACCCACAGCCGCTCCTTGGGCAGCCCCAGCGTCTCGGTGAGGAAGCTCCAGGCGAAGCGGATGGCGTCACGCTTGAAGTAGTCGCCGAAGCTGAAGTTGCCGAGCATCTCGAAGAAGGTGTGGTGCCGGGCGGTATAGCCGACGTTGTCCAGGTCATTGTGCTTGCCGCCGGCGCGCACGCAGCGCTGCGACGACACGGCCCGCACGTAGGGGCGCGGGTCGCGTCCCAGGAAGACGTCCTTGAACGGCACCATGCCGGCATTGGTGAACAGCAGCGTCGGGTCGTTGCCCGGCACGAGCGAGCTCGACGGCACAACGGTGTGACCGCGCTCCTCGAAGTAACTCAGAAAGGCCTGTCTGATGTCTGCGCTTTTCATGGGGTATCCGTGGCGATGGGCTGGGTGGGCGTGTACAACGAAGCCACCCGGGGCGTTCGCAAAGGGAACCATTATAGCGCAGTCGTCAAGTGACTGAAGAGTGTGCGCCCCATCCGGGCGTCAGGCGTCGTCCCAGGCGTGGGCCAGGGCGTGACGGACCTGCTCGGCGTCGAAGCCGCGCCCGGCCAGGAAACGCTCCCGGCGGGCACGCTCGCGCGGGGTGTCGCCGGGCCCGGCGAAGCGCTTGGCGAGCGCCGCGCGGGCCTGAGCGAAGCCGTCGAGCTCGCCGCTCTCCACGAACGCCGCGAGGGTGGCGCCGAGGCACTCGCGGTCGATGCCGCGGCGCTCGAGCTCGAGGCGGATCTTCAGCGGCCCCTGGCCGCGACTGAGGCGCGCGCGCACGAAGCTCTCGGCGAAGCGGGCATCGGACTGCAGCCCCTCCTCGGCCAGGGCATCGAGACTGGCGGCGACGGCCGCAGGGTCATGGCCCTTGGCCGCCAGCCGCGCCGCCAGCTCGGCGCGCGCGTACTCGCGCCGCGCCAACAGGCGGATGGCATCCTCGCGGGGCGAGGCGTCGCTGGCACGTTCCGCCATGGCTTACAGCAGGTCGTCCTCGCGGTCGGCCGTGTCGGCCACGGCCGCCTCGGCGGCCTCCTCCTTCGGCCCGGGCACGTTGAGCAGTTGGGCGCGGATCTGGCTCTCGATCTCTTCCATCACCGCCGGGTTGTCCTCGAGGAACTGGGCGGCATTGGCCTTGCCCTGGCCGATCTTGTTGCCCTGGTAGCTGTACCAGGCACCCGCCTTGTCGATCAGGTTGCACTGCACGCCCAGGTCGACCACCTCGCCGGCATGATAGATGCCCTTGCCGTAGAGGATCTGGAACTCGGCCTGGCGGAACGGCGGTGCCACCTTGTTCTTGACCACCTTGACGCGGGTCTCGTTGCCGGTCACCTCGTCGCCCTGCTTCACCGAGCCGGTACGGCGGATGTCGAGACGCACGCTGGCGTAGAACTTCAGCGCGTTGCCGCCGGTGGTGGTTTCGGGGCTGCCGAACATCACCCCGATCTT
The DNA here is from genome assembly GCA_004551485.1 of Billgrantia azerbaijanica. GTDB lineage: Bacteria > Pseudomonadota > Gammaproteobacteria > Pseudomonadales > Halomonadaceae > Halomonas > Halomonas azerbaijanica. Next base: position 160,597 of record SBLD01000001.1, on the reverse strand, counting down.
CATGCGGATCTGGTTGATGAACACCACCATGCAGTTGGCGTTCTTGATGTGGCCGGTGATCTTGCGCAGCGCCTGGGACATCAGGCGCGCCTGCAGGCCGACGTGGGAGTCGCCCATCTCGCCCTCGATCTCGGCACGCGGGGTGAGCGCGGCCACCGAGTCGATGATGATGACGTCGACGCCGCCGGAACGCACCAGCATGTCGCAGATCTCCAGCGCCTGCTCGCCGGTGTCGGGCTGCGAGACCAGCAGGTCGTCGAGGTTGACGCCGAGCTTCTCGGCGTAGCTCGGGTCGAGCGCGTGCTCGGCGTCGATGAAGGCGCAGGTCTTGCCCTGGCGCTGGGCCTGGGCGATCACCGACAGGGTCAGGGTGGTCTTGCCCGACGACTCGGGGCCGAAGATCTCCACCACCCGGCCGTAGGGCAACCCGCCGATGCCCAGCGCGATGTCCAGGCCCAGCGAGCCGGTGGAGACCGCCGGCATCGCCACGCGCGGGGCGTCGCCCAGGCGCATCACGGTGCCTTTGCCGAACTGGCGCTCGATCTGGGAAAGGGCGGCGTTCAGCGCCTTAGAACGGTTGTCGTCCTGTGCCATGGAGCTCTCCTCGTAGAAGAAACGAACGGCGGGCTGCCAGGCGCCCGCCCTAGTACCGCATGGTTAGTACTGTATGATTGGCCAGTAGTATGGCGTAAATTTCGCCGCCCGCCTACTCCTCGAGCGATTCCAGGCGCTGCAGCAGGCCGATCAGCGCCTCGCGCACCGCCTGCTCGCGCACCGCGCGGCGATCGCCGGGATAGCGGTGGCACTCGGCCTGCTGCCGCTCGGCGTTGCCCCAGGCCAGCCACACGGTGCCCACCGGCTTCTCGGCACTGCCGCCGCCCGGGCCGGCCACACCGCTGATCGCCACGCCGAGATCGGCGCCGCTGTCGCGGCAGGCGCCGGCCACCATGGCCTTGACCACCTCGCGGCTCACCGCGCCGTGCGCTTCGATCAGCGCCTCGGCCACGCCCAGCAGCCGGGTCTTGGCGGCATTGGAGTAGGTCACATAGCCGGTCTCGAAGTAGTCGGAGCTGCCGGCCACGGCGGTGATGGCACTGGCCACGCCCCCGCCGGTGCAGGATTCGGCGGCGGTCAGGTGCACGCCCCGCTCGCGGCAGGCGCGCCCCAGGCGCTCGGCGAGGGTGGTCAGGTCGAGGTGGGCAAGGCTCGCGGCACTTGGTGACATGGCGGCACTCCGGGAAGGCGACGGGCGGCCGACGCCGACCACGCATGAGCATGGATTTTTCCGTACAATAACGCCTTTGCCCCCGACATGCATGACGCGATTTCGAGAAGCGAGACGACGAGCCATGCCCCAGGCCAGCGCCCAGCACACGCCGATGATGAGCCAGTACCTGAAGATCAAGCGCGAGCACCCGGACGTGCTGCTCTTCTACCGCATGGGCGATTTCTACGAGCTCTTCTTCGATGACGCCAAGCGCGCCGCCGCCCTGCTCGACATCACCCTGACGAGCCGCGGCCAGTCCGCGGGCCAGCCGATCCCCATGGCCGGCGTGCCCTACCACAGCGCCGAAGGGTATCTGGCCCGCCTGGTGGCCGCCGGTGAGTCGGTGGCGATCTGCGAGCAGATCGGCGACCCCGCCGCCGCCAAGGGCCCGGTGGAGCGCCGCGTGGTGCGCATCGTCACCCCCGGCACCCTCTACGACGAGGCGCTGCTCGACGCCCGCCGCGACAACCTGCTGGCGGCGATCCATCCCGAGGCCGAGCGCTGGGGGGTCGCCTGGCTGGAGCTCTCCAGTGGTCGCTTCAGTGTGCTCGAGGTGGAGGGCGATGCCGAGCTCACCGCCGAACTGGCGCGCCTCGACCCGGCCGAGCTGCTGGCGGCGGAAAGCCTCACGCTGCCTCCCGCCCTGGAGGGCCGGCGCGGCCTGCGCCGCCAGAGCGACTGGCTGTTCGACCGGGAGGGCGCCACGCGCCTGCTGTGCGACCAGTTCGGCGTCGCCGACCTGCGCGGCTTCGGCTGCGCCCACCTCGACGCCGCTCTCACCGCCGCCGGCGTCCTGGTGGAGTACGCCCGCGACACCCAGCGCTCGCGCCTGCCCCATGTCACCGCCATCGGCGTGGAGAACCGCGACGACGCCGTGGTGATCGACGCCGCCAGCCGCCGCAACCTGGAGATCGACGTGAACCTGGGCGGCGGGGCCGACAACACCTTGGCCAGCGTGCTCGACACCACCGCCACCGCCATGGGCTCGCGGCTGCTCAAGCGCTGGCTCAACCGCCCCCTGCGCGACCGTCGGCAGGTCCTCGACCGCCAGGGCGCGGTGGCCACGCTGCTCGACGAGGCACGCTTCGCCAGTCTGCGCGAAACGCTCAAGGCGATCGGCGACATCGAGCGCATCCTGGCGCGGGTGGCGCTCTACAGCGCCCGGCCGCGCGACCTGGCACGCCTGCGCGATGCCTTGGCCACCCTGCCCGTCCTCGAGGCCGAGCTCGCCCCCTACGGCGAGGACACGGCACTGGCGACGTACAAGCCGCATATCCGCCCCTACCCCGATCTCGCCGACACCCTGAGCCGCGCCCTGGTGGAAAACCCGCCGGTGGTGATCCGCGACGGCGGGGTGATCGCCGAGGGCTTCGACGCCGAGCTCGACGAGCACCGCGGGCTCGCCGAGCACGCCGGCGACTACCTGGTGCAGCTCGAGGCCCGCGAGCGCGAGCGCACCGGCCTGCCCGGCCTCAAGGTGGGCTACAACCGGGTCCACGGCTACTACATCGAGATCCCCCGTGCCCAGGCCCGCGACGCCCCCGCCGACTACATCCGCCGCCAGACGCTGAAGAACGCCGAGCGCTTCATCATTCCCGAGCTCAAGGCGTTCGAGGACAAGGCACTGTCGGCCAAGTCGCGCGCCCTGGCCCGCGAGAAGCTGCTCTACGACGGCCTGCTCGACACCCTCAATGCCGAGCTCACCGCCCTGCAGGCCACCGGTCGGGCGCTCGCCTCGCTCGACGTGCTGTGCGCCTTCGCCGAGCGCGCCCAGGCGCTGGAGTTCGTGCGCCCTCACCTGCCCGAGGCGCCGGGCATCGTCATCCGCGGCGGGCGCCACCCGGTGGTCGAGCACGTCAGCGAGACGCCCTTCGTGCCCAACGACCTGCACCTGGACGATACCCGGCGCATGCTCGTCATCACCGGGCCCAACATGGGCGGCAAGTCCACCTACATGCGCCAGGCGGCGCTGATCGTGCTGCTGGCCCACACCGGCAGCTTCGTGCCCGCCGACGCCGCCGAGATCGGCCCGGTGGACCGCATCTTCACGCGCATCGGCTCCTCCGACGATCTCGCCGGAGGGCGCTCCACCTTCATGGTGGAGATGACCGAGACCGCCAGCATCCTGCACAATGCCACCGACCAGAGCCTGGTACTGATGGACGAGATCGGCCGCGGCACCAGCACCTTCGATGGCCTGTCGCTGGCCTGGGCCAGCGCCGAGCACCTGACCCGCACGCGCGCCTTCACGCTCTTCGCCACCCACTACTTCGAGATGACGGCGCTGGCCGAGCAGGCCGAGGGGGTGGCCAACGTCCACCTGACGGCGGCCGAGCATCGTGACGGGATCGTCTTCATGCACCGGGTCGAGGAGGGGCCGGCGAGCCAGAGCTACGGCCTGCAGGTGGCGCAGCTCGCCGGCGTCCCCCAGGCGGTGATCGCCCGGGCCCGCGACAAGTTGTCCCAGCTGGAGCAGCAGGAGATCGACCAGGGCCATCGCGGCTCGCTGGACGGCGCCGACGCGGCGCTGCCGCTGCAGAGCGACCTCTTCGCCACGGCACCGCACCCGCTGCTCGACGCCCTGGCCGACCTCGACCCGGACGAGCTGACGCCGCGCCAGGCGCTGGCGCTGCTCTACGACTGGCGCGCCCGCCTCTAGGGCGCTTGCGGGCTCCGTAGTGCACGACTAGAATGGGTCGTTTGACAAATGCATTATTATAAGAATCAGTATTTTTATAACCAACAGGCCGCATCAACCAACACTCAATCATAGTACCGGGCGCCGCACGCCCCGGCCCCGAGGAGGGAGACAGGCATGACATTCGTCGTCACCGAGAACTGCATCAAGTGCAAATACACCGACTGCGTCGAGGTCTGCCCGGTGGATTGCTTCTACGAAGGCCCCAACTTTCTGGTGATTCATCCGGACGAATGCATCGACTGCGCCCTGTGCGAGCCGGAGTGCCCGGCCGAGGCGATCTTCTCCGAGGACGAGATACCCGAGGGGCAGGAGCAGTTCCTCGAGATCAACGCCGAGCTGGCCGAGGTGTGGCCCAACATCAACGAGAAGAAGGACCCGCCGGCCGATGCCGAGGAGTGGGACGGCAAGCCGGGCAAGCTGGAGCACCTCGAGCGCTGAGCGCCTGCCGGCCGTCTCCCGCACGACGAACGACGCCGAGCGTAGCCACGCTCGGCGTCGTTCGTCACGGGGCGGTTACCGACCGGCGCTGACGCCGATATAACCGGCGCAGAAAAAAGGCGGCCATAAGGCCGCCTGCTCCAAGCCGTTCCAAGGACGGGTCCCTCCGTCCGACTTCCTGTGGTGGCGTCCCTGCCCGGAGGCGACCTCCTGTCACACCGGGCGCACCACGACGCATCCCATTGCATCCTGCCGGAGAGCGCGGAGGCTCTCCTCTTGTCCCGGGTTCATTGTGGCATTTTTGCACTGCAGCTCAAGGCCCCCCTCGGTCGCTTCGCCACTTGCTCTGTCACAGCAAAGAAAATCCAATACCTTGATATAAAAGGACAAAAAAATGGCCGACGCACGAGGCGCCGGCCAGCTTCACGGATTTTCAGCATCTTGCGCCGCATTGATGTAGGCAATGTCTTACAAAACGCACCGCCGATGTCGCCGCCGACGCTGCTGCCTCACTGTCCCTGGATCGCGGCACGTCCGGGGTAGGTGGCCGTTTCGCCGAGCTGCTCCTCGATCACCAGCAGGCGGTTGTACTTGGCCACGCGGTCGGAGCGGCACAGCGAACCGGTCTTGATCTGGCCGGCGCTGGTGCCCACCGCCAGGTCGGCGATGGTGGTGTCCTCGGTCTCGCCGGAGCGGTGCGAGATGACCGCGGTGAAACCGGCGTCCTGGGCCATCTTGATGGCATCCAGAGTCTCGGAGAGCGAGCCGATCTGGTTGAACTTGATCAGGATGGAGTTGCCGATCTGCTCGTCGATGCCGCGCTGGAGGATCTTGGTGTTGGTGACGAAGAGATCGTCGCCGACCAGTTGGACCTTGTCGCCGAGCTTCTCGGTCAGCGCCTTCCAGCCGGCCCAGTCGGACTCGTCCATGCCGTCCTCGATGGAGACGATGGGATAGTCGTCGCACAGCCCAGCCAGGTAGTCGACGAAGCCGGCGGCATCGAAGGCCTTGCCTTCGCCCGCGAGCCGGTACTGGCCGTCCGCGTAGAACTCGGAGGAGGCGCAGTCGAGCGCCAGGGTGACGTCGCGGTCGAGCGCGTAGCCGGCATCCTCCACGGCCTGCTTGATCACGGCCAGCGCCTCGGCGTTGGAGGCGAGGTTGGGCGCGAAGCCGCCCTCGTCGCCCACCGCGGTGGAAAGGCCCTTGGCGGAGAGCACTTTCTTCAGAGCGTGGAAGATCTCGGCGCCCATGCGCAGCGCCTCGCGGAAGTTCGGCGCGCCCACCGGCTGGATCATGAACTCCTGGATGTCGACGTTATTGTCGGCGTGCTCGCCGCCGTTCAAGATATTCATCATCGGCACCGGCATGCGGTACTGCCCCGGCTGGCCGTAGAGCTCGGCGATGTGCGCGTAGAGCGGCACGCCCTTGGCGTTGGCGGCGGCCTTGGCGGCGGCCAGCGACACGGCGAGGATAGCGTTGGCGCCGAGGCTCTCCTTGTTGTCGGTGCCATCGAGCTCGAGCATGGCCTCGTCGAGGCCGCGCTGATCGCGGGCGTCCATGCCCACCAGGCGCTCGCGAATCACCCCGTTGACCGCCGCCACGGCCTTGAGCACGCCCTTGCCCAGGTAGCGGGACTTGTCGCCGTCGCGCAGCTCCAGCGCCTCGCGGGAGCCGGTGGAAGCGCCGCTCGGCGCGCAGGCCACGCCCACGGCGCCGCTCGCCAGGCGCACCTCGGCCTGCACGGTGGGGTTGCCGCGGGAGTCGAGCACTTCGAGAGCGTGGAGTTCGACAATCTTGGTCATCTGAGTCGTCCTTTCAGTCAGTCAGCGTTGATTGAGTCAATGGGGGAACCGCATTTCTCTCTCGACTTGCAGGAGCTGCCCGGGTAATCGGCCTTATTCTATTGTCAGTGCTGGCAGGCCCTTTACCAGGTCGTCGAGGGCTTTCAACTGAGCCAGGAAGGGCTCCAACTGATCCAGCGGCAGCGCGCTGGGGCCGTCGCAGAGGGCCGCATCGGGATCGGGATGGGCTTCGAGGAAGAGCCCAGCCAGGCCCACGGCCACCCCGGCGCGGGCCAGCTCAGCGACCTGGGCGCGCCGGCCGTCGGCGCTGTCGGCACGACCGCCGGGACGCTGCAGCGAGTGGGTCACGTCGAAGAAGACCGGGCAGCCGGTCTGCTTCATCTCGCCGAAGCCGAGCATGTCGACCACCAGGTTGTTGTAGCCGAAGCTCGAACCGCGCTCGCAGAGCAGCAGCCGGTCGTTGCCGGCCTCCTCGCACTTGCGGATGATGTGGCGCATCTCGTGGGGGGCGAGGAACTGCGGCTTCTTGATGTTGATCACCGCCCCGGTCCGGGCCAGGGCGACGACGAGGTCGGTCTGGCGCGCCAGGAAGGCCGGCAGCTGGATGATATCGGCCACCTCAGCGACCGGCTCGGCCTGCCAGGGCTCGTGGACGTCGGTGATCACCGGCACGCCATACCGCGCCTTCACCTCGGCCAGGAGCTCGAGCCCTTTCTCGAGCCCCGGGCCGCGGTAGGAGTGGATGGAGCTGCGGTTGGCCTTGTCGAAGCTCGCCTTGAAGACGTAGGGCATGCCGAGCTTGCCGGTCACCGCGACGTAGGCCTCGGCGACCTGCAGAGCCAGCTCGCGGGACTCCAGCACGTTCATGCCGCCGAGCAGCATCAGCGGCAATGAATTGCCGGCCTTGAGGCCGGCAACCTGTACATGACGCTCTGGGACAATGCGTTCGGGGGCGGACTGAGTCACGGACATGGGCCTCACTCCTGGTGCGCGGTCTGGGCGCGGGTGCGCGCCGCCTTGTGCTCCAGCGCCGCGTTGACGAAGCCGGTGAACAACGGATGGCCGTCGCGCGGCGTGGAGGTGAACTCCGGGTGGAACTGGCAGGCCACGAACCACGGGTGGTCGGGCAGCTCGACCATCTCCACCAGGGAATTGTCGACGCTCTTGCCGGAGATCACCAGGCCGGCCTGCTCGAGCTCGTCGACGAACTGGTTGTTGACCTCGTAGCGGTGGCGGTGGCGCTCGACGATCTCGTCGGCCCCGTACGCCTCGCGGGCCTTCGAGCCGGCCTTCAGCTGGCACACCTGGCCGCCCAGGCGCATGGTGCCGCCGAGGTCGGAGGCCGCGTCGCGCAGCTCGATCTTGCCCTCGGGGGTCAGCCACTCGGTGATCAGCCCCACCACCGGGTGCTGGGTCTCGTGGGTGAACTCGGTGGAGTTGGCGTCCGCCCAGCCCGCCACGTGGCGGGCGAACTCGATCACCGCCACCTGCATGCCGAGGCAGATGCCGAGGTAGGGGATGCCGCTTTCGCGGGCGAAGCGTGCCGTGGCGATCTTGCCCTCCACGCCGCGCTCGCCGAAGCCGCCGGGCACCAGGATGGCGTCCTTGCCGGCCAGGCGCTCGGTGCCATGGCGCTCGATGTCCTCGGAGTCGATGTAGTCGACGTTGACCTTGACGCGGGTCTGGATGCCGGCGTGGATCAGCGCCTCGTTGAGCGACTTGTAGGCGTCGAGCAGCTCCATGTACTTGCCGACCATGGCGATGTTGATCGACTTGAGCGGGTTGAGCTTGGCATCGAGCACGCGGACCCACTCGTTGAGGTCGGCCTCGTCGGCCTCGAGGCGCAGCTTGTCGCAGACGATCTCGTCGAGGCCGTACTCGCAGAGCATCAGCGGGATGCGGTAGATGGTGTCGGCATCCTGCAGCGGGATGACGGCGCGCTCCTCGACATTGGTGAACAGCGCGATCTTGCGCCGCTCGCTCTCCTCGAGCTCGACCTCGCTGCGGCAGATCAGGATGTCGGGCTGGATGCCGATGGAGCGCAGCTCCTTGACGCTGTGCTGGGTCGGCTTGGTCTTGGTCTCGCCGGCCGTCTTGATATAGGGCACCAGCGTCAGGTGCATGAAGATGGCGCGGCTCGCGCCGAGCTCGCTGCGGATCTGGCGGATCGACTCGAGGAAGGGCAGCGACTCGATGTCGCCCACGGTGCCGCCGATCTCGACCAGCGCCACGTCGAAGCCCTCGCCGCCGGCGTAGACGCGGCGCTTGATCTCGTCGGTGATGTGCGGGATCACCTGCACGGTGCCGCCCAGGTAGTCGCCACGGCGCTCCTTGCGCAGCACGTGCTCGTAGACACGCCCGGTGGTGAAGTTGTTGGCCTGGGTCATCTTCGTGCGGATGAAGCGCTCGTAGTGACCGAGGTCCAGGTCGGTCTCGGCGCCATCCTCGGTGACGAACACCTCGCCGTGCTGGAAGGGGCTCATGGTGCCCGGGTCCACGTTGATGTACGGGTCGAGCTTGAGCATGGTGACCTTGAGGCCGCGCGCCTCGAGAATCGCCGCCAGCGAGGCCGACGCGATGCCCTTGCCGAGTGAGGACACAACGCCGCCTGTCACGAAGATGTATCGTGTCATGGAGAACCTGTCGAAACGTGATCGGTAGGCCCGGCAGAAGGCCGCGCCAGGATGGGTCGACAGCGTAGCAGATTACGACCTTTGGCTCAATTTCAGCGCCGAGCAACAAGATCGCGGCTTTACGGCCAACGCAAGCGGCGCCGGGGACGGGTTGGAGCGGAGGTCATTCTTCAGGGATGAAGAATGTAGCGCCCAGGGAGGGGTTCACAGCGCCTCCGCGGAAACCGGTCCCCGGAATAGCCGCGGGTCCGTGCCTCGCACAGGAGCAACGTGACTCCCTGCCCGAGACTCATTGCCCGCGGCTCGTGGCTCACACCCCCAGATAGTCGAGGATGCCCTCGCCGGCCTGGCGGCCCTCGTAGATGGCGGTGACCACCAGGTCGGAGCCGCGCACCATGTCGCCGCCGGCGAAGATCTTCTCGTGGGTGGTCTGGAACGGGTAGGCGCCCTTCTCCGGCGCCAGCACGCGGCCGCGCTCGTCCATCTCGATACCCACCGTCTCGAACCAGGGCGAGGGGCTCGGCTGGAAGCCGAAGGCGATGACCACGGCATCGGCCGGCAGGATCTCCTCGGAGCCCGGCACCACCTCGGGACGCTGGCGGCCATTCTCGTCCGGCTCGCCGAGGCGCGTGCGCACCACCTTCACGCCCTCGACCTTCTCCTCGCCGACCACCGCCACCGGCTGGCGATTGAACAGGAACTCCACGCCCTCCTCGCGGGCGTTGGCCACCTCGCGCTTGGAGCCCGGCATGTTCTCCTCGTCGCGCCGGTAGGCGCAGGTCACCGTGGACGCGCCCTGGCGAATGGCGGTGCGGTTGCAGTCCATGGCGGTGTCGCCGCCGCCCAGCACCACCACGCGCTGGCCCTCCAGGGAGACGAAGTCGGCGGGGTCCTTCTCGAAGCCCAGACAGTGATTGACGTTGGCGATCAGGTAGTCGAGCGCCTTGTGCACACCGGGCAGGTCCTCGCCGGGGAAGCCGCCCTCCATGTACTTGTAGGTGCCCATGCCGAGGAAGACGGCGTCGTACTCCTCGAGCAGGGCGTCGAAGCTGACGTCCTTGCCCACCTCGGTCTCGAGGCGGAACTCCATGCCCATCTCCTCGAACACCGCGCGGCGGCGCTCCATCACCGTCTTGTCGAGCTTGAACTCGGGAATGCCGAAAGTGAGCAGCCCGCCGATCTCCGGGTACTTGTCGAACACCACCGGGCGCACACCGTTGCGCACCAGGATGTCGGCGCAGCCGAGCCCCGCGGGGCCAGCACCGATGATCGCGACCTTGCGGTCAGTCATGGTCACCTGGGACATGTCCGGGCGCCACCCCATGGCGAAGGCGGTGTCGGTGATGTACTTCTCCACCGAGCCGATGGTCACCGCGCCGAAGCCGTCGTTGAGGGTACAAGCGCCCTCGCACAGGCGGTCCTGCGGGCACACCCGGCCGCACACCTCGGGCAGTGAGTTGGTGCGGTGGCACATCTCCACGGCCTCGAGGATGTTGCCCTCGCTGACCAGCTGCAGCCAGTTGGGGATGTAGTTGTGCACCGGGCACTTCCACTCGCAGTAGGGGTTGCCGCAGTGCAGGCAGCGGTGCGACTGGCTGGCCGCCTCCTGGGGCTTGAACGGCTCGTAGATCTCGGCGAATTCGCGCGAGCGCGTCCGGGCGTCCTTCTTCTGCGGGTCCTGGCGACCCACATCGATGAACTGGAAATCGTTGTTCAAACGGTTGGCCATGTTGGTCTCTCCTGGAAATCCGGCTTACTCGGGACGCCGACGGGATTCGGCGAGCAGGCTCTCGAGGCTTGCTGCCTTGGGCTTCACCAGCCAGAAGTGGCGGGCGAAGTCGCTGAAGTCCTCGAGGATGGCCTTGCCACGCGCCGAGTCGGTCTCGGCGACGAACTCCTCGATGATCTCCCGCAGGTGGCGCCGATGGGCCTCCATGGCCTCGGTGTTGATACGGTGGATCTCCACCAACTCGTGGTTGTAGCGGTCGACGAAGGTGCGCTCCTCGTCGAGCACATAGGCAAAACCGCCGGTCATGCCGGCGCCGAAGTTGACGCCGGTCTCGCCGAGCACCGCCACCAGGCCGCCGGTCATGTATTCACAGCAGTGGTCGCCGGCCCCCTCGATGACGGCGTGGGCCCCGGAGTTGCGCACCCCGAAGCGCTCGCCGGCGGTGCCCGCGGCGAACAGCTTGCCGCCGGTGGCGCCGTACAGGCAGGTGTTGCCGATGATCGCCGTCTTGTGGCTCTCGAAGCGGCTGCCGCGCGGGGGCACGATGACCACCCGGCCGCCGTTCATGCCCTTGCCGACGTAGTCGTTGGCATCGCCCTCCAGGTAGAGGTGGAGGCCGCGGGCGTTCCAGACGCCGAAGCTCTGGCCAGCCACGCCCGTGAAGCGCGCGGTGATCGGGGCGTCCTCGAGGCCCGCCTCGCCGTAGCGCTTGGCGATGGCCCCGGAAGAGAGCGCCGGCACCGAGCGGTCGCAGTTGGTGATGGTGAAGCTGAACTCGCCGCCGGACTTCGCCTCGATGGCATCCTCGAGGGCCGCCAGCACCTCCTGGTTCTTGGCGCCCGGGTCGTGCGGCACGTTGCGGCTCACCTGGCAGAACTGCGGCGCGTCCGCCGGGGCGTAGTCGTTGACCAGCAGGTCCGTCAGGTCGAGCTTACGCTGCGAGGCGGTCTCCCCCTCCAGCACCTCAAGCAGGTCGGTGCGGCCGATCAGGTCGGTGAGCTGGCGCACCCCGAGCATGGCCATCAGCTCGCGCACCTCCTCGGCGATGAAGCGGAAGTAGTGCTTGACCATGTCGACGGTGCCGCGGAAGTGCTCGTCGCGCAGGTACTGGAGCTGGGTGGCCACGCCGGTGGCGCAGTTGTTGAGGTGGCAGATGCGCAGGTACTTGCAGCCCAGCGCCACCATGGGCGCGGTGCCGAAGCCGAAGCTCTCGGCGCCGAGGATCGCCGCCTTGACCACGTCGAGACCGGTCTTCAGGCCGCCGTCGGTCTGCAGGCGGATCTTGTCGCGCAGGCCGTTGATGCGCAGCGCCTGGTGCACCTCGGGCAGGCCGAGCTCCCAGGGCGAGCCGGCGTGCTTGATCGAGGTGAGCGGGCTCGCCGCGGTGCCGCCGTCGTAGCCGGAGACGGTGATCAGGTCGGCATAGGCCTTGGCCACGCCGGTGGCGATGGTGCCGATGCCGGGCTCGGAGACCAGTTTCACCGACACCTGGGCGCCGGGGTTGACCTGCTTGAGGTCGAAGATCAGCTGCGCCAGGTCCTCGATGGAATAGATGTCATGGTGCGGCGGCGGCGAGATCAGCGTCACGCCGGGCACCGAGTAGCGCAGCCGCGCGATCAGCTCGTTGACCTTGCCGCCGGGCAGCTGGCCGCCCTCGCCGGGCTTGGCGCCCTGGGCCACCTTGATCTGCAGCACCTCGGCGTTGGCCAGGTAGGCCGGGGTGACGCCGAAACGCCCCGAGGCGATCTGCTTGATCTTGGAGCTGCGAATGGTGCCGTAGCGCGCCGGGTCCTCGCCGCCCTCGCCGGAGTTGGAGCGCCCGCCGGCCTCGTTCATGGCCTGGGCCAGCGCCTCGTGGGCCTCCGGCGACAGCGCGCCGAGCGACATGCCGGCACTGTCGAAGCGCGGGATCAGGTCGTCGACCGACTCCACCTCCTCGAGCGACAGCGGCGTCTCGGCGGCCTTGAGCTTCAACAGGTCGCGCAGCGTGGCCACCGGCCGCTCGTTGACGAGCTGGGCGAATTTCTTCCACTTGGCGTAGTCGCCCTCCTGCACCGCCTCCTGCAGCGCCTTGACCACGTCGGGGTTGTAGGCGTGGTACTCGTGGTCGTGCACGTACTTGAGCAGCCCGCCCTGGACGATGGGCTTGCGCGGCGTCCACGCCTCGCGGCCGAGCAGCTCCTGCTGCAACTGCAGCTCGGCGAAACCGGTGCCCTCGATGCGCGAGGCCATGCCGGTGAAACACATCTCCATCACTTCGCTGTCGAGACCCACCGCCTCGAAGAGCTGCGAGCCGCGGTAGGAGGCGAGCGTCGAGATACCCATCTTGGAGAGGATCTTGAACAGCCCCTTCTGCAGCCCCTTGCGGTAGTTCTCGCGGGTGTCGGCGGGATTGCCGGCCAGCTCGCCGGTGCGGTGCATGTCGGCCATCACCTGGTAGGCGAGCCACGGGAAGACCGCGGTGGCCCCCACGCCGAAGAGCACCGCCATCTGGTGGGCATCGCGGGCGTAGCCGGTCTCCACCACGATGTTGGCGCGCGGGCGCAGCGCCAGGCGACCCAGGTGGTGGTGCACGGCACCCACCGCCAGTGCCGCCTGGATCGGCAACTCGCCCTTGGCCAGGTTGGCGTCGGAGAGCACCAGGATCACCTTGCCCTCGAGCACCGCCGCCTCGGCCTGGTGACACAGCTCGGCCACGGCGGCCTTGAGCCCCATCTGCTCCGGATCGTAGCCGAGCGACAGGGTATGACTGGAAAAGGCCGGATCGTCCTGGTCGAGCAGCGCGGTGAACTTGCGCGGCGACAGGATAGGCGTGGTCAGGATGATGCGATGGGCGTGTTCCGGGGTCGCCTTGAAGACGTTGCGCTCGGCACCGATGCAGGTCTCCAGCGACATCACGATCGCCTCGCGCAGCGGATCGATGGCCGGGTTGGTGACCTGGGCGAACTTCTGGCGGAAGTAGTCGGAGAGCAGGCGCGGCTTGCCGGAGAGCACCGCCACCGGGGTGTCGTCGCCCATGGATCCCACCGCCTCCTGGCCGCTCTCGGCCAGCGGGCGCAGCACCTGGTCGCGCTCCTCGAAGCTCACCTGGAACATCTTCTGCCAGGTCTTCACCGCGTCGCTGTCCATGTTCTGGAAGCTGGCCAGCTCGGTGAGCGCCGACTCGAGGTAATTGGCCTCCTGCTTCAGCCAGCGCTTGTAGGGATACGCCGACTTGAGCCGCTCGTCGATGTCCTCGGTGTGCAGCACCTCACCGGTCTGGGTGTCCACGGCGAGGATCTGGCCCGGGCCCACGCGCCCCTTGGCCACCACGTCCTCGGGGCTGTAGTCGTAGGTGCCGATCTCCGAAGCCAGGGTGATGTAGCCGTTCTTGGTGATCACCCAGCGCGCCGGGCGCAGGCCATTGCGGTCGAGCATGCATACCGCCTGGCGGCCGTCGGTCATCACCACGCCGGCCGGGCCGTCCCAGGGCTCCATGTGCATGGAGTTGTACTCGTAGAAGGCGCGCAGCTCGGCGTCCATGGTCTCGACGTTCTGCCACGCCGGCGGCACCATCATGCGCACCGCGCGGTGCAGCTCCATGCCGCCCATCAGCAGCACCTCGAGCATGTTGTCCATGCTCGACGAGTCGGAGCCCACGGTGTTGACGATCTCGTCGAGCTCGACGATGTCGGGCAGCCGCTCGGTGACGAAGTTCTCCTTGCGCGAGTTGGCCCAACCGCGGTTGGCCTCGATGGTGTTGATCTCGCCGTTGTGGGCCAGCAGGCGGAACGGCTGGGCCAGCGGCCAGCGCGGCGCCGTGTTGGTGGAGAAGCGCTGGTGGAAGACGCAGATCGCCGTCTCCAGGCGCTCGTCGCCCAGGTCGTGATAGAAGGTCGGCAGGTCGACCGGCATCATCAGGCCCTTGTAGGAGAGCACCTGGGAGGAGAGCGAGCAGACGTAGAAGTCCTCCTCGTCGCGCAGCATCTGCTCGGCACGGCGGCGCGCCATGAAGAGGTCGACGTCGAAGTGCTCGGGGTCGTTGCCCTTGCCCGGCTCGACGAACAGGTGGCGGATGCGCGGCAGGCACGCCTTGGCCATCGGCCCGCAGCAGCCGGGGTCGACGGGCACGTCGCGCCAGCCGCGGATCACCAGCCCACGAGCGCGCAGCTCGCCCTCGAGGATGCCGCGGGCGCGCGCCTCGCGGGCATCGTCGTCGGGCAGGAAGACCGCCCCCACGGCGAAACGCTCGCCGAGCGGCACGTCCAGCGCCTCGGCGGCGACGTCGCGCATGAAGGCCTCGGGCATCTTGAGCAGCAGGCCACAGCCGTCACCGGTCTTGCCGTCGGCGGCGATGCCGCCGCGGTGGGTCATGCAGGTCAACGACTCGATGGCGGTTCGCAGCAGGTCGTGGCTGGCCTGCCCCTCCATATGGGCAATCAGGCCGAACCCGCAGTTGTCACGGAACTCGCCGGGGTGATGAAGGCCTCGGTTCATGGGCGTGCCTCTCGCTAAAACAATTGACTAGACAGCAGATAGTTAATATTATGAAAGGTTTTTCTTTTTCTTTTCGGGCGGCGAGGCGCCCTCTGCTGTGGCGGACAAAAGGACGGCAAGCATAGCCAGGCAGCGGGGGCAAACGCAATCTTCAGCCCGCACTCGCGCCACAAAAGTCTCGCCAAATCCATCACTTGCCCACCAAAGACGGGCAAAAAAAACCACCACGTCAAGGACTTGCGCGACGCATCAACGTGGCTTCCACGCCCCGCCAGGGAGCACTAGACTTTGGTCGAATGCGACGCCTTTCCCCCATACCGATGCGGCATGAGGCATGCGGATTTGATGGCAGGGAGGCGTCCGACACGACGACGCCCGCGGGCCGCGGGCGTCGTGAACCGGTTCGTCTGGGGGCCTATCAACCGTCGCGGGGAAACGCCTCGAGCAGGGCATTCAGGGTCGCCGGCGGCGTGGCGGCGTGGACGCAGGCATCGCCCAGGGCGCGCAGCAGCACCAGCCGCAGCCGGCTGTCGACGTTCTTCTTGTCCAGGCGCATGCGCGCCAGGAAGTCGTCGGCCGCCATATCGGCCGGTGCGGCGAGCGGCAGGCCGGCCGCGGCGACGACCTCGCGCACCCGCGCGACGTCGGCGGCCGGCAGCCAGCCGAGGCGGGCGGAGAGTTCGGCGGCCATCACCATGCCGGTGCCCACGGCCTCGCCGTGCAGCCATGCCCCATAGCCCTGGTGGGCCTCGATGGCGTGCCCGAAGGTGTGGCCGAGGTTGAGCAGCGCGCGCACACCCTGTTCGGTCTCGTCGGCGGCGACGATCTCGGCCTTGAGCGCACAGCTGCGCTCGATGGCCTGGATCAGGGCGGCGGCGTCGAGGTCGCGCAACGCCGGCAGGGTCGCCTCCAGCCAGGCGAGAAAACCGGCATCGCGGATCAGGCCGTACTTGATCACCTCGGCGAGCCCCGCCGAGAGCTCCCGTGGCGGCAGCGTGGCCAGGGTATCGGTGTCGATCAACACGGCCCGCGGCTGCCAGAAGGCGCCGATCATGTTCTTGCCCAGCGGGTGGTTGACCCCGGTCTTGCCGCCCACCGAGGAGTCGACCTGGGCCAGCAGGGTGGTCGGCACCTGGATGAAGGCCACGCCGCGCTGGTAGCAGGCGGCGGCGAAACCGACCATGTCGCCGATCACCCCGCCGCCCAGGGCGATCAGCGTGGCCCGGCGGTTGAAGCCGGCTTCCAGCAGGGCATCCCAGATTCGCTTCACGCTTTCCAGCGTCTTGGTGGCCTCGCCGTCGGGCAGCACCAGTTCGCGTACCTCGAGGTCGTCGGCCAGCCCGGCCTTGAGCCGCGCCAGGTAGAGCGGCGCCACCCTCTCGTTAGTGACGATCATCACCTGGCGGCCGGCGAGATGGGGGGCGAGCCACTGCGGATCGCCGAGCAGCCCGGGGCCGATATGGATGGGGTAGCTGCGGCTGCCCAGTGCCACCTGCAGGTGGCACGGCGCGGCGGAAGAGGAGGAAACGGACATGACTTCAGGCCTTGGCTTGGAGGGGGTCGACCAGCCGCTGCACGCGGCGCACGATCTCGGCCACCACGGCGCGCGGGCTGCGCCGGTCGGTGCGCACCACGATGTCGGCGGTGGCGCGATAGAGGGGGTCGCGCAGCTTGAACATCTCGTGCAGCACGGCCTCACGGTCGGGCCGCTGCAGCAGCGGCCGGTTGCGGTCCTTGGCGACGCGCTTGAGCTGTTGCTCCACGGTGGTGAAGAGGTAGATGACGGTGCCGCGCTCGCGCAACCGGCGCCGGTTCTCCTCGCGCAGCACGGCGCCGCCGCCGGTGGCGATCACCACCCCTTCGAGGGCGGTGATCTCCTCGATCATCTGCGCCTCGCGCTGGCGAAATCCGGCCTCGCCCTCGACGTCGAAGATCCATGGGATGTCGGCACCGCAACGCGCCTGGATCTCGTGGTCGCTGTCGAGGAATTCGCGTGACAGCTCGGCCGCCAGAAGGCGGCCGATGGTGCTCTTGCCGGCCCCCATGGGGCCGACGAGGATCAGGTTGGGTAGTGCCTGCATCAGCGAATGGCCAAATTGTCGTCCAGGATCCGGGGCGTGATGAACACCAGCAGCTCCACCTTCTGGTTGTCCTGCTCATTGTACCGGAAGAGGTGGCCCAGCACCGGCAGGTCGCCCAAAAACGGCGTCTTGGCCAGCCGGCGGAGCTCTTCCGTGGTGAGGATACCACCCAGCACCACGGTTTCACCATTGTCGACCAGCACCTGGGTCTCGATCTGGTTGGTGTCGATGGCCGGCACGCCGCCGAACACCTGGTCGGCCACGGTGTCGTTGTTGATCATCAGGTCCATGATGATGCGATTGTCCGGGGTGATCTGGGGCGTGACCTCGAGCGACAGCACCGCCTCCTTGAACTCCACGTTGGTGGCCCCGCTGGAGGTGGCCTCCTGGAAGGGGATCTCCTGGCCCTGCTTGATCACCGCCTTGCGCTGGTTGGCGGTGATCACCCGCGGCTGGGAAATGGTCTGGCTCTTGTTCTCGCTCTCCAGGGCGCGCAGCTCGAGGTCGAGCAGCACGTCGCCCGAGAGGTAGCCGAAGGCGAAGCTCGTCATCGGGTTCGCGCCACCCAGGTCGACCGCCAGGCCGCCGCGCTCGAACTGGCTCCCCGCGGGGTCGTCGAAGCCGCCGGTGAACTCGCCCCGCGACTCGCGCTGGCCGCTGAAGTCGTCGCCGAAGGTGGCCACCGGGCTGCCCGACGAGGCGCCGCCCAGGTCGAAGCGGCTGCCCTCCCCGGAGAGCCCCCAGTTGACGCCGAGCTCCTTGGTGACGCCGTCGCGGGCGATGACGATGCGTGCCTCGATCTGCACCTGGCGCACCGCCACGTCGAGCTCCTCGACGGTGGCGAGGATCTCCTGGATCTGGCTGGCGGTGTCCTGGATCAGCAGGGTGTTGGTGCGCGCATCCACCGCCACCCGGCCGCGCTCGGTGAGCAGGCCGAAGCCCTCCTCGCCGCGCAGCAGCCGGGCCAGCTCCTCCGCCCGGGCGTAGCGCACCTGCACGTACTCGGTGGTGAGGGGCGCGAGGGTCTCCATCTCGGTGCGTGCGGCGAGCTCCTGCCGCTCGATGCTGGCCAGCTCCTCGGCGGGGGCCACCACGATGACGTTGCCTTCCCGGCGGCTGGCCAGGCCGTGGCTCTTGAGCACCAGGTCGAGCGCCTGGTCCCAGGGCACGTCCTGCAGGTTGAGGGTGACCCGGCCGGTGACGCTGTCGCTGGCCACCAGGTTGAGCCCGGTGACGTCGGCGATGATGGCCAGCACCGAACGCACCTCGATGTCCTGGAAATTCAGGGTGATGCGCTCGCCGGTATAGGGAAAGCGTTCACGCACGCGCGCTTCGCGTTCGGCCGGGGTGATCGGCTGCGCCTCGATGGCGAGCCGGCGCCCGCTCTGGGTGGAGACCATGGCGAAGTCGCCGCTGCCCTCGATGTCGAGCGTCACGCCGTCGCGGTGGCGACGGGGCGTGACGCGCTGAATCGGTGTGCCGAAGTCGCTCACGTCGAGCACCTGGTTGTGCGCCTCCGGCAGCGCCACCCCGTGCAGTTCGGCGACGATGCGGTTGCGCCCCGCCTCGCGCACCCGGGCATCCACGCCGGCACCGTCGAAGGTGACGATCAGCCGCCCCGCCCCCTCGTCGCCACGACGAAAGTCGATGGCCTCGATCGCGGGCTTCTCACCCGCCGCCGCGCCGGGCCCGGCCACTGCTGCCCGGGGCTCGGCGGCCACGGCGGAGGCGATGTCCGTCGGCGCGGCGGCGCCGCCGATGAACAGGCGCAGGCTGTCGCCCCGCTCGGCGGTGCGGTAGGGCAGCGGCCCGTCAAGGGTGAACACCAGCCGGGTGCGGCTGCCCGCCTCCAGGGCGGTGACCGTCTCGACCCCGCCGATGCCCAGGTCGAAGCGACGCTGCGCCAGCCGACTGCCGGTCCCCATCAGGTCGATGGTCAGACGCGGCGGCGCGTCGAGCCGGTAGCCCCGCACTTCCGGAATGCCGCCGCTGAAGGCCAGGTCCACCTGCAGCTCGCCGCTCTCCCCCTGGCGAAAGGCCAGGTCGGTCAGCGTCGAGGCGGCCAGTGCCACCGGGGTCGCCAACAGCAGGCAGAGCCCCACCAGTGTGCGCATCATCGAAGTCATCCTCATCGTCCCCCTGCCTGACACCGTCCGACGCCCTCCCTGCGCCGTGACGCCCCCTCAACCGCTATCGCCCAGCTCGAGCCAGGTCGTGCGCTCCATCCAGCCGCCCCCGCCGGTCGGCACCAGCTCCACGAGCTGCACCGCCCCCGCGGTGATCGCAACGATCCGCCCGTGATTGGCCCCCAAGTGGTTGCCGACCCACAGGCGATGCACCTGCCCGCTCGGCCCGCGCACCAGCGCCGAGGGCTCACCGCCCACCGTCAACACCCCGACCAGCGCCAGCGCCTCGAGCGGGTAGGCTTCCAGCGGCTCGCGCGGCCGGTCGGGGTCGGGAGCCAGCTCGCCGCCGCCCGCGCCCTCGTCGCCGGCCTCGGCGTGGCGCAGCCGGAAGGGGCTGCGGCGGTCCGCCTCGCGGTAGGGCAGGGCCTGGTAGGTCGGCACCTCCGGCAGGTCGAGCTCGGGCGTCGGCCCGGGATCGTCACGGATCGCCGCCAGCTGGCGGTCCAGGGCCGCCAGCTCCGGCTCGGCACAGCCGGCGAGCCCCAGCAGCAGCCCGAGCGTCGCGCCGATGCCGATGTCGCGCAATCCCCTCATGGCGCCTCCCCCTCATCCGGGGTGCGGTAGCTGTAGGTGCGCGCCAGCATCGACAGGGTCAGCGCCTCACCGTCCTCGGCCGGCGCCAGGATGAAGTCGTGCTGGGTAACGATGCGCGGCAGGGCGGCGATGTCGGCCAGAAAGGCGGCGATGCGGTGGTAGTCGCCCTGCACCTGGATGTCGAAGGGGCGCTCGGTATAGAACTCCCGTGGCTCGGGGCTGCGCAGGCGGATGAAGTCGATCGCCAGCTGGTGGTCGAGGGCAATCTCGCTGATGCTGTCGAGCAGTGAGGGGATCTCGGCACCGGAGGGCAGCATGGCCAGCAGCGTCTCCATGCGCGCATCGAGGGCCGCCATCTGCTCGCGCACGGCGGGCAACCGTGCGGCCTGGGCCGCCCGGAGACGGTAGTCGCGCAGCAGCTGCTGCTCCTCGGCCTCGGCCTTGGTCAGCGCCTCTGCCTGGGGGCCGGCCAGGTACCAGTGCATGCCGGCCAGCGTCAGGCCCAGCACCAGCAGGCAGCAGATCAGCTGCAGCGACCAGGGCCAGCCCCCCGACTCCTTGAGATCCAGCTCGCGCCAATCCAGCTCACGCAGCCGGCGCCACTCCCCCCGGAGGCTCATGAGTCCCGCTCCTCGGCCGCGCCCTCGCCGACCGGCCACTGCAGGACGCTCAGCTCGAAGCGGCGCCGGGCGGCGTCCGTGGACTCCACCTCGGAGAGTACCGGCTCGGCCAGCGACGGCGTGGCGGCCAATGCGCGCAGCTGATCGGAGACCTGCCGGTTGGTCTCGGCCAGCCCGGTGAGGTGCAGCAGCGCGCCCTGGCGCTCCAGGGCAGTGTAGTGCACCCCTTCGACCAGGCTGCGCGTCAGGTCGCGGAACACCGCCACCGTCTGCGACCGGCCCTGCTGCAGTTCGCCAAAGACGCCAAGCTGCTCGATCAGCTGCTCACGGGTCGCCCTGGCCTCGCCGATCGAGCGGATGTCCCGGTCGAGGGCGGCCAGCGCGTCGCGAACATGGGCGTTGCGCTGCTGCTGCGCCGTCACCTCCGCCTGGAGGTAGCGTGTCATGCCCAGGCCGCCGCCCACGCCGAGCGCCGCCATCAGCACCAGGGCCAGGTAGAAGCGGCGGCTGCGCCGCGCCCGCAGCGCCTCGCGCCACGGCAGCAGGTTGATCTCGATGCTCATGGGCCGGACCTCATCGCCAGGCCGCAGGCCGTGAGCATGGCCGGGGCGTCGCCGGCCAGCGTCTGGACATCGATACGGGGATTGATGCGCATGCGCAGGAAGGGGTTGGCGATCGACACCTCCATGCCGCTGTCCTCGGCAAGGCGCTCGGCCAGCCCGGGGATCACGCTGGAGCCGCCGGCCAGCACCATGCGCTGCACCTCGTGCTTGCGCCCCGCCGTGTAGTAGAGCTGCAGGGAGCGGCCGACCTGCTGCACCACGGTGTCGAGGAAGGGCTCGAGCACACTGGCCTGGTAATCCTCCGGCAGGCCGCCACGCTTCTTGGCCAGCCCCGCTTCCTCCAGGCTCAGGCCGTAGCGGTTGCGGATCTCGTCGGTGAGCTGGCGGCCGCCGAACACGGTATCGCGGCTGTAGGTGATGCGCCCGTCGCGCACCACGTGGAAGGTGTTCATGGTCGCCCCGATGTCGATCAGCGCCACGCACTCCTCGGCGCCCGCCGCCACCGGCGGCAACTGGGCGCGCACCTCCTCGAAGGCGCGCTCCATGGCGAAGGTCTCGACGTCCACCGCCGCCGGCGTCAGGCCGACCTGCAGCAGGGCGTCGGTGAGCTGCTGGACGTCCTGCTGGCGGCAGGCGACGAGCAGCACGTCCTGCTGGTCGCCGTAGCGGGCATTGAGGCCAAGGCGCTGGAAATCGAACGCGACCTCGCTGAACGGAAAGGGGATGTGCTTGTCGGATTCCAGTTGGATGCGCGCGGCGATCTCGTCGTCGTTGAGCGAGGCGGGCAGCGTCAATGTCTTGGTGATCGCCGCACTGGCCGGCACCGCCACGGCGGCCTGCCGGGAGGCGGGACGCGCCCCTTCCACGGCGCGGCGCAGGGCATCGGCCACTTCGTCCCTGTCACGGATGCGTCGCTCGACCACCGCGCCTTCGCGCAGGGGACGTACCGCGTAGCTGTCGATCTGGAAGGTCCCCCCGCCCCGCCGCAGCTCGATCAGCTTGACGGTGGCCGAGGTGATATCGACGCCGATCAGTCCCTTGCCGGAGGCCCTGAATTGCATCTACCCATGCCCTGCCTGATGCGTGGGCCGCTGCCCACGGGTTGTCGTAATGCCATGCTCACACGAAAGGCTGATGAGAAACATGCCTTACCGCCTACCGGGCAGGTTACATGATATTGCCCGCGGAGCCGCAACGGCACGGCCAATTCCGTCAACGCTGGTGACAGAGGCCACAGCTTCCTATAATGGCGGGCGCCAGTGACGGCACTCCATCGCCACCCGCCATGACCCCACGCATTTCACCACGGATACCGCATTTTCATGAAGTGGATTAAAACCCTGATCTTCTCGGTCGCCTGGCTGCTGGTGTCGCTGGTCACGGCATCGCTGCTGGGTGTTGCCGGGGCAGCGCTCTACTTCGCCCCCGGCCTGCCCGACGTGCGCCAGCTGCAGGACTTCGAGCTGCATACCCCGCTGCGCATCTTTACCGGTGACGGCAAGCTGATCGGCGAGTACGGCAACGAGCGGCGCATGCCGGTGGACTTCGACGAGATCCCCGAGGACTTCATCCAGGCGCTGCTGGCCGCCGAGGATGCCGCCTACTTCGATCACCGCGGCGTCGATCCCAAGGGGCTGGCGCGCGCCGCCCTGGAGCTGGCCGTCAGCGGCGACATCCAGTCGGGCGGCTCCACCATCACCATGCAGGTGGCCCGCAACTACCTGCTCAGCCTGGATCGCACCTTCACCCGCAAGATCCGCGAGATCCTGCTGGCGCTGCAGATGGAGCAGCTCCTCTCCAAGGAGGAGATCCTCGAGCTCTACGTCAACAAGATCTTCCTCGGCCACCGCGCCTACGGCATCGCCGCCGCCGCGGAAGTCTACTACGACAAGCCGCTCGACGAGCTGACCCTGGCACAGAAGGCGATGATCGCCGGGCTGCCCAAGGCGCCGTCGTCGTTCAATCCGCTGGCCAACCCCGAGCGTGCGCTGATCCGTCGCAACTGGATCCTCTATCGCATGCGCGAGCTCGGCTACATCGACCCGGCTACCTACGACACCACGGTGCAGGAACCGATCACCGCCCGCCGCCACCGCGTACGCGCCGAGGTGGAGGCCGACTACGTGGCAGAGATGGCCCGCCAGTACGCCGTCGAGCGCTTCGGCGATGAGGCCTATACCGGCGGCTACCGCATCCACACCACCCTGGACAGCGAACTCCAGCCCATGGCGCGCCAGGCCCTGGCGCGCGGCCTGATCGACTACGACACCCGCCACGGCTGGCGCGGCCCCGAGGAGCAGGACATCCCCGCCGGCCTGGTCGAGGCCCAGGAGCGCACCGAACGCCAGGGCCTGGAGGAGGAGCTCGACGAGTCGCCGGAGATCATGGCCACCGCCCGGCAGGCGGCCGAGCGCAGCCAGACCGTGGTGGAAGGCATCGACGGCGACGTCAGCAACTGGCTCGGCGTGCTGGAGCGCTCCCCCAGCTACGGGCCGCTCACGCCGGCCATCGTGGTGGAAAGCGAAGGCCGCGAGATGCGGGTGATCACCCGCGGCGGCGAACTGCACACCCTTGCGTGGGAGGGGCTCTCCTGGGCACGGGCCTACCGCGGCCCGCGCGCCCGTGGCGCCGAGCCGGCCTCGGCCGCCGAGATCGCCGAGCGCGGCGACCTGGTGCACATCCTCGAGACCGAGGACGGCAGTTGGCGCCTCTCCCAGCGCCCCGCCGCCCAGGGCTCGCTGGTGGTGATGGAGCCGGACACCGGCGCCATCCTCGCCCTGCAGGGCGGCTTCAGCTACTCGGCGAGCAAGTTCAACCGCGCCGTGCAGGCCGAACGCCAGTCCGGCTCGATCTTCAAGCCCTTCGTCTACCTGGCGGCGCTGGACAGCGGCCTGATGACCGCCTCCAGCGTGGTCAACGATGCCCCGGTGGTGGTCGAGGACGGCAGCGACGAGCTGTGGCGCCCGGTCAACTCCAGCGGCGACTTCCTCGGCCCCACCCGGCTGCGCGAGGCGCTGGCCCGCTCGCGCAACCTGGTCACCATCCGCATCCTGCAGACGCTGGGGCTGGACGCCACCATCGACTACCTGCAGGGCTTCGGCTTCGCGCCGAGCCGGCTGCCGAATGGGCTGTCGCTGGCGCTGGGCAGCGCCAGCCTGACCCCGCTGGAGATGACCAACGCCTACGCGGTGCTGGCCAACGGCGGCTTCCAGGTCACCCCCTGGTTCATCGAGCGCATCACCCGCGGCCACGACGGCGAGGTGATCGAGGAGGCGCGGCCGCGCATCGCCTGCCGCGAGTGCGAGGAGGGCCAGGAAGCGGTCGAGCGCAACGGTGAGCGCTACGCGGTGGCCCCGCGTGTGGCCGACCCCACGGCGGTCTACATCCTGCGCGACATGATGCGCGACGTCATCGAGAACGGCACCGGGCGCGCCGCCCTGGCGCTGAACCGCCAGGACATCGTCGGCAAGACCGGCACCACCAACGACAAGCGCGACGCCTGGTTCGCCGGCTTCAACAGCGATCTGGTGACCACCGTCTGGGTCGGCAAGGACGACAACCAGAGCATCGCCGAGTACGGCTCCCAGGCCGCCCTGCCGATCTGGATCGACTTCATGGGCAGCGCCCTCGCCGGCCGCCCCGAGGCCATGCCAGAACCGCCCGAGGAGCTGGTGCATAAGCGCGTCGACGCCCGCACCGGGCGGCTGCTGGCCGACGACCAGCCCGGCGGCATCGAGGAGATCTTCGACCCGGACCACCTCCCGGACCACGAGCCGCGCCACATCGAGCAGGAGATCGAGCGTCGCAGCGGCTCCCAGGGCACCGGCAGCTACGAGGCCATCTTCTAGGCCTGCAACGAACGGGCGGCCCGCGGGCCGCCCGCCAGCAAATCCATCGCGCCACCGCCACACCGCGCGGCGGCGCCCGACACCGCCGACCGAGAGACCGCCATGCGCGACTCAGCAACGCGTCGCCTCCGACGCCTTTGGCTGGCGCTCCCCGGCCTGCTGGCGCTCCCCGGGAGCGTGGCCGCCACCCCCTTCTACGCGCCACCGCCCCCCGAAGAGGACGCCGCGACCTTCAGCGGCGAAGCCGAACTCGGCTTCACCCACCTCTCCGGCAACACCGACAGCCAGACGCTGATCGGCAAGGGCAGCCTCACCTGGCTGACCGGTGACTGGATGCACACCTTGCGCGGCGAAGTGCGCCATATCTCGCGCGACGGCGAGACCAGCGCCGAGCAGTACCTGGCCGGGATCCGCGAGCGCTACGACTTCCAGGGCCCCCACTACCTGTTCGGCTTCGCCCGCTGGGAGAAGGACCGCTTCGGCGGCTACGACCAGCAGTTCACCGCCATCGCCGGCTACGGCCGGCAGCTCCTCGACGGCGAGCGTCACCAGCTCTCGCTCGAGGCCGGCCCCGGCTTTCGCGCCGACCGCGTCCGCGACGGCGAGAACGAGACCCTGGCCGTGGCCTACAGCGCCCTGGACTACCGCTGGGCCTTCTCCGAGACGGCCAGCCTCGACCAGGAGCTCTCGGTGGAAGCCACCGAGGAGAACACCACCTCGCGCTCGCTCACCGGGCTCACCGCGCGCCTCAACTCGCACCTGGCGCTGAAGCTCTCCCACGAGATCGAGCACAACTCGCAGCCACCGGAGAGCGCCGCCTCCCGCACCGACCACACCACCAGCGCCACCCTGCTCTACAGCTGGTGAGCACCGCCCGGACAGCACGACGCCGGCCCGTGGCCGGCGTCGTGGATCGCTGGTATGGCGCGGCGGGCGCGCAGCTCAGCCGCCGTAGACGTCGTCCACCGTCTTCAGCGGATAGTGGGCGGGGTAGGGGCGGCGCGCCACGCCGGAATCCACCGCCGCCTGGGCCACCGCCGAGGAGACCCGCTCCAGCAGGCGCACGTCCACCGGGGTGGGAATGATGTAGTCGCGACCGAACGCCATGCGCTCCTTCTCGTAGGCCTCGAGCACCGCCTGGGGCACCGGCTCGCGGGCCAGCTCCTTGAGCGCGTGCACCGCAGCCACCTTCATCTCCTCGTTGATGCGCGTCGCGCGCACGTCGAGCGCCCCGCGGAAGATGAACGGGAAGCCCAGCACGTTGTTGACCTGGTTGGGGTAGTCGGAGCGGCCGGTGGCCATGATCACGTCGGGGCGCGCCTCGCGGGCCACGTCGGGGTGGATCTCCGGGTCGGGGTTGGTGCAGGCGAAGACCACCGGGTTGTCGGCCATCTTGCGGATGTGGTCGGCGCTCATCAGGTTGGGCCCCGAGAGACCGATGAAGACGTCGGCCCCCTCGATGGCGTCGTCCAGGGTGCGCTTGTCGGTGTCGACGGCGAACATCGCCTTGTAGGGGTTGAGGCCCTCGCGGCCAGCGTGGATCACCCCGCGGCGATCGAGCATGACCAGGTTCTCGGAGCGCGCCCCGCAGGAGACCAGCAGCTTCATGCAGGCGATGGCCGCCGCGCCGGCGCCGAGGCAGACGATCTTCGCCTCCTCCAGGCGCTTGCCGGCGATCTCCAGGGCGTTGAGCATGCCCGCTGCGGTGACGATGGCGGTACCGTGCTGGTCGTCGTGGAAGACCGGGATGCTGCACTGCTCGATGAGCGCCTGCTCGATCTCGAAGCACTCCGGCGCCTTGATGTCCTCGAGGTTGACACCCCCCCAGGTGTCGGCGATGCGCGCCACGGTGTCGATGAACGCCTGGGGGCTCTCGGCGTTGACCTCGACGTCCACCGAGTTGATTCCCGCGAAGCGCTTGAACAGCACGCCCTTGCCCTCCATGACCGGCTTGCTGGCCAGCGGCCCCAGGTTGCCCAGCCCCAGGATGGCACTGCCGTCGGAAATCACCGCCACCAGGTTGCCCTTGCCGGTGTAGCGGTAGGCGTTCTCGGGATCGCGGGCGATCTCGCGGACCGGCTCGGCGACGCCCGGGCTGTAGGCCAACGCCAGGTCACGGGCCGTGGCCGTGGGCTTGGTCAGCTCTACCGAGAGCTTTCCGGGGATGGGCTTGGCGTGATAGTCCAGCGCGGCCTGCTTCTTGGCGTCTGTCATGCTGAGATCCGGTTTCCGTGTCAGAACGTGGAGGGAAGGCAACCTAGGGTATAGAAAAACTTTCCACACCTCAACGCCATACCCGATCCACGCCGTTTCGCTGCCGTTCCGGGATGATCGCGCCTATTTGCTGTAACTTATGCAAATCACGACAGGCATAACGCATTGCTTATCGCCGCGTGCCCAGCCGGTCTTGCCAACCGCCGGGCAAAAAGAAACCCGCCGTCGTGGGCGGGTTTCTTCGTGTTCCTGCCGAAATCGGCGGGACGCGACGATCAGCTGCGCTTGAGCGCGGCACCGAAGCGCTTGTTGAAACGCTCGACGCGGCCACCGGTGGTCGCCTGCTTCTGCTTGCCGGTGTAGAACGGGTGGCACTGGGAGCAGACGTCCAGCTCCAGGTCGTGGCCGGCGGTGGAGCCGACTTCGAAGGTCGCACCGCACGAGCAGGTTGCGGTGACCGTCTTGTAATCCGGGTGGATACCTTGTTTCATCGTGAGCCTCTTGAGCGGTATGCCGCCACCTGATCCATTGCCAGGCACCGCATACGGGTTGGATAACCGGTCTGCGCCGGGCGCATTCGGGCGCCACGGCGGCCGAATAGTCTAGCAGAGCCCAAGCCGGAGGCCAATTGCGCGACACGCCCTCTTCCGCCGCACCCCGCGTGCTGCGCGTGGCCGTCCCCACGCCGCTGCGCCGGCTGTTCGACTACCGCGCCACTGCCGCCCCGCCAGGGGGGTGGCAGCCGGGCCTGCGCGTGCGCGTGCCCTTCGGCCGGCGCCAGGTGGTCGGCGTGGTGGTGGCGTGCCGTGATGACGGCGAGCTGCCCCTCGGCAAACTCAAGCCGGTGGCGGAATGCCTCGACGAGACGCCGCTGCCGGCGGACTGGCTATGGCTGTGCCACTTCACCGCCCGCTACTACCAGCACCCGCTCGGCGACACCCTGCACCAGGCCCTGCCGGTGCTGCTGCGCCAGGGGCGCCCGCTGGCCGGTCGCGTGCGCGAGCAGTGGCAGCTCACCGCCAGCGGTCGCGCGGTGGACGCCGAACGGCTGAAGCGCGCGCCCCGCCAGGCCGAGCTGCTGGCGATGCTCGCCCAGCACCCCCACGGGCTCGCCACCCCCGCGGTGCTGGCCCAGGGTTTTACCCGCGACCAGCTCAAGGCGCTCGTCGCCAAGGGGCTGGTGGCATGCCGCGAGACCCCGCGCACCGCGGCCACCGGCCCCGCCGCCGACCGACTGCTGGGTGAGCCGGCCCTGCCGCTCAATCGCGAACAGGCCGCCGCGCTGGCGGCGCTCCACGAGGGCCTCGACGCCTTTCACCCCTGCCTGCTGCATGGCGTCACCGGGAGCGGCAAGACCGAGGTGTACCTGCAACTGATCGAGGCCGTGGTGGCGCGCGGCCGCCAGGCGCTGGTGCTGGTGCCGGAGATCGGCCTCACCCCCCAGACGCTGGCGCGCTTCCGCCACCGCTTCCGCGTGCCCATCGTCGCCCTGCACTCCGGGCTCACCGACCACGAACGCCTCGACGCCTGGGAGGCCGCTGCCAGCGGCCGTGCCTCCATCGTCATCGGCACCCGCTCGGCGATCTTCACGCCGCTGGCCAGGCCGGGGGTTATCATCGTCGACGAGGAGCACGACGGCTCCTTCAAGCAGCAGGAGGGGCTGCGCTACCACGCCCGCGACCTGGCCGTGGCGCGCGCCCACCGCCACGCCGTCCCGCTGCTGCTGGGCAGCGCCACGCCGTCGCTGGAGAGCCTGCACCGCGCCCGCTGCGGTGACTACCGCCACCTGCGCCTGACCCGCCGCGCCACCCGCCACGCCCCGGCACGTCTCGAGCTCGTCGACCTGCGCGGCCGCCCCCGCCAGGGCGGGCTGATCCCGCCGACGCTCACGGCGATCCGCGAGACGCTCACCGCCGGTCACCAGGTGCTGGTGTTCATCAACCGCCGCGGTTTCGCCCCGACGCTGGCCTGCCACGCCTGCGGCTGGCTCGCCGAGTGCGACCACTGCGACGCGCGGCTGACGCTGCACCGCCAGCCGCCGCTGCTCGCCTGCCACCACTGCGACCGGCGCCGCCCCCTGCCCGACGCCTGCCCGGCCTGCGGCAGCGCCGACCTGCGCCCCCTGGGCAGCGGCACCGAGCGCACCGAGGAGACGCTCGCCGCGCTCTTCCCCGAGGTGCCCGTGCACCGCATCGACCGCGACAGCACGCGACGCCGCGACGCCCTGGAGAGGGTGCTCGCCGAGGTGCGCCGCGGCGAGCCCTGCCTGCTGGTGGGCACCCAGATGCTCGCCAAGGGCCACCACCTGCCCCACGTCACCCTGGTCGTGGTGGTCAACGCCGACGCCGGCCTCTACGCCAGCGACTTCCGCGCCCTGGAGCACAGCGCCCAGCTGCTCGAGCAGGTGGCGGGGCGCGCCGGGCGCGCCAGCCACCCGGGGCGAGTGCTGGTGCAGACCCTGCACGGCGACGATGCGCACCTGCGCCTGCTCGCCGGCGAGGGCTACGACGCCCTGGCCACGCAGCTGCTCGAGGAGCGCCGCGCCGCCGCCCTGCCGCCGTTTCGCTTCCTCGCCCTGCTGCGCCTGGAGAGCCCGCGGGAAGCCGCCGCCAGCGAACTCGGCCAGCGCGCCGCCGAGAGCCTGCGCACCTGGCTCGCCGAGCGCACCCTGGCCGTCGACTGCCTGGGGCCGGTGCCGGCCCCCATGGAGCGGCGCCAGGGCCGCTACCACCTGCAGCTGATGCTGGGCAGCGCCAAGCGCAGCCGCCTCCACGAGGCCACCGCCTGGCTCGCCGCCTGGCTCGAGGCGACACCCGAGGCGCGTCGGGTACGCTGGTCGCTGGATATCGACCCGCAGACGCTGGCCTGATCCGGTCCATCGCCGCTGTTTTGCCTTGGGTGGTAACTCAGTGTGGGAGGCCGATTTTCGGCGGTTCGACGCCTCGACGAAGGCGCCGAAAGGTGCCCGGTTTGGGCAGCGCTCCGCGCTGCTTCGCGAGCTAAAACTCCCTCCCACACGATTCATGCCAGCCCTGCTCGCCTTACGCCACACCTTTAAAGCCCGCGCCCGATTGCCGATAATACCCCGCCATGCCAAGCGGACGCCGAGGGCGACCCGCGCCACCCGATACCGGACGCTTCATGAAAGAGACCATCGTTTCACTGCTCGAGGAGGCCCTCGAGACGCTCAAGCGCCAGGGCGTGCTGCCCGCCGAGATTGCCCCGACGATCAAGGTCGATCCGACCAGGGACAAGGCCCACGGCGACTACGCCACCAACCTGGCGCTGATGCTGGCCAAGCCGGCCGGCCAGAAGCCCCGTGAGCTCGCCGAGGCACTGGTCGCGGCGCTGCCGGCAAGCGACGCCGTGGCCAAGGTGGAGATCGCCGGCCCCGGCTTCGTCAACTTCTTCGCGGCGACCGATGCCGCTGCCCAGATCGTGCGCCAGGTGCTCGACGCCGGCGACGCCTTCGGGCGCAGCCTCACCGGCCAGGGCCACAAGGTGCAGGTGGAGTTCGTCTCCGCCAACCCCACCGGCCCGCTGCACGTGGGCCATGGCCGCGGCGCCGCCATCGGCGACTGCCTGTGCCGCCTGCTCGAGGCGACCGGCTTCGATGTCACCCGCGAGTTCTACTACAACGACGCCGGCGCCCAGATCAACAACCTGGCGCTCTCCGTCCAGGCGCGCGCCAAGGGGCTCACCCCCGACAGCGATGCCTGGCCCGCCGACGGCTACCGCGGCGACTACATCGTCGAGGTGGCCAAGGACTACCTCGCCGGCAAGACGGTCCACGCCGACGACCGCCACGTCACCGCCAAGGGCGACCCGGACGACCTCGACGCCATCCGCGAGTTCGCCGTGGCCTGGCTGCGCCGCGAGCAGGACCTCGACCTCAAGGCCTTCGGCGTCGAATTCGACGTCTACTTCCTCGAGTCCTCGCTCTACGAGGAGGGCAAGGTCGAGGCCGCGGTCGAACGGCTGATCGCGGGCGGCCACACCTACGAGCGCGACGGCGCCCTGTGGCTGCGCACCACCCGCTTCGGCGACGACAAGGACCGCGTGATGCGCAAGTCCGACGGCAGCTACACCTACTTCCTGCCCGACGTCGCCTACCACCTGGACAAGTGGCAGCGCGGCTTCGAAACGGTGATCAACGAGCAGGGCGCCGATCACCACTCCACGGTGACCCGCGTGCGCGCCGGCCTGCAGGCGCTGGAGGCCGGCATCCCCCAGGGCTGGCCCGACTACGTGCTGCACCAGATGGTGATGGTCACCCGCTCCGGGGTGGAGGTGAAGCTCTCCAAGCGCGCCGGCAGCTATGTCACCGTGCGCGACCTGATCGACGAGGTGGGCCGCGACGCCACGCGCTTCTTCCTCGCCGCGCGGCGCGCCGACTCGCAGCTCACCTTCGACATCGACCTGGCGCGCTCGCAATCCAACGACAACCCCGTCTACTACGTGCAGTATGCCCATGCCCGGGTGTGCAGCATGGTGCGCAAGGCCGAGGCCGACGGCACGGCCTTCGACCACGACCTGGCGATGGCCAGCCTGGCACGCCTCGACGAGGACCAGGAGAAGGCGCTGATGAACCGCCTGGCGCGCTACCCCGAGGTGGTGGCCCACGCCGCCGCGGCGCGCGAGCCGCAGCAGGTGGCGCAGTACCTGCTCGACCTGGCCGCCGACTTCCACACCTGCTACAACGCCGTGAAGGTGATGGTCGAGGACGACGCGCTGCGCAACGCCCGCCTGGCACTGGGGCTCGCCACCCGCCAGGTGCTGCGCAACGGCCTCGACCTGATGGGCGTCGGCGCCCCCGAGGAGATGTAAGCCATGGCTCGCCGTCCGCCCCCCAAGAAGCGCGGCGCCACCTCCAGTCGTCGTCGAGCCCCGCGCCGCGACGGCTTCCGCCTGCCCGGCTGGGTGTGGGGCCTCGGCGGCCTGGTGGCGGGCTTCCTGCTCGCCCAGCACCAGCACGGCACGGCGCCCTGGCAGGCGGGCCAGCCCTCGCCGCTGGCCACGCTGCTGCCGCGCTCGGCGCCGCCGGAGTCCGAGACTGAGGCCGCCGCGCCGACCAAGGAGCCCGTCGAGCCGCGCATGCCCACCTTCGAGTTCTACACCTTGCTGCCGGAATCGGAGGTGATCGCCCCGCGCGGCGAGGTGGCCTCCCCGGCCCCGCCGGCGCCGCCCCTGGCATCGACCGAGGAGAGCACCGACGACACCTCCGCCGCCCAGGTCACCGGCGACGACCCCATCGCCCGGATCATCGCCGCCAACCTGAAAAGCGACGCCGCGGCCGAAACCAGCGCCGAGCCGGCCGTCGGTGGCGATGCCCGCTACATGCTGCAGGCTGCCTCCTTCCGCAAGGCCGGCGACGCCGAGCAGTTGAGCAATCGCCTGCGCAGCCTCAGCCTGATGGCCCAGGTCAGCCAGGTGCAGACCGCCGGCGGCGAGACCTGGCACCGCGTGCAGGTAGGCCCCTACGACGACACCCGCGAGCTCAACCGCGCCCAGGACCTGATGGTGACGCAGGGGATCGAACCCTTGCTGATTCGCCTGCAGAACTAGGGAACCACCGTTTCCCTGCCGCGCTCTCTATCCTTGAATTCCGGCCGGGGCGCCCGCACCTCCCCAGAAGCTCATCCACGGCGCCCCCGCGGCGCCGAAAGTCATCGGGAGCCACCGCTCCCCGTTTCGGAGTTCTCTCCATGACCACCATCGTTTCCGTGCGCCGCGGCGATCAGGTCGCCTTGGCTGGCGACGGCCAGGTATCGCTGGGCAACACCGTGATGAAGGGCAACGCCAGCAAGGTGCGCCGCCTCTACCGCGGCGAGGTGCTGGCCGGCTTCGCCGGCGGCACCGCCGACGCCTTCACCCTCTTCGAGCGCTTCGAGGCTCAGCTCGAGAAGCACCAGGGCAACCTGGTCAAGGCCGCCGTGGAGCTGGCCAAGGACTGGCGCACCGACCGCGCCCTGCGTCGCCTGGAGGCGCTGCTCGCCGTGGCCGACAAGCACGCCTCGCTGATCATCACCGGCAACGGCGACGTGGTGGAGCCCGAGCGCGGCATCATCGCCATCGGTTCGGGCGGCAACTACGCCCTGGCCGCGGCGCGCGCGCTGCTCGAGAACACCGACCTCTCGGCCCGCGAGATCACCGAGAAGGCGATCGACATCGCCGGTGACATCTGCGTGTTCACCAACCACCACGTCACCCTCGAAGAGCTCTCTTCCACGGAACGCTAAGGCCGCCATCATGACCCAGATGACCCCCCGCGAGATCGTCCACGCCCTGGACCAGTACATCATCGGCCAGCAGGAGGCCAAGCGTGCCGTGGCCATCGCCCTGCGCAACCGCTGGCGGCGCATGCAGCTCGACGACGACCTGCGCGCCGAGGTGACGCCCAAGAACATCCTGATGATCGGCCCCACCGGGGTGGGCAAGACCGAGATCGCCCGCCGCCTGGCCAAGCTGGCCAAGGCCCCCTTCATCAAGGTCGAGGCGACCAAGTTCACCGAGGTGGGCTACGTGGGCCGCGACGTCGAGTCGATCGTGCGCGACCTCACCGAGGCCGCCTTCAAGCTGGTCCGCGAGCAGGCCAAGGAGGAGGTGCGCCACCGCGCCGAGGACGCTGCCGAGGACCGTATCCTCGACGCCCTGCTGCCGCCGCCCCGCGGCCAGGAGGACAGCCCGCGCAGCGACAGCTCGACCCGCCAGCTGTTCCGCAAGAAGCTGCGCGAGGGGCAACTCGACGACAAGGAGATCGACATCGAGATCACCCCCCAGGGCCCCGGCATCGACATCATGACGCCGCCGGGCATGGAGGAGATGACCAACCAGCTGCAGAGCCTGTTCGCCGGCATGGGCAAGCAGAAGACCGAGACCCGCCGCGTGGCGGTGAAGGACGCCTTCGCCCTGCTGCGCGACGAGGAGGCCGCCAAGCTGGTCAACGAGGAGGAGATCAAGCACCGCGCCATCGAGGCGGTGGAGCAGCACGGCATCGTCTTCCTCGACGAGATCGACAAGGTCGCCAAGGGCAGCGGCCAGTCAAGTGGCGGCGAGGTGTCCCGCGAGGGCGTGCAGCGCGACCTACTGCCGCTGATCGAGGGCTCCACCGTCTCCACCAAGCACGGCATGGTGCGCACCGACCATATCCTGTTCATCGCCTCGGGCGCCTTCCACCTGTCGCGCCCCTCCGACCTGATTCCGGAGCTGCAGGGTCGCCTGCCGATCCGCGTCGAGCTCGATGCGCTCACCCCCGAGGACTTCAAGCGCATCCTCACCGAGCCCTCGGCGTCGCTGACCAAGCAGTACCAGGCGCTGCTCGCCACCGAGGGGCTCGCGATCGAATTCACCGAGGACGGCATCGAGCGCATTGCCGAGACCGCCTGGAAGGTCAACGAGGGCACCGAGAACATCGGCGCACGGCGCCTGCACACGGTGATGGAGCGCCTGCTCGAGGAGGCCTCGTTCAAGGGCACCGACGTCGGCAACCCCCTGACCATCGATGCCGCCTACGTGGACTCGCAGCTCGGCGAGCTGGCCATGGACGAGGACCTGTCACGGTATATCCTCTAGCATGAGGCTATGCTGATTGGCCCTGTGGGAGGCGGTTCGGCGCTTCGACTTCAGCTCGTGTGAAGCAGCAGCCCTGGCGCCTGACGGCGCCTTCGCCCGGCAGAGCCGGCCTCCCACACTGTTGTACCACTGCCGTACATGAGAACGTTGTGGGAGGGCGATTTATCGCGCGAAGCAGCGCGCAGCGCTGCCAGGCAGGAGGCGCCTGCAGCGCCGTTGCCCGATAGAGCTGGTCTCCCACAGCGATGATGCAACACCAGGAGGCCATCATGTCCGCCCCCATCCCCAGCAACGTCCACTACCACAAGCAGGCCCGCGAACTGGAGCTGAGCTACCCGGACGGCGCGCACTACCGGCTGTCGGTGGAGTACCTGCGCGTCTTCTCGCCCTCCGCGGAGGTACGCGGCCACGGGCCCGACAGCGCCACCCTGCAGGTGGGCAAGAAGTTCGTGGGGCTCAAGAACATCACCCAGGCCGGGCGCTACGCGCTCAAGCTGCACTTCGACGACGGCCACGACAGCGGTCTCTACAGCTGGGACTACCTGTGGTGGCTGATCGAGCACCGCGAGGCCAACTGGGCCGACTACCTGCGACGCCTGGAGGCGGCCGGCGCCTCGCGCGAGCCGCTGGGTATCGAAATCAAGCAGTTGTAAGGAGACTGGCGTCAAGACAATCGCAGCCGCCTGAGGCTACAATATCGCGCATTCGAGGCCGGCTGGCCTGTCGACAACCGCAGCGATTCGGGAGCCCCACGGCATGAGTCCCAGCGACAAGCGCACCACCCACTTCGGCTACCAGGAAGTTCCGGTCGAGGAGAAGGCCTCGCGAGTGGCCCAGGTCTTCCACTCCGTGGCGGCCCGCTACGACGTCATGAACGACCTGATGTCCTTCGGCATCCATCGCCTGTGGAAGCGGCTCACCATCGAGCGCGCCGGCGTGCGTCCCGGCCACAGCGTGCTCGACATCGCCGGCGGCACCGGCGACCTGACGCTGAAATTCTCGCGCCTGGTGGGGCCGCGCGGCCGCGTGGTGCTGGCCGACATCAACGAGTCGATGCTGCGCGTCGGCCGCGACAAGCTGCTCGACCAGGGCGTGGGCGGCAACGTCGAGTACGTCCAGGCCAACGCCGAGTGCCTGCCCTTTCACGACAACACCTTCGACTGCATCACCATCGCCTTCGGACTGCGCAACGTCACCGACAAGGACGCCGCCCTGCGCTCCATGACGCGGGTGCTCAAGCCCGGCGGGCGCCTGCTGGTGCTGGAGTTCTCCACCCCGGTCAACCCGCTGCTCTCCAAGGCCTACGACGAATACTCCTTCCGCCTGCTGCCGAAGATGGGCGAGCTGGTGGCGGGCGACGCCGACAGCTATCGCTACCTGGCGGAGTCGATCCGCGTGCACCCCGACCAGGAGACCCTCAAGGGGATGATGGAGGCGGCCGGCCTGGAGCGGGTCGAGTACACCAACCTCACCGGCGGCATCGTCGCCTTGCACCGCGGCATCAAGCTCTGAGGTCGTGATGACGCTGACCCCGACCCTGCTGCTGGCCGGCATCGAGCGCACGCTCAACGCCCTGCTCGCCCGCGACCCCGCCGCCCCCTCGCGCCTGGCCCGCCTGTCCGGCAGCCGCGTGCTGCTGCGCCTCGAACATCCTCGGCTCGAGCTGCTCCTGACCTTCCACCCCCAGGGCGTGGAGCTGATGCGCCTCGACCACGACGACAGCGACGAGACGGCCGCCGACGCCGTGGTGGAGCTCGACGCCGAGACGCTCGGCGAGCTGCTCGGCGGCGCCTCCATGGAACGGCTGATGTTCCAGGGGCGCCTCGCCGTGCGCGGCCGCGTCCACCTGCTCGAGGCGGTGCGCGAGCTGTTCCTCGACCTCGACCTGGACTGGGAGGCCGAGCTCGCCCACTGGCTCGGCGACGTGCCGGCCCACAGCCTCGCCGAGGGGCTGCGCCGGCTGGCGCGCTGGGGGCTGCGCGCACGCCACGAGCTGACCGCCGACATCGCCGAGTACGTCTTCGAGGAGGCGCGCCTGCTGCCCGGGCGCCACCAGCTCGACAACCTGCGCGACCACCTCACCGAGCTGGAGGTGGCCACCGACCGCCTGGAGGCGCGCCTGGAGCGGCTGCGCCGCCGCCTCGAGAACGGGGCCCCCTCGTGATGGCCCTGCGACTGCTGCGCATCTTCTGGGTGATCACGCGCTATCGCCTCGATACCCTGCTGCCGCTGGAGCGGCTGCCCTGGGCGCTGCGCACCCTCTTCCAGCTCTCCCCGCTGCGCCTGGTGCCGGTCGGCCGGCACTCCCACGGCGAGCGGCTGCGCCTGGCACTCGAGGCGCTCGGCCCCATCTTCGTCAAGTTCGGCCAACTGCTCTCCACGCGCCGCGACCTGCTGCCCGAGGAGATCGCCGACGAGCTCAAGCGGCTGCAGGACCAGGTGCCGCCCTTTCCCGGCGCCGAGGCGCGCGCGCTGGTCGAGTCGGAGCTGCAGCTGCCACTCCACCTCGCCTTCGCCCACTTCGAGGCCGAGCCGCTCGCCTCGGCCTCCATCGCCCAGGTGCACGCCGCCCGGATGCACAGCGGTGAGGAGGTGGTGGTCAAGATCATCCGTCCCGGCATCGAACGCGTGATGCGCCAGGACATGGCGCTGATGTACCGGGTGGCAGCCGTGCTGGCGCGCATCCCCGAGGCGCGCCGCCTGCGCCCCGTGGAGGTGGTACGTGACTACGAGGCGACGCTGTTCGACGAGCTCGACCTGCACAAGGAGGCCGCCAACACCTCGCAGCTCAAGCGCAACTTCAAGGCCTCGCCGCTGCTCTACGTGCCCGGCATCCACTGGAGTCACACCCGCCGCCGGGTGATGGTCCAGGAGCGCATCCACGGCATCCCGGTGGCCGACACCGCGGCGCTCAAGGCCCAGGGCACCGACCTCAAGCGTCTCGCCGAACGCGGCGTGGAGATCTTCTTCACCCAAGTGTTCCGCGACAACTTCTTTCACGCCGACATGCACCCCGGCAACATCTTCGTCGCCCGCGAGCACCCCGAGGACCCCCAGTACATCGCCATCGACTGCGGCATCGTCGGCAGCCTGACCCGCGAGGACCAGGACTACCTGGCGCGCAACCTGCTCGCCTTCTTCCACCAGGACTACTACGAGGTGGCGGCGCTGCACATCGAGTCCGGCTGGGTGGGCGAGGAGACCCGCGCCAACGAGTTCGCCGCCGCCATCCGCACGGTGTGCGAACCGATCCTCGAGAAGCCGCTCAAGGACATCTCCTTCGGCCAGGTGCTGCTGGGACTCTTCCAGACCGCGCGGCGCTTCAACATGGAGGTTCAGCCGCAGTTGGTGCTGCTGCAGAAGACCCTGCTCAACATCGAGGGGCTGGGGCGCCAGCTCTACCCCGACCTGGACCTATGGACCACCGCCAAGCCCTACCTGGAGCGCTGGATGAGGGAGCGCGCCGGGGCCGGCGGGCTGTGGGAGTCGCTCAAGCGCCAGGCCCCGGAGCTGTCGCGCCAGTTGCCGGAGCTGCCGGTGCTCGCCCACCAGGCGCTCAGCCAGGTCGAGCAGGAGCGGCGCCAGCGCAGCCGCCAGGCGATCGCCGTGGCCGACATCGGCAGCGAGCTGCGCCAGGGCCGGCACGGCCGCCGGCGCCTGCGCCTGGGCCTCATCCTGATCGCCCTGGCCCTGGCCTGGCAGCCGCTTGCCCAGTGGGCCGGCGAGCAGTCCTGGCCGGTGCTCGGCGCCGCGGCCATTGGACTCCTGCTGCTGCTCTGGCAATGATCTTGATCCACCGCAATCGGAGCGCCCGACATGCGTGATATTCTCGACGAACTCTTCGACGTGCTGGCCAGCCGCCGCGACGCCGACCCCGCCGACTCCTACGTGGCCAGCTTGCATCACCGCGGGCTGAACAAGATACTCGAGAAAGTGGGCGAGGAGGCCACCGAAACCCTGCTCGCGGCCAAGGATGCCGAGGGCGGCGGCGACGCCGAGCGCCAGGCCCTGGTCGCCGAGACCGCCGACCTGTGGTTTCATAGCCTGGTGATGCTCTCGCACCTGGGGCTCGAGCACCGCGACGTGCTCGACGAATTGGCCCGTCGCTTCGGCATTTCCGGGCACGAAGAGAAGGCCGCAAGGTCAAAGTGAACCCGTCTTCCGGAACGTCCGGAAACCCGAATCAGAGGTAACCTTCATGTTAGGTGGTATCAGTATCTGGCAGCTGCTGATCGTACTCGGCATCATCATCCTCATCTTCGGCACCAAGAAACTGCGCAACGTGGGCAGCGACCTGGGCGGCGCGGTCAAGGGCTTCAAGAAGGCCGTCAACGAGGAGGACAAGGACGACAAGGAGACGCCCCAGGCCAAGGTCACCCACGAGGAGTCGCCCAACACCTACGACGTGCGTGCCGAAGAGAAGACCGAGGAGAAGGTCGAGGACCGGGAAGAGCGCAAGTAAACCGCCATGTTCGATATCGGCTTTCTCGAACTGCTGGTGCTCGGCATCGTGGGGCTGCTCGTGCTCGGTCCCGAGCGGCTGCCCAAGGCCGCCCGTACCCTGGGGCTGTGGGTCGGCAAGATCAAGCGCACCGTGTCCGGCATGCAGCGGGAGATCAACGCCCAGCTGGAAGCCGAGGAGCTGCGCCAGAAGCTCAAGGAGCAGCAGGCCAAGCTCGACGAGAGCCTTGGCAAGGCGAAGCGCGAGGTGGAGAGCCTCGCCGAGGAGGAGACGCCGCCCCGGCGCCGCGATGCCTCGGCATCACCGCCGGCCAGCGAGGCGAGCGACGACGACGCGCCACGCAAGCCCGCCGCGTCTCGCCTGGACGACGCCCTGGCCAACGTCAAGGACGACGCCTCTCCCGCTGACGACGAGAAGGATGCCGCCTCCCGATGAGCGACTCCGACAACAAGCCGGACCTGGCCCAGGCGCCGCTGATCGAGCACCTGGTGGAGCTGCGCTCGCGCCTGCTGCGCGCGGTGGTGGCGATCCTGGTCATCTTCCTCGGCCTCTACGCCTTCGCCAACGACATCTACACCTTCGTGGCACAGCCGCTGATGGCGCTGCTGCCGGAAGGCTCGCAGATGATCGCCACCGAGGTGGCCTCACCGTTCCTGGCCCCCTTCAAGCTGACCCTGGTGGTGGCGGTGTTCGCCGCCATCCCCTACGTACTGCACCAGGCCTGGGCCTTCGTGGCGCCCGGCCTCTACGACAACGAGAAGGCGCTGGCCCTGCCGATACTGGCCTCCAGCGTGGCGCTCTTCTACGCCGGGGCGGCCTTCGCCTACTTCGTGGTCTTCCCACTGCTGTTCGAGTTCTTCACTCAGACCGGGCCGGAGAACGTGGCGGTGATGACCGACATCAACCAGTACCTCAACTTCGTCCTCAAGCTCTTCTTCGCCTTCGGCGTGGCCTTCGAGATCCCCATCGCCACCTTCCTGCTGATCGCCTCGGGCGCGACCACGGTGGAGAGCCTGTCGCGCAAGCGGCCCTACGTCATCCTCGGCTGCTTCGTGGTGGGCATGCTGCTCACCCCGCCGGACGTGATCTCGCAGAGCCTGCTGGCAGTGCCCATGTACCTGCTCTACGAGGTGGGAATCCTGTTCGGTCGGCTGGTGCGCCACCGCCGTCGCCAGAGCGAGGAGGACGAGGACGCCGAGCGCGACGAGACCTGAGCCCGCAGGCGGGGCAGACGAAGACGCCCGGGAGGCCTGCCCCCGGGCGTCTTGCCGTTGATCTGCCGTACCGGGCCTACAGATCCATCAGCTCGTCGATGCGATCGACCAGCTTGAAGATGCCGGTGGCCGCCTCGCTGATGCGCGTGGCCAGCATGTAGGCGGGGGTCGACACCACGCGGTTCTCGAAATCGACCACGATGTCCTCGACGCCGCAGCTGCGGTGCAACCCGCCCATGGCGCTGATGGCGCCGGCGACCCCCGGGTCGTGCCCCACCGTCACGGCGATGCCGGGGCCCAGCAGCTTGGGCGCCAGCGCCGGCGCGATGCACATCAGGCCGATGGGCTTGCGCGCCTCGTGAAATTCCCTGACGGGCTCGACCAGCGCCTCGAGCGGCTCCATGGCGTTGCCGGCCTCGGCGAAGTTCGACAGGTTCTTGGCCACGCCGAAGCCCCCCGGCAGGATCACCGCATCGAAGTCATCGGCCTCCAGCTCGGCCAGCGGCGAGATGCCCCCGCGCGCCAGGCGCGCCGCCTCGACCAGCACGTTGCGGCTCTCGCCCTCGGCCACCTCGCCGCGGCAATGGTCGATGACGTGGTGCTGGGCGATGTCCGGCGCAAAGCAGCGATAGCCGATGCCCAGCTGGTCGAGCCGCAGCAGGGTCAACGTCGTCTCGTAGATCTCCGAGCCATCCTGGACGCCGCACCCGGACAGGATGACCGCCACCTGTTTACTCATGCCTCTCTCCTTGAATGAAGGGCCCGCCCGGAGGGGAAGCCCGCAACTGTCGCCTGAAAAGCCACACTGTAGCCTGAAAAGCCACACTGTAGAGAGTCGCGCGGGGTGCGACAAGACGCGGCTTCCGGCACCGAATGACGCTGATATACTCGGGCAACGACCAGTCCTGTCATCGAACCGTCATCCGCCGCCGCTAGGCTGTTTCGGGTGGCGACCGTGACCCCAGCCGGAGAAGAGCCTTGAGTGTCATGACCCCGCGCCAGTTTCCCGCCACCCGCATGCGCCGTATGCGCCGCGATGACTTCTCGCGCCGCCTGATGCGCGAGGCCACTCTGACCGCCGCCGACCTGATCTGGCCGGTCTTCGTTCTGGAGGGCGAGAACCGCCGCGAGGCCGTCCCCTCCATGCCCGGCGTCGAGCGGCTGTCGCTGGATCTGCTCGTCGACGAGGCCCGCGAGGCGTTCGAACTGGGCATTCCCGCCCTGGCGCTGTTCCCCGTGGTGGACCCGGCGCAGAAGAGCGAGCTGGCCGAGGAGGCCTACAACGCCTCGGGCCTCGTGCAGCGCAGCGTGCGCGCCCTCAAGGAGGCCGTGCCGGCGCTGGGCGTGATCACCGACGTGGCACTGGACCCCTATACCAGCCACGGCCAGGACGGCATCGTCGACGAGCACGGCTACGTGCTCAACGATCGCACCGTGGAGACGCTGCTCAAGCAGGCGCTCTCCCACGCCGAGGCGGGCGCCGACGTGGTCGCCCCCTCGGACATGATGGACGGGCGCATCGGCGAGATTCGCCAGGTGCTGGAGCAGGAGCACCTGCCCAACGTGCGCATCATGGCCTACAGCGCCAAGTACGCCTCGCACTACTACGG
This sequence comes from Billgrantia azerbaijanica, assembly GCA_004551485.1. GTDB lineage: Bacteria > Pseudomonadota > Gammaproteobacteria > Pseudomonadales > Halomonadaceae > Halomonas > Halomonas azerbaijanica. Next base: position 118,647 of record SBLD01000001.1, on the reverse strand, counting down.
CCCCTTCCGCGACGCCGTGGGCTCGGCCGCCAACCTGGGCAAGGCGGACAAGCGCACCTACCAGATGGACCCGGCCAACGGCAACGAGGCGCTGCACGAGGTGGCCATGGATATCGCCGAGGGCGCCGACATGGTGATGGTCAAGCCCGGGATGCCCTACCTGGACGTGGTGCGCCGCGTGAAGGAGGAGCTCAGGGTGCCGACCTACGCCTACCAGGTGAGCGGCGAGTACGCCATGCACATGGCCGCTTTCGACAACGGCTGGCTCGACGCCGACACCGTGATCCTCGAGTCGCTGCTCTGCTTCAAGCGCGCCGGCGCCGACGGCGTGCTCACCTACTTCGCCAAGCGGGCGGCCCGACTGCTCGCCCAGTGACCGGAGGGCCGTGCCCTTCCGGTCCGCTGACACATTAGAGAGAGACCATGGAAGACTCGCACAGCCCCGCTATGTCCCACCGCGCGCCGACCCCGTCGGCGCCGGCCCAGGATTCCGCCCGCGAAGCGAGCGTGCCAACAGCAGCCGACTCGCCCGGCGAGCCGGTCACGCCGCGCCTCAACCAGACCGGCACCGGCATCAAGCCCAAGGCGATTCCCGACCCGGAAGCCGACCTCGGCGACCCGAGCCTCTACTTCAACCGCGAGCTCTCCCACCTGCAGTTCAACATCCGCGTGCTCGAGCAGGCCCTGGACGAGGCGCACCCGCTTCTCAACCGGTTGATGTTCCTGCTGATCTTCTCGTCGAACCTCGACGAGTTCTTCGAGATCCGCGTGGCCGGGCTCAAGCATCAGATCGCCCTGGGCGACGAGTCGACCGGGGCCGACGGCCGTTCGCCACGCTCGGTGCTCGCCGAAATCAGCGAACTGGCCCACGCCCAGGTGGCACGCCAGTACCAGATTCTCAACGACTCGCTGATTCCCGCCCTGGAGGCCCAGGGGCTGCGCTTCCGCCGCCGCACCGAATGGACCGAGGCACAGGGTGCCTGGGTGCGCGACTACTTCGAAGCCGAGATCATGCCGGTGATCAGTCCCATCGGGCTCGATCCCTCGCACCCCTTTCCGCGGCTGGTCAACAAGAGCCTCAACTTCATCGTCGAGCTCGAGGGCAAGGACGCCTTCGGTCGTGAAGGGGGGATGGCCATCCTTCCCGCCCCGCGCTCGCTACCGCGGGTGATCGCCCTGCCCGAGGCGCTGTGCGAGGAGGGCTTCCGCGAGTTCGTGTTCCTCTCCTCGATGATCCATGCCCACGCCGAGGAGGTGTTCCCCGGCATGGCGGTGCGCGGCCTCTACCAGTTCCGCCTGACCCGCAACGCCGACCTCTCGGTGGACCCGGAGGAGGTCTCCGACCTGGCCTCGGCGCTGCGCGGCGAACTGCTCGCGCGGCGCTATGGCAGCGGGGTGCGCCTGGAGGTGGCCGACAACTGCCCCGAGGCGCTCGCGAGCTTCCTGCTCAAGCAGTTCGAACTCGGGGAGACGGACCTCTACCGGGTCAACGGCCCGGTCAACCTGACGCGCATGATGTCGGTCCTCGGCGAGGTCGACCGCCCCGACCTGCTCTACCGCCCCTTCACCCCCGGCCTGCCCAAGCCGCTGCTGCGCAAGGAGAGCCTGTTCGCCGCCATCGCCGAGGGCGACATCCTGCTCCACCACCCCTTCCAGGCCTTCTCGCCGGTGGAGGACCTGCTGCGCGAGGCGGCACGCGACCCCGACGTGCTGGCCATCAAGCAGACGCTCTACCGCACCGGGGCCGACTCCGCCATCGTCACGGCCCTGGTGGAAGCCGCCGCCAATGGCAAGGAAGTCACGGTGGTGATCGAGCTGCGCGCGCGCTTCGACGAGGCCGACAACCTGGCGCTGGCCTCGCGGCTGCAGGAGGCCGGTGCCATCGTCATCTACGGCGTGATGGCCTACAAGACCCACGCCAAGATGATGCACATCGTGCGTCGCGAGCGCGGCAAGCTGCGCCACTACGCCCATCTCGGCACCGGCAACTACCATTCCCGCACGGCCAAGCTCTACACCGACTACAGCCTGCTGACCGCCGACCGGACGCTGTGCGCCGACGTGCACAAGGTCTTCCAGCAGCTCTCCGGCATGGGCCGCGCCCGCCACATCGACCGTCTGCTGCACGCCCCCTTCACCCTCCACGAGCAACTGGTGGCGATGATCGACCGCGAGGCGGAGCATGCCCGCCGCGGGCGCGACGCGCGCCTGATCATCAAGTGCAACTCCCTCACCGAGCCCAAGCTGATCCAGGCGCTCTACCGCGCCTCCCGGGCCGGGGTGGAGTGTGACCTGATCATCCGCGGCATGTGCTGCCTGCGCCCCGGCGTGCCGGGGATCTCGGAGACCATCCGCGTGCGCTCGATCATCGGCCGCTTCCTCGAGCACACCCGCGTCTTCCACTTCCACAACGACGGCAAGCCGGAGACCTGGGGCTCCAGCGCCGACTTCATGGCGCGCAACATGTTCCACCGCGTGGAGACGGCCTTTCCGCTGCGCGACAGGAAGCTCGCCGCCCGGGTGCGCAAGGATCTGGAGACCTACCTGGTGGACAACTGCCAGAGCTGGCTCCTGCAGCCCGACGGCACCTACCGCCGCCCGCAGCCCGGCGACAGCGCCCCGATCAGCGCCCAGGAGACGCTGCTCTACGCCTACGCCGCGAAGGCCTGAGCCTTACCTCTGGCGGAAGGCGCGCAGTTCCTCGGGGTCGAACCCCTCGACCCGCTCGGGTAGCCCCCTGTCGCGACGCAGCCCGCGCACCCATACCCGTTCGGCCGCCCGTTCGCTGTCGTCGTCGAGGGTGCGGCCGTCGAGCTCGGCGAGCTGCGCCATGCCCTGGTGGTAGGAAGTGAGCAGGTGCAGGGCGACGTCGTCGCCCTCCTCCACGGCCCGGCGCAGGGTCGAGAGATGACTGCTGAGGCGCGCAAGATGGTGCTTGAGCTGCCAGGCGTAGCGCATGTCGGCCATCCAGGGACGCTCGCGCAGCACGGCGAACACCAGGCTGGTGGCCAGCAGCCCCAGGAACACGCCCAGGGCGTTGAGCCACAGGCTGGAGCCAAAGTTGGCGGTGAGCAGCTGCGCGAACACCACCCCGAAGACGATGAACTGGGCGGCCATGGCCACGGCGACGAAGCGCGCCTTGCGCCGGTAGGTCTCCGGGTCGTGGTCTTCGAAGCGAAATGGCATGCGGGGCTCCTCGGGCGGACGGGACTGGCGGGATTATCCCGACATCGTCCGCCCGGGTACAGGGCCAACCACTGGTTCCGGCGCCGCTCACGGTGGTGGCGACTCAGCGCAGCTGCTCGGCGGCCTCGCACAGCAGTGCCTCGGTCTCCTCCCAGCCCAGGCAGGCATCGGTGATGGAGACGCCGTAGCGCAGCCGCTCCCGCTCGAGCGGCTGCTTGCCCTCGTTGAGGTGGCTCTCGAGCATCACCCCGGCCAGCGAGCGCTCGCCGGCGCGGCGCTGGGCGAGCACGTCGCGCAGCACCGCCGCCTGGCGCCGATGGTCCTTGCACGCGTTGGCGTGGCTGCAGTCCACCATCAGGCGCGCCTTGAGCCCGGCGGCCGCCAGCGCCTCGCGGGCCGCCCGCACCGAGGCGGCGTCGTGGTTCGGGCCGCTGCGACCGCCGCGCAGCACCACGTGGGTGTGAGGGTTGCCGGCGGTGTCGCGCACCACCGGATGGCCGGCCGCGTCCAGGGCGAAGTGCTGGTGCGGGTGGGCCGCCGAGCGCATGGCGTCCAGCGCCACCTGCAGCTCGCCGCCGGTGGCGTTCTTGAAGCCCACGGCGGCGTCGAGGCCGCTGGCCAGCTCGCGGTGCAGTTGCGATTCGGTGGTGCGCGCGCCGATCGCCACCCAGGCCAGCAGGTCGTCCAGGTAGGGGGCAAGCATCGGCTGCAGCAGCTCGGTGGCCACCGGCAGGCCGAGCGCGGCGACCTCGCGCATCAGTTGGCGCGAGAGGGTGAGGCCGCGCGCCATGTCGCCGCTGCCATCGAGGTCCGGGTCGTAGGCGAGCCCCTTCCAACCCACCGTGGTGCGCGGCTTCTCGACGTAGACGCGCATTACCGGCAGCAGCCGGTCGGAGATGGCGGGCGCCAGCGCGGCGAGGCGGCGGGCGTACGCCAGGGCGGCGGCCGGGTCGTGGATCGAGCAGGGGCCGACCACCACCAGCAGGCGGTCGTCGTCACCGCTGACGATGCGCCGCACGGCGTCGCGCTGCGCCGCGATACGCGCGGCGAGTTCGGGGGCGAGGGGCAGCCGGGCGTGCAGCTCGGCGGGGGTCGGCAGCCGCGTCTCGCGGCGCATGTCAGTGGGGGTGGCAACGGGCTGGCGCTCGGCCAGGGAAAGCGGGGCGTTCATGGCGTTCAACTCCGTGAGGTCGGCAAACATCGTGTCGAGGTCATGCCACCGGCAGTCTCACGGTCGGAGGTGGCGCACTGGACCGACCGCAGCTCGCTAAATCGCCAATAGCCGTAATAGCCAGCGAAGCCGGTCAGCGGGCGAATGGCGAAGGCGATGGGTGCGGTCATGGTGCCTCTCCTTGCTGTCGAGTCTCGGTTTCGCGGACCGGGCCGAAAACGCAGAACCCCCGGGCGGGCAGCCGTCCGGGGGTTCTGTGCGGAGGCGGCCCTGGTGGGGTGTGCCTCCCGGCGATGTCGCTGTTGCGTTCAGGACACGGCCACCGGCACACCGGGGATAAACCAGTAGCCAAACCAATAGCCGCGTCGCGCCCCGCCCTCGACACCGCGCAGGGCGGCGAGGGAAACGGGCGTGGCGAGGGGCTGTCGGGTCATGGGGCTCTCCTGAAGTCTGCCGTCATCGTGCCGCATCGCCGCGGGCTTGGCAAGGGGCTCGCCTTAACCGGTGAACACCTGCACCCAGCCGATGGTCGCCGGCAGGGCGCTCATGCCCACCAGTACCACAAGGCCCAGCAGCAGCGACGGCAGGCCGCTGTCGTCACGAAAGTCGTCATGATGCGCCATGGGAATACCTCTTTTTCTCGTCAGGGGGGCATCAGTTTACCCCAGGCGACGCTGGTCATCGACCGAGCGGGGCGATCAACGAAGGTGGCGACCGCCATCGACCGGCAACGTCATGCCGGTGACCAAGGCGGCGTTGTCGAGGAAGGTCGGCAGGCTAGCGCAGGTGGCGGCCGCCATCGACCGGCAGGGTGATGCCGGTGACGTAGCGGTTGTCGAGCAGGTAGCGCAGGCTCTGGTAGATCACCCCGGGGCCGGGGACCATCTCCATCGCCGACTTGGCCTTGGCCTTGGCCACGTAGGCGTCGCTGTCGCCCTCATTCAACATGATCAGCGCCGGGGCGATGGCATTGACCTGGATCGACGGGGCGTACATTGCCGCGAAGGAGAGCGTCAGGTTGGCGAGCCCCGCCTTGGTCGCCGCATAGGCGGCGTGCTTCTGCGAGCCCTTCTGCACCACGTAGTCGGTCATGTGCACGATGTCGCGCTGCGGCTCACTGCACGCCTCGAGCAACTCGCGGGCGTGCAGGTTGATCAGGTAGGGGGCCAGCATGTGGATGCGGAACAGCCGCTCGAAGTCGGCTCCGGCCGCCTCGCCCCGGCTGTCCGGCGCCCAGTCGCTGGCGTTGTGCACGATCGCCCGCAGCGCCGGCGCAGCTTCCCGCAGCCGGGCGATGAAGTCGAGGATGCCCGCCTCCGTCGCGAAGTCGGCATGGAGGGTGACGATGCCCCGCTCGCGCAGCGCCGCCAATTCCTCCCTCTCGCGGCGGTAGCTGACGATCACCGGGTGACCGTCGTCGACGAGCCGCTCGGCACAGTGGCGCCCCAGGCGCTGGGCGCCACCGGTGATCAGGATCGGCGCGGCGCTCATGAGCCGGTGTCCCGCCTGAGGCTGCCCACGGTGGGCACCAGGGGAGAACGTGGGGCGTAGGCAAAGACGTCGGAGAAGACCCGCGACGGCTCGAGGCCGAGCGAGGCGAGCACATCCACGCAGGCATAGACCATGCCCGGCGAACCGGAGAGGTAGACGTCATGGCCGCCGGCATCGGCGAGGCCCGTGGCCAGCGCCTCGTCGATGCGCCCACGGTGGGCGATCACCCGCTCGCCGCTCAGCGGCGTCTCCGGCACGCGCTCGGTCACCGGGTGGAAGCGGAAGGTCGGGTGCGCCGCGGCCCACTCCCGCGGCAGGCTCTCCAGGTAGAGGTCGCGCCGCTCGCGGGCCGCCCACCACAGCTCGATGGGGCGCTCGGGGGCCTCGTGCAGCGAGGCCTCGACGATCGCCTTCATCTGAGCGAAGCCGGTGCCGGCGGCGATGAGCAGCAGCGGGCGGGCGCTGTCGCTGTCCAGCACGCAGTCGCCGCCGGGCAGGTACAGGGTGAGCCGCTCGGCGACCTGGACGAGGGCGCGCAGCCGCGCCGAGTTCTCGCGCTCCGGCCAGTGCTGGATGTGCAGCTCCAGGGTGCCATCGCCGACGTGGGCGTTGGCGATGGAGAACGGCACCCAGGTGTCGTCGTCGAGCTGGAGTTCCAGGTACTGGCCCGGGGCGTGCGCCATGGCCTCGGCGCGACCTTCCAGGCGCACCCGGAACACGTCGGGAGTCAGGTCCTCCACCGCCGTCACCTGGCAGGTCAGGGTCCTTGCCGTCATGAATGCCTCTTGTCGTCAGGGGTGTCGGGGAGCACGATGCCCAGTTCGTTCCAGCGTGCGCTGACGCGTGCCTTGACGGCCTCGTCCATGACGATGGGCGTGCCCCATTCGCGGTCGGTCTCGCCGGGCCACTTGGCGGTGGCGTCGAGCCCCATCTTGGAGCCGAGCCCGGCCACCGGCGAGGCGAAATCCAGGTAGTCGATGGGCGTGTTCTCGACCATCACGGTGTCGCGGACCGGGTCCATGCGGGTGGTGATGGCCCAGATCACGTCCTCCCAGTCGCGGGCACTGACATCGTCGTCGAGCACCACCACGAACTTGGTATACATGAACTGGCGCAGGAAGCTCCACACGCCCATCATCACGCGCTTGGCATGCCCGGGATACTGCTTCTTCATGGTCACCACCGCCAGGCGGTAGGAGCACCCCTCCGGCGGCAGGTAGAAGTCGGTGATCTCGGGGAACTGCTTGCGCAGGATCGGCACGAACACCTCGTTGAGCGCCACGCCGAGGATCGCCGGCTCGTCGGGCGGGCGACCGGTATAGGTCGAATGGTAGATGGCGTCGCGGCGCATCGTCATGCGCGTCACCGTGAACACCGGGAAGTGGTCCACCTCGTTGTAGTAGCCGGTGTGGTCGCCATAGGGGCCTTCCGGCGCCGTGTCGCCGGGATGGATGACCCCCTCGAGGATGATTTCTGCCGAGGCAGGAACCTCCAGGTCGGCGTGGCCGCACTTGACCAGCTCGGTACGCGAGCCCCGGAGCAGCCCGGCGAAGGCGTACTCGGAGAGCGTGTCCGGCACCGGCGTCACCGCGCCGAGGATGGTCGCCGGGTCGGCGCCCAGCGCCACGGCCACGGGGAAGGGCTCGCCGGGATGGGCGGCCTGCCACTCCTGGAAGTCCAGCGCCCCGCCGCGGTGTGACAGCCAGCGCATGATCAGGCGGTTCCGGCCGAGCTTCTGCTGGCGGTAGATGCCGAGGTTCTGGCGCGTCTTGTGCGGCCCGCGCGTGACCACCAGCGGCCAGGTGACGAGCGGGGCGGCATCGCCGGGCCAGCAGTGCTGGATCGGCAGGCGGTCGAGGTCGACGTCCTCGCCTTCGAGCACCACCTCCTGCACCGGGGCGCTGCGCACCGTCCTGGGCCCCATGTTCATCACCTGCTTGAAGATCGGCAGCTTCTCCCAGGCGTCGCGGAAGCCCTTGGGCGGGTCGGGCTCCTTGAGGAAGGCGAGCAGCTTGCCCACCTCGCGCAGCGCCGCGACCGACTCCTCGCCCATGCCCAGCGCGACCCGCTGCGACGTGCCGAAGAGGTTGCCGAGCAGCGGCATGGCGTGGCCCTTGACGTTCTCGAACAGCAGCGCCGGGCCGCCGGCGCGCAGGGTGCGGTCGCAGATCTCGGTGATCTCCAGGTAGGGATCGACCTCGGCGGTCACCCGCTGCAGCTCGCCCCGTTCCTCGAGGGCGGCGATGAAGTCGCGCAGGTCCTTGTACTTCATTCGGATTTCCCGGTTCCGCAATGACGAAAGGGGCAGCATAGCATGCCGCCCCTTCCTTTCTCGTCCGTCCGCGAGGTAGTTTCAGCCCGCGGCTTTACCGTCGACAGGCCTACGAGGAGGCGCTGTGAACCCCTCCTGGGCGCTACTTTTGCCCTGCTTCGCTCTCGCATCCTGCTCCGCTTGCAGGACCAGGGCTGGCCATCCATGGCCAGCCCGTTCGGAGCAATGCTCCTCACCCATGGCAAAAGACCTCCTCTTCGGCCTGTCCCCGGCGCCGCTCGCCTCGGCAAATAGCCGAAGCGCAGAGCACCGGCCATCGGAGCGTAATGAGCGAAGCAGAGACAAGGCGAACCCGAGCGAGGCCGCGGAGTGTACGAGTAGTACATGAGCAGGCCGATCGGACTGGCGCACCAGCGAGGATTCAACGCAGTATCCGCAAGCGCAATAGCTCCGATCAGCGTCGTTTCATGGCCTCGAAGAACTCAAGGTTGGTCTTGGTATCCTTGAGGCGATCGATGAGGAATTCCGTCGCCGCGGTGTCCTCCATGGGGTTGAGCAGCTTGCGCAGGATCCACATGCGTTGCATCTCGTCCTCGGAGGCGATCAGGTCCTCGCGGCGGGTGCCGGAGCGACGGATGTTGATCGCCGGGTAGACGCGGCGCTCGGCGAGCTTGCGGTCGAGGTGGGCTTCCATGTTGCCGGTGCCCTTGAACTCCTCGAAGATCACCTCGTCCATCTTCGAGCCGGTGTCGACCAGCGCCGTGGCGATGATGGTCAGGCTGCCGCCCTCCTCGATGTTGCGCGCCGCGCCGAAGAAGCGCTTGGGCTTCTCCAGGGCGTGGGCGTCGACGCCGCCGGTGAGCACCTTGCCCGAGCTCGGCACCACGGTGTTGTAGGCACGCGCCAGGCGGGTGATGGAGTCGAGCAGAATCACCACGTCCTTCTTGTGTTCGACCAGGCGCTTGGCCTTCTCGATCACCATCTCGGCGACCTGCACGTGGCGCGCCGGCGGCTCGTCGAAGGTCGAGGCGACCACCTCGCCGCGCACGGTGCGCGACATCTCGGTCACCTCTTCCGGGCGCTCGTCGATCAACAGCACGATCAAGTGGCACTCGGGATTGTTGCGGGTGATCGAGGTGGCAATGTTCTGCAGCATCAGCGTCTTGCCCGCCTTCGGCGGCGAGACGATCAGGCCGCGCTGGCCCTTGCCGATGGGCGCCACCAGGTCGATGATCCGTGCCGTGATGTCCTCGGTGGAGCCGTTGCCGATCTCCATGCGCAGCCGCTCCTGGGGGAACAGCGGCGTGAGGTTCTCGAAGAGGATCTTGTGCTTCGCGTTCTCCGGCCGGTCGAAGTTGATCTCGCTGACCTTGAGCAGTGCGAAGTAGCGCTCCCCCTCCTTGGGCGGACGAATCTTGCCGGAGATGGAGTCGCCCTTGCGCAGGTTGAAGCGGCGTATCTGCGACGGCGAGACGTAGATGTCATCGGGCCCGGCCAGGTAGGAGCTGTCGGCACTGCGCAGGAAGCCGAAGCCATCCTGGAGGATCTCCAGCACGCCGTCCCCGTAGATCGCCTCGCCGCTCTTGGCGTGCTTCTTGAGGATGGCGAAGATGATGTCCTGCTTGCGCGAGCGCGCCAGGTTGTCGATGCCCATCTCCCGGGCGATCTCCAGGAGTTCCGGAACGGGCTTTTGCTTGAGTTCGGTAAGATTCATCGGTGCGTTCGGAGGTTGCTCATATCAGCGTGACGGCACGGCGCCGTGGTGACGACGGGAAATGAAGAACGGTACGCCGCTTGGGTGCGTTCAGAGCCCGGCTTGGCAGCCACTCGCTGGCGATGACCGGCGGGTTGCGAACTCGATGCCCGACATCGCTCTGCCAGAGGGATTCGGCTGACGGACGCAGACCGCAGGGCGGCATCGTGGTCGGGGAGCAGCGTTATGGTCGCCTGGACTGCCGTCGCCTGCGCTGGGTTTGCGCGCCATGATGCGACAGGCGCAGCAGCGAAAACGACAAAAGGGACTGACTGACGACTTGGGTTGACCGCGACGCGCACGTCGTGTCACGGCCGGGAAGCATTCGGAACAGGCGAACGACACGATGGTAGACAAGGCCGAGGGGGAACGCAACCCCCGCGACGACCGACACGGGCGCCGCGATTGACAAGCCCCGGGTGGCACCGCACCCTTTGCCCATTCGTTGCCAGGACGCTGCCATGACCAATTCCACGGACCGGCCCGACTCCCCTCCGGCCAGCCCGGCGCTGACCCGCCTGGCCGCCATCGACCTGGGTTCCAACAGCTTTCACCTGCTGGTCGCCAACGAAGTCGGCGGACGCCTGCAGGTGGTGGCACGGCGCGGCGAGAAGGTACAGCTCGCCGCCGGCCTCGATCCGGCAGGGTACCTGGACGAGGCCGCCATGACCCGGGCCATGGAGTGCCTGGCGCGCTTCGCGCCCTTCGTCAGCGACATCGCGCCCGGCCACCTGCGCGTGGTGGGGACCAATGCCCTGCGCGACGCCGAGAACAGCCAGACGCTCATCGACCGGGCCGAGGCGCTGCTGGGCTGCCGCGTGGAGATCATCGCCGGCCGCGAGGAGGCGCGCCTCATCTACCTGGGGGCCGCCCATGCGCTGGCCGAGAACGGGCGCCGCCTGATCGTCGACATCGGCGGCGGCTCCACGGAATTCATCATCGGCGAGCGCTTCGAGCCCCTCGCCCTGGAGAGCCTGCAGCTGGGCTGCGTGACCTACACCCGGCGCTTCTTTGCCGATGGCGCCATCACCGAGAAGGCATTCCGCCGCGCCGAGCTGGCCGCCCGCTCGGAGCTGGCCAACATCCTGCGTCCCTACCAGGCGCTGGGCTGGGACGATCCGGTGGGGGCCAGCGGCACCATCAAGGCCGCCGCCGCGGTGATCGCCGCCGCCGGCGATGCCCCGGAAGGCGTGATCACCCGCCACGGGCTCGAGCGGCTGCGCCGCCGGCTGCTGCAGTGCAAGCACGTCGACAAGCTCGACCTGACGGGGCTCAAGGCCGATCGCGCGCGGGTCTTCCCGGCCGGGGTGGCCATCCTGACGGCCATCTTCGCGGCCTTCGGGCTCGATGCGATGCGCTATGCCGACGGCGCCCTGCGCGAGGGCGTGCTGCATGACATGGTGGGGCGCAACAGCCCCGAGGACGCCCGGCTGAAGACACTGGAAATGCTGGAGCGGCGCTACGCGGTCGACCTGCGCCAGGCGCGCCACGTCGCCGCCTCCACCACGGCGCTGCTCGCCCAGGTGCGCGACGCCTGGGCGCTCGACGACGACCAGGCGCGCTTCCTCGCCTGGGCGGCCCGCCTCCACGAGATCGGCCAGGCCGTCTCGCACAGCCAGTTCCACCGCCACGGCGCCTACCTGCTGGAGAACTCCGACCTCGCCGGCTTCTCCCGCCTCGAGCAGCGCCGGCTGGCGTTCCTGGTCCGCGCCCATCGGCGCAAGTTCCCGCTCAAGGAGTGGCGGGCCCTCCCGGCAACGGAACGGGTCACCCTGGGACGGCTGGCCCGGCTGCTGCGCCTGGCGGTGCTGCTCAACCACGCGCGCCCGGAACAACCGCCCGCGGTCCCGCACCTCAGCGTGCGCGACGAGGCACTCCACCTGCGACTCGACGCCGCCGAGGATCCCCTGCTGCTGCAGACGGACCTGGAGCAGGAAGCTGCCTACCAGGACGCCGCCGGCTTCACCCTGACGTTTGCGTGACGGCCGCGGGCGGCTCGCCACGCCACCCCTCGCCGACCCACAACCAGCCGCCGCAGTCCGGCGCCAGCACCGCCACCGGCCGCTCGTCATGCCACGCTACCAGCAGCCGCTCGCGCTCCCAGGGCGGCACCTCCCGCTCCTGCAGCAGCCGCTTGAGGTCGCGCGTGCCCCGCCCCGGCAGGCGCAGCCGCTCGCCGCCCCGGCGCATCGCCACCCGCAGGCTTCCGCGCTCGCCGTCCCGGCGCACCAGGCGCACCGCCAGCGTCCCCAGCGGCGTGGCGAGCGGCGCCTGGCCGTCCCACGCCACCTGCCACCCCGCCGGCAGCGCCTCGCCGGGGACGCGCAGGTAGAGGCCGCCCCGCCACACCCGGGCCTCGCCGCCGGGCCAGGCCACCCGCACCGCGGCATCCGGGCGCGCCGCGAGCTGCGCAAGCAGGCTGTCGAGGCGCCGCGCCGGCGGAGTGGGCAGCCCCAGCCGCTGGCAGCAATGACGAACGAGCAACCGCTGGCGCGCCCGCGACAGGGTCGCCAGCGCCCCGGCCTCCAGCCGCGCCGGTTCGCCGCCGAGGGTCGCCAGGTCGAGGGCCGCCAGCTCATCGAGCAACCCGTCGGCCTCGGCCGCCCGGGCGGCGCTGTGCGCCAGGGCCCGGCCGGCCTCGGGCCAGCGCGTGGCCAGCAGCGGCAGCACGACACAGCGCAGGAAGTTGCGGTCGAGCCGCTCGTCGTCGTTGGAGGGGTCATCGACCCAGGCCAGGCCACGACGCGTCGCCTCGGCCTCGAGGGCGGCCCGCGGCTGGCCCAGCAGCGGGCGCACGAGGTGCCGTCCCTGCCAGTCGCGGCGGGCCGGCATGGCGGCCAGGCCGCGCACGCCGCTGCCGCGCAGGGCGGCGAGCATGAAGGTCTCGGCCTGGTCGTCGCGGTGCTGGGCAAGCCACAGCGTCTCGCCGGGCGCCACGCGCCGCGCGAAGGCGGCGTAGCGCGCCTCCCGCGCCGCCCCCTCCAGCCCCTGCCCCGTGTCGCGCACCACGCTCACTCGCTCGACGAACAGCGGCACACCGAGACGCGAGCAAAGGCGCCGGCACTGCGTCTCGAAATCGTCGGCGGCGCCCTGCAGGCCGTGATGGACGTGCAGGGCATGGAGCGGATGGGGGTGACGGCGACAGGCAGCGGCGGCGAGTGTCAGCAGCAGGCTGGAGTCGAGCCCGCCGGAGAGCGCCACCCAGACGACACGCCCCGGCGGGGTCTCCGCCAGGGCGTTGTCGATCAGGGACTGGAGGGGCATGACCGAATGCGGAAAGGCCCGTTAAACAGGCGCGCCATAACTCATCAGCCGTTCATAGCGCCGCTCGAGGAGTGCCCCGGTATCCATGGCGTCGAGGCGCTCGAGGCTCTCCTGCAGCGCCGCCTTGACGCGCTCGGCGGTGCTCACCGGGTGGCGATGGGCGCCGCCCAGCGGCTCGGGGATCAGGGTGTCGACGAAGCCCAGCTCCTTCAGGCGCTCGGCGGTGATGCCCATGGCCTGGGCGGCGTCGGCGGCCTTCTCGGCGCTCTTCCACAGGATGGAGGCGCAGCCTTCCGGCGAGATCACCGAGTAGGTGGAGTACTGCAGCATCGCCAGCTCGTCGCACACGCCGATGGCCAACGCCCCACCGGAGCCGCCCTCGCCCACCACGGTGGCGACGATCGGCGTCTTGAGCCGCGACATCACGGCGAGGTTGTAGGCGATCGCCTCGCTCTGGCCGCGCTCCTCGGCGTCGATGCCCGGGTAGGCCCCCGGCGTGTCGATGAAGGTGAGCACTGGCATGCGGAAGCGCTCGGCCATCTCCATCAGGCGGCATGCCTTGCGGTAGCCCTCGGGGCGCGGCATGCCGAAGTTGCGACGCACCTTCTCCTTCACCTCGCGCCCCTTCTGGTGGCCGATCACCATCACCGGACGCTCGTCGAGGCGGGCGACCCCACCGACGATGGCGGCATCGTCGGCGAAGCGGCGGTCGCCGTGCAGCTCGTCGAAGTCGGTGAAGATGTGTTCGAGGTAGTCGAGGGTGTAGGGCCGCTGGGGATGGCGCGAGAGCTGCGAGACCTGCCAGGGCGAGAGATCCTTGAAGATCGACTCGGTGAGCTTGCGGCTCTTCTCCTCGAGCCGGCCAATCTCGTCGCTGAGGTTGACCTGACTGTCGTTGCCGACCAGGCGCAGCTCCTCGATCTTGGCCTGGAGCTCGGCGATGGGCTGTTCGAAATCGAGATAGTTGGGGTTCATAGAGAAAGCCGATCCGTGATTTCCGCCGCACGGCAGCACCGGCGGCACGTCAAATGCCAGGCATTATCGCACCCTCAACGCGCTACGCAAGACAGGGCATGATGGGTTGCCGCTGGTCGAGAGGCACCGGGGACAGGCCTCCCCCCCCCCACTAGCGATATTTCAGGCGCACGCCGTCCTGCCCCTCGACGTCGCGCAGCCCGGTCAGCAGCGCGTCCGACGGCGTGACCCGCCAGGCCGCGTCGAGCTCCAGCCAGCCGCTCGCCTCGGCATTGCGATAGCGCAGGCGCACCGGCAACCCCTCGGTGTCGCAGTAGGGTGAGATGCTCGCCTGCAGGCTCTCCACCAGGCGGCCGTTGGCCCGCGCGCCGTCCAGCGACAGCTCCACCGCCTCGCCGTAGCGGGTGCGCGCCGCCACCATGGGGGTGACCTCCTTGCCGCGCAGGCGCAGGCCGCCGGAGTAGTCGTCGGTCGACACCTCGCCCTCGACGATCAACACCTGGTCGGCCTCGATCTGGCCGCGTACCTGATCGAAGAGCTCGCCGAACAGCGATGCCTCGATGCGCCCGGTGCGGTCGTCCAGGGTCACGAAGGCCATGGTATCGCCGCGCTTGGACTTCATGGTGCGTAGTCCGACCACCAGCCCGGCCACGCGCTGCGGCTCGCGGGAGGGCTTGAGGTCGGCGATTCGGGTGGAAACGAAGCGCGCGAGCTCCTGCTCGTACTCGTCGATGGGGTGGCCGGTCAGGTAGAGCCCGAGGGTCTCCTTCTCGCCGGCCAGGCGCTCCTTGTCGCTCCAGTCGCGCACGCGGCGATAGTCGGCGTAGTCGTCGCCACCGCCCTCCGCTTCGTCATCCGGCGCGGCGAAGGCCTCGCCGAACATGTCCATCATGCCCAGGCTCTGGTTGGTCTGGCTCTGGGCCGCGGCCTTGAGGGCATCGTCCAGCGCCGCGCTGAGCACGGCGCGACTCGGCCCCAGGCGGTCCAGGGCGCCGGAGCGGATCAGCGCCTCGAGGGTGCGCTTGTTCATGCGCCTGGGGTCGATGCGCCGGCAGAAATCGAAGAGGTCGTGGAAGGGCCCCTCGGCCTCGCGCGCCTCGACGATGGCGCCGATGGGCCCCTCGCCCACGCCGCGGATGGCGCCCAGCCCGTAGACCACCCGGCCCTCGTCGTCGACGGTGAACTTGTAGCCGCCGACGTTGACGTCCGGCGGGGTCACGGTGAGCTTGAGATTGCGACACTCCTCGATCAGCGGCACCACCTTGTCGAGGTTGTCCATCTCGGTGGACATCACCGCGGCCATGAAGGGCCCCGGGTAGTGCGCCTTGAGCCACGCCGTCTGGTAGGAGACCAGCGCGTAGGCGGCGGAGTGCGACTTGTTGAAGCCGTAGCCGGCGAACTTCTCCACCAGGTCGAAGATGTTGCCGGCCAGCTCCTTGTCGATGCCGTTGGCCTCGCACCCCTCCAGGAAGCCGACACGCTGCTTGGCCATCTCCTCGGGCTTCTTCTTGCCCATGGCGCGGCGCAGCAGGTCGGCCTGGCCGAGGCTGTAGCCGGCCATCACCTGGGCGATCTGCATCACCTGCTCCTGGTAGAGGATGATGCCGTAGGTGGGCTCGAGCACCGGCTTGAGCAGCTCGTGCTGGTAGTCGGGGTGCGGGTAGGAGATCTCCGCGCGGCCGTGCTTGCGGTTGATGAAGTCGTCGACCATGCCCGACTGCAGCGGGCCGGGGCGGAACAGCGCGACCAGCGCGATCATGTCCTCCAGCGAGTCGGGCAGCAGGCGCTTGATCAGCTCCTTCATGCCGCGCGATTCGAGCTGGAAGACCGCCGTGGTCTCGGCGCGCTTGAGCATCTCGAAGGTCGGGCCATCGTCGAGCGGGATGGCGTCGATGTCGAGGGCCCCCTCGCCCGCCGCGGCGCGCACCTTGTCGACCATCTCCAGGGCCCAGTCGATGATGGTCAGGGTGCGCAAGCCGAGGAAGTCGAACTTGACGAGCCCCGCCTCCTCGATGTCGTTCTTGTCGAACTGCACGACCAGCCCCGCACCGTCCTCGTCGCAGAGCAGCGGCGAGAAGTCGGTGAGCTTGGTGGGGGCGATCACCACGCCGCCGGCGTGCTTGCCGGTGCCGCGGGTGATGCCCTCCAGCTTGAGTGCCATCTCCCAGATCTCGGCGGCCTCCTCGTCGGCCTCGAGGAACTCCTTGAGCTGGGGTTCGGCCTCGATGGCCTTGGCGAGCGTCATGCCCACCTCGAAGGGAATCAGCTTGGAGAGCTTGTCGCCCAGCGAGTAGGGCTTGCCCTGGGCCCGGGCCACGTCGCGCACCACCGCCTTGGCCGCCATGGTGCCGAAGGTAACGATCTGCGACACGGCATCGCGGCCGTAGCGGTCGGCCACGTAGTCGATGACCCGGTCGCGCTTCTCCATGCAGAAGTCGACGTCGAAGTCGGGCATCGAGACGCGCTCGGGATTGAGGAAGCGCTCGAACAGCAGGTCGTAGCCGATGGGGTCGAGGTCGGTGATCTTCTGCGCGTAGGCGACCAGCGAGCCGGCGCCGGAACCGCGCCCCGGCCCCACCGGGATGTCGTTGTCCTTGGCCCACTGGATGAAGTCCATCACGATCAGGAAGTAGCCCGGGAAGCCCATCTGGATGATGATGTCGAGCTCGAAGTCGAGCCGCTTGCGGTAGCGGGCATCGATCGCGGCGTACTCGGCGCCGTCGCGCGGGTACCTCTCGGCCGGGTAGAGGAAGTCGAGGCGCTCGGTGAGGCCGTCGTGGGAGATCTGGCGGAAGAACTCGTCCTGGGTCATGCCCTCGGGGATCTCGAACTCCGGCAGGAAGATCTCGCCCAGGCGCACGTCGACGTTGCAGCGCGCGGCGATCATCACGCTGTTCTCGAGCGCCTCGGGGATGTCGGCGAACAGCTCGGCCATCTCCGCCGGGCTCTTGAGGTACTGCTCCTCGGTGTACTTGCGCTCGCGCCGCGGGTCGTCGAGCGCCTTGCCCTCGCCGATGGCGACCCGGGTCTCGTGGGCCCAGTAGTCGTCGCGCTCGAGGAAGCGCACGTCGTTGGTGGCCACCACCGGCGTGCCCGTGGCCACGGCGAGGTCCACCGAGCGGTGCACGCACTCCTCCTCCAGGGGCCGGCCGGTGCGGGAGAGCTCCAGGTAGAAGCGCCCCGGAAAGGCGGCGTTCCAGGCGTCGAGTAGCTCGCGCGCCTCGCCGTGGTGGTCGGTGATCAGGTGGCGGCCGATCTCCCCTTCGTGAGCGCCGGAGAGCGCGATCAGTCCCTCGCTCTGGGCGAACACCCAGGCCTTGTCGAGCAGCGTGCGCCCCTGCTGCTGGCCCTCGAGCCAACCCCGCGAGATCAGCTCGGTGAGGTTGCGATAGCCCTCGGCGTTCATGGCCAGCAGGGTCAGTCGGTAGGGGTGGGTATCGTCATGGGGGTTGGTCAGCCACAGGTCGGCACCGATGATCGGCTTGAGCCCGGCGCCCTGGGCGCCCTTGTAGAACTTCACCAGGCCGAACAGGTTGGCCTCGTCGGTGACCGCCAGCGCCGGCATGCCCTGCTCCCCGGCCGCCTTGACCAGCGGCTTGAGGCGTACCAGGCCGTCGACCAGGGAGTATTCGGTATGGACGCGAAGGTGAACGAAAGGCGTGGTCATGGCGGACTCAAGAGTTGGCAGTAAATAATCGGTACTGGTGACATGGCCTGGCGCTGATCCGGAGTCTAGCAACCTACCCCGCTCGGGCTGATCCGGCGATAGGTCTACGCGGGGGCGCTGTAAATACATCCCTGTAAGCTACTTTTGCCATCCCTGGCAAAAGACCCCCGCGACGACCTATCCCCGGCGCTCCTCGCTACCGGGAGATACTGATATTTGGACTAGAACAACACCAGCTGACGCCTGACCGGACCAAAGGAGCGGCGATGCTCGGGCAGCGGCCCCAGGCGCTCCAGGGCGGCCAGGTGCTCACGCGTCGGGTAGCCCTTGTGGCGGGCGAAGCCGTAGTCGGGATGGCGCGCATCCAGCGCCACCATCTGGGCGTCGCGGGCCACCTTGGCGAGTATCGAGGCCGCGGCGATGGCCGGATGGCGGGCGTCGCCCTTGACCACCGCCTGGCCGGGGACATGATGCCCGGGCAGGCGATTGCCGTCCACCAGCAGGTACTCGGCGGCCGGCGTCAGGGCATCGATGGCGCGGCGCATGGCGAGGTGGGTGGCGTGGTAGATATTGAACTCGTCCACCTCGGCGGCGCTGGCCTCGGCCACGGCGAAGGCGAGCGCCGCCTCGCGGATCTCGGCATCCAGCGCCTCGCGGCGGCGCGCGGTGAGCGCCTTGGAGTCGCCGAGCCCCGCGACGGGGCGAGCCGGGTCGAGGATCACCGCGGCGGCCACCACGCTGCCCACCAGCGGGCCGCGCCCCACCTCGTCGACGCCGGCCAGGCGCTCGCCGGCGTAGTCGATCGAAAGCGGCGGCCAGGCGGTGCTCATCACCCCGCCTCCGGGTCGGTCTCGGGAGCGACGCTCGGCGGCAGCGGCCGGCCCGCCACCAGCGCCTCGAGGGCCTCGGCGGCGCGACGGCTGGCGTCCCGCTGCAGCGCCGCATGCATGGTCGCAAAGCGCGCCTCCAGGGCCGCCCGGCCGTCCCCGGCATCGAGCAGGGCGCCCAGCCGCTCGGCGATCGCCTCGGGCGTGACCGCCTCCTGGATCAGCTCCGGCACCAGCGTCTCGCGGGCGATGAGGTTGGGTAGCGAGATCCATTCGGTCTTGACCAGCCGCCGCGCCAGCCAGAAGGAGGCCGGCGCCATGCGGTAGGCCACCAGCATTGAGCGGTGACAAAGCATCGCCTCCAGCGCCGCGGTGCCCGAGGTGAGCAGCACCACGTCCGCGGCGACCATCGCCTCGCGGGCCTGCCCGTCGAGCAGGGTGACGCGACCGTCGAGCACCGGGCGCGCGGCGAGCAGCGCCGTGAGCTCGCGATGGCGCTCGGGGGTCGCGGCGGGAATCACCACGCGCAGCGCCGGACGCGCCAGGCAGAGGCGCTCGACCGCATCCAGGAAGGGGGCGCCCATGAAGCGGATCTCGCTGGCCCGCGAGCCGGGCAGCACGGCGAGCACCGCTCCGGCCGGCTCGAGGTCGAGGGCGCGGCGTGCCGCGCGGCGGTCGTTCTCCAGCGGCAGCTCGTCGGCCAGCGGGTGGCCGACGAAGGCCACCGGCACGCCGTGGCGGGCGTAGAAGGCCGCCTCGAAGGGCAGGAAGGTGAGCATGGCATCGACCGAGCGCGCGATGCCCCTGACGCGTCCCTGGCGCCACGCCCACACCGTGGGGCTGACGTAGTGCGCGGTGGTGATGCCGGCAGTACGCAGCGCGCGCTCCAGGCCGAGGTTGAAGTCCGGGGCATCGATGCCGACCATGATGTCCGGCTGCCAGGCCAGGGCGTCGCGCCGGAGCTCGCGGCGTACCCGCAGCAGCCGGGGCAGGTGCCGCACCACCTCGACGAGCCCCATCACCGAGAGCGTCTCCAGCGGGTAGCGGCTGTCGATGCCCTCCGCCAGCATGCGCGCGCCGCCGATGCCGCGGAACTCGACGGCGCCGTGGCGCGCCTTCAGCGCGCGCATCAGGCCGGCGCCGAGCAGGTCGCCGGAGAGCTCGCCGGCGACCAGGTAGACCTTGAGCGGCTCGTCGGCCATGGTCAGCGCACGATGCCGCGGGTCGACACCTCGATGGAGGTGGCGAAGGTCTCCGTCTCGGGCAGGCGATAGCGGGCGCGCAGCTCGGCGAGCGCCTGCTCCACGGTGAGCCCCTGGCGATAGACCAGCCGGTAGCCCTCGCCGAGCGCCTTGATCGCCTCCTTGGAGAAGCCGCGCCGCCTGAGTCCCACCAGGTTGAGCCCGTGGACCTGGGCCGGGTTGCCGTTGACCATCACGAAGGCGGGGGTGTCCTTGGTGATGATCGAGCCGCCGCCGGCCATGGCATGACTGCCGAAGTGGCAGAACTGGTGCACCGCGGAGAGACCACCCAGGATGGCGAAGTCGCCCAGGGTGACGTGACCGGCGAGCGTCGCCTGGTTGGCCAGGATGCAGTCGTTGCCGATCACGCAGTCGTGCCCCACGTGCACGTAGGCCATGAAGAGGTTGCGCGAGCCGATGGTGGTCTCGCCCCGATCCTGGACGGTACCGCGATGCAGCGTCGCCCCTTCGCGGATGACGTTGTCGTCGCCCATCACCAGGCGGGTCGGCTCGCCGGCGTACTTCTTGTCCTGGCAGTCCTCGCCCACGGAAGCGAACTGGAAGATACGGGTGCGCGCGCCCAGCACGGTGGGTCCCTTGATCACCACGTGCGGACCGATGCGCGAGCCGGGCCCGACCTCGACGTCGGGCCCGATCACCGTGAAGGGCCCGACCTCGACGTCCTCGGCCAGGCGTGCCCCGGGGTCGACGATGGCAGTGGGATGGATCAAGCGACTTTCCTCTCGGCACAGATGATATCGGCCTCGCAGGCCAGTTCGCCGTCTACGGTAGCACGACAGGCGAACTTCCAGATGCCCCGCTTCTCACGCTCCACCTTCGCTTCCAGCACCAGGCGGTCGCCCGGCATCACCGGGCGCTTGAAGCGCACGTTGTCGCTGCCCACCAGGTAGTAGACGTAGCCGTCGGCGGGCAGCTTGTTGACGGTCTTGAAACCGAGGATGCCACAGGCCTGGGCCAGGGCCTCGATCACCAGCACGCCGGGCATGATCGGATGGTGGGGGAAGTGGCCGTTGAAGAACGGTTCGTTGATGCTGACGTGCTTGTAGGCAACGATGGATTCGCCGACTGCCAGCTCCATGACCCGATCCACCAGCAGGAAAGGGTAACGGTGTGGCAGATATTCACGAATCTCGTTGATGTCCATTACCATCGTAGCGACCTCTGAAATGAAGAGGGAAAGTCGGCGGCGGGGCGACCGCCGGCTTTCCGAAACTCGCCTGCCCTGCACCGGCACCCGCGCAGACGCTCGGACGGGCGAAGGATTATAGCGTCACCCGGACGACGCTCAAGCGTCGCGGTCGCGCTTCTCGAGCCGGGCCAGGCGACGGACGATGTCGTCGAGTTGCTTGAAGCGGACGGCGCTCCTGCGCCACAGGGCATTGGGCATGGCCCCGGTGCCCGAGGAGTAGACGCCCGGCTCGTGGATCGAGTTGGTCACCAGGCTCATGCCAGTGACGTGCACTCCGTCGCAGAGCGTCAGGTGACCGGAGAGCCCCACGCCGCCCCCCAGCATGCAGTGCTTGCCGACCCGCGTGGAGCCGGCGATGCCGACGCAGCCGGCAAGCGCGCTGTGATCGCCGATGCGCACGTTGTGGGCAATCTGCACTTGGCTGTCGATCTTGACATCGTTGCCGATCACGGTGTCGTCCAGCGCACCGCGGTCGATGCTCGAACAGCTGCCCACCTCGACGTCGTCACCCAGCACCACGCCGCCGAGCTGGGCGATCTTGTGCCAGCGCGTACCGTCGTGGGCGAAGCCGAAGCCGTCGCCGCCGATCACGCAGCCGCTGTGGAGGATGGCGCGCCGTCCGATCACCGCGCCGTGGCAGACCGTCACGTTGGCGTGCAGCCGCGAACCGGCACCGATGCGTGCCCCGGCACCGACCACACAGCCGGGCCCGACCGCCACCTCATCATCCAGGGTCGCGCCGGCCTCGATCACGGCATTGGCGCCGATCTCGACCCGCGCACCCAGCCGCACGTCCTCGGCCACCACGGCCGTGGGGTGGATGCCTCCCTGCGGCCGCGCCAGGAAGGGGTCGAAGAGTTGCGAGAGGTGGGCGTAACCGAGGTAGGGGTTGTCCAGCTCCAGGCGCGCCACCGGGCAGGCATTGGCGTGCTCGGGCTGGATCAGCACCGCCGCCGCGCGGGTGCCGGCGAGGTCCTTGAGGTAGGACGAATTGGCCAGGAAAGCGATGTGCTCGGGGCCAGCATCCTTGAGGGTGGCAAGGCCGCTCACGCGCCGCGAGCCGTCACCCACGAGACGCGCCCCGAGTCGTTCGGCGAGCGCGTCCAGGGTGAAACACGAAGAGTCGGATGGGGTCATGGAGGCCTGGTCGAAGCAGGGGCGAAGCGCCACGGCGCGCGCCGGTTCAGAGGAGCGTGTTGAGAATCTCGGTCACTTCCGACGTCAGATCGGGAAGGTCGACGCTCGAGTGCAAGACGCCCTGGGGGTCCACCAGTACCTCGACGCTGTGGCGGGTGATCACCTGGTCCACCGCCTGCTTCAGCTTGGGCTCGGCCTCGGCCAGGAACTCCTGCTCGGCCTGCTGCTGCGCCTGCATGATCTGGCCACGCAGCTGCTCGAAGCGGCTGCCCTTCTGCTGGAATTCCTCGACCAGCGCCTGGCGTTCGTCCTCGGCCATGCTCTCGCCCTCCTGCTGGAGGCGCTGCTGCATCTGCGAAAGCTCCTGGCCGAGCGACTCGGCCTCTTGCTGCTGGCCGCCGATGCGGCTTTCGAGATCGCCCATGGAGCGCTGTGCCGCGTCGGACTCCATGAGCGCGGTGCGCCAGTCCAGCAGGGCGACCTCGGCGGCCTGGGCCGAGAGGGCGAAAGTGCTCAGCAGGCCAAGGCAGAGCGCGATGGTCAACTTGCGCATAACGGAGTCTCCTCAATCAATGACACTCGGAAGGTGTGGGGCGGTCAGAAGGTCTGGCCCAGCGAGAACTGGAAGACCTGGGTATCGTCGCCGCTCTCGTCGTTGAGCGGTCGAGCGACGCTGAAGGTCAACGGGCCCACCGGCGTGAGCCAGGAGAGCCCCACACCGGCGCTGTAGCGCAGCTCGCCCAGGTCGACCCCCGACGAGCAGCTCGAGTCACCGCCCTGGGTGGGGTAGCACTCGGTCAGGAAGGTGTTGCCGGCGTCCAGGAAGAGGCCGGTCTGCATCGAGCGCTGGTCCTCGACGAAGGGCAGCGGGAAGAGCAGCTCGGCGCTGCCCTCCACCAGCACGTTGCCACCCAGGGTACGGTCGCGGCTCACCCCCTCCGGCGGCGTGGTGGGCTGGCCCAGGGTGTTGCTGGTGAAGCCGCGCACCGAACCGAGCCCTCCGGAGAAGAAGTTCTCGTAGAAGGGGTAGGGGTCGTCGCCGATACTGTCAGCGTAGCCCAGGGTAGTGCCGAACTTCAGCGCCCAGGTCTGCTCCTCGTTGAGCGGGAAGAGGTGCTGGGCGCGCGCGCGCAGCTTGTAGTAGTCGGCGTCGCTGCCCGGCGCCGCCGTCTCCAGCGAGACGCGCTGGTAGCTGCCGGCGGTGGGCATGATGCCGCGATTGAGGTTGTTGCGCGTCCAGCTCGCGGTAAGCTTGAGGCTCTGCGCACCGGCGCCCTGGTCCTCCACGTACTGGCGGATCTCCTGGGCGGTGTCGTTGAAGGTCTTGATGGTCAGGTCCTCGGCGCTGACGCCGAAGTTGAGCCGCGAGAGTTCGCTGACGGGATAGCCGAAGCTGATGCCGCCCCCGTAGGCATCGGTGGAGTAGGTGGAAATGTCGGAATCCTCGTAGTCGGTCTCGCGGTAGAAGAGATTGTAGCCCCGCGAGATGCCGTCCAGGGTCCAGTAGGGGTCGGTGAAGCCGAAATTGAGGCTGGTGAAGGTCTCGCTGCGCTGGGCGCCGATGTTGACCCGATTACCGGTGCCGAGGAAGTTGTTCTGCGACAGCGACGCCCCGTAGATGACCCCGGCGCTCTGCGAGAAGCCGATGCTGGCCGAGATGGAGCCGGAGGGTTGCTCCTCCACGGTGTAGGTGACGTCGAGCTTGTCGGGCTCGCCGGGCACCGGCTGGGTCTCGACGTCCACCTGGCGGAAGAAGCCGAGACGCTCGAGGCGCTGGCGCGACTGGCTGATCGACTCGGTGGAGGCCGGCGCTCCCTCCATCTGGATCATCTCGCGGCGCAGCACCTCGTCCTGGGTGGTGGTGTTGCCGACGAACTCGATGCGCCGCACGTAGGCGCGCCGCCCGGGCTCGACCATGAAGGTGAGGTCCACGGTGTCGCCGTCGGTCGCGGGCTGGGGGACGCCGTCGACGCGGGCGAAGGCGTAGCCTTCCGCGCCCAGGCGCGCGCGCAGCGCCTCGGTGGAGGCGGTGACGTCGCTGCGCGAGAAGATCTCGCCGCTCTCCACCTCCAGCAGATCACGGGCCTCGCTCTCGCTGATGTGCAGATCCCCCTGGAAACGGATGTCGCCGAGACGGTACTGGCGACCTTCGTCGACGTTGACGGTGACGAAGATCTGCGACTTGTCGGGGCTGATCGAGACCTGGGTGGAGGCGATGGTGAAGTTAACGTAGCCGCGGTCGAGGTAGAAGGAGCGCAGCCGCTCGAGGTCGCCGGCGAGCGCCTCGCGGGAGTACTCGTCGCTGGAGAACCAGCCGAACAGCCAGCCCGGCTCATCGTCGAGCTCGAAGACCTCGCGCAGCGCCTCGTCGTCGAAGGCGCGGTTGCCGACGATGTTGATCTGGCGGATCTTGGCCACCTCGCCTTCGCTGATGTCGATGTCGACCTGCACCCGCCCCTCGTCGATCTCGCGCACCTCGGTATCGATGCGCGCGCTGTAACGCCCCTGGGCCTGGTAGACCCCCTCCAGCTCGCGCTCGATCTCGTCGAGGGTGGAGAGCTGCAGTACCTGGCCCTCGGCGAGGCCCGCGTCGCGCAGGCCCTGGCGCAGTTGCTCGTCCTCGAGCTGGCGGTTGCCGGAGATGTCGAGCCGCGTGATGGTGGGGCGTTCCTCCACCTGGATGATCAGGACGTCGCCCTCGCGGGCCAGCCGGATGTCCTCGAACAGGCCGGTCTCGAAGAGGCGGCGAGCCGCCTCGGCCAGCTCGCGGTCGTCGACCCGGTCCCGGGCGCTGATGGGAAAGGCATTGAAGACGGAAGCCGCGGAAACGCGCTGCAATCCTTCCACACGGATGTCGGAAACTTCGAAGGGTTCGGCCAGCGCCACCGGCGCGCCGGCCAGCAGCAGGGCCGCCAATCCTAGGGTCTTGATATTCATGCAGTCGCTTCGCTCGCGTTGTTCCGCCTGCCAGTCCAGAACAGGCACCTTATACATTTGTGCGGGTGACTGACAAGGTGAGCGCCGGACGCCACCTCCCTGTGCCACCGACCGGGGGCCGTTTACTACCAGAGCCGCATCAGATCGAAATACAGCGCCATCGCCATCAGGGTGACGACCAGCGCCAGGCCGATGCGCAGCCCCACGGCCTGGGCGCGCTCGGAGACCGGCCGGCCGCGCAGCGCCTCGACGAAGTAGTAGAGCAGGTGGCCGCCGTCGAGCACCGGGATGGGCAGCAGGTTGAGCACCCCCAGGCTGATCGACAGGTAGGCGAGGAAGCCGACGAAGCTCTCCACCCCGGTGCGCGCCGTGTCCCCGGCCACCTTGGCGATGGTGATGGGGCCGGAGAGATTCGACGGCGAGATCAGACCCACCAGCATCTTGCGAATGGCGTCCAGGGTCAGCAGCGTCATCTCGCCGGTGCGCCCCAGTGCCTGCCCCACCGCCGCCACCGGGCCGTAGCGGATCTCGCGGCGGTACTCGGCCGGCCACTCGACCGGCGCCACCCCGGCACCGACATAGCCGATGGTCGGGCCGCCTTCCACGTCGCGTACGCCCGGGGTAAGGGTCAACTCGAGACGCTCATCGCCGCGGACCACCTCGAGCGAGAGCGCCTCGCCGGGACTTCCGCGCACGTGATTGACGAAGTCCATCCAGTCGGTCAGCGGCTCGCCGTTCACGCTGAGCACCTCGTCACCCGGCTCGAGGCCCGCCCGGTCGGCGGCCTCGCCCTCCACCACCTGATCCAGCACCGGCGGCATCGACGGCTGCCAGGGGGTGATGCCAAGGGTGGCCAGCGGCCGCGGCGGGTCCTGGCGGACCAGGTAATTCTCGACCGGCAGGCGGTACTCGCGCGGCTCGGCAGCGGCGGCGTCGCGCGCGTGCAGGCGGAGCTCGCCGCTGGCCCCGATCGCCGCCACCAGTTCGAGGTTGATCTCGCTCCAGGAGCGCACCGCGTCGCCGCGCACCGCGACGATCTCCTCGCCGCCGACCAGCCCCGCGCGCGCCGCCGGCGAGTCGGGGGCGACGCTGCCGATCACCGGGGCCACGGCCGTGGTGCCGACGACGAACAGCGCCCAGTAGGCGACGATGGCCAGCAGGAAATTGGCCAGCGGCCCGGCGGCGACGATGGCGATGCGCGCCCACACCGACTGGTTATTGAATGCCCGGTGGCGCTGCTCCGGCGGCACCGGCGCCTCGCGCTCGTCGAGCATCTTGACGTAGCCGCCGAGCGGGATCGCGGCCACGGCGAACTCCGTGCCGTGGCGGTCGCGCCGCGACCAGAGCGGCCTGCCGAACCCCACCGAGAAGCGCAGCACCTTCACGCCGCAGCGCCGGGCCACCCAGAAGTGGCCGAACTCATGGAAGGTGATCAGCAGGCCCAGCACCACGATGACGGCCAACACGTTCTGGATCAGGCCCAAGTCACTCTCCTCGCTCCGTTTGCCTCAGCTTGTCCCGCCCCGAGCGCCCTCGAGGGCGCGCCGCGCCGTGCGCCGCGCCCGGGTGTCGGCCTCGAGCACCGTCTCGAGGTCGCCGGCCGCTTCCACCGACAGCGCCTCGCAGGTGCGCGCCACCAGTTCGCCGATGCCGGTGAAGCCCAGCCGCCCGTCGAGAAAGGCCTCCACCGCCACTTCGTTGGCGGCATTGAGCACCGCCGGGGCCGTGCCCCCGGCCGCCATCGCCTCGCGCGCCAGGCGCAGGCAGGGGAAGGCGGTCTCGTCCGGCGCCTCGAAGTCGAGCCGGGCGACCTGGAAGAGGTCGAGGGCCTCGACGCCGGCGTCGATGCGCTCCGGCCACGCCAGCCCGTAGGCGATCGGCGTGCGCATGTCGGGATTGCCCAGTTGGGCGATCACCGAGCCATCGCTGTAGGCGGCCATGGAGTGGATCACGCTCTGCGGATGCACCACCACCTGCACCTGCTCGGGGCGGGCGTCGAACAGCCAGCACGCCTCGACCAGCTCGAGCCCCTTGTTCATCAGGGTCGCGCTGTCCACCGAGATCTTGCGCCCCATGCTCCAGTTGGGGTGGGCGCAGGCCTGCTCGGGGGTCACCCCGGCCAGCCGCTCGCGCGTCCAGCCGCGGAACGGGCCGCCCGAAGCCGTCAGCAGCAGCCGGGTGACGCCGTGGCGGGCCAGCCCGCCACGATGCTCGGAGGGTAGACACTGATAGATGGCATTATGTTCGGAATCGATCGGCAGCAGAGTCGCGCCGTGGCGTTCCACGGCGTCCATGAAGAGCGCGCCGGACATCACCAGCGCCTCCTTGTTGGCCAGCAGCACCCGCTTGCCGGCGCGCACCGCGGCGAGCGTCGGCAGCAGCCCGGCGGCGCCGACGATGGCCGCCATCACCACCTCGACCTCGCCCGCCTCGGCCACCTCGATCAACGCCTCGGCGCCGGCACGCACCTCGGTGGCGAGCCCCGCCTCGTCGAGCCGCGCGCGCAGCCAGGCGGCATCGTGCTCCGTCGCCAGCACCGCCACCGCGGGCCGGTGGGCCAGGCATTGCGCCAGCAGCATCTCGCGGGAGCGGTGCGCGGTCAGGGCATGCACGCGGTAGCGTTCGGGGTGGCGGGCGATCACGTCCAGGGTGCTGGTGCCGATGGAGCCAGTCGCCCCCAGCACCGTGACGGCCCGTGGGCGGCAAGGCGCGCCCGGGATCGCGAGGCTCATGACGGCGCCCCCAGAAAGAGCAGCGCAAACAGCGGCACCGCGGCGGTGAGGCTGTCGATGCGATCGAGCACCCCGCCGTGGCCGGGCAGCAGGTTGCTGGAGTCCTTGATGCCGCGATGGCGCTTGAGCATGCTCTCGAGCAGATCGCCGAGCACCGAAGCCAAGGTCACGACCAGGGTGATCGCGGCCAGCGCGACGCCGCCAACCACCCCCAGCCCCTGCCAGACGGCGAACAGCAGCGCCAGGGCCAGGGTCACCGCCAGGCCTCCGAGCACTCCCTCCCAGCTCTTGCCGGGGCTGACCGCCGGTGCCAGCTTGCGCCGCCCCCAGGCGCGGCCGCTGAAGTAGGCGCCGATATCGGCGCCCCACACCACCAGCAGCACGAAAAGCAGCCAGACACTCCCGGCATCGCGCAGCACGTTGAAGCCGACCCAGGCGGGCAGCAGCACCCACAGCCCCATGGCCAGGCGCCGCGGCGTCGACTGCCACTGGACCAGGCGCGCGGGATAGCGGGTGACCCAGAAGAGGTTGACCAGCCAGCCGACCAGCGCCAGCCACAGCGGCCAGGTCGCCCGGGCGGCGCCGGCCGCCCACAACAGCGCCAGCAGCGCCGCCAGGCCGGCCACCAGGGCCAGGCGGCGGGCGCGCGCCACCACCCCGGCCAGGTTGGTCCACTCCCAGGCGGCGAGCAGCACGATGGCTCCGGTGAAGAGCGCGAAGGCGCCCCCGCTGAGACCGAACAGCCCCGCCAGGGCCAGTGGCACGAGCCAGGCCGCGGTGATGATACGCAGCCTAAGCACCGTCGCCCTCGACCTGCTCGTCGGTCATGCCGAAGCGGCGCTTGCGGCCGCGGAAGTCGTCGAGGGCGGCATCGAACGCCGCGCCGTCGAAGTCCGGCCACAGGCGCGGCGTGAAGTAGAACTCGGCGTAGGCCATCTGCCACAGCAGGAAGTTGGAGATGCGCTGCTCGCCGCTGGTGCGGATGCACAGGTCGACCGGCGGCCCGTCGCCGAGGCACAGCTCGCGCTCCACGGCGGCCTCGTCGATGGCGTCGGGGTCGAGCTCACCGGCGGCGACCCGCCCGGCCAGGCGTCGCGCCGCCCGGGTCAGGTCCCAGCGGCCGCCGTAGTTGGCGGCGATCACCAGGTGCATGCCGCCGTTGTTCGCGGTCAGCGCCTCGGCGCGCTCGATGTGCTTCTGGATGGAGGTCGAGAAGGCGCTGCGCTCGCCGATGATGGAGAGGCGGATGTCGTGGTCGTGGAGCTTCTTCACCTCGCGCTTGAGCGCCAGCAGGAAGAGCTCCATCAGCGCGCTCACCTCGGCCTCGGGGCGCTTCCAGTTCTCGCTGGAGAAGGCGAACAGCGTCAGCATCTCGATGCCGCGCTCGCCGGCACGCCGGATCACGGCGCGCACGGCCTCGACGCCGGCACGGTGGCCCCGCACGCTGGAGAGCCCGTGCGCCTTCGCCCAGCGGTTGTTGCCATCCATGATGATGGCCACGTGGCGCGGCACGCCGCCATCCGGGCGCGTCCGGGATGCTGTGGTCTGCGGTGACGTCATGGTGTCTCGCGTCGGAGGGAGAATGCCGGGCGGCCGAGGCGGAAATCGCGGGCGGCCCGGCGCGGCTCAGACCTGCATCAGGTCGTGTTCCTTGCCTTCCAGCAGGCGGTCGATCTCGGCGATGTACTTGTCGGTGAGCTTCTGGATCGCCTCTTCGCCACCGTGCTGCTCGTCCTCGGTGATCTCCTTCTCCTTGAGCAGCGCCTTGATGTCGCCGTTGGCGTCGCGGCGCACGTTGCGCACCGCCACGCGGGCGTGCTCGGCCTCGCTGCGCGCCTGCTTGATGTAGCCCTTGCGGGTCTCCTCGGTGAGCATCGGCATGGGCACGCGGATCACGCTGCCGGCGCTGGAGGGGTTGAGGCCCAGCTCCGAGGTCATGATCGCCTTCTCGATCTTGGGCACCAGGCTCTGCTCCCAGGGCACCACCGTGAGGGTGCGGGCATCCTCCACGTTGATCGAGGCGACCTGGTTGAGCGGCACCGGGCTGCCGTAGTACTCCACGCTCACCGAATCGAGGATGCTCGAGTGGGCGCGCCCGGTGCGGATCTTGTTGAAGTTGGCATGAAGCGCCTCGAGGCTCTTCTTCATGCGACTTTCGGCGTCTTTCTTGATGTCATCGATCACGGTGTCAACCTCTGTCTATCAGCGTGCCTTCCTTGCCACCCACCACCAGGTTCAGCAGGGCGCCCGGCTTGTTCATGTTGAAGACGCGAACCGGCATGTCATGGTCCCGTACCAGGCAGATGGCGGTCAAATCCATGACGCCAAGCTTCTGGTCGAGCGCATCATCGTAGCTGAGGCGCTCGTACTTGACCGCATCGGCATGCTTCACCGGGTCCTTGTCGTAGACGCCGTCGACCTTGGTGGCCTTGACCACCACGTCGGCGTCGATCTCGATGCCGCGCAGGCAGGCCGCCGAGTCGGTGGTGAAGAACGGGTTGCCGGTACCGGCGGAGAACAATACCACGTCTCCCGAGGTCAGGTAGCGGATGGCCGTCCGGCGATCGTAGTGTTCCACCACCCCGCTCATGGGAATGGCCGACATCACCCGCGAGCGGATGTTGGAGCGCTCCAGGGCGTCGCGCATGGCCAGGGCGTTCATCACCGTGGCCAGCATGCCCATGTGATCGCCGGTCACCCGGTCCATGCCGGCTTCGTTGAGCGCCGCGCCGCGGAACAGGTTGCCGCCGCCGATCACCATCCCCACCTGCACGCCGATGCCGACCAGCTGCCCGATCTCCAGCGCCATGCGGTCGAGCACCTTGGGGTCGATGCCAAAGTCGTGCTCGCCCATCAGGGCTTCGCCGGAGAGCTTGAGCAGGATGCGTTTGTACTTCGACTTCTCGTCACGGGGCTTTTCGCCACGCGGCGTCTCCGTACGGGTCAGAGCGTCGCTGTGATCGGCACTGGGCATGGGGTGTCTCTCCTGGCTCACCATCGAATGGGTTGGGCGGGCGGACCGGATGTACCGGCCGGATACGAGAAGGCGTGCGCTCGCGCGCACGCCGTCCTCGAGCTGGAACCTGTGACCTCAGCTGCGGCCAGCCTGTTCCATCACTTCCTTGGCGAAGTCGACCTCTTCCTTCTCGATGCCTTCGCCCACCTCGAAGCGGGTGAAGCTCACCACCTCGCCACCGGCGGCCTTGACGAAGTCGGCCACGCTCTGGTTCGGGTCCTTGACGAAGGGCTGCTCGGTCAGGCTGTTCTCGGCCAGGTACTTCTTGAGGCGGCCCTGGACCATCTTCTCGGCGATGTTCTCGGGCTTGCCGGCCATGTCGGGCTGAGCCAGGATGATCGCCTTCTCGGCGTCCAGCTTGTCCTGCGGCATGTCCTCGGGACGCGCCACGGCCGGATTGATCGCGGCCACGTGCATGGCGACGTCCTTGGCCACCTCGGCGTTGCCGCCCTTGAGCACGGTCAGCACGCCGATGCGGCCACCGTGGACGTACTCGCCCACCAGGCCGCCTTCCGGCGCCTCGACCACGGCACAGCGGCGCACGCCGATGTTCTCGCCGATCTTCTGCACCAGTTGCTCGCGCGCAGCCTCGAGGTCGCCGGCCATCACGGCGGCCACGTCCTCGGTCTTGGCGGCGAAGAAGGCATCGGCCACCTTGTCGGCAAAGGCCTTGAAGTTGTCGTCGCGGGCGACGAAGTCGGTCTCGGAGTTGACCTCGACGACCACGCCATAGCCGCCGTCCTCGGCGACGCGGGTCACCACGGCGCCCTCGGCGGCGGTGCGGCCGGCCTTCTTGGCGGCCTTGAGACCGGAGTTCTTGCGCAGGTTCTCGATGGCGACATCGATGTCACCACCGGCTTCGGTGAGCGCCTTCTTGCACTCCATCATGCCGAGCCCGGTGCGCTCGCGCAGTTCCTTGACCTGTGAGGCACTGATCGCTGCCATGGTATTCACCTCTGAATGGTTCAACCGGTGTGTGATCGCTCCACCCGGAGCGGGGCGCCGCCCCGCTCCGGCGGTCGCTGTTACTCGGCGGCGGCGGCGGCGGAGTCGCCACCCTCGCCCTCGGTGACCTCGACGAACTCGTCGGGACGGCCTTCCTTCGCGCGGCCGCAGGCATCGGCGATCGCCTTGACGTAGATCTGGATGGCGCGGATGGAGTCGTCGTTGCCGGGAATCACGTAGTCGACGCCGTCCGGGTCGGAGTTGGTATCGACCACGCCGATCACCGGAATACCCAGCTTGTTCGCCTCGTTGATGGCGATGCGCTCATGGTCGACGTCGACGACGAACAGCGCGTCGGGCAGGCCGCCCATCTCCTTGATGCCGCCGATGGAGCGCTCGAGCTTCTCCTGCTCGCGGGTCGCCATCAGGACTTCCTTCTTGGTCAGCTTCTCGAAGGTGCCGTCCTCGCGCATGGCTTCCAGATCGCGCAGACGCTTGATGGACTGGCGAATGGTCTTGTAGTTCGTCAGCATGCCGCCGAGCCAGCGGTGGTTGACGAACGGCTGGCCGACGCGGTTGGCCTCTTCCTTGATGATCTTGCTGGCGCTGCGCTTGGTGCCGACGAACAGAATCTTGTTGTTGGCGGCCGCCATCTTCTCGACCACGTCGATGGCCTCGTTGAGGGCCGGCAGCGTGTGCTCGAGGTTGATGATGTGGATCTTGTTGCGGGCGCCGAAGATGAACTTGCTCATCTTCGGGTTCCAGTAACGGGTCTGGTGGCCGAAGTGGGCGCCTGCCTTGAGCAGGTCGCGCATGTTGACGTGTGCCATGGGTGACTCCTGAAAAATCGGGTTAGGCCTCCATGCACCCCATGGATCCGACTGCCGGGACGACCGCGGCAGCACCCGGGACCATGTGCCGGTGCATGTGTGTTTTCAAGGCTATGGTAGTCCGGCGCGCCAGGCGCCGACGCCGTCGCTGCCGTCGGAGCTGGCCCGGGCCGGGCCGGCGATTGCAGGAAAGCGCGCGGCTTTATACCATAGTTCGCCAACGAGATGAAGTCGCCCGCCGCCTGCCCCGCCGCTTTCCGGGCGAGCCACCCTCCCTGAATCGAGAGTCCATGAACATTCCCATCAAGACGCCCGACGAGATCGAGAAGATGCGCGAGGCCGGCCGCCAGGCAGCCAGCGTGCTGGAGATGATCACCCCCCACGTCACGGCCGGAGTCTCCACCGGTGAGCTCGACCGCCTGTGCCACGACTACATCGTCCACGAGCTCGGCTCCACCCCGGCCCCGCTCAACTACCACGGCTTTCCCAAGTCGATCTGCACCTCGATCAACCACGTGGTGTGCCACGGCATTCCCGATGACGCCAAGAAGCTCAAGAAGGGCGACATCATGAACATCGACGTCACCGTGAAGACCGCCGACGGCTACCACGGCGACTCCAGCGTGATGTTCATCATCGGCGACAATATCCAGGGCGAACGGCTGTGCCGCGTGACCCAGGAGTGCCTGTACAAGAGCATCGCCCTGGTGCGGCCGGGCGCGCGCCTCTCTGAACTGGCCCGCGCCATCCAGTCCCACGCCGAGGCCAACGGCTACTCGGTGGTGCGCGACTTCTGCGGCCACGGCATCGGCGCCACCTTCCACGAGGACCCGCAGGTGCTGCACTACGACGGCTACGCTCCCGAGGCGGACGCCACCCTGGCTGCCGGCATGTGCTTCACCATCGAGCCGATGATCAACGTCGGCGGCTACCAGACCAAGGTGCTGCGCGACGGCTGGACCGCGGTGACCCGCGACAAGAGCCTCTCCGCCCAGTGGGAGCACACCCTGCTGGTCACCGAGAACGGCGTCGAGGTGCTCACCGCCCGCGGCGACGAAGACCTCGCCTTCCTCGACCGCTGAGTCGCCCGCCCATGCTCCTGCACCACTACCGCTTCGCCCCTGACGAGTCGCTGTTCGACGACGAGACCTTCCGCGCCGAACTGGCCGGCACCCGTTCGCCCATCGCCCCCTTCAAGGCGGCGCTGCGCGACATCCAGGAGCGCCTCGACGCGCGCTTCCACGAAGGGACCGACATCCGCGACCTGGTGCACGGGCGCGCCTGGTGCCTCGACCGCCTGCTGCGGGTGGCCTGGGAGCTGCACGACTGGCCCGACGACGGCATCGCCCTGCTCGCCGTGGGCGGCTACGGACGCGGCGAGCTGCACCCGTACTCCGACATCGACCTGCAGCTGCTGCTCGAGGACGACGACGATACGCCCTACAGAGAGGCGCTGACGGCCTTCATCACCTTCCTGTGGGACATCGGCCTGGAGATCGGCCACAGCGTGCGCTCGCTCTCCGACTGCGAACGGGAAGCCGCGGCCGATATCACGGTGATGACCAACCTGCTGGAGTCGCGCACCCTGGCCGGCCCCGAACGGCTGCGCGAGGCCATGCAGGCGCGGCTCGCCACCGACCGGCTGTGGCCGGCGGACCGCTACTTCGAGGCCAAGTGGCAGGAGCAGATCGCCCGCCACTACCGCTACAACAACTCCGAATACCACCTCGAGCCCAACATCAAGAGCTCCCCCGGCGGGCTGCGCGACATCCAGATGATCGGCTGGGTGGCCAAGCGCCACTTCGGCAGCCAGCGCTACGAGGACCTGGTGGCCAACGGCTTCATGAACGACGCCGAGCTGCGGATCCTCAGCCAGGGGCAGGCCTTCCTGTGGCAGGTGCGCTACGCCCTGCACATGCTCACCGGGCGCGCCGAGGATCGCCTGCTGTTCGACCACCAGCGCACCATCGCCGAGCTGTTCGGCTTCCGCGACACCCCGGAGCGGCTCGCCGTCGAACAGTTCATGAAGCGCTACTACCGCCACGTCACGGCACTCGCCGGCCTCAACGACATGCTGCTGCAGCACTTCGACGAGGTGATCCTGCGCGGCGGCGAGACGCTGCCGACAGTGCCACTCAACGACCGCTTCGAGATCAAGGGCGGCTACATCCAGGCGTGCTCCCGGGCGATCTTCCGCGAGGAGCCCTCGGCGCTGCTCGAGCTCTTCCTGCTGATGGCCGAGCACCCCGAGATCGAGGGCGTGCGCGCCGACACCATCCGCCTGATCCGCGATCACCGCCACCAGATGGACGACCTCTATCGCGACGACCCGCGCCACCAGCAGCTGTTCATGGCCCTGCTGCGCTCCGGCGGCAACGTCGCCCGCCAGCTGCGGCGCATGAACCGCTACGGCGTGCTCGGCAAGTACCTGCCGGAGTTCGGTCAGGCGGTGGGGCTGATGCAGCACGACCTCTTTCACATCTACACCGTGGACGCCCACACCCTGCGCCTGCTCAAGTGCATCCAGCGCTTCCGCGAGCCCGAGGCGCGCGACGAGTTCCCGGTGGCGGCGGCGCTGGTGCACCAGCTGCCCAAGCTGGAACTGTTGTGGATCGCCGGCCTCTACCACGACATCGGCAAGGGACGCGGCGGCGACCACTCGGAAATCGGCGCCCGCGACGTGGCCCGCTTCGCCGAGCGCCACGGTCTCTCGCCGCGCGACACCCGCCTGGTGAGCTGGCTGGTCGAGCAGCACCTGCTGATGTCGATGGTGGCCCAGAAGCGCGACATCACCGACCCCGACGTGATCGCCGACTTCGCCCACATCGTGCGCGACGAGACGCGCCTCGACTACCTCTACGTACTCACCGTGGCCGACATCAACGCCACCAACCCCACGCTGTGGAACGGCTGGCGCGCCTCGCTGCTGCGCCAGCTCCACACCGAAACCAAGCGCGCCCTGCGTCGCGGCCTGGAGAACCCGCTGGACCGCGACGACTGGGTGCGCGAAACCCGCACCGAAGCGCACTCGCTGCTGGCCACCGTGGGCGCCGACCTGGCGCGGGTCGAACGGCTGTGGGAGTCGCTCGGCGAGGACTACTTCCTGCAGTACGCCCCCAGCGAGATCGTCTGGCAGACCCAGGGGATCCTCGCCCACCGGGGCAGCGAGCTGCCGCTGATCCTGATCAGCCCGCCCGCCGACGAGCTGGCCGACGGCGGCACCAAGGTGTTCATCCATACCCGCTCGGTGGACGACCTCTTCGCCGCCACCGCCGCCGCCATGGAGCAGCTGGGGCTGTCCATCCACGACGCGCGCATCGCCACCTCGAGCAACGACTGGACGCTCAACACCTTCATCGTGCTCGACGACCAGGGTCACGCCATCCGCGACCCCGAGCACATCGAGGCGATCCGCCGCCACCTGGTGGAGGAGCTCGACGACCCGGACGACTACCCGCAGATCGTCACCCGCCACACACCGCGCCAGCTGCGCCACTTCAAGGTGCCCACGCAGGTGCGCATCGAGCAGGACCCGGCCAACGAGCGCACCCTGCTCGAGCTCACCGCCCCCGACCGGCCCGGCCTGCTGGCCCGGGTGGGGCGCATCTTCATGGAGCAGGACATCGCCCTGTCGGCGGCCAAGATCGCCACCCTCGGCGAGCGCGTCGAGGACGTCTTCTTCATCACCGACAAGCGCGGGGCGCCGCTCACCGACCCCGAGCGCCAGCAGCGCCTGCGCGAGCGACTCGTCGAGGTGCTGGACGTTTGAGGCATGCCCCGCGCTTCCCTATAATCAGCGCTTTGCCCGCACGCCATACAACGACGCCGATCCACGGCGCACCTGGACACCCATGAACCCCGAGCTCGACGCCCTGCACCCCTACCCCTTCGAGAAGCTCGCCGCGCTCAAGGCCGGCGTGACGCCCCCCGAAGGGCTCGCGCACATCCCGCTGACCATCGGCGAACCGCAGTACGCCCCCTATGGCGCGGCCCTGGAGACCCTCCAGGCCCACCTGGTCGAGATGGGGCGCTACCCGGCCACGGCCGGCACGGCCGAGCTGCGCCGGGTCATTGCCGACTGGACGACGCGGCGCTTCGGGCTCGCGGGGCTCGACCCCGAACGCCAGGTACTGCCGGTGAACGGCACCCGCGAGGGCCTCTTCGCCTTCGTCCAGGCCACCCTGGACCGCACCCGTCAGGCCCGGGTCGCCATGCCCAACCCCTTCTACCAGATCTACGAAGGGGCCACGCTGCTCGCCGGCGGCACGCCACTCTACCTGGAGTGCCGCGCCGAGAACGGCTTTCGCCCCGACTTTCGCGCCGTGCCGGCACGGACCTGGCGCGACGTCCAGCTGCTCTTCGTCTGCTCGCCGGGCAACCCCACCGGCGCGGTGATGCCGCTGGCGGACTTTCAGGCGCTGATCGAACTGGCCGACGAGCACGACTTCGTCATCGCCTCGGACGAGTGCTATTCCGAGCTCTACTTCGACGAGGCCGCCCCGCCCCCGGGGCTGCTCGAGGCGTGCGCCCGGCTGGGCCGCCACGACTACCGTCGCTGCGTCGTGTTCCACTCGCTCTCCAAGCGCTCCAACCTGCCGGGGCTGCGCTCCGGGTTCGTGGCCGGCGACGCCGCGCTGATCGCGCCCTTCAAGCGCTACCGCACCTACCACGGCTGCGCCATGTCGCTGCCGCTGCAGCACGCCTCGGTCGCCGCCTGGAACGACGAGGCCCACGTGCGCGCCAACCGCGACGCCTACCGCACCGCCTTCGCCGCCGTCACCGAGGTGCTCGCCCCGGTCCTTGATTTTCCCGAGCCCGAGGCCAGTTTCTATCTGTGGCCGGCGGTTCCGGGGGGCGACGACACCGCCTTCGCCCGGCAGCTCTTCGCCGAGACCCACGTCAGCGTCCTGCCCGGCTCCTACATGGGGCGTCCCGGTGCGGACGGCACCAACCCGGGCAGCGGACGGGTCCGCCTGGCTCTGGTGGCCGAACCCGACGCCACCCTGGAAGCCGCCCAGCGCATCCGACGGTTCATCGAGAGGAGCGCACGATGTTGACCCTGTTCGTGATCAAGAACTGTGATACCTGCCGCAAGGCGCGCCAGGCGCTGGATCGCCGGGGGCTTCCCTACCAGGTGCACGACCTGCGTGAGGACGGCCTCTCCGCGCCGCTGCTCGAGCACATCCTGCACCGCGTGCCGCTGATGACGCTGCTCAACCGGCAGAGCCGCACCTGGCGCGAGCTCGATGCCGGGACCAAGGCTCACATCGACGCCAATTCGGCCCGCGAGCTGATGCTCGCCCACCCCACGCTGCTCAAGCGCCCGCTGCTCGACACCGGCAACGACATCCTGGTCGGCTACCGCGAGGGCGACTACGACAAGCTGTAGGTCGGCCGGCACATGCCAGCCGCCCGCTCCCGACCCCCACGACCCATGCCAGAGGACACCTACCCATGCTGAGCTTTGCACTCGGAATCGGCACCCAGAACACCCAGGGCGACTGGCTGGAGATCTACTACCCGGCGCCACTGCTCAATCCCGACGACGGCCTGATCGCCACCGTCAAGGGCGTGCTCGACGTACCGGAAGGCAACGCCGCGGTGAGCTTCCTGCCCGAGCACTGCAGCGAGCTGGCCGCCGCGCTCAAGGCGGCCGGCCATGAGGCCCAGGCCGAGCTCGTCGACGCCCTCGCCGCCAGCCAGCGGCCGCTGGTGGCCATGTTCCTCGCCGAGGACACCCCACCCCAGAGCGCCCCGGAGGTCTACCTCAAGCTGCACCTGCTCTCGCACCGCCTGGTCAAGCCGCACGAGCTGGACCTCACCGGCATGTTCGGCCTGCTGCGCAACGTCGCCTGGACCAGCGAAGGCCCCATCGACATCGAGGAGCTGCCGGCGCGGCGCCTCAAGGCACGCCTGGCGGGCCGCACGCTCTCGGTGGACTGCGTCGACAAGTTCCCCAAGATGACCGACTACGTGGTGCCCTCCGGCGTGCGCATCGGCGACACCGCGCGGGTCCGCCTGGGCGCCTACCTGGGCGAGGGCACCACCGTGATGCACGAGGGCTTCGTCAACTTCAACGCCGGCACCGAGGGCCCGGGCATGATCGAGGGCCGCATCTCCGCCGGGGTGATGGTCGGCAAGGGCTCCGACCTCGGCGGCGGCTGCTCCACCATGGGTACCCTCTCCGGCGGCGGCAACATCGTCATCAAGGTCGGTGAGGGCTGCCTGATCGGCGCCAACGCCGGCATCGGCATCCCGCTGGGCGATCGCTGCACCGTGGAGGCGGGCCTCTACATCACCGCCGGGGCCAAGGTGACGCTGCTCGACGATCAGGGCCAGGAGGTGCGGACCGTGGCCGCCCGCGAGCTGGCCGGCCAGAATGATCTGCTGCTGCGCCGCAACTCCCAGAACGGGCGCATCGAGTGCCTGACCAACAAGAGCGCCGTGGCGCTCAACGAGGCGCTGCATGCCAACGACTGATCCCCGGGGGCTCTCGCCGACGCTGGCACTCGCCTTCGAGCTGATCCGCCGCCCCTCGGTGACGCCGGACGACCTGGGCTGCCAGGCCCTGATGATCGAGCGCCTCGAGGCGCTCGGTTTCCACGTCGAGCGCCTGCCCTTCGGCGACGTGGAGAACTTCTGGGCCACCCGCGGCCACCACGGCCCACTGCTCGCCTTCGCCGGCCACACCGACGTGGTGCCCAGCGGCCCTCACACCCGCTGGGACTTCCCGCCCTTCGAGCCGTGCATCGACGACGAGGGCATGCTGCGCGGCCGCGGCGCCGCCGACATGAAGGGCAGCCTGGCGGCAATGCTCACCGCCGTGGAGCGCTTCGTCACCGCCCACCCGGACCACCATGGCAAGATCGGCTTTCTGATCACCTCCGACGAGGAGGGGCCGGCGGTGGACGGCACCCGCGCCGTGGTCGAGCACCTGCGCGAGAGCCACGACCGCCTCGACTACTGCATCGTCGGCGAGCCCTCCTCCACCGACGTGCTCGGCGACGTGATCAAGAACGGCCGGCGCGGTTCACTGGGCGGCGTGCTGCATATCCGCGGCGTGCAGGGCCACGTGGCCTACCCGCACCTGGCGAAGAACCCCATCCATCAGGCGATGCCGGCGCTCGACGCCCTGGTCCGTGAGCACTGGGACGGCGGCAACGCCTTCTTCCCCGCCACCAGCTTCCAGATCTCCAACGTGCGCGCCGGTACCGGGGCCACCAACGTGATTCCCGGCGAGGTGGAGGTGGTGTTCAACTTCCGCTTCTCCACCGAGGTGACCCACGAGCAGCTCCGCTCGCGCACCGCGGCGATCCTCGACGCCCACGGCCTCGACTACCACATCGACTGGACGCTCAACGGCGAGCCCTTCCTCACCGCCGAGGGCGAGCTCGTCGAGGCCGCCCTGCACGGCGTGGAGACGGTGCTGGGCCGGCGCGCGACGCTCTCCACCGCCGGCGGCACGTCCGATGGCCGCTTCATCGCCACCCTGGGCAGCCAGGTGGTCGAGCTCGGCCCG
Organism: Billgrantia azerbaijanica; assembly: GCA_004551485.1. GTDB lineage: Bacteria > Pseudomonadota > Gammaproteobacteria > Pseudomonadales > Halomonadaceae > Halomonas > Halomonas azerbaijanica. The sequence continues at coordinate 78,474 of SBLD01000001.1, read as the reverse complement.
CTCAACGCCACCATCCACCAGACCAACGAACGCGTGCGCGCCGCCGACCTCGACGACCTGAGCCGCGTCTTTGAAGCCATCCTGATGAAGCTCTTCGTCAACGGCACCGCCCAGCCCTGAGCCCGGAGAACACCGCCATGATCGTCAGCGACGCGCGCTACCCGGACATCGAGATCTACCTGGCCGAGGCGCCGCTGGCGGTCCTCGACGCCTGGCTGGGGGAGCTGCTGGATGCCGCCCCGCTGCGCCGGGCCGGACGTCTCCAGTGGCAGACCCGCGGCCATCATGCCGGCCACACCGTTCCGGTGCTGCTGGTGGAGCGCGCCGCCGACGGCTTCGCCAGCCTGTGGTTCGACAGCGCCCACACCCCCTGGCCACGCGACGTCGACTGCGCCCGGGACGCCGCCGCCCGGCTCGGCTGCGAGGTGCGCTGTTCGCTCGGCGGCTGGCAGCCCGGCGACGACCCCGACCGCTTCTGGCAGGTGCGGCCCGACGGCTCTGAGCAGGCGATCGACTGGCCCGACTCGGGGCAGTAGCCGGAAACGACAGCGCCCCGCGGTGCGGGGCGCTGGCTGGGGCTTTTCGAAGGGATGTCGTCACGTAATGACCGTTACGTCATTGGCTTGAAGCCCCCGCTCATTCTTCACGACGTGGTAGCGCACCTTCTGCCCCTCGGCCAGGGTGCGGTGGCCACGGCCACGGATGGCGCGGAAGTGCACGAAGACATCCTCGCCGCTGTCGCGCTTGATGAAGCCGTAGCCCTTGTTGACATTGAACCACTTCACCTCGCCGATCTCGCGGTCGTCGTTCTCGACCTCGGCAATGTTGGTCAGCTGCGGCGTCAGGGCATTGACCGCCATGGTGGCCACGAGCAGCAGCACGAAAACGGCGACGGCCACGGCGGCGTAGACGGCGGCGATACCGCCGACCTCGAGGCTCGCGAAGAGCCGGCGCGCGAGGTCACCGCCGGTGAGATGGACGAACAGAGCGATCAGCAGCGGTGCCGGCGCGGCCAGCAGCAGGCTGATGAGAGAGCAACGAAAGACGACCTTGCGATTCATGGATACGGCAATGCTCACTTGTGATGGTGAAACGACGATACAGGAGTTGCGATGACGGCACGGCACGAGGCCTCGCCGCCCGATGGGCGCGTCGCGGTGAACGGCGACCCGCAGCGCGGGGATTCTAGCACGAGCCACGCGGCATCGCCCGCCCGGCTCGCGGCGCGCCTGGAGGCGTTGGAGAGCCGTATCGCCTATCAGGAGCACTGGCTCGACACCCTGGACGAGGCGGTCGCCGCCCAGGAGCGGCGACTCACCCAGCTCGAACGGCTGAGTCAGCTGATGCAGGGCAAGCTGCGCGAACAGCAGCGGGCGCTGGAGGAAACCGATGCGTCGACACCCCGCCCCGAGAACGAGGTGCCGCCGCATTACTGAGGCGGGTTACAGCTCGTCCAGGTAGCGCTCGGCGTCGAGCGCCGCCATGCAGCCGGTGCCGGCGGAGGTGACCGCCTGGCGGTAGACGTGATCCATGACATCGCCAGCGGCAAACACGCCCGGCACGCTGGTGGCGGTGGCGTTGCCGTCGAGGCCGGCCTTCACGACGATGTAGCCGCCGCGCATCTCCAACTGCCCCTCGAAGATACCGGTATTGGGCGTGTGGCCGATGGCGATGAACAGCCCCGGCGCGACGAGTTCCTTGGTGCTGCCGTCGACGGTGGACTTGAGCCGCACCCCGGTCACCCCGGTGTTGTCGCCGAGCACCTCGTCGACGACCTGGTTCCATTCCAGCACCACGTTGCCGTTCTCGGCCTTCTCGAACAGCTTGTCCTGCAGGATCTTCTCGGCGCGCAGGTTGTCGCGGCGGTGCACCAGGGTCACCTTCGAGGCGATGTTGGAGAGGTAGAGCGCCTCCTCCACGGCAGTGTTGCCACCGCCTACCACCACGACGTCCTGGTTACGATAGAAGAAACCGTCGCAGGTGGCGCAGGCCGAGACGCCCTGCCCCATGAACTGCTGCTCGGACGGCAGGCCCAGGTAGCGGGCGCTGGCGCCGGTGGCGATGATCAGCGCGTCGCAGGTGTAGGTGCCGTTGTCGCCCTTCAGGGTGAACGGCCGGTTGCGCAGCTCGACCTCATGGATGTGGTCGAACAGCACCTCGGTGTCGAAGCGCTCGGCGTGACGCTTCATGCGCTCCATGAGCTCCGGCCCCTGGACGCCGGTGTCATCGCCCGGCCAGTTATCCACGTCGGTGGTGGTGGTCAACTGGCCGCCCGCCTGCATGCCGGTGATCAGCAGCGGCTTGAGATTGGCCCGGGCCGCGTAGACGGCCGCGGTGTAGCCGGCCGGGCCGGAACCGAGGATGATCAGGCGTTCGTGACGCGCTTCGCTCATGGGAGACCTCGTGACTCGCTGGAAGGAAAGACGGGGAGTGACCGCCCCACGGCCAGTCGGCCGTACCGGGCGGCCACGGGTGCAAACGCGCTCATTGTAGCAGCCGTCGCGCCTTCGCTCGACGCCCCCGCGACATCGGGGACGGGCACGCCACCCGCTACAGCACCTCGTCTTCGCGCGCCAGCATCACGCTCTCCAGCTCACCATCGACCGGCGATACCACGATCCGCAGATGGATAGGCGCACAGCAGTGCGGGCAGTCGTCCCAGGTCTCCTGGTCGCCCTGCGACGCATCCACCAGCAGCTCGAAGGGTGTATCGCAGTAGGGACAGTGAACCATCCGGCGCTCCAGTTGCTCCTCGTGCATGCCGGGCTCCCGAGGTCAGGGGTATCACTGTCACTGTAGCCGACGGCGGCCGATCCCGTCTGCCGGCGGCAGCGCCCCCGCGTTGCTTGAAATCGCCGGCTATCATGACCATGTGAGACGCATGGCACCAGGAGGTTCGTCCACCCGCCCGCATTGGCAACGCCGAAAAGGAGGACCGCAATGAGCACCGACGCCACCCCGGATACCCTGCAGACCCTGCAAGCCGGCGGCCACACCTACCATTACTACAGCCTGCCCGAGGCGGCCAAGACGTTCGGCAACGTCGACCGCCTGCCCAAGACGCTGAAGATCCTGCTCGAGAACCAGCTGCGGTTCGCCGACGATGCCAGCGTCTCCCGCGACGACATGCAGGCCCTGGTCGACTGGCAGCAGAACGGCCACTCGGATCGCGAGATCGGCTACCGACCGGCACGGGTGCTGATGCAGGACTTCACCGGCGTGCCGGGGGTCGTGGACCTCGCCTCCATGCGCGCGGCGGTGCAGTCGCTCGGCGAGGAGCCCTCGCGCATCAACCCGCTCTCGCCGGTGGACCTGGTGATCGACCACTCGGTGATGGTCGACAAGTTCGGCAACCCCACCGCCTTCAAGGACAACGTCGCCATCGAGATGGAGCGCAACCGCGAGCGCTACGAGTTCCTGCGCTGGGGCCAGCAGGCCTTCGACAATTTCCGCGTGGTGCCGCCCGGCACCGGCATCTGCCACCAGGTCAACCTCGAGTACCTGGGCAGGACGGTGTGGACCAAGGCGGCGGACGGCAAGACCTACGCCTTCCCCGACACCCTGGTGGGCACCGACTCCCACACCACCATGATCAACGGCCTGGGCGTGCTCGGCTGGGGGGTCGGCGGCATCGAGGCCGAGGCGGCCATGCTCGGCCAGCCGGTGTCGATGCTGATCCCCGAGGTGGTCGGCTTCAAGCTCACCGGCAAGCTGCGCGAAGGCATCACCGCCACCGACCTGGTGCTGACGGTGACCCAGATGCTGCGCCAGAAGGGCGTGGTGGGCAAGTTCGTCGAGTTCTACGGCGACGGCCTGGCCGACCTTCCCGTCGCCGACCGCGCCACCATCGCCAACATGGCGCCGGAGTACGGGGCCACCTGCGGCTTCTTCCCGGTGGACGAGCAGACACTCACCTACCTGCGCCTGACCGGCCGCGACGACGCCCAGATCGCCTTGGTGGAGACCTACAGCAAGGCCCAGGGGCTGTGGCGTGAGCTGGGCGAGGAGCCGATCTTCAGCGACACCCTGCACCTCGACATGAACGACGTCGAGGCGAGCCTGGCCGGGCCCAAGCGGCCGCAGGACCGTGTCGCGCTGAAGGACATGAAGGCGACCTTCGCCAAGCTGATGGAAAGCAACGGCGATACCCTGCCCGAGACCGAGAAGGGGCGCCTCTTCTCCGAGGGAGGCCAGACCGCCGTGGGCGTCGAAGAGAGCTACGAGCACCACGACAGTCAGGAGGTGGAGCTCGAGGGCGAGGCCTTCAAGCTCAACCCAGGCGCCGTGGTGATCGCCGCCATCACCTCCTGCACCAATACCTCCAATCCCAGCGTGATGATGGCCGCCGGGCTCTTGGCCCGCAAGGCCCTGGCCAAGGGGCTGCGCACCAAGCCGTGGGTGAAGACCTCGCTCGCCCCGGGCTCCAAGGTGGTCACCGACTACCTGGAGGCGGGCGGCGTCAACGACGACCTCGACGCCCTGGGCTTCAACCTGGTGGGTTACGGTTGCACCACCTGCATCGGCAACTCCGGCCCGCTGCACGAGGCCATCGAGCAGGCCATCGAGGACGGCGACCTCACCGTGGCGTCGGTGCTTTCCGGCAACCGCAACTTCGAGGGACGCATCCACCCGCTGGTCAAGACCAATTGGCTCGCCTCGCCACCGCTGGTGGTCGCCTACGCCCTGGCCGGCAACGTGCGCCTCGACCTGACCCGCGAACCCCTGGGCACCGACACGCATGGCAAGCCCGTCTACCTCAAGGACATCTGGCCGAGCCAGGCGGAGATCGCCGAGGCAGTGCAGCAGGTCAACACCGAGATGTTCCGCAAGGAGTACAGCGAGGTGTTCGACGGCGACGAGACCTGGAAGGCGCTCAAGGTGCCCGAGAGCCAGGTCTACGAGTGGTCGGCGGACTCCACCTATATCCAGCATCCGCCGTTCTTCGAGGGCATGGGCAGGACACCCGATGGCATCGAGGACGTCCAGGACGCCCGTATCCTCGCCCTGCTCGGCGACTCGGTGACCACCGACCACATCTCGCCGGCCGGCGCCATCAAGCCCGACAGCCCCGCCGGGCGCTACCTGCAGGAGCGCGGCATCAAGCCCGTGGATTTCAACTCCTACGGCTCGCGGCGCGGTAACCACGAGGTGATGATGCGCGGCACCTTCGCCAACGTGCGCATCAAGAACGAGATGCTCGACGGCGTGGTCGGCGGTTACACCCGCCACGTGCCTTCCGGAGAGCAGTTGGCGATCTATGACGCCGCCATGAAGTACCAGGAGGAAAGCACGCCGCTGGTGGTGATCGCCGGCAAGGAGTACGGCACCGGCTCCTCCCGCGACTGGGCGGCCAAGGGCACCCGGCTGCTCGGCGTGCGGGCGGTGCTGGCCGAGTCCTTTGAACGCATCCACCGCTCCAACCTGATCGGCATGGGCGTGGTGCCGCTGCAGTTCCCCGAGGGCGAGAACCGCCAGACGCTGGGCCTGACCGGTGACGAGACGGTCTCGATCGAGGGCCTGGCCGCACTCAGCCCGGGCGGCAAGGTCAAGGTGACCATCACGAGCGACAAGGGCGAGAAGGCGCTCGAGGCGCTGTGCCGCATCGACACCACCAACGAACTGGAGTACTACCGCCACGGCGGCATTCTCCACTATGTGCTGCGCAAGATGATTGGGTCGGCCTGACAGGACCGCCTGACAGGACGGCGTACGAGCGGGCCTGATGCCCTGTCACCAGAGTATCAGGCCCCTTCGGGTCCACCCTGGGCCGGGACTGGTGCACGCGTGACGCTACGAAGCCCCGCACCCCGGGACATAGGGCTCGACCCTGTCCTGTTCCGCCGGGTCGTTGCGGGCGACGATCGCGCGGGCGGGCTCGGTATCGCTGAGGTTGATCGCTTCGTGGGGAACGCCGGGCGGGATGAAGAGGAAGTCGCCGGCCTCGCTGACGGTCTCGTGTTCGAGCGACGCGCCCCAGCGCGTGCACACCCGGCCCTCGAGCACGTAGATGCCCGTTTCGTAGCCGATGTGGGTGTGCGGCTCGGCGCGCCCGCCCGCCGGGATGACCACGACGTGCATGGACAGCCCCGTCGCCCCCACGGTCTGCCCCGAGATGCCGACGAAGTAAGGCAGACGCTGCTTGGTCATTACCTCGGCTTCGGGACGAAGCCCCTTTACCCTTGGCTCTTCCATCACTGCCTCCCAGTGGCCTGTGCGGACTCCGGCAAAGTCCCGGCCATCGTTACAGGGTGCCGTTGCCCTGGGCCACAGAAGCCGATGAGGGCCGGACAGGGCCGGGGCGCCCCATCAAATGCCGTAGTCGCGCTCGACCCGGGCCACCCGCACCTGGAACTCGGCGTACCAGCGCGCACGGCCGAGGCGCTGGGCCTCACGGTGTTCGGCGTTCTGCTTCCAGGCCCTGATCGCCTCCAGGCTGTCCCAGTAGGACACGGTGATACCCACCCCCTCGCGGGCGGACTCCACGCCGAGAAAGCCATCCTGCTCGGCGGCCAGTTCGAGCATCCGCTCAGCCATGGCACCGTAGCCATGGTCGCCCTCGGTGCGGATCGAGCTGAAGATCACGGCGTAATAGGGCGGGGTGGGGGTATTCGCGATCCCTGACATGGGTTCCTCTCGGGTTGAACGGCCCGGGCCGGCCACACCGGCGGCTCATGCCCGCCCGATGCCGGGAATGACACATCTAGGCGTAGCGGATCCCTCGACCCGCTGCAAGGGGCAAGGCCACCCGGGGGCGGCGATGGCCCGCTCTTCGAGCGGGCCTCTGTCAATCGCGGATGGCACGCCTGTTGCGTGTCGCAGCGAGGACAGGCGGGGCGTCGAGCGCAGCAATGAGTCAGTGCTCCATCAGAACGAGCGGCGGCGATAGCGCCGATACCCCGGCGTCCAGCAGTTGCGTTCGATGGCCTCGCGCAGCTTGATACCGTTGGTCTTCAGCGCCACGCCCTCGCCCTGGGCCTGGGCGGCGACGTCGAAGGCGATCGCCTTGGAGAGCTCGCGGATCTGCGACAGCGGCGGCAGCAGCGCCCCCTTGCCCTCCTTCACCAGCGGCGCCTCGCGGGCGAGCGCCCGGGACGCGGCCATCAGCATGTCGTCGGTGACCCGGCGCGCGTTGGCGGCGACCACGCCGAGGCCGATGCCGGGGAAGATGTAGGCGTTGTTGCACTGGGCGATGGGGTAGCGCTTGCCCTCGAACTCCACCGGCGGGAAGGGGCTGCCGGTGGCGACCAGCGCCCGGCCCTCGGTCCAGCGGATCACGTCCTCCGGCACCGCCTCGGCCTGCGAGGTGGGGTTGGAGAGCGGCATGATCACCGGACGCTCGCAGCCGGCGTGCATGGCGCGGATCACCTCCTCGGTGAAGATGCCCTTCTGGCCGCACACACCGATCAGCACCGTCGGGGCGACGTGGCGTATCGTCTCGGTGAGGCCCTGACCGTCCCAACCCTCGGTGAGCGCCGGGTCGTGGGCCAGGCGCCGCTGGAAGTCGCGCAGCCACTCCTGGTCGGCGGTCACCAGTCCCTCGCGATCGATCATGTAGACGCGCGAGCGCGCCTCGCTCTCCGAGAGCCCCTCGGCCTGCATGGCCACCACCACCTGCTCGGCGATGCCGCAGCCGGCAGAGCCGGCGCCGACGAACATCACGCGCTGGTTGGCCACGGTCTCGCCCCGCGCCTGGCAGGCCGCCATCAGGGTGCCGACGCACACCGCCGCGGTGCCCTGGACGTCGTCGTTGAAGCAGCACAGCTCGTCGCGATAGCGCTCGAGCAGCGGCACGGCGTTGGCCTGGGCGAAATCCTCGAACTGCAGCAGCACGTTCGGCCAGCGGCGCTTCACGGCGCTGATGAACTCGGCCATGAAGGCGTCGTACTCCTCCTGGGCGATGCGCGGGTGACGCCAGCCCATGTACATGGGGTCGTCGAGCAGCGCCTGGTTGTTGGTGCCCACGTCGAGCATGATCGGCAGCGTGTAGGCGGGGCTGATGCCGCCGCAGGCGGTGTAGAGCGCCAGCTTGCCGATGGGGATGCCCATGCCACCGATGCCCTGGTCGCCGAGGCCGAGGATGCGCTCGCCGTCGGTGACCACGATCACCTTGACCTTCTCCTTGGTGGCGCTGCGCAGGATGTCGTCGATGTACTCGCGGTCCGGGTAGGCGATGAACAGCCCCCGGTGGTTGCGGTAGATATTGGAGAACTCCTGGCACGCCTTGCCCACCGTGGGGGTGTAGATGATCGGCAGCATCTCCTCGAGGTGCTCCGAGACGAGCCGGTAGTAGAGGGTCTCGTTGTCGTCCTGGATGGCACGCAGGTGGATGTGACGATCGAGGTCGCTGTGACACTGCTGGTACTGCCGGTAGGCCCGCTCGGCCTGCTCCTCGATGGACTCCACGTTCTGGGGCAGCAGGCCGATCAGATTGAATTCGAGGCGCTCTTCATGGGTAAAGGCACTCCCCTTGTTGAGCAGCGGCATCTCGAGCAGCGGCGGGCCAGCATAGGGGATGTAGAGGGGACGCTTGGATTCGATGGTCATCGCGGATCTCGATACAGTGTCTGGAAACCGGGCCGTTGGTGCTCTGATGGCACCTTGGCGCACACTTTAGCACGTCGCGAAACGTGCAGCGCCCCGACCGGAGGGCGGGGCGCTGGGCATCATCGGGAGCGACTTGGCTCAGGCGAAGCGGCCAAGACCGACCGCCTCGCGCAGGCGGTCCATGAAAGGGGCCGCCTCGGCCCGGGCGCGCTCGGCCCCCTGCAGGAGCACCGACTCGATGTAGCCCGGGTCCTCCATCAGCGCCTGGTAGCGCTCGCGGGGTTCGCGCAGGTGCTCGTTGAGGTACTCGAAGAGGCGGTTCTTGACCTCGCCCCAGCCGATGCCGGCCTCGTACTCGGCCCGCATCGCCGCGCGCTCCTCGACGGTGGCGAAGGCCGAGTAGATCTGGAAGAGGGTGCAGTCGTCCGGGTCCTTGGGCTCGCCGGGCTCCAGCGAATTGGTCTTGATCTTGCGGATGAGCTTGAGCAGCTTCTTCTCGGCAACGAACAGCGGGATGGTGTTGTTGTAGCTCTTGGACATCTTGCGCCCGTCGAGCCCGCCCAGGACCGCCACGTCGTCGTCCACGACCGCCTCGGGCAGGGTGAAGAAGTCGCCCCGGTAGAGGTGGTTGAAGCGACCGGCCATGTCGCGGGCCATCTCGATGTGCTGGATCTGGTCGCGGCCCACCGGCACCTTGTTGGCGTTGAACATCAGGATATCGGCGGCCATCAGCACGGGGTAGCCGAACAGCCCCATGGTGATGCCCTTGTCGGGGTCCTGGTTGCCGGCGGCGTCGTTCTCGGCCACTGCCGCCTTGTAGGCGTGGGCGCGGTTCATCAGCCCCTTGGCGCAGACGCAGGAGAGCAGCCAGGTGAGTTCGGGGATCTCGGGAATGTCCGACTGGCGGTAGAAGATGGCGTTGTCGGTATCCAGCCCCAGTGCCAGCCAGGTGGCGGCGATCTCGCGACGCGACTCCTGCACCCGCCGCGGGTCCTGGCACTTGATCAGCGCGTGCAAGTCGGCGAGGAAGTAGTAGGACTGGACGTTGGGGTCCTGGCTGGCCGCGATGGCGGGCTTGATGGCCCCCACGTAGTTGCCCAGGTGGGGGGTGCCGGTGGTGGTGATACCGGTGAGAACGCGTGTCTTGGTCATGGAGTTCGGACTGGCCTGATCGTTCGTTGCGATCGCGCCAGTTTACCGTGCTGCCCGGCTCAAGGCGAACCGGGCAATACTCCTATCCGCGGCTATCCCGGGGGCAGGTCTTCGTGGGGGCACTGTGCCCCCTTCCCTGGGCGCGACATTTGCCATCCATGGCAAATGACTCCCGCTCCGACCTGCCCCCGGCGCCGCTTGCCACAGTCTTCTTAATCAGGCCAGAGAGCCTTGCTTCACTCCACCAGGCTGGCGGGGTCGACGCTCTCCAGGCCGAAGGCCTCGGCCACGGCCCGGTAGGTCACCTGGCCGTCGTGGACGTTGAGGCCCGGCAGGAAGTGTGCATCGTCGGCCAGCGCCTGCTTCCACCCCTTGTCGGCGAGCGCGATCACGAACGGTAGGGTGGCATTGGTCAGCGCCTGGGTGGAGGTGCGCGCCACCGCGCCGGGCATGTTGGCCACGCAGTAGTGGACGACGCCGTCGACCACGTAGGTGGGCTCGGCATGGGTGGTGGGCCTGCTGGTCTCGAAGCAGCCGCCCTGGTCGATGGCCACGTCCACCAGCACGCTGCCCGGCTTCATGTCGGCGAGCATGGCGCGGGTGATCAGCTTGGGCGCGGCGGCGCCGGGAATCAGCACGGCGCCGACGATCAGGTCGGACTCGCGCACCGCCTCCTCGATGGCATCGGCGGTGGAGAAGACCGTCTTCATGCGCCCCTGGTAGCGGTCGTCGAGCACTTCCAAGCGCGGGATCGACTTGTCGAGCACCGTCACCTCGGCCCCCAGGCCGAGCGCCATGCGCGCGGCGTTCTCGCCGACCACGCCGCCGCCGATCACCGCCACCTTGGCCGGCGCCACGCCGGGCACGCCGGGCAGCAGCACGCCGGAGCCGCCCTGCGCCTTCTCCAGGCTATGGGCGCCGGCCTGGACGGCCATGCGCCCGGCCACGGTGCTCATCGGCGCCAGCAGCGGCAGGCCACCCTGGCGGTCGGTGATGGTCTCGTAGGCGATGCAGGTGGCGCCGCTCTCCATCAGGCCGCGGGTCAGGCGCTCCTCGGCGGCCAGGTGCAGGTAGGTGAAGAGCGTCTGGCCCTTCTTCAGGCGCGCGACCTCCTCGGCCTGCGGCTCCTTGACCTTGAGGATCAGTTCGGCGTCGTCCCAGACCTTGGCCACGTCCGCTTCCAGGCGGGCGCCGGCCGCTTCATAGGCGGCGTCGGGGAAGCCGGCCCCTTCGCCGGCGCTGGCCTGCACGGTCACCTGGTGGCCGCGGGCGACCAGTTCGCGCGCTCCCGTCGGCGTCAGAGCGACGCGATATTCATGGTTCTTGATTTCCTTCGGGACTGCGATCTTCATGACCCCTCCTGCGGTGTGAAACGGATAACAGCCAAGGCTACCTATCCATTACAGCACAAGCAGGACATCCATGAAGAGATGCCGCCAAAAAACAAGAATAAACAATGAAAAGCCGAAGATGACCAGAAAATTTACCGGCAAAAAGACGCCTCAACGAAAAATCATCACACGGCCGCTTCAGCCGGCGACGACCCGGCGGCGAAACACTCAACCGGGCCGGGAATGCCCGCAGTTCCAGCAGGTATCGAACACCCCCTCCAGGCGCTCACCGCAGCCAGGGCAGCTCCAGTCGGGCGCGTCGCTCTCGCCCCGCATGGCACGGGCGATCAACGCCTCGGCACGCGCCCGATTGTGCGGGGCGACCCACACCTCCGGCTCGCACTCGCCAGGCGGCAGCTCGCCGGCACCGCCGCCGAGCGTCAGGTTGCGCCGCTCCACGGGGATGCCGGCCGCCTCGAGGAGGTTGCCGACGTGGTTGACCAGCAGGGCATTGGCGTGGGCAAAGACGCGGACATAGCCGGGTGCCGTCATGCCGCCTCCCCATCAATCACGAAACACCCTCACCCCCAACGCCTTCAGATAGGCGGTCTCCGGGATCGCCGGGTGCACCGGATGGTCCGGCGCCTGGTGTCCCTGGAAGAGGATCTGGCCGTGGCGGTCCTGGTGGCGCACCGCGCCGCGCACCACCTCGACGAGCCGCTCCGGCGCCAGGTGCATGGAGCAGGAGGCCGAGAGCAGCAGGCCGTCGCGCCCCAGCAGGCGCATCGCCTCGCGATTGAGGCGGGCATAGGCGCGCTCGCCGCTGGCGATGTCCTTGCGCTTCTTGATGAAGGCGGGCGGGTCGAGGATCACCACGTCGAAACGCTCGCCCTCGGCCTTGAGCGCGGCCAGCGCCTCGAAGGCATCGCCCTCGCCCACCGCCACCTGCTCGTGCAGGCCGTTGAGCGCCGCGTTCTCGGCAACCTGCTCCAGCGCCCGGGCGCTGGCGTCGACACACAGCACCTCGCTGGCGCCGTGGGCCGCCGCCTGCACGCCCCAGCCCCCCACGTAGCTGAACACGTCCAGCACCCGCTTACCGGCGACCAGGCCGTTGAGCCAGGCGCGATTGGCACGGTGATCGAAGAACCAGCCGGTCTTCTGGCCGTCGAGCACCGGCACCGTGAAGCGTACGCCGTTCTCTTCCAGCAGCACCGGGCCGTCGAGCGTTCCCTTCACCACCTCGACGTGTGACTCGAGCGCCTCCTGGCGCCGCCCCGAGGAGTCGTTCTTGAACACGATCACGCGCGGCGCGAGCACCTTGTCCAGCGCCGCGACGACCTCCTCGGCGAGGCGCTCCATGCCCAGGGTATTGAGCTGGACGACCACCACGTCCTCGAAGCGATCGACGATCAGCCCCGGCAGCAGGTCGCCCTCGCCGTGCACCAGCCGGTAGAAGGGCCTGGCGTAGAGCCGCTCGCGCAGGGCCAGCGCCTGGTTGAAGCGGTGCACCAGCAGCGAGCGGTCGAGCCGTACGTTGGGGTCACGGGAGACCACGCGCGCGCAGATCAGCGAGTGCGGGTTGACGTAGGCCACCCCCAGCGGCTTGCCGCTGGGGGCCTCGATCAGCGCCTGGGCGCCCGGCTCGAAGCCCTTGAGCGGGGTGGCGTCGGTGTCGACCTCGTTGGAGTAGAGCCACAGGTGACCGGCCTTGAGGCGGCGGTCGGCGTTCTTCTTCAGGCGCAGCGCTTGGGTCATGGTGGGTCTCGTCAAGAAAGTGGGTCAGGTCTGGCAGCGGGGGCAGAAGACGCTCGACCGCTGGCCGAGCGTCACCCGCCGCAGCTCGCCGCCGCAGCGCCGGCAGGGCGCGCCGTCGCGGCCGTAGACGTTGAGGCGCTGGCGGAAGTAGCCCGGCTCGCCGGTGCCGCCGACGAAGTCGCGCAGCGTGGTGCCGCCCTGGGCGATGGCGGCGGCGAGCACCTCCTGCACCGCGGCGGCGAGCCGCGCGTAGCGCTCGCGGCCGATGCGCCCGGCGGCGCGGCGCGGGTCGATACCGGCGAGGAACAGCGCCTCGGCGGCGTAGATGTTGCCGACGCCCACCACCACGCCACTGTCCATCAGGAAGGGCTTGACGGCCAGGCGCCGCCCGCGGGAGAGGCGATGGAGGCGCTCGCCGTGGAAGGCCTCCGACAGCGGCTCGGGGCCCAGGCGGGCGAGCCGCGGGTCGAGCTCGACATCGCCCGCCAGCCAGTCGACGAAGCCGAAACGGCGCGGGTCGTGGTAGCGCAGGATGGCCCCGTCGTCGAGCACGAGGTCGAGGTGGTCGTGCTTCTTCGGCAGCTCGCCGAGGCGCGCGATGCGCAGGCTCCCCGACATGCCCAGGTGCCACAGCAGGCTCGCCGGCGTCGCCCCCGCGATCGGGAACAGCAGGTACTTGGCGCGCCGGGCGAGCGGGCCGAGGCGCGCCCCCACCAGCCGGTCGACGAGATCGCCGGGTACCGGCACGCGCAGGCGCGGCTCGCGCACGATCACCTCGACGATCTCGCGCCCCTCCACGTGGGGGGCGATGCCGCGGCGGGTGGTTTCGACTTCGGGCAGCTCGGGCATGATCTCGTCCAGTGATACGCAAGAACCCGACCTTGCGGCCGGGTTCAGGCGGACAGGCTCGTGCCTGCGGTGGAAGCGACCAAGACTTACTTGATCTTGGCTTCCTTGTACATCACGTGCTTGCGGACGACCGGATCGTACTTCTTGAACTCGAGCTTGTCCGGGGTGTTCCGCTTGTTCTTGTCGGTGGTGTAGAAGTGGCCGGTCCCGGCGCTGGACACCAGCTTGATCTTGTCACGCATGGGGCTGTCTCCCTGATGAGTCGCTTAGACGGCTTCGCCGCGCTTGCGGATGTCGCTGAGCACCGCCTCGATGCCCTTCTTGTCGATGATGCGCATGCCCTTGGAGGAGACACGCAGCTTGACGAAGCGATTCTCCGCCTCCACCCAGAAGCGATGGGTGTGCAGGTTCGGCAAGAAACGACGGCGGGTCTTGCGCTGGGAGTGTGAAACGTTGTTACCAGTCACCGGGCGCTTGCCGGTAACCTGACATACTTTGGACATGGGAGCCTCCAACCGCTTGGCCAGGTGTTCGCGAAACGGGAAGTCGCGACCTGAGTGTTCAAAACCTGTCGGGCAAACCGGGAACGACCCCGTTGTCATTTGACCCAAGGGAATTCAAAGGCTGCACTTTATAGCAGAGTGCGCCCGGACAGGCAACAGATGGTAAGCATTCTACCCTCTCTCGCCTGCTTTCGCATCACGCCTTCACTCTGAAGCAGGGCGATGGTTCCCCTCCTACAGCCAACCCCGTTCGGCGAACGACACCACCTCCCCGTCGCCGACGACGAAGTGATCCAGTACGCGGATCTCGAAGAGCGAGAGCGCTTCGCGCAGCCGCTCGGTGATCCGCCGGTCGGCATCGCTCGGCTCGGCGACGCCCGAGGGGTGATTGTGGGCAACGATCAGCGCCCCCGCCCCCAGCTCCAGCGCGCGACGCGCCACCTCGCGCGGGTAGACGGAGGCGCTGTCCAGGGTGCCGCGAAACAGCGACTCGAAGCGGATCACCCGGTGCTGGCTGTCGAGGAACAGCGCGGCGAACTCCTCGTGTCCCAGGTGGCGCAGCTGCGAGGCCAGGTAGGCGCGCACCAGCCGCGGCGAGGTCAGCGCATCGCCGCGGGCGAGCTGGCTCGCCAGGTGGCGGCGCGAGAGCTCGAGCACCGCCTGCAGCTGCACGAACTTGGCCATGCCCAGGCCATGCTCGGCACAGAAGCGCGCCTGGTCGGCCTCGAGCAGCGGGCGCAGCCCACCGAACGCGGTGAGCAGGTCGCGCGCCAGATCCACCGCCGAACGGCCGGCCACCCCCACGCGCAGGAAGATGGCCAGCAGCTCGGCGTCCGACAGCGCCTCGGCGCCCAGCGCCAGCAGTTTCTCCCGGGGGCGCTCACCCTCGGGCCAGTTGCGAATCGACATCCCTGTCTCCTTCCCTGTGGTTACCGTCTGCCGGGACACCGCGACGCGGCACCCCGGCTCCACAGGCCAGTGTAACCGCTCGGCCGACGCCGCGCCGCGGCTGCGCGATGGCCGCCGCAGTGGTAAGGTAGACCACCGAATTTCACCGCGGGATTCCGTCATGCCGTCGTCCCTCTCCGGAAAGCGTATCCTGCTCGGCATCAGCGCCGGCATCGCCGCCTACAAGAGCGCCCAGCTCGCCCGGCTGCTCACCCAGGCAGGCGCCGAGGTGCGCGTGGTCATGACCGAGGGGGCCCAGGCCTTCATCACGCCGCTGACGCTGCAGGCGCTGACCGGCGAGCCGGTGCGCACCTCGCTGCTCGACCCCGAGGCCGAGGCCGGCATGGGCCACATCGAGCTGGCGCGCTGGGCGGACCTCGTGCTCGTCGCCCCGGCCACCGCCGACCTGATGGCGCGCCTGGCCACCGGCCAGGCAGACGACCTGCTCACCACCCTGTGCCTGGCAAGCCGAGCCGACAAGGTGATGGCCCCGGCCATGAACCAGGCGATGTGGCGCCATCCGGCCACCCAGCGCAACGCCAGCCAGCTCACCGCAGACGGCTGGCGGCTGCTGGGGCCGGCCAGCGGCGACCAGGCCTGCGGCGACATCGGCCCCGGGCGCATGCTCGAGCCCGAGGCGATCCTCGAGGCGCTCGCCGCACCGACCCAGACAGCGGAGGTGCACCCCGCCGACGGCCTGCACGTGGTGATCACCGCCGGCCCCACCCGCGAGCCGCTCGACCCGGTGCGCTACCTCTCCAACCACAGCTCCGGCAAGATGGGCTACGCCCTGGCCGCCGCCGCCGCCGCGCTCGGCGCCCGGGTCACCCTGATCAGCGGCCCGGTGGCGCTGGCCACCCCCGAGGGCGTCGAACGCCTCGACGTCGAGACGGCCCGCGAGATGCACGACGCCGCCCAGCGCCTCGCCGGCGAGTGCGACCTCTTCATCGGCTGTGCCGCCGTGGCGGACTACCGCGCCGAGACACCCGCCGAGCACAAGATCAAGAAGCGCGAGGGCGAGGAGGGCCTGACACTCACCCTGGTCAAGAACCCCGATATCATTGCCGAGGTGGCGGCACGCGCCGACCGCCCCTTCGTGGTCGGCTTCGCCGCCGAGACCCGCGACCTGGAGGCTTACGCGCGAGACAAGCTGACCCGCAAGGGTCTCGACATGATCGTCGCCAATGACGTCTCCGCCGCCGGCCTCGGCTTCGGCGCCGACGACAACGCTGCCCTGCTGCTGTGGCGCGACGGCGAGGGCGAAGGCGGTGAGTCCCTGCCGCCGCAGTCCAAGGCGACGCTGGCCCGCGCCGTCATCGAACGCGCCCTGGCGTGCCGGCGCGCCCGCGCCGCCCACTGACACCGCTTCTCTTTCCTCCATTGCCCGTTGCAACCACGGTACCGCCCATGTCCGATCCTCAGACCCCGCCTGCCCCCGCCGCACCCCGCCTCTCCGTCAAGCTGCTCGACGAGCGACTGCGCGACTACCTGCCGCGCTACGCGACCGCGGGCGCCGCCGGCATGGACCTGCGTGCCCTGCTCGACGCCCCGCTGACGCTCCAGCCGGGCGAGTGCGAGCTGGTGCGCACGGGGCTCGCCGTGCACATCGGCGACCCGGGCCTCGCCGGCCTGATCCTGCCGCGCTCGGGGCTGGGCCACAAGCACGGCATCGTGCTCGGCAACCTGGTGGGGCTGATCGACTCCGACTACCAGGGCGAACTGATGATCTCGACCTGGAACCGCGGCAGCCGCCCCTTTGTACTGGAACCCTTCGAGCGCCTGGCCCAGTATGTGGTGGTACCGGTGGTCCAGGCCGAACTCGAGGTGGTCGACGACTTCGCGGCGAGCGCCCGGGGCCATGGCGGCTTCGGCAGCTCGGGCCGCCACTGAGTGATGCCGCCGACCAGCGGCCGAGCCGCCCAGGGAGGGGCGCACGACATCGCATCGCAGTCCAGGCCATGCCTCCACCCACACCACTGATTGCAAGGAAACGCCATGAGCCAGGTACCTGCTTCCATCTTCCGCGCCTATGACATCCGCGGCATCGTCGACGACACCCTGACCGAGGCGAGCGTCGAGCAGATCGGCCGCGCCATCGGCAGCGAGGCCGCCGCGCGCGGCGAATCCACCGTCGTCGTGGCCCGCGACGGCCGCCTCTCCGGGCCACGCCTGCAGGCCGCGCTGACCCGCGGCCTGACCGCGACCGGTCGCGAGGTCATCGACATCGGCATGGTGCCCACGCCGGTGCTCTACTTCGCCACCCATGTGCTCGAGGGCACCGCATCGGGGGTGATGGTCACCGGCAGCCACAACCCGCCGGACTACAACGGCTTCAAGATCGTGCTCGGTGGCGAGACGCTCTCCGGCGAGGCGATCACCGCGCTCTACCGGCGCATCGACTCCGGCGATCTGGTCGAGGGCGAGGGCCGGGTGCGCGAGGAGGACGTGCGCGACGCCTACCTGGAACGCATCGTCGGCGACGTCACGCTCGCCCGCCCGATCAAGGCGGTGGTCGACTGCGGCAACGGCGTGGCCGGCGAGCTCGGGCCCAAGCTCGTCGCGGCGCTCGGCGCCGAGACGGTGCCGCTGTTCGCCGAGATCGACGGCACCTTCCCCAACCACCACCCCGACCCGGGCAAGCCCGAGAACCTCCAGGACCTGATCCGCACCGTCAAGGAGACCGGCGCCGACATCGGCCTGGCCTTCGACGGCGACGGCGACCGCCTCGGCGTGATCACCCCGAGCGGGGCCCTGATCTACCCCGACCACCTGCTGATGGCCTTCGCCGAGGACATGCTCTCGCGCAACCCCGGCGCCCGGGTGATCTTCGACGTCAAGTGCACCGGTAACCTGGCACAGGTGGTCGAGGCGGCCGGCGGCACGCCGGAGATGTGGCGCACCGGCCACTCGCTGATCAAGGCGCGCATGAAGGAGACCGGCGCGGCGCTCGCCGGCGAGATGAGCGGCCACATCTTCTTCCAGGAGCGCTGGTACGGCTTCGACGACGGCCTCTACGGCGCCGCCCGGCTGCTGGAGATCCTGTCGAAGCAGGCGGTCGATGCCGACGCCTTCTTCGCCCACTTCCCCCAGGACATCGGCACCCCCGAGATCAACGTCCACGTCACCGACGAGACCAAGTTCGACCTGGTGGAACGGCTCGCCCGCGAGGGCGACTTCGGCGAGACGGGGGTGAAGACCACGCTCGACGGCATCCGCGTCGACTACCCCGACGGCTGGGGCCTGTGCCGCGCCTCCAACACCACGCCGGTGCTGGTGCTGCGCTTCGAGGGCAAGAGCGACGCTGCCCTGGCGCGCATCCGCGACCGCTTCGCCGACGCCCTGAAGCAGGTCGACCCGTCGCTGTCGCTGCCCCACTGACGGCCGGGCGCGGCCCGTGCCCGCTGGGCGTCTTTCGTACCCGTTAAGGAAGGACCATGACCGAAACGACTCGTGACCCGCGGCTGGTGGTGGAAGTGCTCTCCGAGGCACTGCCCTACATCCAGCGTTTCTCCGGCAAGACGGTGGTCGTCAAGTACGGCGGCAACGCCATGACCGAGGACACCCTGATCGACTCCTTCGCCCGCGACATGGTGCTGATGAAGGAGGTCGGCATCAATCCGGTGGTGGTCCACGGCGGCGGCCCGCAGATCGGCGAGCTGCTGGAGAAGCTCAAGATCGAGTCGCGCTTCGTGGGCGGCATGCGGGTCACCGACGCCGAGACCATGGACGTCGTCGAGATGGTGCTCGGCGGGCTGGTCAACAAGGGCATCGTCAATCTGATCAACCAGTGCGGCGGCAAGGCGATTGGCCTGACCGGCAAGGACGGCGCGCAGATCCGCGCGCGGCAGCTCCGTGTGGAGCACCAGACACCGGAGATGACCGCCCCCGAGATCATCGACATCGGTCACGTCGGCGAGGTGGAACACGTCTCCACCGACCTGATCGAGATGCTCGCCGCGCGCGACTTCATCCCGGTGATCGCCCCCATCGGCGTCGACGCCACGGGGCGCAGCTACAACATCAACGCCGACCTGGTGGCCGGCAAGGTGGCCGAGGCACTCGGCGCCGAGAAGCTGATGTTGCTGACCAACGTGGCCGGCCTGATGAACGCCGCCGGCGAGGTGCTCACCGGTCTCACCACCGCCCAGGTGGATGCCCTGATCGCCGACGGCACCATCCACGGAGGCATGCTGCCCAAGATCCGCTGCGCCCTGGAGGCGGTCAAGGAGGGCGTGGCGAGCGCCCACATCATCGACGGCCGGGTGCCCCACGCGACCCTGCTCGAGATCTTCACCAACGCCGGGGTCGGCACCCTGATCACCAACGAGGTGCGGGAGGACACCCCCGGATAAGCGCCGGCCCCGCGGTACCTTTTGCGCTGCCGCGGGGCTCCCATTAGGATGAAGCGATACCCATAACAGAAAAGACTGACATGACGCAGGTAACTCCCCCACCCAGCCGCCGCGAGCAGATCCTGCAGGCGCTCGCGCTGATGCTGGAGGAAGACAGCGGCAAGCGCATCACCATCGCGGCCCTGGCCCGCCAGGTGGGCGTCTCCGAGGCCGCGCTCTATCGCCACTTTCCCAGCAAGGCGCGGATGTTCGAGGGCCTGATCGCCTTCATCGAGGAGACGCTCTTCGCGCGCATCAACCGCATCCTCGAGGAAGCGCCCGACGCCCTGTCGCGCTGCGGCCAGATCCTCACCCTGCTGCTCGCCTTCGCCGAGAAGAACCCGGGGCTGTCGCGGCTGCTGGGCGGCGACGTGCTCACCGGTGAGACGGCCCGGCTGCGCACGCGCATCCACCAGCTCTTCGAACGCCTCGAGACGCAACTCAAGCAGGTGCTGCGCGAGGCCGAACTGCGCGAGGGGCGCCGCCCCACCCTGCCCGTCTCGGCCGCCGCCAACCTGCTGCTGGCCCAGGCCGAGGGGCGCATTTCCCAGTACGTGCGCAGCGACTTCCAGCGCCGCCCCACCGAACACTGGGACGACCAGTGGGCGCTGCTCTCGGCGCACCTGCTCGGGGAGGCCCGCCAGACGGCCTGAGGCGATCCCCTGACGCACGAAGCCCCGGCCAGGGCCGGGGCTTCGTCTCATCTACCGGGAGCGAATCGCGACTCAGGCGGCGAGCGCCTCGCCCAGCTGCTGGCGGATCTTCTTCATGGCGTTCTTCTCGAGCTGGCGAATGCGCTCGGCGGAGACGCCGTAGACCTCGGCCAGCTCGTGGAGCGTGGCCTTCTCCTCGACCAGCCAGCGACGCTGGAGAATATCGCGAGAACGCTCGTCGAGCGCCTCCAGGGCCAGCTGCAGGCGGCGGCTGGCGTCGTCCTCCCAGTCGCTGTCCTCGAGCTGGGTCGCCGGGTCGGCCGAGGCGTCGTCCAGGTAGTGTACCGGCGCCTGGTAGGCGGACTCCTCGTCGTCGCTCGGCGAGACGTCGAAACCCGCATCGTGGGCGGCCAGCCGCCCCTCCATCTCGCGCACCACCTCGGGCTTGACGTCGAGATCCTTGGCGATGGCGTCGACCTCGTCGCCGTTGAGCCAGGCGAGACGCTTCTTGGCGCTGCGCAGGTTGAAGAACAGCTTGCGCTGGGCCTTGGTGGTGGCGATCTTGACGATGCGCCAGTTGCGCAGCACGAACTCGTGGATCTCGGCCTTGATCCAGTGCACGGCGAAGGAGACCAGGCGCACGCCCTGGTTGGGGTCGAAGCGCTTGACCGCCTTCATCAGGCCGACGTTGCCCTCCTGGATCAGGTCGGCCTGGGGCAGGCCGTAGCCGGAGTAGCTGCGGGCGATGTGCACCACGAACCGCAGGTGCGACAGCACCAGGCGCCGCGCGGCCTCGAGGTCTCCCTCGTCATGCAGACGGAAGGCCAGCTCGCGCTCCTCCTCGGCACTCAGCATGGGAATGCCGTTGACCGCCTGGATGTACCCGTTGAGGTCATGTCCCGGCGATAGTTGTCCCACCGGCAGAAGACTGGTGCTCATGTGCAGGGTGTCTCCTTCGAAGCCCAAGGTGCTGGTCTATTCACAACAGTTGTTCACAACAATAGCGTAACCGTGACGCCCACGGCCACCACCGCGGTTGCCGCCTTTGACGGCAAAGACCGGAGAATGTTCCGTGTTTTCCGACTCGGCTGGCGGATCGCGCCAGGGCATCAGCGAGGCTAGCCGAGATTCCGCTACTCAGCCATCGCTGCTCAGCCACTACCGCGGGCGGATGCCGGCGAGGTGGCGGCCGACGGCGATCCAGGCACCGAGCCAGCCCAGTAGTGTACTGCAGATCAGCAGCGTTGCCGACCCCGGCAGGCCCAGCTGCGGCAGGGTAAAGCTCGCCCCGTAGCTCGCTGCCAGGGCGCGCACCGGCGTGGCCAGCCACTGGTTGCCGAGCGCCAGCAGGGCCCAGGCCAGCAGGCCGCCGCCGAGGCCGTACCAGGCCCCGCTATAGAGGAAGGGACGGCGCACGAAGGCATGGGTGGCGCCGATCAGCATCACCACCTCGATCTCCTGGCGGCGGCTCTCCACCGCCAGGCGAATGGTGTTGCCCACCACCAGGAGCACGCCGAGCCCGAACAGCACGCCGAGCGCCAGGGCCACGCGTCGCCCCAGCTCGGCCAGGTGGCGCAGCCGCTCGAGCCAGGCCAGGTCCAGGCGCACCTCCGCGACGCCGGCGAGCGCCTCGAGGGATCGGGCCAGCTGGCGCACCGCCGCCGGGGCGGGGTCGTCCGGCGTGACCACGATGCTCGCGGGCAGCGGATTGCCGTCGAGCCGCGCCAGGGCGTCGCTGAGCCCCAGGGCTTGCTGGAACTCGGCCATGCCCTCGGCGGCGGTGATCAGGCGCGTCCCGGCCACCCCCGACTGGGCCGCGACCGCCTCGGCGATGCGCCCGGCCTCGCCCTCCGCCACCCGGGGCTCGAGGTAGGCGGTCAGCGTCGCGCTGTCGTCCAGCTCGGCGTCGAGCAGCCGGGCGCTGTCGAGCATGAGCCACAGCGCCGCCGGCAGCACCAGGGCGATGGCGATGGCCAGCATGGTGAGCAGACTGCCCAGTGGCTGGCGCAGCAGGCGCCGGGCGCTGTCCGCGCCCATGGCGCGATGATGACGCAGCCAGCCGCGCAGCTGGCTCGACGAGCGGGTGCGCTGGCTGCGGGCCCCGCGCGGCGGAACGGGCGGCTGGCGGGTCATGCCGCCTCCTCGTCGGCCACCAGGCGCCCCTCGCGCAGGCGCAGGGTGCGATGGCGCAGCCGGGCGATCAGCGCCAGGTCGTGACTGGCGATCATCACCGTGGTGCCGATCCGATTGAAGTCCTCGAAGAGCGCCATGATGTCGGCGGAGAGCTGCGGGTCGAGGTTGCCGGTGGGCTCGTCGGCGAGCAGCAGGGCGGGCTTGTTGACCACCGCCCGGGCGATGCCCACGCGCTGCTGCTCACCGCCGGAGAGCTCGATGGGCAGGGCGCGCTCGCGGTGCAGCAGCCCCACCTTGTCGAGCGCCGCGCGCGCCCGGCGCGCCGCCTCGCGCGGCGCCATGCCGCGGATCTCCAGCGGCAGCGCCACGTTGTGGAAGACGGAGCGGTCGAAGAGCAGTTGGTGGTCCTGGAACACCACGCCCACCTGGCGCCGGTAGAAGGGCACCTGGCTGGGGTGGAGGCGGGCGAGGTCGTGGCCGGCGACCAGGATGCGCCCGCGGCTGGGCCGCTCGAGGCACATGATCAGGCGCAGCAGCGAACTCTTGCCGGCGCCGGAGTGGCCGGTGAGAAAGACCATCTCGCCGCGGCGCACGCGGAAGTCGAGGTTGGCGAGCGCCTCGAAGCGCCCGCCGTAGCGCTTGCCGACGTGCTCGAAGACGATCATGCCGAGGCGGCGTCGCGCGCGTCGCCCTGGTCGAAGAGGGCGTCGACGAACTCGTGGGCCGCGAAGGGTCGCAGGTCGTCCAGCGACTCGCCCACCCCGATGAAGCGGATCGGCGTGCCGAGTTGCTTGGCCAGGGCGAAGATGATGCCGCCCTTGGCCGTGCCGTCGAGCTTGGTCAGGGTGATCCCCGTGACCGGCACCGCCTCGTTGAAGGTGGCGGCCTGGGAGAGCGCGTTCTGGCCGGTGCCGGCGTCGAGCACCAGCATCACCTCGTGGGGGGCGGAGGCGTCGAGCTTGCCCATCACGCGGTGCACCTTCTTGAGCTCCTCCATGAGGTGTGCCTTGTTGTGCAGCCGCCCCGCGGTGTCGGCGATCAGCACGTCGACGCCCCGCGCCCGCGCCGCCGCCAGGGCGTCGTAGACCACCGAGGCGCTGTCGGCACCGGTGTGCTGGGCGATCACCGGCACGTCGTTGCGCTCGCCCCACACCTTGAGCTGCTCCACGGCCGCGGCGCGGAAGGTGTCGCCGGCGGCCAGCATCACGCTGCGCCCCTCGCGCTGGAAGCGCTGGGTGAGCTTGCCGATGGTGGTGGTCTTGCCCACGCCGTTGACCCCCACCACCAGGATGACGAAGGGTCCCTCCCCCTGGGGCGGCAGTGCCAGTGGCGTGGCCACCGGGTCGAGCATGGCGGTCAGCTCCTCCTGCAGGGCGCGGTAGAGCGCCTGGGGATCGGCGAGCTCCTTGCGCGACACCCGCTCGGTGAGGCGGTCGATGATGGCGGTGGTGGCCTCGATGCCCACGTCGGCCATCAGCAGTTGCGTCTCCAGGTCCTCGAGCAGCTCATCGTCGATCTGCTTCTTGCCGAGGAAGAGTCCGGCGAGCCCGTCGGTGAGGTTGGCGCGGGTCTTGCCGAGCCCGGCACGGATGCGCGCGAACCAGCCCTTCTTCCCGCCGGCCGGCGCCGTCGGCTTCTCTTGCAGCGCCGGGCGTGCCGGCTCGGGCTCAGGCTGCGCTTCGGGTTCGGGTTCGGGTTCGGGTTCGGGTTCGGGTTCGGGTTCGGGTTCGGGTTCGGGTTCGGCGGCAGCCTGGGGCTCGGCCGCCGCGACCTCATCAGCCGCCTCCTCGCGGGGCGGCTCCACCTCGGCGGTGTCCGACGACGCCTCCGGTTCGGCCGGGACTTCCGCTTCCGGCGCCGGTGTCTGACTCTCCTGTTTTTCCTGCTCGTCCTGCTGTTTCTTGCGCTTGAAAAAACCGAACATGGGGAAATTCAACCTCACGGGTGAATGATCGACACATCCTACCACCGCGCACCCTGGCTGTGGACAACATGACGGCGGACGGGGTGGCAGGTACAATTCGGCGCCATGACACGCCGCCGCTCCTCCTCCCGCCACCGCCCCGCCGCTGCCAACCGCTCGCGCGGCACGGGCCGCCTGCGCCTGATCGGCGGCGAGTACCGGCGTCGCCAGCTACCGGTGCTCGACAGCCCCGGCCTGCGCCCGACCCCCGACCGGGTGCGCGAGACGCTCTTCAACTGGCTGGCCGCGGCCACCCCCGGGGCCCGGGTGCTGGACCTCTTCGCCGGCACCGGGGCGCTGGGCCTGGAGGCGCTCTCCCGCGGCGCGGCCGAGGCGCACTTCGTGGAGCGCGACCCTCGCGTGGCCGAGCAGCTCACGACGAACCTGGCCACCCTGGGCGCCGACGCCCGCGGCCGGGTGACCACCGCCGACGCCCTGACCTTCCTCGCCGGCGAGCCCCGTCCCTGCTCGCTGGTGTTCCTCGACCCGCCCTTTCGCCAGGACCTGGTCGAGCCCTGCTGTGCACGCCTGGAGCAGGGCTGGCTCAGCGCCTCGGCCTTCATCTATGTGGAGACGGAATCGGCGCTGACGCCGCCGGTGCCGGCCCACTGGGTCCTGTACCGCGAAGTGCGCGCCGGCGACACCACCGCCCGCCTCTACCGGCGCGGCGAGTCACCGAACTAGGGCCTTGCTGCCCCGTCGACAGGTCTCCGAGAAGGCGCTGTGACCCGATTCCTGGGCGCTACATTTGTCATCCCTGACAAACGACCTCCTCTTCGACCTGTCGCCGGTTCCGTATCATGACCGACTGCGATTACCCTGGTCGCCGAACGGCGACGCTTGCTGAGCCCCGGCGGCGGCGTTACGCTGCGGGCTCCAATTCCCGTCCCATCAGGGCCCGCCGGTCGCAAGGACAACGCCAGGAGAACAGGATGAGCAGCGAACTCTTCAACCGACTCGAACAGAAAGTCGCCAGCGCCGTGGAGGCCCTGGAACTGCTCAAGATGGAAGCCGAGGAACTGCGCGAGGAGAACAGCCGCCTGAAGCAGGAGCGCGAGGAGTGGGAGCGCCGCCTCACCGCCCTGCTGGGCAAGTTCGACGAAGTCGAGACGGAAACGGCCACCGAGCGCTGAGCCGCCGACCGCGCGGCCCAGGCATTCAACCCAGGGCCAGCGACATCAGCACGGCGTCCTCACGCTCGCCGTCGGGCGCCAGCGGCGGGTAGTAGCGGGGACGCCGGCCGTCCTCGACGAATCCCGCCCGCCGATAGAGCGCCAGGGCGGCAACGTTGTCCGCACGCCCCTCCAGCAGCAGCCGCTCGCTGCCCCATCCGCGCGCCTGCTCGATGACCGCCGCAAGCAGACGCACCGCCGCGCCCCGGCGGCGCCACGCCGACGCCACCAACAGGGCCTGCAGCTCCGCCTCGAACGGCAGGCGCGCCACCACGGCGTGCGCCACCAGCGCCTCCCCCACCTCGCCGCCGAACACGCAGGCCACCGGATCGCGCAGCGCCTCGCGCAGTTGGCCGGCCGACCAGGGGTGGGGCTGCTCGGCTTCCAGCGCGGCCAGCGACGCCAGGTCGCTCTCGCCGAGACGGCGAAGCCGCATCTCAGTCATCCGCACCCTGCCCGTCGCCGTGCGCCACGGCGGCGAACCAGGCGTCGCGCCAGCCGGCGAGCCGCGGCCACAGGTCCCGTTTGGCCGCGGCACTCCCGGCGAGCTCGCCAAGTGCCGGCCCCTGCCAGCCGGGCAGGTCCAGCAGCGTGCAGCGCGCGTCATGCCAGCCGAGCAGCGGCTCCAGGATCTCGTCGCGACCGAAGAGCAGCACCCGCTCCGGCGCCCAGCCGCGGCGGCCGGCGCCCTCGATGAATGCCTGCAGCCCCGCCTTCGCCTCCTCGGTCGGCGACTCGACCGGCAACCCCTCTTCCAGCGGCCAGGTGAAGGCCTGGAAGCTCGGCGAGTGGCGCAGCGTGATGCCCGCGGCGCGCAGCAGGTTGCCGAGCAGCCGCACCTCGACGGCGCTCGGGGGCTGCCGGCCGGGCAGCAGCACCAGCCAGCGCCCGTCGAGACAGGCGACCTGCACGGCAAAGCGCAGCGGCTCGCTCGCCTCGCCGGCGGTTGCCTCGGCGGCCGGCGCCGGAGCGATCGACTCGGGCGGCGGGGAATCCAGCAGCCCGCGGGCGCGCCCGACGGTCGGCGGACGCGCCGACGTCGCGGCGCTGCCTGCGGTGTCGTCGGCCGCGTCGCGACGCGCGGCGGATGCCTTCTGGCGTGCCGCCTGCTCGGCCTCGTCGAGCAGAGCGTGCAGGCGCTGGCCGGGCGGCGCGGTCGGGGTCGGCTCGGGCAGCGCCCAGTCGCACGCCTCGCTCTCCCGGGCATTGGGCAACCGGTAGCGGGCCACCCAGGCCGTCAGGCCCATGGCCTCGAGGTACTGGAGGCGCTGCGGCTCGGTCGTCACGCCCCGGCGCCGCGGCAGTCGGGGGAGTCGGGGCGGGTCTGGCCGCTCGCTTCCCACTCCTGGGGGGTATAGAGGTGCAACGCCAGGGCGTGCACCGGCCCGGAGAGCTCGTCGGCGAGCAGCGCGTAGATACGCTGGTGACGCTTCACCGGCATCAGCCCCTCGAAGCGCGCGGAAACGAGCGTCACCTTGAAGTGCGTCTCCGAGTTGGGTGGCACGGCATGCCGGTGGCTCTCGTTCTCCACCGCCAGGAAGACCGGTTCGAGGGCCTGCAGCTTCTCTTCAATGGTGGCCTGAACGCTCATGGGGGCTCCTCGATGATGGGTTTAGCGCCATTGTACTCCCTTGCCCGGACGTCGACGATGGCACCCGCCGCGCCCGCGCCTGGGCAGCCCCGGCCAGCGGCATCCGTGCCAGGCTCGCGACGAGCGACAGGCCGCAGGCCGCGGGGCCCACCCAGAGCGTGGCCTGCACCGGCGCCCCGGCGGCAAGGAAGGCGCCCACCAGCGCCACGCCGAGCGACTGCCCCACGGTGCGCGTGGTGCTCATCACGCCCGAGGCATTGGCGCTGCGCTCGCGGGGCACGCTGGCCATCATCTCGCGGTTGTTGGGCGGCTGGAAGAGCCCGAAGCCCACGCCGCACAGGGCGGTGCGCCACAGGCCGTCGACGATCCGCGCCTCGCCCTCCAGCAGCGCCAGGGCGGCGAGGCCGGCGATCAGCAGCACCAGGCCGACACTGGAGAGCACGCTGGGGTTGACCCGATCGGCCAGCCGCCCGGCCAATGGCCCCACCAGCATGATGGTGAGCGGCCAGGGGGTGAAGAGCCAGGCCGTCTGCAGCGGCGAGAAGCCCATTTCCTGCTGGTAGAGAAACGACAGCGCCACGAAGGCGAGCCCCTGGCCGATGAAGGCGAGCCCGGAGGCACAGACCGCCAGGCGGAAACGCGGCTCGCGAAAGAGCGACAGCGGCAGCAGGGGGTGCGTCGCGCCGCGCTGGCGGCGCAGGAAGAGCACGCCGGCGACGAGGCTCGTCATGAGCCACGCCAGCGCCTGCCAGACCGCCGCCTCGTGGCCGAGCGTATCCATGGCAAGGAAGAAGCTCGCCAGCATGGTGATCGAGAGCACAGCGCCGGCGCCGTCGAAGCCGCCGCGGCGGCGCGGCTCGCGGGGCAGCGCGCGCCAGGCGAACCACAGGGCGAGGAGCCCGAGCGGCAGGTGCAGGGCAAAGAGCCACGGCCAGCCGGCCACCGAGAGCACCAGCCCGCCCAGCGCCGGGCCGGAGGCGTAGCCGGCCGCCACCACCAGGGCACTCAAGCCGAGCGCGCTGCCGAGCAACCGCGACGGGAAGATCGCCCGGTAGAGCGATGGGCCGATGGAGAGCGTCGCCGCCGCGCCGAGCCCCTGCAGGGCACGGAACACCAGCAGCGTCTCGAGGCTGCGCGCCAGCGCCGCCCCCAGGGAGGCACAGACGAACAGCGCCAGCCCCGCCACGTAGAGGCGACGCCGGCTGACCAGCTCGCTGAGCGCCGCGCACACCAGCAGGAAGGCGGCGCAACTGATCTGGAAGAGGTTGGTCACCCACACGGCGCGCGATCCGGGCACACCCAGATCATGGGCGATGGAGGGCAGCGCCAGGTTGACCATGGTGGTGTCCACCACCGCCATCAGGGTACCAAGTACCAGCGCCAGCACGGCCAGGCGCCGTTCGGACCCCGGCAGACCATCGTCGCCGGGACGCGTTTCGAAGAGTCGGATCACGCTATGCTTTCCTCTCCTGCCGGTTTGATGCCCGTCACCCCATGACCTCGGCGTCGGCGCTATGCTGGGGCGGCGCATACCGCATACCCAGGGGATCCACGCCATGCTCGACGACATCGACTTCGCCACCCGCTACCGGCAGCACCTGGCAGCCTCGGGCCGCCGCCACAAGCCGGCCAGCGCCTGGGACGCCCGCGCGCAGGAACTGGGGGCCAAGCCCCTGGCAAGTCCCTACGCGGAGGCGTTCATTGCCCGGATGGACCTGAGCGGCAGCCGTACCCTGCTCGACGTGGGCTGCGGCCCCGGCACCATCGGCCTGCTACTCGCCCACCGCCTGGAACGCGTCTTCGGCCTCGACCACAGCCCGGCCATGCTGGAACAGCTGATGCGGCGCGCCGAGGCACTGGGGGTCGACAACGTGACGCCCATCCATCGGGCCTGGGAGGAGAACTGGGACGACGTGCCGCGCTGCGACCTCGTGGTCGCCTCGCGGGCCGGCCTGGTCGATGACCTGGAAGACGCACTGGACAAGCTGAACCGCCATGCGCGCCAGCGCGTCTACCTGACGCAGCTGGCCGGCGGCCACTTCATCGACCCGGAGATCGACGAACTGCTGGGGCGACCGCGGATCGGCCTGCCCGACCATATCTACGCCCTCAACCTGCTGCACGCTCGCGGCATCCACGCCACGCTCGACTATATCGAGACGCCCAGCCGGCTGGCCGGCGCAAGGGATGCCGACGCCTTCGTCGCACGGGCCGCTCGAATGCTTGGCGAACTGAGTCAGGAGGAAGCCAGCCGACTGAGGGCGTGGTACGAGGCCGATCCGGAGCGCGGCCAGCGCGCCGGCGCACCGCTGCGCTGGGCCCTGCTGGCCTGGAAGAGCCCCACCGACTGATCGGCCCCGCTACGCTCTGACAAGGGAGCGGGTGGGCAGGACGACTCAGTCCTGGTCGACATCCATCAGCAGGCTGTCGTCCACCTCGGAGACCTCGAGGGCCGCCTCGTCGTCCAGGTCGATGGCCAGGTAGCTGTGCTCGAGCTGCAGAAAGCGCTGGAAGAGCGCCCAGTCGAGCGTCTCGGGCCACTGCCGCTCGTCCTCCTCCCAGGCACGCAGCTCGGTCTCGAGGATCTCGAGGTAGCGCTCGCGCACGAAGGCCTCCAGCGCCTCCGGGGTGTCCATCTCGGGGATGAGGTAGACGGTACTTTCGCGTTCGACATCGGCGAGCATCAGATCGTCGTCGCCCACAGTGGGTTCCAGGGCGTTGATCCAGTCCACGAAGTGGCGGGTCGGCCGGACGCTCAGGGCGGAGCGGTTGAGCAGTTTCATCGTGGTCTCCTCGACGTCGAAACGCTGACCATTATGGGCGCTCGGAGCACTCCTTACCAACACTTCCCTCGCCCTCTGCAAGCTTATTGCCGACGATAGCAATACTCGGGGCTGTTCCGGCGACAGGTCTTCGAGGAGGCGCTGTGAACCCCTCCCTGGGCGCTACCTTCGCCATCCATGGCGAAGGACCTCCTCTTCGACCTGTCCCCGGCGCCCCTTGCTCAGCCACCGCACCTAGCGGAAGGAGGCGAGCAAAGGCCAGGCTAGGCGCTCAGGTGTTCGCTGGCGGAGTGTACGAGTTTGTACATGAGCAAAGCGAACTCCTGAGCAACAACGCCTGGCCGAAGCGCAGCCCCTTCATTCAACCTCGGGGCGCATGGCCGGGAACAGCAATACATCGCGAATCGAGGCGCTGTCGGTCAGCAGCATCACCAGCCGGTCGATGCCGATGCCCTCGCCCGCGGTGGGCGGCAGGCCGTACTCCAGGGCGCGCACGTAGTCGGCATCGTAGTACATCGCCTCGTCGTCGCCGGCCTCCTTCTCCGCCGCCTGGGCGCGGAAGCGCGCCGCCTGGTCCTCCGCATCGTTGAGCTCCGAGAAGCCGTTGGCGATCTCGCGGCCGCCGACGAAGAGCTCGAAGCGCTCGGTGACGAAGGGATTCTCGTCCTTGCGCCGCGCCAGCGGGCTCACCTCGGTGGGGTAGTCGGTGATGAAGGTGGGCTGCTCCAGGCGGTGCTCCACGGTCTTCTCGAAGATCTCGACCTGGATCTTGCCGAGCCCCCAGCCATCCTTGACCTCGATATCGAGCCGCTCGGCGATCTGCAGCGCCGCGGCCTCGTCGGCCAGCGCCTCGGCGTGGATTTCCGGGTTGTACTCGAGGATGGCGTCAAACACGGACAGGCGCCGCAGCGGCCTGCCGAAGTCGTACTCGAAGGTCTCCAGCACCTCGCCCTCGGCGTTGCGCACCGTGTTGACCACGGTGGTGGTGCCCAGCACCTGGCGCGCCACCTCGCGCAGCATCTCCTCGGTCAGGTCCATCAGGTCGTGGTGGTTCGCATACGCCTGATAGAACTCGATCATGGTGAATTCGGGGTTGTGGCGCGTGGAGAGGCCTTCGTTGCGGAAGTTGCGGTTGATCTCGAAAACCCGCTCGAAACCGCCCACCACCAGGCGCTTGAGGTAGAGCTCCGGAGCGATGCGCAGGTACATGTCGAGGTCGAGCGCGTTGTGGTGGGTGACGAAGGGCCGAGCCGTCGCCCCGCCGGGGATCGGCTGCAGCATGGGGGTCTCGACTTCCATGAAGCCGCGCGCCTCGAAGAAGCGGCGCATGGCGCTGATCACCCCGGCGCGGGTCTCGAAGACGCGACGCGAGTCGGGATTCATGATCAGGTCGACGTAGCGCTGGCGGTAGCGCGCCTCCATGTCGGTGAGGCCGTGGAACTTGTCCGGCAGCGGGCGCAGGCTCTTGGTGAGCAGGCTCGCCTCGATCATCATCACGTAGAGGTCGCCCTTGCCCGACTTGTGCACCGGCCCGCGGGCCGCCACGATATCGCCGATGTCCCAGCCCTTGATCTCCTCGAGCACCTCGGCCGGCAGCCCCTTCTTGTCGACGTAGAGCTGGATCTGCCCGGAGGGGTCCTGGATCACCAGGAAGGGGCCGCGCTTGCGCATGATGCGCCCGGCCACGGCGGCCTGAAGGTCCAGCGCCTCGAGCTCCGCCTTCTCCTTGTCGCCAAGCCGCGCCTGCAGGTCGGCGGCCAGGCTGTCGCGGCGAAAGTCGTTGGGAAAGGCGCTCTCGCCGCTGTCGGCGGCGCGCTCGCGCCGAGCGGCCAGCTTGGCGCGCCGCTCGGCGATCAGGCGATTGTCGTCGGTCTGGGGGCTGTCCGGGGAAGAACTCTGGTTGGCCATGGCTTTGCCTAGTCTGTGAGCGGTTTAAGAGAGCAATGCGTTCGAGGCGCGTCATGAGCGATGCCGAGACAAGGCGCCCCTCGGCAACATCTCATCCCGAGGGCAACGCCGTATCGGCGAGCGCCGCCGGCTACAGGCCCTGTTTGAGGCTGGCCTCGATGAACTGATCGAGATCCCCGTCCAGCACCTTCTCGCAGTTGCTCGTCTGCACGCCGGTGCGCAGGTCCTTGATGCGCTGGTCGTCGAGCACGTAGGAGCGGATCTGGCTGCCCCAGCCGATGTCCGCCTTGGCCTCCTCGGCCTCCTGCTTGGCGGCGTTGCGCTTCTCCATCTCGTGCTCCCACAGCTTCGCCTTGAGCTGCTTCATGGCGAAGTCGCGGTTGGCGTGCTGGCTGCGCTGGCTCTGGCAGGCTACCACGATGCCGGTGGGCTCGTGGGTGATGCGCACCGCAGAGTCGGTGGTGTTGACGTGCTGGCCGCCGGCACCGCTGGAGCGGTAGGTGTCGGTCCGCAGGTCCGCGGGGTTGATCTCGATCTCGAAGCTGTCGTCCACCTCCGGCGACAGGAACACCGAGGCGAAGGAGGTGTGGCGCCGCCCGCCGGAGTCGAACGGGCTCTTGCGCACCAGGCGGTGCACGCCGGTCTCGGTGCGCAGCCAGCCGAAGGCGTGGTCGCCCTGGATGTGCAGGGTGGCCGACTTGATGCCGGCCACCTCGCCGGCGGAGAGTTCGACGATCTCGGCCTTGAAACCGTGGTGCTCGGCCCAGCGCAGGTACATGCGCAGCAGCATGTTGGCCCAGTCCTGGGCCTCGGTGCCGCCGGAGCCGGCCTGGATATCCAGGTAGGCGTTGTTGGCGTCCATTTCGCCGGAGAACATGCGCCGGAACTCGAGCTTCTGCAGGCTGGCCTGGAAGCCCTCGAGCTCCTTCTCGACCTCGGCGACGGTGGCCTCGTCCTCCTCCATCTCGGCCAGCTCCAGCAGGTCGCGGCTGTCGCCGAGGCCCTGCTCCAGCTCGTCGATGGTGGCCACGATGGCCTCGAGCGTGGCGCGCTCCTTGCCGAGTTTCTGGGCATAGTCCGGATCGTTCCAGACGCCCGGGTCCTCCAGCTCGCGGGTGACTTCCTCTAGCCGATCCTTCTTCTCGGCATAGTCAAAGATACCCCCTCAGGACGGCTGTCCGCTCAGACAGGTCCTTGATGAGGTGGTGGATGGGATTGGTTTCCAGCATGGGCTCACTCGCTTGAATTCGCAGTGGCGAAACGGCCGTCGCGGCCGGGCGACGTTCGCCCTGCCCTGACGGCACGGAAAGGGCAAGTATTGTAGCGAATGTGCCACGCCGTCGCATCATCCGTGCAGGCGAAGCCCGCAACGGCACGACCCGGCTTCGGCCGGGTCGTGCGGGAGCCCGGAGCTCCGGGCTCAGAAGCGGTAGTCCACCGAGAGGGCGAACACGTCCGCCGAGACCTCGTAGGTACCGGAGAGATTGCCGCGAGTCTGGTTCTCCGACTTGGCACCGTCCTGGTCGATCTCCACGTCGTCACCGAAGACGTGCATGTAGCCGGCGGTGACGCCGAGGTTCGGGGTCGGCATCCAGGTGGCACCGAGGGTGGCCCAGGTGCGATCGGCATCCGGCACCCGCGGCGTGCGGAACTCGGGGCTCGGCACCGGCGTCTCGTCGTAGCCCAGGCCAGCGCGCAGCAGCCAACGCTCGTTCAGCTCGTAGTTGGCCCCCACGGAAAGGGCCCAGGTATCGTCCCAGTTCTCCTCGGTACGGCTCGGATCCCGGCCGTCCTCGAACTCCACCACCAGCTCGTCGAAATGGCTCCACTCCGTCCACTCGGCATTGGCCATCAGCGCCAACCGGTCGGTGAGCTGATGATAGATCCCCAGGTTCAGGTTGGCGGGCGTGGTCAGCTCGGCCGTGCCCCCGGTCCCCGACACCAGGCCTGCCTGGACGGCGCCATCCGATACCGGATCGGTACCCTTGACGTCGAGTTCACCATCCAGCGTCAGGTCGATCTTGGAGCGATAACCGATACCCAGACGGGTCTTGTCGGTGGCCTGGAAGAGGGCACCGAGGATATAGCCATAACCCCAGTCGTCACCGGTCACCTCCCCGATGACATCGTTCTGGCCGGGAGTGGCGAACGGGTTGCCCATCATGGCGGCCGCCGACCCGAAATCGACGGCATTCGACAGGGTGGCATCGGCGTACTGGGCGCGCAGGCCGATCGCCAGGTTGAGCCGCTCGCTGGCCCGGTAGTTGAGGGTCGGCTGGAAGTCGACGGTGGTGAGCTCGGTCTCGATGGCGTGGTAGCGCCCGATCCACGCCTCGTCGTACTGGGTGGAAAGGCCATAGGGGGCATAGATGGCCAAGCCAAGGTCGAAGCGCTCGCCGAGCCGGGTCTTGGCGGCGAAGCTCGGCACCCAGGCCGTCTCGCCGCCCTGGCGTGAACCGCCGCGATCGTAGTCGATCAGGCCATTCGCGCTGCTGGCCTGGGCATCCATGAGTTCGAAGTTGGCGTCGATATAGGCGATCCCGCCCACCACTTGGGTGCCGTCGATGTTGCCGATGGCCGCCGGGTTGTAGGCCATGAAGCTGGCGTCCTCGGCACCGGCGGCGGCGCCAGCCAGGGCGTTGGCCAGAGTCTTGGCGCTCTGCTCGCGCACCTGGAAGCCGGCGGCGGATGCCTGGCTGGAGATCAGGGCCAGCGAGGCGATCGCCACGGCCCAGGAAAGCTTGTTGAACTTATGCATGTCTCGAGTCCTCTTGCTCGCACGCTGGCGCGGGTTGTTGTCGGCCCCCGGTGCCGGGCGCCCTGATTGTCCTGTCAGTTGTCGCTTATCAGCCCCTACGGATCAAGGGCAAACGTTCGTTTTAATCATGAAAACCCTCATACTTTCGTTGTATGCACACCTAAGTCCATGAACTTTCACGCCGGGACCGATGCGCCTGCCGTGCCCCATGATGCGATGGAACGTCTTGACCTTTGTGTTACCCAAAGGTTTTATAGTGTGCCGATCCTGTTGCCAGCACGAGGGTTCCGTGATGAAGGTCAGCGACCTGGCCCGACGCACCGGCGTCACCGGCGAGACGGTCCGCCATTACACGCGCGAGGGGCTGCTGCACCCCAAGCGCCAGCCGGACAACGGCTACCATCGCTACGACACGGCCGACCTGGAGCGGCTGCGCTTCATCCAGCGCGCCCGCACCCTCGGCTTCAGCGTCGCCGAGATCCGCGACATCCTCGCCCATGCCGACCATGGCGACTCCCCCTGCCCCATGGTGCGCGATCTGATGGCCTCGCGGCTGCCGGAGATCCGCGCGCGCATCCGCGAGCTCGAGGCGCTGGCCACGCGCATGGAGCAGGCGCTCGACGCCTGGGCCGACATGCCCGACGGCACCCCCGACGGCCACAGCCTATGCCGGCTGATCGAGAGCTTTCCCGCACCGCTCACCGCCGGCGAGCGCCAACCCGCCGCCGAGGAGACGCCATGAACGCCAGACAGACGCTGGAACGGCGCATCCCCGGCATGAGCTGCCAGGGCTGCGTCGCCAACATGCGGCGCGCCATCCTGGCGCGCGACGCCGAGGCCGACGTCGTCGGCATCCCCGCCGAGAAGCGCCTGACGATCACCGCCACGTTGGACGGCGAGGCCCTGGATGGCCTGCTGCGCGACGCCGGCTACCCACCCGAGGCACCCGCCGCCGACACCCGCCGACGGCTCGAGCGCAGTGTGCCCGGCATGAACTGCCAGGGCTGCGTGAAGCGCATGCGCGAGGCGATCCAGGCCCGGGACCCCGAGGCCGAGGTGGTCGGTACCCCGGCCGAAAAGCACCTGGCGGTCACCACCGCGCTGGACGACGCGGCCCTCGACGCGGCCCTGCACACGGCAGGCTACCCGCCCGGCGACGGGGCCCCGGAGGCAACGCCGCCGGCTGCGGAGGCCGAGCCGCCTGCCGCCGACGGTGCCCCAGCGGCCGACGACGGTGAGCGCGCCGAGAGCACCACCACCCAGCGGCTGTCGATCGGCGGCATGACCTGTGCCGGCTGCGTGAAGAGTGTGCAGCAGGCGCTCGCCCGCACGCCGGGCGTGCTCACGGCGAGCGTCAACTTCGGCACCCACACCGCCCAGGTGCACGGCAGTGCCGAGGCCGACGCCCTGGTGGCGGCAGTCGAGGCCGTGGGCTACGGCGCCGAGCCGATCCACGATCTGCGCCAGGCCGAGCAGGCCCGCGCCGAGAAGGACGCGAAGACCTACCACCAGCGCCTGCGCGGCAGCGCCTGGTCGCTCGCGCTCGCCGTGCCGCTGATGGCCAGCATGTTCGTCTACCACCCCCAGCCGGTGGGCGCCGGCCGTCTCTACTGGCTGGTGATCGGGGCGCTGACGCTCGCCGTGCTGGTCTTTCCCGGTCGTCACTTCTTCGTCAACGCCTGGAAGAACGTCAGGTACCACCAGGCCAACATGGACACCCTGATCGCCATGGGCACCGGCACCGCCTGGCTCTACTCCATGGCGGTGGTGGCCTTCGCCCCCTGGCTGCCCGAGGTGGCCCGGGGCATCTACTTCGAGGCCTCGGCGATGGTCATCGGCCTGGTGCTGCTCGGCAACGCCATGGAACTCAAGGCCCGCGGCCGCACCAGCGAGGCGCTCAAGCGCCTGCTCGACCTGCAGAGCCGCACCGCCCGGGTGATCCGCAATGGCGAGGAGCGCGAGATCGACGTCGACGGGGTCCGAGCGGGCGACCATATCCGCATGCGCCCCGGCGAGCGCCTGCCGGTCGACGGCGTGGTGACCGAGGGCGCGAGCCACCTCGACGAGTCCATGCTCACCGGCGAGCCCGTCCCCGTGGCCAAGGGCGAGGGCGACGAGGTGAGCGCCGGCACCGTCAACGGCAAGGGCGGCCTGGTCTATCGCGCCACCCGCGTCGGCGCCGACACCCGCCTGGGGCAGATCACCGAGCAGGTGGCGCGCGCCCAGAACTCGCGCCCGCCCATCGGCGCGCTGGCCGACAAGGTGTCGAGCGTCTTCGTGCCCGCGGTGATGATCATCGCCGTGCTCACGGCGCTCGCCTGGTTCAACTTCGGCGCCGAGCCGCGGGTGACGCACATGCTGGTCACCGCCACCGCGGTGCTGATCATCGCCTGCCCCTGTGCCCTGGGGCTGGCCACGCCGATCTCCACCATGATCGGCGTCGGCAAGGCCGCCGAGCGCGGGGTGCTGGTAAGAAACGGCGAGGCGCTGCAGACCGCCAGCCGGCTCACCACCCTGGTGGTGGACAAGACAGGCACCCTCACCGAGGGCCGGCCGCGGGTCACCGAGGCCGAGGTGCTGGCCGGCGATACGGCAGAGGCTCTCGGCCTGGTGGCGGCCCTCGAGCGCGGCTCCGAGCACCCGCTGGCCGCGGCGCTGCTCGCCTACGCGGAAGAGCAGGAGGGGGCTGCGCCGGCCGAGATCACCGGCTTCGAGAGCGTCACCGGCGGCGGGGTCAAGGCGACGACGACCGACGGCACGCCACTGCTGCTGGGCAACGCCCGTCTGCTCGAGGAGGCCGGCATCGACCTGGTGGGTGTCCGTGCCCGGGCCGAATCGCTCGAGGCACAGGCGCGCACCGTCGTCTACCTGGCCATCGACGGCCGTCCGGCCGCGCTGTTCGGCATCAGCGACCCGCTGCGCCACGACACCGTCGCCGCGGTCAAACGCCTGCGCGACGACGGCCTCCGCGTGGTGATGCTCACCGGCGACAACGCCCACACCGCCGCGGCCATCGCCCGTGAAGTGGGCATCGACGACTTCCGCGCGGGCCTGCTGCCCGAGGACAAGCACGCCGAGATCGAGCGCCGGCAGCGGGCCGGCGAGGTGGTCGGCATGGTCGGCGACGGCATCAACGACGCCCCGGCGCTGGCCCGCGCCGACGTCGGCTTCGCCATCGGCCAGGGCACCGACGTGGCCATCGAGAGCGCCGGCATCACCCTGATGCGCGGGTCGCTGCACGGCGTCGCCGCCGCCATTGAGATCAGCCGCCTGACGCTTGGCAACATCAAGCAGAACCTGGTCGGCGCCTTCGGCTACAACGTGCTGTGCATCCCCGTCGCCGCCGGCGTGCTCTACCCGCTCACCGGCACCCTGCTCTCGCCGATGATCGCCGGGGCGGCCATGTCGCTCTCGTCGATCACCGTGGTCAGCAACGCCAACCGCCTGCGCCTCAAGCGGCTGCGCGGCGAGGCCGACGCCACGCCATCCACTCCTACGCAGCAGGAGGCCACCGCATGAACTGGATCGTGAACCTGGCCGGACTCGCCCTGATCGCCGCCATTGCCTGGTGGTTCTGGATCTCCCCCAAGGGCAGGGCCTAGGGCCAGCAAGCTCGCACGCAGCAACCTGCTAGCCTGAAGACAGGTCATCGCGAAGGAGAGAGCCCATGCCCAAGCTCAACGGCGTGCTGGAGACGGCGCTCTACGTGGAGGACATGGACCGCGCGCGGGTCTTCTTCGAGGGCGTGATGGGGCTCGAGCCGTTCAACGCCGACCACCGCTTCACGGCCTACGACGCCGGGGCGGGGTCGGTGCTGCTGCTGTTCCGCCAGGGCGAGACGCTGGAGACGGTGGTGCTACCGAACGACATGGGCACCATCCCGCCCCACGACGGCAAGGGGCGGGTGCACCTCGCCTTCGCCATCGCCGCGAGCGAGCTGCCCGCCTGGGAGCGTCAGCTCGACGACCACGGCGTGCCCATCGAGGGACGCACCCACTGGCCGCGGGGCGGCGAGAGCGTCTATTTTCGCGACCCCGACGGGCATCTGATCGAGCTGGCCACGCCCGGCGTCTGGCCCAACTACTGACAGGAGACGTGCCCGCGCCACTGAAAAGTCGACGAGCGAAGGTCAGGGCTAGGCCCGTTCCCTACGGGCCAACGCACTTCCCACATCCCTGTGGGTCGCAAGGCAAAAATCGGCGAGACGACGGACTGGGCTCGCACACGAGTTTACGTGTTTGTAAATGAGTACTTTGATCGGACTCGCGCACGAGCCGATTGTTAACGCCGTATGGCCGAGCGCAGCCACTTTTCAGCTAACACCCATGTAGCGGCCGGGCTTGTGGTTCAGTGCAATGATCAGGTTCAGCGCCACCGCGCCGAGCACCGAGAGGCCCACCTGCGGCGGCGGCAGCACCCACAGGGCGGTGAGCATGATCAGGGCGTCGATGGCGAGCTGCACATAGCCCGCGCGCAGGCCGTAGCGGTCCTGCAGGTAGAGCACCAGGATGTTCACGCCGCCGAGGCTGGTGCGGTGGCGGAACAGGATCAGCATGCCGATGCCGATCAGGCTGCCGCCCATCAGGGCGCCATAGAGCGGCTGCAGGCCCTTGATGGCGATCCAGCCGCCGGTCAGCTCGGAGAAGAGCGACACCAGGCCGATGGCAACGAAGGTGCGCAGCGTGAACGAGACGCCCATGCGCCGGATGGCAAGCCAGTAGAACGGCAGGTTGATGAGGAAGAACCACACCCCGAAGCGCCAGCCGGACGCGTACTGCAGCAGGAAGGCCAGTCCGGCGGTGCTGCCGGTGAGCAGCAGCGCCTGGGTGTAGAAGGTGACGCCGAGCGCCACGAACAGCGTGCCCACCAGCATCGCCATCACGTCCTCGTAGGGGCGATGGGGGTCGGTGGGGAGATCTTGTGGATCCATGCACGATTCCTTGGCAATGAGGGGCGGCAATGCCCCGGCGGGGCCGGATTCTACCCGGCCCGGCCACCGCGTGCCTTGACACCGCTCATCCGTCAGCGGCCGGCCTCAGCCGTCCAACGGCTCCGCGTGCTCCACCATCAGCTGCAACGACTCCCGGCCGCGCCAGCGGTTGCGGTTGAGCTTGTAGGCGCAGCGCAGTCGGGCGCCCACGCCGAACGCCGGCAGCTCGCCGGGGGTGAGGGCCCGGAACCAGATCGCCTTGAGGCTCGTGGCCCCCGCCGAGAGCATCAGCATCAGGTGAGAGCCGTCGGCGCCCACCGGCCGCAGGCTCTCGACCAGGAACTCGCCCGCGAAGAGGGGCGCATCGAACTCCCGCCCGTAGGGGCCCAGCGCCTCCAGCTCGTCCAGGGTGGCCAGGTCGAGTTGCGAGGGCGTGAGCTCGCCGTCGGTGAGCAGGCGTGGCCCCAGCTCGCACTCGCCGAGCTGCTCGCCCACCGCCCGCAGGAAGGCGGCGCGAAACTCGCCCAGCCGCTCGTGCACCACGCCGACGCCGGCGGCGCCACGGTGGCCGCCGAAGCGCGGCAGCGCCTCGGGGGCGAGCTCGAAGGTGCGCTGCAGGGCGTCGCGCAGGTGCAGCGCCTCGATGGAGCGCCCGGAGCCGGTGAGCATGCCCGGCTGGGCTGCCGGGGTGAGCACCAGTGCGGCGCGCCCGAAGGCCTGCACCAGGCGCGAGGCGACGATGCCCTGCACCCCGGGGTGGCCCTCCTCGAGGAACACCACGATGGCCGGTTCGTCCGCCACCACGGCCGGCAGGGCCAGCGCCTTGGCCGCCTCGGCCATCTCCGCCTCGATCGCCTTGCGCGACTGGTTGTCCCGATCCAGGGTCTCCAGGTGGCGCGCCGCCGTGGCGTCATCCGCGGCGAGCATGAAATGCAGCGCCGCGTAGGGGTCGTCGAGGCGCGAGCGGGCGTTGATGCGCGGCCCCATCTGGAAGGCCAGCGTCTCGGCGTCGAAGGGCACGCTGTCCTCGCCGAGGCGCGCCGCCATGGCCCGCCAGCAGGCGGCGTCCATGCGGTTGATGAGGGTGAGACCCTGGCTGACCACGGCGCGGTTGGCCGGGCTCGCCCCCAGCGACACGCAGTCCGCCACCGTGCCCAGCGCCACGTAGGAGAGCCAGGGCGAGAGCTTGGGCGTCGCCGCGGGGAGCGCGCCCCACTCGATCAGCACCTGGCGCGCCAGCGACATGACCAGCCACGCCACCATGCAGCCAGCGATGGTGGCGTCGGGGTAGCGGCAGTCGTCGCGGGTGGGGTTGACCACGGCGTGCGCCGAGGCGGGTGGCCCCCCCAGCGGCAGGGCGTGATGGTCGCTCACCACCA
This sequence comes from Billgrantia azerbaijanica, assembly GCA_004551485.1. Taxonomy (GTDB): domain Bacteria; phylum Pseudomonadota; class Gammaproteobacteria; order Pseudomonadales; family Halomonadaceae; genus Halomonas; species Halomonas azerbaijanica. The sequence continues at coordinate 37,731 of SBLD01000001.1, read as the reverse complement.
CGTCGATGCCTTCCGCGGCGAGCCGGGCGATGCGCGGCTCGTCGCTGCTGCCGCAGTCGGCGGTGATCACCAGGCTCGGTCGCGGCGCGAGCGCGAGCGTGCGCTCCACCAGCGGCAGGCTGATGCCGTAGCCGTCGTGGATGCGATGGCCGATCAGGCTGTGCAGGCGCGACTCCGGCACCCCGAAGAGCTCCACCAGGGTACGGCGGATCACCACGTGGGAGGTGATGCCATCGACGTCGTAGTCGGTGAGGATGCCGATGTGCTCGCCGTCGACCACCGCCTGGGCGATGCGCTCGGCGGCACGGCGGCCGTCGGCGAGGCGCTCGGGGTGCTCGAGGTAGCGCAGGCTGGGCGATATCAGGGGCGCGAGCTCGCCGGCGTAATCGGCCAGGCGCCCGGCCAACACCCGGGCCTGGAGCTCGGTCAGGCCCTCCTGGCGCGCGCGGGCATAGAGCGCTTCATTGCGTGGCCGCGGCACCAGCCGCGGCCTGAGGCGGGCATGCAGATCGGGAGGCACGGTGGCGTCCAAGCCTGTCTCCTCTGATGGGCGACGGTAGGGCGGAACAACGGCAATGCGCAAGGGGCGCCGGGGACAGGTCGCAGAGGAGGTCATTTGCCATGGATGGCAAATGTAGCGCCCAGGGAGGGGTTCTCAGCGCCTCCTCGAAGACCTGTCGCCGGATCAGCCCCGAGCCAGCCAGCAACGGTCAACGATGGTCTGTTACCGGCGATTCTCGGCGACGAACTTCTGCACCTCGGCCAGCTCGGCCGGCAGCACCGCGTAGCGCTCCTCGCGCTCCAGCAGATCCTCCATGTGCGGCGGCAGCGGCACGCCCGGGAAGCCGGCCTTGACCACCGCCTCGGCGAACTTGGCCGGGTGGGCCGTGGCCAGGGTGATCATCGGCGTCTCGGCGTCGGCGCGCGCCCGCTCGGCGGCGCGGTAGCCGGTGGCGGTGTGCGGGTCGAGGATCTCCTGGGTGCGGTGGTGCGCCTCGCGGATCACCTCGAGGATGGTGGCGTCATCCACGCTGTGGCTGGCGAAGCGCTCGCGCAGGCTGGCCAGCGGCGCCTCGGCCAGCGCCGTGGGCTCGGCCTGGAAGCGCTCGAGCAACGCCGCCACGGCGGCGCCGTCGCGCCCATAGGCCTCGAACAGCAGGCGCTCGAAGTTGGACGACACCACGATGTCCATGGAGGGGGCGAGCGTCGCCACCAGCTCCCGCTTGGAGAAGTCGTTGGCGGCCAGCGTGCGGTGCAGGATGTCGTTGGCGTTGGTGGCGACGATGAACTGCTTCACCGGCAGCCCCATGCGATGGGCCATGTAGCCGGCGAAGACGTTGCCGAAGTTGGCCGAGGGCACGCAGAAGCTCACCGCGCGGTGCGGCGCACCCAGCGCCACGGCCGAGGCCACGTAGTAGACGATCTGGGCCATGATGCGCGCCCAGTTGATCGAGTTCACCGCCACCAGGCGCGTGCCGTTCAGGAACGCCTGGTCGGCGAAGCTCGCCTTGACCATCGCCTGGGCGTCGTCGAAGTTGCCCTCGATGGCGATGTTGAAGACGTTGTCGGCGAGCACCGTGGTCATCTGGCGGCGCTGCACTTCCGAGACGCGGTTGTGCGGGTGGAGGATGAAGATGTCGAGGTTGTCGCAGTGGCGGCACCCCTCGATGGCCGCCGAGCCGGTGTCCCCCGAGGTGGCGCCCATGATCACCGCGCGCTCGCCGCGCTTGGCCAGGAAGTGGTCGAGGATGCGACCGAGCAGTTGCAGGGCCACGTCCTTGAAGGCCAGCGTCGGGCCGTGGAAGAGCTCGAGCAGGAAGTGGTTGGCGTCGAGCTGGTTGAGCGGCACCACGGCGTCGTGGCTGAAGGTGGCATAGGCCTCCTTCACGATCCGACGAAACGTCTCGTCGTCGATCTCGCCGTTGACGAAGGGCTTCATCACCCGGAAGGCGATCTCAGCGTACGACAGCCCGGCCATGGCGGCCAGGTCGTCGCACGAGAGCGTCGGGATCGTCTCCGGCACGTAGAGGCCGCCGTCGCTGGCCATGCCGGTGAGCACGACCTCCTCGAAGGAGAGCGCGGGCGCCTGCCCGCGGGTACTGATATAGCGCATGGTGTTATTCCTGCTCGTCCAGCGACTCGACGCGGATCCGCGTCACCGAACCGGCGATGTCGGCCATGGACTCGATCTGGCGGATCGCCTCGTTCATCTGTTTCTCGCGACAGCTGTGGGTCAGCAGGATGATCGGTACCAGCTCGCCCTCGGTCGCCTCCTTCTGCACCAGCGCCTCGATGGAGATGCCCTGCTCGGAGAGGATCGTCGCCACGCGGGCCAGCACCCCAGGGCGATCCACCGCCAGCAGGCGCAGGTAGTAGGCAGTGACGATGTCCTCCATGGGCAGGATCGGCAGGTTGCCGTCGTCCTCACCGATGCCGCTGAACGCCAGGTAGGGCACGCGGTAGTGGTGATCGGTGGCGATGTCGCGCGCCACGTCGAGCAGGTCGGCGACCACCGCCGAGGCAGTGGGCTCGGCGCCGGCGCCGGCGCCGTAGTAGAGGGTCGGCCCCACGGCGTCGCCCATGATGGCGATGGCGTTCTTGACGCCGTGGACGTTGGCCAGCATCCGGTCCTTGGGGATGAGGGTCGGGTGCACGCGCAGCTCGAGGCCGGCGTCGGTGCGCTTGGAGATGCCCAGGTGCTTGATGACGTAGCCCAGGTTGTCGGCCTGCTCCACGTCGTCGAAAGTGACCCGCGAGATGCCCTCGGTGTAGGCCTTCTCGAACTGCAGCGGCACGCCGTAGGCAATGGAGGCGAGGATGGTCAGCTTGTGGGCGGCATCGATGCCCTCGACGTCGAAGGTCGGGTCCGCCTCGGCGTAGCCCAGCGCCTGGGCCTCGGCCAGGACATCCTCGAAGGCGCGGCCTTCGCTGCGCATGTGGGTGAGGATGTAATTGCCGGTGCCATTGATGATGCCGGCCACCCACTCGATGCGGTTGGCGCCGAGCCCCTCGCGCAGCGACTTGATCACCGGGATACCGCCGGCCACGGCGGCCTCGAAGGCGACGATGACGCCCTGCTCGTGGGCGGCCTGAAAGATCTCGTTGCCGTGCACGGCGATCAGCGCCTTGTTGGCGGTAACCACGTGCTTGCCATTGGCGATGGCGGTCAGCACCAGCTCGCGGGCCACCTCATAGCCGCCGACCAGCTCCACCAGCACATCCACGTCGGGGTTGCGGGCGACCTCGTAGACGTCGGTGGTGGTCTTGATACCGGTGAGATCGCACTCCGGGTTGAGGCTACGGTGCGCGACCTGTTCGATGACGATCGGGCGGCCGGCACGTCGCGCGATCTCGTCGGCGTTGCGCGTCAGCACGTTGAAGGTACCGCCGCCGACGGTACCCAGACCACAGATTCCCACTCTCACCGGTTTCAATGTCCTGCTCCCCTGGTTGATTCAGTGTCCAGCTCGTTGTGCGTGCGCCGGGCGTGCCGCACTTGGGCCGCCCGGTCGCGATCGATCCGCTCAGTCGCTCAGGCCGAGCATGCCGGCCAGTCGTTCGGCCGGCACATAGCCTGGCACCAGACGACCATCCGGCAACACGATCGCCGGCGTGCCCTGCACGCCGACTTCCCGCCCCAGATGATACTGTGACTCGACCGGATTGTCGCAGTCCGTGCCGTTTTCCAGCGCCTCGCCCCGCTTGGCCGCGCTCATCGCCTCGGCGCGGTTGTCGGCGCACCAGACCTGGCGCATCACCTGCGCCCCCTCGCCATTCATGCCGGTGCGCGGGAAGGCCAGGTAGTGCACCTCGATCCCCAGCTCGTTGAGGCGCGGGACCTCCTCATGGAACTGTCGGCAGTAAGGACAGGTGGTGTCGGTGAAGACCGTCACCGTGGCCCGGGTCTCGGCCGTGCCGCGAAACACCACCCGCTCGGCCGCGGGCACCGCGGCCAGCCGCGCGGCGCGCTCGGCGTTGCGGCCCTGCTCGGTGAGGTTGACGAGCCCCTGCTCGCCGTTCTCGTAGAGATCCCCCACGAGGAAGAACTCCCCTTCGGCGTCAGTGTAGAAGGACTCGCCGGTTTCCAGGCGCACCTCGAAGAAGCCCTCCAGCGGCGTCTTGCGGACGCTCGCCACCGGCATGGGCTGGCCGCGCACCTCCAACCGTTCGGCGAGGCGTTCGGCCTCGTCGGCGTGGACGGCCAGCGGCAGGGCCAGGAGAGCCAGGAGTGCAGCGGTGAAACGCACGGGAGAATCGCTCATGAGTCAACCTCGAGGATGGTGATCGGCGTGCAAGGCTTCGAGACGCGCCTGCGCGACATGGGTATAGATCTGGGTCGTCGACAGGTCGCTGTGACCCAGCAGCAGCTGTACGACACGCAGATTGGCGCCATGATTCAACAGGTGCGTGGCGAAGGCGTGGCGCAGGGTGTGTGGCGACAGCGGCCGGGTGATCCCGGCCGTGCGCGCATGGGCCTTGAGGCGGTACCAGAAGGCCTGACGGGTCAGGCAGGCGTCGCCCCGGCCGGGAAAGAGCGCCGGTCGGCTCGCGTCCTGCATCAGGGCCCCGCGCGCACCGCGCAGGTAGCGCGTCAGCCAGTGTACGGCCTCCTCGCCCAGCGGCACCAGCCGGTCCTTGTCGCCCTTGCCGCGCACCCGCACTACCCCCTGGCGCAGGTTCACGGCGTCGGTGGTCAGCCCCACCAGCTCCGAAACACGTAGCCCGCAGCCGTAGAGCACCTCGAGCATGGCGCGATCGCGCAGCCCCAGGTCCGTGGCGACGTCGGGCGCGGCCAGCAACCGCTCGACCTCGACCTCCTCCAGGGTATCGGGCAGGGCAGGACGCACCCGCGGCAGGCGCACCTCGGCGAGGGGATAGCCGGCGATGCGTCCCTCGGTCAGCGCCCAGCGGTAGAAGCGGCGCAGGCTCGAGAGCAGCCGCGCATTGCTGGCCAGCCGGTAGCCGGCCTCGCGCCGCTCGTCGAGCCAGGCCGGCAGTGCCGTCGTCCCGGGGGCGAGCAGGGTGCCACCCGCCGTCTCCAGCCTGGCGGCCCAGGCCTCCAGATCGCGGCGGTAGGCTGCCAGGGTGTGATCGCTCACACCCTGCTCCAGCCACAGCGCATCGAGGAAGGCCTCGACCAGGGCGGTGTCGGCGGCAGGCATCATCGCGGTTCTCCCGAACGAGGCCCCATGCAGCGGGACCCCGCCCCGCGCGAGCGGTGACGGGGTCCACAAATAAAGCAGCATGAAATGCCGAGCGGGATGAAGCGCGAGGCGCACGGAGCACAGAACCGAGTGCAGCGACAAACATCCGAAGGATGGCCCCGAAGGGGCGAGAAACCGTAGGTTTCGAGTCCACCGGAGCCTATGAGGTTATAGGTGAGGATGTCGAGCACCGTGCAACAAAGCGATTCGCCCGCGCAGGTATTTATGCAGCCTTACGCCAGCTTCTCCTTGATACGGGCGGACTTGCCGCTGCGCTCGCGGAGGTAGTAGAGCTTGGCCTGGCGCACATCGCCGCGACGCTTGACGCTGATGGAGTCGACCAGCGGGCTGTAGGTCTGGAAGGTGCGCTCGACGCCGACGCCGTGGGAGATCTTGCGCACGGTGAAGGCGGAGTTGAGGCCGCGGTTGCGCTTGCCGATGACGACGCCCTCGAAGGCCTGCAGGCGCTCGCGGTTGCCTTCCTTGACCTTGACCTGGACGACGACGGTGTCGCCCGGGGCGAAGGCCGGGACTTCCTTGCTCATCTGCTCGGCTTCGAGCGCCTGGATCACCTTGTTCTTGCTGCTCATGACATTCACTCCTCGATATTCTGAAGCGCCGGATCCAGTATGCTGCCGGCGCCTCGTGACCCCGGCGCCCGAGTCGTAGCTCGAGAGCGCGGGAGCTTGGTTGGTGACGCAGGTCCGCCTCTTGTCCCCTCAGGGGCGAGTGGCGTCCTGCACCTCCGCCGCTTGGGCGTATTCCTCGATGAACTCCTCGAGCAGCGCGCGCTGCTCGTCGCTCAACGACCGGCCTTCCAGCAGGTCGGGGCGCCTGAGCCAGGTCCGCCCCAGCGACTGCTTGAGCCGCCAGCGCCGAATGGCGCCGTGGTTGCCGCTGAGCAGGACCTCCGGCACCCGCCGCCCGTCGATCACCTCCGGGCGGGTGTAGTGCGGGCAGTCCAGCAGCCCTTCGTTGAAGGAGTCCTCGACCGCGGAGTCCTGGTGCCCGAGCACGCCGGGAACCAGCCTGGCCGCGGCATCGATCAGCACCATGGCCGGCAGCTCGCCGCCGCTCAGCACGTAGTCGCCGATCGACCACTCCTCATCGATGTCGCACTCCACGACGCGCTCATCGATACCTTCGTAGCGCCCGGCCACCACCACCAGCGGCGGGCCCGACGCCAGTTCGCGCACGCCGCGCTGGTCGAGCCGACGCCCTTGGGGCGACAGGTAGATCACCCGCGGGCGCTGCCCCGTGGCCTGCTCGGCCCGCGCGCGGGCGGCGTGGATCGCGGCACGCAAGGTGTCGACCTTCATCAGCATCCCCGGGCCGCCACCGTAGGGGCGGTCGTCCACGGTGCGATGGCGGTCACTGGCGTAGTCGCGCGGGTTCCAGAACTCCAGCGCGATGCGTCCCTTGTCCACTGCGCGACCGGTGACGCCGTGGCGGCCGATCGCCTCGAACATCTCCGGAAAGAGCGAGACGACGCCGACCCATAGGTCCGGATGCGTCGCAGGGTGCGAGCTCGCGCCGGTCAAAACGCCGGATCCCAGTCGACGGTCATGCGGCCCGCCTCGAGATCCACCGCGACGATCACCTCGTCGGGCAGGAAGGGCAGCAGCCGCTCCCGGTCGTCGATGGCTGCCGGCTCGCCGTGCGGGTCACCCCGGACGACCAGGACGTCGTTGGCCCCGGTCTCGAACAGGTACTGCACCTGGCCGAGCACCTGCCCATCGCAGGTCACCACGGCGAGCCCCTCGAGCTCGTGCCAGTAGTAGTCGCCGCGCGGCAGCGCCGGCAGCGCCGACTTGGGCAGCAGGATCTCGGCGCCGGCCAGCCACTCGGCGGCCGCGCGGTCCTCTATGCCCTCGAGACGCGCCACCAGGCCCTTGCCGTGACGCCGCCCCTGGACAAGGCGGTAGCGGTGCAGGACGTCGCCCTGGCGCACCACCCACTCGCCATAGTCGAGGATGCCCTCCATGGGGCTGGTGTGGGAGTAGACCTTGAGCCACCCCTTCACACCGTAGGGGCTGGTCAACTTGCCCAGCACCACGTGCTCCTCTGCCGCGATGCGTTCGGCCTGCGCGCTCATGATGCCACCCGGTCGCTCAGGCTCAGGCCTGCTTGCGAGCTTCCTTGACCAGCTCGGCCACGCGGGCAGAGAGCTGGGCACCCTGCTCCTGCCAGTGGGCGATGCGATCCAGGTCGACGCGCAGGCGTTCTTCGCCGCCGCGGGCGATAGGATTGAAGAAGCCCAGGCGCTCGATGAAGCGGCCGTCGCGGGCGTTGCGTGAATCGGTCACGGTCAGGTGGTAGAAGGGACGCTTCTTGGCGCCACCACGTGCCAGACGAATGGTAACCATGGCGTTGTCTGTCCTTCGGTTGAGGTTACGTTGAGTACCGATGTGCCGGTTCCGGCGAAACGGCCGGATGCCTCGGCAGCCGGCTCGGAGAGCGGGCATGGCCCGCCGTCGCGTCGTTCGGTGCTGTCCTGGGATGCAGCCGGGCCGAGGCCACGGTCCTGCCATGAAGACGCAGCATTCTACGGAAATCCGCCGCGCTTGGGAACCTTTTTCCGGACCCGCCCGCGCGGCCGCTCTTGGCTCGTCAGCGCCAGGGGAAGCCGCCGGGGCCGCCCATCCCGCCGGGACCGCCCGGGCCGCCGCCGCCCATCATGCCGGACATGCCGCGCATCATCTTCTGCATGCCGCCCTTCTTGCCGGCCTTCTTCATCATCTTCTGCATCTGCTTGTGCTGCTTGAGCAGGCGATTGAGGTCGGGGACCTGCAGACCGGCGCCGGCGGCGATGCGCCGCTTGCGCGAGCCGTTGATGATCTCCGGGCGGCGCCGTTCCTGGGGCGTCATGGAGTTGATCAGCGCCTCGAGCTTGCCGAGCTCCTTCTCGGGGCCGGGCCCCTGGGCCATCTCGGCCATCTGGCCCATGCCCGGCAGCTTGCCGAGCAGGCCGCCCATGCCGCCCATCTTCTTGAGCTGCTGGAGCTGGTCGCGGAAGTCCTCGAGGTCGAAGCCCTCGCCCTTCTTGACCTTCTTGGCGAGCTTCTCGGCCTTGCCCTTGTCGACGGTGCGCTCGGCCTCCTCGATCAGCGACAGCACGTCGCCCATGCCGAGGATGCGCGAGGCAACGCGGTCGGGGTGGAAGGGCTCCAGGGCATCGACCTTCTCGCCCACGCCCATGAACTTGATCGGCCGACCGGTGACATGGCGCACCGAGAGCGCGGCCCCGCCGCGCGCGTCGCCGTCGGCCTTGGTCAGGATCACCCCGGTCAGCGGCAGCGCATCGCTGAACGCCTTGGCGGTATTGGCGGCGTCCTGACCGGTCATGGCGTCGACCACGAACAGCGTCTCCTGGGGGGAGACGGCCTGGTGCAGGGCCTGGATCTCAGCCATCATCGCCTCGTCGATGGCCAGGCGACCGGCGGTATCGACGAGCACCACGTCGTGAAACTGGATCCTGGCGTGCTGGATCGCCGCCTTGGCGATCGCCACCGGTTCCTGGTCGGAGCGCGACGGGAAGAAGTCGACACCCACCTCGCCGGCCAAGGTTTCGAGCTGGTCGATCGCCGCAGGGCGGTAGACGTCGGCGGAGACCACCAGCACCTTCTTCTTCTCGCGCTCCTTGAGGTAGCGCGCGAGCTTCGCCACCGAGGTGGTCTTGCCCGCGCCCTGCAGGCCGGCCATCAGCACCACGGCCGGCGAGCCCTTGAGCACGAGTCCCTCGTTGGCCTCGCCCATGACCGCCTCGAGCTCCTGCTGGACGATCTTGACGAACTGCTGGCCCGGCGAGAGGCTCTTCGACACCTCCTGGCCCACGGCGCGCTCACGCACGCGCTCGATGAAGGCCTTGACCACCGGCAAGGCGACGTCGGCCTCGAGCAGGGCACGACGCACCTCGCGCAGGGTGTCCTTGATGTTGTCCTCGGTCAGGCGCGCCTGACCCTTGATGGACTTGAGCGTCTGCGACAGGCGCTCGCTGAGGTTCTGGAACATGGGCCTCTCCGGCGACGATCCTGGCAGGCCCTGGCGGCGGCCGTCAGCACAGCGCGGCTGCGACGATCGACCGCATCGGAACGGACCTGCCATGCCCGCAAAGCGGTGACACTGCAGATGATGATGACAGCCCCGGGCTGCCTTTGGCCGGCAATTATACGCGCTGTGGCGGCCAGTCTCCATGCATGGCGCCGTCATCGCTGTGCGACGGAGCGCGGATTGGGTATAGTGGCCTCGGCAACGTCAGATCCCACTCTCGACAGCATTGACACGACAACGGCGCACGGACGGCAACTGATGCAGGCGCTTCCTCTGGCCATCATGGCCTTCGTTCTCTACCTGGGTGCCGCTTCCTGGCAGGGGCTCACGCTGCTGCGGCGGGTGCCGCCGCGCGCCCCCCTGGTGCGCGCACTGGGCCTGATGGGGCTGCTCTTCCACGTGCCGGTGGCGGCCCAGTTGCTCGGCCAGACCCCCGGCCTGATGCCCGGTCTCTCGGCCAGTGCCGTCGTCGTGACCGCCATCATGGTCTTCCTGCTGCTCACCGTGAGCCTGGCCAAGCCGGTGCTCAACGTCGCCGTGGGGCTCTTTCCCCTCGCCGGAATCGCCCTGCTGGTGGCGGTCGGCCTGCCAAGCCCCACGCGCAGTGGCGGCCTGACGCCGGGCATCGCCCTGCACGCCATCAGCTCGGCGCTGGCCTTCGGCCTGCTGGTGATCGCTGCCATGCAGGCGGTGCTGCTCGGCGTCCAGAACCAGGCGCTGCGCCACCACCACACCCGCGGCGTCGTCCAGGCGCTGCCGCCGCTGACCACCATGGAGCGCCTGCTCTTCGAGCTGATCTGGGCCGGCATGGCGCTGCTCACGCTGTCGATCGCCAGCGGTTTTGCGTTCGTCGACAACATGTTCGCCCAGCACCTGGTGCACAAGACCATCCTCTCACTGGCCGCCTGGGTGATCTTCGCTATCCTGCTGGTGAGTCACCATATCCTGGGCTGGCGCGGCATGCGTGCCGTGCGCTGGACGCTGGTCGGCTGCGGCGTGCTGCTGCTCGCCTACTTCGGCAGCAAGTTCGTGCTGGAGGTCATCCTGCATCAGGGCTGAGGGCTGAGGGCTGAGGCCTGAGGCGGAAGTCGCCTTGACACCCCCAGGCTGAAACCCTACAAAACGTGGCTGACACGCCAGTAAGGACCCTTCGACTTGAGCGACGACTTCCCTCTGGGATTGCTATTCGGCCTGCTTGTTCTTCTCATCTGCCTGTCCGCCTTCTTCTCCAGCTCCGAGACCGGCATGATGTCCATCAACCGCTATCGCCTGAGTCACCAGGCGAAGAGCGGAGAACGCGCCGCCAACCGCGTGCTGCGCCTGCTGGCCCGGCCGGACCGGCTGATCGGCGTGATCCTGATCGGCAACAACCTGGTCAACAACCTGGCGGCGGCCATCGCCACGGTGCTCGCCATCCACTTCTTCGGCGAGGTGTCGGGCCCCGCCATCGCCCCGCTGATCCTCACCATCGTGATCCTGATCTTCGCCGAGGTGAGCCCCAAGACCTATGCGGCCATCAAGCCCGAGCGCATCGCCTATCCCGCCTCGCTGGTGCTGGAACCGCTGCTCAAGCTGCTCTATCCGCTGGTGTGGCTGGTCAGCGCGCTCTCCAACGGCCTGTTGCGCCTGATCGGGGTCAAGCAGATCGACGGTGGCGCCGACCACCTGACCCGCGACGAGCTGCGCACCGTGGTGCACGAGGCGGGCACCCTCATTCCTCGACGCCACCAGGCGATGCTGCTGTCGATCCTCGATCTGGAGAACGTCACGGTCAACGACATCATGGTGCCGCGCCACGAGGTGGTGGGCATCGACCTGGACGACGCGCTCGATGATATCCTCGTTCAGATCCGCACCAGCCAGCACACCCGCATGCCGATCTACAAGGGCGACATCAACAACATCATCGGCATGCTGCACATGCGCAACGCGGCGCGCTTCCTGTCACGCCCCGAGGTGACCAAGGCGGCCATCGTCCAGGAGGCACGCGAGCCCTACTTCATCCCCGAGTCGACGCCGCTGCACACCCAGCTGCTCAACTTCCAGAAGCAGAAGCGGCGCATCGGCATCGTGGTCGACGAGTACGGCGACGTGGAGGGTCTGGTGACCCTCGAGGACATCCTCGAGGAGATCGTCGGCGAGTTCACCACCGACATGATGAGCCCCGACCAGGAGATCCACCGCCAGGAGGACGGCAGCCTGGTCATCGACGGCACCGCCACCATTCGCGACATCAACCGCCAGCTCGGCTGGCAGCTGCCCACCGACGGCCCCAAGACCCTCAACGGTCTGATCCTCGAGCACCTGGAGTCCTTTCCGGACGGCCCGGCGTGCCTGCAGATCGGCAGCGTGCGCATGGAGATACTCGAGGTGCGCGACAACCTGATCACCGCCGCGCGCTGCTGGCAGGCCACGCGGCGCAGCCTGCGCCCGGCCTGAGCGCGGCCCGGCCCGGCTCGCCCGGCCGGCTCAGTCGCGGTGGCGCAGCCCGGCGAGGATGGTCACCAGCAACTGATCGATGAGCTCGCCGACCTCGAGCTGCTGGCCCTGCCAGTAGCCCAGGCGCTCGTTGAGGCCGAGCTGCACCAGGCCATGCACGCTGCCCCACAGGGTCCGGCTCAGCCGGCGCGCCTCCAGGTCGTCCAGCGCCGGCTGGTACTCCTTGAGCGTCGCCTCGACGCGCACGAAGAGCGCCTCGATCATGTCGGACTGGCGCTGGTCGAGTTCACCCTCCTGGGCCAGCGGGTAGTCGAAAAGCAGCTGCCAGCGATAGGGCTCGCGCTGGGCGAACTGCCAGTAGGCCAACGCCAGCCCCTTGAGCCGCGGCTCCGGTGCGGCCTCCTCCAGCGACGCGATCACCGAGCGCAGCAGGTCCAGCGTCTGCAGGTTCACGTGCTGCAGCAGGTTGCCGAAGCTGCCGTAGAGCTTGAGCAGGGTGCTCGGGGCACAGCCCACCTCGCGCGCCAGGGCGCGCAGCGACAGCGAGCGGACCGGGTTGTCCTGAAGCCATGCGTCGCAGGCCGTCATGACCTGGGCATGGAGTTCTTCGGGCGCATGCTGTCGGGGACGGGCCATGGAGTTCCTCGCCGAGTTGGGAGTGGCCCGGCCATCATGGAACGGCCGGGATACTCAGGATAGCGCACACCGAACACCGTTTTCGACCTTTTCACGCCCGCCCCGCTTGGCTACGCTAGGGCATTCCGTGACCCGGAGGCTCCATGGCCGGCCGCCTGTACGTCCCCTCGCTCGACCCCACCCGACTGCTGCCCGACCTACGCTGCCTCGCGACGCCACGCAGTGCCATCAACCTGGCACCGCGGCGCCCGCTGTCGATCCTCCGCCGGGAGGGCGGGGCACCCTGCCTGGACGACGCCTTCTGGGGGCTCACGCCGCCCTGGCTCACGGTGCTCGATCACGCCCCCCACTGCGCCCGGGCCGAATCGCTGGCCTCGCGGCCCATGTTCCGCGAGGCCTTTGCCGCCCGGCGCTGCCTGATACCGGTCGGCGGCGTCTACGTGTGGAAGCCACAGCCGCGCTTCAAGCAGCCGTTCCTGGTCGTGGAGACAAGACGAGCGCCGCTGCTGCTCGCCGGCCTGTGGTGTCGCTACCACACCAGCCTCACCGAGCACGCCGACTCCATGGCGCTGATCACGGTCGCGACCAACGCTCTGCTCGCCCCGCTCAGCGACCGCCTGCCGGCGGTGATTCCCCCTGCCGCGGCGACGACCTGGCTCGACCCGCAGACCCCGCTGGAGACGGTGCGGGAGATGCTGATTCCCGCTCCCGAGGAACTGTTGGGCGTTTTCCCGGTATCTAGACGAGTGAACGATCCCCGCAACCAGGACCCGGCCTGCGCACACCCCACGGGTCCCATGCTGCGCCGGCCTCAGGATCAGGAGAGATGATGCACATCGCCCCCCTATCGCTGCCACGCCGCCTTGGCCTCGGACTGGGCCTGGCCTGCCTCGTGATGCTGGCGCCGCTCGGCGCCGCGGCCCAGCCTTCCGAGCCGGAGAGCGTCGCCGAGGTCACCACGCCGCGGGTCAGCCCCCACGACAGCCGCGACTACCGGGTGCTGACCCTGGAGAACGGCCTGACCGCCCTGCTCGTCAGCGACCCCGACGCCGACCGCGCCGCCGTCTCCTTGAACGTCGGCGTGGGCAGCGCCCAGGACCCCGACGACCTGGCAGGCCTCGCCCATCTCCTCGAGCACATGCTGTTCCTGGGCACCGAGCCCTACCCCGAGGCGGACGCCTACCAGGCCTACCTGCGCCGCCACGGCGGCAACCACAACGCCTTCACCGCCCCCCAGGACACCAACTACTTCTTCGACATCGACCCCGAGGCGCTGCCCGGCGCCCTGGACCGCTTCAGCCAGTTCTTCATCGCGCCGCTGTTCAACGCCGACCAGTTGGGGAGCGAGCGCAGCATCGTGCACTCCGAATACATGGCACGCATCCGCGACGAAGGGCGTCGCGAGAACGACGTCCTCAACCAGGTGCTCAATCCCGACAACCCCACCACCGGCTTCGCAGTGGGCAGCCGCGAGACGCTGGCGGACCGCCCGGCTGGCGAGCCGACGCTGCGCGAACGGGTGATCGCCTTCTACGAGCGCTACTACGACGCCAACGTCATGCACCTGGCCGTGGTCGGCCCGCAGCCCCTCGCCGAGCTGGAGAGCCTGGTGACGGAGCGCTTCGCCGCCGTCGCGGCAGGCGATGCCGAACGCCCGGAAATCGCGGCGCCGCTGGTCGAGGCAGAGAGCCTGCCGCGCTACCTGCGAATGCAGTCGCTGCGCGACAGCCGCCAGGTGCGTTTTCTCTTTCCGGTGCCCGATCCCACCGACGAGTACCGCCTCAAGCCAGCCGACTACCTGGGCCACCTGCTGGGTCACGAGGGCGAGGGCAGCCTGTTTGCCGTGCTGCGTGAGGCGGGCCTCGCCGACGGCCTCTCCGCGGGCGTGATGCGCGGCGACGGTCGCCATGCGCTCTTCGCGGTGAGCGTCAGCCTGACCTCGGACGGCGCCAAGCGCCTCGACACCATCCAGGCCACGCTCTTCGCCGCCATCGAGCGGATCCGCGAGGCCGGACTCGAGGCGTGGCGCTACGACGAGCAGGCACGGCTCGCCGAGCAGGAGTTCCGCTTCCAGCAGCACGGCTCGCCGTTGCAGAGCGCCATGCGTCTGGCCATGAACCTGGCCCGCTTCCCTGTCGAGGACGTCCAGTACGCCCCCTACCGCATGGACGGCTTCGACCGCGAGCGCATCGCCGACTACCTGGCGCGGCTCACCCCGGACCGGCTGATCCGCCTCTACAGCGGCCCGCAGGTGGAGGGCGAGCAGGTCTCGCCCTGGTTCCAGGCGCCGTGGCGCGACGTCACCGCCGCCGTCACCACCGAGGGCGAGCCCCTGGCCGGCCTCGCCCTGCCCGAGCCCAACCCCTTCATCGCCGAGGACCTGACGCTGCTCGACGTCGCGGACGAGCGCCCGCGGCCGCTGGTCGACACCGACGGCGTCGCGCTGTGGCACAAGGCGGACAGCACCTTCAACACGCCCAAGGTGGAGTGGCATCTGGGGCTGCAGCACCCCGACGCCAGCGCCGATGCACGGCATGCCGCGCTCTCCCACCTGCTCGCCGGCTGGCTCGAGGACAGCCTCAACGAGCGCTTCTACCCGGCACGGCTGGCCGGCCACCGCTTCGAGGCCTACGCCCATGCCCGCGGCCTCACCCTGGGATTCTCGGGCTGGCGCGACCGCCAGGCGCGGGTGATCGCCGAGACCCTGGCCCAGCTCCGCAGCGGCGAGATCGACGAGGCGAGCTTCGCGCGCGTGCGCCACCGCCAACAGCGCGAATGGCGCAACGCTCCCCAGGCCACGCTCTATCGCCAGGGACATCGCACCCTGGGCGAGGCCCTGCTGCGCCCCAACTGGCCGGCCCGGGCGCTGCTGGACGCCAGCCGCGAACTCACCCTGGCAGACCTGCGTGATTACCGCGACGACTTCCTCGCGGCCCTGCGCCTGGAGGCGCTCGCCGTGGGCAACCTGGACGCCGACCTGGCACGGTGCATCGGCACCCAGGTCGCCGAGGCGCTGTCCCCTACCCTGCCCCGCGAGGCGATCCCCGAGCTCAGGGCGCTGCGCGCCGACGAGAGCCTGCCCGAGCTGCACCCCCGCACCACCCGCGAGGAGTCGCTGGTGCTGCGCTACCTGCAGGGCAGAGACCGTTCACTCGCTACCCAGGCGCGCTTGGCCGTGCTCGGTCAGCTGATCAACACGCCGTTCTACCACCGGCTGCGCACCCAGGAGCAGCTCGGCTACGTGGTCAACGCCAGCTACTCGCCGCTACTCGACGACGCCCCCGGCTTAAGCCTACTGGTGCAATCGCCGGACACCTCGAGCGAGGAGATCCAGGGGCATATCGACGCCTTCCTGGCCGACTTCGGCAAGCAGCTCGAGAGCCTGGACGAGGAGCGACTCGCCGCCCACCGCCAGGCCGTCCACGACGAGTTGCTCAAGCGCGACACCAGCCTCTCCGGCCGCGCCGATCGCCTGTGGCGGGCCCTCGCCTACGGCGACACCGAGTTCGACCGCCGCGAGCGCCTCGCCGAGCGGGTGCGCGAGGTGACGGCCGAGGAGTTGCGGGCAAGCTGGGCGTCGCTGATGAACGGCAGCGCGGTGAGTGTCACCTTCGACCCGGGCGACGAGGCCAGCGACGTACTGGCGCTGACCCATCACCTGGAGCCGCTGCCCGGCGACAAGGGGTGACGTGCTGCACGCGACGGCGCCCGGCCGTTTGGCCGGGCGCCGTCGTCTCGACGATCCTCTCTGCCTCAGCCGAACGCCTGCGGCGGCAGCATCGCCTCCACGTGCATCACCAGTTCCTCGAGCAGTTGGCGTTCGCGCTCGCCGAGCGAGCCCTGGTTGAGCCGCTCGATCTCGCGGGCGAAGTCCTTGAGGGTGAAGCCGGCGAGCGCCGCATCGTTCAGGCGCTCCCAGCGGAAGGCCTCCCAGCGCGCCTGCTCCTCGCTGGTCAGGGTCTCCGGGTAGCTGCGCGCGCGGTAGCGAAAGAGCATCTCCTCGAGCCGCGGATCCTGGAAGGCGAAGCGTGCCTCGACCAGCTCCCGGGGGTCGGTGTCGCGCACCCGCTGCATCTGCTGACGGTCGGCCGGCGAGAAGAAGCCGCCCGAGTAGAGCATCAGGTCCGGATCCTGGGGCCCCTCCGGCGGCGGTTCGGCGAAGACCGCCGCCGCCTTGGCGGCAACCTCGTCGTCGCGGCTGAGCGCCTGCCAGTGACGACGGCAGGCCTCGAGATCGAGTCCCAGCCGGGCGACGATCTCCCCATACTCGCCCCGCTGCGGCCCCTCCACGTCCTTCAGTGCCGCGGTCGGCAACACCACCGGGCTGCGGTTGATGTGGATGACCTTGAGCGGCACTCGCGACTCGCCCTCGGCCAGGTCGTCGCCGCTGACGAAGACCCGCTCGCGCAGCCGCTCGGCCTCCAGCGTCAGCAGCGGCTCGGGATCCACCGAAAGGTCGTAGACGATCACCCCGTTGGGATTGCCCGGGTGCTCGGCCAGCGGCATCACCAGGGCGCTGCAGCCCCGGCTCGCCGGGTAGCGCCGCGAGACGTGCAGCACCGGCTTGCGGTGCACCACGTCGAGGCGCTTGGCCACCTCGCGCTTGCGACGCAGGCCGAGCAGGTGGTCAAAGAGCCGGGCGTTGCGGCAGCGCAGCAGCCGCGCCAGGGCGATGGTCGCGCGCACGTCGGCCAGGGCATCGTGGGCGCCGGCGTGCTCGATCCCGTTGGCGGCGGTCAGGTCCTCGAGGCGGAAGCTCGGGGCGCCATCGTCACGCCGGGGCCACTCGATGCCCGCCGGGCGCAGGGCGTGGAAGGCACGCACCGCGTCGATCAGGTCCCAGCGCGAGTTGCCGTTCTGCCACTCGCGCGAATAGGGATCGAGCAGGTTGCGGTAGAAGAGATGGCGGCTGATTTCGTCGTCGAAGCGCAGGCTGTTGTAGCCCAGAGCACAGGTGCCGGGCTCGCTCATCAGGGCATGCACGGCACCGGCGAACTCCGCCTCGGGCAGACCGCGACGGCGCGCCTGCTGCGGGGTGATGCCGGTGATCAGGCAGGCCTGGGGGTGCGGCAGGTAGTCGTCGGCGGGCTTGCAGAACCACTCGACGGCCTCGCCGATCTCGTTGAAGTCGGCATCGGTGCGGATGGCAGCGAACTGCGCGGGGCGGTCGCGACGCGGGTCGGCCCCGAAGGTTTCGTAGTCGTGCCACAGGAAGGTCATGGGGGCGGCATCGGGCTTCGCCATGCGAAGGGCTCTCCTGACTCGGCTCGCTGGGTCGCCCAGCCTAGCACAGCCCCGCCGATGGCACAGCGAAGCCCTGCCGCCGGGCGTTCAGCTCCGCGGCAGGGTGACGTTGAGCTCCAGCACCGAGCAGTTGTCCTCGCTGTCCAGGCTGATGTTGATGGCGTCGTCGTCCACCTGAACGTAGCGCCGGATCACCTCCAGCAGCTCCTTCTCCAGCATCGGCATGTAGTCGGGCTGGCCCCGCTGGCTGCGCTGGTGGGCGACGATGATCTGCAGCCGCTCCTTGGCGACCGAAGCCGACTTCTTGCGCTCGCGCTTGAGGAATTCCAGCAACTTCACCGGCGACCTCCTCCGAACATGCGGCTCAGCAGGCTCTTCTTCTGGATCTCGTGGAAGCGCAGTGGCACGTCCTCGCCGAGCAGCCGCGACACGGTGTCGGCATAGGCCCGGCCGGCGTCGCTGTCCTCGTCGTGGATCACCGGCACCCCCTGGTTGGAGGCACGCAGCACTGCCTCCGATTCGGGGATCAGGCCGATCAGGTCGATGGCCAGGATCTCGCGGATGTCCTCGAGGTTGAGCATGTCGCCGTCGTCGACGCGCGCGGCGTTGTAGCGGGTGATCAGCAGGTGCTCCTTGATCGGCGTCTCGTTGTTCTCGGCGCGCCGCGTCTTGGAGGCGAGCAGCCCCAGGATGCGGTCGGAGTCGCGCACCGAGGAGACCTCGGGGTTGGTCACCACGATCGCCTCGTCGGCATGGTACATGGCGAGCTGGGCGCCGCGCTCGATCCCCGCCGGCGAGTCGCACAGGATGTAGTCGAAGTCGCTGCTCAGGCTCTCGAGCACCTGTTCCACGCCCTCGGCGGTGAGGGCATCCTTGTCACGGGTCTGGGAGGCGGGCAGGATGTGCAGGTTGTCGACCCGCTTGTCGCGGATCAGCGCCTGGTTGAGCCCGGCCTCTCCCTGGATGACGTTGACCAGGTCGTAGACCACGCGCCGTTCGCAGCCCATGATCAGGTCGAGGTTGCGCAGCCCCACGTCGAAGTCGATGACGACGGTCTTGTTGCCCCGCAGGGCCAGGCCGGTGGCGATCGCCGCCGCACTGGTTGTCTTGCCGACCCCTCCCTTGCCGGAGGTCACTACGATGATCTTGGCCAAGTTGTGCGTCCTTCCGAAGCGATGCGAAAACGGTAAAAAAACAGCAACGCCCCAAGCGGCCGGAGCCGCCTAGGTCACTGCAATGATCTCGAGCTGGGCGTCGCGCAGCCCCACCTGCACCGGCGTCCCCAGCAGTTGCGGGTCGATGTCCTCGAGGCGCTTGTAGTTGCCGGCCACCGAGAGCAGCTCGGCACGCAGTTCGCGGCAGAAGATGCCGACCTGCGCATCGCCGTGGATACCGGCCAGGGCGCGCCCGCGCAGCGCGCCATAGACGTGCACGCTACCGGCGGCCAGCACCTCGGCGCCGGCATTCACCGCGCCGATGACCACCAGGTCGCCGTCGGGCGCGGTCACCTGCTGGCCAGAGCGTACCGTACCGCGGTAGATGCGACTGCCGCTGGCGACGGCCGCCGTCGCCTCGGGCGCGACCGGCGCGGCGGGAGCCACCGACACTGGCTCGTCGGATGCCACGCTCTCCAGGGAGCGCGCCCGCCCGCCCTCGTTGGGCGGAAACCACCCCAGGCCCAGCGCCCAGGCCGACTGCTTGACCGGGTCCTGGCCACCCCGCACCGCCACCGGCAGCAGCTTGTGGGCCCGGCACACGGCGCAGATGCGCTCCAGCGCCAGGTGCGGCTCGTCGAGCCTCTCGACGCTGAGCACCACCGGCGTGTGCTGAAAAAAAGCCGGCGACTGGCTGAGCTTGCCGGCAAGTTGCTCACGGATACGCTCGGGATCGGCGCTGGTCAGCTCCATGACCGTCATCGGCAGCATGCCCCCCTTGAAGGTGAACGCCATGCTGGCCTTGTCCAGATTGAGACTCATTGCCGGACTCCCCTCGGTGATGTCGGGTCGTGGGACTAAAGCTAAGCGACTCGTTCGCCCCCTGCAACCGATGATACGGCCAACTCCTACACGATGACATTGTCGCCGTTTGGCCACAGCATGCCGCCCGCCAGGCTTTTCTGCCGCCGCGGCACATGCTTAGATACGAAAGACAAACCGTGTCGAGCCCACCGCGATACCACGGCGCGCGGTGAGCCGGCGCCCCGCGCTCGATCAGGACACCCCATGCCCGGATTCTTTCGACGCTTTTTCACCCCCCGCTGGCAGCATCCCGACGCCACCGTCCGACGCCAGGCCATCGAGCGGCTCGACCCCGCCGACGCGGAGCAGCACCAGGCCCTGGAACGGCTCTGCCTGGACGACGACCGTAACGTACGGCGCTCCGCCCTGGCCCATCTCGACGACGTCGACACGCTGCTGCGCCTGCGCGAGGCACACCCCGACAACCAGGAGCTGCTGCAGCGTCTCGCCAGTCTGCTCTCGGGCATGGCGGGGGGTACTGCCCTGCCCCAACGCCAGGCCCGGGTCGAGGCGCTCGACGACCGGGAGCTGCTCACCGCCATCGCTCTCGAGGGCGACAACCAACAGCTGCGACTGGCTGCCGTGGCCCGCCTCCACGACGAGACGGACCTGATCCACCAGGCGTGCGAGAACGGTATCGCCGCCGTACGTCACGCCGCGGCGGCCCGCGTGGAGAGCGAAGCCGGCCTGCAGCGGCTGGTGCGGGAAGCGCGTCGCGACCGCCAGGTGGTGCGCCAGGCTCGCGAGAAGCTCAACCGGCTGCGTGCCGACGCCGCCGAACTGGCGGCCGCCCGGGAACGGCGCGAAGCGCTGCTGCGCGCGCTGGAGCACCACGCCCACGCCCCCTGGGAGCCGCTCTACGCCGGTCGCTACCGTCACCTGGTGCGCGAGTGGGAGGCGCTTTCCGACCTGGCCGACACCGGCCAGGAGCGTCGTTTCCAGGATGCCTGTCAGCGCTGTCGCAAGGCGATCACCGACCACGAGGCGCGCGAGCAGGCACACGCCCAGGCCAACCGGCAGCGCGAACAGGCCGCCGAGGCCCGCGAGGCCCTGCTCGAGACGCTGGAGGAGAGCCTGGCCGCCCTGCCGCAGGGCGACAGCGTGACGGCCCAGGACATTGCCAGCCTGCGCGCCCAGAAGCGGCTGCTGGCCAACCGCTGGCAGGCCTTGTCGGACCTGCACGTGACCGACGAGACCCTGAGCGAGCGCTATGCCGCCGTGATGGCCGACTACGAGCGCATCCTCACCGCCTGGGAACAGCTCGAAAGCGCCGCGCCCGACCTCGAGGCTGCCCTGAAGGCCCAGGACCACGAGCGCCTGGCCGCCGGCCTCGAACAGGCCCCCTGGCCCGACGACCTCCCCCCCACCCCGTTGCTCAAACGCGCCCGACGCGCCCTGGCCAACGCCGAGGCCAGCGAGGAGGAGGGACTGGAAATACGCCTGGCCCGTTTCGCCGAGGACCTCGCCCAATTGGAGACGCTGCTCGAGCGCGGCGCCTTCAAGGGCGCGAGCCGTCTCTACCAGAGCCTGCGCCATCGCAGCGAGCACCTGCCCCAGGCCAGCCTGCGCGAGCACCAGGCCACCCTCAAGCGGCTCGGGGCACAGCTCGCCGAGCTGCGCGACTGGCGCAGCTTCGTCGCCAGCCCCAAGCGCGATCAGCTGTGCCAGGCCATCGAGGCGCTGGCCGAGGAGAGCGGCCTCGGCAATGCCGAACTCGATCGCCGCCATCGCCAACTGGTACAGGAGTGGCGAGCCCTGGGCGACGCGGCCGCCAACCGCGAACTCTCCACCCAGTTCCGCGCCGCCTCCGACCGCATCCACGAGCGGCTCGCTCCCTGGCGCGAAAAGCTCACCGCCGAGCGAGAACGCAATCTCGCCGCCCGCACTGCGCTGTGCGAACAGCTCGAGGCGCTGCTCGCCTCGCCCGCCGGCGACGCCGACCCCGACGCCCTGCGCCGCATTCGCGACCAGGCACGAGAAGAGTGGCGCCGCCACTCGCCAGTCCCCCGCGAGTCGGCCCAGTCCATCGGCCGCCGTTTCGGCCGAATCCGCCACGACCTCCAGGCGCTCATCGACCAGCGCGCCCGGGAGGTGGCCGACGCCAAGCGGGCACTGATCGACGAGGCACAGCGTCTGCTGGAGCAGGAGATGCCCGCCGAGCGACGCGCCGAGACGACCAAGGCGCTGCAGCAGCGCTGGCGGTCGCTGGGCCGCGCCCCGCGCGGCGAGGAGCAGGCGCTGTGGCGGGAGTTCCGCGGACTCTGCGATCGCATCTTCGCCGCCCGCGAGGCCAGGCGCGACGACCGCGCCCAGCGTGCTCGGGCGCGCCTCGAGACGATGCAGGCGCTGATCGACCGACTGGATGCCTGGCAGCCGGCCCACGCGGGCGAGGCCGAGACCCTGGAGCGGGCCATCACCGAGGCCGCCGCGCTGGAGCCACTACCCGCGGGCCGCCGCAGCGAAGGCATGCGACGCCGCTGGAGCGGCATCGTGCGCGCGCGCCGCGAGCGCCTGGCCCGCCTTGCCGTGGCCGACGAGATCCAGCGCTGGCACGCCCTGCACCCGCTGCTCGAGGCGCACCTGGCCGCCGACGCCGAACTGCTGGCGGGCGGCGAACCGCAGGCCGTCACGCCCACACCGGACCTGTCGCTCCCCGAGGACATGCAGACCGCCCACGAGGAGCGCAACGCCGCCCGCCATCACCCAGCTTCCACCGAAGAGATCGCCGAGCGCCTGGCGCGGCTGCGCGTCCACCTTTCGCTGCTCGCCATGGGGCGCATCGACCAGCGCGACGAGCCGCTGCGCCTGGCCATCCAGGTGGAACGCCTCAACGAGGGCCTGGGCCGTGAACTGAGCCGCGCCGAGGAGGTGCGCTCTGTGCTGCGCAGCCTGCTCGCCACGGGCCCGGTGTCGCCGGACCAGTGGGCGCACGAGGTCGGCGAGTTCGACGCCCTGCTGACACGCCTGACGCACCTGCCACCGCCCTGAGCGTTGCCCAACGACAAGCGCGGGAGGCCAGAGCCTCCCGCGCGGTATCGATGGCTGAAGCCTTCGCGCCAGCTCAGCCCATGTACTGCCCCCCGTTGATGTCGATGTTGGCACCGGTGATGAAGCCGGACTCCTTGTCGGCGAGGAACGTCACCAGGCGGGCGATCTCCTCCGGCGTGCCGAAGCGCTTGACGGGAATGGTCTCGCGGATCGCCTCACGCACCTTCTCCGGCACCTTCATGATCATGTCCGTGGCGATGTAGCCCGGCGACACGGTGTTGACGGTGATGCCCTTGGTGGCCGTCTCCTGGGCCAGCGACATGGTCAGGCCGTGCATCCCCGCCTTGGCCGCAGCGTAGTTGACCTGGCCGAACTGGCCCTTGCGGCCATTGATGGATGAGATGTTGATGATCCGCCCATAGCCCTGCTCCAGCATCATCTCGATGACGCTGCGGCAGGTATTGAAGACGCTGTTGAGGTTGGTGTCGATGACCTCACGCCACTGCTCGGGCGTCATCTTCTTCAGGGTACCGTCCCGGGTGATGCCGGCACAGTTGACCAGTACGCTGATGGGTCCGTGGGTCTCCTCGATCTCCTTGACGCCGGCCACGCAGGCATCGTAGCTGGTGAGGTCGGTACCGGACAGGGCGATGTTGTCGTAGCCGTCGGCCTTCTGGGTCTCGAGCCACGTCTTGGCCTTCTCCGGGTTGTGATAGCCCGCCACGACCTGATACCCCGCCGCAGCGAGTGCCCGGCAGATCGCCGAGCCGATGCCACCGGTTCCGCCGGTGACCCAGGCAACGGGTGCTGATTGAGTCATTGTCTTCCTCCCTGGTCATGACATTCATACGTGAGGGGCCGGCTCGGAACGCCAAGCCGGCCCCGACAGGATGCGGCCTGAGGAACGCCCGCTGCAAGCGCGAGGCGCCCTTTACTAGTATGGCCACTGAGAGTTGATGGGTGTGGGGTGAAGTCTGTCGAAACGCATCTTGACTAAACGCCAGAAAGCCGTAGAATGTGCCGCACATTGATGCGGGGTGGAGCAGTCTGGTAGCTCGTCGGGCTCATAACCCGAAGGTCGTCGGTTCGAATCCGGCCCCCGCTACCAAATTTCAGGAAAAGCCGGGGCAGTGACCTCGGCTTTTTTCGTGCCCCCTATCCGACGACCGTCGTCGGTGCGTTGCCGATGCCACTTCGGCGCGCCCGCTACCAGACATCGAGAAAGGCCAGGACCACCGGGGCCTGGCCTTTTTCATACCGGGTACACCCTGTGCCGTATCGCGCATTGGCACCCAGCCTATGCGGAGAGTGTTACACGATGATGTCACGCGCCAGCAGGGCGAGGCTGCGGTCGTCGCCGCTCGTGCCTCGACAGAAGGCGTCGCTGTAGAAGCGCCGCACCAGGTCCCGCTGGCGCAGCCGGCCCTGGCGCAGGTCGTCGAGCCAGTGGCTGAGCTGACCGGCGACCCGGCTGCCGTCGTGGGCGACCAGCTTCTCGGCGGCGCCATCGCTCATCAGCGCGAGCCCCGTGATCCCCGCCATGGCCAAGCTGCCCGACTGCACCTGCTCGGGCGCGAGGTGCGCGTCGACGAAGGTCGTCTGGTTGGCGAACTCGCCCCGCCCCGACTCGCCCAGGGTAGTGAGCTCGGGAGCCAGGGCGGGCTCGTCCTCGGCTTCCGTCGTCACCGGCACCGCGCGCTCCACGACGATGGCGCCATCGCCCACCTTGAGCCACAACAGCCGCGCCCGGCCGACGAGGGCCACCAGCAGCGTGCAGCGCA
Source organism: Billgrantia azerbaijanica (assembly GCA_004551485.1). GTDB lineage: Bacteria > Pseudomonadota > Gammaproteobacteria > Pseudomonadales > Halomonadaceae > Halomonas > Halomonas azerbaijanica. Next base: position 13,371 of record SBLD01000001.1, on the reverse strand, counting down.
GGTCGCGCACCTCGCGCCGCTGCGCCTCTGCCACGTCGTCGAGCACGCCCCGGGCGTGCTTGACGAGCAGCAGCGCCAGCTGCCGGTCGGTGCCGTCGTCCGGCGCGACGGGCGCATCGAGCAGCGCCGCCACCTGGCCCTCCAGGGTGTCGAGCAGGCGGCGCAGGGCCCGGGTCACCGCCCGGGCGCCACGGTCGGAGGCCGGCGCGCTGCCGGCCCCGTCGGCCACCACCAGCAGCGGGCGCGGCGCGACCATCGCCAAGGCGGCATCCTGGCAGGGCAGGGGCGGCTCGGCCTCCAGGTGGGCCAGGCCGGCCACGGCCGTGGCCAGGCCCCGCCAGGGAGCGTCGCTCGCGGAAGGCTCGGCGTCAGCGGACACGGCGCCCCCCGAAGCCGGCCGCGCGGCCGGGCGTGATGTCGCGGGGGCTCTCGCCGCGGTCGAGCGCCTCGCGATAGGTGCTCAGCGCCTCGTGCCACTGCGCCAGGGTGGTGCGACGGCCCGGGTCGTCGGCCCCGCCGGTGAAGGTGACGGCGAAGTGCTCGCGGAGCGCTTCCGGCAGCGCCTGCCACAGCGCGTACCAGTCGCCCTGGGGCACGCTGCGCTGGCCGCGGCCGTAGGCGAAGTTGCCGCGGCGCAGGTTCCTGACCGGATCGTCGCCGCCCACGATGTCGTAGGGGTGGCGGCCCAGCATCAGGCACTTGAAGAGCACGATGGCCAGCGAGAAGGCTTCGCTGCGCGGCGTGCGCACGATATCGCGGAACGCCTTGCCCTGGTGCTCCTTGGGCGTCATGTCGGGGCTGCCCACCGGACAGGGGTAGAAGGTGCCGTCCACGCGCAGCTGATAGCTGTCGCAGTCGATGAGCGAGACCTGATCGCTGCCCGGCACGCAGAAGACGTTGTTGAGGTTGTAGTCGCCGATGCAGATTCCGGCCTGGTGCAGTTGCTGGACGATCTCGACGAAACGCAGCAGGTAGCCGACGACCTGGCGGCGGTCCAGGCCGGGAAAGTGGCGTTCGTAGAGCAGCGCATGGGCCAGGAAGCCCATCTTGACGCCGCGGGCTCGGTACATGGCGAAGCCGATCCAGCGGCGCTCGTGGTCGAAGACGCGGATCAGCGGCCAGCAGACGTCGCGGGTGATGGGCGTGTCGCGCAGCGCACGCATCGCCTCCACTTTGCGGTGCAGCGTCTCGCCGCGCTTGGCGAGCACCTCGGGGTAGTACCACTTGACGATGACGTCGGCACGCCCCTGCAGGGCGAAGATCTCCCCCTCCCCACCGCGCGCCAGCCGCTTGCCCAGCTGGCGCGGCTTGCCCAGCGAATCCGTGACGACCTTGCCGCGCATCGGGCTTTCCTCCCTCCTGCAGCCCGGCCGGCCGCGCAGGGCCGGACGGACCGGATCAGATGCTGTCCCAGCTGTCCGTGGGGGGCAGCTTCACCTGTTCGGTGGTCGAAGCCGACGCCGAGACCCGGCTCATGCTGGCCGAGAGCCACAGGAAGAACTCGCGGAACTTGAGCCCCTCGAGCCGCTTGGCCGGTCGCGAGGAGAAGGCGCCGAGGGCCTCCAGGTCGGCCTCCTCGACGCCCACCGGGATCACCACCGTCTTGCGCTGCTGCGCCAGGGCGCGCGAGCGCGCCGCCACCCGCTCCCACTCGTCCGTCGGCACGCCATCGCTGATCACCACCAGCCACGGCTGGTAGTAGGCGACCCCCGCCTGGCGGTAGGCGGCGGTGCGCGCCTCCAGGCGATCCATCGCCAGCGTCATGGCCGCGCCGAGCGGCGTCAGGCCGGAAGCGGTGAATTGCCGGCACTGGGAGATGTTCATGGCCGTGGTGAACGGTAACTGCTCGGTGACCTGGCCGCCGGCGGTGATGACTCCCAGCTCCACGGAGCAGGCCGCCATCTCGTCTTCCTGGATGGCGGCGATGAACTCCTGCACGCCGGCATTCAGCTCGCGGATCGGCTCGCCGAACATCGAGGCGGAGGTATCCAGCACCAGCATGCAGGCGCAGCGGGGGGAAGGGTTGTCTATCAGGTCGCTATCGCGGTCGAGTCGGTATGTCGCCATCGACGGTTCCTCGTGTCGGGTCACCCTGGCGCGTGTTCCATGGCCGGCAACGAGCGTACCACAGGGGGAGCGCCCTTGCCCGGCGGCCTGGCCGAAAGTCGCCGCCGCCCCTTGAATCCCGCCGCCGCGGCCCGCATCTTGAGGGCAAACTCACCATCACGGAATGCCACCCCATGCCCATCGTTGACCCCCGCAGCGGCGCACCGCTGACCCCGGACACTTCCACCGAGCAGCCGGCGCCGGCGGACGTCCCGGAGGAGCAGCTGATCATCGATGTCGACCGCAACAACATCCAGCAGCTGCTGGAGGCCTCCCTGCAGGTGCCGGTGCTGCTCGACTGCTGGGCGCCCTGGTGTCAACCGTGCAAGACGCTGACCCCGGTCCTCGAGAAGCTCGCCCGGGAGTACAACGGCACCTTCCTGTTGGCCAAGCTCAACATCGACGACAACCAGGACATCGCTGCGCAGCTCGGGGTGCGCTCGGTGCCCGACGTGAAGCTGATCAGCCAGGGCGGCTTGGTCGACCAGTTCCAGGGCGCGCTGCCCGAGAAGGAGATCCGCGAATGGCTGGGCCGCTACTTCCCGGCCCCGGAAGCGGCTCCGGCGAGCCCCGAGGAGCAGGCCGCCGAGGCGCTCGCCGCCGGCGACGCGGCTACCGCACGCGCCATCTACGAGGAGCTGGTGCAGCAGTACCCGCAGCACTACGCCTATCAGGTGGAACTGGCCCGGGTGCTGGTCGCCGAGGGGCGCCAGGACGAGGCGCGCAGCCTGCTCGACAACCTGCCCCCCGAGGAGCGCGATGCCGCCCCGGCCCGCGGCGTGCGCGCGAGCATCGAGTTCACCGAGGAGGCGCCCTCCCGCGAGGCGCTCGCCGCCCTGGCGGGGCGCGACGACAGCGAGGCGCACTACCAGCGCGCCCTGCGCCAGGTCGCCGACGGCGACTACGAGGCGGGCCTCGAGGGCCTGCTGGCGCTGGTCAAGCGCGACCGCGCCTACGGCGACGACGCGGCCCGCAAGACCCTGCTGCGGGTCTTCGATGCGCTGGGCGCCGACCACCCGCTGACGGTGAGCTACCGGCGCAAGCTGTTCACCCTGCTCTACTGATCCTTCGCCCGTCACGACCGCGGCTGCCCGATGGGCGGCCGCTGACGTCACCCCCTCAAGATCGGGTCCAACCGCGCCAGCGCCTGCTCGAGCTGCAACGCCGTGGTGCCGAAGTTGAGCCGCACGAACCCAGGCCAGCCGAAATCGGCGCCATCGGAGAGCGCCACGCCCGCCGTCTCGCGCAGCACCTTGCCGGGCGGCCCGTCGCGTCCCGCCAGCCCCTCTGCCTCGCGCAGGTCGAGCCACGCCAGGTAGGTCGACTCGGGGGCGCTCATGGCCACGCCGGGCCAGGTGGCGACCCGCTCGCCCAGCGCCCGGCGATGATGACGCAGCACCTCGAGCAGCGCCCGGCGCCAGGGGTCGCCGTGGGCGTAGGCGGCCTCGGCGGCCACCAGGCCGAGCACGTTGGCGTCCGGCACCAGGCCGCGAATACCGGCCGCGAAGCGACGCCGCAGCGCCCGGTCGGGAATCACCGCGCAGGCGGTGGTGAGGCCGGCCAGGTTGAAGGTCTTGGAGGGTGCCCAGAGCGTCAGGGTGCGCGCGGCGAGCGCCGGGAAGGCCGCCACCAGCGGGCGGTGGCGGGCGCCCTCGTCGAGCAGCAGGTCGCAGTGCAGCTCGTCGGAGACCACCAGCAGGTCGTGGCGCTCGACCAGCTCGGCCAGGCCGGCCAGCTCCTCGTGATGCCACACCCGGCCGGTGGGGTTGTGGGGGTGGCACCACAGCAGCAGCCGGGTCTCGGGGGTGATTGCCGCCTCCAGGGCGTCGAGATCGAGCCGCCAGGGTGCGCCGGGGCCGGTCGGCTCGGCGAGCGGCGCCTGCTGCGGCAGGCGGCCGGTGTGCTCGGCCACCTTGAGGAAGGGGGGATAGATCGGCGTCAGGGTCAGCACCCCCTCCCCCGGCGCGGTGAGCGCCAGGCTCGCCATGTGCAGGGCCGGCACCACGCCCGGCAGCCACAGCTGCCACTCCGGCTCGATCGCCCAGTCGTAGTGCTTGCGGCTCCAGTGACACAGGGTGCGACGCAGGCTGTCGGGCACCAGGCCGTAACCGTAGACACCATGATCGACCCGCGCCCGCAGCGCCTCGATCACCGCCGGCGGCGAGCGAAAGTCCATGTCGGCCACCCACAGCGGCAGCACGCCGTCGTCGTAGCGATGCCACTTCTGCGACAGCCAGTGCGCCTCGGCGGGGTGGCGACGCTCCACGGGCGTGGCAAAATCGAACTCCATGTCCTCGTCCTCGACTCAGGGAAACCGCCAATGATGACCGAGACCATGCCGCAAAGCGGCTTCTATGCCAAGGTGCGCCAGGGCATGCCGGCGCTGATCGACCAGTGGCGCCGCCTGGGCCGTGGTGATGCGGACCGCCTGGCGCTGATCCTCGCCGAGACGGCGCGGGTGGCGCGCCTCGGCGAGCCGGAGGCGACGCCGGACGGCGCCACTCTGGCGGCCTGGAGCCAGCCCGGTGCAGGCGACGGCATTCCCCTCTGGGCGGCGCGCACCGCCACCTTCCTGCTCGTGCAGATGCCCGCTCGCCCGGTGCCGGCCAGCGACGAGGAGGCCTGTGCCTGGGCCTACTGCTGGCTGCTCAACCGCGACTTCGCGAGTGTGGAGGCGGCCCGGGCAGCGCTGCCGGAGCACCTGCACGAGCGCCTCGACCACGCCGTCGGCGCCGCCTGGGCCGACCGCCAGGGCCTGCGCCTGGTCTAGGAGCCTGTCGGACGCAACACCGATCCTTGACCTAGCGCTTGCTCGGGGCAATGCTGTCAGCCGGCGGCTCGGCCGCGCCGGCCGCCACCCCGACGACAACGACCGTCAGTGACAACGACAGCCAGACAAGGACACTGCCCATGTTCGTGCGCACCATCGAGCCCGCCTTCTACGACACCGACGCCCTCGGCCACGTCAACAACACCCGCCTGCCGGCCTGGTTCGAGCTCGCCCGCAACGACCTCTTCAAGCTGTTCACCCCCGACCTCGACCCGCGCCGGTGGCGGTTGATCATGGCGCGCATGGAGATCGACTACCGTGCCGAACTGCACTACGGTCACGAGATCGAGCTGCGCACCTACCTGTCCCGTCTGGGCAACAGCTCCTTCACCGTGACCCAGGAGGCGTGGCAGAAGGGGGAGCTCACCAACATCGGTCACACGGTGCTGGTGCACTTCAACCATGACGCGAAGCGCGCCGTGCCCATCGCAGGCGAGCTGCGCCAGGCCCTGGAGGCCCACCTGCAGCCCAGTGAGGAGCCACAGAACGCATGACACCGGCGGTGAAGGTGCTGGAGCGCGACGGCGCCGACTTCCAGTTGCTCAGCTACGATCACGACCCGCGCGCCACGGCCTACGGCGAGGAGGCCGTACAGGCGCTGGCGCTCGATCCCGCCAGCGTGTTCAAGACGCTGCTCGCCCGCCTCGACGACGGCCGCCTCGTGGTGGCCATGGTCCCGGTGCGCGCACGGCTCGACCTCAAGGCGCTGGCGCGGGCGGCAGGGGCACGCAAGGCCACCATGGCCGAGGCCGATGAGGCGGAACGCGCCACCGGCTACGTGCTCGGCGGCATCAGCCCGCTGGGCCAGAAGCGGCGCCTGCCGGCCTTTCTCGACGGCAGCGCCGAGGCGCTTGAGGCGATCCACGTCAGCGGCGGGCGACGCGGCCTGGAGATCCGCCTCGCCCCGGCCGACCTGGTCCGCCTCACCCGGGCACGGCCGGCCCCGCTCGCCCGAGGCGACACGCCGGCGTGAGCCGAAATCGCCCGGCCGCTGTCCGAGTGACAGGACCCGGCCGGAACGGCGGGCCACCCCTACCGTCAGGAGACGCCCCATGGCCATTCGCTACAATCTCTGGCTCGACCCGGACAACGTCGCCCAGCACCGCGCCGTGGAGGCCGAGCTGGAGCGCTACTTCATGGAGCGCTTCGCGGACTATCCCCACATCCGCTTGTTCGGGGCCGATCCCTACGATTATGATGCGCCGTTCAATCGCCTCTACGACGTGCTGATGGCGCGGGCCCGCGAGTACTGCGAACGGCAGTGGTGCTACGTCCCCACCCCGGAGCAGCTCAACCGCACCTTCTTCCGTGCCGTGGGCCGCTCCAACAAGTTCGTCCGGGACCCTGCCGATGGTGACCAACGTCGATCAGAAACCTGACTCGCGCCAGCTGGCGCTCATCGCCGAGCAACTGGGGCGCCCCCCTCGCGGCATCGAGGCCGTGGCCGCCGTCGACGGTGAGGACACGCCGCTGGTGCTGCGCATGGCGCCCATCGTCGACGGCCAGCCCTTCCCCACCCTCTACTGGCTGTGCGACACCCGGCTCAAGATCGCGCTGTCGCGCATCGAGGCTGCCGGTGTGATCAAGCGGCTGGAGACCCGACTGGGCGACGACCCCGCCTTCCTCGCCGCCTACCACGACAGTCACCGCGACTACGTGGCCGCGCGCTGGCACCACATGAGTGCCGCCCAGCGCGCCGAGGTGGCCCGCCTCGGCTATGACGAGGTGCTGCGCACCCGCGGCATCGGCGGCATCGGCAACTGGGACCAGGTGCGCTGCCTGCACACCCAGTACGCCCACCACCTGTGCGGGGCCAACGTCATCGGCCAGTGGCTGGACAGCGAGTACGCCGTGGCCGACTGCCTGCCCTGACACTCCCCTCCCGGGCGCTCCCACTGCTAGGATAAAAGGCCTTGCCAAGGAGACGTCCATGTCGAGATTCTGTGTCTACCTGGGCTCCCGCAACGGGCGGGACCCGGCCTTCCAGCAAGCCGCCCGCGCCTTGGGGCGGGAGCTGGCCGTGCGCGGCCACGGCCTGGTCTACGGCGGTGCGCGCATCGGCCTGATGGGTGAGCTGGCCAACGCGGCGCTTGCCGCGGGGGGTGAGGTGATCGGCGTGATGCCCGACCACCTGGTGGAGCGCGAGCAGGCCCATGAGGCACTGCCGCAGCTGATCCGCGTGCCCAACATGCACGAGCGCAAGGCCAGCATGGCCGCCCACGCCGACGCCTTCATCGCCCTGCCCGGCGGCATCGGCACCCTGGAGGAGCTGTTCGAGGCCTGGACCTGGCAGTACCTGGGGCTGCACGACAAGCCCATCGGGGTGCTGGACACTGCCGGCTTCTATGCGCCGCTGCTCGACTTTCTCGATGCCACCGTGGAGCAGGGCTTCCTCAACGCCGAGACCCGCGCCTGCCTCGTCGACGCCGACGCGCCGGCGGCCCTCCTCGATGCCCTGGAGGCTCGCCTCGCCAGCGGCTGAGGGCCATTCAAGGAGTAGAGACCATGCACGCCATCGCTATCGAAGGGGAGCGGCTGGCATGGCGCGAGACGCCCGCCCCGAGCGCCCCCGCACCCGGCGAGGTGCGGATTCGCGTCGCCTGGGCCGGGGTCAACCGCGCCGACCTGATGCAACGCGCCGGCCACTACCCGCCCCCGCCCGGCGTCACCGAGATTCCCGGACTCGAGGTCAGCGGCACCGTTGCCGCGGTAGGTGACGGTGTCAACGGCCTCACCGTGGGGGATCGTGTCTGTGCCCTGCTGGCCGGCGGCGGCTACGCCGAGGAGGTGGTGGTGGACGCCCGCCAGGTGCTGCCGCTGCCCGAGGGCCGCGGCCTGCGCGAGGCCGCGGCCCTGCCCGAGGTGTTCGCCACCGCCTGGCTCAACCTCTTCATGGAAGGACGGCTCGCCGACGGCGAACGCGTGCTGCTGCACGCCGGAGCGAGCGGCGTGGGCACGGCGGCCATCCAGCTGTGCCGCGCCTTCGGCCACCCCTGCTTCGTCACGGCCGGCAACGACGCCAAGCTCGACGCCTGCCGTGAGCTGGGCGCCACGGCCGGCTGGAACCGCCATGAGGGCTCCTTCGTCGCGGCGGTGAAGGCCTGGGGCGGCGCCGACGTCATCCTCGACCCGGTCGGGGCGAGCTATCTTGCCGACAACCAGCGCGTGCTCAACGCCGACGGCCGCCTGGTACTGATCGGCCTGCTGGGCGGGCGCCACGCCGACCTCGACCTGGGACGGCTGCTGATGAAGCGCCAGCGGCTGATCGGCTCGACCCTGCGCGCCAAGCCGCCCGCTGCCAAGGGTGCCATTCTCGCGGCCCTGCATCGCCACGTCTGGCCACGCCTCGAGAGCGGCGAGATCCGGGCGCTGGTCGATCGCAGCTGGCCCATCGCTCAGGCCGAGGCGGCGCACAGCCATGTGCAGCGGGACGCCAATATCGGCAAGGTACTGCTCGAGGTGGCCGGCGGCGACTGAGGGAATGAAGGCCGGAGAGGGCGGCAGCGCTCAGGTGCCGCAGGCGCGCGCGCGGGTGCGTGCGTAGGTGAGCTGGAGCAGGCGGGCGTCATCGCCGGCACGATGGCGGTGGATGCCCAGCTCCTCGACGAGAGCCTCGCGGGTGGCGTGCCACAGCGCAAGCTGGCGCTCGTCGAGCAGCAGGCGCAGCGCCTCGAGCCGGAACGCCGGCAGCAGGCCGGCGTGATGGAAGAGCAGCGACAGCCAGGTGTTGTCGTAGCCCCAGCTGTCGCTGTAGGCCACGCCGACCTCCCCCAGCTCGTCGTTGAGCCAGCAGGCCACCTGGGCCACGGGCAGCCCCTCGCGCTCCAGACGGGCCCGAGAGATGCCGTGCAGTAGCTCGGCCTTGGGGTCCCAGTGGGTCCACTCCGCCAGCGGCTGGACGAGGAAGGCGCAGCTGCTGCCGTCGCCTCGGGCCAGGCCGATCTCGATGGGGTAGCTGCCGCGCCCGAATCCGGACGCTTCGATATCCAGCAGTGTCGGAAGCGTCACGGGGGCATGGGTCCTTGAATACGGGCGCGTACGAATTCCGCCGGTGCGGAACGGTTAGTGTTGCGTCGGAGCGGGGTCGCTGTCCAGTTCGAAGGCACCGAGGGGCAGGTGGCGCTCGGCCAACGCCTCCCAGTGCGCCGCCTGCTCCGCATCCACCGGCAGTCCCAACTCACCGTTGCGGTAGGCCTTGGCCAGACGCGTTGCCGCCAGGGGATGGCCCGCCTCGCCGGCACGTGCGTACCAGGTTACGGCACGATCCTCGCGGCGCGGGTACTGCACACAGCCATGCTCGAAGATCAGCCCGGCCTGGTACTGGGCCTTGAGGTCGCCCGCCTGGGCGGCTTCCAGCACATAGCGAGCCCCGCGCGCCTTGTCCTGGGGGCTGACGCCGCGATGGAAGAGCATGTGCCCGTAGAGCGAGAGCGCGGCCGGGTGGCCGGCATCGGCGCAGCGTTCGAAGAGGTGCATGGTGAGTCGCTGCGTGCGCGGCGACCGCGGCAGCCAGCGCGTGTGGAACAGTTGCTGGGCAAGACGGTACTCGAGCCGGGTGAACAGTGACGATGCCTGCGTCATGGCAAACAACCTTGCATCCCGTGATGGTGAGCCTGACGTTCCGCGCCGTCCCCTGGGCGTCGTCATGGCCGGTCTGTGCTCGCCGTCCGGACTCCGCCGGGGCATTTGAGGGTGGCCAGCATACGCGCGGCCCGGCAGGGACTCAACCCTTAGCATTTGCTGCCATGGTGGCCCCTCGCTACCATTGGCGAGCGACACTGAGAATCCCGCCACAGGAGCAACGGATGCAGACGCGACCGCTGGGCAGCACGGGCATCGAGGTCAGCCGCCTGTGCCTGGGCACCATGACGTTCGGCGAGCAGAACAGCGAGGCCGAAGCCCACGAGCAGCTCGACCGGGCCGTGGCCTTCGGCATCAACTTCATCGATACCGCCGAGATGTATCCGGTACCGCCGCGGGCCGAGACCCAGGGGCGCACCGAAGCCTACATCGGCAGTTGGCTGAAGGCCCGGGCCAGCCGCGACGACGTCATCATCGCCAGCAAGGTCACGGGCCCCGGCCTCGACCATATCCGCGGCGGCCCGCGGCTGACCCGCGAACAGATCCACCGGGCGATCGATGCGAGCCTCACGCGCCTGCAGACCGACTACCTGGATCTCTACCAGCTCCACTGGCCGGACCGACGCACCAACTTCTTCGGCCGGCTCGGCTACGAGCACGACGAGGAGGAGGACGCCACGCCGCTCGAGGAGTCGCTCTCGGCCCTCAAGGAGCTGGTCGACGCCGGCAAGGTGCGCGCCATCGGGCTCTCCAACGAGACCCCTTGGGGGGTGATGCGCTGCCTGCAGCTGGCCGAGTCACTCGGCCTGCCCCGCGTCGCCTCGGTGCAGAACCCCTACAACCTGCTCAATCGTTCCTTCGAGGTGGGGCTCGCCGAGATTGCCCACCGCGAGGAGGTGGGGCTGCTCGCCTACTCGCCGCTCGCCTTCGGCGTGCTCTCCGGCAAGTACCTTGACGGCGCACGGCCCGCGAACGCGCGCCTCACCCTCTTCGAGCGCTTCCAGCGCTATACCAACCCGCAGGCGGAGGAGGCGACCCGCGCCTACGTGGCGATCGCCCGCGAGCACGACCTCGATCCCGCACAGATGGCGCTGGCCTTCGTCAACTCGCGACCCTTCCTCACCAGCAACATCATCGGCGCCACCACCATGGAGCAGCTGGAAAGCAACCTGGAGAGCGAGTTCCTCAAGCTCGACGAGGCCGTGCTGGAGGCCATCGAGGCCGTCCACAGCCGCTATTCCAACCCCTGCCCCTGAACCCGCCGCTGCCCCCGCACCGGGCTATCGCCGCGATAGGCCAAGCCCGGTGCCCGGCTTGGTATAATCACGGCAGATCCCCACGGCTACAGGAGCGCCCCATGCTGAGCGTGATTTCCCCCGCCAAGTCGCTGGACTTCGAGACCCCGGCCACCACCGCCCGCTATACCCAGCCGGACTACCTCGAGCACAGCCAGGTGCTGATCGAGATCCTGCGTGACTGCTCCCCCCAGCGGCTCAGCGAGCTGATGGGCATCAGCGACAAGCTGGCCGGGCTCAACGCCGCCCGCTTCGCCGAGTGGCAGCCCCCCTTCACGCCGGAGAACGCCAAGCCGGCTGCCCAGGCCTTCCAGGGGGATGTCTACCAAGGCCTGGCTGCCGACACCTTCAGCGATGCCGAAAACGCCTTCGCCCAGGAACACCTCCGCATCCTCTCCGGCCTCTACGGCCTGCTGCGCCCACTCGACCTCATCCAGCCCTACCGGCTGGAGATGGGTACGAAGCTGGGGAACCCGGCTGGCAAGGACCTCTATGCCTTCTGGAAGCCGCTGCTGACCGAGGCGCTGGACAGGGCGGTGGCCGAGAGCGGCAGCCCGGTGCTGGTCAACCTGGCCTCCAACGAGTACTTCAAGGCCATCGATGCCAAGCGCCTCTCCGCCCGGGTGGTGACCCCAGTGTTCAAGGACGAGAAGAACGGCAAGCTCAAGTTCATCAGCTTCTACGCCAAGAAGGCGCGCGGCCTTATGGTCGCCTGGATCGTCCGCCAGCGCCTCGACGAACCGGACGGGCTCAAGGACTTCAACGTGGCGGGCTACCGCTTCAACGCAACCCTGTCGGAGGGCGACACCCTGGTCTTCACGCGTCCCGAGGGCGCCCGCTGAGCGCCGCCCCGTCCCTCAGGCAAAGCGTAGCGGCCGGGCCGCCCGCGGTTTGAGGAAGCGGCGGTGAAGCGCCTTGAAGCGCTCGCCGTCACAGCGCTCGAGCCATTCGTAGGCGACCATGTCGGCACTGACCGGCACGGCCCCGGCCTGCACCATGCGCTCCTTCGCCAGGCGAGCCTCGCCCGCCCGCCGACTGGCCGTGGCCTCCACCAGCCAGTACACCTCGTAGCCCGCCGCCAGCAGCCCGAGCCCCGTCTGCATCACGCAGATATGGGCCTCGCTGCCGCACAGCACGATCTGCCGCCGTCCGCTGTCGGCCAGGGCGCGGGCAAAATCCGGCTCGTCATGGGCGCCGAAACAAACCTTCTGCCACAAGCGATGGCGCGGCAGCGCCTCGAGCAGTCGCGGGTCGCTGCCGCCCAGCCCCTCCGGGTACTGCTCGGTGAGCCATACCGGCACCTCGAGCGCCTCGGCCACCCCGCCCAGCCAGGCCGCCTCGGCCACCGCCTGCTCGCCGCCGTCGATCACCGGCAGCAGAGCGGCTTGCAGATCGACGATCAACAGCAGGCTCGCGTCTCGTATCAGGCGCATCGGCGCGCTCCTCCGTCATCGGTGCGGTTGTTGTCGTGAGCCCTCAGCATAGCCGGTAGAATGGGGGGGTTCGACACCTTCCCAACAAGACGTACCGATTCCCAACCGGAGACCTCCATCGATGCGCCAACTTCTTGTCATGCTGGTGGCCGGCCTGCTGAGCCTCGGCCCGGCCCTGGACCATGCCGAAGCCCGCCGCCTGGGCGGTGGCGGCAATGTCGGCAGCTTTTCCCGCTCGGTAGACCGGCCGGCTGCCGCGCCCAATCGGGCGGCGCCGTCACGCCCGGCACAGAAGGGTACCGCCGGCTCGCGCATGCCCGGCATGCTGGGCGGCCTGCTCGCCGGGGGCCTGCTTGCGGCCCTCTTCTTCGGCGGCGCCTTCGACGAACTGCGCCTGATGGACATCCTGCTGATCGCCGGCCTCGGCTTCCTGCTGTTCCGTCTGCTGGCGCGGCGCCGGCCGGCCATGGCGGGGACCCAGCGCCCGGCCGGGCAAGCGGAGTCGCCCTCCCCGTTCCAGGCCTTCCAGTCGGATCCGGCAGGGTCATCCTCCGCGACGGCCTACGGCAGCCAGCCGAGCTGGTTCGACCGGGAGCGCTTCCTGACCGATGCCAAGGGCCACTTCATGACGCTGCAGCGCGCCTGGGACAACAACGACTTCGCGGGTATCCAGGAGTACGTCACGCCCGAGCTCTACAACCAGCTGCGCGAGGAGCGGGCGCAACAGCCGGCCAACAACCGTACCGAGATCGTGCGCCTCTTCGCCGAGCTCGGCGATGTCCGCGAAGTCGGCCAGAAGGCCGAAGCGACCGTGATCTTCCATGGACTGCTCGATGAGAACGGCGAACGCACGGAGTTCAACGAGACCTGGCACCTGACTCGCGAGCTGCGCGACGGCGCCCCCTGGTTCCTGCAGGGTATCGAGCAGAACCCCGGCTGCTGATCGACATGGCCTGAACCGACAAGGCCGGGCTTTGGCCCGGCCTTCACTGCTCGCTGGACAGAGTCAGTAGCCCCCAGCGGACTCCTGGGCCTCCTCGTCCATCTCCTCGGCGTTCTCGTCCGCCTCACCCATGGCTTCATCGGCGTTCTCCTCCGCCTCGCCCATGGCTTCACCGGCGTTCTC
>SBLD01000019.1:39676-63885 GCA_004551485.1 Billgrantia azerbaijanica | reverse complement strand
CGAGCCGCTCGACCGCGGCATGACGCTCGAGCCGGCGACCAAATACCGCGACGTGGCGCGGCGCAGCCCGCCGCGGGACAATCACTGACGCGGGAGGCGCCTGCTCAGGCCATCGACATCTGCCGGGCTAGGCCGATGAGCGGTCTGCCAACCATCGTTCCAGGGCGTGGCTCGGCATTGGCGGGCAGAAATGCTCCCCCTGGACGCGGTTCAGGGGGAGGGCCATGACGGCAGCGGCGTCCTGAGGGGAGTCGACATGCGTCACGGCTGCCTCGATGCCCAGCGCGTCCAGCAGTTGACACAGGGCGCCGGCGAGCGGACGGTTCTCGTCGTGGGCGTTGCGGGCCAGACCGGCGCGGAAACGGGCACGATGCAGCGGCAGGCGGGTCAGGAAGGCGAGGTCTAGGGGGTTGCTTCCCAGGTCATCGACGGCAAGCCGCACGTCCAGGGCCGCCAGCCGCTTGAGCATGTGCACGGCGTCGTCCATATCCTTCCCCAGGCTCTGCCCGGGAATGCCCAGCGTCAGCCACGCCAGCGACGACAGGCCCAATTGCCGGAGAAAATGGTCGAGCGGACGGCCGTCGAAGGTGTTGTGCGCCAGGTGTCGCTCCGACAGGGTCAGCTCCACGGGCAGTGCCGCGAGCGGCGAGCCGTCTGCCTGCCAGCGGCGACGGTCGGCGATCACGCGCTGGAGCGCCCAGCGATCCAGCCGTACCCCCAGGCCGAGGCGATTCACGATATCCTGGAAATCGGCGGGCGGACGCAGCCGCTGGCGGGGGCGATGCCAGAAGACCTGGGCCGCCAGGCCAAGGCAGTGGCCGCTGTGGGGATCGAGCTCTGGCTGGTAGCGCACCTCGAAATGTTCTTCCGGCAGGTGTGCAGCCTCGCTCAACTGATACTCGAGGAGCAGCTTCTCCTTGAGCTGGGCCGTTAGGCGGTGATCCACGAAGGCCAGCCGCCCGGGGCCTTTCTTCCGGGCGGTGAACATGGCTTCGCGCGCCCCGCTGATCAGCTCCTCTTCGTCCTCGGCGTCGAAGGGGAAGAGGGCGATGCCGATCGAGGCCGTCAGCAGCAGCTGACGGTTTTCGGTGATGAAGGGCGGCTCCAGGGCCTCGTGCAGGCGTTCGGCGACCGTCTGTGCCGCTTCGGCGGAGCCGATCTGTTCGAGGACCATGACGAACTCGTCGCCCCCGAGTCGGGCCAGGGTGTCCTTGCTGCGCAACGCGCCCAGCATGCGCCGGGCGAACTCACCGAGCAGGCGGTCGCCTTCCAGGTGGCCGACGGCATCGTTGACGACCTTGAAACGGTCGACGTTGATGAACAGCAGGGCCAGGCATTGCCCGGCGCGTTCGGCCTGGGCCAGGGCATGGCTGAGGCGGTCGCGCAGCAGCAGCCAGTTGGGCAGCCCGGTCATCGGGTCGACATGAACCCAGTGATGGGTGCTGCTGGGCTCGCCGTCGGGCGTGGCGAGGTTCACGAAGGTGCGCAGGTAGTGCTGGGGCTTGCCGCCATCGTCGAGCAGGGCGTCGACGGTCATGAGGATGGGGCGTGACTCGCCGTCGCTGCGCCGGCAGAGTACCTCTTGCTGCCAGGCGCCTGTTGTCGTGTGCGACGCTGGGCCGCCGGTCTGGCCGAACGTGGTTGGGTTGTTCAGGGAAACGAAGAAGTGCTCGATGGGCCAGCCGGTGGCCTCCCGGCGTTCGCAGCCGGCGATGCGGCAGAAAGCGTCGTTGGCGAGCAGGATGTGCCCCTCGGCATCGGTGAGCACCATGCCATTGTGTGCCTGCTCGAACGCACGCTGCATGAGTCGAGCGGGGTGCTTGGCGAGCGGACGGATGCGTCCGCTCCTGTGGTTGTTGCCTTGGTGGCTCATCGTGTCACATCGCGTGCGCTGGGGCTGGGGGCTGCATGACTGGCCGCTCCGCGCCAATCTTGACTTAGTATCGTCAGTCAGCGCTGCGACTTTAATGCCGATCAAGAGGGTAGTTCGAGGCGTTATCCGGCATTCAAGTCTTGCCGCTGTCGGCCGATATACTTGACTCCACTCGACCGTTCGGTACCTGTCTTCAGTCGAGTGCTTCAGCGCCATTGCGTTCCATTGCCAAGGTTCCATTGCCAAGAGAGGGGCCATTGCTCAAGTCGATCCGCTTCGTATCGTTGGCCCGCGCCTGCTGCTCGTTGCAGGGGCGCCTGCTGGGTGGTCTCGCCACGACCTGGCTGGTCATCGCCGGCCTGCTGCTGGCTCTGGCCTGGCTCTTCGGCAAGGGGCTGGTGGGCGATGCCAACCTGTCGCACCTGCGCTACGAGGCTCGACTCATCGCCACGGAATTGAACGACGAGGTCACGCTGCGCATGGAGGCCCTCGAACGGCTGTCGCGGCGTCTGCCGGGGAATGAGCCGGCCGAACTCAGGGCGCTGCTCGAGGACAACGAAGCGCTGCTGGCCTGGTTCGAGGGCCTCATGGTGACCGACGGTGATGGCACGGTGCTGGCCGACTGGCCGGTGGTGGCAGGGCGGGCGGGGCTGGAGACGCGTGATACGGAGTACTTCCCCATGGTACGCCATACGCGTGCGCCTTACGTCAGCGAACCGTTCATCGGGCGGGCGAGCGGCGAGAGACTGGTGCTGATGCTGGTGCCGCGTTTCGACGCCGGTGGCGACTTCCGCGGCGTGGTCGGCGGTATGGTCAACCTGACGCGTGGCGGCCTGTTCCAGCGTCTCGAGACCTCCCATGTCGGCGAGGAGACCATCTCCACCGTCTTTACCGCCTCCGGCCAGCTGCTGTTTCATCCCCGGCGAGACGGGGTCTCACCCGACCGTGAGCCGTTGCGACGGGCGTCGGTCCTGGAGCTGGCGCTGGATGGCTGGCAGGGCGAAGCGAAGGTCGAGCTGGCCAGCGGCGAGCCGGCGCTGGTTGCCTATCGGCAGATATGGCCGGCGAACTGGGTCGTCGGGGTCGCCCTGCCCGAGTCACAGGTCAACGCGCCTCTGAGAGACTTTCTTGGCAAACTCTGGTGGGCCTGGCTCGCCGTCGCAGTGCTGCTGCTGGCCAGCATCAGTTGGTTGGTCGAGCGGCTGCTGTCTCCGCTGCAGCGCCTCGAACGGCAGATTGCCGAGGTCGGCGCCGGCCAGCGACGCTACCTGGCGCTCTCCACGCAGATGGGAGAGCTGCGTCAGGTGGCGAATACCTTCAACCAGCTCGAGCATGAGCGTCTCTCGGCGCTCGACCACCTGCGCGAGCGGGAAGCCTTCCTGGATGCCGTGCTCGCCTCGACGCCGGTGGGGGTGTTCGTCGCCGACCTCGAGGGACGCCTCACCTACATGAATCCGGCGCTGCGCGAGCTGCTCGGCCTGGCGCCGAAGTCGCGGACGCGGGACTGGTGGGAGCGAATTCATCCCAACGATCGGCAGGGGACCGAGGACCTGTGGCGACATGCCTTGACCACCGGCAGTGACTTCGTGCGTCAGCTGCGCTACCTCAGCGACCGCGAGGGGACGCTCTGGCTCGAGGTGCATGCGAGCCAGGTGCGCGGCAGCGATCAGCCGCTCGGTTTCGTGGGCATGGTCAAGGACATCACCGAGCGTCGGCAGCAGGAGGCGCTGCAGCGCTGGGAGGCGGAGCACGACCCCCTGACCGGTCTGCTCAACCGGCGCGGCTTCGAACGTCGCCTCGAGGAGGCGCTGGCGGAGTGCACCAAGACCGGCACGCCCTCGGTGCTGATCCTTTTCGATCTCGATCACTTCAAGCCCATCAACGACGAGGGCGGTCATGCGCTGGGCGACGAGATGCTGCGGCGGATTGCCCAGGTGGTCGCCTGGGAGGTGCGGCGCAGCGACCATGTGGCCCGGCAGGGCGGGGACGAGTTCGCCGTGTTGCTACCGAGCTGCACGCTCAAGCAGGCCACCGGGATAGCGGAATCGCTGCGCCAGGCGGTATGCGATGTCGAAGTGACGCACGAGGGCCGGGAGTATCGCGTCACCCTGAGCATCGGCGTCGCTGCGCTCCAGGAGGAGGACGAGTCCATCGAGGCGGTGCTGGGGCGGGCCGACGAGGCCTGCTATCGCGCCAAGGCGGAGGGGCGCAATGCGGTCGTGATTACCTCGACTGGCGCGAGCCAGATCAGCGGGAGCGAGATCGACGAGCTGTTCTGAGGCGGCGCCGACGCCGTTGCTCAACCAAGGCCCTGAAAGCAGCAGCGGCAGTGAAACGCAAGGGGCAAGGGAAGAGAAGAGGTGGCTATACGGAGGTGTTGAGGCGGCCAGGCTGCGCGCCGACGCGACCGCTGGCGCCGTAGAGCGTCTTTTCGGCTGCCTGGTGGATGACGTCGAGCAGGCGCTTGTTCTGCTCCATGCGCAGAGCGACCAATTGGCCGTTCAGGGCATTGAGGCGCTCCGCTTCGCGGGTGCGCTCCAGGGTGCGTTCCCAGGCGGCGAGGCAGTCGGCCTCGCGGGCAGCCTCGCGTGCGCCGGTCAGACCCTCGGCGTAACCGAGGCGCTGCTGGACGCGCTGGCGCAGCGTCTCCGTGGCTTCGAGCCGCTCGAGCAACTCCTGCTTCTGCCGGGCAATATCGGCCAGGGCCTCGCCATCGATGTCGGCCGGCACCAGTAGCTGGCGTTCCGTCTCGAGCAGCGTGATCAGTGACTCCAGGCGCTGCTGCTGTTCGTTGAGAAGCTTGGCCAGGCTCATGCGCTGCCCTTGTCCTCGAGGTCGCTCGTCTGTTGCAGGGATTCGAGCAGCGCATCGGCGATGCGGTCGGCACGAATCTCCAGGCGCCCCTCGCGAATCGCCTCGCGAATCTCCTCCACGCGTGCGGTGTCGATGTCGCGCGACGGGTCGATGGCGGCCTGGCGCAGGTGTGTCTGGGCGGCGGGGCCGGCATCGCTCTGTCTCGGCCGCTCGCTACCCTTCGCCGGCTGGGGGTCTTCCCGCGGCGTGGTCGACGTCGGGCGGGGCAAGGGGTTCTGGTTGTTGATCTTCACGGTGTGGGCCTCATGACCGGTGCTTTTCCCTGCTATCGGCCGTGACAGATAAAACTTTAGGGTGCGGTGTACTACCCGCATCCTGGCAGGCGATGGGGGCTGGGACAAGGCGTAGCCTAGCGTTGGCTGGCGTCAGAAGTCCACGGTCAGGGTGGCATTGCCGCTCACCCGGGCGGTGATGACCTCGCGGGACGTGAAACGTACCCGCACCTCGTCGCCCAGGGCGCCGGGCTCCAGTGCCTGGCCCTCGCGGCTGACGCGAAAGCCGGTGCCGCGAGCCTCCACAGTGACCTGCTGGTTGCGTTCGACGAGTGGGCGCTCCTGCACCTGGTACTCCTGCAGCGCCTCGCCGGCGCGCAGGGGCCGGGTGGTCATCTGCCCGATCAATGCCTCGGCGTCGAGCAGGGTGCGTCTCGGCAGTTCGGCGAGGTTGCCCTGGCGCGTGGCCAGGTGATCGGCCCGCAGCGTGGTCCCCGCCTCGACGTCGGCCGCCAGGACGGGGTAGCTGCCGATCACGCCGACTTCGGCCTGCAGGTAGCGTACCTGGCGACCGTCGAGGCCGCAGCGTACGCCCACCGACATGCGCCCCATGACGGGCTCGCCTCTGCGCGGCAGGAAGGGCTCGGGGGCTTCGCAGGCCGGCAGCCGGGCGGAGGGGGGGCGCACCTCGACGATGACTTCGTCACCCAGCGAGCGGGCCTGCTCGTAGAGAAAGCCGTGCACGGCATCGAGCAGCTCGCTATCGTCGGCCGTGGCCGCCGGTGCGAGCAGCCACAGGCAGCCGATCAGCGGCCAGGCGCGGCGTCCTCGTGAGAGGAGGTGCGTTAGTGAAGTGAGACACGGCATGATAGCGATTCGTCGCGCACGTGAGAGGGATCCTGAGGGCATTCTATCGCCTGGCCCCTGGGCAAAACATCGGAAATGCCCCTCGAAAGGTGGTCTGTTCAGCCCTTTGGGATGACGGATGGCTGGCTATTCTCCACTCTCGACAAGTTCCGTATTTCTTCATCCCCGTTACGTACACAGGGAGCGCCGGCATGATCGACCAGCTCGAGGCCGCCTTCAATTTTCACCAGCAGGCGCTGGGGCTGCGCCAGCAGCGCCACAAGGTGCTGGCCAGCAACATTGCCAACGCCGATACGCCGAACTACAAGGCGCGCGACATGGACTTCGCCAGCGAGCTCAAGAAGGCGGTGGCCCAGGGCGGTCGTGCCAGCGGTGGACTGGCGTTGGCGCGTACCTCGGAGCGCCACCTCGAGGGACAGGCAATGCCACCGACGCGTCAGGAACTGCTCTATCGGGTGCCGGAGCAGCCGAGCCTCGACGGCAATACCGTCGACATGGACCGTGAGCGCACCGCCTTTGCCGACAACGCGGTGCGCTACCAGGCCGCGCTGACCCTCATGAATCGCCGTATCCAGGGGCTGAAAGGGGCCATGCAGCCCGAGTGATCGGGCGGCTGGCCGCGCAGGCTGACTATGACAGCAGGCCGACTATGAAGAGAGTGTCACCATGACGATGTTTTCCGTGTTCGATATCGCCGGCTCGGCCATGAGCGCCCAGTCGCAGCGCATGAACGTGACCGCGAGCAACCTGGCCAACGCCGACAGCGTGGCCGGGCCGGACGGCGAGGCGTATCGCGCCAAGCAGGTGCTCTTCGAGTCGCGCCTGCAGGACGGCCAGAGCGGCATCGGCGGGGTGCGCGTGCGCGAGGTGGTCGAGGACCCGTCGCCCATGCGCCAGGAGTACCGTCCCGAGCATCCGCTCGCCGATGACGACGGCTACGTGACCATGCCCAACGTCGAACCGGTACACGAGATGGTCAACATGATCTCCGCCTCGCGCTCCTATCAGGCCAACGTCGAGGTCATGAACACCAGCAAGCAGATGATGCTCAAGACGCTCACGCTCGGGGAGAGCTAAGCCATGACCACACCGATCGGCGCCAGCTCAGCCGCCGCGCAGACCAGCACCCTCGATGCCGCCGCCAGTGCCAAACAGTCGGCGGAGCTGCGCAACAACTTCATGACCCTGCTGCTGACCCAGCTGCAGAACCAGGACCCGCTCAAGCCGCTGGAGAATCACGAGATGACCTCGCAGCTGGCGCAGATCAACACCGTCAGCGGCATCGAGGAGCTCAACCAGACGCTGCAGGGGCTGACCGAGCAGATGGATGCCAACCAGGCGCTGCAGGCCAGCGCGCTGATCGGCCAGGGGGTGATGGTCGAGGGGAACCGGGTGCTGCTGGAGCATGACGACGAAGGCGCACCCCATGCGACACCCTTCGGCCTGGAGCTCGACGAGCCGGCCGAGAACGTGGTTGCCACCATCACCAACGCGAGTGGCCAGGTCGTGAATCGCTACGAGCTGGGCTCGGTGAAGGCCGGGGTGGAGTCGTTCCGCTGGGACGGCACCACCAGCGAAGGCGAGACGGTATCTCCGGGCGCCTATCAGGTGCGCCTGGAAGCCTTGGATGCCGATGGCGAGCCGTTGGCGGTCACCCCGCTGCACTACGCCATGGTCAACAGCGTCACGCCGCGCGGCGATGACGGCCAGGTACGCCTCGACCTGGGCGCCATCTACGGCCAGGTCGGCCTCGACGATATCAAGCAGATCCTGTAACCACTTTCGCTTTTCATTACCACCGATAACACAAATCATCCATTACGCAGACGGGAACGGGGATATCTCATGAGCTTTTCACAAGCCCTCAGCGGTCTGAACGCCATGTCGTCCAAGCTCAACGTACTTGGTAACAACATCGCCAACTCGGAAACCGTAGGCTACAAGAACAGCGGTGCCGAGTTCGCCAGCGTGTTTGCCGGCGCCACCGGCCTGGGCACGCGGGTTTCCACCGTGCGCCAGGATTTCACCTCCGGCAACCTGGAATCCACCGGTCGCAACCTCGATCTGGCGGTGGCCGGCACCGGTTTCCTGCGCTTGCAGCAGGCCGGCGAGGTGGTCTACTCGCGCAACGGGCAGCTCAACATCGATGCCTCCGGGCGGCTGATCAACGCCCAGGGCGCCCAGGTGATGGGCTACGGCATGGAGCAGAACGAGAAATATCCCTTCTCCGAGGTGGTGGCTGGTGGTGCGGCTGTGCCGCTCGTGGTGCCAGCAGACGACATGCCGGCTCAGGCGACAGGGACGAGCGATGGCAATCCCGGTGTTCAGGCAGTCTATAACCTCAACGCGAGCATCGATGAAACCGATGCTAGCCTTAAAAGCTCTGCTGAGACGTTTGATAGCCTGGCTGACAAGAATGGAACTAACAACCCTGCAAACACAACGGATATTGAATATCATTATTCAAACTCCTACTCAGTTTATGATTCTTTAGGCAATGCGCACACCGTTACGGCCTACTTCCTCAAGACCGCTGATAACCAGTGGGATGTGAAGATTGCCATCAATGGTATTAATACAAATAACGACTTCACACTCAGTTTTGACGGCAATGGTCAACTGACGAAAGATGGTAATGGCGATGTCAATGGTGTGGGAGGCACGGTAGGTAACAATGATGATAGTGCTACATTATCCTTTGACAGTGCTACCGGTACCGATATTCTAGGCACGGGTGCCGACGATCTTGAATTCGATCTTACCCTGCTAGGCACTACCCAGTATGCCAACGATTCCACCAATACCGCCCTGCAGCAGGATGGCTATAGCTCCGGAGCTCTAGTGGGGGTGACCATCGAAAAGGATGGCACCATCATGCGCAACTACACCAACGAGCAGTCGCGGGCGGCGGGGCAGATCGTGCTGGCCAACTTCCGCAACCCGGAAGGGTTGGAGCCCGTGGATGGCAACGGCTGGAAGGCATCGGAGGAGTCCGGGCCGGAGCTGCTGGGTGAGCCGGGCAGCGGTATGCTGGGTTCCATTCAGTCGCAGGCGATCGAAACCGCCAACGTTGATCTGGCCAAGCAACTGGTGGAGATGATCGTGACCCAGCGCGCCTACCAGGCCAACTCCCAGACCATCAAGACCCAGGACGAGGTGCTGCAGGCCTCGCTGAACCTGTCGCGCTAAGGGTACAAGGCGACGGTGCGCGTGGCAGTGCGCCGTCGCACCGTCGTCCAGTCCTGAAAGCGGTGTCGTGATGAGCCGTGATGAATAGTGGGAGTCGAGAGTGAGCTTTGCCAACGCCTTGAGCGGCATGCAGGCCGCGTCATATGAGCTGGATGTGCTGGGCAACAACATTGCCAATACCGAGACCGTGGGCTTCAAGGGCAGCAACGCACGCTTTGGCGACGTGTTTGCTAATGCTTTGGGCACTACCGGCCAGTCAGGTATGGGAGTCCAGTCATTGGCCGACAAGACCGACTTTCAGCCCGGCACGCTGACCACGACCGGGCGGTCGCAGGATGTGGCGATCGACGGGCCGGGTTTTTTCCGCTTCGATCACCGAGGTGAAGCTTTCTACTCGCGTGATGGCCAACTGACCCTGATTCCTGAGGGCTATCTGGAGAATGCACGCGGTGCTCGTCTGGTGGGCTATGGCGCCGGTGGCGGTACGTTGCAGCCCCTTGAGATTTCCTTTGACCCGATGCCGGGCCAGCCCACCACCAACATGACGATGGCGCTCAACCTCGACGCCGGTGCCGAGGCAGTGCCTGCCGGCAGCAGTGCCGGGTCAACGTTCGCGGCTCGGGCGGAGGCCTATGACACGGACGGCACACCGTACGACGTGCAGCTCGCCTTCACCAAGGTGACTGATAACGAGTGGCAGCTGGCCGCCAGGGTGGCCGATGGCAGCGGCAATTGGGTCGAGAGCACCGATTCGCTCGCCGACCTGCGCTTCGATGCCAATGGCCAGCCGGTGGGTGAGACGCCGCGCAATCTGAGCTTTGACCTGGGCGGCGGTAACGCCTTGGCGTTCACGCTCGATTTGAGCGCCAGCACCCAGTTCGGCAATGCATCGGCAGTGCGTGAGCAAAGCCAGGATGGCTATCCGCGGGGCGAGGCCGACGAGGTGGTGATCGAGGCGGATGGCCGCGTGGTGCGCCACTACACCAATGAGCAGACCGAGGTCATGGGGCAGATTGCCCTGGCGCACTTCGCCAGCCCCCAGAATCTGGTGCAGGAAGGCGAGAATAGCTGGCGCGAGGCGGAGGGCTCCGGGCCGGCCCAGATGGGGCTGCCCGGTACCCACGAGGCGCAGCGCGGCGTCTGGGGCAGCCTGCTGGGCGAGGCGATCGAGACTTCCAACGTCGAGCTCAACCAGGAGCTGATCGACCTGCTGGGCGCCCAGCGCGCCTACCAGGTCAACTCCAAGAGCGCCAGCGTCCAGAACGAGATGCTGCAAACCGCCATCAACCTGCGCTGAGCCAATTCGCAGCCAGATAAGGATCACGCACCATGGATCGCATTCTCTATACCGCCATGAGCGGTGCCAAGCAGAGCATGGATCAGCAGGCGGTGGTCAGCCACAACCTGTCCAACGTGTCGACGACGGGCTTTCGCGCCCAGCTCCAGGCCATGCGCGCAGTGCCGGTGCAGGGGGCTGGCCACTTGCCGACCCGAGTATCGGTGGCGGCCACTACGCCGGGTACCGACCAGTCTCCCGGCCCCATGACGACCACCGGCCGTGAGCTGGATGTGGCGCTGCAGGGTAACGCCTGGCTGGCGGTTCAGGCCGAAGATGGCAGCGAAGCCTATACCCGCCGTGGCGACATCCAGATCGACGGCGACGGCCTGCTGATGGTGGCCGGGCGTCCGGTGATCGGCGAGGCCGGCCCCATCCAGGTACCCCCGGGCTCGCAGCTCTTCATGGGCGCCGATGGCACGATCAGCGCCATCGGCGAGGGGGAGGATTCCGATGCCCTGGCCGAGGTCGCCCGCCTGAAGCTGGTCACCCCCGATGATGCGCAGGGGCTGGTGCGTGGCAACGATGGCCTCTTCCGTCAGCCGCCTAACGCCGAGGGTGAGGTGGCCACGCTGCCGGCGGATGAGGAGGCCCGGCTCGTCAGCGGTGCACTGGAAGGCAGCAACGTCAGCGCGGTCGAGGCCATGGTGTCGATGATCGATGTCGCCCGCCGCTACGAGATGCAGATGAAAGCGATCAGTACCGCCGACGAAAACGCCCAACGTGCCAACGGCCTGCTCTCCCTGCAGGGCTGAGGGCGAAGAAGCGAAGGATTAACGAAATGATCAAGTCTCTCTGGACAGCCAAGACCGGCCTGGAAGCCCAGCAGGTCAAGCAGGATGTGATCTCCAACAACCTGGCCAACGTCGGCACCAACGGCTTCAAGCGCAGCCGCGCGGTGTTCGAGGACCTCCTCTACCAGAACCTGCGTCAGCCGGGGGCCCAGAACGACGTGCAGAACCGGCTGCCGTCCGGCATGCAGGTGGGTACCGGGGTGCGGCCGGTGGCCACCGAGCGCCTGCACACCCAAGGCAACCTGGAGCGCACCGGCAACTCGCGGGATCTAGCCATCAACGGCAAGGGTTTCTTCCAGGTGCTGATGCCGGACGGCTCCACGGCCTACACGCGGGATGGCAGCTTTCAGGTCAACGAAAACGGCCAGATGGTCACGGCCAATGGCTACCCGCTGGAGCCAGCCATCATCATTCCGCAGAACGCGCTTGCCGTGAGCATCGGTGAAGACGGCATCGTCTCGGTGACCACGCCCGGCGACACCCAGGGCCAAGAGGTGGGGCAGATCTCGATCTCGACCTTCATCAACCCCACCGGGCTTGAGAGTATCGGCGGCAACCTCTATGCCGAGACCACCGCTTCGGGACCGCGCAACGAGACCATACCGGGGATGAACGGTGCCGGGCGGCTGTTCCAGGAGTACGTGGAAACCTCCAACGTCAACGTGGTGGAGGAGATGGTGGGCATGATCCAGACCCAGCGCGCCTACGAGATCAACAGCAAGGCGGTGCAGACCAGCGACGAGATGCTGGCGCGCCTGGCGCAGCTGTGACGCACGACATGATGAGCCACACGCCGATTTCGGCAAGCGAGCGGGCATGAAGCTGATGGTATCCGGTTCTGTGGTGGCCAGACTACTGGTGGGCTCCCTGGTGCTCGTGCTTCTCGGGCTGAGCGGCTGCGCCCAGATCCCCCGGGCCTCGGTGGTGGGCGAGCAGGAGCAGATCGACATCTCCGAGCCACCGCCGCGGCAGGCGAACGGTTCCATCTACCAGGCCCACCGGGGTTACCAGCCGCTGTTCGAGGACCGCCGCCCGCGCATGGTGGGGGACATCCTGACGATCGTGCTGGACGAAGAGGTGAGTGCCAGCAAGAACTCGCGCTCCAATGCCGATCGCAACGGTTCGGCGAGTCTCGAGCTGGACCAGTTGCCCGATGCCCTGGACACCCTCGCCGAGTACGGGTTCGACATCACCGGTGCCAGCGACTTCAGCGGTGGCGGGGGGGCCCAGGCCAACAACACCTTCACGGGGACCATCACCGTCTCGGTGCTCGAGGTGATGCACAACGGCAACCTGCGCGTGCGCGGCGAGAAGCAGATCGCCATCAACCAGGGGGTGGAGTTCATCCGCTTCTCGGGGGTGGTCAACCCACGCACCATCACCGGTGAGAACACCGTGCCTTCCACGGCGGTGGCCGATGCCCGCATCGAGTACGTGGGCGATGGCTACATCAACGAGGCGCAGCACATGGGCTGGCTGCAGCGCTTCTTCCTCAACGTTTCGCCCTTCTGAAGCAATCCGGACTCCGAGGCACCTGAATGATGTTTCCCATGGCTGATGCCGGACCCATGCGACGCCCGTTGTGGGCCCTGCGGTTGTCGTTGCTGGTGTTGGCCTGTCTGCTGGCGTTGCCGGCGCAGGCCGAGCGCATCCGCGAGCTGGCCAGCTTTGCCGGGGTGCGGGACAACGTGTTGATCGGCTACGGCCTGGTGGTGGGGCTCGACGGCACCGGCGATCAGACCATGCAGGCGCCGTTTACCGGTCAGAGCCTGACCAACATGCTCTCGCAGCTCGGCATCAACGTGCCGCCGGGAACCAACATGCAGTTGCGCAACGTGGCGGCGGTCATGGTGACGGCAGATCTGCCGCCGTTCTCGCGCCCCGGCCAGCGCATCGACGTCAATGTCTCTTCCGTGGGCAATGCGCGCAGCCTGCGCGGCGGCACCCTACTCATGACCCCGCTCAAGGGGGCGGACGGTGATACCTATGCCATCGCCCAGGGGAATCTGCTCGTGCCGGGCGCCGGGGCCGAGGCCGGTGGCAGCAGCGTGCAGATCAATCAACAGGCGGGCGGTCGCATCGCCGGCGGGGCCATGGTGGAGCGCGAAGTGCCGTTGCACCTCGGGGCCAACGGGGGGCTTCTCGAGCTCGAGCTCAAGGAAGCCGACTTCGGTACGGCCCAGCGCGTGGTCAGCGTCATCAACCAGGAGTTCGGGCGCCCGGTGGCGGCGGCGCGCAACGGCCGCGTCATCGCCCTCGACGGGCCGCAGAACGCCAACTCTCGGGTCAACTTCATGGCGCGCGTCGAACAGCTCCAGGTAACGCCGACGGAGGCGCCGGCCAAGGTGGTGCTCAACTCGCGTACCGGCTCGGTGGTGATGAACAGTGCCGTCACGCTGCGCCGGGCCGCCGTGGCGCATGGCAACCTCTCCATCGTCATCGACACCCGATTCGGTGTCAGCCAGCCCGCTCCCTTCGGCGAAGGTGAGACCGTCGTCGTGCCGGACAGCGACATCGAGATCCAGCAGCAGGAGGCCTTTCTGCAGGTGGTCGAGGGGGCTGACCTGACCGAGGTCGTCAATGCGCTCAATGCGCTGGGCGCCACGCCGCAGGACCTGATGGCGATTCTCGAGGCGTTGAAGGCGGCCGGATCGCTGCGCGCCGAGCTGGAGATCATCTGATGAGCCTGGATACCTCGGTGAGCGGACAGTTCGCGCTCGATGTGCAGGGGCTGGAACGCCTCAAGCGCACCTCGCGGGAAGACGCCGATGCCGGCCTGAGCGGCGCCTCCCGGCAGTTCGAGGCACTGTTGTTGCAGCACATGCTCAAGAGCATGCGCGAGGCGATGCCCTCGGGCGGTCTGCTCGACAGTCAGCAGGGCGAGTTCTATCAAAGCCTGATGGACCAGCAGTGGGCGCAGACGTTGGCGGGCCGCGGCGTGGGACTGGCCGATCATCTCGTGGCGCAGCTGCAGGCGCAGGGCGTCGGTGCGAGCCAGCCCGCCGCGGGTGACGACGCAGCCACGCTGATCGCCGGCATTCCCCGAGGTGCGCCGCGGGTGCTGGAGAATGCCCTGCAGCCATCAACTGCCGCATCGGACGCCAACAGTGGCGAGAGCGATCGGCTGCCCACCACCTTCCTCGATGCGCTGGAGACCCAGCGCGGCGACTTCATGGGGGCGGTGCAGGCGCGTGTGGCCGAGGAGCAGATAACGCGGGGGGCAACGGTATCGGCCGAGTCGGGTCGGCAAGGCGACGTGTCCCACGTCGAGCGCTTCGTGGAGCGCCTGGCAGAACCCGCGCGGGTGGCGAGCCGGCGCACGGGCGTGCCGGCCGAGTTGATCCTCGCCCAGGCGGCCCTCGAGACCGGCTGGGGACGGCACGAGATCCCCACGGCCAATGGCGGCAACAGCCACAACCTTTTCGGCATCAAGGCCGGTAGCGGCTGGCACGGCCAGACCACCGAGATCACCACCCACGAGTACGTCGCCGGCAGGCGCATCCGGGTGACCGATACCTTCCGGGTCTATGACTCCTTCGCGGAGGCCTTCACCGACTATGCACGGCTGATCGGTGACAATCCCCGCTATGCGGGAGTGGTCCAGGCGGGCAGCGCCGAGCAGGCGGCACGGGCCCTGCAGGCGGGCGGCTATGCCACGGACCCGGCCTACGCCGACAAGCTGGTGGCGATCATGGGGCGGCTGCGCGACACGGCCGGGGACACCCTGGCTTCGGCCGACAGCCTGCACCTCGCCCAGTCGCTCTACCAGGGCAGGGAGTGAAGTGGCGTCGGCGTTTTTTGCGACAGGATCGCTAAAGTTTCGAGCGCTGAGGTCGATATCAAGGGCATCGGCAAAGGAAGCTAGACCATGAGCATGTTCTCCATCGGCCTGAGTGGCCTCAATGCGGCGCAGAACGCGTTGAACACCACCAGTAACAACATCGGCAACGTCTATACGCCGGGCTACAACCGTGAGGTTACGGTACTCGGTGAGGGGCGGGGTGACGGTGGGGTGCGTGTCAATGACATCCAGCGCCAGTTCAACCAGTACGTGGCCGGCCAGCTCAACGCCTCCACCAGCACCTCCAAGGCGCTGGAGGCCTATGCCGGCCAGGTGAGCCAGATCGATAACCTGCTGGCGGACCGCGAGGCGGGGCTGGCGCCGCTGATGCAGGACTTCTTCTCCGCGCTGGAAGACCTGGCCGGTGCGCCGTCGGATCCTGCCGCGCGCCAGGGGGTGCTGGGGGCCACCGACACCCTGACCGCCCAGTTCCGGGCCTTCGACGGCTACCTGCAGGACATGCAGGACGGCATCGACGGGCAGATCCGTGACGAGGTCACCCAGATCAACAACCTCACCCAGCAGCTGGCCACCTTCAATCGCGAGATTGCCCTGTCCCGCGCGCGCAACGGTGAAGCGCCCAATTCGCTGCTCAACCAGCGCGATCATCTGGTCAACCAGCTCAACGAGCGGATGGACGTGCGCCTGAATATCCAGGATGGCAAGAACTACAATATCTCGTTGCCCAACGGCCAGCCGCTGGTGTCGGGCGTCGATGCCTACAAGCTGGAGACCACGGAAGCGCCCAACGATCCCCAGCGTACGGTGCTGGCCTACCGCGACTCCGGCAACAACCTGGTGGCGCTGGATGAAGACACCATCACCGGCGGCACCCTGGGCGGGCTGATGCAGTTCCGCAACGAGACCCTGGACAAGACCCAGAACCAGATCGGCCAACTGGCGGTGTCGCTGGCGGTCGGGTTCAACAACCAGCACGGGCTGGGCAAGGACCTCGACGGCGAGCAGGGTGGCGGGTTCTTCACCATCGGTGAGCCCCAGGCCTACTTCCATGCCGACAACGCGGGTACCGCCGAGATCATCGACACCGCCTTCGATGAAGCGCGCATCGATGCGCTGCGAGCTACCGATTACGAGATTCGTGTCGAGAACGAGCCGGCCGGCAGTGAGGCGGATTTCACCGTCGTGCGCAAGGACAGCGGCGAGACGGTGGATGACGTCACATTGGACGGCAGCACGCTCTCCTTTGGCGGCATTACCGTCACCTTCGATGATCTGAACAATCTGAAGCAGAACGACAGCTTCGAGGTGCAGCCGGTGCGTCGTGCGGCCCAGCAGATGAGCGGGGCGATCAGCGATCTGGACAAGATCGCTGCGGGCAGCCTGGTGGAGAGCGAAGGCGATCTGGCGGTCGAAGCGATGCGTGCCGACGCGGCGTCGTTGACCTCCGGTGATGCTCCCTGGACGCTGGAGGTCACCGTCGACAACGGTGATGGCACCTTTGACATCGAAGTCAGTGACAAAACGGGTAGTGTCGTTTCGACAGAGACAGTGACGCCGGGAGCGGGCGCAGACGCCGAGGTCAGCGTCGATGGCCTGCATGTGCGGCTGGGTGAAGACCTCGAAGTGGGTCAGACCCTGACCCTGGAAGTCGCCGGCAGCGGCACCGGCGACAACCGCAATGCGCTGGCCCTGCAGGATCTGCAAGGGGAGGCGCTCGTTGCCGGCAATGCCTCGCTCAGCCAGGCCTATGGTGGCCTGGTCAGCGATGTGGGTAATCGCACCAATATCGTCGAGGTCAACCTCGACGCCCGCCAGGGTTTGACCGACCAGCTGCGCGCCGTGCAGCTGTCCGAATCCGGCGTCAACCTGGACGAGGAAGCGGCCAACCTGATCCGCTACCAGCAGTTCTACCAGGCCAACGCCCGCGTGATCGATACCGCTACGACGGTGTTCGATACCATCCTTGGCCTGCGCAGCTGAGTCTGAAGGGAGTCTTTCGTCATGCGAATCAGCAGCGTCACGATGTTCGAGCAGGGCGTCTCGTCCATGAACCGGCAGCAGGGCGACTTCCTCAAGGTCAGCCAGCAGATTGCCAGCGGCCGTCGCGTCGTCAATCCTTCGGATGATCCCCAGGCGTCATCGCGTGCCGTCGGGGTCTCGCAGTCCAAGGCGGTGACCCAGCAGTATGCCGATGCCCGTGTCTCGGCCCGCAACTCCCTGGCGCAGGGGGAGAGCGTGCTCCACAGCGTGAGCGACGCCATCGCCAGCGCCAAGACGCTGCTGGTGAAGGCGTCCAGCGATACCCTGAGCGACGTTGATCGTCAGTCGGAGGCCGCGGAGCTGCGCGGTATCTACGAGACGCTGATCGGCCAGGCCAATGCTACCGACGGCAACGGCCGCTATCTGTTCGGCGGCTATCAGGACGATTCCCCGCCCTTTGCCCGGACCGCCGGAGGTGGCGTGTCTGGGGTCGAGTATATCGGCGACGACAATAGCCGTGCCCAGCGCATCGATGCCTCACGGCTGATGCCGGTGGCGGACAACGGCGCGACCATCTTCCGTGGGGTGCCCAGCGGTGCCGGCTACGTGGCCCGCGCCGAGCGCGATACCGATCCCGGCAGTGGCAATACCCTGGGTGTACAAGAGAGCAAGGGCTTTTACGGCAACGGTGGTTCAGTAACCTTCAAGGGGCCTAGCCGTGTCGATGCCGATGACCCGAACTATGGCAAGGCGATGACGCTCACCTTCTCCGTTGTCGGTGGCGTTCCATCCGTTGCTGTGGCAGACGAAGGCGGCAATCTCATTCCCGTGACGGGAACCATCAGTGCCGACGGCGAAGCGCGCACCCTGGAGTTCGGCGGTGTGAGCCTCACCCTGGAGGGTATGCCGGCGGATGGCGACCAGATCCAGCTGCGTCCTGCGGACCATGGCGATGCCAACCAGGACCTGTTCAAGTCGCTGAAAGATGCCATCGACGTATTGGAGATGGACCAGCAGGATCTGGACGAGAACCGCGCCCACTTCCACAATACCCTGTCATCGACGATGCGCGAACTCGACAATAGCCTCGACAACGTCCTGACGGTGCGGGCTTCCATGGGGGCGAGGCTCAACGAGCTCGACGTCGTCGATGCCGTGGGCAGCAATCGCATGATGAACTACGAGCAGACGCTCTCCGATCTGGTCGACCTCGACTATAACGAGGCGGTGGCCGAGTACAGCCTGCGACAGGTCGGGCTCCAGGCCGCCCAGAAGGCCTTTGTCGACGTCAAGGGAATGTCGCTATTCAACTATCTATAGGTCGCCCTGATAGTGATCGGCGGCCGTTTCCAACGGTCTGCCTCACCCTGCAATGATTCCCTGCCGGCCATGGCATATCCTAACCATGGCCCTTGTCCCGCCCCGGTTCGCCAGGGCGGTTTTTTTCGGTGGTGGGTTACATCGGAGGGAGGGGGGCCAGGCTCTCGAGCAACTGATGCACGAAGGCCAGGCCGTTGGCGAACAGGCGCTGCAGGAAGCGTGAGATGTCGGTCATCAGCACCATCAGCAGCAGGAGGCCCACCGTGAGCGACATCGGGAAGCCGATGTTGAAGACCGTGAGCTGGGGGGCGGAGCGGTTGAGGATGCCCAGCGCCAGGTTGATGATCAAGAGCGATCCCACCAGCGGCAGGGCGAGGGCCATGCCGGAGAGGAAGATCGTGCCGCCGTAGCGTGCCATCAGCTCGAAGGCGGCCGCATCGAAGCGCTCGATGCCCACCGGCAGGCTATGGAAGCTGGCGATCAAGGCTTCCAGCACCATGAGGTGTCCGCCGAAGGCCAGGAACATCAGCAGGGTGATCATGTAGAAGATGCGCGACAGGATCGCCGAGTTGGTGCCGCTGCTCGCGTCGAAGAAGGTGGCAAAGGCGAGGCCCATCTGCATACCGATGAATTCGCCGGCGGCTTGCACGGCGGCGAAGGTCACGCGCATCACCAGGCCGATGGCGATGCCGATCAACAACTGCTCTAGCATCAGGCCGAAGCTGGCCCATGAGACGACGGGAACGTCGGGCATGGGGGGCAGCACCGGCGCGATGATGACGGTGATCAGCAGGGCCAGGCCGATCTTGACCTGCTTGGGTACGCTGGAGTGTCCCCACAGGGGGGAGGCGCCGAAGAAGGCAAGGATGCGCACGAAGGGCCAGAAGAAGGCAACGAGCCAGCCCTGAAGCTGGGCGAAGGTCACCTCCACCATGGCGGTATCACTGCAGCATGCCGGGGATGTTGGTGAACAGCTCCCGGGTGAAATCGGTGATCAGCTTGAGCAGCCAGGGGCCGGATAGCACCAGCACGGCGAACACGGCCAGGATCTTGGGAATGAACGAGAGCGTCATCTCGTTGATCTGGGTCGCAGCCTGGAACAGGCTGACCGTCAGGCCGGTCAGCAGGGCCGTGAGCAGCAGCGGGCCGCCGAGGAAGAGGGCGACGCGCATGCCCTGGTAGGCAATGCTCATGACGGTTTCCGGGGTCACTGTCTTGCCTCCTTCCCGTGCGTGACGACGGGCAGTACGAGCGTGGCTGTCATAGGTAGAAGCTTTCCGCCATCGAGCCGACGATCAATTGCCAGCCGTCGACCAGGACGAACAGCATCAGCTTGAAGGGCAGCGAGATGGTCACCGGCGGTACCATCATCATCCCCAGGGACATCAGCGTGCTGGCCACCACCAGGTCGATGATCAGGAAGGGAATGAAGATGGTGAAGCCGATCTGGAAGGCGGTCTTCAATTCACTGGTGACGAAGGCGGGGACAAGGATGCGGAACGGGACTTCCTCCGGGCCCTGCAGGGGCCCCACCTCGCCGAGGCGGGCGAACAGGGCGAGGTCGGGCTCGCGGGTCTGGGCCAGCATGAACTCGCGGACCGGGAGTTGCGCGCGGCTCAGGAACTCCTCGAAGTTGATCTCGTCGCTGGAGAGCGGTACCCAGGCCGTCTCGTAGACGTTGCCGATCACCGGCGACATGATGAAGAAGGTGAGAAAGAGGGCGAGGCCCAGCAGCACCTGGTTGGGTGGCGTGGCCTGGGTACCCATGGCGGTACGCAGCAGGCTCAGCACGATGATGATGCGTGTGAAGCTGGTCATCATCAGCAGCACGGCCGGCAGGAAGGCCAGGGAGCTGAGCAGCAGCAGTGTCTGCAGGGATAGCGACCACTGCTGTCCGCCATCCTCGAGAGGGCGGCTGACGATACCCGGAACCTCCTGGGCGAGGGCGGTTTCGTGGCCGATGACCAGCAGGGCAGCGAGGGCGGCGAAGAACAGGGCGCGGGTCATGGTTGCCTCCGACCGCTGCCCCCGAGCCCGGCGTTGTGCTTGAGGGCACGGGCGAAACGGCTGGCAAAGCGCTCGTCCGCGGGCACGGAATCCGCCATCCCGTCCTTGGCCTGGTTGGGCGGGGCGGGCAGTTCGTGCAGCTTGTTGACCTGACCGCCCCCCACGCCGAGTACCAGCCAGGTGCCTTCCACCTCGACGACCACCAGGCGCTCGCGGCTGCCCAGGGCGGCGCTGGTGACGACGCGCAGGTGGCGGCCCGTGGTGCGTGACTGGCCGTGCCAGCGGCGCAGCAGGGCGGTGCACACGAGGATGATGACGACGACCAGGGCCAGGGCGGCGGCCGTCTTGCCCAAGGTCGCCATGCCGATCAGGCCATCGCCGCCAGTGGCCAGCGCGTCGAGCTCTGATGCCGACGTCGCGGACGCGGAGGTATCGCTCATTGGTTGAGTTTCTGCACGCGCTCGGAGGGGGTGATGATCTCGGTGATGCGGATGCCGTACTTGTCGTCGACGACCACCACCTCGCCCTGGGCGATCAAGTAGCCGTTGATCAGGATGTCCATGGGTTCGCCGGCCAGGCCGTCGAGTTCGATCACCGAGCCCTGGGCCAGCTCCAGCAGTTGCTTGATGGTCAGCTTGGTGCGCCCCAGCTCGACCGTCAGCTTGACCGGGATATCCATGATCATCTCGAGGTCGCGTGGCGCGGTGCTGTCCGCCCCCTTGTCCAGGGGCCGGAACACCTGATCGCCTGCCGCCTGGGGCGCCGGCTTGGGGCGACTCTCTTCGGCGGGCGTATTCTGGGCGTTCGCTTCCGCGGCCTCCTGCTCGGCCAGCGCCTCGGCCCAGGGGTCGGCCTCCTCCTGGCCTGAGCCGGCGGCCTGCTGCTCGGCCGCCTGTTGTTCGGCCATGGCTTCTGCCCAGGGATCGTCATCGGCGGGCGTGTCGGCATTCTCCTGCTCGGACATGGCGGCCGCCCAGTCATCGTCGGAGACGTTCTGATCGGGTTTCTTGGGATCAGTCATGCTTGGAGTCCTTGGCTTGCGGCGTAGCCCCCTTGATGAAGGTGTCGGGGGAAGAGGAGTGCTGCGCTCCATGGTCGATGATGCGGATGACGCGCAGGGCGCGCTGGTCGTGCTGGCTGCCGTATTCGCACTCCATCACGGGAACGCCATCCACATTGGCCGTCACGGTTTCCGGAAGCTCGAGAGGCAGGACGTCGCCGACCTTCAACGCCATCACGTGAGCGATACGGCTGGGAATGGTGGTGAAGTTGGCGATGAGCTCCACCTCGGAGTGGCGGAGCTCCCCCGCCATCCGCTGGCTCCAGGTGCCGTCCTGGTTCTGGCTGCCATCGCTGAGCGGGTTGGCCAGCAGGTCCCGCAGGGGCTCTATCATCGAGTAGGGAATGCAGATCTGGAAGCTGCTGGTCAGGTTGCCCACCTCGATGTTGAAACTCGTGTTCACCACGATCTCGTTGGGCGAGTTGGTGATGTTGGCGAACTTCGACTGCATCTCCGAGCGCAGGTAGCTGATCTCCAGCGGATACACCGACTTCCACGACTCCGAGTAGGCATCGATGGCGAGGCTCAGGAGACGCTGGATGATGCGCTGCTCGGTGTTGGTGAATTCCCGTCCCTCCGACTTGGTCAGAAAGCGTCCGTCGCCACCGAAGAGGTTGTCCACCACCATGAATACCAGGTTGGGGGGGAACACGATCAGCGCCGAGCCACGCAGCGGCTTCATGGCAATGATGTTGATGTTGGTGGGGACCGGTACGTTGCGCGAGAAGTCGCTGTAGCTCTGGTAACGCACGTTGTCGATGGTGATGTCCGCACTGCGTCGCAGCAGGTTGAACAGCCCCATGCGGAAGTGCCGGGCAAAGCGTTCGTTGATGATATCCAGGGCCTGCAGGCGCTCGCGGATGATCCGGTGCTGCGTTGCGGGATCATAGGGGCGCACGCGAGAGTCGCCGTCGCTGCGCGCCGACGGCTCGTCATCGCCGCTGACGCCCTTGAGCAGCGCGTCGATCTCTTCCTGTGACAGCAGATCGTCTTGAGACATGGTCGACCGCTATTGAACGATGAACTCGGTGAACAGCACGTCCTGGATGTCCAGGGACGGTTGCGGTTCGGTCAACGGCTCGGAGAGCGTGGCAACGACCTGCTCGGCCAGCAACTGCTTGCCCTCCGGCGTGGTGAGCTCCTGGGTCTCCTTGCCGGAAAAGAGCATCAGCAGGCGGCTGCGGACCTGAGGCATGTGTTCCTCGAGGATCTCGCGGGTCTCCTCGTCGCCAACCTTCAGTGATAGCCCGGTATACAATAGCCGGGAGCCATAGCGGTCGTCGGCCAGGTTCACGGTGAAGGGATCGATCTTGAGGAAGATCGGTGCCGGGCGCTCCACCTGCTGCGCCTGAAGGTTGCCGCCATCGGCTGCCGCGCTGTCGTCGTTCATCACCATGTAGATGGCGACGCCGGCTGCCACGCTGGAAAGCAGTACCAGCACCACCAGCAGCCACAAAAGCTTGGATGAGCCGACCTTCGAGTTTGCCATTGCCCTGCCTGTCGATGTGGATTGTCGTGTTCGTGCGTTCAGCGGAACGTGGTCATTGTGTCCGGCTGGCGGCGGATGCGATGACGCGAACACGCCGCGCGCACACCGCTATCTCGGCCCTTTGTCCCCAAGTCGGGGCGCCGTCGATCAGGCATAGAGATTGACGCGACCGTCCAGAGTGACCTCGGTCGTGCCATTGGCCGCCAGCGACTCGGCGTCGGAGGCAGGCCCGGCCTCCGTCCCGACATCACCGCCGCCCTCGCCACGGCCGGCCTGGCCGTCACCGCCCGCGAAGGCCTGACCGTCCTGCTGGCGCTGCTCGCCCACCGAGGTGTCATTCAGGGCGATGCCCTGCTCGGCCAGGGCTTCGCGCAGTTGGGGAAGGGCCTGCTCAATGGCCTGGCGCACCGGCGCATGCGCCGACAGGAACTGGGCGTGAGCCCCCTGTTCGGTGACCTTCAGCGTTACCGAGAGTGGCC
Organism: Billgrantia azerbaijanica; assembly: GCA_004551485.1. Lineage (GTDB taxonomy): Bacteria > Pseudomonadota > Gammaproteobacteria > Pseudomonadales > Halomonadaceae > Halomonas > Halomonas azerbaijanica. The sequence goes on along the minus strand of SBLD01000019.1, from coordinate 40,603 downwards.
CGAGTTCGGCGGGGTGCAGGCGCATCTCGATCTGCTGCTCGCCCGTCTGGCGGGCGAACTGCACCAGCTGCTGACCGAGTTGGCCCGGCCAGGCCGAACTCTGCACGGGGGCCGTCAGGGTGGCCTGCGCGGGCTGGCCGGTGGCGTTCAGGGGCATGCCGGGTGCAGCGCCCGAGGGTGACTGGCCGCCGTTCACCAGCCCAGCGGTGGCATGGGGGGGCTCGGTCGGGGCAAGGCGGGCGCTGTCGGCAGGCACGCCGCGTGATGGGGGGATCATCGCTTCCGTTGTCGGGAGCGGCCCGCCGCGGCGTGCATCCAATGGCTGCGACTGGCTTTCGGTACGGCTGCCGTCGGCTGTCAGCGCCTCACGCCTGGCCTGCTGCAGGCCAGGCTCCAGCGCGGTGGCCTCCTGGGCGCGAGCCGCGGTGGCCAGGGTGGGCCGGCCATCGCCGGTGCCTCCGTGAGGCTGTGCCTGCTGTCCGGCACGTGTTTCGCTGGCAAGCGTCGCCAGGATCGCCTGAGACATGGCGTCGAGTCGTTCAGAGTCGTTTTTGCTCGGCGTAACAGGGGCCATGTCTGCCGTCCGTTGCGTCGAACTTGCTGACTCGGGCATCTGACCCAGCGCTGCCAGGATCTCCTGCGATGCGGCATCCGGCAGTTCAGCCAGGGTGTCGCGCAGAGCCGTGGCGTCCGGCAGCTCAGCCAGGGTATCGCGCAGAGTCGCGGCGTCCGGCAGTTCAGCCAGGGTATCGCGCAGAGTCGCGGCATCCGGCAGTTCAGCCAGGGTGTCGCGCAGAGTCGCGGCATCCGGCAGTTCAGCCAGGGTGTCGCGCAGAGTCGCGGCATCCGGCAGCTCAGCCAGGGTGTCGCGCAGAGTCGCGGCGTCCGGCAATTCAGCCAAGGCAGCCGCCAGGTTCGCTTGGGCAT
>SBLD01000019.1:0-39578 GCA_004551485.1 Billgrantia azerbaijanica | reverse complement strand
GTCCGGCAGCTCAGCCAGGGTGTCGCGCAGAGTCGCGGCGTCCGGCAATTCAGCCAAGGCAGCCGCCAGGTTCGCTTGGGCATCGGTGCTCTCGGCCTCCGGTCCCGGCTGCGCTGGCGTCTCCGTCTGCATGGCCAAGACGGCTTCCAGCTGCTGTAGTATCGCGTCCGGGGCGAGCCGTTCCTGTGCCGGCTCCGCCTGCGCGGCAACGGTCGCGGGTAGCGACAATCCGAACGCGGACAAGGCCTTGGCGAGAGCGCTGTAGCGTGCCAGGTCCAGGGGGGCTTCGCTCGTCGGTGCGCCGGCCGCTGATTCGGCCAGCTTGCCCAGGCCGTTGCCGCTACGCTGGCCGGCCTCGGCGAGGCTCTGGGCGAAATGCCCACTCTGCAACGAGGCGCCCTGCGGCTTTGCGGTCGCCTTGCCCGGCAGGGCGGTCAGCATCATCTGAATGTCCATTGCCATGTCCCCGGCGTATCAATCATGAATCGCTTTCGGCGGTGCGCTGACGCAGCAGCCGGCCCGATGCCATCTCGTCACTCATGCGCTGCTCACGGCGCACTTCCTGTCGCTGTCGCTCGGCCTCGCGTCGCGACGACAGCGTATCGTAGGCCGACAGGCGCCGCTGCTCCTTTTGCCACTGCTGCTGTCGACGCGTCACGCGCTGGCGCTGTTCCTGCAGCGCCTGGCGGGCACGCTCCAGAGCCACATCCAGCGAGGCGAGGAACTGCTGGTAGTTGTGCATGCTGGCCGGGTCGATGCCGTTGCGCATGGCCTGCTGCAGGCGCTCGGCGTACTCGAGGCGGTAGCGGCTGAGCGAGTCGAGCTGCGCGGCGACCTGCTGTTCGCTCTGCCGCTCGCCGGCCAGTGCCTGGCCGGCCTGGTCGCGGGCGCTGCGGGCCAGATCGCTGAGCATATCAAGTTGCGACGTTGCACTCATTGCTTGCCCTCCACGGTATCCGCCAGCTGCTGTCGCGCGGTGTCGATGGGGGCGCACTCCTGCATGCCCTGCTGGAGGAAGCGTTCCAGCGCCGGATAGCGTTGCACCGCCTCATCGAGTACCGGGTCGTGCCCTGGTGTGTAGGCCCCCACGCTGATCAGGTCACGGTTGCGCTGATAGCGTGAGAAGAGCCGCTTGAAGCTCTGCGCCATCCTGAGCTGGCCGTCGTCGATGATGTGGCTCATGGCGCGGCTGATCGAGGCCTCGATGTCGATGGCCGGGTAGTGGCCCGCCTCGGCCAGGGTGCGCGACAGCACGATGTGACCGTCCAGGATGGCGCGGGCGGAATCGGCGATCGGATCCTGCTGGTCATCGCCTTCGGTGAGGACGGTGTAGAAGGCGGTGATCGAACCGCGGCCGCGTTCGGCGTTCCCGGCACGCTCCACGAGACTCGGGATCTTGGCGAAGACCGATGGCGGGTAGCCCTTGGTGGCCGGCGGTTCGCCGATGGCCAGGGCGATCTCGCGCTGGGCCATGGCGTAGCGTGTCAGGGAGTCCATGATCAGCAGGACGTTCTGCCCCTGGTCGCGGAAGCCCTCGGCGAGGCGAGTGGCATAGGCGGCGCCCTGCAGGCGCTGCAGCGGCGAGGTGTCGGCCGGTGCCGCGACGACCACGGCACGCCGCCGGCCCTCCTCGCCGAGGATGTTGTCGATGAAGTCCTGCACTTCGCGACCGCGTTCGCCGATCAAGCCCACCACGATGACGTCGGCGCGGGTATAGCGGGCCATCATGCCGAGCAGCACCGACTTGCCGACGCCGGAGCCGGCGAAGAGCCCCATGCGCTGGCCACGGCCGATGGCGAGCAGGGCATTGATGGCGCGGATGCCGACGTCGATCTGCTCCTCGATGGGGGCGCGCGACAGTGGGTTGAGGGGCGGCGTGGCGAGTGGGGCGCGGGGCGCGGTATCGAGTGGCCCGAGACCGTCCAGCGGCTGGCCGTTGCCATCGACGACACGGCCGAGCAGCGAGTCGCCCAGCGGGAAGCGACGGGCGGCATGATCCGGCCCCTCGCCGAGCGGGAAGACCCGGGCGCCGGGCATCAGGCCGGTGATCTCGGAGAGGGGCATGAGAAAGAGCTTCTCGCCGGCGAAGCCAACCACCTCGGCTTCGGCATGGCGTGGTGGCTCGCTGCTCACGGGGGAAGGCAGCTCGATGCGACAGGCGTTGCCGAGAGCCACGCGCAGGCCCACGGCCTCGATCACCATGCCGGTGGCGCGCAGCACGCGCCCGCTGGTGCGATACGTCGGCACGCTGGCCACTCGCTCGTGCACGTGGGCCAGCGTCTGCTGCCAGTGGGCGTGATGCGGGTTGTGAGCGAGTGCCTCGGCCATGCTGTCTCCTGCTAGTCGCCGGGAGTGTCGGTCGATGCCGGACGGCGGCGGCGAACCTGGGCCTTGATCGCTTGCCAGCGGCTCTCCCAGGTGGCGTCGAGTTCACCGCTGGCGCTGGTGACGCGACATCCGCCGCGGCTGAGCTGGTCGTCGGGCTGCAGCGTCCAGCCGGCGGCTTCCAGCTCGGTGCCGAGGTGCTGGGTCACCAGCTTGTGGTCCAGCGGGTGCAGCCACAGCCGCTGCTGACCGGTCAGCGGCGGTTCGGTGTGCAGCAGGGCACGGATGATCTCGAGGATCTGGCGCGGACGTGCTTTCAGCGCCTCACCGGCGAGCTGGCGCCCGGTGGCCAGGGCGAGTTCGACGAGGTCGTCCGCGACTCGTTCATCGAGCTGGGCCAGCGCCTCGGAAAACTGCATGGCCAGCGGTGCGAGGGGGGCTAGCGTCTCGCGCGTGCGCGTCTCGAGCTCCTGCTCGGCCTGGTGCCGCCCCTCCTCGAGCCCCTGGGCATGGCCCTCGGCGTGCCCCTGCTCGAAACCGGCGCGGTACCCCTCCTCGCGAGCCTCTTGCCGCGCTTGCTCGCGCAGGGCCTCGAGCTGAGCACGGCGACGTTCGGCGGCGGCCTGGCGGTCCGCCTCCTGCCGGGCCTGTTCGGTGGCGTGTGGTTCCACCTCGTGGTGACGCTGGCGTGGGGCCAGTTCACTCAGCTGCCAGCGCTGCCAGGCGGCGCTGCGCTCGATGGGAGCGGGGGACCGGTCAGACATAGGTATCGTCTCCGCCAGTCAACACGATCTCGCCGGCATCGGCCAGGCGACGCACCACCTGCAGGATGGCTTTCTGCTCCGCCTCCACCTGGGAGACGCGGATTGGGCCGCGCGCCTCCATGTCCTCGCGCAAGAGGTCGGCGGCGCGGCGCGACATGTTGCGCAGAAACTTCTCCATGAGCGAGTCTGGCGCGCCCTTGAGCGCCACCACCAGCGAGTTGGTATCGATCTCCTTGAGCACAAGCTGGATGCTGCGGTCGTCGAGGTCGAGCAAATTCTCGAACAGGAACATCTCGTCGATGATCTTCTGAGCCAGGTCCTCGCTGTGCGCGCGCACCGTCTCGATGGCGGTCTCTTCCTGGCTGGAGTTCATCAGGTTGAGGATCTCCGCAGCGGTTCTCACGCCGCCCATCTTGCTGCGCTTGAGGTTCTGGCCGTCGAGCATGCTCGACAGCACCTCGGTGAGTTCCTGGAGGGCGGCCGGCTGCACGCCGCTGAAGGTGGCGACGCGCAGCACCACGTCGTTGCGCAGCTTGTCGTCGAACAGCTCGAGGACGTTGGCGGCCTGGTGGCGCTCCAGGTGGACCAGGATGGTGGCGATGATCTGCGGGTGTTCGTCGCGGATCATTTCGGCCACGAGGGAGGGCTCCATGAGGTTCAGCGAGTCGATGCCGGAGCTGCTGCCCGAGGTTTCCAGGATGTCCTCGATGAGGCTGGTGGCGCGCTCGCTGCCCAGGGCCTTGGTCAGCACGGAGCGGATATGCTCGCTGGAGTTGAGGTTGAGGGCAATGAACTCCTCGGTCTCGTTGCTGAAGTCCTGCAGCACCTTCTGCATGTCCTCGTGGGAGACCTGGCCGAGTTCGGCCATCTCCATGCTGAGCTGCTGGATCTCCTTGGGCGGCAGGAACTTGAACACCTCGGCCGCGCTGTCCTCGTCCAGGGCCAGCATCAGGATGGCACTGCGGCGCATGCCGCTCATGGCTTTCGCTGCGGCACTCATTCTTGGTTCATCCAGTTGCGTACGATCATGGCAATCATGCGCGGATCCTCCTGGGCCATCTCGCGCAGCTCCGTCAGATGGTCCTCGTAGGCAGAGGACTTGCGCCGGCGCTTGGGCTTCGGATAGGTCCGCTCCTCGTCGGATTCGGTGTCACCGCTATCGCGGCCGCTCTCCTCGTCGCCGACCTGGACGCTCAGCGCGCCGCCCGGCGTGGCGGTGGTGAGCACCGGTTGCTGGGTGTAGCGCTTGATCAGCGGGCGCAGGATCAGCAGATAGGTGAAGAGGATGCCGAGCGCCACCAGCAGGTAGCGGCCGAAGGTCAGGGCCAGCGAGTGCACCTGCGGTGACTGCCACCACTCGAGCGCTTCTTCCTCCTCCTCGACACGGCTGAAGGGGCTGTTGACCACTTCGATCGCGTCACCGCGGGCCTGGGAGAAGCCGATGGCCTGACGCACCAGGCGCTCGATCTGGTTGATCTCCACGTCGCTGAGCGGTACCTGCTGCCATTCGCCCTCTTCGTTGCGTTCGTCGCGATAGTCCACCACCACGGCGGCGGTGAGCCGCTCGATGCGCCCGCGGCGGTGCTGGACGTGCTCGATGCTGCGATCGACCTCGTAGTTGACCACGTCGTCCTGGCTGAGGTTGTTCAGGGCCTGCAGGCTCTCCTGTTGGGCAGCCTCTGCGTCACCCTGCGCATCCTCTCCCGCTGCGCCGTCTTCTGCCCCTGCGTCGTCCTCGCCTTCGGGGAGGGCGATGGGGGAGGGGGCGGTGCCCGGTGGTGTGTTGCTCAATGCGCCGGGAATGCCGAGCGCCAGGCCGTCATCTCCATTGTAGGAGAGCGAGGACTGGCGGCTGCGTACGGCGGCTTCATTGGGGGCCTGGTTGGGGGCGAAGCGTTCGGCGGTCTGCTCGCGGCTGGAAAAATCGATCTGCGCGGCCACCTGGGCGCGGACCCGCTCACGGCCCAGCAGGGGTATCAGGATGTTCTCGATGCGCTGCTGGTAGGAGCGTTCGACCTCGGCGATATAGTCGAGCTGCGTGCCATCGAGGTCGCGACTGCCGGCGTCCTTCCTGGAGAGCAGCCGACCTTTCTGGTCGACCACCGTGACATCCTCGGCCGCCAGGTCCGGTACGCTGCTCGAGACCATGTGGACGATGGCATTGACCTGGCCTTCACCCATGACGCGACCGGGTTGCAGGGTGAGAATCACCGATGCCTTGGCGGGCTCGCGGTCGCGCACGAAGACTGAAGAGCGTGCCATGGCCAGGTGCACCCGTGCCCGTGTGACCGGACCCAGTGACTCGATGGACCGTGAGAGCTCGCCCTCGAGGCCGCGCTGGAAATTTACCTGCTCGGCGAACTGGCTGACCCCGAAAGCCTGCTCGTCCATCAGCTCGAAGCCCACGTTGCCGCCCTGCGGCAGCCCCTGCTCGGCGAGCTGCAGGCGCAGGGTGTGTACCTGGTCGCCAGGGACCAGCAGCGCCTGGCCGCCCTCGCTGAAACGGTAGGGAATGCCGCGACTGTCCAGTTCGCTTATGATCCGGCCGCCGTCCGCTTCGGAGAGATTGCTGTAGAGCACCCGGTATTCGGGCGCGCGCGCCCACATCAGCAGGGCCACCACGATGGCGATCGAGGCGGCGCCGCCGATGAGTACGGCGATCAGGGGGTTGCCGCGCAGGGGTGCCGCCAGCCGGCCCAGCGTGCCGCTGGGTGTGGCGTTGGCTGATGCGTTGGACGTGGTCTCCTGGCGGTTTGGCGTCGAAGCGCCACTGCTCATGTGCACCCCCGCAAGAGCGCCATGCTCGCCCGATCAACCCTGAGTTCCCTGCGTGTTCTTGATGATGGCATCGACTGCATCCGTCCATCGATATACTGGCGCTCGCCAGGCCACAAAGCGTGGCCGGTTGTGCGCGCAATTGTGATGAGCGCCATTATGCAAATCGGCGTCCATGCCAAAGGCGGGAAAAGCCCGGTATTTGCGTGCCAATTGGCTGCATGACCTGTGGCGTCAAGCTGTTAGCCTGGCGTCACTTCAAGGATCACACAGGGTATGACGCGTCATGAGTTCACCTGCCATCCAGTCGATGCTCGCCCAGATGCAGAGTCTCGCCACCCAGGCTGCCGGGCAGTCGGAAAAGGGACAGCAGGTTTCCACGACGGTGGGAGAGGGCGGCTTTGCCGGTGAACTCCAGGCCTCGATCCAGCGCATCAACCAGCTCCAGCAGGCCGCCAACAGCAAGGCGATGGCTTTCCAGACCGGCGATCCCGGTGTCGAGCTCAACGATGTGATGGTCGACATGCAGAAAGCCAGCGTTGCCTTCGAGATGGGCAAGCAGGTGCGCAGCCGGCTCGTCACGGCCTACAAGGACATCATGAACATGCAGGTGTGATCGGCGGTTTCGCGGTCACGCTTCCAGGTCGATCAATCGGCCGCGCAGCTCCTCCAGACGCTCGGCGATTGCCAGCACCTCCTCCGCGGGAATCTGGCGCAGCACCTCGCCGGACTCTCGGTCGATGATCTTGGTCACCACGCGTGACGGCACCTCGTTGAGCTCGAACTCCACGCCGTACTGGCGCAGCACCTCGTTGATGCGCTGCACCGGTTCGACCAGCTCAGCCTGACCGGGGGCCAGGGCATGGCTCTCCGCCTGGGCCAGCAGGCTACCGGCCGTGGGCAACGAGGCCAGCACGGTCTCCTTGCGTTCGCGTGGCGTCATCTCCTGGAGGGCCGTCGTGCCCGGAGCGCTGGTGGCGTCGGTCAATGGTGAAGTCATGGCGTTGTCCCTTCTTGTTGGTTCCCTACCCGTAACGGGTCCCTTCGTGACAGGGGATATCGGCCGGGTCGCCGGCAACTTTAGTCCCCAGTGAATGATGGTGTGGATCAGGCGGCGTCGCCTGGTTTTGTCAAGTGAAACCAGGTGTCTGGTTGATGTGAGTCATGGCATCTTGTGTGGGTCCTGATTAGATTGCTTTCCTGTAGAGAGCAACTGCTAATACAGCGTTGTTCTATTCGTATAGTCAAAAGACGGGGCAGGGATGCAATGCGCAATAATCAGCCAGTCACTGAGAGGGAGTATGAGATACGCGAGGATCAGAACCTGGTCTCACGGACCGACCTCAAGGGGCGTATCACCTATGCTTCGCCCACCTTCTGTGAAGTTAGCGGATACAGCCAGGAGGAACTGGTCGGTTCTCCCCACAATCTGATTCGCCACCCTGATATGCCGGAGGCTGCTTTCGCCAACCTTTGGGAGACCATTGAAGCAGGGCAGGTGTGGTCGGGTCTGGTCAAGAATCGGCGCAAGAACGGTGATTTCTATTGGGTGCATGCCAACGTGGTACCGATCGTCGAGGAGGGCAAGGTCAAGGGCTACACCTCGGTACGGGTCAAGCCGTGCGATACCGACAAGGCGCGGGCGGAGGCGCTCTACGCGCGAATCCGCGAGGGGCGCGCCCGGGGCATCGGGCTGGATCGCGGCCGTCTGGTGCGTACCGGGCTCGTCGGTGTGTTGCAGCGGCTGTCTCTCAATGCCTTGCAGGGCCGGCTGGTGGCCACGCTGCTGATGGCGGTTGCCGGCCTGATGTTGGCTGGGCCGCTGGTGTGGCAGTGGCGCCTGCTGATCGCCCTGGTGGTGGGTGGCCTGGTGATCAGCGTGTGGCGCCGTCACGGCGCTGCCGTGGCCCGCACGCGGGACTTCGCCATGCAGGTCGCGGCCGGCAACCTGGCCGCGGCACCACCGCCCGTTGGCCGAGACGGCTTCGGTGAGGTGATCGACGCCATGAGCATCATGCAGCGCAGCCTGGCCAATATCTCCCTGGATATCCATCAACTCCTTGAGGTCGTCTCGCGGGAGACGGCCGAGCTCGAGCGCGACAATCGCAACCTGGCCTCGCATACCCGTCAGCAATCCGACTCATTGCAGCAGACAGCGGCCAGCATGGAGGAGCTCACTACCACGGTGCAGCAGAATGCCGCCAACACTGGGCAGGCCGAGAGTGAGGCTGACAAGGTGCGCCGTGCAGTGGGAGAAAGCGACCAGGTCGTCATGCAGCTGGTGGCAAGCATGAAGCAGATTGCTGCCAGTGCCGGTAAGATGACCGAGGCCATCGAGGCGATCGAGGCGCTGGCGTTTCAAACCAATCTATTGGCTCTCAATGCCTCGGTCGAGGCGGCACGTGCTGGTGTCCACGGCCGCGGATTCGCCGTGGTGGCACAAGAGGTACGCCGTCTGGCGGAAAGCTCGGCCGAGTCCGCGGAGAACGTGCGCGGTCTCATTGACGGTACGTTGGGAGATGTCAGGGTAGGTGGGCAGCGCATCAGCAGTCTCGAGGTGCATAATCGCGGAGTCGTCGATGCCGTGGGTGGCATCGATACCCTTATCCGCGAGATCGCTACTGCGTCCCGTGAGCAGGCGATCGGGCTCGAGCAGATCAACAAGGCCGTCGCCACGATGGAGTCGTCGACTCGTCAGAATTCCGAGTGGGTGGCGAATTCTGCCTCTCTCGGCACCCAGCTGGCCGAGCGGGTCGAACGGCTGAGCGTCGCCATTTCGTCGTTGCGCCTGGCCGGACAAGGGAAAGAGTGGGTCAGCCGCGAGCAGCGCTTTCGGGCTCATCGCATCCGTCGCGGGAGAAGCGAAGAGGAGTCCGCAGCTATCGATCCTCTCCCTGAAGCTGCCTCGTGATAGGCTCGAAGGCCTGGGAGGGCACACATGAGCAGGGAGCACGGATAATAGATGAAGCGATCGCCTTTCGATTCGACGGCTATTCCGCCTGATGCTCCAGCCACGAAGGCTGCACGGTGCGATGAGCCACCCTGGCATTTGCCAGAATCGCCCCGCCGCGTTTTCGAGGAAGCCAACGAAGCCATCCTCCTCACCGATGCGCAGCAACGTATCCTCGACATGAATCAGGCCTTCGGCGACTTCATAGGTTGCCCGGCGGAGGCGGTTCTCGGGGAGCCGTTGACGTCTTTCCTCGCTTGGCGATCGCCGGCACTCCCCGAAGTCTGCGACGACCGTGCGCGCATCCAGGTGGTGTGCCGGCACGCCAGCGGGGAGGAGCGCCCGGCGATTCTCTCGCTGAGGCGCGTTCGCGACGATGCGGGGAGCGTGGCGCATCATGTCATCGTGGTGATCGATCTCGCCGTGCTGGCCGATACCGGCCAGGTCCCCTCGGGCAGTCGCGAGGTGTTCTTCGATGCCCTGACCGGTCTTCCCAACCTGCAACTGGTGACCCAGCTCATCCACGACGCCATGCAGCATGCCGAGCGCAGCGGCGGTGAGCTGACGGTGTGCTCACTCGATCTCGATCATTTCAAGGCCATCAACGACCGTCTGGGTGAGCCTGCCGGTAACGTGCTGCTCGCCACCTTTGCCCAGCGCATCAGCCATCTGCTGGGCGGTGACGAGGTCCTGGCGCGGATCGGTGGCGACGAGTTCGTGATGGTGCTTCACCGCCAGGCGGATGACGCTTTTCTCGACGCGCTGCTGCGGGCCATTCGTCAGCCGATCCGGATCGGCGACCAGCCGGCAAGGATCACCGCCAGCCTGGGCGTGACGCACTACCCCGGCGACGCGGCCAACGGCGACATGCTGCTGCGTCACGCCACCCAGGCCATGTATCGTGCCAAGCAGCGCGGGCGCGATACCTACCATCGCTTCGACCCCGACCTGGACCTGGCCCTACGGGTACGTCAGGAGCGGCGCCGCCGTTTTGCCGAGGCGGTGAGTGCCGGCGAGCTGCGCCTGCACTATCAGCCACAGGTCGACATGACGAGCGGTGAGGTGGTGGGTGTCGAGGCGCTGGTGCGCTGGCAGCACCCCGAGAAGGGGCTGCTCGCCCCCGGGCGCTTCCTGCCCGACATCGCCGGCACCGCGCTCGAGATCGACCTTGGCGAGTGGGTGTTGGTCGAGACGCTCGCCCAGCTTCAGACCTGGCGCGAGGCGGGCATCACGCTGCCGGTGAGCGTCAACATCTCGCCTTCGCACCTGCTGCGGGAGGACTTCCCCGAACGACTCGCCACCCTCCTCGAGGCCAACCCTCGGGTGCCGCCCTGCATGCTCAAGCTCGAAGTGCTCGAGACGGCGGCCATGCACGACATCGAGCAGGCCATGGCGGCCATCCGGCGCTGCCAGGAGCTGGGCCTGCTGGTCGCCATCGATGACTTCGGTACCGGCTTCTCGTCGCTGACCTATCTGCGGCAGCTCCCCGTGGACCTGATCAAGATCGACCAGAGCTTCGTGCGTGACATGCTCACCGATCCCGACGACATGGCCATCGTCGAGAGCATCATCTACATGGCGAACCGTTTCGGTCGTGCCATGCTCGCCGAAGGGGTGGAGACCCTGGAGCATGCCCGAGCCCTCGCCACCTTGGGCTGCGCCCTGGCCCAGGGATACGGTATCGCCCGCCCCATGCCGCCAGAGGGTCTGCCAGCCTGGTTGAGCGACTGGCCGGCACGTCGGGAGTGGGTGGAGCTGCAGCAGGCCGGCATTCGCCCCGCCAGCGAGGCGCCATGAGCCACGACCTGCCCATCGAGCGCATCATGCAGACCGGGCTGCTCACCTGTGAGCCCGATACCCCCCTCTGTGTGGCTGCGGACCGCATGGCGGAACGCCAGTGCAGCTCCATCGTCGTGGTCGAGGGCGGACAGGCGCAGGGCATCTGGACCGAGCGTGACGCCCTGGCCGTTGATTTTGCCGATCCCGCGGCGGTGCGCACGCCCATCGGTGAGGTCATGAGTCAGCCGATCACCGGGCTTCACTTCGCCACGCCAGTGGGCGAGGCAGCCATGCGCTTTGCCGCCGAAGGGCGGCGCCACTTCCTGGTCGTCGACGACAGCGGGGCCCCCGTCGGCATCCTTTCCCAGACCGACGTGGCGCTCAACCAGGGGCTCGAGCCCTACCTGCGGCTGCGCGAGGTGCAGGGTGCCATGCGTCAGCGCCCGCTGGTTCTCCCCGGTGACCGGCTGCTCGCCGAGGCGGCGCAGGACATGCATCGGGGCGGCTGTGATGCCGCCGTGGTGTGCTGCGCCCAGCAGGGGCTGGGGATTCTCACCGAGCGGGACCTGGTGCGCTTCGTGGCGCGTCATCCCGGCAACACGCCCATCGGTGCGCTGGCCAGTCGGCCGCTGCTGACCGTACACCTGCGTGACACCCTGATTGCCGCCCGTGACCGGTTGCTCGACAACCAGGTTCGCCACCTGGCCGTGCTCGACGATGCCGGGAAAGTGGCAGGCCTGCTGGGCTTCCGTGACATGCTGGTGGGGGCCGAGCAGCTCTATCTGCAGGACCTGCGCGAGGCCCTTGAGCAGCGCGATCACGCCCTGGCGCAATCGCGCCGCAACCTGCAGCTCGCCGAGCGGGTCATCGACTCCTCGCTCGAGGGCATCATCATCACCGATGACCGGAATCGCATCGAGTTCGTCAATCCCGCCTTCACCCACATGACGGGCTTCACTCTGGAGGAGGCGGTCGGGCGCACCCCGCAGATCCTCTCGTCGGGACGTCACGACGCCGCCTTCTATCGACAGATGTGGGACACCCTGCAGCGCTGCGGTTACTGGCGTGGCGAGATCTGGAACCGGCGCAAGAGCGGCGAGCTATACCTGGAGCTGCTGACCATCACCGCCATCACCGACGACGACGGGCGCGTGACCCACTATGCGGCGCTCTTCAACGACATTACGCACATTCGCGAGAACGAGGAGCGCATTCGCCGCCTGGCCTACTACGACCCGTTGACCAGCCTGCCCAACCGCCGTCTGCTCGAGGATCGTCTCGAGCTGGCGATCCGGCATGCCCACCGTAACCAGACGCGCCTGGCGGTGATCTTCCTCGACCTCGATCACTTCAAGCAGGTCAACGACACGCTCGGTCACGCCATGGGTGACGAGCTGCTGGTGCTGATCGCCGGGCGGCTACAGGGGCGGCTGCGAGAGGATGACACCCTGGCGCGGCTGGGTGGCGACGAGTTCCTGGTGCTGTTGCCCGACCTCGGCGAGATCGACGAGGCGACGCGCATTGCTCGCCGCCTGGTCGAGGCGGTGAGCGAGCCTTGTCAACTGGGCGATCAGCGCTTCCGCGTGGGGGCGAGCCTCGGCATCAGCCTCTACCCGGACGATGCGGATAGCGCCGAGACGCTCATCCATGATGCCGACGTGGCGATGTACCGCGCCAAGCAGGAAGGGCGCAACGCCTACCGCTTCTACCGTTCGGAAATGAACCGCCGGGACGACCGGCAACTGGCCCTGGAAACCGCGCTGCGCAACAGCGTCGAGACGGGCGAGGGGCTGGAGGTGCACTACCAGCCGCTGTTCGACAGCCGCAGCGGGCGCTTGCACAGTGCCGAGGCGCTGGCGCGCTGGCATCACCCGCTGTTTGGCACGGTATCGCCCGGCGACTTCATCCCCCTGGCCGAGCGCGCCGGCCTGATGATCCCGCTGGGCGAGCACATACTGCAGCTGGTGTGCGCGCAGCTCGGCGCCTGGCAGCGCGCTGGCCTCGCACCCGTGCCGGTGGCGGTGAACCTCTCCGTGCGTCAGTTCTGGCAGAACGACCTGGCCGACCGCGTCGCGGCGCTGATGGCTCAGTACGGGCTGCCGCCCGGCATGCTGGGGGTCGAGATCACCGAGAGTACCCTGGTCGACAAGCATCAGCAGGTCACGGCGATTCTGCAGGGGGTTCGCGAGCTGGGCTGCAGCATCGCCATCGATGATTTCGGCACCGGCTACTCCTCGCTGAGCTACCTGCAGGACCTGCCGGTGACCACCTTGAAGATCGATCGCCGTTTCATCCAGCGACTCGATGGGAGCGAGCGGGGGAGTGCCGCCATCGTTGCCGCGGTCACCGGCATGGCGCATGAGCTGGGGCTCCAGGTGGCGGCCGAAGGCGTCGAGACCGAAGCGCAGCGCCAGGCACTGGCGCGCTATCCCGTCGACCTGCTGCAGGGGTACCTGCTCGGGCGACCCGCCGGAGCGCCGGAGTTTGCCCGCCGTTACCTGGACAAGTCGCTTCATGCCCCCGTCTGACGCCAGGCCGGGAGCGCCATCGAGGAGCCCCGGGAAGCTGCCGCTTTTCACGGTTTCGACTCGAGCCGTTCGCGGGTAGGCTAGCCGCCTGTTCCGCGCTCGATGTTCCCTCATGTCCCGACCCGCTTTCACCGGCAGCAGCGATCACCGCGGCCCCTTGCGCCACGAGGGCTTGATGCCGTCGCACAATGGCGACGACGAGGACGGCGGCTGGATGATCGGCTACCTCGACGTCATGACGCTGCTGGTGGCGCTGCTGGTGCTGATCTTCACGCTCTCCCTGGCGGAGGGGGAGGGTGGCCCGGCGCGTGCCGTGCGGGGCGAGACGCCGGTGTCCATTCCGCAGGGGGTGCCGCTACCTACGGCGTTGGCGAAGGTGCTGGATGCGCGCCCGGCGCACATCGGAGAGCACGCGGGGCGCCTTGCTCCCTCGGCCGTGTCGGCAGCGCTCGGCGTGGCCGGCCTGCCGCAGCGACCTTCCCGGCACCAGGCGTCGCCGCACCGGTCGTTGATGCCCACACCGCTGACGCCGCCCACGCCGCTTCGGCTGCTGGCCTCTGCGCCAGTCGAGACGCTGCTGCCAAGACCGCTGGTGCCGATGGATACCGCGCCGGAAGCGCCGCTGGCCGACTTCATGCTGGTGCTCACCGATCGGCCGCCCCAGGGCGTGCGCGAGATATCCCCCGAGGCCGTGTCGGGTGCCGTGGCCGTAGAGTCGGCACTCCGGGATCGCCTGGCGACGGCTCCCTACCTGCCCGACCTGGAAGGCGTCGCCGTCTCGCGCGTGGCTGAGGGGATCAAGCTGCGTGTCGAGGATCAGTGGCTCTTTCCTACCGCCGAGGCCGAGCTGACCGCAGAGGGGCAGGCGCTGGTGCGGCGCATGGTCGACATCATCCAGCGTCACGATGGCGAAGTGGCGGTGGAAGGGCACACCGACAGTCGCGCCATCCGGACCGAGGCGTTCCCCTCCAACTGGGTGCTCTCCAGCGCCCGGGCCATCGCCATCGTGCACGCCCTCGAGGAAGCCGGTGTCGACTCGCGCCGGCTGCGCGCCGTGGGCCTGGCCGACACGCGTCCGCTGGCCGACAATGCCACGGCCGAGGGGCGTGCCCGCAACCGTCGCGTCGAGGTGATCATCCACGCCCGGTAACCGCTCGGTGCCGGCTCCGCCTAAAGTCTAGGTCGGGGTTGCCGATAGACAACGGATGGCGCCCGTGGCACCCGCGTGGCGCTTTCCCTCGTACACGACAACCCTGAGTGATCCTCATGCTCTCATCCTTGCGAATCCGCATTCTCGCGGCCACCGTGGTGGTCATTGCCGTGGCCCTGATCGCCAACGGTATCGCCAGCTACCTGGCCGTGAAGTCCCACAATGACAAGCAGGTGGCCCGCAATCTTGCCGCCGTGGCCCAGGGCAACGGCCAGGCGATCGGCGAATGGATCGACGCGCGCAGCAGCATGCTCGAGGCACTGGCGGGACACACCGTCGCCGGCGATCCCTTGCCGGCGCTCCTGCAGCTCCAGGCCTCCGGGGATTTCCTGACCACCTACCTGGCCGATCCCCGCACCGGCGAGACCGTCTTCTCGGATGGCTGGCAGGCACCCGACGACTTCGATCCCCGTGAACGGCCCTGGTATCGCCAGGCCGTGGACGCCGGTACCACCATCGTCACCGCCCCCTACGTGGATGCCGTCACCGGTGGGCTGGTGGTCACCTTCGCTACGCCCTTCGAGCGCAATGGGCGTCTCGAGGCGGTGGCTGGCGGCGATATCGCCATCGACGATATCGTCGAGACGGTGGGCGAGATCGCGCCGACCCCGGCGAGTTTTGCGTTCCTGGCCGCCAATGACGGAACGCTGGTGGCGCACCCTGATCCCGAACTCAACCTGGAACCCACCACGCGACTCGCCGATACGCTCGACGCCCCGCGGCTGGCCGAGTTGGTCGCCAGTGCGCAGCCGTTGCCGCTGACGCTCGAGGGGGGTGACAAGCTGCTGCGTGGCGTTGCCGTTCCCGGCACCGACTGGCAGCTGGTGATTGCGCTGGACGAAGGGGAGGCGAAGGCGGGCCTGCGCGCCGTGATGGCCACTTCCGCCGTCACGCTGCTGGTGGTGGCCGCGGCGGCCGTGCTGGCGCTGGGTGCGCTGCTCGGCGTGCTGTTCCGTCGCCTGAGCATGGTGCGCGATGCCATGACGGATATCGCCAGCGGGGAGGGCGACCTGACCCGACGTCTGCCCGAGGGTGGCAGCGACGAGGTTGCGCAGATCGCCAAGGCCTTCAACCGCTTCGTGTCACGCATCGAGGACGTGATGCTGACCATCCGCAGCACCAGCGAGTCGGTCAAGGTGGCGGCGAGCGAGATCGCCGCCGGCGGCCAGGACCTCTCGCGGCGTACCGAGAACGCCGCTTCGAGCTTGCAGCAGAGCTCCGCCTCCATCGAGCAGATCTCCGGCACCGTGGAGCACACCGCCGAATCGTCGCGTCAGGCCAACGAGCTGTCGCAATCCGCCGCGGCGATGGCCACGCGCAGCGGCGAGGAGGTCGGCCGGGTGGTCGCCACCATGGAGGAGATCACGTCCTCATCGCAGCAGATTGCCGAGATCGTCAAGGTGATGGACGGCATCGCCTTCCAGACCAACCTGTTGGCGCTCAACGCCTCCGTCGAGGCCGCCCGTGCCGGCGAGCATGGACGGGGCTTTGCCGTGGTGGCCGGTGAGGTGCGCCAGCTGGCCACCCGCAGCGCCGAGGCCTCCCGCGATATCCGCGGCCTCATCGAGGCCTCCGGTGGCAAGGTCGACGCCGGCACCGAGCTGGTTCGCCAGGCCGGTGGCACCATGGACGAGCTGGTCGCCAGCGTGAGGCGGGTCGCGGAGGTGCTGGGCGAGATCAGCATTGCCGCCGGCGAGCAGAGCGACGGTATCGGCCAGGTCAACGTGGCCGTCTCCGAACTCGATCGCATGACTCAGCAGAATGCTGCCCTGGTCGAGCAGTCGACGCGCGCCGCCGAGCAGCTCGAGGAGCAGGCCGATCGTCTGGCCCAGGCCGTGGGTGGCTTCACCCTGAGCGGCCGGCAGCCGGCCCAGGCTTGAGGGCGCCCGGTGAGCCAGCGGCCCGCTGGCTCACCGGGCATGAAACTGCGCAAAACGCAAAACCGCCACCCGGCATGACCCGTAAGTGGCGGTTTTGTCAGTGTTTCTGGTCGGAGCGACAGGATTCGAACCTGCGACCTTTGCAACCCCATTGCAACGCGCTACCAAGCTGCGCCACGCTCCGACACTTGTCGATCCCGCGCTGCGGCCCTGACGGGGCTGCCCGAGAACGAGGCGTATACTAGCGTCTTCATTGGCAAATGAAAAGCCCCGTCGGCGTTTTCTGCTCAATAAGTTGCTCTTGTCCTTCAAGCAGTTGCCGGGTAGGGGCCGCCGTGAAGGAGAGTGGGACACTGATTTATCATGTGATGACGTCGGTCGGCGCGCCTGGGGCGCGGCCGTGATGGACCACGATGGAAAGGGGGCTCGTCCCGCCCACTGCTCGAGGAGGAGCGCGTGTCATGCCGTTGATCATGGGAATGAGTGTGTTGCTGGCGTGCCAGTTCGCAGGGGAGCTGCTGGCGCGGGGGCTCGAGGTCCCGATTCCGGGGCCGGTGCTGGGCATGGTGATCCTGCTGGTCGGGCTCGGGATTCGCGGCAAGGTGCCCGCGAGCCTGCGTATGACCGGCGAGGGGCTGCTGAACCACCTGACGCTGCTCTTCGTGCCGGCAGGGGTGGGGCTGATGGTCCATGCACGCCTCATCGGCCTGGATCTGCTGCCGATCGCGGTCACGCTCGTCGGCTCCACGGCCTTGACCCTGGCGGTGACGGGCTGGGTGCTGGAACGCCTGCAGCGTCGCCAGCGCCCGGGAGGTGAGTCATGAGCGTCGTGCCGCTCGACCAGCTGTGGGTCTATCTCTCCGGCCACCCCCTGCTGTCGCTGCTGGTCACGCTGCTCGCCTTCGTCGCGGCGGTGCGCCTCAACCGCGCCCTGGGCGGCACGCCGCTGGCGCACCCCGTCACTCTGGCGATCGCGCTGCTGATCGCGTTCCTGGTGCTGGTCGACATCGAGTACGCCACCTATTTCGAGGGGGCGCAGTTCATTCACTTCCTGCTGGGTCCGGCTACGGTGGCCCTGGCGATTCCCCTTTACGACCATCGCGAGCGTATCCGACGGCTGCTGTGGCCGCTGCTGCTCGCCTGTGTGGTGGGCATCGTGACGGCCGTGGGATCGACCCTGGGGTTGGCCCTGCTCATGGGGGCGCAGCGCGAAACCCTGCTGACCCTGGCGCCGCGCTCGGTGACGTCTCCCATTGCCATGGGCATCGCCGAACAGATCGGTGGCATTCCGTCACTGGCCGCCGGGCTCGTGCTGCTCACCGGTTCCATCGGCTGCGTGCTGGGCCCCGGCCTGTTCCGACTGCTGGGCATTCGTGACCCGGCGGTACAGGGCTTCACCCTGGGGCTTGCCGCTCACGGCTTCGGCACGGCGCATGCCTTTGCGCGGATCGGTGCGGTGGCCGGCGCCTTCTCGGGGCTGGCGATGGGCTTGACGGGGTTGCTCACTGCCTTCCTGTTGCCGCTGATCGTCAGGCTGTTCGGTCTACCGTAAGCGTTCGGGCGGCATTGACCGAGCCCGGGCCAAGATACGGTGACGGCGCCAGTCAGGCGCCGTCATGCGATGAAAGACGGTGAATCAGATCTCCTCCCAGATGCGGCGGCGAAAGTCGTCGGGCATCTCGGCGACCTTCTTCATGCGCGCCATGTGGTGGTCGGTGAGCTCGGTGGCGATGTTGCGGTAGCACTCGCCCATCTTCGCGGGATCGCCGGAATGGGTATCGTAGCACTCGGCCAGGCGGTGGCTGGCATCCGCCATGGCTTTCAGGAAGATGGATTCCTGTTCCATCACTTCCGATATGCTCTGCATCCAGGCCAGCTGAATGCGCGTCACGGGGTTGGTCCCTTGCATCCACTGCTGGGTCCACCAGTCCATCATCGGGCCGGGGGCCGGTATGCCGGGAGTGCTGCTGGATTCGGGCTTTTGGCTGCTCATGCGGGGCTCCTGTGCTTCCTCTGTGCGAGCGGCGGTTCGGTGGGGGGCAATCCCTACGAGTATAGGATAGGGAGCGCCATTGCTCGCGAGCCCTGGGGCTTGATTGGCCACCCCGTTGACAAGTATCAAGCATGACGGCATTGCGCAGTGGCGGCCGGCCTGTGCCATGCTCTCTGTTCGCTGTCCTTGCCAAGGAGAGAGCCCATGTGGGAAGTGGTCAAGTCGGTGCTTGCCGCCTTCTTCGGCGTGCAGAAGGAGCAGCGGCGCTGCGAGGATTTCCAGCACGGCCGGGCGGCGGTATTCATCACCGTCGGCCTGCTGATGGCGATGCTGCTGGTGGTCCTGGTGGCGCTGGTGGCCGTGGTGGCGGCTCGCTGACGCCTGTGCCGTTTGCGTTGACTGCCGCGTTGGCAGTGCGCCGAAGGTCGACCGGAGAGGTCGCCGATCGACTTCTATACTCGATGCAGCAGCGGCTAATGTTCTTGTCGTCGATAACGATAGAACCGCCCGTTCCCTGACTGCTGGGTGAGCCGCTGACAACGACAAGGACAAGACCGGGAGGCGTCGATGCGCACTCTGCTCGTCTGGCTGGCAGGGGGGCTGTCCCTTGCTGGCTCGATACAGGTGGCCATGGCCAACGGCTGGAACATGCCGGTAGGCGTCACCGAGCTCAGCGGCAACATCCACTCCCTGCACATGACCATCTTCTGGATCTGCGTCGCGATTGGTGTGGTCGTGTTCGGGGTGATGTTCTATTCGCTGTTCCGCTATCGTCATGCCAAGGGCGCCAAGGCGGCCAACTTCCACGAGAACATCGTCGTGGAGGTAGTGTGGACGGCGATCCCGCTACTGATCCTGATCGGCATGGCGGTGCCTGCCACGGCGACTCTCAAGCAGATGTACGATGCCTCCGAAGCCGACCTCGATATCCTCGTCACCGGTCAGCAGTGGCGCTGGCGCTATGACTACCTCGGCGAGGATGTCGCCTTCACCTCCAACCTCGGCACCCCGCGGGCGCAGATTCGCGGCGAGGAGGCATTCGGCGAGAACTACCTGCTCGAGGTCGACGAACCCCTGGTGGTGCCCGTCAACCGCAAGGTGCGTTTCCTGTTCACCTCCGACGACGTGATCCACTCCTGGTGGGTGCCGGACCTCGCCGTGAAGCAGGACAGCGTGCCCGGCTTCATCAACGAGAATTGGGTGCGCATTGACGAGCCTGGGGTCTATCGGGGCCAGTGCGCGGAACTGTGCGGCAAGGATCACGCCTTCATGCCCATCGTGGTGCATGCCATGGAGGAGGAGGCCTTCGATACCTGGCTCGCTGACCGCCGCGCGGCGGCAAGCCAGGAGGCCCAGGGCATCGACCGCGAGTGGGCCATGGATGAGTTGATGGAGCGTGGCGAGCAGGTCTACACCGCCGTCTGCGTCTCCTGCCACCAGGAGGACGGTTCCGGCAACCCGCCTGCCTTCCCGGCGCTGGCCGGCAACCAGGCGCTGCTCGACGACCGCGACCGGCACATCGACACCGTGGTCGACGGCGTCTCCGGGGCGGCCATGCCAGCCTTCCGCAGCACCCTCAATCCGGTGGAGATCGCCGCCGTCATCACCTATGAGCGCAACGCCTGGGGCAATGACAGCGGCGACAGCGTGCAGCCGTCGGAAATCGCCGAGCGGCTGTCCGACTAGCGTCCTTCTCGGCCTTTCCGCTTCTCGACCGCGAACGATGACAGGGAGATTTCCGATGGCGACGAACCCCGCGCCCAAGCCGGTTCCCCAGCACGCCTCGACTGCCGCCGGCGGCCTGGCCGAAGCTCACCCCGAGCGGCCGAGTGGACTGCTGCGCTGGCTGTTGACCACCAATCACAAGGAGATCGGCACGCTCTACCTGATCTTCTCGCTGACCATGTTCTTCATCGGCGGCGTCTTTGCCATGGTGGTGCGCGCCGAGCTGTTCCAGCCCGGGCTGCAGCTCGTGCAGCCCGAGTTCTTCAACCAGATGACCACCATGCACGGCTTGATCATGGTGTTCGGGGCGGTGATGCCGGCCTTCGTGGGACTCGCCAACTGGATGGTGCCGCTGCAGATCGGCGCCCCGGACATGGCGCTGCCGCGGCTCAACAACTTCAGCTTCTGGCTGCTGCCGGTGGCCTTCACGCTGCTGCTGTCGACGCTGCTTATGCCTGGCGGCGGTCCCAACTTCGGCTGGACCTTCTATGCCCCCCTCTCCACCACCTACGCGCCGCCGTCCACGACCTTCTTCATCCTCTCGCTGCACATCGCCGGCATCAGCTCGATCCTCGGGGCGATCAACATCATCGCCACCATTCTCAACCTGCGGGCACCGGGCATGCGCATGATGGACATGCCGCTGTTCGTCTGGACCTGGTTGATCACCGCCTTCCTGCTCATCGCCGTGATGCCGGTGCTGGCGGGGGTGGTCACCATGATGCTGATGGACATCAACTTCGGTACCAGCTTCTTCAACGCCGCCGGGGGTGGTGACCCGGTGCTCTTCCAGCACCTGTTCTGGTTCTTCGGGCATCCCGAGGTGTACATCATGATCCTGCCGGCCTTCGGCATCGTCTCGGCGATCATTCCCACCTTCGCCCGCAAGCGCCTGTTCGGCTACGCCTCCATGGTGTATGCAACCGCGGCCATCGCCATCCTGTCGTTCCTGGTGTGGGCGCACCATATGTTCGTGGTGGGCCTGCCGCTGGTCGCCGAGCTCTTCTTCATGTACTGCACCATGCTGATCGCCGTGCCCACCGGCGTGAAGGTGTTCAACTGGATCACCACGCTGTTCCGTGGCTCGATCAGCTTCGAGCCGCCGATGCTCTTTGCCCTGGCCTTCGTGGTGCTGTTCACCATCGGCGGCTTCTCGGGGCTGATGCTGGCCATCGCCCCGGCGGACTTCCAGTACCACGATACCTACTTCGTGGTGGCCCACTTCCACTACGTGCTGGTGCCGGGCGCGGTATTCGCCATCATGGCCGGCGTCTACTACTGGCTGCCCAAGTGGACGGGGCACTATCCCCACGAACGCCTGGCCCAGTGGCACTTCTGGCTGTCGGTGGTGGGGGTCAACCTGACCTTCTTCCCCATGCACTTCTCGGGCCTGGCCGGCATGCCGCGGCGCATTCCCGACTACGCCCTGCAGTTCGCCGACTTCAACCTGGTATCGAGCCTCGGCGCCTTCCTGTTCGGCGCCTCGCAGCTGCTCTTCGTGGCGGTGGTGGTGCTGTGCGTGCGCGGTGGTCGCCAGGCGCCGGCCCAGGCCTGGGAACATGCCGAGGACCTCGAGTGGAGCGTGCCGAGCCCGGCACCGCTGCATACCTTCGAGACGCCGCCCACTTTCGAGCGTCCAGCACACTGAGCGCGTCACGGGAGCAGGAGGGGCCGCATGACGACACCAGACCCGCAGCTGTCACGCGAGAGCCGCTCGGGCGTGCGCCGTACCGTGTGGCGCAGCGTCGCTGCGCTGGTTGGCATGTTCGCCTTCGCCTTCGCCCTGGTGCCGCTCTACGACGTCTTCTGTCAGGTCACCGGGCTCAACGGCAAGGTCAGCAACAGCGCCCAGGCGGTGATGCACGACGGCGTCGACCAGTCGCGCCTGGTCACTGTGCAGTTCATCACGCGCAGCGGCTCGGGCCTGCACTGGCAACTGGGCGTCGAGACACGCCAGGTGCGCGTGCACCCCGGCCAGCCCACCGAGGTGGGCTTCACGTTCGACAACCAGGGCAGCGAGGCGAGTTGGGGACGGGCGGTGCCCAGCGTCTCGCCGTCGCAGGCGTCGCAGCACCTGCGCAAGATCAGCTGCTTCTGCTTCGACGAACAGCGACTCGCGGCCGGCGAGCGCCGGGAGATCCCGCTGGTATTCCAGCTCTCCCGTGACCTGCCGAGCGATGTCAACACCGTCACCCTGGTCTACACCCTCTACCCGGTGGAGGGGCGCGAGGCCTCGCAGCAGGCGAACACGCGGTCCCTGCAAGGAGAAGAAGCATGAGTGGCAGCTACTACGTACCGGCGACCAGCAAGTGGCCCGTGCTCGGCTCGCTGGCGCTGGGTGTCATGATGATCGGCGCCGGCATGCTGCTGGTGCACGGCTTCGGTGGGCCGATCGTGGCGATCGGCCTGGCGGCCGTGCTGGTGGTGATGGCGCTGTGGTTCCGTGATGTCATACGCGAGTCGCGCCGCGGGCTCTACGATGCCCAGATGGACCGCTCCTTCCGCTGGGGAATGGGCTGGTTCATCTTCTCGGAGGTGATGTTCTTCGCCGCCTTCTTCGGCACGCTCTTCTACGTGCGCACCTTCGCCGTGCCGTGGCTGGGCGGGGAGGGGGCCAAGGGGATTGCCGCGCTGCTGTGGCCGGGTTTCACCGCTCACTGGCCGCTGCTCAATCCGCCCGGCGAGGGCATCGCCGGGCCTCGCGAGGTACTCAGCCCCTGGCAGCTGCCGCTGGTCAACACCCTGATCCTGGTCGCTTCGAGCATCACCCTGACGGTGGCCCACGAGGCGCTCAAGGAGGGCTATCGCAGCACCTGTCGCAACTGGCTGGCAGGCACGGTGTTGCTGGGCCTGTGCTTCATCGCGATCCAGGGCGTGGAGTACTACGAGGCCTATACCCATTATGGCGTCACCCTGCAGGCCGGTATCTACGGTGCGACCTTCTTCATTCTCACCGGCTTCCACGGGCTGCACGTGATCATCGGCACCATCATCCTGACCGTGATGCTGGTGCGCATCCTGCGACAGCACTTCTCGCCGGACAGTCATTTCGGCTTCGAGGCTGCCGCCTGGTACTGGCACTTCGTCGACGTGGTGTGGATCGGGCTGTTCCTCTTCGTCTACGTCTTCTGAGGTGGGGCGGTCACGAGCGGCCTCAGTCGCCGAGGCCGCCCAGGAAGAAACCGTAGAGCAGCAGTGCCAGCAGCAGCACCGTCAGGGCGATGCGGATCTTCAGCGAGAGCAGCAGGCGACGGGAACGGGTGTCGTCGCGCAGCAGGAAGCCGGCACCGGCGGCAACGCTGGCGACGATCGCCACGAAGACAGCGGCAATCAGGGTCTTGAGCAGCATGGCACACTCCGTCAGGGGACAAGGGGCAGGGCGGCGAGGGACGCCGGCGAGTCGCCATGCCGGCCGGCGACGGAGGCTCTGGTACGGGCTGTGGTCGCTGCTGGTGACGCTCGGCCTTTTACTGGGACTATGGCAGTGGGAGCGCGCCGCCGACAAGCGCGAATACCTCGACCGGCTGGCCGCGGCACCACACCTCGACGCGCCGCGAGAAACACCCCCCCAAGGGGCGCGCGTGACCCTCGACGGCGAGTACCTGGTCGAGCGCACCCTGTATCTCGACAACCGCACGCACCGTGGCAAGCTGGGCGTGGCCGTGCTGACTCCGTTGCGCGGCGAGGACGGTCGCCTATGGCTGGTGGAGCGCGGTTTCCTGGCAACCGGCCCCCGCCGTGATACGCCCGAGGCGATCACCCCGGCGGGGCGCGTGAACATCACCGGGCGCTGGCAGGCCGCGGGCGAGTCGGCACCGCTCTACGGCCCCAATCGAGAAGGCAAGCGGTTGCAGCGCATCGATCTGACGGCGTGGCAGGAGGTGGGGACGTTCGCCCACGACGGCTGGCTACATCTCGACGGCGGCGATGGCGCCTATCCCGCCTGGTGGCGACCCAGCGTGATGCCGCCGAGCCGCCACCTCGGCTACGCCGTGCAGTGGTGGGGGCTGGCGCTCGCGGCCCTGGCGGTGATGGTGGTCGGCGGCCGGCGGTCGGGTGATTCGCGCCGGCGCGACGATAGAGGGGCGCAAGAGGGCCATGCCGAGATCGAGAAGGAGGGGGAATGTCGAAACCGTTGAACCCGCGTCGCTCACGCCTGAAGCTGCTGGCATTGATGGCCATTTTCGCGGCGCCGATGATGGTGGCGTGGGGCATGGTCGAGTGGCGCGTGGGGATTCCCGACTCCCGGACCGCCCACGGCGAGCTGGAGCCCGCCGTGCCGGCTCTGGTGGAGTGGCCGCTGGCGACACGTCCTCAGGTGGACGACGATTGGGTGCTGGCCTTCGACTGCACGCGGCAGTGTGAGCGCCTGGCCGATCAGTGGTGGCGCCTGCATCGGGCCCTCGGGCGTGAGGCACCCCGCGTCACCCGGCTGCGCATCGGCGGGGTGGGGCGGACGCTGCCCGGTGAGCGCCTGGCGGAGTGGCGCACGACACCGACGTGGCAGTCCCCGGGTCGGCTCTGGGTCCTTGACCCGCGCGGCCAGGCGGTGCTGACCTACGCCCCCGAGGCGGACCCGCGCCAGGTGCTGGACGACGTCAGCCGACTGCTGCGCATGAATCCCCGTCCTTGAGGACACAAGCGAGGTGACTGAGCCGATGACCAGAGCCTCGATGGAAGTCGCCGAGCCGCCAGTGGAGCCCTCTTCCACCCTGGCGCGGGGGCGCCTGCTCAGGGCGCTGAGCCTCGCCGGGGTGCTCTTCACGGCGCTGGTGGTGCTGGTCGGCGCCTGGACCCGGCTGGTGGATGCCGGGCTGGGGTGTCCCGACTGGCCCGGCTGCTATGGCCAGCTGGTGGTGCCGGATGCCGAGCGTGCCCGGCTGCACACCCCGGCAGCCCCGCTGGAGGCCGCCAAGGCCTGGGTGGAGATGGTACATCGCTACATCGCCTCGCTGCTCGGCCTGCTGGTGATCGCGCTGCTGGCGCTGGGCGCCCGGCTGCGCGGTGAGCCGGGCTACCCCTGGCGGCTGAACCTGGCGCTGCTGGCGATGATTCTCGTGCAGGGCGCCTTCGGTGCGTTCACCGTCACCCTCAAGCTGTGGCCCCAGGTCGTCACCCTGCACCTGCTGGGAGGGCTCACGGTCCTCTCGCTGTTTCTGTGGCTGCATTTGCGCCTGCGCCGGTTCGTTGGCCAGCAAGCGCAAACGGCACCTGTCGCGACGCGTCGCTTCCCCCCTCTCTGGGGGCTCGCCGTTGGCCTGCTGGTGCTGCAGCTGGCGCTGGGGGGCTGGGTATCGAGCAACTATGCCGGCATCGCCTGTCAGGGCTTTCCCACCTGTAACGGCGAGTGGTGGCCGGCCATGGACTGGAGCGAAGGCTTCCACCTGACCCAGACCGTCGGTCCCAACTACCTGCATGGCCAACTGCACGCCGACGCGCGGGTGGCGATCCAGCTAGGGCACCGGCTGGGCGCGCTGCTGCTGGGGCTGGCCCTGGTGGCGCTGGTCGTACGCCACTGGCGGCTTGCCGAGCTGCGGCCCTGGCTGGCTGGGCTGATGGGCGCCTACGGCGTGCAGCTGGGCCTGGGGGTCGCCAACGTGCTGCTGTGGCTGCCCCTGTGGCTGGCGCTGGCGCACACGGCCGGTGCCGTGGCGCTGGTAGTGATGCTGGTGCTCGCGGCCTGGCACTGGCGTAACGGTCAATCCGGCAGCGGGGCTGGCGAGCAACGACAGGGCAAGGAGTGGACGCATGGCTAACCTGGCAATCAAGCGCGACGCAATCCGTGACGGCCTGCGGGCATCGCTCGGCGTGCAGGGCCGGGCGAGTTGGTCCTGGCGGGACCTGGTCACGCTGTGCAAGCCGCGGGTGGTCGCCGTCATGCTGGTATGCACCCTGGTGGGGATGGCGCTGGCGACCCCCACGTTGCCGTCGCCCGCGGCAGTGCTGTTTGGCCTGACGGGCATTGCCCTGGCCGCCGGCGGCGCGGCGGCCTTCAACCATGTGGTGGACCGGCGCCTGGATGCCCTGATGCTGCGCACCTCGCGCCGACCGCTGGCCAGCCAGCGCATGCCCACGGCCGTGGCGCTGGCCTGGGCAACGCTGCTCTCGGTGGCGGGCATCACCCTGCTGCTGTGGCAGGTCAATGCCGTGACGGCCTGGCTGACCCTGGGGGCATTGATCGGCTATGCGCTGATCTATACCGCCTTTCTCAAGCGGGCGACCTCGCAGAACATCGTGATCGGCGGCGTGGCCGGTGCGGCGCCGCCGCTGCTCGGCTGGACGGCGGTGACCGGCCAGGTGGGGCCGGAGCCGCTGCTGCTGGTGCTGATCATCTTTGCCTGGACGCCGCCGCACTTCTGGGCGCTGGCGATCCACAAGTGCGACGAGTATGCCAAGGCCGGGGTTCCCATGCTGCCGGTTACCCACGGCGAGGCCTTCACGCGTCTGCAGGTGTGGCTCTATGGCTGGCTGACCGTCGCCGTGACGCTGCTGCCGTTCGTCATCGGCATGAGCGGGGCGCCCTACCTGGTGGGAGTCACCGCACTCAATGCCCGCTTCATGTTCTGGAACTGGAAGGTGTGGCGGGGCCGTGATCCCCGGGCGCCGCTGGCCGCCTTCTGGTTCTCGATCCGTTACATCCTCGGCGTCTTCGGCGTGCTGCTGCTCGATCACTACGCGACCGGCTGGGCGTGGGGCTAGCACGGTCCCGGGGGACTCTGATGCCGGGGCGTCATGGGGTACAATCCGCTGCCCATTCCCGAACAGCGTGGACATTCCATGACGACGACCATCGCCCTGATCCTGCTGGCGCTGGGCCTGGCCATCATTGCCGGGCTGGGGGCCTACGCCTTCACCCTGTGGCGCGAGGTGCGTCGCCGCGAGGCCTTGCGCGAGGACGAGTTGCGTCGCGCCCACCAGAACTGCCTGGACAACCTGGAGATGGTGGCATCCGCCCTGCTCCAGGAGCAGGTGGAAGTGACCGAGGGGGCCTGGCGCTGCAAGGTGCTGCTGGAGATTCTCGATCCCCGGCTGATCGAACGCCCCGACTTCCAGGCCTTCGGCGAGGTGTACGCGCGGACCAGTCATCTGCACACCCACTCGGCACGCAAGGCCCTGACACCGCGCGAGCGCATGCGCGAGGATCGCGAGCGCCTGAGCGTGGAAGACGAGTTGCGTCAGCCCGTTCTGGAGGCGGCGCAGGCGGTGCTGGCGTTTCGTCGAGGCTGGCCCGGCAGCCTGCATTGAGGCGGACAACCTGCCGTCAAGCGGGCAGGGGCTGGAGAACCCCGTATTCGCAAAATGTGTTTGCATCGCTCCCGGCGCTGCGGCAAGCTCTGCGCCTCGTGGCTAGCCGCAAGGGTCTGTGGCGGGTCATGTAACCCGGTTTGCCATTTTGGCTTGTGGCCAGGCTTTGAGCCCCGTGCAGTAGCGCCTACACTTGAGCGGCCGGGTCAAGAAAAATCCCCTGGACGTCCTGCGCTCGCCACGAGCCGTACGGATTGAGAATGAGAAGGAGTCTTGCATGAAAAAATCGACGACGGGCTTGCTGCTGGGGTCGGCACTGGTTCTCGGCCTTTCCGGCTGTGCCACCACCATCGACGGTGGGGCTTCCAGCGCCTCCAGCGACACCTCCGAGCGCGCCTGGTACCAGCACCCCATGGTCTGTGGCCTCGCGGGCGGCTTGGTGGGCGGCGGCATCGGCTACGCCACCAGCAGCGAGTCGGATGAGGATGATGGCGCGGCCATCGGCAGCACCGCGGGTGCGACGATCGGCGCGCTCCTCTGTGTCGACCGCACGCCGAAGGCGGAGCCCGAGCCGGCACCGATGCCGGAGCCCGAGCCGGAACCGGCACCCGAGCCCGAGTTCGAGCCGGTGGTGCTCTCCAGCGACGTGAACTTTGCCTTCGACTCCGCCGAGCTGCGTCCCGAGGCCTCGACGCGACTCGACGAGGTGGCCGCACGGCTGCGCGAGAACCCCGAGATCACCGTCACCATCGAAGGCCACACCGACTCCGTCGGCAGCAACGAGTACAACCGCGATCTTTCGCAGCGTCGTGCCGACTCCGTCCGGGACTACCTGGTCTCCCAGGGGATCGCGGCGAACCGCATGAGGACGATCGGCTACGGTGAGGAGCGCCCGGTCGCGACCAACGACACCGATGCCGGGCGTGCCCAGAACCGCCGTGTCGAGATACACAACTGACCGGTGACCGGTAAGGACGCGTCGTGATGCGTCCTTGCCGGTGCGGGATCCGGCCATCGGGGGTGCCTTCGGGCACCCCCGATGCGTTGCGGGCCGTGGCGCGGTGGGGGCGGGGTCTGCTAGGATACGCCGCTGGCGCGGCACGCGGCGGGACGATCAGGAGCGTACCCGTATCGCCCAGGGTAGTGGGCGAACCGCGGGCCGTGGCGCCGTTTTCCGTTTCACACGCTATCAACCGCGACATGTGATCCCTGGTATGGATCACCACTGCGCAAAGGACGCTTGCATGCCCATCGTGACCCTGCCTGACGGCAGCCAGAAGACCTTCGACGAACCCCTGAGCGTGATGCAACTGGCCGAGTCCATCGGCCCCGGGCTTGCCAAGGCGTGCGTGGCCGGCAAGATCGACGGCGTGTTGGTCGATGCCGCCGACGTCATCGACCACGACGCCGAGGTGTCGATCATCACCGCCAAGGACCCCGAAGGGCTCGAGATCATCCGCCACTCCTGTGCCCACCTGATCGGCCACGCCGTCAAGCAGCTCTATCCCGAGGCCAAGATGGCGATCGGGCCGGTGATCGAGGATGGCTTCTACTACGATATCGACTTCGGGCAGTCGGTGACCCCGGATGACCTGGCGGCCATCGAGACGCGCATGAAGGCGTTGATCGACCACGAGTATGACGTGGTGCGTGAGTACGTCGATCGCGACCAGGCGATGCTCGCCTTCCTGCACCGCGATGAGCCCTACAAGCAGGAGATCGTGCGCGAGATTCCCGAGGGGGAGACCATCCGGCTCTACCACCACGAGGAGTACACCGACATGTGTCGGGGGCCGCACGTGCCCAACACCCGCCACCTCAAGGCGTTCAAGCTGACCAAGCTGGCCGGCGCCTACTGGCGGGGCGACGCCTCCAAGCCGATGCTGACTCGCATCTACGGTACCGCCTGGGGCGACAAGAAGCAGCTCAAGGCCTACCTGAAGCGCCTCGAGGAGGCGGAGAAACGCGACCACCGCAAGCTGGCCAAGCGCATGAACCTCTTCCACCTCCAGGAGGAGGCGCCGGGCATGGTGTTCTGGCATCCCAATGGCTGGACGCTCTACCAGGCTCTCGAGCAGTACATGCGCCGGGTGCAGCGCGAGAATGGCTACCAGGAGATCAAGACGCCGCAGATCGTCGATCTGTCGTTGTGGAAGAAGTCCGGCCACTGGGGCCACTACAGCGACATGATGTTCACCACCGAGTCGGAGAAGCACGACTACGCGGTCAAGCCGATGAACTGCCCCTGCCACGTGCAGGTGTTCAATCAGGGGCTCAAGAGCTACCGTGACCTGCCGCTGCGCCTCGCCGAGTTCGGCAGCTGCCACCGCAACGAACCCTCTGGCGCCTTGCACGGCCTGATGCGGGTGCGCGGCTTCACCCAGGACGATGCCCACATCTTCTGCACCGAGGGGCAGATCCAGGCCGAGGCCGAGGCCTTCATCGCCCTGACCATGCAGGTCTATCGGGATCTCGGCTTCGACGACGTGGAGCTCAAGCTCTCCACCCGTCCCGACGACGACTTCATGGGCGAGCCGGACCTCTGGGACCGCGCCGAGGCGGGTCTCGAGGCGGCGCTCGATGCCACCGGCCTCGAGTGGGAGCTGCAGCCAGGGGAGGGCGCCTTCTACGGCCCCAAGATCGAGTTCGCCCTGCGCGACTGCCTCAACCGTGTCTGGCAGTGCGGCACGCTGCAGCTCGACTTCAACCTGCCGGGGCGCCTCGGCGCCCAGTACGTCGACGAGGACGGCGAGCGCAAGGTGCCGGTCATGCTGCACCGTGCGATCCTCGGTTCCTTCGAGCGCTTCATCGGCATCCTGATCGAGCACTACGCGGGCGCCATGCCGCTGTGGCTGGCCCCCGAGCAGGCCGTGGTGATGACCATTACCGACGCCCAGCGCGACTACGCCCTGGCCCTGGAGCAGCGCTTGCAGAAAATCGGCCTGCGCGTCAAGGCAGACTTGAGGAATGAGAAGATCGGCTTTAAAATCCGGGAGCATACGTTGCAGAAAGTTCCCTATCTCCTGGTGGTAGGAGATAAGGAAGTCGAGACCGACTCGGTCGCCGTGCGTACGCGCACCGGCGAGAACCTAGGCACGCTGCCCGTCGATGGTCTCATCGACCGCCTGCGGGCCGAAGGTTGGTAACGACATCGTCAATTACCGGAACGGAGACGGAACGATCAAGCGAAGCAACCCCAGAGGGCGTGTCCAAGACAAGCGCCCCCCGATGAACGAGCGGATTACCGAGGATCAGGTGCGCCTGATCGACAGCGACGGCGAGCAACTGGGCATCGTGCCCACCAGCGAGGCGCTGGAGCGTGCCGAAGCCGCCGGTATGGACCTCGTCCAGATCTCCAATGCCGATCCGATCGTCTGCAAGATCATGGACTACGGCAAGTTCGTCTTCGAGCAGAAGAAGCAGAAGGCGGCCCAGAAGAAGAAGACCAAGCAGATTCAGGTCAAGGAAGTCAAATTCCGGCCTAACACCGACGAGGGCGACTATCAGGTCAAGCTGAAGAACCTGACGCGTTTCCTCGAAGGTGGCGACAAGGGCAAGGTCACGCTGCGTTTTCGCGGCCGTGAAATGGCGCACCAGGACATCGGCCGTCGGTTGATGGAGCGGATCGCCGCCGATCTCGAGGAGATCGGGACCGTGGAGTCCTTCCCCAAGATGGAAGGGCGCCAGATGATCATGATCCTTGCCCCCAAGAAGAAGTGATCCGAAGGCCCGTCAAACGGATGGTCGGCGACGCCGTCGGCCATCGGCCCCGGATTTTCTGAAAAACCTCGAGCGGAGTTCTCCTCATGCCGAAAATCAAGAGCAACAGCGGCGCTGCCAAGCGCTTCAAGAAGACGGCGAACGGCTTCAAGCACAAGCAGTCGTTTCGTAGCCACATCCTGACCAAGAAGTCCACCAAGCGTAAGCGTCACCTGCGTGGCATGCAGCAGATTCACGACGCCGACAAGGCCCTCGTCCAGCGCATGCTGCCGAACCTGTAATCCTTGGTAGACCCTTTCAACGTCAGGAGTAAGCCATGACTCGTGTCAAGCGTGGTGTCGTCGCACGTCGTCGTCACAAGAAGATTCTCAAGCAGGCCAAGGGCTACTACGGTGCCCGTTCGCGCGTCTTCCGCGTGGCCAAGCAGGCCGTCATCAAGGCCGGTCAGTATGCCTACCGCGACCGCCGCCAGCGCAAGCGCCAGTTCCGCGCCCTGTGGATCCAGCGCATCAACGCCGGTGCGCGCCAGCACGGGCTCTCCTACAGTCGTTTCGTCGGCGGCCTGAAGAAGGCCGGCATCGAGATCGACCGCAAGGTGCTGGCCGATCTGGCCGTTCACGAGAAGGCTGCCTTTGCCGCCATCGTCGAGAAGGCCAAGGCTGCCCAGTAAGTGGTATCGACCGATGGTGCCGGGTCGGCGATCGCCGACCCGAACTGACGCCGATCCGTCACAGGGGAAGAGCAGCCGCTCTTCCCCTGTTTTTTTACCAGATTCGGAGCACAACGGATGGATCATCTACCCACACTGGTCACCGAGGCCCGCAGTGCGATCCAGGCCGCCGAGAGCATTTCCGCCCTGGAGGAGCTGCGGGTGCGCTACCTCGGCAAGAAGGGCGAGATCACCGCGCTGCTCAAGGGGCTCGGCAAGCTGCCCGCTGCCGAGCGCCCTGCAGCGGGGGAGCGTATCAACGAGGCCAAGCAGGCACTCGCCGAGGAGCTCGACGTCCGCCGCCAGACCCTGGAGAAGGCCGCACTCGAGGCGCGCCTGGCTGCCGAGCGCGTCGATGTGACCCTGCCCGGGCGTGGCCAGCCGAGCGGCGGCCTGCACCCGGTGACGCTGACCCTGGAGCGCATCGAGGGGCTCTTCACCCGCATTGGCTACGACGTGGCGGTGGGCCCGGAGATCGAGGACGACTACCACAACTTCGAGGCGCTCAACATTCCCGCCCATCACCCGGCACGCGGCATGGCGGACACCTTCTACTTCGACGCCACTCGCCTGCTGCGCACCCACACCTCGCCGGTCCAGGTGCGCACCATGAAGGAGCAGGCGCCGCCGATCCGCATCGTTTGCCCGGGGCGGGTCTACCGCAGCGACTCCGACCTGACCCACACCCCGATGTTCCACCAGGTGGAGGGGCTGCTGGTCGATGAGGACGTGAGCTTCGCCGACCTCAAGGGCACCATCGAGGACTTCCTGCACGCCTTCTTCGAGCGGGACGACCTCTCGGTGCGCTTCCGCCCCTCCTATTTCCCCTTCACCGAGCCCTCGGCCGAGGTCGACATCCAGTGCGTGATGTGTTCGGGCGAGGGGTGCCGGGTCTGCGGCCACAGCGGCTGGCTCGAGGTGATGGGCTGCGGCATGGTGCACCCGGAGGTGTTCCGCCATTCCGGCATCGACGCCGAGCGCTACACGGGCTTCGCCTTCGGCATGGGGGTCGAGCGCCTGGCCATGCTGCGCTACGGGGTGAACGACCTGCGCCTGTTCTTCGACAACGACCTGCGCTTCCTGCGCCAGTTCGCTTGAGCCGACCTCGCTACACATGAACCTTGGCAGAACACAGGACTTGTCATGAAATTTTCCGATCAGTGGCTGCGCGAATGGGTCTCGCCGCAGCAGGATGTCCAGGGGCTCGCCGACCAGATCACCATGGCCGGACTGGAAGTCGATGCCATCGAGCCCGTGGCAGCCGCCTTCGAGGGCGTGGTGGTGGCCGAAGTGGTGAGCAAGGAGCCGCACCCCAACGCCGACAAGCTGGCCCTCTGCCAGGTCGAGGACGGCAGCGGCGAGCGCACCCAGGTGGTGTGCGGGGCGCCGAACGTCGCCGCGGGGCAGAAGGTGCCCTTCGCCCGCGTGGGAGCCGTGCTGCCGGGCGACTTCAAGATCCGGAAGGCCAAGCTGCGCGGGGTCGAGTCACGCGGCATGATCTGCTCCGCCTCCGAGCTGGGACTGGCGGAGGAGACCTCCCACGGCATTCTCGAGCTGCCTCTCGACGCGCCGGTGGGCGAGGACTTCCGTGCCTGGCTGGGGCTCGACGACCACAGCGTCGAGGTGGACCTCACCCCCAATCGCGGCGACTGCCTGAGCGTGAAGGGGCTGGCCCGCGAGGTCGGCGTGCTCAATCGCCTGCCGGTCGAGGGACCGCGCATAGAGCCAGTGCCGCCGGCCCATGACGCCACCTTTCCGGTGCGCGTCGAGGATGCCGAGCGCTGCCCGCGCTACATCGGCCGCTTGATCACCGGCGTCGACGTGAGCGTCGAGACGCCGCTGTGGATGGTCGAGCGCCTGCGCCGCAG
This sequence comes from Billgrantia azerbaijanica, assembly GCA_004551485.1. Lineage (GTDB taxonomy): Bacteria > Pseudomonadota > Gammaproteobacteria > Pseudomonadales > Halomonadaceae > Halomonas > Halomonas azerbaijanica. The sequence goes on along the minus strand of SBLD01000019.1, from coordinate 6,107 downwards.
CGGCGTGCGCTCGATCGATCCGGTAGTCGATATCACCAACTACGTGATGCTCGAGCTCGGTCAGCCGCTGCACGCCTTCGACCGCGCCAATCTGCACGGCGCCGTGATCGTGCGCCTGGCGCGCGAGGGAGAGCAACTGGTGCTGCTGGACGGCCAGACCATCGCCCTGCGCGACGACACCCTGGTGATCGCCGACGAGCGCGGTCCGCTGGCCATGGCCGGCGTCATGGGCGGCGAGCACTCCGGGGTCAGCGCGGCGACCCGCGACATCTTCCTGGAGTCGGCCTTCTTCACGCCGTTGGCGGTGGCCGGGCAGGCGCGCACCTACGGTTTGCACACCGACGCTTCCCATCGCTTCGAGCGCGGCGTCGACCCGCAGCTCACCCGCGAAGCGGTGGAGCGGGCCACGGCGCTGCTGCTGGCGATCACCGGTGGCGAGCCCGGGCCGCTGGTCGAGGTGGACAGCGAGGAGCACCTGCCGGGAGCGCGACAGGTTCGCCTGCGTGCCGCCCGCCTCGAGCAGGCGCTCGGCAAGGCGCTGCCGACCGAGGAGGTCGCCGAGATCCTCGAACGCCTGGGCATGGCGGTCACGGCGGATGCCGATGGTTGGCAGGCCGACGTGCCGAGCTGGCGTTTCGACATCGCCATCGAGGAGGACCTGATCGAGGAGGTCGCGCGCATCCACGGCTACAACCGCTTGCCGGTACGGCGTCCCGCGGCGCGGCTGGCGCTGCGCCCGGACCACGAAGCGCGCGTGCCGCTCGCTCGCCTGCGTCGCCAGATGGTGTCGCGCGGCTATCAGGAGGCGGTGACCTACAGCTTCGTGGCACCGGAGCTCCAGGCGGCACTGTTGCCGGATGCCGTCTCGCCGCGGTTGGCCAACCCCATCTCCAGCGATCTCTCGGTGATGCGGGCGAGTCTCTTCCCGGGCCTGGTGCGGGCGCTCGAGTACAACCTCAACCGCCAGCAGAGCCGGGTGCGGCTGTTCGAGGCCGGCCTGGTGTTCCGCGGCGAACTCGACGAGCTGCAGCAGGTGCCCATGCTGGGGGCCCTGGTGTGCGGGTCGCGTGAGCCGGAGGGCTGGGCAGGGGCGCGCGAGGCGGTCGACTTCTTCGACCTCAAAGGCGACCTGGAGAGCCTCATCGCCCTGGGCGGTGAGCCCGAGGCCTGGCGTTTCGAGCCGGCCGAGCACCCGGCGCTGCATCCCGGACAGAGCGCCCGCGTGCTCCACCGCGGCGAGCCGGTGGGCTGGATCGGAGCGCTGCACCCCGGCGTGCGGGCCGCCTTGGGCCTGCGTACCGACGCCCTGCTCTTCGAGGTGCGCCAGGACGCCCTGACCCACGGGTGCTTGCCGCGCTTCACGCCGCTGTCGCGCCATCCCGAGGTGCGTCGTGACCTGGCCTTCCTGCTCGAAGAGGCGCAACCGGTTCAGGCGTTGCTGGACTGCGTGCGCAACCAGGCCGGCCAGTGGCTCGAGGCGCTGCGGCTGTTCGATGTCTACCAGGGCAAGGGCGTGCCCGAAGGGCACAAGAGCGTGGCCCTGGGCTTGACCTGGCAGCATCCTTCACGCACGCTGAATGACGAGGAAATCAATCAGTTGGTCGATGCCATCGTCGCCGAATCGCGTCAGCACCTGGGTGCCGAGCTACGCGGATGACGGCTTCCGCCTTGGCGGATAAGGGCGCGACCGTTCAGCGGTGGCGCCCTGTTCGTCAAGCCGGCGGCGGGGTGGACCGCCTACCATGAGGGAGCAGACATGGGAGCGTTGACCAAGGCGGAACTGGCCGAACACCTCCACGCCGAGCTGGGGCTGACCAAGCGCGAGGCCAAGGCGATGGTGGAAGCCTTCTTCGAGGAGATTCGGGCCTGCCTGCGCGAGAACGAACAGGTGAAGCTTTCCGGCTTCGGCAACTTCGATCTGCGCGACAAGCGCGAGCGTCCGGGGCGCAATCCCAAGACCGGCGAGGAGATTCCCATTTCGGCCCGGCGCGTGGTGACCTTCCGGCCCGGGCAGAAGCTGAAGAGCCAGGTGGAGGGCTACGAGGGAGCATCCTCGTGATGAGGCGGCGTCAGATGCCGCCGTTGCGCTCGATCAGCCAGGTAATGACCACCTTCAAGATATAGCCCAGCATGCCGGCACCGAGCACCACGAAGAGCATGATGGTGCCAAAGCGGCCGGCACGGGACTGGCGGGCCAGATCCCAGATGATGAAACACATGAACAGGATCAGGCCGCCGATCATGATCGGTGTGATCCAGGCTTCGAAGGTTTCCCGCATGCTACCTCCCGTGAACAGAGTCCGAGCATTGTACTCGGACTTTGGGACGGCTGCATGCCGGTGGATTTACCTCTGCTATCAGGGCTTTTGCAGCTGTTCATGACGAGATAACGAGGGGCGCCGCTTTCTGCAATGATGCGCTCTGCTCGTGTTAGAATCCGACTGAAATTCTCAGGTATCCCCACGACATGCCGATGCTGAAGATCTTCGTTGGAACCATGTATGGCGGCGCACTGGACGTCGCCGAGCAGGTCAGTCCGCTGTTCGAGGCCGCCGGCTACGAGGTCGCCATCCTCGAGCAGCCCACCCTGGAGGACCTGGTCGATACGCCGCCCGACCTGGCGCTGTTCTGCGTCTCCACCACCGGCAGCGGCGACTTTCCCGGCAACTTCGTGCCCTTTGCCCGAGCCCTCGACGAGCAGAGCCCGTCGCTCACCTGGTTGCGCTACGGCCTGATTGCCCTGGGTGACAGCTCCTACGGCGACACCTTCTGTGGTGCCGGCCGCAGTCTCGACGAGATGCTCGCCGGGCTGGGCGCCAGCCGCCTGGGCGAGCGACTGGAGGTCGATGCCATGGAGACCTTCATGGCCGACGACGCCGCACTGCCCTGGGTCGAGGAGTGGATCGAGGATCAACAGCTCAAGGTGGCCTGATGAGAACGCAGCCGACCGCCGAGCGAGTGAGCCTGATGCTCGGACTGCTCGTGCTGATGAGCGCCACCGTGCCGCGCTACCTCGCCGGCGGTCATGACACCCGGCTGACCCTGATCCTGATGGCCCTGGCCGTGGTGGCGCTCGTCACCGGGCTCCACTGGCGGCTGCTCGCCCTGGAGCAGCGCCGGCGGCTGCCGGCGCTGCTGGGGCGGTTGGGGCTCTGCTGCCTGGCCGGCCTGGTCGGCATGGGGTTGTGGCATGCCGCGATGAGCGACTGGCTGAGCTGGCAGCTGCTGCTCGCCCATGGCGCCACTTTGGGGCTGCTGCTGCATGCCCTGTGGCTGTGGTGGTCGACGGAGTCGCGAGGGGCCGGCGGGCGCTGACCCGGCGCTGACGAGACGACGAGGCCGCCCCCGCGCCAAGCGAGGGCGGCCTCGTCGCGTGGATGCGCTCAGGTGCCGCTCAGATGAGCTGATAGCAGGGCTCGTACTCCTTGCCCGGCAGCTTCATGCGCCGCTGGGCAACGAAGGAGCCCAGCAGCTCGTCGAGGCGGCGCATGAGTTCCGGCTCGGCATGGAGCTGGAAGGGCCCGTTGGCCTCGATGGCACGCAGGCCCTGCTCCTTGACGTTGCCGGCGACGATGCCGGAGAAGGCGCGGCGCAGGTTGGCGGCGAGCTCGTGGATTGGCTGCTCGCGGTGCAGGGCCAGCCCCGACATCGCCTCGTGGCTCGGCTCGAAGGGTGCCTGGAAGTCTCGGGCGATGGTGAGTCGCCAGTTGAAGTGGAAGGCGTCCTGGTGGGTGCGGCGGAACTCCGTGACGCCATCGACGCCCTTGCGCAGAGTGCGCGCGACCTCGACGGGGTCGTCGATGACGATGCGGTACTTGCCGCGCACCGTATCGCCGAGCGTGTAGGCGAGGAATTCGTCGATGCGCTTGAAGTAGTCGGCAGAGCTTGCCGGGCCGGTGAAGACCACTGGCATCTCCATGTCGGCGTTGTCCGGATGCAGCAGGATGCCGAGCAGGTAGAGGATCTCTTCGGCGGTGCCGACCCCGCCGGGAAAGACGACGATGCCGTGGCCGACACGCACGAAGGCCTCGAGACGCTTCTCGATGTCGGGCATCACCACCAGTTCGTTGACCAGCGGGTTGGGCGCCTCGGCGGCGATGATGCCCGGCTCCGAGATGCCCAGGTAGCGCCCCTCGTTGCGGCGCTGCTTGGCATGGGCCACGTTGGCCCCCTTCATCGGCCCCTTCATGGCGCCAGGGCCGCAGCCGGTGCAGATGTCCAGGTCGCGCAGCCCCAGGTGGTAGCCGACGTTCTTGGTGTAGTCGTACTCCTCGCGCGAAATGGAGTGGCCGCCCCAGCACACCACGATGCTCGGGTCGCGCCCCGGCTTGAGCACGGCGGCCTTGCGCAGGATATGGAAGACCGCGTTGGTGGTACCCTCGCCGGTGGAGAGGTCGAAGCGCTGGTGCGTCTGGATCTCGTTGTAGACGTAGACGATGTCGCGCAGCACCGAGGAGAGATGCTCGCGGATACCGCGGATCATCTTGCCGTCGACGAAGGCCTCGGCCGGGGCGTTGCTGAGCTTGAGGCGAATGCCGCGGTCCTGCTGCAGCACCTCGATGTCGAAATCGCGGTAGGCCTCCATCAGCGCCAGGCTGTCGTCGGTCATGTTGCCGGAGCTGAGTACGGCGAGCGAACAGCGGCGCAGCAGGTCGTGCAGGCCGGCCTTGGAGGTGTCGCGCAGCCGGTTGACCTCGTGCTGGGAGAGCACTTCCAGGCTGCGCAGCGGGGAAACGGTCGTGGAGATGGTATCGGGCATGTCGGGCGTCCTTGTCACGCGGGGCCGACCCCACGGGTCGGCCGATCAGGATCGAGGGTGGCTTGTGGCGCGGCGTCGGTCGAAGCCACGGCGCGACAGACGGGGGGCTCGGGCATCGGCGTCAGGGTAGCGGTGAGGATCATGGCTCGATGCTATCACGCCGCACGACCGTGCGCAGCGCTGCGCCCCGGGGCGCAGGCTGCTAGAATGGCGTCTCCGGTACCCGTCGATGCGCCCAGCGATCCCCATGTTCAACGCCCAGTACTTCCGCACCTTCGTCACCCTGGTCGAGACCGGCAGCTTCACGCGCACCGCCCAGCGCCTGGAGATGACCCAGCCCGGCGTCAGCCAGCACGTGCGCAAGCTGGAGCGCTATCTCGACAAGCCGCTGCTCGATCGCCAGGGGCGTCGCTTCACCCTCACCGAGGCGGGGCGCCGTGCCTACGACTACGGGCTGCGCCTGTTCGCCGAGCACGAGCAGTTCCGCCACTCGCTCGATGACGACGCCCTGGACAGCGGCGAGTGCCGCATCGCCTCGCCCGGCAGCGTGGGGCTGATGCTCTACCCCTACATCCTGGGTCAGCAGCAGATGCATCCGGGGCTCACGGTGAACTACAGCTTCGCCTTCAGCCACGAGATCGTCGGCGATGTCCTGGCTGGGCGCCACGACCTGGGCATCGTCACCGACCCGGTACGCCACCCCGATCTGGACTGCGTGCCGTGGCACCAGGAGAGCCTGTGCCTGGTGGTGCCGGCCGACTTCGCCGGGACCACCCTGGCCGAGCTCGCGGGCATCGGTTTCATCAACTACTACGACGGCGTCAATCACGCCCGGGTGCTGTTGCGCAGCAACTTCCCCGAGGAGTTCCGCTCCATGGGCCAGTTTCGGCGCCAGGGCTTCACCAACGAGGTGGCCATGGTGCTGGATGCCGTGGCCCGCGGGCTGGGTTTCACCGTGGTGTCACGTCTGGTCCTGGAGACCTCGCCGTGGCAGCGCCAGGTCAAGGAACTCACGCTGCCCAGGCCCGAGTACGAGACACTGCACCTGGTCACCCGCACCGGCACGCGCATGCCCCGGCGCTACGTGCGCCTGCTCGAGGGCTTCCGCGAACAGCGGTTGCAACAGCTCTACGGTCACGGCGAGCTGCCCGCGGGTCTGGCTTGAGCGTGCCGCTTTCATTGTGAGTCCCCGCTAATGAACGCCAGCGCCCCTGCCGGCAGGGGCGCTGGCGTCAGGCGCCGCGAGCGTCAATCACGGTAGGCGTCAATGCTCGGACAGGAGCAGATCAGCTGGCGATCGCCCAGCACGTTGTCGACGCGGTTGACGGCCGGCCACACCTTGGCGGCC
>SBLD01000153.1 GCA_004551485.1 Billgrantia azerbaijanica | reverse complement strand
CTCCGACACGATCGACAACGTCAAGGCCAAGATCCAGGACAAGGAAGGGATTCCACCGGACCAGCAGCGGCTGATCTTCGCCGGAAAGCAGCTCGAGGACGGGCGCACCTTGGCGGATTACAACATCCAGAAGGAGTCGACTCTCCACCTCGTCCTCCGTCTCCGCGGCGGCATGCAGATCTTCGTCAAGACTCTGACCGGGAAGACGATCACCCTGGAGGTGGAGAGCTCCGACACGATCGACAACGTGAAGGC
>SBLD01000152.1 GCA_004551485.1 Billgrantia azerbaijanica | reverse complement strand
TATGCTGTTGTCACTTGTAAATACTATTAAAAACAAAATTAAGGTCGAATATTTTAGGATGATTTATTTGAGTTCAATATGTAGTTTTCTTCTTTTTCTTTTTTTTTCCTTTTTTGACGTTGGAAGCAAATAGGAATTTGAACTTTCATTCCAAAACAAAGAGATGTAGGTCTTGCTTTGCTGAGAAAATTTAAAGCCATAGCTTTCATTTTGGTTATTGTATTTTTGGTTTATTGGTCGTTCTTGAGAGTTAGGGCTTTGACCAAGAGATAGTTGACCAAATCATGTTCCGCTCTTCTGTTGTATTCTGCCATGTCAGTTTATGGGTTCAAGGAAAACCCAAATTTTGTATGCAAAAGGTCCACCTACAAATTTTGCATCTGTTTAAC
>SBLD01000150.1 GCA_004551485.1 Billgrantia azerbaijanica | reverse complement strand
ATGGATGTGATAATGCACAGAAGTGTGCGTACTTGGTAAGTCTGTCAACTACCACCATGATGACACTCTTTCCCTCGGACTTGGGTAAACCTGTGATAAAATCCATTGAAACCTCCTCCCAACGTTGGCTTGGAATGGATAAAGGTTGTAATAGACCCGGTGTCTTAATTGTTTCAACTTTATTTTGTTGGCAAACCAAACATTCCGCCACAAACTTCTGAATATCTGATTTAAGGCCATCCCAAAAAAATTCCTTCTTAACCCTGTGATAAGTTTTTAAAAATCCTGAGTGCCCTCCTAAGGGAGAAGTGTGCAATTCCATAAGATTTTTTTTTTTTAGCTGGGAATTCTTACAGAGGTATAAGCAATATTTGTACCATAACGAATCATTT
>SBLD01000149.1 GCA_004551485.1 Billgrantia azerbaijanica | reverse complement strand
ACCCGAAAATACACGGGGTTGACGGAGCAAAAGGTGCTCGAACTGAATGAGGCGTTTAAGAAGATGGACACTCGCACTTCTCGTGAGAAGTTGAACGAACTCGCTCAGGAAGCCGGTCGCCTCGGCAAGAATACGCTCGAATCGGTTCAAGGTTATGTGGAAGCCGCAGACATCATCAATGTGGCTCTCGTGGACCTCGGGGACGGTGCCACGCAGACTATCGCCAAATTGACTAACATCTTCGGTGTCGAGGAACTGCTCGGCACCAAAGATGCGATGCTTGCCGTCGGCTCCACGGTGAATGTGCTGTCGCAGAACTGTACCGCTTCGAAGCCTTACCTCGTGGAGTTCGCTCAACGTATGGCTGGTATCGGCTCGCAAGCCGGTCTTACC
>SBLD01000148.1 GCA_004551485.1 Billgrantia azerbaijanica | reverse complement strand
CGGAACCTTGTTCACGGCACTAGGGTCATTGGCCCTTGTTCCCAAATCTATAAGCGTTCATCGCTTTTACTGGAATGACGCTCTTGCCTTGTCTTTGACCAACTGAAGCTCTCGAGCTTCATGATGGATCATGCTAGGCGGACGTCGTGAAGGAATGCTACCTGGTTGATCCTGCCAGTAGTCATATGCTTGTCTCAAAGATTAAGCCATGCATGTGTAAGTACAGGCCGACTTAAGGCGAAACCGCGGACGGCTCATTAAATCAGATATAACTCCTGTCTCTTATACACATCTCCAACCAACCAACCAACCAAACCAAGAGAGAGAAAAAACGAAAACGATGATGAGGGGGGCGGCGGCATTGTGCGCGGCTCCGCAATGCGCTTCTCGCTTTG
>SBLD01000018.1 GCA_004551485.1 Billgrantia azerbaijanica | reverse complement strand
CGAGACCGAGGAGCGCGTCGAGTCGCTGGCGGCGGCCAAGCTGCTGGCCAAGGTGGTCGACGAGGAGCAGCCCGGTCTCGTCATTCTCGGCAAGCAGGCCATCGACACCGACAACAACCAGACCGGTCAGATGCTCGCCGCGCTGGCCGGCCTGCCGCAGGGCACCTTCGCCTCCGAGGTGGTCGTCGAGGGTGACAAGGTGCAGGTGACCCGCGAGATCGACGGCGGCCTGCAGACCGTGTCGCTGTCCCTGCCGGCGGTGATCACCACCGACCTGCGCCTCAACGAGCCGCGCTACGCCAAGCTGCCCGACATCATGAAGGCCAAGAAGAAGCCAATGGACGTCAAGAGTCCGGCTGATCTCGGCGTCGAGGTGGCCTCGCAGGTCGCGCTGCTCAAGGTCACGCCGCCGCCGGAGCGGCAGGGCGGCATCAAGGTGGGCTCGGTGGACGAGCTGGTCGACAAGCTGAAGAACGAAGCGAAGGTGATCTCATGAGCATTCTGGTCCTGGCCGAACATCACGACGGCGCCCTGGCCGGCGCCACCGCCCACGTGGTCGCCGCGGCGCAGCAGATCGGTGGCGACATCGACGTCCTGGTGGCCGGCGAGAACGTCGGTGCCATCGCCGAGGCGGCCGCCACGCTCGACGGCGTCAACAAGGTGCGCGTCGCCGACAACGCCGTCTACGCCCATCAGCTCGCCGAGCCCATGGGCGCACTGCTGGCGGCGCTCGCCGACGACTACGACCACGTGCTGGCCGCGGCCTCCACCACCGGCAAGAACGTGCTGCCGCGCCTCGCCGCGCTCAAGGACGTCAGCCAGCTCTCCGAGGTCATCGCGGTGGAGAGCGCCGACACCTTCCAGCGGCCGATCTACGCCGGCAATGCCATCGCCACCGTGCAGTCGAGCGATCCGCTCAAGGTGATCACCGTGCGCGCCACCGCCTTCGACGCGGTGGGCTCTCTACAAGATCAGGGCGGCAGCGCCGCCGTCGAGGCGGTGGATTTCGTCGCCGACAACGCCCAGTCCACCTTCGTCAAGGAGGAGCTGGCCAAGAGTGACCGCCCCGAGCTGGGCGCGGCCAAGGTGGTGATCTCCGGCGGCCGCGGCATGGGCAGCGGCGAGAACTTCAAGCTGCTCGAGGGCATCGCCGACAAGCTGGGCGCGGCGATCGGCGCCTCGCGGGCCGCAGTCGATGCCGGCTTCGTGCCCAACGACATGCAGGTGGGGCAGACCGGCAAGATCGTCGCCCCGGAGCTCTACATCGCCGTGGGCATCAGCGGGGCCATCCAGCACCTGGCCGGCATGAAGGACTCCAAGGTGATCGTGGCGATCAACAAGGACGAGGAGGCGCCGATCTTCCAGGTGGCCGATTACGGATTGGTGGCGGATCTCTTCGAGGCGCTGCCGGAGCTCGAGAGCAAGCTGTGAGCCACTGTTGTTCGCCTTGATGGAAAGCCGGTCCTTGGGGCCGGCTTTCTGCTGCTTGGCGCTGGCGGTGATAACTTCCGGCTATATTAGTTGAAAACGATTTTTATTAGCGCTTCAGGCGAGACTCTGCCATCCTTGGGGGTGTGGTAAGGGCACGACCCGATTGAAACCTTTCACGGAGGAGTCAATATGCCGCACACACTACCCGATCTTCCCTATGGCTATGATGCGCTGGAGCCGCACATCGACACCGCGACGATGGAGATCCACCACACGCGGCACCACCAGACCTACGTCAACAACCTCAACGCCGCGCTCGAGGGCACCGGCCTCGAGGAAGTGGCGGTGGACGAGCTGATTGCCAATCTCGACAGGGTGCCCGAGGAGAAGCGGCAGGCGGTCATCAACAACGGCGGCGGTCACTCCAACCACTCCAAGTTCTGGCAGATGATGTCGCCCAACGGCGGCGGAACGCCCCGGGGGCAGGTGGGCCAGGCCATCGACAGCGAACTCGGCGGCTTCGACGCCTTCAAGGACGCCTTCACCAAGGCGGCACTGGGCCGCTTCGGCAGTGGCTGGGCGTGGCTCTCGGTGACGCCGGAGAAGAAGCTGGTGGTGGAGAACACCCTCAACCAGGATAGCCCGCTGATGCACGGCAATACGCCGATCCTGGGACTGGACGTCTGGGAACATGCCTACTACCTGAAGTACCAGAACAAGCGTCCCGACTATGTCGCGGCCTTCTTCAACCTCATCAACTGGGACGACGTCGAGCGTCGCTACCAGGAAGCCAAGGCCTGATCCCGAACGCACCCTTCACGGCGTTCCCGCCACGCAGCCCCGAAGCCCAGCGCTTCGGGGCTGCGTCGTTTGGCCCCGGCCCGAGGCGTGGTCTCTCCGGCCGTGGCGCGGCACAATGCGCGCTCCCTCTTGCCAAGCCGCCAGAGGATGGTAGGCTATGGCGCTGCCCCGCAAATACTAATCACTTTTATTTCGCCCGTTGCTACTGGTCACGGGCGCGATGGTCACGGGAGACCCTGCGTGAGCGATACCCCTCCCCTTGCCGCCCTCGGGCGCGTCCTGCTGCTGGGGACCACCCTGCTGGCGCTGCCGGCAGCCGGCGAGACGCCGCTGCCCCAGGAGGCGCTGGAGGCCCAGCAGCGGCAAGCCGAGTTGCAGTCGCGTATCGATGCCGCCGACGACACCACGCGCGCGCAGTTGCGCGAGTTGCGCGAGCTGGAGCGCGAGACGCGGCACCTGCAGGCGCGCAACGCCGAGCTGGCGCCGCAACTGGAGCGTCAGGAGGCGCGCCTGGCGCGTCGTGAGACGGCATTGGATACCCTGGCCGCCACCCGCGAAGCGTTGCCGGTGCTCAAGCGTCGCCTGGTGGCACGTCTGGATGCGTGGATCGAGAGCGACCTGCCGTTTCTCGTCGAGGAGCGTCGCGCGCGGGTGGCGAGCCTCGAATCGAGCCTGGCCGACCCCGAGCTCTCGGAGGCCGATCAGCTCGAGCGGATCCTGGCGGCCTGGCGTGCCGAGCTCGACTATGGCCGCGAGTTCGATGCCTGGCGGGGCTACCTCGGCGGTGACGGCGAGGAGGAGAGGCGTCGCGAGGTCGACTTCCTGCGCCTGGCACGGGTGGGGCTCTATTACCTGACCCCCGATGGTCGTGAGGGCGGTGTGTGGCGCGCCGATGAGGGGCGCTGGGCACCACTGGATGAGGCGGCGCGGCGCGAGGTGCGCACCGGACTGCGCATCGCCCGCGATCAGCGCGCGCCGGAGCTGCTGACGCTGCCGCTTTCCCAGTCGCTGTCGTCACGAGAGGAAGCGTCGCGCAAGGACGAGGAGGGGCAGTCATGATCCCGGTTCGACGACTGATCCAGGCGGCGCTGCTGTTGACGACGCTGGGCGCCACCGCCCTGCCGGCGCTGGCGCAGCCCGAGGCGCTCACCACGCTGCGCGCCGAACGCGAGGCCGCCGAGGCGCGCGACCAGGCGCGCCTGGCCGAGCTGCTGGACGACAAGACGGCGCTCAAGATGGCGCTCGACCAGGCGCGTGAGGCGCACCGCGAGGCGGTGGCGCGCAGCGAGACCCTGGCAGCACGCCAGGCCGAACAGGCGGCCTGGCAGCAGGAGCTCGAGTCGCGCCAGGCCGAGCAGGGCGAGGAGCTGGCGGCGCTGCTCGCCAGCGTGGCCCGGCACAGCAGCGAGCTGCGTGACGCCCTGGGCGACAGCTGGCTCACCCTGGGGGACGCCGAACTGCCGCCGCGCCTCGACGAGGCCGAGGTGCTCGAACTCGAGCATCTGGAGGGCCTGGCCGACAGCCTGATGACCCTGACCGCGGAGACCGGGCGCGTGGAGCGCATCACTGCCCCGGTGGCCGGCAGCGGCGGTGAGGTCGCGCCCCGGCCGGTGGTGCGGCTCGGCGATGTCGCCGCCTTCACCGAGAGTGACCTGCTGCGCCGCGGCAGCGATGATGACGAGGCCTTGTCCGTGGTGCCGCGCACGCCGGCGACGGTGGTCGAGACCCTCGCCGCCTTCCTCGCCGGTGAGTCGCGTCGTCTGGCGCTCGACCCCACGCGCGGCGAGGTGGTGGCCGCCCTGGCACAGCGTCCGACCCTGGTCGAGCGCTTCCACCAGGGCGGGGCGGTCGGCTATGTGGTGGTCGCCCTGGGGGCCTTCGGTCTGCTGGTGGCGCTGGCACAGTACGCCTACCTGCTGCGGGTGAGTCTCACCGTGCGTCGCCAGCGTCGTGACCTCACGCAGTTGCGAGACGACAACCCGCTCGGCCGGGTGCTCAAGCGCTTCCGCGCGCTCAAGGTCGACCAGTTGCCCGAGGCCCTGGAGGCGCGCCTCGACGAGGCGGTGCTCGCCGAGCTGCCACGCCTCGAACGCGGTCAGCCGCTGGTCAAGCTGCTCGCCGCGGTGGCTCCGCTGCTGGGGCTGCTGGGTACCGTCACCGGCATGATCGTCACCTTCCAGGCCATCACGGTGTTCGGCACCGGCGACCCGCAGCTCATGGCCGGCGGCATCAGCCAGGCGCTGGTCACTACCGTGCTGGGCCTGATCACCGCCGTGCCGCTGCTCTTCGCCCATACCGCCCTGGCCGCACGCAGCCGCCACCTGTCGGGGGTCGTCGAGGGCGAGGCGAGTGCCGCCCTGGCCGAGCACCTGGAGGGGCGTGCCGGCGGCTCCCCGCACCTGTCGGAGAACCCTGCCCGTGATCCTGCCCTGGCTTGAGCCCCTCGAGCGCCTGGTCGAGGCGGGCGGGGTCATCCTGGTGGTCATCGCGGCGGTGGCCACGGCGCTGTTCAGCCTGGCGCTGGAACGCGTCTGGTACTTTCGCGTCACCTACCGTCGCGCCCGGCGTCGCCTGATCCAGCGCTGGGTGGCGCGCGCCGATCACCTGAGCTGGAGCGCGCGCACCCTGCGCGAGGTATGGACGCGGGCGCTGATCGCCCGCCTGCGCCGCCCGCTGCCGTGGCTGAAGTTGCTGGTGGCGCTGTGCCCGCTGCTCGGCCTGCTCGGCACGGTCACCGGCATGATCACCGTCTTCGATAGCCTGGCGGCCAGCGAGACGAGCCAGGCGCGCGCCATGGCGGACGGCGTGGCGCGCGCGACCCTGCCGACCCTGAGCGGCATGGCCGTGGCAGTGGTGGGCCTGCTCTTCACCAGCCGCCTGGAGCACATCATCCGGCGCGAGGATCAGCGGCTGCACGACCGCCTGGCCCGCGCCCTGGAGGACACCGATGCGTAGACGCCGCCTGGGCGCCAACAGCGACGACGCCAGTGAAGTCAACCTCACGCCGATGCTCGACGTGGTCTTCATCATGCTGATCTTCTTCATCGTGACCACGAGCTTCATCAAGGAGAGCGGCGTGGAGATCGAGCGCCCAGAGTCCAGCGCGGCGAGCCCGCGCCCGGATGCCCAGGTGATGGTCGCCATCACCCCCGAAGGGGCCGTGTGGGTCGACGGCGAGGCGGTGGACGCGCACCGCGTCGGCGAGCGGGTGGCCGCCCTGGTCAGCGGCGACGGCGGCGTGGTCATCCAGGCCGATCGTGAGTCGACCACCGGTCTGCTCATCGAGGTGATGGATCGCATCCGCGAGGCCGGCGTGGAGCAGGTCGCCGTGGCGGCGAGCCGAGGCACCTCATGACCCGCGCGCCCGTCTCGCTGCTCGGTGGCGTGGCGCTGGCGCTGGCGCTGTTCTGGCTGCTCGCGCTACTGGTGGCACCGCCGGAGGCCGACATCGAGGTGCTCGAGCCGACCACGATGAGCCTCGTCGAGGCCGAGGCGCCGGCGGAACAGACGCCCGTCGAGGCGGCGACGACACCACCTCCGCCACCCCCCGCGCCGGTTGCACCGCCGCCGCTGCCGGAGCCGACGCCACTCGCCGAGAGTCCCATCGCGCTGCCCGAGCCGGAGCTGCCGGCGCTCGAGGCGCCGCCCGTCGAGCTCGACGAGACGCTGCCCGAGCTCGTCGAGCAGCGGCCCGAACCGAAACCGCAACCCGAGCCCAAGCCGCGGCCCGAGCCGGAACCGCAGAGGGAGCCGGCCCGAGAGCCCGTGGCGGCGACGACGTCCAGCGACACGGCCGTCGCCGAGACGGCGAGCAAGGCTTCCGTCGCGGCCGAGGAACCGGTCGACGTGGGGTCGCCGACGCCGACCAACCGCGTGCCTCCCGACTACCCCGCCCGGGCGCAGCGGCGCGGGCTGGAGGGTCACGTGGAGCTGACCTTCGTGATCCGTCCCGACGGCAGTGTCGACCCTGGCTCCATCCAGGTCGTCGAGGCGCGGCCGCGTAACGTCTTCGACCGAGCGGCGCGACAGGCGGTGGCGCGCTGGCAGTTCACCCAGGGGAAGGGCCTGCGCCGCGCCCGCCAGCGCCTGGAATTCCAGCTGAGGTGATGCCATGACCGTCCATCGTTCCGTTGCTGCCCTGCTGTCTTGCCTGGCAATGCCGCTCTGCCTGGCGATGGCCGCGCCGCCGGTGGTGGCCGCGCCGGCCCTGCCGGGCGACATCATTGCCGATCTCGCGGCGCAGCAGCGGCGCCTCGAGGCAGGCGATGTCGAGGCGGTCAGCGCGCGCACGCAGGCTCAGGCCGAGCGCCTGGCCGGTGGCAACGCCGCCGACCGCTGGGCGCGTGCGCTCTACCTGCAACTGGCGGCCAACGCCGCGGTGCGCGCCGGCCGCCCTGCAGCGGCGGCCGAGTTGCTGCGCCAGGCCCGCGACAGCGACGTCGTGGACGCCGAGCGACGCGACCGCTGGCTGCGCGAGGAGGCCGGCTTGCGCCTGGCGGCCGGTGACACGGCAAGGGGCGTGGCGCTGCTCGACGACTGGTTGGCGCGCCATGCCGGTACGCCCCGCGACCACTGGCAGATGGCGCGTGCGCTGGCCGCCCTCGAGCGCTGGGCCGCAGCGGCCCGCTGGGTGGAGCGCGCCCTTGGGACCGGCGACACCCTGGATGAGACGCAACGCGCACTGGCGGTGGCCGTCTACCAGCGCGCCGGCCAGGGAGGGCGTGCCCTGGCCTTGCTGGGCGATGGCCTGGATGCCGACAGCGACGCCGAGGCGTGGCGGCGGGCGGCCGGGCTCGCCCAGCGGCTGGGGGCGCACGGCCAGGCGGCGGCGCTGTGGGAGGCCGGCTGGCGTCTCGGTGCGCTGAGTGGCCGCGACGACCGTCTCACCCTGGTCAGGCTGCACCTGGCCGGCGGTACCCCAGCCAGGGCGGCGGAGCACCTGGCGGCTGCGCTCGACGAGGCGGCGGTGGCCGATACCCTGGAACACCGACGTCTATTGGCCAACGCCTGGGAGCGAGCGCGCCACCGCGAGCGGGCTCTCGAGGCGTGGCAGGACGTGGCCGAACGCAGCGATGACGCTGACGACTGGCTGCGCCTCGGCCAGCTGGCGCTGGGTTGGGGGCGCGACGAGCTGGCGCGACAGGCCTTGGGTGAAGCCGCCGCGAGAGGTGTCGAGGAGGCCAAGTCCTGGCTGTCGGTATTGGAGCCCGCGGCTGACGGGCATCCAGAGGGGCGCAAGGAAATGGGCCAAGAGTTGACCCAGTCTAACTCATAATACGAAGCTTAATATCAATCGTTTTCATTCGATGCCTTGGGTGGTAGAGTCGAATGGCTCCGGCAGGTTTGAGCCTGTCGACATTCAACCACGCTATCTGCCAACGAATGAAAGGGGACGCACCATGAAACAGCCGCTGATCGCACTGGCCCTCGCTGGCCTGATGACCACCGCTTCACTGGCCGTTGCCGATGAGCAGGAGCGTGTCGACCACTTCGAGGCCAAGTCCTCGGAAACGCTGGTGGAAGCGGTGGCCAACTTCACCGAATACAACGAGAAACTGGCTGCCATCCTCGAAAAGGACGAGCTCAGCGATGAGGACATGGGCAACATTCACCAGCTGAGCTACACCCTCGAGGAGGCGTTGGCCAAGATCCACACGGACCTGGAAGAGGTGGCTGCCACCCTGGAAGAGGTGCATCTCGGTTCCGAGACGGGTGATTACGAAGGCGTCAAGGCAAACGGCGAAGCCTATCTGAAAACGGCCTGGACCGTGGTTCGCTGAACTCGCCTGGTGTCGAGGCGTCGCGACGGCCGCTCCTGGAGCGGCCGTCGGCGTTTCGGTGGGTCAGAGGGCGAGGTCGGTCCACACCGGGGCGTGGTCGGAGGGCTTCTCCATGCCGCGCAGGTCGTAGTCGATACCCGCCGCGGTGACCGCCTCGGCCAGGGTCGGGGTGACCAGGATGTAGTCGATGCGCAGGCCGCGCTTGGGGTCGCGCTCGAAGCCGCGTGAGCGGTAGTCGAACCAGCTGAAGCGGTCGGCGATCTCGGGATGGCGCAGCCGGTAGCTGTCGGTGAGCCCCCAGGCCTTGAGACGCCCCAGCCACTCGCGCTCCTCGGGCTGGAAGCTGGTCTTGCCCTCGCGCAGCCAGCGCTTGCGGTTGGCCTCGCCGATGCCGATGTCGATGTCCTCGGGGGAGATGTTGAAGTCGCCCATCACCGCCAGGCGCTCGTCGGCGCGGTGGTGCGACTCGAGCAGCTCGGCGAGCTGGGCGTAGAACGCCCGCTTGTGGGGGAACTTCACCGGGTGCTCGACGTTCTCGCCCTGCGGGAAGTAGCCGTTGTACACCGTCAGCGGCTCGCCGCCGGCCGGGCGCAGGCGCACGCCGATCAGGCGGCGTTGGGCGTCCTCGCCGTCGTCGGGAAGGCCGTAGTGCACGGCGTCCGGCTCGCCGCACTGGGCCGGGTCGACCATCATGGCCACCCCGTAGTGCCCCTTCTGGCCGTGGAAGACGACGCGGTAGCCCAGCGCCTCGACGGCCTCGCGCGGGAAGTCGCTGTCCTGCACCTTGGTCTCCTGCAGGCCGATCAGCGCCGGGCGGTGACTTTCGACCAGCGCCGAGAGTTGGTGGAGGCGGGCCCGCAGCCCGTTGATGTTGAACGACACCAGACGCATCAGTCGGACTCCCTGTCGTCACGCGGCGGATGGATGTGGATCTCCTGGCCGGCCTGCTGGCGGGCCAGCTTGCGCGCCGCCTGCAGCTTGCGCTGCTGGCGCTTCTTCTGGGTGAAGCGGCGCGACGAGGTCACCTGATCGGGATTCTCGTGCCGCCACTTGCGGTAGTCCTTGCGCCGGCCGGTGCGCAGGGTCACCTTGTCGGCCAGCGAACGGGTCTTCTTGCGGCGTGTCATCGGCCGGCTCCCGTGGCGTATCGGTTGGCGAAACAGCGGGCATTCTACCAGCCCGTGCCGGCAGGCGCGCCCTCGACGCCCGAGACTGGTACAATGCCCGCCGAACGAGGCTTTCCATCCACTGTTACGGACAAGACATACAGCCTATGAGCGAGTCGGAACAGACCACAGCCCCGGCCCAGAACCACAAGCCGAAGCGCCGGCGCCGCAAGCCGCGCCGGCGTCAGTCGAACTGGGACCTGCGCCAGTTTCAGGTGCCTGCCGTGGCGGGCAAGTGGCGCTTTCACGACTTCGATCTGCCGCTGCCGCTGATGCGCGCCATTCACGCGCTCGGTTTCGAGTACTGCACGCCGATCCAGGCCGAGGCGCTGCGCCATACCCTGCTCGGCGGCGACGTGGTTGGCAAGGCCCAGACCGGCACCGGCAAGACCGCGGCCTTCCTGATCTCGATCCTCGCCTACTTCCTCGAGGAGGAGGCGCCCGACGGCCAGAAACCGGGGGCGCCGCGGGCGCTGATCGTCGCCCCGACCCGCGAGCTCGCCCTGCAAATCGAGAAGGACGCCAAGGCCCTGGCGCGCTTCACCTCGCTCAACGTGGCCAGTGTCGTGGGCGGCATGGACTACCAGAAACAGCGCGACAATCTGGGCAAGCGGCTCGACATCCTGGTGGCCACGCCCGGTCGCCTGCTCGACTTCCACGAGAAGCGCGACGTCGACCTCACCCAGGTGGAGGTGCTGGTGCTCGACGAGGCGGACCGCATGCTCTCCATGGGCTTCATCCCCGACGTCAAGCGCATCATCCGGCACACGCCGAAGAAGGAGGAGCGCCAGACCTTCCTCTTCTCGGCCACCTTCTCCCAGGACATCCTCAACCTGGCCAACCAGTGGACCCACCAGGCGGAGTACGTGGAGATCGAGGTCACCGTCGAGAACCAGGCGGACATCGACCAGCGCGTCTACCTGGTGAGCGATGACGACAAGCAGAAGCTGCTGGTCAAGCTGCTGCAACAGGAGAACTTCGATCGGGTGATGGTGTTCGGCAACCGCCGCGACCTGGTGCGCCGGCTCGACGACCTGCTGCGCAAGGCGGGCGTCAACGCGGCCATGCTCTCCGGCGACGTGCCGCAGAACCAGCGCATCAGGACCCTGGAGCGCTTCCGCGAGGGCGAGATCCAGGTGCTGGTGGCCACCGACGTGGCCGGCCGCGGCATCCACATCGAGGACGTCAGCCACGTGATCAACTACACCCTGCCGGAGGACCCGGAAGACTACGTGCACCGCATCGGGCGCACCGGTCGCGCCGGCGCCAAGGGGGTGTCGATCAGCTTCGTGGGCGAGGAGGACGCCTTCTCGCTGCCCGAGATCGAGCGCTACATCGGCGACAAGCTGCCCTGCGAGCACCCGCCCGAGGGGCTGCTGTAATTCGTTCATGTTCCCGCCGCGCTGCACTGGAGCAAGCGCCGGGGCTGGCAAAGCGGCTCGGGGCTGCCCGTCGATAGGTCCTGTCCATTCCTCTTCGACCTATCCCCGGGGCCCCTTACCCTGGTCAACGGCCAACGTCCCCAAGAGAGCGCGGCCATGCTTGACGAAGCACTGAAGGAGGAGATCCAGGCCGCCTACCGCCGCGTGCTGGAGGCGCTGGAACTCACCCCCCGCTACGGGCAGCGGCTGATGATTGCCGAGATCGCCCGCACCCTGGGCGGCATCACCGCCGACGAGGCGGGGCGGCGCACCTCCGACGAGCACGTCTGCGTGCTCGAGGCCGGCACCGGCACCGGCAAGACGCTCGCCTACCTGCTCGCCGCGCTGCCGGTGGCCCGCGCCCACGGCAAGCGGCTGGTCGTCGCCACCGCCACGGTGGCGCTGCAGGAGCAGGTGCTGCATCAAGACCTGCCGTCGCTCAAGGCGCACAGCGGCCTCGACTTCGACTACGCCCTGGCCAAGGGGCGCGGTCGCTACCTTTGCGTGGCGCGACTCGACCAGGCGCTCGACGGCGTGGCGGACAACCCCACGCTGTCGCTGTTCGA
Organism: Billgrantia azerbaijanica; assembly: GCA_004551485.1. GTDB lineage: Bacteria > Pseudomonadota > Gammaproteobacteria > Pseudomonadales > Halomonadaceae > Halomonas > Halomonas azerbaijanica. Next base: position 55,379 of record SBLD01000018.1, on the reverse strand, counting down.
GCGGAGCCTCGCGGCGGGGCAGGGCGACGACTTTCCGGTGCTCGTCCAGGCGATGGCCGACGCCTACGGCAGCGGCCGCTGGGCCGGCGACCGCGACAGCTGGCCCGAGGCCATCCCCGACAGTGACTGGCGGCGCCTGACCATCGACCACCGCCAGTGCACCAATCGTCGCTGCGGGCACTTCGGCGCCTGCGCCTTCTTCCGCGCGCGCCGCGAGCTGGACAGCGCTGACGTCATCGTCGCCAACCACGACCTGGTGCTCGCCGACCTGGCGCTGGGCGGCGGCGTGGTGCTGCCGCCGCCGGGCGACTGTATCTACGTCTTCGACGAGGGCCACCACCTGCCCGACAAGGCGCTCAACCACTTCACCTATCGGGTCGGGGTGGGCGGCGCCCTGCGCTGGCTCGGCACCCTCAAGAAGTCGCTCACCGAGCTCAACGCGGCGCTTGCCGTGCAGCCCACGCTGGCGCGGCTGCTGGCCGGCTTGCCCGAACTCATCGCCGCCCTGGAGCCACGCCTCGGCGAGGCCTTCAGCCTTGGCCATCAGCTCGCCGGCCGTCCCCAGGGGCTGGGCGACGGCGAGGAGGCAGTGACCCACCGTTTCGCCCTGGGGCGCGTGCCCGAGGCCCTGCGCGACCAGGCCGGGGCCCTGGTCACGGCCTTCGCCGAGCTCGCGCGCACCCTGGAGACGATGAGCGACATCCTGCGCGAGAGCCACGACCCCGACAAGCACACCGGCCTGCCCCGCGAGCAGGCGGAGGCCTGGCTGCCGCTCGTTGCGCTGTTGCACGGCCGGGCCCTGGAGGCCCATGCACTGTGGCAGGCCTATGCCGAGACCGACGAGGAGGGCGAGGCGCCGCGGGCGCGCTGGCTGGAGCTGGAGCGCCTGGGCGGCGACGCCGAACTGACCTTCACGGCAAGCCCCGTTTCTGCCGCCCCGACGCTGGCGCGCACCCTGTGGGGCAGCTGCTTCGGTGCCGTGGTCACTTCGGCGACGCTCACCGCCCTGGGGCGCTTCGAGCGGCTCCAGGAGCGCGCCGGGCTGGCCAACCGCTATCGCTACCAGCGCCTGCCGAGCCCCTTCGACTACTCCCAGGCGGTGCTCAGCGTGCCCCGCGAGGCGGTGGACCCGGCCGATCGCGACGCCCACGAGCGCGCCATCGTCGACTTCGTCGCCAGCCTGCCCGGCGACGAGGCGGTGCTGATGCTCTTCTCCTCGCGCGCTCAGCTGCGCGCCGTGGAGAAGGCGCTGCCGCGGGAACTCGCCGAGCGCGTGCTGGCCCAGGACCGGCTGCCCAAGCGCGAACTGCTCGCGCGCCACCGCGCGCGGGTCGATGCGGGGGAGGGTAGCGTCATCTTCGGCCTGGCGAGCTTCGCCGAGGGCATCGACCTGCCCGGCGACTACCTCACCCACGTGGTGATCACCCGGCTGCCCTTTGCGGTACCCGACGACCCGGTGGGGGCGACGCTCGCCGAGTGGATCGAGAGCCGCGGCGGCAATCCCTTCATGCGCATCAGCGTGCCGGACGCCTCCGTCAAACTGGTCCAGGCGTGCGGCCGCCTCATTCGCAAGGAGGCCGACCGCGGTCGCATCACCCTGCTCGACCGGCGTGTGCTGACGCGGCGCTACGGCCGCGCGCTGCTCGACGCCCTGCCGCCCTTCGTGCGCGAGATCGACGGGGTGCGTCAGTTGCCCTGAAACGGCCGTTGCGAAACGGCGGCCCGGAAAAGACAGGGGCCCGCCGTGTGGCGGGCCCATCCGGAGCGAAGGGGGGGGGCTGGTGGCGGCCTCAGGCGGCGCTCTGGCGGCGTTCGGCCAGCACCGGCGCGAGCTTCGTCGCCATGCGCGTCATCGCTTCCTCGGTGGTGTCCCAGTCGATGCAGGCGTCGGTGATGGAGACACCGTACTGCAGCTGGCCGAGGTCCTCGGGGATCTTCTGGTTGCCCCAGCCGATGTTGGATTCCACCATCAGCCCCATGATGGAGCGGTTGCCCTCGAGGATCTGGTTGGTGACGTTCTCCATCACCAGCGGCTGCAGCGCCGGGTCCTTGTTGGAATTGGCGTGCGAGCAGTCGATCATGATGTTGGGCTTGACGCCCGCCTTGCGCAACTCCTGCTCGGCCAGCGCCACGCTGACGCTGTCGTAGTTGGGCTTGCCGTTGCCGCCGCGCAGCACCACGTGGGCGTAGGCGTTGCCGCGGGTGCGGATGATCGCCACCTGGCCGGCCTGGTTGATGCCCAGGAAGTTGTGCGGGTGGGCGACCGACTGCAGGGCGTTGACCGCGACGTCGAGGCTGCCGTCGGTGCCGTTCTTGAAGCCCACCGGGCTGGAGAGGCCGGAGGACATCTCGCGGTGGGTCTGCGACTCGGTGGTGCGCGCGCCGATGGCCGACCAGCCGATGCAGTCCTGGAGGTACTGTGGCGAGATGGGGTCGAGGGCCTCGGTGGCCAGCGGCAGGCCCAGCTCGGAGAGCTCGACGAGCAGTCGGCGGGCGATGTGCAGGCCCTCTTCGATTTCGAAGGAGCCGTTGATGTGCGGGTCGTTGATCAGCCCCTTCCAGCCCACGGTGGTGCGGGGCTTCTCGAAGTAGACGCGCATCACCACATACAGGCTATCCTTCACCTTATCGGCCAGGCTGCGCAGGCGGCGGGCATAGTCCAGGGCGGCATCCACGTCGTGGATGGAGCAGGGCCCGATCACCACCAGCAGGCGCGGGTCGGTGCCGTCGAGGATGTTCTGGATGGTGCGGCGCCCCTCGATGACCGTGCGCTCGGCGTCCTCGCTCAGGGGGATTTCCTGCTTGAGCGCCTCCGGGGTGACCAGGACGTCCTGGGAGAGAACGTTGAGGTTGCTGACCTGCTGATCGGACATGGTGCTACCTGTATCGTGTCGTGATGCGTTGATGGCAATTCATCCGCCTACTATCGCCCGTCGGTGAGGCAAAAATCAATTGGAGGGGGAACCGCAAGACGACACGATCGGTCATAGCGCGGGCGTCGACACCGGCAAGGCGGCTTGATGCGTGAGCGAGAAACAGGAACACTTGTCGTTTCGACAAGGGTCGACTTTCAGGGAGATGAGCTGCCGCCAGGCACCAGGTTGATATCATGCATGCAGACTTCGTTGCGACGCCCCGCGTTTTCGTCACTCGGCTTCAGGGTCTCTCCCGGTCGGGGAGGGCGTGAATGGGCAACCGTGAAACCGACCAGCAGCTCGTGGAGCGCGCTCAGAAAGGGGATACCCGTGCCTTCGACCTGCTGGTCAGGAAATACCAGCACAAGATCATCGGCCTGATCGGCCGCTACGTGCAGGACCATGCCGAGGTGCAGGACGTGGCCCAGGAGGCGTTCATCAAGGCCTACCGGGCGCTCGGCAAGTTTCGCGCCGAGAGCGCCTTCTACACCTGGATGTACCGTATCGCCATCAACACGGCCAAGAACCATCTCGTCTCCAGGGGACGTCGTCCGCCGGGCAGTGATCTGGATATCGTCGATGCCGAGGTCGTCGACCACAGCGGGCGTCTCGCCGACATCGAATCGCCGGAGGCTTCCATCGCGCGCGACCAGCTCGAGGCCGCGGTGTTCGAGGCCATCGAGAAGCTGCCCGACGACTTGCGCACCGCCATTACCCTGCGCGAGCTCGACGGGCTCTCCTATGAAGACATCGCCAACATCATGCAGTGCCCGGTGGGCACGGTGCGCTCGCGTATCTTTCGTGCCCGCGAGGCGGTGGATCAGCACATCCGGCCGCTGGTCGTGACCTCGCGAACCCGCGAGTCGGTGGCCGATTGATGACCTGGTGCAAGGTTTTTGCACTGTCGCTGAACTGTCGCGCGCCGTTGGCGTCAGAAGCAGTGATCGGTATGTGAAGCGGGCTGGTAGGTCGGTATTCCCAGGTAGCTGCCTGCCCGATTACACAGGGAGTTTGGGGAATTCATCGAAGCCAAGGTGTTCGCCTTGTGACGTGAGGATGTGAAGAATGAGTCAGAACGCACGGGAATCGCTTTCTGCGCTGATGGACAACGAAGGTGATGATCTCGAGCTACGCCGGGTGCTGAAGTCGCTGGAGGACGACGCCGATGCGGCAGAGGCCTGGCGGCGCTATCACCTGATGCGCAGCCTGCTACGACGGGATCATGACATCGATGTCAGCACGGATCTCTCGGCCGGCATCCTGGCCCGCATCGAAGAGGAACCCATTCCCGTGCCGGCTAGATACACGGCCGCTCCCCGCCGTGCCCTGCCGTTGGCTCGCAGCGCGGGGGTGGCCGCTGCCGTCACCCTGATGGTGATCACCGGCGTGCAGTTCTACCACGGCAGTGGGGTCGGCGGCGGCCAGCCCGAGGTGGCCGAGAGCGGTAGCGATACCCCGGCGACCGTCGCGCCGGCCGCCGAGCGGCGCAGCTTCTCCCTGCCCGCCACCTATGGGCAGGCGGCCCAGGTCGGCCTGCCGCTGTTTGCACCCCGCGGCGCCGGTACGGACAGCGCCTCCTCCTTCCTGACGTCCGCCGGCAACGACATCGACACCTCGCTGTTCGGGACGCCCAGCCCGCGCCAGTCGCTGAGTATCGATCGGGAGCAGGCGCAGTTGCTCCAGTCCTACCTGGATCGTCACGCCGAAGGGGCAGCCTATCGCAGTGGCGATGACTGGATGCCGCTGCTGCGTGCTTCCGGCAGCGAGACCCTGGGGCCGCGCTGATGGGGATGGGGGCCGGGCGCACCCTGTGGCGCCTGGCGCTGCTCGGTGGCTTCCTGGTCGCCGCGACCGCAGTGGCCGAGGAGCCCCCGGCGGGTGCTGACCGGTCGCAGTTCGACTGCGGCCAGGTCGCCGACTGGGCACCTCCCGACACTCCGCTGGAGTGGTTCGAGCGCAGCCTGTGGGCCAACCACTGCTACGTTTTCCAGGCGCGTGCCGTGCGCATCAGTATCGATGGCGTCCGCACCGTGGCGCTCTCCCACGAGGTGCGGGACGGCATCGAGCGCGAAGAGGCGCGTTTCCTGGATGGCCCGCCCGTGGTGTTCGAGCGGCGCGGCCGCATCGGTCGTCTGACCTGGACCAGCGGCGCAGCCGACGCGCCGGCCTCGCCCGCCGGCATCACCGAGCACCTCGAACGCTTCTACCAGCTCAGTCTCGGCGACGAGGCGCGCATCGCCAATCGCCAGGCGGTACGCCTGGACATCGAGCCGCTCGACGACCTGCGCTATGGCCACCGCCTGTGGTTGGACGTACAGACGGCGCTACCGCTCAAGCAGCAGCTCCTCGACGAGGAGGGGCGCGTGGTGGAGACCTTCCAGTTCACCGAGTTGCAGAGACCCCGCCTGCACGGTGGCGGGGTGCTCATCGATGAGCGGCGAACGCCACCGCCACGGTCCTGGGAGCCTGGCTGGCTTCCCGACGGCTTCATTGCCCAGCCGGTGGACACGCGCAGCCGCCGCCACGGCGACAGCGTGGGGCACCGCATCTACAGCGATGGCCTGGCCACGCTCAGCGTGTTCGTGGAACCGCTGGACGAGGGACGCGCCCGCCTGCTGCCGGGGTTGCATCGTCTCGGTATCTCGCTGGCGGTGGTGCGTCATCTGTCCGTGGCTGAGGGAGCCGTCCAGCTCGTGGTCATGGGCGAGCTGCCGCCCCGCGTGCTGGTTCAGGTGGCGGAGAACCTGGTATGGGACGAGGGGGCACAGCGCCGGTGAGGGAACTGGCCCGACGCTCGGTGAGTCGAGAGGGACAGATTGTCGCCGGGTTGCCACGACGGCGCCGGCGTGAACCTTTTTCGTTGCATGCGGTTATGACAGACGACGGCCGGTGAGGATGCCGGCCCGCACTTCGTACAAGCTGACGCAGGAGCTTTTCATGAAGCCAATGACGCGACACCTTTCCCTCTGGGTCTTGCTCGCCGCGCTGCTGTTGGGTTGGCAGACGGCCATGGCGCGCGAGCTGCCGGACTTCACCGAGCTGGTCGAGGACGCCGCCCCGGGCGTGGTCAACATCTCCACCTCACGCATCATCGAGCGCCGTGACCCCTTCCAGGGCTTCGGTGGACAGGAGATCCCCGAGATCTTCCGCCACTTCTTCGGCGAGCGTTTCCCCATGCCGCCCGGAGGCGGTGGGCCCGGTCGCAGTGAGGAGCGTCAGTCGCTCGGTTCGGGCTTCATCATCAGCGAGGACGGCTATATCCTGACCAACGCCCATGTGGTCCAGGAGGCCGACGAGATCCTGGTGCGCCTGAACGACCGCCGCGAGCTGCAGGCGGAACTGATAGGGGCCGACGAGCGCACCGACGTGGCGCTGCTCAAGGTCGACGCCAGCGACCTCCCGGTGGTTCAGACCGGCGACTCCGACGAGCTCAAGGTCGGCCAGTGGGTGGCCGCGATCGGCTCGCCCTTCGGTTTCGATCATTCGGTCACCGCGGGCATCATCAGCGCCATCAACCGGACCCTGCCGCGCGATGCCTACGTGCCCTTCATCCAGACTGACGTGGCGATCAACCCGGGCAACTCCGGCGGGCCGCTGTTCAACCTGGATGGCGAGGTGGTCGGCATCAACTCGCAGATCTTCACCCGCAGCGGCGGCTTCATGGGCCTCTCCTTCGCGATTCCCATCAACGTGGCCATGGACGTGGCCGATCAGCTGCGCGACGACGGGCGGGTCCAGCGTGGCTGGCTCGGCGTGATGATCCAGCCGGTCTCCCGCGACCTCGCCGAGTCCTTCGGCATGGACAGCCCCAACGGGGCGCTGATCGCCGACCTCGACCCCGAGGGCCCGGCGGCTCGCGGCGGCCTGCGCGCCGGCGACATCATCCTCGCGGTAAACGGCGAGGAGGTCGACCGTTCCAGCACCCTGCCGCGCCTGATCGGGCAGATCGCCCCGGGCGAAGAGGCGGAGCTCACCATCCTGCGCGATGGCCGTGAGCGCACCGAGACGGTCACCATCGGCGACTGGCCCGAAACCGAGCAGGCCGCCGCCGGCGGCAGCGGCGAGCCGAGCGCACAGGCTCGGCTGGGCATCGCGGTCGCCGCGCTCGATGCCGAGGAACGCGAGCAACTGGGCGTCGAGGGCGGTGTGCTGGTGCGCGACGTCGACCCGCGCGGGGCCGCGGCGGCGGCCGGAGTCCGTCCCGGCGATGTGATCGTGAGCCTCGACCACCGCGCCGTGGAGAGCCCGTCCCAGCTCAGCGAACTGGTGCGCTCGCTCCCCGCGGATCGCGCCGTGCCGGTGCGCCTCTACCGCGACGGGCGCTCGCTGTTCATCGCCCTGAGGGTGGGGCAGGAGTGAGCTGACCCCGCCCCGTCCGCCAGCCAGCGACGCCCCGCCGCCGAAGCGGCGGGGCGTCGCCGCGTTGCGGCCATTGGCCGGCCGTGCTGTCCAACCCTCTGCCATGCCGGTACAATACCGGCCATCGAATTCACGAGACGCGACGGTGGCGGTCAGCCGCCGGTGCCGCGCGCGTACCGAACACCGGACCGGGCTAGATGAGCAACGACACAACCCACGACAAGCTGAAACACATCCGCAATTTCTCGATCATTGCGCACATCGACCACGGCAAGTCGACCCTGGCCGATCGCCTGATCCAGACCTGCGGTGGCTTGACCGACCGTGAGCTCAAGGAGCAGGTGCTCGATTCGATGGATCTGGAGCGCGAGCGCGGCATCACCATCAAGGCCCAGTCGGTGACGCTCGATTATCACGCCGAGGACGGCAACACCTACCAGCTCAACTTCATCGACACCCCCGGGCACGTCGACTTCTCCTACGAGGTCTCGCGCTCGCTGTATGCCTGCGAGGGGGCGCTGCTGGTGGTGGACGCCGGCCAGGGCGTCGAGGCGCAGTCGGTGGCCAACTGCTACACGGCGATCGAGCAGGGGCTCGAGGTGCTGCCGGTGCTCAACAAGATGGACCTGCCCCAGGCCGACCCCGACAAGGTCTCCCACGAGATCGAGGAGATCATCGGCCTGGACGCCACCGATGCCTGCCAGGTATCGGCCAAGAGCGGCATGGGCATCGACGCACTGCTCGAGCGCCTGGTGCGCGACATTCCGTCGCCCAAGGGCGACCCCGAGGCGCCGCTGCAGGCGCTGATCATCGACTCCTGGTTCGACAACTACCTGGGCGTGGTCTCCCTGGTGCGCCTCTTCGACGGCACCCTGAAGAAGGGCGACAAGATCCGCATCAAGTCCACCGGGCGCGACTGGCAGGCCAACGAAGTGGGCATCTTCACGCCACTGCGTCGCGAGACCGGTGTCCTGCGTGCCGGCGAGGTGGGCTTCGTGGTGGCCGGCATCAAGGATATCCACGGCGCGCCGGTGGGCGACACCATCACCCACGCCAAGACGCCGGACGTGCCACGCCTGCCCGGCTTCCAGAAGGTCAAGCCTCAGGTCTACGCCGGCATGTTCCCGGTCAGTGCCGACGACTACGAAGATTTCCGCGACGCCCTGGAGAAGCTGGCGCTCAACGATGCCTCCCTCGACTACGAGCCGGAGAACTCCGATGCACTGGGCTTCGGCTTCCGTGTCGGCTTCCTCGGCACCCTGCACATGGAGATCATCCAGGAGCGGCTCGAGCGCGAGTACGACCTGGACCTGCTCACCACCGCGCCCACCGTGGTCTACGAGCTGGCGATGAAGAACGGTGACGTCATCTACGTCGCCAACCCCTCCAAGCTGCCCGACATGGCCGACGTGGAGGAGATGCGCGAGCCCATCGTGCGCGCCAGCATCCTGGTACCTCAGGACTTCGTCGGCAACGTCATCACCGAGTGCGAGGCGCGTCGCGGCACCCAGCTCGACATGCAGTTCCTCGGCAGCCAGATCCAGCTCACCTACGAGCTGCCCATGTCCGAGGTGGTGATGGACTTCTTCGACCGCCTGAAGTCGATCTCCAAGGGCTATGCGTCGCTCGAGTACAACTTCGAGCGTTTCCAGGCTGCCAAGCTGGTACGCCTGGACGTGCTGATCAACGGCGATCGCGTCGACGCCCTGGCGGTGATCATCCACCGCGATCATGCGCACACCCGCGGTCGCGCGCTGGTCGACAAGATGAAGGAACTGATTCCCCGCCAGATGTTCGACGTGGCCATCCAGGCCGCCATCGGCGGTCAGGTGGTCGCCCGTTCCACCGTCAAGGCGTTGCGCAAGAATGTCACCGCCAAGTGCTACGGTGGTGACGTGACGCGCAAGAAGAAGCTGCTCGAGAAGCAGAAGGCGGGCAAGAAGCGCATGAAGCAGGTCGGCCGGGTGGAGATCCCCCAGGATGCCTTCCTCGCCGTGCTCAAGGTGAACGACTGATTTTTTAAAAGCCAGGAACTGACGCAAACATGGATTTCTCTCTTCTGCTGGTGGTGGCGGTGGCCATCACCGGCCTGATCTGGGGGCTCGACCTGGTGTGGTGGCGTCCCGCGCGGCAACGCCAGCTGGCCAGCACCGAGGCGGGCACCACCGAGGGGTTGAACGAGGCGGCACGCCACAAGGCGCTCAAGGAGCCCTGGCCGGTCGACTACGCGCGCTCCTTCTTTCCGGTCCTGCTGGTGGTGCTGCTGCTGAGAAGCTTCCTGGTCGAGCCGTTCCAGATCCCTTCCGGCTCGATGCGCCCGACGCTCGAGGTGGGTGACTTCATCCTGGTCAACAAGTACGCCTACGGGCTGCGCCTGCCGGTGACCAACACCCGTATCCTCGAGGTGGGCGAGCCCGAGCGTGGCGACGTCATGGTCTTCCGCTTTCCCGACGAGCCATCGGTGAACTTCATCAAGCGCGTGGTGGCCCTGCCGGGTGACGTGGTGCGCTACGAGGACAAGCAGCTCTTCGTCAACGGCAAGCCGGTCCCCAAGCGCCTGCTGGATCCCACGCCGCCGGCCGAGCCTGACGAGTGGTTGCTGGAAGAGCGGCTGGGCGAGGTGAGCCACCGTATCTACAATAATCCCCGAGACCCGGGGCCGCGCGTGCGCGAGGTGGTGGTGCCGGAGGGGCACTACTTCACCATGGGCGACAACCGTGACCACTCCAACGACAGCCGCTACTGGGGCTTCGTGCCGGAGGAGAACGTCGTCGGCCGCGCCTTTGCCGTATGGATGCACTGGGACGGCGGCCTGCCGAGCTTCACCAGCGTACGGCTCATCCACTGAACCCGGCCACCCCGGCGGGCATGGCATCCGGTCGTCCCGCCGCATCATCAGCAGATAGCAGGAGCTTCGTGAGCCACTCACTCAACGCCTTCAGCCGACGGATCGGTCATGACTTCAGCGATCTCTCGCTGCTGGAACTGGCCATGACCCATCGTAGCTTCGGCGGACAGAACAACGAACGTCTCGAGTTTCTTGGTGATTCCATCGTCAACTTCGTCATAGCCGAGGCGCTCTACCAGCGCTTTCCCCAGGCGCGCGAGGGGCAGCTGTCGCGCCTGCGCGCGCGCCTCGTGCGCGGCCAGACCCTGGCCGAGCTGGCCCGCGAGATGGCGTTCGGCGAGCACCTGCGGCTCGGCTCCGGCGAGATGAAGAGTGGCGGCCACCGCCGCGACTCCATCCTCGCCGACGCCGTCGAGGGGGTGATCGGCGCCATCTACCTCGATGCCGGCATGGAGATTGCCCGGGCGCGGGTGCTGGCCTGGTACGCCGAACGTCTGGAGTCGATCGACCTCCAGGACACCCAGAAGGATCCCAAGACCCGCCTGCAGGAGTTCCTGCAGTCGCGCCAGGCCGCGCTGCCGCGCTACGAGGTGGTGTCGGTGGAGGGCGAGGCCCACGACCAGACCTTCACCGTCGAGTGCCATGTGGAGCTGCTCGACGCCCAGACGCTGGGTACCGGCTCCAGCCGTCGCCATGCCGAGCAGCAGGCCGCCGAGCAGGCGCTGGCCCGGCTCGATCCGCGGGGAGGGCGACGCGCATGAGCGAGACCTGTGGCTTCGTGGCCATCGTCGGTCGCCCCAACGTGGGCAAGTCGACCCTGATGAACCGTCTCCTCGGGCAGAAGGTGTCGATCACCTCGCGCCGGCCCCAGACTACCCGTCACCAGGTGATGGGCATCAAGACCGTGGACCAGGCGCAGTTCATCTACGTCGACACGCCCGGCATCCACATCCTGGCGAAGGATCGCAACAAGGCGATCAACCGCTTCATGAACCAGGCGGCGAGCCAGGCCCTGCGCGACGTCGACTGCGTGGTCTTCATCATCGACCGCACCCGCTGGAGCGACGAGGACCAAGTGGTGCTCGAGCGCCTCGCCCACGTCACGGCACCGGTGATCCTCGCCGTCAACAAGGTCGACCGCCTTCAGGACAAGCGCGCCTTGCTGCCGTGGCTCGAGAGCGTGGGGGCGCGGCGCGACTTCGCCGCCATCGTGCCGATCTCCGCCAAGCACGGCACCAACCTGCCCGAGCTCGAGGCCGAGGTCGCGGGGCATCTGCCGGAAGGTCCGCACTACTTCCCCGACGACCAGATCACCGACAAGAGCCAGCGCTTCCTGGCCGCCGAACTGGTTCGCGAGAAGATCATGCGCCAGCTCGGCGACGAGCTGCCCTACCAGATGACGGTGGAGATCGAGGAGTTCCGCGACGAGGGCCGGGTGGTGCACATCAGCGCGCTGATCCTGGTCGAGCGCCCCGGCCAGAAGAAGATCCTCATTGGCGAGAACGGCGAGCGCATCAAGGCCATCGGTCGCGACGCGCGCCTCGAGATGGAGCGTCTGTTCGACGCCAAGGTGATGCTCAACCTGTGGGTCAAGGTGAAACGCGGCTGGTCGGATAATGAGCGGGCGTTGAAAAGTCTCGGCTACGATTTGGACTGACCCAGGTCACTGCTGTCTTCATGATCCCGGAACCCGCCTTTCTGCTGCACAAGCGTCCCTACCGCGAGACCAGTGCGCTGGTCGAGTTGCTCACGTTCGCGCACGGGCGGGTGCGCGCGGTGGCCCAGGGCGTGCAGCGGCCCGGCTCGCGCTCGCGAGGACGGCTGCAGCCCTTTGCGCCGCTGCACGTCACCTGGGCGGGGGAGGGCGAGCTCAAGCGCCTGCGTCTGATGGAGAGCAGCGGGGCGGCGGCCATGCTTGCCGGCGAGGGGCTGCTGTGCGGGCTCTACGCCAACGAGCTGCTCACCCGGACGCTGCCGCCGGAGCTGCCGGTGGCCGAGGTGTTCGCCCACTATACGGCACTGCTCGAGGCGCTGCCGCGTCCCGAGGGGCGGGCGGCCGGGCTGCGGCGCCTGGAAGTGGCGCTGCTCGAGGCGCTCGACGCCGCGCCGCGCTTCACCGATCCCGACGGGGGCGAGCTCGACCCCCAGCGTCGCTACCGCTTCGAGGCGGCGTCGCGTGCCTTCGTGCCCGGTGAGCCGGGCCTCGATGGCCGGACCCTGCGCCTGCTGGCGGGCGGCGGCTGGGACGAGCCGGGGCTGGCCGGCCCGGCCAAGGCGGTCACCCGGGCAGCGCTTGCCCCGCTGCTCGGCTCTCGCCCCCTGCGTTCCCGCGAACTGATGCGCCGGCTTGCCGAGCGCCGCCGCCCTGCCGCATCCTGATACTCCTTCGCTTCACCGACTCAGGCCCACCGACCCAGGAGAGAACCATGCACCCCCCGCGCATTCTGCTCGGCGTCAACATCGACCACGTGGCAACGCTGCGCCAGGCTCGCGGCACGCGCTATCCCGATCCCGTGCAGGCCGCCCTGCTGGCCGAGGAGGCCGGCGCCGACGGCATCACCGTCCACCTGCGCGAGGACCGTCGCCACATCCAGGAGCGTGACGTGCGCCTGCTGGCCGAGACGCTCAATACCCGCATGAACCTGGAGATGGCGGTCACCGAGGAGATGATCGCGCTGGCCGAGCAGGTGCGCCCGGCCCATGTCTGCCTGGTACCGGAGAAGCGCGAGGAGCTGACCACCGAGGGCGGGCTGGACGTGGCCGGCCATCTCGGCGAGGTGTCCGACGCCTGCACCCGGCTCGCCCGGGCGGGCTGCGAGGTGTCGCTGTTCATCGACCCCGAGACTTCCCAGATCGAGGCGGCGGTGAAGGCGGGCGCACCGGTGATCGAGCTGCACACCGGTGCCTATGCCGAAGCCACGGGCGAGGCGGCGCGTCGTGAATATGCGCGCCTGTGCCGCGCCGCCGAGCAGGCACTGGAGCTCGGGCTCACGGTCAATGCCGGCCACGGCCTGCACTATCACAACGTCGAGGCGGTCGCGGCGATGCCCGGCATCAACGAGCTCAATATCGGCCATGCCATCGTGGCGCGCTCGCTGTTCGTGGGCTTCAAGGAGGCCGTGGCGGAGATGAAGCGGCTGATGATCGCCGGCCAGGAGGCCGGGCTGGTGGCCGCCATCGAGGCCCACGATCACGACGACCACGCCCACTGAGATGATCATCGGCATCGGCACCGACATCGCCCGGGTGGCGCGCTTCGAGGCGGGCATGGTCCGGCACGGCCCACGTTTGGCGCGCCGCCTGCTCAGCGAGGCCGAGTTCGACCTGTTCAACGGCCACCCGCAGGCGGCGTCCTACCTGGCCAAGCGTTTTGCCGCCAAGGAGGCCTTCGTCAAGGCGCTGGGCACCGGGCTGCGCCGCGGCATGCGCTGGACCGAGATCCAGGTGGTCAACGATGCGCTAGGACGCCCCGCGCTGGTGCTCGCCGGCAAGGCGCACGAGCTGGCCCAGGCCGCGGGGGTCAAGACGGTTCACCTGTCGCTGTCCGACGAAGCCGAGCTGGCCCTGGCGATGGTGGTGCTCGAGGGCTGAGCGCTCGGCGTTCGGTCATGCCACGCCTGAAGGCGCGACATGGCGGCAAAGAGCTCTCCCATCAGCGCTTCGATCTCCACCATGCCCCGCGAGCGCAGCCGCGTCTCCAGGGTCTCGGCGACCAGGGCCAGCTCCGGGGCGCCGCAGTAGCGGCAGGCACCGTTCAGGGCGTGCACGGCATCGAGCAGGGCCTCCTCGTCGCCGCTCGACAGGGCGGCGCGTATCGCGGTGTCGCTTTCCGGCAGGGAGCGAACCAGCCCCTCCAGTAGCTCCCGGGCCAGGCTTTCGCTGCCATTGGCCAGCCGGGTGCCCAGTGCCAGATCCACCACGTCGTGGCTCTCGCTGTCCCTGCCCGTGGTTTCATGGGACACGGTCTTGCTGGCCGGGGTCGGTGGCAGAGTACCCAGGTGGCGGCGCAGCAGCGCTTCCAGCTGCTGGCTGTCCACCGGCTTGATCAGCACGTCCTGCAGTCCCGACTCGAGCAGCCGCTGGCGGTCCGCCTCCAGGGCGTGCGCCGTGACCGCGATCACCGGACAGTGCAGCCAGTCACCGCCGAGGCGGCGCAGGGCCAGGGTCGTCTCGACCCCGTCCATGCCCGGCATGCGGATGTCCATCAGCACCAGGTCGAAGCGCTGGCCCTCGGCCAGCGCCAGCGCTTCCTCGCCGCTGGCGGCTTCCTCCACCGCCAGTGCCGGACGGCTCAGCAGTTCGCGGAGCAGGCGGCGATTGCTGGCATTGTCGTCCACCACCAGCAGGCGCAGGGCGTGGTCGGTCGGCGCGGATGGGCGCGCGGTGCCGGCGTGGCGGTACAGTGCCTCGCCGAGCTGGCGGCGGGAGAGCGGCTTGCACAGCAGCTCGCTGTGGTCGGGCAGCGACAGGTCGGGGAGTTCGAGCGGGCTGGCGTTGACCAGCAGCAGCACCGGGCAGGGGCAGGCCGCGAGGCGGGCCTGCCACTCCTCGCGCTGGGCGCGGGATAGTGGAGCCGGCAGGGCGGCCACCAGCAGCGTCGGCGTTGGCTCGAGCGCCGCCAGGGCGGTGACCTCGACGACGTTTCCGCCCCAGTGCGCCAGCAGGTGGTGCAGGGCGAAGCGCGTCGGCGAATGGGGTTCGAACAGGGCGATACGCTCGCCGGCAAGGAAGCGCTCGGGAGGCGGTTCGCTGTCGCCGGCGCACTCCAGCGGCAGGGTGCAGGCGAAGGTCGTACCCTGGCCGGGTTCGCTCTCCACGCTGATCTGGCCGCCCATCTGCTCCACCAGCTGGCGGCTGATGGCCAGCCCCAGCCCGGAGCCGCCGTATTGGCGTGAGTGCCCCGGGCTGGCCTGGCGGAAGGCCTGGAAGAGGTCACGCTGCTGTTCGGGCGTCAGGCCGATACCGGTATCGCTCACGTTCAGGCGCAGGCTCACCTGGCCGCTGGGCGAGATGGCGTCGACCATGACCCGCACGATCACTTCGCCGCGTTCGGTGAACTTCAGGGCGTTGTGCACCAGGTTGGTGAGGACCTGGCGGATGCGCATCGGGTCGCCGTGCAGCCGGGCCGGCACGTCGTCGTAGACGAGTCCCAGCAGCTCGAGGTGCTTCTGGTGGCCGAGCGGCGACTGGAGGCCGAGCACTTCATCGACCAGCGTCACCATGTCGAACTCGGTGCGATCCAGCTCCAGGCGACCCGCCTCGAGGCGCGAGAAGTCCAGCACGTCGTTGACCAGGGCGAGCAGGTTGTCGCAGGCGACCTGGACCTGGTCGAGCCATTCGCGCTGGCGCGGCTCCAGGCGGGAGCGCCCGAGCAGGCGGCAGAAGCCGACGATGCCGTTGAGGGGGGTGCGGATCTCGTGGCTCATGCTGGCCAGGAACTCCGACTTGACGCGGCTCGCCTCCAGGGCGCGCCGGTGGGCGA
Organism: Billgrantia azerbaijanica; assembly: GCA_004551485.1. Taxonomy (GTDB): domain Bacteria; phylum Pseudomonadota; class Gammaproteobacteria; order Pseudomonadales; family Halomonadaceae; genus Halomonas; species Halomonas azerbaijanica. The sequence goes on along the minus strand of SBLD01000018.1, from coordinate 39,775 downwards.
GGTCGAGTTCGATGTTCTTGATCTCGATGGTCTCCATCGACTCCTGCAGCTCGGCCGTGGTCTGCTCGATCTGGCGCTGCATGTTGTCGCGGGAGTGCTCCAGCGTATCGCCCAGGGCGTTGATGCGGTGGGTCAGCCGACGCAGTTCCGGCGCGCCTTGCCGCTCGTCCAGACGCACGTGGCGGCCGCCCCGGGCAAGGCGATCGAGCGCGTCGGTGGCGTCGCCCAGGGCGCTGTCCAGACGGCGACCCAGGCTGGTGCCGAACACGAAGAGCAGCAGGCCGAGTACCAGCAGGCCGAGTCCGGCACTCGCCAGGTGGCGATAGAAGGTGAGCGTCAGGCTGCGGGTGTCGATGCCGAGCGTCAGCCAGCCCGTGGCTGTGGCGCCATCCCGACCGTCGCTGACGGTGAGGGGCAGAACGAGACGCCACACATCGCCGTCGCTGTCCAGGTGGCGTTCAACGCTCGCCGGTGGCGTGAACGTGCCGCTGCGGGAACCCAGCTCCAGCAGCGGCTCGCCCGAGGGGCGATAGAGCCCGACGTGGCGCACCTCATCGAGGGCCAGCAGGCGACGGGCCAGCGTCTCGCGCTGCGAAATGTCCTCCGTGGCGGCGAGCAGCGGCGCCTGCAGCTCGGCCGCCGTGGCCAGGTGCTCCAGCTGGGCCGCCTTGCGCCACTGGGTGTCCTGGTGCAGGGCCAGCACGGCCACGATCGCCAGTACCGCCAGGGGCAGACAGAGGATCCACAGGGTGAGGCGGGTGCCCAGCGACATCGCAGCTTCCTTGGTCCCGAGAATGGCCGGCCCAGTATGCCACAGTTGCCGACCCAGCCTGTCCAGTGGATAGCCCCACGGATATAATGTCGCGATGACCTTTTCCTAAGGACGGTTACATGCCTTTTCCCACCATCGAGACTGTCATCGGCCACACGCCGCTCGTGCGTCTCAAGCGACTCACGGCGGGACGCAACAACACCCTGCTGGCCAAGCTCGAGGGTAACAACCCGGCCGGATCGGTGAAGGACCGTCCGGCGCTCTCCATGCTCGAGCAGGCCGAGGCGCGCGGCGACATCGTGCCCGGTGACACCCTGGTCGAGGCGACTTCCGGCAACACTGGCATCGCGCTGGCCATGGCAGCTGCCATCAAGGGCTACCGCATGGTGCTGATCATGCCGGAGAGCGCCTCCAGCGAGCGCAAGCAGGCCATGGCCGCCTACGGTGCCCAGTTGATCAGCGTCAGCAAGGAGGGTGGCATGGAGGAGGCGCGTGACCTCGCCGAGGCGATGATTGCCCGCGGCGACGGCAAGCGCCTCGACCAGTTCGCCAACCCCGACAACCCCCTGGCCCACTACCAGGGCACCGGGCCGGAGATCTGGGAGCAGACCGAGGGGCGTATCACCCACTTCGTCAGCGCCATGGGCACCACCGGCACCATCATGGGGGTCTCGCGCTACCTCAAGGAGCGCAGCCCGGCGGTGGAGATCGTCGGCCTGCAGCCGGCGGATGGCGCCAGCATCGCCGGCATCCGCCGCTGGCCGGAGGCGTACCTGCCGCGCATCTTCGAGGCGTCGCGGGTCGATCGGGTGCTCGACATCAGCCAGGACGAGGCCGAGGAGCAGATGCGCCGGCTGGCGCGGGAAGAGGGCATCCTGGCCGGCGTCTCCTCCGGCGGCGCGCTCGCCGGCGCGCTGCGCGTTGCCGAGACGGTGGAGAACGCCGTGATCGTGTTCATCGTCTGCGACCGCGGCGACCGCTACCTCTCCACCGGCCTCTTCGCCCCGGAGGCCTGAGGTGGCCCTGCTTGGCAAGCGTCGCCCGACGCGGCGCCGCAGCGGCGTTTCCGGACTCCAGGGGCGCGTCGAGCCACCCAGGTCGGCCGCCCCCCCTGTGGAAGGCGACGCCCCGGTGACCATCGAGCGCCTCGCCCATGACGGGCGCGGCGTGGCCCGCTCGGCCTCGGGCAAGACGCTGTTCGTCGAGGGGGCACTTCCCGGCGAGCGGGTCGAGGTGGCCGTGCACCGCACGCGCAAGCGCTTCGACGAGGGGCATGTCCGCACGCTGCTCGAGCCCTCGTCCGAGCGTGTTTCCCCGCCCTGTCCCCATTACGGCCGCTGCGGCGGCTGCGACCTCCAGCACCTGGCGCTTGCGGGGCAGCGTGACCACAAGCGGGCGGTGCTCGTCGACCTGCTGGCGCGCGAAGGCATCGAACTCGCCGAGCCGCCTCTGCTCTTGGCCGAGCCGGACACCGCCTATCGGCGGCGCGCCCGGCTGGGCGTCAAGGTGGATAGCGACGGCGGGGTGCATCTGGGCTTTCGCGAGCGCCATGCCAGTCGGCTGGTGGACGTGACCGCCTGTCCGGTGCTGGTACCGCGGCTCGAGGCGCTGCTCGCCCCGCTGCGTCAGTGCCTCGAGAGTCTCGAGGCGCCGCGCCTGGTCGGGCACGTGGAGTTGATCGACAGCGACGGCGGCGCGGCGGTCGTGGTGCGCCAACTGCGCGAGAACGCCGGCGATCGTTCGCGTTGGCAAGCCTTCGGCGAGGCGCAGGGCGTGGCGGTGGGCCGCTGGCTGGGTCGCGAGAATCCTGAGTTCGCCTGGCTTGCGGAGGCCCCGGCGCTGCACTATGCGCTGCCCGGCCAGGCGGCGGATGCACCGTTGCGGCTCGCCTTCGCCCCCGGCGACTTCGTGCAGGTCAACGCGGCGGTCAATCGTTGCCTGGTGGCCACGGCGCGCGCTTGGCTGGCGCCGCTCGCCGGGCGGCGCGTGCTCGACCTCTACGCCGGCGTGGGCAACTTCAGCCTGCCGTTGGCCGCCGACGGCGCCCGGGTGACGGCCATCGAGGGGCACCCGGCGATGGTCGCGCGCCTGTCCGACAACGCCCGCGACAGCGGCCTGACGGTGGCCGCCGAGCAGGCCGACCTGGGCGACGTCGCGGCCGTGACGGCGCTGCTCGCGGCCCAGGCGCCGCAGGCCGTGCTGCTCGACCCGCCGCGCGACGGTGCCGACGCCGCCTGCCAGGCACTGGTGGCACGCCCGGCGCCGCGCGTGGTCTACATCGCCTGTGACCCGGCGACCCTGGCACGGGACGCGGCACGTCTCGTGCATGGCGGTTACCGCGTCGTGCGTGCGGCGGTGGCCGACATGTTCGTGCACACCTCGCACCTGGAATCCGTGCTGCTGTTCGAGCACCCCGAGCGGCAGCCCTCATCGCAAGGAGCTTGACGAGATGGTGAAAGTGCGCGATGACCAGCCGCTCACCGCGAGCGGCGAGGTCGATATCGACCACTGGCTCGCCCGGCTGGAGGACGATGTCAAGCTGCGCGATCGGACCGAGATGCGCGAGGCCTGCGCGCTGGCCGAGCGGCTCGCCCGCGAGGCCGAGCGCCCGCACAAGGCATGGCTGCCGTCCGAGACCAGTTTCCGTACCGGCCTGGAGATGGCCGATATCCTTGGCGAGCTCAAGCTCGACCAGCCGGCGCTCGAGGCGGCGGTGCTCTACCGCGCGGTGCGCGAGGGCCTGCTCTCGCTGGAGGCCGTGAGCAAGCGCTTCGGCAGAGAAGTGGCCAAGCTGATCGACGGCGTGCTGCAGATGGCCGCCATCAGCAACGTCCAGACCCCGAGCCAGGGGCTGGTGCAGCACGACCAGCAGGACAACCTGCGCAAGATGCTGGTCACCATGGTCGACGACGTGCGCGTGGCGCTGATCAAGATCGCCGAGCGCACCTGCGCCCTGCGCCAGGTCAAGGACGCGCCGCGCGAGAAGCAGCAGCGGGTGGCCCGCGAGGTGTTCGACATCTACGCGCCGCTGGCGCACCGCCTTGGCATCGGCCAGCTCAAGTGGGAGCTCGAGGACCTCTCCTTCCGCTACCTCCACGAGGAGGACTACAAGACCATCGCCCGCCAGCTGGCCGAGAAGCGCCTGGACCGCGACCGCTACATCCACGATGTCGTCGAGACGCTCAAGGGCATGCTCGACGTCCAGGGCATCCCGCGCTACGAGGTCAACGGTCGCGCCAAGCACATCTACTCCATCTGGCGCAAGATGAAGCGCAAGCGCATCGACTTCTCGCAGGTCAACGACGTGCGCGCGGTGCGCATCCTGGTGCCCGAGGTGGCCGACTGCTATACCGTGCTGGGGCTCGTCCACTCGCGTTGGCACCACGTGCCCAACGAGTTCGACGACTACATCGCCAACCCCAAGAAGAACGGCTACCAGTCGCTGCACACGGCGGTGCTCGGCCCCGAGAACAAGGTGCTGGAGATCCAGATCCGCACCTTTGCCATGCACGAGGAGGCCGAGCTCGGTGTCTGTGCCCACTGGCGCTACAAGGGCCACGACACCAAGGCCAAGAGCACCAGCTACGAGGAGAAGATCGCCTGGCTGCGCCAGGTGCTCGAATGGCAGGAGGAGGTCGGCGACTTCGGCGACCTGCGCGAGGGGCTCTCCAGCGACGTGGCGCCGGATCGCATCTACGTCTTCACCCCGGACGGCCACGTCATCGACATGCCGCGCATCGCCACGCCGATCGACTTCGCCTATCGCGTGCACACCGAGGTGGGCCACCGCTGTCGCGGGGCCAAGGTCGACGGCCGCATCGTGCCGCTCACCTACAAGCTCAAGACCGGACAGCAGGTCGAGATCCTCACCGCCAGCAAGGGTGGCCCGAGCCGCGACTGGCTCAACCCCAGCCTCGGCTACGTGCGCACCTCGCGGGCGCGTGCCAAGATCCAGGCCTGGTTCAAGCACCAGGCCCGCGAGCAGAACCTGGAGGAGGGCAAGGCGCTCTTCGAGCGCGAGATGAAGCGCCTCGACGTCGAGGGCATGGACCTCGACACCCTGGCCCGCCAGGTCAACTACCAGAGCCCCGACGACATGTATGCCGCGCTCGGGGCGGGCGACCTGCGCATCGGTCAGGTGCTGCACCAGGCCCAGCAGCTGTTCGGCGAGAGCGACGACCAGGAGCAGCTCGACCGCCTGCTGGCCAAACCGCGCCGCGATCAGGCCAAGGGCGCCACCAGCGACATTACCGTGCTCGGGGTGGGCAACCTCAAGACCAGCATGGCCAACTGCTGCCACCCGGTGCCCGGCGACCCCATCGTCGGCTTCATCACCCAGGGGCGCGGCGTCACCGTGCACCGCCAGGACTGTCCCAACATCCTGCAGCTGCGCGTCGATGAGCCGCAGCGGGTGATCGAGGTGGAGTGGGGCGAGCGCGCCCACACCCAGTATCCGGTGGACATCGAGATCCAGGCCTGGGACCGCTCCGGGCTGCTGCGCGACGTCACCGGCGTGCTCAGCCATGACAAGGTCAACGTGCTGTCGGTCAATACCCTGACCGATACCCGCGACGGCATCGCGCGGATGCGCATCACCGTGGAGGTCGACGGCCTGGAGACGCTGGGGCGGCTTTTCTCGCGCATCCAGCAGCTTCCCAACGTCATCGACGTCAAGCGGCTGAGAAGCGGCGCCAAGGGCAGCAAACGCAAGAGGAAGCAGCCATGAGCGAGACAGTCATGAACACGAACGTCATGTGCGATACCCGCCACGGCATCGAGGACCTGCTCACCCTCATGGCGGTGCTGCGCGACCCGCACCACGGCTGCCCCTGGGACCTCAAGCAGGACTGGGACAGCATCGTGCCCCACACCCTGGAGGAGGCCTACGAGGTGGCCGATGCCATCGAGCGGCGCGCCTTCGACGAACTGCCAGGCGAGCTCGGCGACCTGCTCTTCCAGGTGGTCTACTACAGCCAGTTCGCCGCCGAGGAGGCGCGCTTCGACTTCCATGACGTGGTGCACACCCTGACCGCCAAGATGCTGCGCCGCCATCCCCACGTCTTCCCCGACGGCACCCTGGCCTCGCGCCGCCCGCCCGGCGTGTCCGCCGAGCAGGTCGAAAGCCATCAGGTGCATTCGCGCTGGGAAGCGCTCAAGGCCGAGGAGCGCGCCGAGCGAGCCGCCACGGCGTCGCCGGACTCGGTGAAGGACGGCGCCGCGGCGTCGGTGCTGGATGACGTGCCGCGTACCCTGCCGGCGCTGCCGCGCGCCGCCAAGCTCTCCAAGCGCGCCGCCCGCGTCGGTTTCGAGTGGCCCGACGCCCGCGGCGTGATCGCCAAGATCCGCGAGGAACTCGAGGAGGTGGAGCAGGCGCTGGCGGCCGGCGACCGGGACCATGCGGTGAGCGAGGTCGGCGACCTGCTGTTCGCCGTGACCAACCTCGCGCGCACCCTCAAGGCCGACCCCGAACGCTGCCTGCGCGACACCAACGCCAAGTTCGAGCGCCGCTTCCGCTTCGTCGAGACGTCGCTCGCCGAGCGTGGCACCCGCCCGCAGGACGTCGACCTGGACACCATGGAGCGCTACTGGCAGCAGGCCAAGCAGCATGACACCCCATTCTCGGAATCCCCGCACGGAGGACGGCCATGAGCGACGATCTTCACGAATCCCTGCGCGACAACGTGCGCATCCTGGGTGACAGTCTCGGCCGCACCATCGCCGACGACCTTGGCCAGGACTTCCTCGACCGCATCGAGACCATTCGCGGCCTGGCCAAGCAGGGCCGCCAGGGCGATGCCCAGAGCAGCCGCGAACTGATCGATTACCTGCGCAAGCTGTCCGACCGCGACCTGCTGCCGGTGACCCGCGCCTTCAACCAGTTTCTCAACCTGGCCAATATCGCCGAGCAGCACTACCGCGCGCGTTTCCGGCGGGTGGAGGACTACAAGCCCGGCAGCCAGCCGGTGCTCGGCGAACTGCTCGAGCGCGCACGGGGCGCCGGCCACTCGCCGCGCAAGCTGGTCGAGACGCTCGCCGCCATGCGCGTCGAGCTGGTGCTCACCGCCCACCCCACCGAGGTCATCCGTCGCACCCTGATCCAGAAGTACGACGCCATCGACGAGTGCCTGTCGATCATCGAATCCTCCGCCGACTACCCGGAGCGCGCCAGCCGCGCCCGTGGGCGCCTCGAGGAGCTGATCAGCCAGGCCTGGCACACCGACGAGATCCGCCACGAGCGGCCCACCCCGGTGGACGAGGCGAAGTGGGGCTTCGCGGTGATCGAGAATTCGCTGTGGCAGGCGGTACCGGCCTTCCATCGCGACCTCGACAACCTGCTGCTCGAGACCGCCGGCGAGCGGCTGCCGCTCGACGCCTCGCCGATCGTCTTCGCCTCCTGGATGGGCGGCGACCGCGACGGCAACCCCAACGTCACCTCCAAGGTGACCCGTGAGGTGCTGCTGCTGGGGCGCTGGATGGCGGCGGACCTCTACCTGCGCGACCTCGAGCAGCTCAAGGCCGAGCTCTCCATGTGGAAGGCCAACAGCGCGCTGCGGGCCGAGGTGGGCGATGTCGCCGAGCCCTATCGCGAGCTGATCAAGCGCCTGCTGAACCGTGTCGAGGCGACCCGCGACTGGGCCAAGGCCGAACTCGACGGCAAGCCGTTCGAGAACGGGCCGATCATCGAGACCCGCGACCAGCTCTACGCGCCGCTGCTTGCCTGCTACCGCTCGCTGTGCGACGTGGGGCTCGACACCATCGCCAACGGCGTGCTGCTCGACACCCTGCGCCGCGTGGCGGTGTTCGGGGTGAGCCTGACCAAGCTCGACATCCGCCAGGAGGCGAGTCGCCATGCCCAGGTGATGGAGGAACTCACCGAGGCCCTGGAGCTCGGCCACTATCGCGACTGGAGCGAGGAGCAGCGCCAGGCCTTCCTGCTCGCCGAGCTGGAGTCGCGACGCCCGCTGATCCCTCGGCGCTGGGAGTGCTCGGCGGAGACGCGTGAGGTGCTCGACACTTTCCGCGTCATCGCCGGCGAGCACCGCGAGGCGCTCGGCACCTACATCATCTCCATGGCGGGCCAGCCTTCCGATGTGCTCACCGTGGCCCTGCTGATGAAGGAGGTGGGCGGCGAGGTGACGCTGCCCATCGCCCCGCTGTTCGAGACCCTCGACGACCTCAACCGCGCCGGCGATGTCATCGACCGCCTGCTGGCGCTGCCCGGCTACCGAGCGCTGGCCGGCGATCGCCAGGAGGTGATGATCGGCTATTCCGACTCGGCCAAGGACGCCGGCCAGCTGGCCGCCGCCTGGGCGCAGTACCGGGCCCAGGAGCGCCTGGTCGGGGTGTGCCAGCAGCATGGCGTGGCGCTGACGCTGTTCCACGGTCGCGGTGGCGCCGTGGGCCGCGGCGGCGGGCCGGCTCACGCGGCCATCCTCTCCCAGCCTCCCGGCTCGGTGAACGGCAGCCTGCGGGTCACCGAGCAGGGCGAGATGATCCGCTTCAAGTTCGGCCAGCCCGACATCGCCCTGCGCTCCATGGAGATCTACGCCTGCGCGGTGCTCGAGGCGACGCTGCTGCCGCCGCCCGCCCCCGAGCCGCACTGGCGCGAGGAGATGGACCGCCTGGCCGAGATCGCCCACCGCGCCTACGTGGGCGTGGTGCGCGAGAATCCCGATTTCGTGCCCTATTTCCGGGCCGTCACGCCGGAAGGGGCGCTGGGGCGGCTGCCGCTTGGCTCGCGTCCCACCAAGCGGCGTCAGGACGGCGGCGTGGAGACGCTGCGCGCCATTCCCTGGATCTTCGCCTGGACGCAGATCCGCCTGATGCTGCCGGCCTGGCTCGGCAGCGGCGAGGCCTTCGCCACGCGCGTCGCCGAAGAGGACGGCCTCGAGGTGCTGCGCGAGATGCGCGATCGCTGGCCCTTCTTCGGCACCTACCTCGACATGCTCGAGATGCTGCTGGCCAAGGCGGATGTCGGCATCGCCACCTACTACGAGCGGCGCCTGGTGGACGAGCCGGCGCTCAAGGCGCTGGGCGAGTCGCTGCGCGAGCGCTTCACGCGCCTGCACGGGGTGGTGCGGGAGATCCTCGACGAGGAGGTTCTGCTCGAGCAGACGCCGCTGATCCGGCAGGCCATCGCGGTGCGCAACCCCTACATCGATCCCCTGCACGGCCTGCAGGCGGAGCTGTTGCAGCGCAACCGCGACGCCGACGGCGCCATCAGCGGCGAGCTCACCCGGGCGCTGATGGTGACCATGGCGGGGATCGCCGCCGGTCTGCGCAACACCGGCTGAAAAGTGACTGCGCTCGTAGACTTTTCGGCATAGGATGCCCAGCCAAAGAAACGCCCCGGCATGCCGGGGCGTTGTCGTGTCGGAACCGCCTATTGCGGTGTCAGGAGGGCTGCTTGACCGTGCGCAGATAGGGCTTGAGGGTGGTGAAGCCTTCCGGGTACTTCTGGCGCGCTTCCTCGTCGCTCACCGACGGCGGGATGATGACGTCCTCGCCCGGCCGCCAGTTCACCGGCGTGGCCAGGGTGTGCTGGGCGGTGAGTTGGACGGAGTCGAGCAGGCGCAGCACCTCGTTGAAGTCCCTGCCGCTGGTCATGGGATAGACCAGCATCGCCTTGACCTTCTTGTCGGGGCCGATGATGAACACCGAGCGCACCGTGGCGTTGTCGGCGGGCGTGCGCCCCTCGGCCGTGCCCTCGAGGTCGGCCGGCAGCATGTCGTAGCGCTTGGCGACTTCGAGCTTGTCGTCGCCGATCATCGGGAAGTTGGGCGCCGCGCCCTGGGTCTCCTCGATGTCCTTCGACCAGGCGGCATGGTTGTCGACCGGGTCCACCGAGAGGCCGATGACCTTGGTGTTGCGCTTGTCGAATTCCGGTTTCAGCTTGGCCATGTAGCCGAGCTCGGTGGTACACACCGGGGTGAAGTCCTTGGGGTGCGAGAAGAGGATGCACCAGCTGTCGCCGATCCACTCGTGGAAGTTCAGGGTGCCTTCGGTCGTCTGTGCCGTGAAGTCCGGCGCAGTATCGCCAATTCTCAGACTCATCGTCGTAACCTCTCGCTCAGGGGATATGCGTTCGAGAAAAAAATGAGGCGACGAAGTCATACGGCAAGGAGCCTCGCCGCTCATTCACTATAGAACACTCAAGGGAGTGGCGTCAGAAGGGGATATGCACCGAGGCCGTCAGCAGGTTGAGGTGCGCGAGACTCGGGGCATCGATCTCCTCGAACTCCAGCCGGCCGCTCATGCGCGAGAACTCGAAGCGGGCGCCGAAGCCCTGGATGCGTGAGGTGCCCGTGGTGTCCAGCCCCGGATCCTCGCTGCGGGAGAGCGGGTCGCCATCCCAGTCGGCGTAGCCCGTCTTGGCGTAGAGTCCCAGGCCGCCCATGCGCACGCCGGCCACCAGGCTGCCGCCGAAGGCGGTGGTGTTGATCAGCAGGTGCCGATCCCCCGTGGACAGGGGGACCTCATCGCTGGCGCGATAGGTGAACTCCGCACCGATGTCGAGCTGCGGCAGTCCGTAGGGCGAGTAGCCGGCGGTGAGCCGGAACCCGGAGGTGTAGCCGTCGGGCGTGGTGACATCGGCCCCCTGGACCACCACGCCGTTGTCGAGCTGTGCCAGCCGTGTCATCTCACCGGCATAGACGGGGTCGTAGGTGACCGGCGCCAGCTCCAGCTGGTGCTCGTCCGCCGCCAGCAGTGGCGACATCACGGTAAGCACCACCGCCAGGGCGGCGGCGGAAGAACCCGATTTCATATCCCTGACCTCAAGCCGGCGGTCGTTTGCCGCCGCCGGCTCGTCGCGTTCTCGTAATATTAGTCATTGCAGCGTAGCAAGGGGCCGCCCACCTCGCCAGTGTCAGTTGCGTGTCGTTCTCGGGTGTCAGACGCGCGCGTCGGTCAGGGCGGCATCGAGCTCGGCCAGGCGAGGCGTGGCGATGCCGTGGCGGCGGGCGGCGGTCAGCAGCGGACCAAGGATCGCCTCGCGCTCGGTGGGGCGGCCGGCCAGCACGTCCTGCAGCATGGAGGCGCGATTGCGGGCGGTGCCCGCGATCACCCGCCAGACCAGGTCGGCCCAGCCCTCGGGCGGGGACGGAATGCGCTCGGCGGCCATGATCGCGGCGATCTCCACGATCACGGCCTCCACCATGGGGCGGAAGGGGCGATCGCGCAGCTGGCCGTTGCGGATGCGAAAGCGCGCCACCAGGGGATTGATGGCGGCGTTCACGGCGAGCTTGTGCCACAGCCGGACGCGGATGTCGTCCACCGCCTCGGCGGGCAGGCCGGCGGCGGCGTGACGGCTCGCCAACGCTGCGGCCGGCTCGCCGTGGCGGCCGTCGAGGGCGCCGAGGAAGGTGTGGCCGTGGCCGGCATGGGTCACCCGGTCGTCGCCCTGCACGTACGCCCCTTCGGTGGTGGTGGCGCACAGCACCGGGCCGGCATGGCGCGCGCTGAGCCGTGGCTGGCAGGCGAAGCCGTTCTGCCACAGTACCAGCAGGGTGTCGGGGCCAAGGCGTGGTGCCAGGCTGGCGTAGGCTGTCTCGGCGGCGTAGGCCTTGGTGGTCAGGTGGACCACGGCGGGGGCGGCCTCGGGCAGGGCGTCGAGGCGGGCGGTGGCCAGCCCGCGCGTCAGGGTGCCGCCTTCGGGTGTGATCAGCGTCTGTCGGGCGGGCAGGGGGCGGCGACCGACGAGCGTCACCGCCGTCGTTGCGGCCAGGCGCAGGCCGACGAGCCGCCCGAGGGCACCGGGACCGACGATCCAGTGGCTGGCATTCCAGTGGCTGGCATCCCAGTGGCTGGCGCTCTCGTGGGATGTTCGCGGCGTCATGGCGGGCTCCGGCGGCGGGTGGTTCGACGCGATCCGCCCTTGCTGGCGCGGCGACTCGGCGAGCCGCGCCGCCGTCGGGTCGGCTGGCCCGCGGCAGGGGCGCCGTCCTCGCCCTGTGCCGTGTGCAGCGCCTGGCGCAGCCGGCCGGCGTCGGCGCTGGCCAGCAGGGCGCGCAGGTCTTCGACCAGGGCGGCGAGGAAGGGGGCAGGGTCGGCGTCCCGCTCGGCGATGGCGGCGAGGCGCTGCTCCCACAGCGCCGTGCGCTCGGGCCGTCCCACGGCGTCGGGCAGCGAGGCGATCAGCGCGCTGCCGAGCCGCGTGGCGCGCAGCGCCTTGCCCTGGCGTACCAGGTAGCCGCGTGCGACCAGGGTCTCGAGGATGGAAGCGCGGGTCGCCTCGGTGCCCAGCCCATCGTGCTCGCGCAGGGTGCGCCTCACCGCCGGGTCCTCCACGTAGCGGGCGATGTTCATCATCGCCTTGATCAGGCTGGCATCGGTGAAGGGCTCCGGGGGACGCGTCTCGCGATCCTCGACGCCCGCATCAAGGACCCGGCACGTCTCGCCCTCGCGGAGCGGGGGCAGGGGGGGCGCCTCGTCGCGGGTGGTGAAGAGTGGCTTCCAGCCGGGTTCCAGTATTTCCTGGCCCTTGGCGCGGAAGCGCTCGCCCAGGATGGTGAACTCGGCCTTCACCTCGCGCACGGCGAGTGCCGGGTAGAACTGGGCGAGCACGTTGCGCGCGATCAGGCGGAAGACGTCGGCCTCGGCCTTGGCCAGGCGTGCGGTATCGGCCGGCTTGCCGGTGGGGGCCAGGGCGTGGTGCGCGCCGACCTTGGCGTCGTTCCAGGCCTTGGAGCGCCGCGTGAAGTCGGCGCCGGCGAGCCACTCGCGCAGGGTGTCGTCCTGGCGACAGGCGCCCTCCAGGGTGGCGCGGGCGCCGGCGAAGTGCTCCTCGGGCAGGTAGCGGCAGTCCGAGCGCGGGTAGGTGATCAACTGGTGGCGCTCGTAGAGGCGCTGGCAGATGTCGAGCACGGCCTGGGCGGAGAGCCCGAAGCGCCGGGCAGCATCGACCTGCAGTGCCGAGAGCGAGTAGGGCAGCGGGGCGGCCTGGCGCCGCTCGCGCGACTCGAGCGAGGTCAGGCGACCCGCGGCGCCCGGCAGGCGCTCGGCCAGGGCAGCGGCTGGTTCGCGCACCAGCAGGCGGCCCTGTTCGTCCAGCGAGTGGGCCTCGCCCGGCTGCCACCAGGCGCGCAGCTCGCCGTTCGCCACGCCGAGGTCCACCCACAGCGTGTAGAAGGGGCGGGGTTCGAAGTCGCGGATCTCGGCATCGCGGCGCACCACCAGGCCCAGCACTGGGGTCTGCACCCGGCCCACCGAGAGCACGCCGTCGTGGCCCGCCTGGCGGCCGGTGAGCGTCCAGGCCCGGGTCAGGTTGATGCCGTAGAGCCAGTCGGCCCGCGCCCGGGATTCGGCGGCACGGTAGAGCGGCTGGTAGCGGGCGTTGTCCTCGAGCCGGGCGAGCGAGCGCTGCACCGCCGGGCGGTTGAGGTCGCTGACCAGCAGCCGCGACACCGGGCCCTTCCAGCCCAGGTGCTCGATCACCTCCTGCACCAGCAGCTGGCCCTCGCGGTCCGGGTCGCCGGCGTGGACCACCTCGCGGGCGGTCTTGAGCAGGCGGCGGATCACCGTCAGCTGGCTGCGCGCCTTGGGGCGCGGCACGAGCCGCCAGCGGTCGGGCAGGATCGGCAGGGTGTCGAGCCGCCACTGCTTGAGCGCCGGGTCGTAGCTGTCCGGCGGCGCCTGCTCCAGCAGGTGGCCCAGGCACCAGGTCACGGTGGTGTCGCCGACGCGCAGCGAACCCTCGGCGCGCTGGGACGTGCCGGGCAGCGCGTCGGCGATGGCTCGGGCCAGGCTGGGTTTCTCGGCGATGATCAGGCGCATCCATGACTCGCGACGGTGTATGGCATGGACATTCTTCCAGTATTCCCGGCCTGCTGCCAGGTGTAAGCTGGTGTGCTCGATGTACAATCCTTGTATCGAAAAAGGCAGGCGGATGACATGCGCGAACGCGGCAGGACCCGGCGGCTGATCGGCCTCGGCGCCCGTACCGGCGGCGCCCTGGTGCGCACGCGACTGGGCGGGCAGGCCGACTGGCGGGCGCTCGGCGAGGCGCTGTTCGAGGGGCTCTCCGAGCTCAAGGGGCCGGCCATGAAGCTCGCCCAGATCATGGCGCAGTGGGACGACCTGCTGCCGCCGGACCTGGCCGAGGAGCTCTCGCGCCTGCAGCGTCAGGCCGAGCCGATGCCCTGGCCGGGCATCCGCCGCACCCTGGTCGAGGCCTACGGCGATCTCGATGCCCGCTTCCGCGAGATCGAACGGCACCCCTTTGCCAGCGCCTCCATGGGACAGGTGCACCGTGCGGTGACCCGCGACGGCGAGACGCTGGTGCTCAAGGTGCAGTACCCGGGCCTGGCCGAGGTGCTGGAGAGCGACCTCGCCCAACTGCGCCGGCTGATGCGCCTGGGGCGCTGGCTCAAGGTGCCCCAGGTGCGCCTCGATGCACTCTTCGAGGAGCTGGCGGCGAGCCTGCGCGGCGAGCTCGACTACCACGCCGAGGCGCGTGCCCTGGCCCGCTATCGGGCGCGCTATGCGCACCTGGAGCACCTGGTGATCCCCGAGCCGCGGCTCGATCACTGCACCGAGCGGGTGCTCGCCATGCACTACGTGGCGGGGACCCCGCTGCGCGAGCTGGAGACGGCCGACGATGCCGTCCGCCAGCGCATCGCCACCGCGCTCGCCGACTGGCTCACCGAGGAGCTCTTCACCTTCGGGGAGCTGCACGCCGACCCGCATGCCGGAAACTTTGCCGCCGACGACCAGGGCCGCCTGGTCATCTACGACCTGGGGGCGGTGATCCCCGTGCCCGAGGCGCGCCTGGCGGCCATGCTGCGCCTGCTCGAGGCGACGCTTGCCGCCGACCCCATGGCCATGGACAGCGCCCTGCTCGCGCTCAGCGGCCGCCAGGGACAGGGGGCGCCGCTGGCGCTCTACCGCGAGGCCGCCGAGGCCGTGACGCCGCTCTTCGCCCCCGGCGTTCAGGACTTCTCCGACGTGCGGGTGCACCGTCGCCTGCGCGAACTCAGCCCCCGGGTGTGGGCGGCCCTGGACCGCCTGCAGCCGCCCGCCGACACCCTGCTGCTGTCGCGCACCCTCAACGGCCACTACTGGAACCTGGTGCGTCTTGGCGCGAGACTCGACATGCAGGCGCGCACCCGCCCTCTGCTGGCCTGGGCAAGCCGCATCCGCGAGTCCTGAGCGGCTGCTCACAGCGACGGCGGGCTGTTAGACTGTGCGGATTTTTGGATGGCGGAGACGGCGATGCTGGCAGTATGGGTGGAACAGCTGCTGGGGTTTGCCACGGGCGCCCTGGCGGCGATCCGTGAAGACGAGCACTACCCGACGCTGATGGCCTGGGCGCGCGAAAAGGGCGTGGCCCAGCTGGGCGGCAACCTGCCCCTGGCCCAGGCGCTGGCGCCGGAGCTGTGGTCGCAGACCCCGCTGGAGCGCCTCGATTTCGCCTGCGAGCCGCTGGCCCGTCCCGGGCGCAACGAGCCCTGCTGGTGCGATTCCGGGCGCAAGACCAAGCACTGCTGCGGAGCGGTGACCCTGCCCGGAGAGATTCCCGACCACCTGATGTGGATGCTCTCGCTGCGCGACTGGACCGGTGCCACGCTCAAGGCCGCGCTGGCGAGCGGTCGCGCCCCGGCCCAGGCGCTGCTCGAGGCCGGGCTGATCGCCGCCGAGACCGGCCAGCGCGGCCGTGCCCAGCAGATCCTCGAGGCGCTCTTCCAGCGTGCCGACTGGTCGCGGCTGCCCGAACAGGCCGAGCCGGCCTTCGAGCTGCTGATCGACCTCTACCAGGAGCGCGGTTTCATCCGCAAGCGCACGGCGCTGCTCGACGAGGTGCTCGAGCGCGGGCCGTTGTTCCTGCGCGGCGTGGCGCTCGAGCGGCTGTGCCTGATGCACCTCGACAACGACGACCTGGACAGCGCGCGCGACGCCTTCGTGCGCGCCCAGCAGGCGCTGCCCGACTCGCCGACCCTGGCCTATGTCGAGGCGATGCTGCTGCTCCATGAGGGGCACGAGCAGGAGGCCGCCGAGCGATCGCGCTTCTGGTTCCGCCGTCTGGCACGCCAGGGCGAGCTCGACCCGGACCAGCTGCAGTTCCTCGCCGACCTGGCCGACAATCCCGGGGCCACGCTCGCCGACCAGTTGCTCAATGCCGAGGAGGACCTCGCCGAGCCGCTCGCCGCCCTGCAGGCGCTGCTCGCCGAGCTGCCGGCAGCGCCGGCGCTGGACGTGCGCATCAACGACGCGGGCGAGCTCGAGTACCACGCCAGCGCGCGCGAGGACACCCTGTTCGCCGGCTGGCAGGCGCACTTCGTGGTGGCCGTGGACGAGGAGAGCGCCATGGGCTTCGAGGACGATCCCTGGCCCCATGCCGGCGATTGGCTGCGCGAACTGTGCGCGCACCCCGAGTGGCTGGACGCCCCGCGCGTGGTGCAGTCGCTGGCGCTGGCGCTGACCAGTCGCTTCGGCAGCCTGCCGTGGATGTCGCCGAGCCTCTTCGAGCCGCTGGCCGACCGCCTGGAGCGCTGGCTGGAGCGCGTCCGCGATGCCGGCGACGGCTCCTTCCTGTGGGAGCGCGCCGACAACGCCGTGCTGCTGCGTACCGGTCTCGCCCTGGTGGTGGGGATGGAGCGCGGGGCCCGGGCGCGCTCCCGGCAGCTCGCCGAGCGGCTGCTGGCGCTGGACGACCAGGACAGCCTGGGCCTGCAGGAACTGGTGCTCGATCAGCTGCTGCGCGAGGGCCGCGACCGCGAGGCGCTGGCCATGACCGAGCGCTACCTCGACAGCGTGGCGGTGCTCGGCCTGCTCATGGGGCGTGTCCTGGCGCTGTTCCGCCTGGGGCGCCGCGAGGAGGCCGTCGACGCCTTGGCCGAGGTGAGGCGGCACAACGACCATGCCCCGGGCATGCTGTGCGCCGAGAACCCGCGCCCGGTGTCCGCCGGGCCGGACGGCGCCGCCGAGCCGGGCAGCCGCGCCGAGGCCTGGCAGTACCGCACCCTGATGCGCGATCAGTGGCGCGCCACGCCCGGTGCCCTGGAGTGGCTGCGCGCGCAGCTCGTCTGAGCGCCGTGGCTCAGGCCGTACGCGGCGCTGGTGGCGGCACCAGCGTACGGTCGCGGCTGATCCAGATCGCCAGCGCGATGGCGGGCAGCCCCAGCGCCGAGGCGATCGCGAAGAACGGGGCGTAGCCCTCGGCGGCCACCACCAGGCCGCCGAAGCCGCTCAGGAACTTGCCCGGCAGGGTCATCAGCGACGAGAAGAGTGCGTACTGGGTCGCCGTGTAGGCCCGCGAGGTGAGGCTCGACAGGAAGGCGATGAACACCGCGCTGGCCAGGCCGTTGGCCAGGTTGTCGCCGATGATGGTGGTCACCAGCCAGGGCAGGCTCTCGCCCGCCAGCGTCAGGGCGACGAACAGCAGGTTGGTGAACGTGGCGGCGACGGCCCCCAGCACCAGGATCGGCCCGATGCCGTAGCGCGCCACCAGCAGGCCGCCGAGGATGCCGCCGCCGATGCTCATGGCGATGCCGAAGATGTTGGTGACGTTGGCGATGGTGGCAAGCGAGAAGCCCAGGTCGATGTAGAGCGGGTTGGCCATGGAGGCCATGGCCAGGTCGCTGATGCGAAACACCGCGATGAACAGCAGCAGCCACAGCGCCTTGCGGCGGTGGCGGGTGAAGAAGTCGGTGAAGGGGCACACCACCGCGCCGATCAGCCAGGCACCCAGGCGGCGCAGCGCCCTGGGGCGGCCGCGGCTGTGGCGCACGAAGGCGCGCACCCGCGGCTCGTGGATCAGTTGGGTGGTCAGCGACAGGCGCTCGGGCTCGGGGCGCACCAGCACGGTGAGCACGCCCACGCCGACCAGCGCGGCCATGGTCAGGTAGGCCGCCTCCCAGGAGAGCCAGGAGGCCACGTAGAGCGCCCCGGCGCCGGCGGCCAGCAGCCCGCCGCGGTAGCCGATGATGTAGGTCGAGGCCATGGCCGCCTGAACGTCATCCGGCGCCGACTCGATGCGGAAGGCATCAATGGCGATGTCCTGGGTCGCCGAGCCGAAGGCCACCAGCAGGGCGAAGGCGGCCACCAGGGGCAGGTGGCCCACCGGATCGAGACTCGCCAGCCCCGCCAGCCCGGCAGCGATCATCGCCTGGCCCAGCAGCATCCAGCCGCGGCGCTGGCCGAAGAGGCGGGTGAGCAGCGGCAGCGCCAGGCGGTCGACCACCGGCGCCCAGAAGAACTTGATCGAATAGAGGATGCCGATCCACGAGAAGAACCCGATCGCGGCCACTTCCACGCCGTCGCTGCGCAGCCAGGCGGAGAGCGTCGAGAACACCAGCAGGAAGGGCAGGCCGGCCGAGAAGCCCAGGAACAGCATGGTCACGACCGGCGGGCGGCGGTAGATGGCCAGGGCGGCCCGCCAGCTGCGACGGGCGACGGGGGTGGTCATTCGGGGCAGGCTCCCGGCAGGTCGGTGGCGACAGGGGCCCCTAGCTGCCTATCATCGATGGTAGAATGGCGCCGCCCGGGGGCTACGGCCGCCAGGCGGGGCGACGAACTGCAGCGACGGATTGTTGCAGAGCCCCAGCAGTGATACCAGCCGAAAGGAGTGCCATGAGCGATCCCGACACACAGCACGACGACGATGTGCCGCGCTGGTACGCGATCCAGTGCAAGGGCGGGGAGTCCTTCCGGGCCAGCGAGCATCTGGGCAACCAGGGCTTCGAGGTCTTCCACCCGGTGCTGGAGGTGCAGAAGAAGCGCCGCGGCAAGCTCGAATGGATCAGCGAGCCGCTCTTTCCCTACTATCTGTTCGTCCGCCTGGATCGGGTAGCCAGCAACTGGCGGCCGATCCGCTCCACCCGCGGCGTGCTCAAGATCGTCACCTTCGGCGATCAGCCGCTGCCGGTGGAGGACGCCCTGATCGAGACGTTGCGCCGTCATGGCAGCGAGGCGCAGGACGACCCCGCCAACGTCTATTTCCGTGCCGGCGAGATGGTCGAGATCACCGAGGGGCCGTTCAAGGACCTGTGTGCGGTCTTCGTCACCCATCACGGCGAGGAGCGTGCCGTGGTGTTGCTCAACCTGCTGCAGCGCCAGCAGCGCCTGGAGATGGCCGTCGCCCAGCTACGCCGCCAGGAGTGAGGCCGTCTCGCCCCATCAGCTACTGGAGAACCCCATGATGATCGCCCCGCAACGGGTCGTGACCCTGCACTACGTGCTCAGCGACGACCAGGGCCGCGTGCTCGACGATTCGCGCAGCCGCGCACAGCCCCTGGAGTACCTGCACGGCCACGACAACATCCTCGCCGGCCTGGAGAACGCCCTGGACGGCCACGAGACGGGCGCGTCGCTCGACGTGACCCTCGCCCCCGCCGACGCCTATGGCGAGCGTGACGAGGCGCTGGTGCGCGAGGTCGGCCGTGACGCCTTCCCGGTCGAGGAGCTGGCGCCGGGCATGCGCTTCCAGACCCCGGGCGATGACGGCCCGGAGATCGTCACCGTGCTCGACGTCGCCGACGACCGGGTACGCATCGATACCAACCACCCGCTGGCGGGCCAGGTCCTGCACTATCGGCTCGAGGTCCTCGAGGTGCGCGAGGCCAATCGCGCCGAACTCGCCAAGGGCCACCCCCTTCCCCCGGATGTCGATCCCGCCCAGGTCGAGGACCGCAAGGCCCCCTGAGCACGCCAGTGCCTTGAAAACTGACCTGCATCAAGTTTGCGACCGGCAGCCAATATGCGCGCCCGCTGAATTGACTTGGGTCAGTTTTCTTCCGCCGCTGTCGGGCTACAGTTCTCCCAACACATCACGAGACGGGAGAGCCGCACCATGTACTGGGATGACGCCGTAATCTTTGGCCTGGTCACCGTCGGAATGATGATTGCCTTCATGGCTGGCTGGGTCGGGTTCGTGCTTCGCGATCACCGTCGCAAGAAGCGCCACTGAGTCCAGCAGGCACCAAGTCGTCAGGGGAGGGGGGATTTTCCCCCCAGTGTAGCCGACCCAATTGGGTCGGCTTTTTTTTGCTTTTTTTGCGAGTGGCCCCGCCGGGGCGCTTTCACGGCCAGGCTTGTCGCGCCTTGCCCTCAGCGGGCCGTCGCGTCCGGGCGCCAGTGGCGCTGCCAGGCGCGCAGCACCCGCTCGGGATACCAGGTCTCGCCGCGGCTGCCGTTGTAGCGGGCCAGCGCACGGGTGAGGTCGCCGCCCTCTGTGGCCAGGTAGTGGGCGAGGATGGTGCAGCCGTAGCGCAGGTTGCGCCACGGGTCCTTGAGGTCGTCGGCGGGCAGGCCCAGCTCGCGGATCCAGAACGGCATGATCTGCATCAGCCCCACGGCGCCGGCGGAGGAGACGGCGTCGGCGCGAAAGGCGCTCTCCACCTCGATCACCGCCAGCACCAGCTCCGGCGCCAGGCCGGCGAGCTTGGCTTCCTGGTAGAGCCGCTGCAGCAGGGCGCGGCGCTGCCCGGCGTCGGCGATGAAGCGCGCGAGGCGCGGCTCCATGGCGTTCAGCCACTGGCGGGCGGCCCAGATCTGCGCCGGCGGCGGGGTCGCCTGGCGCAGGTCCTCCAGGGTGTCGCGCAGCGACGCTGGCCGCGCCTGAGCCGCAGGTGCCTGGGGCAGGGCGGTCAGGAAATTCGGCGTCTCGGCGCCGGCGGGCAGCGGCAGGCAGGCCGTCGCGGCCAGGGCGATGGCCTGCCAGTGCTTAACGCTTGATGGTCTCGCGCAGGAACTCGAGGATCTGCTCCGCCGGCACCATGGTGGCGTCACTGTCACGGCGTCCCTTGTACTCCAGCTCGCCCTTGTCAAGACCGCGGTCGCCCACCACCAGGCGGTGGGGGATGCCGGTCAGCTCCTGGTCGGCGAACTTCACGCCGGGGCGCAGGTCGCGGTCGTCGAGCAGCACCTCGTAGCCTGCGTCGGTGAGCTCGGCGTAGAGCTTCTCCGACTCCTCGCGCACGCGCTGCGACTTGTGGGCGTTCATCGGCACCAGGGCGATGTGGAAGGGGGCGATGGCGTCGGGCCAGATGATGCCGGCGTCGTCGTGGTTCTGCTCGATGGCGGCGGCCACCACGCGGGTCACGCCGATGCCGTAGCAGCCCATCCAGGGATGGACGGCGCGCCCTGCGTCGCCGAGCACGGTGGCGTTCATCGCCTCGGAGTACTTCTTGCCCAGCTGGAAGACGTGGCCCACCTCGATGCCGCGCTTGATGGCGAGCACGCCCCGGCCGTCCGGCGAGGGGTCGCCCTCCACCACGTTGCGCAGGTCGGCCACCTTGGGCAGCGGCACGTCGCGCTCCCAGTTGATGCCGAAGTAGTGCTTGCCGTCGACGTTGGCGCCGGCGCCGAAGTCGCTCATCAGCGCCACGCTGCGGTCGATGACGATCGGCATGTCGAGGTTCACCGGCCCCAGCGAGCCGGGGCCGGCGCCCACCGCCTCGCGGATCTCCTCCTCGTTGGCCATGGTCAGCGGCGTGGCCACTTCCGGCAGGTGCTCGGCCTTGATCTCGTTGAGCTCGTGGTCGCCGCGCACCAGCAGGGCGATCAGGCCGCCCTCGGCGCCATGCACCATCAGCGTCTTGAGGGTCTTCTCGATGGGCAGGCCGTGCTGCTCCACCAGGGCAGCAATGGTGCGGGCGTGCGGCGTGTCGACCAGGCGCAGCTCCTCGCTCGGAGCGGGGCGCTCCGGCGTGGTGCCGAGCGGCGCGGGCAGCGCCTCGGCCTTTTCCATGTTGGCGGCGTAGTCGGACTCGGTGGAGAAGACGATGGCGTCCTCGCCGGAGTCGGCCAGCACGTGGAACTCGTGGGAATCGGTGCCGCCGATGGCGCCGGTGTCGGCGAGCACGGCGCGGAAGTCGAGCCCCAGGCGGGTGAAGATGCGCGTGTAGGCGTCGTACATCACCTGGTAGGTCTCCTGCAGGGAGGCCTGGTCGACGTGGAAGGAGTAGGCGTCCTTCATGATGAACTCGCGGGCGCGCATCACCCCGAAGCGCGGGCGGATCTCGTCGCGGAACTTGGTCTGGATCTGGTAGAAGTTGGCCGGCAGCTGCTTGTAGCTGGAGAGCTCCTTGCGCATCAGGTCGGTGATCACCTCCTCGTGGGTGGGGCCGACGCAGTAGTCGCGCTCGTGGCGGTCCTTGAGGCGCAGCAACTCGGGGCCGTACTGCTCCCAGCGGCCGGACTCCTGCCACAGCTCGGCGGGCTGCACCGCCGGCATCAGCACCTCCTGGGCACCAGCGCGGTCCATCTCCTCGCGCACGATGCGCTCCACCTTGCGCAGGGTCTTCAGGCCCATCGGCAGCCAGGTGTAGAGGCCGGAGGTGAGGCGGCGGATCAGGCCGGCGCGCAGCATCAGCTGGTGGCTGACGATCTCGGCGTCGGCGGGCGTTTCCTTGAGGGTGGCGATCAACAGTTGAGTGGCGCGCATGGGTCCGGCGGTTCCTCGGTCTCGTCAAACGGGATGGGCCGCGAGTCGGCCGCAATGACCCCGCATTGTACGGTCATGCGCCAACGGCGGCAAAAGGCGGGTCACTCCAACCAGGGCTATCGAAGTTATTTTGTGGGAGGGAGCTTCAGCTCGCGAAGCAGCGCGCAGCGCTGCCCGATCTGGGCGCCTTTCGGCGTCTTCGCCCGGTAGAGCCGGCCTCCCACTCTGCCTCTCTCTACCGTTGGTGCCATCAACTGCGATTGCCCTATCAGCCCAGCGACTTGAGCCAGAACACCATGGGCTTGTCGGTCTCCTCGTCCTGGTCGATGTCTTTCCAGTGGAAGGTGGTGGTCAGCTCGGGCTGGCGCTCGTAGCCCTGGGCGCGCCAGAAGCCGTGCAGCGGCACGTAGCCCTCCGGCTTCAGCGGGTGGTCGTCGGGGCGCTCCACGGCGCAGAAGGCGACGAGGGAGAAGCCTTGCCGGGCGGCATGCCCCTCCCGTTCGACCATGAAGGCCTTGCCGATGCCGCGGCCGCGGTACTCCGGCAACAGCACCGATTCGCCGTAGTAGAAGACCTGGGCGATGTCGTAGCCGGCCCGTTCGAAGGGAGCACGGAACTCCGCCACGTCATCGGTGAGCGGCATGCCGGTGGAGGCGCCGACCAGGCTGTCGCCGTCGAAGGCGAGCACGAAGAGGCTGTCCGGGCACTCGGCGTAGCGGCGCAGGTAGGTCGCCTCGTAGTCGAAGTCGCCGTCGTAGAGGTAGGGGAAGTCGCGGAAGACGCGAATGCGCAGTCGCGCCAGGTCGTCCAGGTGTGGTGCGATGGCCTGGCCCTGGCAGGTCGTCAGCTGGATCTCGGCCATGGGTGCCTCCGTGAGAGGGTAAAACGTTCGACCGGTGGTGGCCGTGGTAAGCAGCCTCCCAAATTTTGCCGATCGGTGCCGCGGGCGACAATGCCGCGCCGCCGGGAACCCTCCCATGGAGTATCGATATGACGTCTCTGCGCATGCCCGGGTCGGTGCGGAGCAGCTGGCGGCGGGACCTGCGCGGTGCGCTCGTCGCCGTCTCGATCGTCCCGACCGCGATCGGCTGAACAGGCTTGAGCCGGCTGGGATTCAGCCCAGGGCGTGCCTGGCGATGCCCGGAGCCAGCCGCGCCTCCTGGAGTGGCCAGTCGGCGTGGTTGTTGACCTGGCCGTGCGCGCGCAGGGCGCGAATCCGGGCCAGGTCCAGGCGGGCCAAGTGCCAGCCGGGGGTGGCGTCCTTGGCCAGGGTCAGCACCCCGTCGGGAGGGAAGCCGTGGTCGCAGGGCGTGAAGACGCCGGCCCGGCCGATGTTGATGTCCACCGCCGGCGACCACAGTGCCTCACCGACCGTGGGCGACTGGAGCACCACCACCTGCTGCTCGATGGCCCGGGCCTGGGCGCTGAGGCGCACCCGCTGGTAGCCGGCCTGGGTATCGGTGCAGCTTGGCACCAGCAGCAGTTCGGCGCCGGCCTCGACCAGGGCCCGGGCCAGCAGGGGGAACTCGCTGTCGTAGCAGATCAGCACCCCCACACGCCCGGCCGGGGTGTCGAAGACCTTGAGCCCCTCGCCTGCGGCCACGCCCCAGTCGTCGTTCTCGAAGCGGGTCATCACCTGCTTGTCCTGATGGGCCACCCGGCCATCGGGACCGCACAGCCAGGCCCGGTTGACGAAGCGGCCGTCGTCGAGGCGCCAGGGCAGGGAAGGGGCGAGCAGGGTGACGGCGTGGCGGCGGGCGAGCTCGCGCCAGGTCTCGACGAAGGCTTCACGCAGCGGCTGCAGGCCGTGGAGCTGGGCCTGGAGATCGCCCCGCTCGGCCTCGGGCAGCAGCGAGGCCAGCTCCATGGCCCCGTACTCGGGGAAGAGCAGCAGTTCCGCGCCTCGGCTCGCCGCATCATGGACCCAGCGCGCCGCCTTGGCCTGGAAGCCGGTGAACTCGTCGAAGGTCTCAATGGGGTACTGGGCGGTGGCCACGGTGACCGTGCGTTCGGTGCCCGGGATCATGACGTCAGCGCCTCGAGCCAGGACAGCAGGGGCTTGGCGGTCTCCCCGGCCCCGTGGGCCGGGTCGCCGTCGCAGAGATAGTCGCGGAAGCCCCGGATGCGCAGCCGCGCCAGGGCCTCCAGGTGGGGCGCGATATCGCGTCCCTGGCAGGTGCTGAGGGTGATGGCCGCCATGGTCGTTGCTCCCGGCTGTGACAGGTCGTCGGCACCCTAGCAGGCCACGGTGGGCGCGCCAATCCCCTCGGCGACCCGCCTCTGGTCAGCCGCGACCCTCCGGCGCCGGGCGCCCCGTGGCCAGCCAGAGCATGGCGAGCCCTGCAAGCAGCCCCCAGAAGGCGGCGCCGATGCCCAGCAGGGTGACCCCGGAGGCAGTGCACAGGAAGGTGACCACCGCGGCGTCGCGCTGACGGGGATCGGCCACGGCGCCGGCCAGGCCGTTGCCGATGGTGCCGAGCAGCGCCAGGCCGGCCAGGGCGGCGATCAGTGCCTCGGGGAAGGCTGCGAACAGCGCCGTGACCGTGGTTCCGAACACGCCCAGCACCAGGTAGCCGACCCCGGCCGTCATTCCGGCGGTATAGCGGCGCGCGGGGTCCTCGTGGGCCTCGCGTCCCAGGCAGACGGCGGCGCTGATGGCCGCCAGATTGAGGGCGAAGCCGCCGAAGGGGGCGAGGGCCAGGGTGGCGCCCCCGGTCCAGGCGATCAGCGGCGAGTTCGGCGGACGATAGCCGGCGGCCTGCAGGACGGCGGTGCCGGGCAGGTTCTGGGTGGTCATGGTCACCACGAACAGCGGCAGGCCGACCCCGATCAGCGTCGTCAGCGAGAAACTCGGTGCGGTGAACACCGGCAGGGTTGGTGCGAGGCTTACGCCGGCGAGGCTCAACTGGCCCTGAACGCCGGCGATGCCGACCCCCGTCAGCAGCACCAGCACGATGGCATAGCGCGGGGCGAAGCGCTTGCCCAGGCCGTAGGCGATCAGCATGGCCAGCGGCAGCGGCCAGCCATCCTCGAGGGTGGCGAAGGTCTCCAGGCCGAAGCGCAGCAGCACGCCGGCGAGCAGGGCGGCCGCCAGGGAGGCGGGGATGCGCCGGACCAGGGTCTCGAAAAGGCCGGTGACCCCGCACAGGGTGATCAGCGCTGCCGAGAACAGGAAGGCGCCGATGGCCTCGTCCAGGGGGATACCGGGCAGGCTGGTGGCCAGCAGCGCCGCTCCGGGGGTGGACCAGGCGGTGAGCACCGGGATGCGGTAGCGCCACGACAGCCCCAGGGAGGTCAAGCCCGCGCCGATGCCCAGCGCCCACATCCAGGAGCCGATCTGGGCCTGGGTGGCGCCGGCCGCCTCCGCGGCGCGGAAGATGATCACCGCCGAGCTGCCGTAGCCGACCAGCACCGCCACCAGGCCGGCGACCAGGGTGGAGAGGCTCAGGTCCCGCCACAGCGACCGGTCTGATGGAGCCTGGGTCATCGCCTGCAGTTCCTGCGTCATCCTCGCCTCCCCGGTCGTGCGTTATCGCGTACAATCCAGGCGAACGATAGCATCGTGCGTTATAGCGCACAAACGGAGCGACCATGCAGGACATTGCGGAGCACATCGCCCGGCGGCTCAGATCCCTGCGACGGGCGCGGGGCTGGAGCCTCGACCGTACCGCCGCCGCGACCGGCGTCAGCAAGGCCATGCTGGGACAGATCGAGCGTGGCGAATCGAGCCCCACGGTGGCGACGCTATGGAAGATCGCCAGCGGCTTTTCGGTCTCCTTCTCGTCGCTGTTCGCCCCGCCGGGAGACGGCACGGCCACGCTGCCGGCCGGCGAAACCCGCTGGGGGCGCGACGCCGTGGGCATGCAGGCCCGGGTGCTCTTCCCCTTCGACCCGCTGCTGGGCTTCGAGATGTTCGAGATCGAGCTGGCCGTGGGGGCACAGAGCGCCTCGGCGCCTCACGCTCCCGGGGTGGTGGAACACATCGTGGTGCTGGAGGGCGTGCTCGGCCTGAGCCTCGAAAACGAGCGAGGCGGCGAGGAACGGCGCCTGCACCCGGGCGAGGGGCTGCGCTTCCAGGCCGATTGCCACCATCGGATGCGCAACCTCGGCGAGGGGAGGCTGCGTTTCCACGACGTCATCCATTATCTGGGCGGAGCCGGTGCTCAGCTGTGATCTCTCGGTAGGTTGTTCATCCGGGAGCCTACCGTTAGATGCGGACGGCATTCGAAAAAGGCGGCCCGCAGACCGCCAAAAAGCACGATTCCACTCAACATGTCACATGGGGGAGAGACCACCTCAGAGATCGCGCTGGCCATCCACCAGGCGCGAGACATTGAGGGGATTGTCATCCTGGAGTGCTTCGGACAGCAGCCCCGCGGGCAGGTTCTGATAGCACACCGGGCGCAGGAAGCGCTGGATGGCGGCGCTGCCCACCGAGGTGGTGCGCGCGTCCGAGGTGGCCGGGAAGGGCCCGCCGTGGACCATGGCGTGGCACACCTCGACGCCGGTGGGCCAGCCATTGGCGAGAATCCGCCCCGCCCGGCGCTCGAGCAGCGGCAGCAGCCGCTGGGCGGCGGCCAGGTCGCCGTCGTCCATCTGCAGGGTGGCAGTCAGCTGGCCTTCCAGGTGCTCGGCCACGCGCTGCATCTCGTCGGCGTCGGCGCATTCCACCACCAGGCCGCTGGCACCGAACACCTCGGCCTGCAGGGCCTCGTCGCTCAGGAAGTCGCTGCCGCTGGCGGCAAACAACGCCGCCTGGCATTCGTGCGGGCCGCTGCCTGCCTGGCCGCGGGCGACCTCGCGCACTTTGGCGTTGGCGGCGAGTGCCTTTACGCCGTCTTGATAGGCAGCGTGGATGCCCGGGGTGAGCATGGTCTGGGCGGCGCTGCCCTTGACCCCTTCGCCGGCAGCGGCGAGGAAGGCGTCCAGCGCCTCGCCCTTGATGCCGATCAGCAGGCCGGGGTTGGTGCAGAACTGGCCGGCGCCCATGGTGAGCGAGCCGACGAACCCTTCGGCGATCGCCTGGCCGCGCGCCTTCAGCGCCTCGGGCAGCAGGAACACCGGGTTGATGGAGCTCATCTCGGCGTAGACCGGGATCGGCTGGGGACGGGCCTGCGCGGTCCGCAGCAGCGCCAGGCCGCCCGAGCGCGAGCCGGTAAAGCCCACCGCCTGGATGCGCGGGTCGGCGACCAGCGCCTGCCCCACCTCGCGGCCGGCGCCGAACAGTAGCGAGAAGACGCCCTCGGGCAGGTCGCACTTGGCCACCGCGGCCTGCACGGCGCGACCCACCAGCTCCGAGGTGCCGGGGTGGGCGGAGTGCGCCTTGACCACCACCGGGCAGCCGGCGGCCAGCGCCGATGCGGTATCGCCACCGGCCACGGAGAAGGCCAGCGGGAAGTTGGAGGCGCCGAACACCGCCACCGGGCCCAGGCCGACGTGGCGCTGGCGCAGGTCGACACGCGGCATGGGCTCACGCTCGGGTAGGGTCGGGTCGAGGCGCACCTCGAGCCACTCGCCGGCGCGCACCACGGAAGCGAAGAGGCGCAGCTGGCCGCAGGTGCGGCCGCGCTCGCCCTGGATGCGTGCCTGGGGCAGGCCGGTCTCGGTCATGGCGCGCTCGACCAGCGCATCGCCCAGGGCCTCGATCTCGCTGGCCACGGTCTCGAGGAAGGTGGCGCGCACCTCGAGCGAGGTCTCGCGGTAGGTGGCGAAGGCCGTCTCGGCGAGCTCACAGGCCTGGGCCACCGCGTCGCGGTCCAGTCCGGGGTAGTCGGGGGCCAGGGCCTCGCCGGTGGAGGGATCGATGGCGCGGATGACGGCCTGGCCGCCGGTGATGGCTTGCTGGCCAATCAGGGAAATGCCTTGCGGCGTCATGCGTTCCTCCAGAATCAGAGAGGTTTAACGTCGGTGGCGGTTGTGCCTGACTTGCGACGCAGAGGGTTGCGCAGCGGGCGCCCCAAGGCAGGCAGGCCGATCTCGAAGCGGTCGCCGTCACGGGGCTGGATGCCGTCGGCGAAACTCAGCGTCGCTGTGCCGAAGAAGTGCACGTGCACGTCGCCGGGGCGACGGAAGCCGGGGTACTTGAAGTGGTGGTACTCGAGGTTGGCCAGGCTGTGGGCCATGTTGGCCTCGCCGGTGAGGAAGGGCTTCTCCCACAGCGTCTGGCCATCGCGCACGATGCGGCTGGTCCCTACCAGGTGCTCGGGCAGCTCGCCCACCAGCAGCTCCGGACCGAAGCTGCAGGCGCGCAGCTTGGAGTGGGCGAGCCACAGGTAGTTGAAGCGCTCGGTGACGTGATCGGAGAACTCGTTGCCGATGGCGTGGCCGACCCGCCAGGGGGTGCCGTCGTCACCGATCACGTAGAGGCCGGCCAGCTCCGGCTCCTCGCCGGCATCCTCGGCGAAACCGGGCACGGGGATCTCGGCCTCGGGCGACACGACGCAGCCCCCGTCGCCCTTGTAGAACCACTCCGGCTGGGCACCGGTCTGCCCCGCGGCGGGCTTGCCGCCCTCGACGCCCAGCTTGAACATGCGCATGGAGTCGGTCAACTCGGCCTCGCTGACTTGGGTCTTGGCGTGCATCGCCGAGCGGGCGTCGGCGCTGCCCAGGTGGGTGAGGCCAGTACCGGTGACCAGGCAGTGGGCCGGGTCGGGGTGCGTCAGCGGCGGCAGCAGGTGCTTCTCGTCGACCAGCTGCTGGTAGTCGATCAGCTCATCATCGAGCCGGACCTCGATCACGGCCGACAGGGACTGTCCGCTGGCGATGGCCAGGCGCGCCAGGGCGTAGGTGCCCCCATCCAGACGAATCGGTCGCACGGCGTCGTTGCTCTCTACCAAGGCAGCACGCGGCTGCCCCTCCTCGAGATACTGGATCAATCGCATGTCCGGCCTCACTCGATGATGTGGAACTGGTCGAAGTAGTGCTCGTTGAGCGACAGGCCGAGCCCCGGGACATCATCGGCCAGGTCAATGAAGCCGTTTTGCGGCTCCGGGTCGCCCTTGAAGAGGTAGTAGAAGAGCTCGTTACCGATCTCCACGTCGTGAACCGGGAAGAACTCCGCCATCGGCGAGGCCAGGGTCGACATAGTCAGGTGGTAGTTGTGCATCTGCCCGGCATGGGGAATGACGGGAACGCTGAACGATTCGGCGATGGCGTTGATCTTGCGCGCGGCGGTGATGCCCCCGACCCGGTTGGTGTCGTACTGGACGACAGAAACGGCGCGTTTCTCCAGCAGCTGGCGGAAGCCGTAGTGGGTGAATTCGTGCTCGCCCCCGGAGATGGGGATGCTGGTCAGCTGATTCAGTTCGGCGTAGCCGTCGATGTCATCGGCGAGCACCGGCTCCTCCAGCCAGCGCGGCTGGAAACGCTCCAGCTTGGGCAACATGCGCTTGGCGTACTCCAGGTTCCAGCCCATGTAGCACTCGAGCATCAGGTCGATGTCGTCGCCGATTACCTCACGTACCGCAGCGACGCTGTCGAGGTTCTCGCGCATGCCGTCGGGGCCGTCCTTGGGGCCATAGCCAAAGCGCATCTTCATGGCCTTGAAGCCCTGGTCGAGGTAGGACTGGGCCTCTTCCTGCATGGATTTCAGGTCGGTGCGATACAGCTTGGAGGCGTAGCAGGGAATCTTCTCCTTGGTACGCCCGCCAAGGAGCTTGAACACCGGCTGGTTCACCGCCTTGCCCATGATGTCCCAGATGGCGATGTCGACGCCGGAGATCGCTGCCATGCCAATGCCCTTGCGTCCCCAGGCATGGGTGGAGCGGTACATGCGCTGCCACAGGTACTCGTAGTCGAAGGGATCCTGGCCGATCACCAGCGGCGCCAGGTACTGGTCGATGATTGCCTTGGCAATGCGCGGGGCGAGCGCCACATTGCCCAGGCCAACCAAGCCCGTATCGGTTTCGATCTCCACGGTGGTCCAGCCGTGGAAGCGGAACGTGCCCATGGAGTCACTCTTGTCCCAGAGCTCATCCATGGCGTTGGAGCAGAAATGGGGCTGGGCGGGAACGGTATGGCCCTTCCATTCGAAGACGCGGGTTCTGACCTGAGTGATCTTCATGTGTCGTGTGTCCTTGCTATCGGTGGTATCGTCAGGCGCTGGCGGCGGTCTCGAGGCGCTGGCGTCGCAGGTTCTCGCCCATTCGGCAGGCGATGGTGAAGGCATTGCGCGTCGGGCCCACGTCGGCCTTGCCCTGGCCGGCAATGTCGAAGGCGGTACCGTGGGCCGGGGTAGTGATGGGGATCGGCAGGCCGCCCTGCACCGTGACGCCCTGCTTGAAGCCCATCAGCTTGATCGCGATCTGACCCTGGTCGTGGTACATGGTCACGATGGCGTCGTATTCGCCGTCCTGAGCCTTGAGGAAGATGGTGTCGGCGGGGAAGGGGCCGGCCACGGGGTAGCCCTCTGCCTGGCACTGCTTCACGGCAGGCTCGATGACGTCGATCTCTTCACGCCCACAGGTGCCGCCTTCCCCGCCATGGGGATTGAAGGCCGCTACGGCGACGCGCGGAGCCTCGATGCCGGCCAGCTTCAGCGAGTCGGAGATAAGCCGGCTGGCGTCGACGATGCGCTCCTGGGTCACGTATTGGGCAGCATCCTTGAGCGGAATGTGGGACGAGATGCGCGAGGTCCAAAGGTTGCCGAGCGTATTGAACTCGCAGAAATAGCCAGTCACCCCGAGCTTTTCGGCGAAAAAGTGCAATTCGTCCTCATGGTTGAGGCCGCCCTTCTTCATCGAGAACTTGTTGAGCGGGGCGAAACAGATGGCATCGACCTCGCTGGCCTGGGCGGCATCCAGGCAACGGGAGAGGACCGAGAGCACTGAGGCGCCGCCGGCCGCGGTCTCTTCGGCATACCCGACAGCGCCTTCGTTGACACTGTCGACCGGCAGGAAGACGGGACGGTCATGCTGACGGGCTTCGGCAAAGCATTCGACTTCGGGCAGTTCCTGTGACTGGCCGGCTACTCGCTGGCCCTCTTGCCACAGCCAGCGATCACCCACCAGCACGGTATGGACGTTGTCGAAAAGGGGCTTCTCGGCGAACAACTTGGCGATCAGCTCGGGGCCGATACCGGCGGGATCTCCCAGAGTGACGGCGATGAGGGGGCGTGGATCTGTCATCTCGGACTCCAATCAATAGAAGAGGTTGACGAGGGTCATGGGGATGGCTGGCACGTAGGTGACCAGCATCAACACCACGAACAGCACCCCGATCATCGGCAGGTTGACCTTGGTGGTGTCCCACATGTCGGTCTTGGCGATGGAGCAGGACGTGGCCAGGACCGAGGCGACCGGTGGCGTCTGCTGACCGATGGCCAGATTGAGGGTGAGGATCAAGCCGAAGTGGATCGGATCGATGCCGATCTGGTTCACCAGGGGCATCACGATGGGAACCACCAGGATGATGGCGGCAGCACCGTGCAGGAACATGCCGAGCAGTAGCAGCAGGATGTTCAGCAGTGCCAGCACCAGGATCGGATTTTCTGTGATCGCGGTGATCTCGCTGGCCAGCTGCTGGGGAAGCTGCATCTCGGTCAGGAAGAGGCCGAGCACGGCAGAGGTCGCCACCAGCAGCATCACCACTGCGGTCTGGATGACGCCTTCGATCACCGCGCGATAGAGGATCTTGAGGTTCAGCTCGCGGTAGACGAAGCCCCCGATCAGCAGGGCAGCCAGAACGGCGATGCCGGCACCTTCGGTGGCGGTCACGAAGCCACCAAAGATTCCGCCCAGGATGATCACCGGCAGGGTCAAGGCCCAGAAGGCTTCCCTGAATGCTTTGCGCAGGGTGGCCAGCGAGAAGGCGTCTTCGCGGGGCAGGTCATACTTCACCGCATAGTAGTAACAGAAGGCGGCCAGGCCGGCGGCGCCGATCAGCCCCGGCACGATGCCGGCGACGAAGAGCTTGACGATGGAGGTGTCGGCGATGGCGCCGTACAGGATCATCGACAGCGACGGCGGGATGATGATCGCCAGCGAGGCCGACGAAGAGGTGATAGCGGCAGTAAAGTTGGGGTTGTACTTGCGTCGCTTCATCTCGGGGATCAGTACGGAGCCTGTTGCCGCCACGTCGGCGACGGCCGACCCGGAAATCTCGGCGAAGAACAGCGAGACCCCGACATTGACCATCGCCAATCCGCCGCGGACGAAGCCGACGATGGCGGTGACCAGGTTGATCAGACGCACGGAGATGCCTGACGTGTTCATCAGTGCGCCGGCGAAGATGAAGAGGGGAATGGCGATCAGGGGAAACTTGGTGGCACCGTTGAACAGCGTCAGCGGCACGTTGACCAAGGCGTCGGCGCCCATGTTGAGATAGACACCGACCACCCCCACCACGCCGATGGCCACGGCGATCGGCACATTGATCAATACCAGGGCGAAAAGGGCGGCGATGATGATCAGGAGTGTCATGCGCGGTGCTCCTTGAGGTCTTCCTCGGCTTGCCGGATGGCGGCCTTGATCTCTTCCGACTCGCTGTTCACCCCGCTGCGCATCTTGTTCCAGGCCATGGGCATGCTGAGCAGCTCACAAAGGATGAACAGCGCTGCGCTGATCGGGATCACCGACTGGGTGAAGTCGAGTCCGATCCAGGGCAAGGAAACCAGGCTGTCCCAGGCCAGGATCTCGAGGACGAGATAGCCGTAGTAGGCGACGACCAGGAAGAAGCCGACGACGATGGCTTCCGAAAGGATGAACAAGGTCGTGCGAATGGCCGCCGGCGCGTTGCTGACCAGACCGGGAAAGCCCATGTGGGTCCGTTTGAGGGCGGCCAGGTTCGCTCCGTAGAAACTCAGCCATGCCAAGCCGACGGAGGCAACTTCGTCGTACCAGGAGAAGGAGTTGCCCACCATACGAAAGCCCACTGCAGCGATGACGATGGTGGTCAACGCCAGCAGGAGGAACACGGTCAGCACCTCCAGCAGCCGTTCCAGCAGTAGATTGGCTCGAGCCAGCAAGCTCATGGCGTGGATCTCCTGCAATCTCGAGTGAAAGGGCGCCTCGACGGCGCCCGAACGGGATGACATCTTGCGTTACTCCTCGGCGAGTGCCATGGCGCGGTCGATCAGGGCCTGGCCGCCATCGACACGCTCGGCATAGGCCTGATAGACAGGC
Source organism: Billgrantia azerbaijanica (assembly GCA_004551485.1). Lineage (GTDB taxonomy): Bacteria > Pseudomonadota > Gammaproteobacteria > Pseudomonadales > Halomonadaceae > Halomonas > Halomonas azerbaijanica. The sequence continues at coordinate 6,501 of SBLD01000018.1, read as the reverse complement.
GCACTCGCCTCGACGAAGGCATCGCGGTCGACCTTGTTGATTGCCATATCGGCCTCGCGCATGGTGCTGATCAGGCTGTCATCGAGCTCTGCACCCTTGGCCAGGGCCCAGCCCTGGGTCTCGGCGGCGACTTCGGTGATGGCGGTACGCACGTCCTCGGGGAGCTTCTCCCAGCCGCCCTTGCCAGCGGTCAGCCAGATCGGCGAATAGACGTGGTTGGAGAGCGACAGGTAGTCCTGCACTTCCTGGAACTTGGCGCCGTTGATATTGCTGAGCGGGTTCTCCTGACCGTCGACGACCCCGGTCTGCAGTGCCACAAATACCTCGGAGAAGGCCATGGGCGTGGGATTGGCACCCCAGGTTTCGAACATCATGGTGCGCCATTCGCTCTTCGGGGTACGCAGCTTGAGGCCATCCAGGTCTTCCGGCGTTTCGATCGGGCGTTCGTTGTTGGTGATGTGGCGGAAGCCGTTCTCCCAGGTGGAGACGATCTGCAACCCCTTGCCCTCGACGCTCTCTGCCAGGTCCTGCATGATGATCTCTTGGTCGAGGCGCTTGAGGTGCTCGCGGTCCTTGACCAGGAAAGGCATGTCGAAGAGGGCGAACTGCGAATCGATGGACGACATGATGGATGAGATGGCGGCCAGGTCGACGGTGCCCAGGCGCAGCTTCTGGACCAGCTGCTGCTCGTTGCCGAGCTGGCCACTGTGGTAATACTCCACCTGATGCGCATCGCCGAGGCGCTCCTGCAGGCGCTCACTGAACTCCTGGGCTGTCTGCCCCTGCAGGCTGTTTGGCGTACCTCCGATCGCGAAGACGATCTTGTCCGCCTGGGCATGGGTGCTGGCAATGGCCAGAGAGAGGGCGGAAAGGCCGAGCAGCTTCTTGAGCATGATGCACTCCTTGATTGTAATCGGTGGTGGTTAACTGGTCTGGTGGTTGGTTGACCATACCAGTAGTGCCAAAACTTAGTCCCCGCCGCGACGCGGCGTCAAGCCGTAACTGCAATAGTTAGACTTTTGTCGTAGGGGGGTTGGTGTGGCGTATGGAGTCTGGCGTTTTTTTGGTCTATTCTTTAGACCAGTTGCAAAAGGAGTGGCGCCATGAACAACCCGGCATTCGCCTTCGAGAAGACGCTCAAGAACCGGACCAAGAAGGACATCCTGGCCGACAAGCTGACCGACATGATCCTCACTGGGCTGTTACGGGACGGAGACGAGTTGCCCAGCGAGCGCGAGCTGGCCCAGCTGTTCGGCGTCAGCCGCGAGACCGTGCGTGGGGCACTCTCCCAGCTCACTGCCTACGGACTGATCAGCGTCTCCCATGGCAGCAAGACGCGCATACGCGCCGACGAAGAGGCGCTGACGCGTTTTCGCTCCACCCATACGGAAGGCGCCACTCGCGAGATGAATCGCTTCGATGTGGACAGCGTCTTCGAGAGTCGCATCGTGGTGGAGGCTGCCATTGCTCGGCGGGCCGCCATCAATATCGACGCTAAGGGCATCGACGGGCTGGAACGGCTGCTCGAGGCGCAGAGTCGGCTGTTCGACTCACCGGTACACTTCCAGCTCTCCGATCAGAACTTCCACAAGCTGATCTCCGAATACGCCAACAACGAGATCCTGCTGCGCTACGCGGAGGAGCTCTACGCTTTCGGGCTCAGCATCCGGCGCAAGGTGATGCTGGAGCCTGGGGCCATTGAACGCAGCTACCAAGAACATCGACATATCGTTGATGCCCTCAGGCGTGGTGATCCCGATGCCGCCGAGCGTGCCATGCTGGCCCACCTCGATAGCGTCTACCGGACCACCAAGAGCAAGATGGCTGGCTGAGTTGACCAGCCGGACCGCAGGCTGCTTCCCACTTTCAGCTGCCACTGAACGATGGGTTAAATCCATGAGCCATGCGACATCTGGATTCATAGGATGATCAGGTCATGGCCCGCCACCCAATAGCCGTTTGACCACCAGCCCCAGCAGCAGCGCGCTGGTGACGCTGAGCAGGGTGCCCAGCAGCACGTACTCGGTGAGCTTGCGGTCCTGCGCCTGGCGCAGGTCGCCGAAGCGCAGCACCGACTTGGCGACGAGCAGGAAGCCCACCGCGGCGAGCTGATCGAGCAGCGCGAGCGTCAGCACCAGGGCGCGCTCCAGCATGCCGATGCGCGCCCCCGCCTGGGCCAGCGTGCCCGGCGCGGCGAGCTGCTCGCTCCAGTGCCGCATGGCGAGGGCGATGGCGAAGGCGGCCGGGCGCGTCACCAGCAGGTAGGCCGCCGTCACCCCCAGCACCTCGGGCGAGACGAGCCAGCCAAGCGCCGCGTCGAGCGGCCGGGCGCTGCCCAGCCAGGCGAGCCACACCCCCGCCAGCACCAGCCAGTGCAGCACCTGGTCGAGCAGGAACCAGCGCAGCCGGCCCGGTGGCAGGTGCGCCTTGGCCAGGTCGATCAGCCAGTGGCTGACCACCACCGCCACGGCCCCGGCCAGCGCCGCGAGCAGGCCCGGCGCGCCGGCCATGGCCAGGCCGGCGACGGCGAGCACCGCGAGGGTCAGGGCGCCATGCACCAGTACGTGGTGGACGAGATGGCGCGAGCGATGCCGGTGGCGCTGGCGATCCTCGACCCAGGCGAGCGGCTGCAGCAGGAAGTCGCCGACCAGGTGGGCGAGCAGCAGCCCCAGCAGCACGGAGAGTTCGGCGGCGGTCATGGGCGGTCCTCCCGGTCGGCCAGGCGCTCGCCCAGGCGTTTGGCAAAATAGGCGAGGGTGTCGGCGAGCAGCGGCCAGCGCGCCACGCGCAGGCGCTTGTGCACGCTGGGCTGGCGGATGCCGAGGCGCTCGGCCAGCGCCTGCTGCGAGCGCTCCTGCTCCAGGCTCAGCCGCACCACCTCCGCCGAGTAGCGGGACCAGCCCGCCACCAGGTCGTCGAGGTAGCGCACCAGCAGCGCCAGGCCGCCGTCGTCGCTGTCGTCGAGCAGCGTCAGCGACAGCCGCGCCGTCCCCTCGGCCAGCGCATCCAGCGCCTGGCCGGAGTGCACGAAGGGGGCGTCATCGGCGTCGGTGAGGCGCCGCTCGCCGCGCCAGCGCGAGGGGCCCACCGCCACGGCCAGGCGCGCGTCCCAGCGCTGCTCGGCCTCGGAGTGCTCGATCAGCGCCGCGCGCAGGGCGATGGCCGCCGTCATGGCCGGGCGGGCGTCGGGCAGGGCGAGCTGGAAGGCGTCGCCGCGGAAGCGCTCGGCGCGGCCGCCGTGGCGCGCGGCCAGTGCCGCCAGGCTTGCGTCCAGCAGGGCGTAGAGGCGCGTGCGGTCCCGCACCTGGCGGGAGTCGATCACATCGCCGGTGATGACGGCGACTCGCGAGGTCATGGCAACGCAGGCTCCATTAGCAGTTGCTCAAAGTATAGCTGCTAAAGGCTATGCCGCCAGCAAATAACCCAAAAAGGCTATAAATGGAGAATATAACCTTCAATGGCTATTTGGCGAGGTCGCTCATGGCCCGCTCGAGGCCCTCCAGGGTCATCGGGTACATGCGGTCGTCGATCAACTGGCGGATCAGCCGGGTGGAGTGGGTGAACTCCCAGGCGTGCCGGGGCATGGGATTGAGCCACGCCAGGCGGGGGAACTTGGCGGTGAGGCGCTGCAGCCACACCGCGCCGGCCTCGTCGTTGAAGTGCTCGACGCTGCCGCCGGGGTGGGTAATCTCGTAGGGCGACATGGCGGCGTCGCCGACGATCACCACCTGGTAATCGGAGCCAAAGGTGTGCAGCACGTCCATCGTCGGGATGCGCTCATCGAAGCGCCGGGCATTCTGACGCCACAGCCCCTCGTAGAGGCAGTTGTGGAAGTAGAAGGGCTCGAGGTGCTTGAACTCCGCGCGCGCCGCGGAGAAGAGCTCCTCGCAGGTGCGAACGTGGTCGTCCATGGAGCCGCCCACGTCGAGCAGCAGCAGTACTTTCACGGCGTTGTGGCGCTCGGGGCGCATCTGCACGTTGAGCAGCCCGGCGTCGCGGGCCGTCTCGCGGATGGTGGCGTCGACGTCGAACTCCTGCGCCGCGCCTTCGCGGGCGAACCGGCGCAGCCGGCGCAGCGCCATCTTGATGTTGCGCGTGCCGAGTTCGAGGCCGTCGTCGTAGTCGCGGAAGCGCCGCTCGTCCCATACCTTCACCGCGCGGCGGTGGCGCGAGCCCTCCTGGCCGATGCGGATGCCCTCGGGATTGTAGCCGTAGGCGCCGAAGGGGCTGGTGCCGCCGGTGCCGATCCACTTGTTGCCCCCGGCGTGGCGCTCCTGCTGCTCCTCGAGGCGCTGCTTGAAGGTCTCGAGCAGTTTCTCCAGCCCGCCCAGCGACTCGATCTGGGCTTTCTCTTCCTCGGAGAGCTGTTTCTCGAACTCGCGGCGCAGCCAGTCGTCGGGGATCAGCGCCTCGATGGCGGCGTCGAGGTTTTCCAGGCCCTCGAACCAGGCGGCGAAGGCGCGATCGAAGCGATCGAAGTGGCGCTCGTCCTTGACAAGCACGGTGCGCGCCACCCGGTAGAACGCCTCCATGTCGGCGAACACCACGCCGCGCTCGACCACCGCGTGCAGGTCGAGCAGCTCGCGCAGCGACACCGGCACCCCGGCGCGCTTCAAGGTTTCGAACAGCCCGATGAACATGGCTTAGCGGCCTTGCCGGCGCAGCATGAAGGCGAGCCGCTCGAGCAGTGCCGTGTCCTGCTCGTTCTTCACCAGCGCGCCGGCCAGCGGCGGAATCGCCTGCACCGGGTCGCGCTGGTAGAGCGCCTCGCGGGCCAGTTCGTCGGCCATCAGCAGCTTCAGCCAGTCGACCAGCTCGGAGGTGGAGGGCTTCTTCTTCAGCCCCGGCGCCTGGCGCAGGTCGAAGAACACCTCCAGCGCCTCGCTGACCAGTTTCGGCGCGATGTCGGGAAAGTGCACGTCGACGATGGCGGCCATCGTCTCGCGGTCGGGGAACTCGATGTAGTGGAAGAAGCAGCGGCGCAGGAAGGCGTCGGGCAGCTCCTTCTCGTTGTTGGAGGTGATCACGATGATCGGCCGGTGGCGGGCGCGAATGGTCTCGCCGGTCTCGTAGACGTGGAATTCCATGCGATCCAGCTCCTGGAGCAGGTCGTTGGGGAATTCGATGTCCGCCTTGTCGATCTCGTCGATCAGCAGCACCACCCGCTCATCCGCGGTGAAGGCCTCCCACAGCTTGCCGGGCTGGATGTAGTTGGCGACGTTCTCCACCCCCTCGATGCCGAGCTGGGAGTCGCGCAGGCGGCTCACCGCGTCGTACTCGTAGAGCCCCTGGGCCGCCTTGGTGGAGGACTTGATGTGCCAGGTGATCAGGCGGGTGCCGAGCGACGCCGCCAGCTCCTCGGCGAGCAGCGTCTTGCCGGTGCCCGGCTCGCCCTTGATCAGCAGCGGCCGCTCGAGCTTCACGGCGGCGTTCACCGCCTGCTTCAAGGCCTCGGTGGCCACGTAGGTGGAAGTGGAATCAAACGCCATGGGGTCGTGCCTCGGCTGGTTCGTCAGCGGAAAGTCAGGAATCAAACGAGTGTACGGAAGGGGCGCCGTCACGACAAATGTCGTTGCCCGCCCGGCCAAGGCTGCCACACTGGGAGCGGTGCCGCCGCATCGGTGGCCGCCGTTGGAGCCAGCAATAGGAGCCGTGATGAAAAACCTGTTCGCAGCGATTCCCCTCTCCCTGGAAGCGGAGCAGTTCGAGGAGCTGGCGGGTGGCAAGGACGTGCGGATCGAGCGCATCGTCTCGCGTGGCCACACCTCGCCGGAACACGGCTGGTACGACCAGCCGCAGCACGAGTGGGTGGTGGTGATGCAGGGGCGGGCCGTGCTCGCCTTCGAGCAGGGCGACGACGTGGCGCTCGCGCCCGGCGACCACCTCACCATCCCGGCGCACTGTAGGCATCGCGTCAAGTGGACCGACCCGCAGCAGGCGACCCTGTGGCTGGCGGTGCACTATTCCGCGTGAAGGACGTTTGGCGCCACGCACATCCAGGACGCACCGGCTGTCGATGAGGCGATGTCTCGTTCGACGACTGGGTGCGTAGGCTCTGTCCGAAAACTGGCTGCGCTCGGCCATACGGCGTTAAAAATCGGCTCAAAGTACTCATTTACACTGCGTAAACTCGCACGCGAGCCCGGTCCGTCTTCACGCCGATTTTTGCCTTGTCTGGCCTTCGCTCGCCGACTTTTCAGACAAGCCTAGGACCAGGAGGAGGAGCTCATGCGAAAAGTGATTGTCGGCGCCATGGTCTCGCTGGATGGCGTCATGCAGGCGCCCGGCGGGCCTCAAGAAGACCCGACCGGCGGGTTCGGCTACGGCGGCTGGGTCGCGCCGCTGGCGGACGAGGTGTTCGGTGAAGAGATCGGCAAGCTGTTCGGTCAGCGGTTCGACCTGCTGCTCGGACGGAAGACGTACGAGATCTTCGCCGCGCACTGGCCGTATGCCGAGGACGGACCGGATGACTCCATCGCCAGGACCTTCAATTCGATCACC
>SBLD01000147.1 GCA_004551485.1 Billgrantia azerbaijanica | reverse complement strand
CCATAACAAGAAATGGCATTGCAAGACCGTAGAAGGCCACATGTGCGAATGAGAAGAACATTACAAATCAACAATTCAAAAAAAAAAAAGAAGAATTTAAACCAGCTAAAAGGATAGGCATTAGGTAGAATTTCACATGAAGAAGAAGACTAAGAAAATTTAAGGTGATTAGCATTTATAATCAGCAAACGACTCAGCATATCAAAATGAGAAGAACATTCAGGAATCACCAGCCAGGAAAAGATCAAGGAGGCAACAAGGAAGCATTTGTTTTGGCCAAATAAAGTTTGCTGATCATTTAATGCTTAGATTAGTAATCAAACCATTATTGGGATATTGATTTGGTAATGTTGAATTAATGGCCCTGAGCTTTATGATCTTTATTACATATGTATTT
>SBLD01000146.1 GCA_004551485.1 Billgrantia azerbaijanica | reverse complement strand
GAAAAAAATAAAACAAAATAAAAAAATAAAAATTAAGCTCTCAAGAATGGAAGGGTGATTAAATGATAAATAGAGAGATGTGGCTAAATTTATGCGGCTATTGATATCATCACCCGTAATTGCTGGTCTGCAATGCTTACCTCTCTCAAATTCACTGCCGAAGAAGGGAACATATTGAGAGGCTACTGTGATGCATCTTCTGCTCCTTCTCTAGGTGTCCTCGCGGTGATGTATCAGCCTCAGGTTTCCAAGGCTTTGGCTTAGACAAGGTGCATCTATGACACTTCTATTTCTGTGGCGTTAATTTAGCTAATCCAATTTTAAATAATTAAAAAAGTCTTTTTGGTTTTAACTTTGCTTTATTTTTTTCATTTTTTTTGGAAGTCTTGCCTCTTAATC
>SBLD01000145.1 GCA_004551485.1 Billgrantia azerbaijanica | reverse complement strand
CCCGACTGTAAAGAGATTCGCATGACAATTACCGCCCAAATGCTCGAAAGCTTAGGTGCGAATCATCTTTTCTGCTTCAAACGTGGGAAACTACTCACCCCACGTGTACGCACTTTCGGCCGAGATACCCAAGTGCTCTTGCCCAAAATCTTCCGCCCGGCCGACAAAAACTTTAACAGGGCAATACCACTAACCCTAGCTAACAAACTACTCCTGTACGCTAAATCCATTAACACAGTGACCTTCCGCGACGTCGTTGCCAAGACACGCCAACTTATGAAGGACAAGGAGCTTGAAACATACACCGGCAACGACCTGCTGCATATGGCCAACTATTTCTTCGCTGTTGGAGCACTGTCAGGAGTTAACTCCTATGACCAATTGCTTGGCCTATCCGCC
>SBLD01000144.1 GCA_004551485.1 Billgrantia azerbaijanica | reverse complement strand
AAAATACAATATAAAAATGAAAAAATTAAATAAAATGTCAAAAATAGTTTTTTATAATATAATTAACAGCAAAAGATAAAGAAATTAAATAATATAATAAAAACTCTATAATACAATATAATATAATTAAATAAAATGGCAAAAAATAAAGAAATTGAAAATGAAAAAAATAGTATTTCAGGTTTAACGTCAGTTGTTGCATGTCTGACGTCTCGATTGCATGTTTGACATAAGATGTTGCATGTGTTGAATAAAGCCAAAATAAAGAATATTCTTGAATATTCTCGTTCGTTTCATGTTTGACGTCGAAGTTAAAAACTTTAGGTGATAAGTTGTATATTTCACGTGCAGTGTTGCAGGTTGCATGTTTAACGTCTGTTGTTGCATGTCGGCCGTCCCG
>SBLD01000143.1 GCA_004551485.1 Billgrantia azerbaijanica | reverse complement strand
GCACCGCGTGCCCCTGGCCCTCGAGCTGGGCCGCGGCGTCCATGGCCAGCGCCACCTCGGAGCCGGTGGCGATGAGGATCAACTCGGGGGTGCCGTCGCACTCCTTGAGAACATACCCGCCGCGCTGGATCTCGGCGAGCTGCTGCTTGGTGCGCTGCTGGTGCGGCAGGGTCTGGCGCGACAGCACCAGGGCGGTGGGACCGGAGTTGCGCTTGAGCGCGGCGTCCCAGGCCGCGGCGGTCTCCACGGCGTCGCAGGGGCGCCAGGTGGCGAGGTTGGGGGTGGTGCGCAGGTTGGTGAGCTGCTCGATGGGCTGGTGCGTGGGGCCGTCCTCGCCGAGGCCGATGGAGTCGTGGGTGAAGACGTAGATCGCCCGCTTGCCCATCAGCGCCGCCATGCGC
>SBLD01000142.1 GCA_004551485.1 Billgrantia azerbaijanica | reverse complement strand
AATGAGTGTAACTATTAATTTCAACAGGCTGTTTGTCAGCTCTGATTCGCATAACCTCTGTTTTTTTGATGAGTTTTCCTCCGGTGTGAATATTATTAGTGGGCGTAATACATCTGGGAAAAGTTCTCTACTTCAGAGTTTGTTGTTTGCTTTTGGTGTGAATGATGTTCGTGAGAATCTAGCTGAAATTCTTAGTTATAATCCAATATTCAGAGTGGACTTCACCAAGACTGTTGATGGAGTTTAAGAAGAATACACAATTATTAGGGAGCCGAAATCCATCTATGTAAGAGAGCCGAAGGGAAGAGTAGTTCCCTTTCATGCCTGAATTCAAGCAATAAGCGCAGCACCTGCGGTGTCCAGGGCTCCTGAGTATTCTCCCAGGAACACCTGTGCCGGTG
>SBLD01000141.1 GCA_004551485.1 Billgrantia azerbaijanica | reverse complement strand
CAACACCCATAGTAATTCCTTTTTGTACTAGAATAGTGTGATCACCAAGGAAAGTACCTTCTGCTACAACATCTCGGAACCAAAGGGCCATAGCAGAAACAGTTGTTGTAAGTCCGATACCAAGAAGTAGGGCACCACCAAGGGGGTTAGCATAACCATTAAAGTACATTACAGTAGAAGAAGTTAGGATAAGTAGTGCGAATGAAGTAAGTAGAGGCCAAGGGCTAGGAGTAACAAGATGGAAAGGCTGAAATTGAGATTGAGTTAGTGAAAGAGTAGTATTTTGTGTGTTCATTGTTAATTTTGTAAATATGCGCTTCGCGCGGGGGGATGTTTGGTTTGTAAGTCGTATTAAATACAATTTTGTTTTTTTAATTTATATTATTTTATTTTATTTTAAAGG
>SBLD01000140.1 GCA_004551485.1 Billgrantia azerbaijanica | reverse complement strand
AAAGCAGTGTACAATCTGTTGCATATTGCACCAGGAGATGAATGGAAGATGGCATTTGGCACACAGCTGGGCCTCTACGAGTACCTGGTGATGCCATTCAGGCTGGCAAATACCCCAGCTCAATTCGAATTGCTGGTGAACCACATATATTGTGATATAATTGGTATCTACATGGTGGTGTACCTTGAAGACTTCCTCTTCTTCAGTAACAGCAAGGAAGAGCATGTGGCACATGTACAGGAGGTGCTGAGGCACTTACAGGAGAACCATCTGTTCATGAAGCTGTTCAAGTGCACTTTCCACACTGATACTGTGGAGTTCCTGGGGTACATCATCAAGCCAACTGGCATTGAGATGGACCCTGAGAAGGTGTGAGTGATCAAGGAATGGCCTCTACCAGCAAG
>SBLD01000139.1 GCA_004551485.1 Billgrantia azerbaijanica | reverse complement strand
CTGTTGTACTAGGTTAAAAAAGTTACAGTACCAGTAGCACTATAAGTAGAATTAAGATGATAGCGTAGACAACATTCAACTCCCTTAATAGTTAACACAGGGTGGGGAATAGAACAACCCGCTTATATCAAAGATAATAGTACTTATAATACAAATAGACACAGGGAAAGCCCAGGTAAATATCAATAAATAGGAGTGCGGTAAATTTAATATCAATAAATAGAGGCGCGGTAAATTTAATATCAATGCGCTAATTTCTAAAGCGCTGCGCGATCGCTGCGCGAGCGGTGAATTTCAATAAATAGGTAGTTAATAAAAGTAACATTGTTAATAGTACAGTAGATAGACAGTTCAATCATTTTTTTACTTTTAATCGCCAATTTATTTAGATTTTATTTTATTTAG
>SBLD01000017.1:29950-71453 GCA_004551485.1 Billgrantia azerbaijanica | reverse complement strand
GACACCGGCACAGGTGTTCCTGGGAGAATACTCAGGAGCCCTGGACACCGCAGGTGCTGCGCTTATTGCTTGAATTCAGGATGCTAAGGACATGCAAAACGCGTCGGATTACGACGACATCACGCGGGATCAGGCTGAGATATCATCAATTCTGGTGTACAGTGTTCGGGAGCAACCCTATCTGGCAAGCGTGCGGCTTCGCTCATGAGCGTTGCGCCACCACGGGGCCCCCTCCCCCTGCCCGCTTGCCACCGCTTGACATCATCGCCACCATGAGTGGCTAATGATCATGGCCAGGACTCAAGCCCGCCGTAGCCCCCCTCACCGACGCACGATGCCGACTCCATGGACTACGATCACCTCGTCAGCCTGCGCAAGCACCACCCGGCCTGGCGGCTGCTGCTGGCCGACCATGCACCGCTGATCATTGCCTTCGTGCATCGCAGCTTCATCGAGCCCAACGTGCGCAGCCTGCCGGAACAGGAACTGGCGGCGAAACTGGACGACTACCTGTTTCACCTGCGCCAGGGCCTGGGCGAGGAACGTTTTCCAAAACCCGCGCGGGAATACCTGAATACCTGGGCCAGCGACGAGCGCGGCTGGCTGCGGCGCTATTTTCCCGCCGACTCGGACGAGCCCCATTACGACCTGGTGCCCGCCGTCGAGCAAGCGATCCAGTGGCTGGCAGGGCTCGAGGGACGTGCCTTCGTGGGTGCAGAGTCCCGGTTGAAGCTGGTCTTCGACCTGCTGCGAGGCATTGCCCAAGGCAGCGAGACCGATCCCGAGGCGCGCATTGCCGAGCTGCAGCGCCGCCGCGCCGCCATTGATGCGGAATTCGACGAGATCCGCGACGGCCGCCTGGCCTTCATGGACCCGACGCAGCTGCGTGAACGCTTCCTGCAAGCCACCGAGACGGCCCGCGCGCTACTGGCCGACTTCCGCCAGGTGGAACAGAACTTCCGCGACCTGGACCGCCAGGTGCGCGAGCGCATCGCCACCTGGGAGGGCGGCAAGGCCGCGGTGCTGGAGGAGGTACTGGGCCAGCGCGACGCCATCTCCGACTCCGACCAGGGACGCAGCTTTCGCGCCTTCTGGGACTTCCTGATGTCCGCCGACCGCCAGCAGGAGCTCACCGAACTGCTGGAATCGATCCTGGCGCTGGAACCGGTGGCAGCCCTGGATCCCGATCCACGGCTGCGCCGCATACACTACGACTGGCTGACCGCCGGGGAAGCCACCCAACGCACCGTCGCCCGGCTCTCCGAACAGCTGCGGCGTTATCTGGACGACCAGGCCTGGCTGGAGAACCGACGCATCATGGACCTGCTGCGCGAACTGGAGCAGCACGCCCTGGCGGTGCGCGACACCGCGCCCGGGGAGTCCTTCATGAGCGTGGACGCACCGACCCCCGACGTCCAGTTGCCCATGGACCGGCCGCTGTTCAGCCCGCCCATCAAGCCGCACATCGAGCAGAGCCCGCTCGAGGAAGGCAGCGCGGACGTGGCGGCGGATCCGCTGTTCGAGCAGGTCTACGTGGACAAGGAGCGGCTACGGGCGCAGTTGCGCCAGCTCCTGCAGACCCGGCGCCAGATCAGCCTGGAGGACCTGCTGCAGCGGCATCCGCTGCAGCAGGGGCTGGCAGAGCTGGTGGCCTGGCTCAGCCTGGCCACCGGCGACGGACTCGGCCTCGTCGATGAGACCCGCGAGCAGACCGTGCACTGGACCGATGAGCGGGGGCGGCAACGCCGCGCGGCGCTGCCCGCCATCATTTTCGTCAAAGGGGCTTGATCCGATGAACGACACCGCCGCACCCCCCAACGACTCTGCCAGCCACCAAGCCAACGACCACGCGCCGGCCCTGGCACCGGTATTGATCCTGCTGTTCAAGGGCGTGCTGTACCGGGACGAGCAGACCGGCCCCTGGCAGGATCTGTTGCGGCTGCAGGCGCAGGTGCGCGACCATGTCGCCCTGTTCGGCCTGGAATTGATCCTCGACGAGGCCGAGGGCTACGCCTACCTGCGCCAGCGCCCGACCGAGGAGGGAGAGGAGGAACTGCCGCGGCTGGTCCCACGCCGGCAACTCAGCTACCCGGTCAGCCTATTGCTGGCCCTGTTGCGCAAGAAGCTGGCCGAACACGACGCCACCGGCGGCGATCCGCGACTGATCCTCGGCCGCGAGCAGATCGCGGACATGCTGCGCCTGTTCCTGCCGGAAACGGCTGACGAGGTGCGCCTGATGAACCGCATGGACGGTCATATCAAGCGCGTCGTGGAGCTGGGCTTCCTGCGCCGGCTGCGCGGCCAGGAAGATCGCTTCGAGGTGCGCCGCATTCTCGCCGCCTTCGTCGACGCCCAGTGGCTCTCCGAGTTCGATCAACGCCTGGCCGAGTACCGCCAGCAACTGGATGACAGCGATGACGAATGACCCGCGGAACGCCCTCCTCGACTTCGCCACCGGCGACTCGCACACCGGGTTTCGGCTCCAGCGCCTGGAAGTCTACAACTGGGGCACCTTTCACCAGCGGGTCTGGCACCTGACACCGGACGGCGAGACCAGCCTGCTCACCGGCGACATCGGCTCCGGCAAGTCGACGCTGGTGGACGCCATCACCACGCTGCTGGTGCCAGCCCAGCGCATCACCTACAACAAGGCCGCCGGCGCCGAACAGCGCGAGCGCAGCCTGCGCTCCTACGTGCTCGGCTACTACAAGACCGAGCGCGGCGACGGCGCCCTGGCCGCCAAGCCGGTCGCCCTGCGCGACTTCAACAGCTACTCGGTGATCCTCGCCCAGTTCCATCACGCCGGCTACGACCAGCACGTCACCCTGGCCCAGGTATTCTGGCTGCGCGACGGCCAGGGACAGCCCGCGCGCAGCTACGTGGTCGCCGACCGGCCACTGACCATCACCGAGGATTTCGCCAATTTCGGCAGCGACCTCAACGCCCTGCGCAAACGTCTGCGCCGCATGCCCCAGGCGGAACTGTTCGACCACTTCCCCCCCTATGGGGCCGCTTTTCGCCGGCGCTTCGGTCTCGACAGCGAACAGGCGCTGGAGCTGTTCAACCAAACGGTGTCGATGAAATCGGTCGGCAATCTCACCGAATTCGTGCGCGGCCACATGCTGGAAGCCTTCGCGGTGGAAGAGCGCATCGGCGCCCTGATCCGTCACTTCGAGGACCTCGATCGCGCCCACCAGGCGGTGCTCAAGGCAAAGGCGCAGATCGACGCCCTGCAACCGCTGGCAGACAACCTGGACCGCCACGCCGAGGCCACCGGCCAGGCCCGGGAACTGACCGCCTGCCGCGAGGCACTGCAGCCCTGGTTCGCCGGAATCAAGGCACAACTGCTGGAGCAGCGGCGGAAAAAGCTGGAACGGGAACTGGAACGGCTGACCAGCCGGATCGAGGCGCTGGAGAGCGACCATGCACGGAATCAGGCCAGACGCGATGAACTGAAGCAGGCCATTGCCGACAACGGTGGCGACCGCCTTGAGCGACTGAAACGGCAAATCGACGAGCTGGGCGAGCAGGCCGACGAGCGCCGTCGACGGGCCAAGGAATATCAGGCACTGGCCCAGCGCCTGGAACTGGAACCCCTGGGCGACGAAGCCGTGTTTCTGGACAACCGGCGCCGCCTGGAGCAAGCGCTGGAGGCCCTGGAGGACCGCAAGGCCGAGGCCCAGAACGCCGTCACCGAGTCGGCCATGGCCTTCCGCGACGGCCGCGAGCGCGTCGACGGCATCGAACGCGAGCTGGACTCCCTGCGCCGGCGGCGCTCCAACATCCCCGCCGCCATGCTGGCACTGCGCGAGCGGCTGTGCACGAGCACCGGGCTCCCGCCCGGGTCGCTACCCTTCGCCGGCGAGCTGATCCAGGTGCGTGACGAGGAACGCGACTGGGAGGGTGCCATCGAGCGCCTGCTGCACAACTTCGGCCTGTCGCTGCTGGTACCGGACACGCACTATCGGCAAGTCGCCGAGTGGGTGGACCGCACCCACCTGCGCGGGCGCCTGGTCTACTACCGGGTGCGTGAGCCAAAAAGCACCACCCTACCGGAGCTGCCCCCCGACTCCCTGGTGCGCAAGCTGGCCGTGAAGCCGGACTCCGACTTCTACGCCTGGCTAGAGCAGGAACTCGCCCGGCGCTTCGACTATGCCTGCTGCCGCGACCTCGCACAGTTTCGCCGCGAGCAGCGCGCCATCACGCGCAGCGGTCAGGTCAAGGCCAGGGGCGAACGCCACGAAAAGGACGACCGCCACGCCATCGACGACCGCACCCGCTACGTACTGGGCTGGAGCAACGCGGCCAAGATCGCCGCGCTGGAGCGGCAGCAGCACGATCTGCAGCAGCTGCTGCAACGCCTTGCGAACGACCTGAGCCGGGCTCAGGACGAGCAGAAACGGCTGGAAACCCACGGCACCCTGCTCAATCGGCTCGACGTCTACCGCCACTTTCAGGAACTGGACTGGCACACCCCGACGCGGCAGATCCAGCATCTGGAGGAAGAACGCCGAGCCCTCGAGGCCGCCTCGGATACGCTTCGCCTGCTACAGGAACAACTGGCCGACCTGGATACGGCGCTGAAAGAGCAGGACACGCGCCTGACCGAGCTGCGCGACGAGCGCACCGCCACGCGGGTCAAGCGCGATCAGGCCCGCGATACCCAGGCAGAAGCCGAAGCCCTGGTGGAACGCACCGATGCCAGGGTGCGCGAGTCCGTTTTCCCGCGCCTGGATGCACTGCGCCCCGAGGCCCTGCCCGACCGACGGCTGACCGTGGAATCCTGCGACAACGCCGAGCGCGAGATGCGCACCTGGCTGCAGGGGCGCATCGATGCCGAGGAGAAGCGCCTCAAGCGCCTGGGCGAGCGCATCATCGACGCCATGCGCAGTTATCAGATCCGGTGGCCGCTGGAGACCCGCGAGGTGGACGTCAGCATCGAGGCCGGCGACGACTACCGCGGCATACTCCAGCAACTGGTCGGTGACGATCTGCCCCGCTTCGAAGCCGACTTTCGCAAGCTGCTCAAGGAGAACACCATCCGCGAGGTAGCCGGCTTCCAGGCCAAGCTCAACCAGGAGCGCGAGCTGATCCGCGAGCGCATCGACACCATCAACCGCTCGCTGCACGCCATCGACTACAACCCCAACCGCTACATCCGCCTGCAGGCCAAACCGACCCCGGACCCGGAGGTTCGCGACTTCCGCGAGTCGCTACGCGCCTGCACCGAAGGCGCACTGACCGGCTCGGAAAGCGAGGAGTATTCCGAAGCCAAGTTCCTGCAGGTGAAGGCCATCATCGAGCGCCTGCGGGGGCGGGAAGGCCAGACCGAACTCGACAAGCGCTGGACGCGCAAGGTCACCGACGTGCGCAACTGGTTCGTCTTCTCCGCCTCGGAGCGCTGGCGGGAGGACGACGCCGAACACGAACACTACACCGATGCCGGCGGCAAGTCCGGCGGCCAGAAGGAGAAGCTCGCCTACACGGTGCTGGCCGCCAGCCTGGCCTACCAGTTCGGCCTGGAGGCGGGCGAACAGCGCTCCCGCTCCTTCCGCTTCGTGGTCATCGACGAAGCCTTCGGCCGCGGCTCCGACGAATCCGCCCGCTACGGACTGGAGCTGTTCCAGCGACTCAACCTGCAGTTGCTGATCGTCACGCCGCTGCAGAAGATCCACATCATCGAGCCCTTCGTCGCCAGCGTGGGCTATGTGCACAACGACGGCGGCCAGCACTCCCTGCTGCGCAACCTCAGCATCGAGGAGTACCGCACCGAGCGCGCCGCCCGCAGCATGATCAGCGTGTCATGAGCTGGAGCACCCCCACCACCGTCCGCGAGCAGGTGGAAAAGGCCTGGGACAGCGGCCGCCTCCTCGCCGCCCGGATCTCGGGCGAGGCGTTCTTCCCCCTGGAGATTCGCCTGCGCCACCCCAAGGCCCGGGACATCACCGAGCGCTTCGGCGCGGTGATGGATTGGGTGAACAGGCTGCAAGAGCAGAGCCGGGAGAGGTGCGGCCACGGCTACGAGCTACGCTGGCAACGGGTCAACAACCGGGTCCACGGCGGCAATGCCATTCCGGTGGCGGCCATCATCGCCGATGAGGCTCAGGCCCTGCGGCTGATTCGGCGCCAGCAGGATGCCCAGCGCTTCCAGGCCCTGGCCGACACCCTGCTGCAGCGACACCCGCCGCTGCGGGACTGGGTGCAACGCCAACCGCTCGCCCTGCTCCGCCACGCGGACGACTGGCCACGCCTGCTGGCCGTGCTGGCGTGGTTCCTGGCCAACCCGCGGCCCGGCCTCTACCTGCGCCAACTGGACATCCCCGGCGTGGACACCAAGTTCATCGAGGCCCGGCGGGGCCTGCTCAGCGAACTGCTGGATGCCGTGCTACCGGCCTCTGCCGTGGACCACAGTGCCACCGGCGTCAAGGGCTTTGCACGACGTTACGGGCTGCGCACGGCACCGCCGCAGATCCGCTTCCGGCTGCTCGATCCGGCGCTAGCCATTCAGGGCATGCGCGACATCGCCATTCCCCCGCAGGCGTTTGCCGGGCTGCGCCTGCCCGTGCGGCGAGTGTTCATCACCGAGAACCGCGTCAACGGCCTGGCCTTCCCCGATGCCCCCGCCAGCCTGGTGATCTTCGGGCTGGGCTACGGCCTGGAGCGGCTGGCGGAGATCCCCTGGCTGCACGATACCGCCCTCTGGTACTGGGGCGACATCGACACCCACGGCTTCGGTATCCTCAATCGCCTGCGCGCCAGTTTGCCCCACGCCCGCTCCCTGCTGATGGACCGCGTCACCCTGATGGAGCACCAGCCCCTGTGGGGTCAGGAACCGGAGGACAAGCGCTACACCGGCCGGCCCACCCGGCTCACCGCCGCAGAGCAAGCGCTGTTCGAGGCACTGCATCACGATCGATTGGGCGAACGGGTGCGGCTGGAACAGGAGCGCATCGCCTTCGGGGCCGTCGAGCGTGCGGTGGCGGCGACCGAGGACCTTCGCAAGGAAGGCTGATCCGCTTTAGCGTATCCGTGCACACGAAGACGAGTCGTGTCGTCCATTCTTGGAATGTACACCTTGTCGCGCAGCTGCAGGATCCCTGAACGGCCACCCTGGCCAACCCACCCGGCTCACCACCGGGCCGCGCCCCGTGCGACGCCGGCCCCCGGCGCCGCCAGAGCGGAGTTGAGCCGCTCAAGCGCCAGCTACCTGGCCGGCATGAGACCCATCTCATGCAGTGTCCCTCCTGCCTCAAGCCATTCCCCCCGATCGTGCACCCACCCACCCAAAAGCACCACTTCGGTGCATCTATCTTGATCAAGAAGCGTCACGCCCCGCTGCGGCACCCAGAAGGCACTGTCATGGCGCATAACGCGCCAACATGGAACGCAATTTGCATCTATTTGGTGAACTTCCTCATCCCCTCATGCATCAGGAGAGATCATTCCCGTGGATATCACGAGTGCCGTCGAGACACTGACCAAGAGCGCCAACACCCTCTTCATCCTGCTAGGCGCCATCATGGTGCTGGCCATGCACGCCGGCTTCGCCTTCCTCGAGGTGGGCACGGTGCGTCACAAGAACCAGGTCAACGCCCTGGTCAAGATCATGACCGACTTCGGCGTCTCCGCCCTGGTCTACTTCTTCGCCGGCTATTACATCGCCTACGGCACCCACTTCCTGCACGGGGCCAGCGAGCTGACCACCGGCAACGGCTATGACCTGGTGAAGTTCTTCTTCCTGATGACCTTCGCCGCGGCGATCCCGGCCATCGTCTCGGGGGGCATCGCCGAGCGGGCGCGCTTCTACCCCATGCTGATCGCCGCCGGGGCCATCGTCGGTCTGGCCTATCCCTTCTTCGAGGGCATCGTCTGGAATGGCAATTACGGCCTGCAGGACTGGCTCGCCGCGACCTTCGGCGCCGGCTTCCACGACTTCGCCGGCTCGGTGGTGGTGCACGCCTTCGGCGGCTGGGTGGCGCTGATGGCGCTGCTGCTGCTGGGCGCCCGCCAGGGCCGCTACCGCGGTGGCAAGGTGGTGGCCTTCGCGCCCTCCAACATTCCCTTCCTATCGCTGGGCGCCTGGATCCTGACCATCGGCTGGTTCGGCTTCAACGTGATGTCGGCCCAGACCCTGGACAGCATCAGCGGCCTGGTGGCGGTCAACAGCCTGATGGCCATGGCTGGCGGCATCCTGGTGGCCATGGTGCTGGGCCGCAAGGACCCGGGCTTCATCCACAACGGCCCGCTGGCGGGGCTGGTGGCCGTGTGCGCCGGTTCGGACCTGATGCATCCCATCGGCGCCCTGATCACCGGCGGCGTGGCCGGTGCCCTGTTCGTGTGGCTCTTCGAGTGGGCCCAGGAGCGCGTCGAGCGCCTCGACGATGTGCTGGGCGTGTGGCCGCTGCACGGTGTATGCGGCGTCTGGGGCGGCATCGCCGCGGGGATCTTCGGCCAGGCCGGGCTGGGCGGCCTCGGCGGCGTCAGCCTGACCGTCCAATTGATCGGCTCGCTGGCCGGCGTGGTGATGGCCGTGATCGGCGGCCTGGTGGTCTACGGCCTGGTGGCCAGGGTCTCTGGGCTGCGCCTCAGCGAGGAGGAGGAGTTCAACGGCGCCGACCTCAGCATCCACCGCATCGGAGCCACGTCACTCGATTGATTGGCCTGGGCGCACCATCCCTGGGGGCGTTTCAGCGCCCCCTGTGTCAGCCGATGACGTGCGCCCCAAGGCGGTCAAGCACGGTAGATAAAAACAACGATTCTCGTTTACCCTATAGGATCGATTCCCCGTGCAAGGAACCCAGCATGTTCGAAGTCAAGGGCGCCACCTTCGAGGTCAACGGCAAATGCCTGCTGCAGCCCGTGGACCATCGGTTCGAGGAGGGCAAGGTCTACGGCTTGATCGGCCACAACGGCTCGGGGAAGTCGACGCTGATCAAGTTGCTCGCCCAGCAGCAGCCGGCCAGCCGGGGGCAGATCCTGTTCGACGGCCGGGCCGTGCACGACTGGGGCCAGCGTGAATTCGCCCGCCGGGTGGCCTACCTGCCCCAGCACCTTCCCAGCGCCGAGAACCTCACCGGGCGCGAGCTGATCGGTTTCGGCCGCTACCCCTGGCACGGCCTGCTGGGTCGCCACACCTCCAAGGACGAGGCCGCCGTCGAGCGCGCCATCGCCCTCAGCCACACCGAAGCCTTCGCCGACCGCCTGGTGGACACCCTCTCCGGCGGCGAACGCCAACGGGTGTGGCTGGCCATGCTGCTGGCCCAGGAGAGCCGCTTCCTGCTGCTCGACGAACCGCTGGCGGCGCTGGACATCGCCCACCAGGTGGAAGTACTGGCCCTGGTGCGCCAGCTCTGCCATGAACTGGGGCTTGGGGTGATCATCGTGCTGCACGACATCAACATGGCCTCGCGCTACTGCGATCACCTGCTGGCCTTGCACAGTGGCCGGGTGCTGGCCCACGGCACTCCCCAGGAGATGATGACCGACGCCACCCTGGAAGCCATCTACGGCCTACCCATGCGGGTGATGCCGCATCCCAGCGGCGACCACCGCATCGCCGTGGCGCACTGACCGCCTACCTGGGGAATCACCCCAGGCCGGAGAGCAGAAGATCTCGCGTCAACGGCGCCAGGGGCAACCGCAGCGCCTCCTCCCGGTCGACCCAGCGCAGCTCGGCGATCTCCGCCGCTGCCACCACGGGCGCCTCGATGACCAGCCGAAACAGGTGGGCCTCCACCTCGTGGCCCGGCTCGTTGGCAGCGGGAGCGCAGCGGATGCCGCACTCCGTCAACCGTCCGGGCTCAACCTGCAGCCCCAGTTCCTCCTCGAGTTCCCGGCACAGGGCGACCCCCGCCGCTTCGCCCTCTTCCATCTTGCCTCCCGGCTGCATGAACGATCGGGTATGCCGCTTGCGAACCAGGAGCCACCGCCCCTGAGGATCAAGGACCACGGCAGCGGCGATGCGAATCAACGTCGACGACATCGGACAGGCGGTATCGGTCATGAGGTTCCTCCTTGGTTCCTTCGGGGAGCCGCCTCGGCTCGGGGGCACTATACCGGATCAGAACGCCCCGTCCTCGTCCACGGCGGCTACTGCACAGCCGATCATCATCATTGATACTCGTTAGCAAATGAATTAGCGTATCGCCCGCTTTCCATACGGTTGCCTGGCGGGTTCCCCAAGCCCGTCGCCCGTCGTCAATCGGAGTCCTGTCGTGCCCTTGCCATGCCTTCGCCGGAGGCTTGTGTGCCATCGGCTGTCACTGCTGTTGCTGACGCTGCTGGTGATCCTGCCCGTGCACGGCGAGCCAGCCCGGGTTGTGACGCTCGACTGGACGCTGGCCGAAACGCTGGTGGCCCTGGGCGCCGAACCGGCCGCCGTGGCCCAGGCCGACGCCTACCACGTCTGGGTCGGCGAACCCGCCCTGCCTGCCTCCGTGGCGGATCTGGGGCTGCGTACCCAGCCCAACCTCGAGCGGCTGGCCAGCCTCGCCCCCGAGCGCATCCTGATCTCACCGATGTTCGCCAACCTGGGGCCGCGCCTGTCGCGCATCGCCCCCGTCGAAAACCTGGCGCTCTACAGCCCGGATACCGATACCTGGCAGGAGATGCGAACGTTGACGCGCCGCATCGCGGCGCTGGTCGAACACCCCGCCGCCGCCGAACGGCTGATCGCCGACACCGAGGCCGCCCTGGCCAGACAGCGCCGCCGTCTCCCGCCCAGCCCGGAGCCGCTGCTGATCGTGCAGTTCATGGACGACCGCCACGTACGTGTCTTCGGCGAGAACGGCCTGTATCAGGCGGTCCTCGATCGCCTGGGCATCGACAATGCCTGGTCGGGCCGAACCAACGCCTGGGGCTTTTCCCTCGTCGGCCTGGAAGCGCTGTCGGGTATCGAGGCGCGCCTGGTGGTCGTCGAACCCTATCCCGTCGGCGTCGAAGCCGCCCTGGCCGACAGCGGCCTCTGGCAGTCGCTGCCAAGCGTGCGCGATGGCAGCATGATCACCCTGCCACCGGTATGGAGTTTTGGTGCGCTGCCCTCGGCCCGGCGCTTCGCCGAGACGCTGGTCACGGCACTCACGGAGCACGGCGATGACCACGACTAGCCTCACCCGACCGCGCGCGCCCGCGCTGCTCTGCCTCGCTCTCGTCATTGCCCTGCTGGGGCTGGCTGGTGCGTCGCTGGCCCGCCAAGACCTGGCAACCGCGCTCGGCGCGCTGTTCCACGCATCCCCGGAGGACGCCGAGTCGCTGGTGCGCCATTACGCCTGGTGGCCGCGGCTCGCCATGTCGTTGCTCGCCGGCGGCGGCCTGGCGCTGGCCGGTGTACTGATGCAGCAGGTGCTCAGAAACCCCCTGGCCGCTCCCACCACCCTGGGCGTGGCCAGCGGCGCCAATCTGGCGCTGATGGCGGCCACCTTGCTGGCCCCGGGGCTGCTGCTCGTCGGCCGCGAGTGGGTGGCGCTCGCCGGCGGAGCCGGCGCCATGGCGCTGGTCTTCGCCCTGACCTGGCGGCGCGGCCTGGCCCCGGTGGTGGTGGTGCTCGCCGGGCTGGTGGTCAACCTCTATTTCGGGGCGCTGGGCATGGTGCTGCTGCTCTTCCACCAGGAAGCGCTCAAGGGGCTGCTGGTGTGGGGGGCCGGGTCGCTGGCGCAGAACGGCTGGAGCGATGCCGCCTTCCTGGCCCCGCGCCTGGCCATCGGCGGCGTGACGGCCTGGCTGCTGCTGCGCCCGCTGGCCGTGCTGGAGCTCGACGATGCCAGCGCGAAGAGCCTCGGCGTCTCGCTCAAGCACCTGCGGCTGGCCGGCCTGGGGGTGGCCGTCTTCCTCACCGGCTGCGTGGTGAGCGTGGTCGGCGTCATCGGCTTCATCGGACTCGCGGCACCCAACATCGTGCGTCTCGCCGGCACCCGCCGCCTCGGCGAGCGTGTGCTGTGGTCGACGCTGCTGGGCGCGCTACTGCTCGCTACCACCGACCAGCTGCTGCAGCGCGTCTCCGGCAGCCTGCCAACGCTGATCCCCACGGGGGCCACCACCGCCGCCCTGGGTGCGCCGCTGCTGCTGTGGCTGATTCCGCGGCTCAAGCTCGAACGGCGCCCCGATGTGGCCACATCGGCCTTCGGTCGACGCCATGCCGCTCCCGGCCGATTGGCCGCGACGCTTGCCGTTGCCGCGATGGCCGCGGCCGTGGTCGCCCTGCTGGTGGGCCAGACCCACATGGGCTGGACGGTAACCGACGACTGGGCCGTGCTGGAGTGGCGCCTGCCCCGCTTGCTGGCCGCCGCCGGCAGCGGCGTGCTGCTCGCCGTGGCCGGCACCCTGATCCAGCGCCTCACCGCCAACCCCATGGCCAGCCCCGAGATCCTGGGCATCAGCGGCGGCAGCGCCATCGCCCTGATCGCGGCGATCTTCCTGCTGCCGGCGCCGGGCAATCTCACCCTGGTCCTCGCCGGCACCGGCGGCGCCCTGGCCACTCTCGGCGTGCTGGTGTGGCTCAACCGCCACAGCGGCTTCCGCCCCGAGCGACTGCTGCTCTCCGGCGTGGCGATCACCGCACTGTTCGACGCCGTGCGCGCGATCGTGCTCGCCGGCGGCGACCCGCGCGGCCAGCAGGTCATCGCCTGGCTCTCCGGCTCCACCTACTATGTCGACCTGCCCGCCGCGCTCGCAGTGGCCGCTGCAGCGCTCCTGCTAATGCTGGCCAGCCAGCCCTTCACCCGCTGGCTCGACATCCTGCCCCTCGGTGCCCCCACTGCCCGGTCGCTGGGCATCGGCCTGGATCGCGCACGGCTCACCCTCCTGCTGCTGGTGGCCCTGCTCACCGCCTGCGCCACCCTGGTGGTGGGACCGCTCTCCTTCGTCGGGCTGCTCGCCCCCCACATGGCTCGGTTGATGGGCTTCACCCGCGCCCGGATGCATCTCGCCGGGGCCGCCCTGATCGGCGCCCTGCTGATGGTCGTCGCCGACTGGCTGGGGCGCCAGCTGCTCTTTCCCCAGGAGATCCCCGCCGGCCTGGTCGCCTCGCTGGTCGGCGGCAGCTACTTCCTATGGGGGCTGAGGCGCCCGCTGTGACGCAAATACCAATTACTTGCATTTGGCAATACGTTTAATTAGTGTGGCGGCGCTGGTCAATCGCCTTTGGCGGTCCAGGCCAGTGCATCCAACCGATAACGTCATGCATCACAGCAAGGAACATTCATGTCCCATCCCAGCCATCCACGAGCCGCTTGGCTGCTACCTGCCGTCCTCTGCACCACCCTGCCATCCCTGGCCCTAGGCCAATCTGCCACCGATGACACGGCAACCTCACGGGAGTCCCTCTCCCCCCTGGTGGTGACCGCCACGCGCAACAAGAGCCACGCCGGCGAAACCCCGCAGAAGGTCACCATCATCACCCGGGAGCAGATCGAACAGCAGTTGGCGATCACCCAGGACCCGGGCCAGGTGCTCAGCAACCTGATCCCCTCCTACTCGCCCAGCCGCCAGAAGCTCTCCAACGCCGGCGAGACCTTCCGCGGCCGCTCGCCATTGTTTCTGATCGACGGCGTGCCCCAGTCCAATCCGCTGCGCGACAGCGCCCGCGACAGCTACACCATCGACCTGTCCATGGTCGAGCGCATCGAGGTGATCCACGGCGCCAGCGCCGAACACGGCCTGGGCGCCACCGGCGGGATCATCAACTACGTCACCAAGCGCGGAGAGGGCGGCGAACTCAACCAGCACGTCGGGGTCAGCCTGACCAGCGACGACGACTTCGAATCGGAGGGCTTCGGTCACAAGCTGGACTATCGCATCAGCGGCCAGCGCGGCGACTGGGACTACCTGGCCGCGGCAACCCGCCAGGAACGTGGCGTCTTCTTCGATGGCAACGATGAGATCGTAGGCATCGCCTACCCCGGCGAGATCCAGAACTCCACGAGCTACGACCTCTTCGCCAAGCTCGGCTATTGGATCGACGACTACCAGAACCTCGAATTCTCTCTCAACCATTTCGACCTGGAAGAGGGCGACGACTACGTGCCGGTGACCGGCGACCGCGACGCGGGGATTCCCACGACGGCCCGCAAGGGCGATCGTGAGGGAGAGCCCGGCTTCAATGACGTCACCACGGCGCGGCTGGCCTATTCCCACGCCGACTGGCTCGGCAACGAGCTGGATGCCCAGCTCTACCACCAGCGCTTCCGTGCCCGCTTCGGCACCACCCCGTACTTCCCCTACCTGGATGACAATGGCGAGACGCAGTTCGACCAGACGCGCAACGAGTCCGACAAGCTGGGCGCCAAGTTCACCCTGAACCGCGACGGCCTGCTCGACGACCGTCTCGCCCTGACCGCGGGTCTCGACCTGCTCCAGGACGAGACTCGCCAGATGCTGGTCCATACCGGACGCACCTACGTGCCGGAGAGCCGCTATCGCAACCTGGCGCCCTTCGTGCAGGGCGAGTTCCAGTTGGTCGACCCGCTGACTCTGCATGCCGGCGTGCGTCACGAATACGCCGAGCTCGAGGTCGACACTTTCCAGACCATCGATCGCAGCAACGTCACCCAGGACAACGTCACCGTGGAGGGCGGCAACCCGAGCTTCGACGAGACCCTGTTCAACTTGGGCCTGGTCTACCAGGTCACCGACTGGGCCCAACTCTACGCCAACTACTCGGAAGGCTTCGGCATGCCAGACGTGGGCCGGGTGCTGCGGGGCATCAAGACCCCCGGCCTGGACATCGACAGCCTGCTGACGCTGCAACCCATCGTCACCGACAACCGCGAGGTCGGCGCCCGCTTCGACTGGCAGCGCTACGGCCTGGAGCTGAGCTACTACGAGTCGGACTCCGACTTCGGCCAGCGCCTGACTTCGGAGAACGGCGTCTGGGTGGGCAAGCGCGAGAAGACCGAGATCCACGGCGTGGAGGTCACCGGCGAGATGCGCCTCGCCGACGCCCACGAGCTGCGTCTCTCCTACACCCACACCGAAGGGGAATCGGACACCGATGGCGATGGCAGCGTCGACACCAAGCTCACCGGCATCAATATCGCCCCGGATACCCTCAAGCTGTCCTGGAGTGCCGGCTGGACCGACAAGCTCTCCACCCACCTGCAGACCCGCTACTACTTCGATCGCAGCGTCGACAACCCCGATCTGGAGTTCGACGGCTACGGCCTGGTGGACGCCGCCCTGGCTTATCGCCTGCCCGTAGGCCGTATGTCCTTCGGCATCGAGAACCTGACGGACGAGGACTACGTCACCTACTACTCCCAGGCGGGTCGAGTCAGCGACGACTACTACTTCAAGGGGCGCGGTCGCACGCTCACCCTCGGTTACCAGCTGGACTTCTGAGTTCCATTGCGAACCGGCTTACTGTTTGGCGGCGCCCCGGCGCCGCCTTTTTATGGTGCATCGCACGTTGCCGGGAAGCGCGCCTCGCTTGTTCAAGCATCACCTCGACAGCACCGTCGTCCTGACCTGCCCGCAATTGATAACTCTTTGCATCAAACCTTGCACCATGTCATCATCCTGCCCCCATGACACAGTTCGCAGTGGCGTTCTGCCGGCCAAACGCCTTCTGTGCCCCGCAAAGTGAGTGTCCATGCCGAATGCTTCCACGCATGGCGGAAAGGTGCTGATCAGTGTGCTGCTGGGTACCTTTACCGTCAGCCTCAACAACAGCGCCCTGAACCTTGCCGTGGCCGAACTGATGGCCACCTTCCAGGCCGGTGCCGCGGATGTCAGTTGGGTGGTGACACTGTTCATGATCACCATGGGCATGACCATGCCACTGACCGGCTACCTCGCCGATCGCTTTGGCCGCAAGCGCATCTATCTGCTGGGCCTGTGGGGATTTCTGGCCGGCTCCGCGCTCGGCGCCATGGCCCAGAGCCTTGCCGGCATCATCCTCGCGCGTGGGCTGCAGGGCATGGCGGCGGGGTTGATGATTCCCCTGTCCCTGTCACTGATCTTCTCCGCCTACCCCAGCGACCAGCGAGGCCGTGCCAGCGGAATCTGGGGCTTTGCCGTGATGATCGCCCCTGCCATCGGCCCGAGTGTCGGCGGGCTGTTGCTCGAGGTCAGCCACTGGCGGGCGCTGTTCCTGATGAACATGCCGTTTGCGCTGCTGGGGCTGCTGTGTGGCTATCGCTATCTTTCGGCAGCCCCCTCCAACCACCAGCGTCGGTTCGATCTGCCTGGCTTTGCGCTTATCACCCTGGGCATGGGCGCAGTGCTGTTCTCGCTCAGCCGAGTGGAAACGCTGGCCGACCTCTTGCGCTTTCAGGCCTTTCTTCCATTCACGGCCGGTCTCCTGGCGCTGTTACTCTTTGTGCGCGTCGAGCGACACGCCCCAACACCCTTGCTCGACCTTTCGCTGTTTTCCCACAAGGGGTATCGCATCAGCGTCATGCTGGCCTGCCTGCAGTCGATCATCCTGTTTGGCTGTATTCTGCTGGTGCCGCTATGGATGCAGAATGCGTTAGGGTTCGGCCCATTGACCACGGGTCTGGTGTTTCTGGCCACCGCCCTCGCCGCCGCCGCCTGCTCCCCTGTGGCGGGGCGTCTGATCGACCGTTACCCGCCACAATGGTGTATCGGTGTCGGGCTGATGCTCACCCTGGTCAGCCTGTTGGGACTCGGCACCCTGACGGAGGCCACGCCGGTGTGGATGATCGGTGCCTGGATGGGACTGCGCGGCATTGGCCTCGGCTGCGCCTATCTGCCTTCCACCACCGTGGGCATGAAAGACCTTCCCGAGCCGAGCGTCGCCCAGGCCTCGGCCATGAACAACATGTCCCGGCGCCTGATATCGTCGCTCGGCATCGTCGCGCTCTCCCTCTACTACGACATGGCCGTGAAGGCCGCGCAGCATCGGGGGATCCCCTATACCGAAGCGAGCGCCTCCGCCCTCCACCATGCCTTCCTTGCACTGGCGGCGATCGCTGTGCTCTGCCTGCCGCTGACATGGCAGCTCGGCCGAGCCGTGACGCGGCAACATCACGCGTCGCCAAGCGTCGCGTCATCGCTCCCTCAAGCCCCCGAACACGCTCTGAAGACAGCATCCGCCAGGAGACCGGAATGAAGACTCGCGCCCGGACCCGACGCCGGTGGCTGCCGCTGCTGCTACTGTCCATCATGCCGTTGGGGTCCACCGCCCTCGCCGCGAACGATGCCGAAGGCAGGCACGTCGTCCCCAATGCGTTCGGCGACACGCTCATTCCCGCCACACCGCAGCGAGTGGTCACCCTTTACCAGGGCGCGACGGACAGCGCGGTGGCGCTTGGCATCACCCCTGCCGGCGTCGTCGACTCCTGGCTGGAAAAGCCCATGTACCGCTACTTGCGTGACGCGCTCGCCGGCGTGGAGCACGTCGGCCTGGAGACCCAGCCCAACCTAGAGAAGGTGGCCTGGCTGGACCCTGACCTGATCGTTGCCACGCGTTTTCGTCATGAGCGGGTCAGGCCACTGCTGGAGAAGATTGCACCGACGGTCGCCACCGGCACCGTCTTCGACTTCAAGGCCACCCTGGCGCTGATGGCCGAGGCCACCGGCCGGGAGACCCGCGCCCGTGAGTTGTTGCAAGACTGGGACGATCGCGTGGCGGACTTTCGCCAGCGAATCGCGGACAAGCGGGGGGCTACCTGGCCACAAAAGGCCGCGGTGGTCCGCTTCAAGAGTGACCATGTGCGTATCTACTCCACGGGTTTTGCCGGCTCCATCCTGAGGGAGTTGGGGTTCGAACAGCCGGATTCCCTGCACGACCAGGGGTGGGGCATGAAGCTGACCAGCGAGGAGAACATCCCGGTCATGAATGCCGATGTGATCTTCGTGCTCCTGGAGCCGGACGATCCCGCCATCGCGGAGAACTACCGGCACTGGACCTCTCACCTCCTCTGGCAACAACTGGACGCCGTGCGGCAGGAACGCGTCTTCGAAGTGGATGCGGTGGACTGGATCATGGGCGGCGGCATCCTGGCCGCCAATGCCGTGCTGGATGACCTCTACCGCCATTACGGGCTTGATTCCCACCGGGGGCACGCGACGCCCGCGCCAGATACGCAGACCGGGACGCGATCATCGCAAGCGGCATCCGCCGCTTCATGCGCCGGAGAGCCTTCCGTGGTTTCCCACACTCGAGACGAGGAGCCAGGCGCATGCTGAGTGGCCATTTCTCACGGGTCGCAGGGCTGCTGCTGGGCATGCTGCTGGTCGCGGCGGCCTTCGCGGCGAGTGTCGTGCTGGGTACCACGGAGATTGCCCTGCCGACCTTCACCCAGGCGTTGGTGCATTACGACCCCACCCGGGTCGCACATATCATCATTCGCACGGAACGCCTGCCACGCGCGGTCATCGCCGCCCTGGTCGGCGCAAGCCTGGCCATCGCCGGTGCCCTGATGCAGACCATGACCCGCAATCCTCTCGCCTCGCCGGGCATACTGGGGATCAACGCGGGGGCCATGTTCTTCGTGGTGATCGCCGTCTCGCTGCTGCCCCTCCACTCCCCGGCCGACTATGTCTGGGCGGCGCTGTTGGGAGCCCTCGTCGCGGCTTGTCTGGTGGTGGTGCTGAGTCGCGGTCGTCAGGGAGAGCTGTCGCCGCTGCGGGTCGTCCTGGCGGGCGTGGCCGTCACGGCCATGTTCGTCTCGTTCAGTCAGGGCCTGCTGATCATCGACCAGCAGAGCTTCGAGAGCGTGCTGTACTGGCTTGCCGGGTCCGTATCCGGACGCGAGCTGTCGCTGGTGGTGCCGCTTCTGCCGCTCTTCGGCGGCGCCCTGCTGCTGTGTGCCTTGCTCGTCAGGCACGCCAATGCCCTGATGCTGGGCGATGACATGGTCAAGGGTCTTGGCATGCGCGCCGGCACCATCAAGCTGTTACTCGGCCTGGTGGTGATTCTTCTCGCCGGCAGTTCGGTCGCGCTCGCCGGCATGATCGGCTTCGTCGGACTCATCGTGCCGCACATGGCACGGGGGATCTTTGGCGTCGACCACCGCTGGCTACTGCCGGCCTGTGCCCTGCTGGGAGCGAGCCTGTTGCTGCTGGCCGATGTGGCATCGCGCTTTCTGATGCCCCCTCAGGATGTCCCGGTGGGGGTGATGACCGCCCTTATCGGCACGCCCTTCTTCATCTATCTGGCGCGCCGGAAGCAGGCCTGATCATGACGTCATCCACTCTCCTGAAACACCCGGGCGGTAGCATGGGCGATACACACCAGGCTCGCTACCTGAGCATCACTGCCCTGCTCGTGCTGGTATTGCTCGCCAGCATGGGCCTGTCGCTGGGCCTTGGCAGTTTTCCCAGCCCGTTCGGGAAAGTGTTGAATGCGCTGGTCACTCCACAGGACAGTGACATCGCCTTCATTGTCTGGGAACTGCGCTTGCCGCGCATCGTGCTGGCCGTGCTGGTGGGCGCGGCCCTGGCCGTGGCCGGCGCCATTCTTCAGGGCATCGTGCGCAATCCGCTGGCCTCTCCTGACGTGATCGGCATCACCAGTGGCGCCGCCATGTCCGCCGTGACCTTCCTGGCGCTTTTCGGCACCAGCCTGAGTATCCATTGGCTGCCGGTCGCCGCGCTGATCGGCGCGCTGCTTTCCGCCATGCTGGTGTTCTTCCTGGCCTGGAAGCGTGGCATCACTCCCTCGCGCATGGTGTTGGTCGGCATCGGGCTATCCGCCGCGATGGGTGCCGTTACCACCCTGCTGATCGTGGTCAGTGATGATGCCGCCGCCATGTACGCCTATGTGTGGCTGACCGGCAGCCTCTACGCCGCACAGTGGCAGGACGTGCTCGGCATGCTGCCCTGGCTGCTGGTTGCCGTTCCCCTGTGCCTGACCTATGCACGGCACATGGATGCCATGGCGCTGGGTGACCATGTGGCTCAAGGTCTGGGCGTGAACGTATTGCGCAGCAGGCTGGTACTGATGGCCTGCAGCGTAGCGCTGGCGGGCGCGGCCGTGGCCTTTGCCGGGGGACTCAGCTTCGTGGGCCTGATCGCTCCCCATATCGCGGCCCGTCTTGTGGGACGGGGCTTTGCCAGGCTGGTGCCCGCCACCGCCTTGTTAGGGGCCTTGATCGTGCTCTACGCCGATCTGCTGGGCAGAGTGGCTTTCCTGCCCAAGGACCTGCCCGCCGGTATCTTCGTCTCGGCAGTGGGCGCGCCCTTCTTCGTCTACCTGCTGCATCGGACCCGCTACCGCAGTCACTGATTGTCTTACTATTTGTTCACCATACCCTGAAAAACCAGTGTGCTGAAAAGACCAGGCAGATATGCCTTTAGACATTGAAAATGGGAATTTTTTGTCTTACGGTGTTCGGCCTGGAAACAACACCATCGAGCCAACCCATGCCCTCGACACCTGCCACGCCACCTCGACTGACAGGCGAAGCCCTGCGCGTCGGATACGAGTCCCAACGCGTACTCGACGGCGTTGATCTGGCGGTGGCCGAAGGCAAGCTGACGGTACTGCTCGGCCCGAACGGTAGCGGGAAGTCGACGCTGCTGAAGACGCTGGCGCGAACACTAGCACCCAGTGCCGGGCGGGTCTGTCTCGATGGCAAGGATATCCACCGCAGCAATACGCGAGAGGTGGCACAGCGCCTGGGCATTCTGCCGCAGGGCCCTTCCGCACCGGAGGGCCTGACGGTCAGGCAACTGGTCAGCATGGGACGCTTTCCTCACCAGCGGTTGTGGCGACAGGATGCCGAGCAGGATGCCCGTGCCATCCGCGCGGCAATGGCCTATACCGATGTCGCGGACTTTGCGGATCGCAGTGTCGACGCGCTCTCCGGGGGCCAGCGGCAACGCTGCTGGATCGCCATGGTGCTGGCCCAGGAGACCGACCTCGTGCTGCTCGACGAGCCGACGACCTACCTCGACTTGAAGGTCCAGGTCGATCTGCTCGAGCTGCTGGCGCGCCTGGCCCATGAGCACGGCCGGACCCTGCTGCTGGTGTTGCACGACCTGAACCTGGCCGCGGCCTACGCGGATCAGTTGGTCATGATGCGCGACGGGCGCATCCTGCACCGCGGCACGCCGGACGAGGTGTTCACCGCCGCCAACCTGAAGGCGGTGTTCGACCTCGACGCCAACGTCATTCACGATCCCCACAGCGGACGACAGGTCTGCGTGCCGACGTCGGTGCCCCGGGCAGCGACACTGCCACAGGTCGTCGCGGCGCAGATGTCGGCATGACGTCCATCACCCAGCGCTTCTGCGCCGAGGAGAGCCTGGCCATCGACGACCCGCTGGTCGGCACGGGCACCCATGCCGAGCGCAACCTGCTGATCAGCTGGCCGCGCGCCCGCTGGCAGCGCAGCATGCGCCGGGCCGGCGACATGCCGGAGGACATCTCCACGGAGATCGAGGCCATCGCTGCAGGCGGCCGGCGCGTCAACCTGATCCATCGCCGGGAGCAGCCCAGTCACCGGCACTGCCTCATCCTGATGCCCGAGTGCCTGCGCTACGACGTGCCGCGCGACGAGTTGCCCGCCTTTCTCCAGGCCCTGCAGGCGGGTGCGGCGCTCGCGCGCTGGGCTGCGGGCCGCGTCGAGGGTTCGCTGATCCTGTGCTGCACCCACGGCAAGAAGGACAAGTGCTGCGCCAAGTTCGGCTTTCGCACCTACCGGGCGATCGCCGAGGCAGCTCGGCACCAGTCCTCCCCTTTCGAGGTGTGGGAGAGCACCCACCTCGGCGGATGCCGCCTGGCGGCCAGCGCCATCGTCTTCCCGCAGTTGCACAAGTACGGCCGCATCGGCTTCGACGACATCCCCCTCCTGCTGCAGGCCGAGGCCGAAGGCCGGCCCTACCTGCCCTGCTATCGCGGCGCTTCCCGACTGGCACCCGTCGAGCAGTGCGCCCAGGTCGCCGCCCTGGAGTGGCTGCAGGCGCGCGGCGTGCGCGGTGAGGTGGAGGTGGAAGACAGCGCCGCTGCGGACGACGACCACCGCCTCGCGGTGACCGTTCGCTGGCAGGCGGCCGCACAGCGAGGACGGCTGGTGGTGACCTGCGTCGCCAGCGAACTCATCCGCCACGACACCTGTGCCGACTACGCCGGCGACGGTGCCAAGCCTGCGCGGATCTGGCGCGCAGGTGGCATCGTCACCGCGGCCGACGAGCCCAGCCCGGACGGCCACGCCACGGCCTGCCGTGCCGGCGGCGACGCGACCTGCCTGCCGCGCAGCGACTAAGAGGGTGTTTACAAACTACTGCGCTCGACCATGCTGCGTTGAAATCAGCCTCGGAATGCTCATTTACAACCTCGTAAACTCCGCTGCCTCGGCTGTTTTCGCCTTGCCTGGCCATCGCTCATGACATTTGTAAACACCCTCAAGCCCATTCACGTCACTGTACTAGGCCTGCGCCCGGTCACCGACCGGGCGCAGGCCAGGAGCAAGCGGAACGCGAGGCTACCAGCGATAGCTCAGGCTACCGATCACGCTGCGCGACTCCCCGTAATAGCACCAGTAGTCGCAGCTGGCGACGTACTCCTTGTCGGTGAGGTTGTTGACGTTGAGCTGGACACGCCAGTCCTCGGCAAAGTCGTAGCTCGCCATGGCGTCGACCAGCGTGTAGTGCGGCACCCCGATATCGCCGTCGACCGTCTCGCCGACGTAGCGTAACCCGCCGCCCAGCTTCAGCCCCCGCAAGACACCGCCCGTGAAGGCGTAGTCCAGCCAGGTGGCCGCCTGGTGGCGGGGAATGAGCGCGGCGCGCTCGTCATCCTCGAGGCGGGCGTCGGTATAGGCATAGGCGGCGGTCAGCTGCAGGTTATCGGTCAGGTAGCCCACGCTCTCGATCTCGAAGCCCCGGGAACGCCGCTCGCCCTCCTGGACCTGGAAGCCCGCTGGCGAGGTCACCAGCGTGTTGCTCTCCTCGAGATCGAACAGCGCCGCGGTGACGTAACCGTCCCAGCCACTCGGCGCGAACTTGATGCCGGCCTCCCACTGCTTGCCTTCACGCGGCTCGTAGAGGCGACCCTGATCGTCGACACGCCCCAGCGGATCGAAGGACTCTGTATAGCTCAGGTAGGGATTCAGGCCGTTGTCGCCCAGGTACATCAGGCCGCCCGACCAGGAGAGCTGGTCGTCATCGGAGCGCTGCGTCACCCCGCTGGTGCGATTGGCGTTGTCGGTCTTCGCCTGATCGAATCGCACGCCGCCAAGGAACACCCAGCGGTCGTCCAGGCGCAGCTGGTCCTGGACGTAGAGTCCCGTCTGCCGCTTGTCGATATGCCGGTCGATCAGCTCGCTCTCCTCCACCGGGGTGAAGTTGCCGTACTGCGGATCGAAGATGTCGATGGGGTCGCCGAAGGGGAAGGGATCGGCCTCCTTCGCGCGCAGTTCCAGGTCCTGATGGTCGAGGCCCAGCAGCAGCGTGTTCTCGGTACGGTCGGTGAACCACCGCCCGATCAGGCGATTGTCGACCGTCCAGCTGTCGATCTCGCCATCGCGGTGGATATGGCCACGTGCCGCCAGCCGCCCATCGAGCATGAACAGGGCGTAGGTACTGCGCAGCTCCAGGTCGAGCTGGCTGTAGCGCAGGTCCTGCTCGAACGACCAGGTGTCATTGAGCCGATGCTGCAGCTCGTAGCCCAGCGCGCTCTGCGTGCGCTCGTTGACGTCGTAGTCCGGCTCGCTGAAGTTGGCCGAGCGCGCCACCCTGCCGAAGGGGGTGTCCTGCACGGTGCCGTAGGGTAGCTTGAAGGGGTTGGTCGGCACCCCGTCGTCCTTCTGGACGCTGGCGAGCAGGGTCAGGGTGGTGTCATCGCCGAGGTCGATCGCCAGGCTCGGCGCCAGGTAGTAGCGCTCATTCTCGGTGTGGTCGAGATCGCCATCGCGCGCCTTGGCCAGGCCCACCAGGCGGTAGCGCACATCGCCGTCCGCGGTCAGCGGACCGGAGACATCGCCGCCCAGCAGGCGATGATCGCGGTTGCCGACCTGCAGGTCGACCCTGCCCCGCCGCACCTCGGTGGGCCGCTTGCTGATGGCATTGATCAACCCGCCGGGAGGCGCCTCGCCGTAGAGGATCGAGGAAGGCCCCTTGAACACCTCGACGCTCTCGAGGCCGTAGGGCTCGGGCAGCCACTGGAAGAAGCCCTCGCGATAGATGCGCAGGCCATCCTGGTAGGTGGAGTGATCGAAACCGCGCACCTTGAGCCAGTCGGTGTCGTTGTCCGCCCCGTAGTGGCCGGAGAGCACGCCGGCACGGTAGCGGAAGGCCTCGTCGAGACGCTGGACGTTGCGCTCCTCGAGCTCTTCGCGCTCGACGAGGGAAACGGGACGCGGCGTCTCGACCAGCGGTGCCGCCACCTTGAGGGCGGTGCCGACCACTACCAAGGTGTCGGTCTCCAAGATGTCGTCCTGGGCATGGCCGACCAAGGGAACCGTGAGCAGGACGCTCGACATCGACAGCCCGATGGCACGGCGAACGGCGGTAGTGAGAGGCTGCACCGCGGGACAGCGGGAAGAAGAAGGCATGATGTGTATCTCTGACGGGAGCTGAAGCGTTCTAACTGAATGGCGCCAAGCAGAAGCCAGAGATATGATAAAGTTTATCACTTACAACAACAAAGGAAATGTTCTCATTCCCATCGGCAGATTTTGCTTCTGAGTCGCTGCCCACAAGAAAACGGCCGGGGAGATCCCCGGCCGTCATCTTGCTGCGGTGTATCTGCCGAGCCGACGTCAGCGCGCCACGCCGATGGCGTACTCCTCGCCGGCATCGAGCAGCCAGCGATAGGTGTAGTCGGCAAAGCTGCGGCGCACCACCAGCTCCCAGCGCTCCTCCGCAGGGCGGCGCAGGATCACCGTGGCCTTGGCGAAGACGGTGGTGACGCCCTTGCCCACCGGGAAGTGGCTCGGGTGCACATCGTAGATCACCGATTTCATCAGCAGCTCGCGGGCCGCCTCGCCCTCGAGCTCGACCAGGGTCTGCCCCCCGCTGACGTTGCTGATCGCGAAGTGGGCGTCGTCCAGGGCCGCGCGCAGCCGGTTCTCCAGCTCGAACTCCTCGCCACCGGGCACGATGAGGAGCCACTCGTCGGGCGAGAGCCACTGGACGCTGCGCACGCCCTCGGCGTCCTGGACCAGGCCCTGGGGCTCACCGGGCAGCGAGACGCCAAGCACCTCGCGGACCGCCTCGTCGAGGACGATGGCGCCGCCGCGCAGCACCAGGTGCCCCAGGAAGGGCCGCTCGCGCAGCACCACCCGGCTCTTGGCGGTAGGAGCCGGCGCTCCCGAACGACGGTAGGAGTAGGCGAGCGGCGATTCCACCGCGATCTTGGCCTGGGTGCGGGTATCGAAGGTCCTGACCTTCTCGGCAGCGGTGTTAGACATTCTGGCGCTCTCCCTTGGGGTCGACGAAGATCGGGCTGACGATTTCGGCCTCATGGACCTGGCCGTCGGCCATGGGCAGATAGACGGTCTCGCCCATCTTCTGCTGACCGCCCTTGACCACGGCCAGGGCGAAGCCGCTGTCCAGGGTCGGGCTGTAGTAGCTGGAGGTCACGTGCCCCACCATGGGCATGGGGATCGCGTGGTGGGGGTCGAAGACGATCTGGGCCCCCTCCTCCAGCACCACCTTGGGATCCTTGGGCTTGAGGCCCACCAGCTGCTTGCGGTCGGTGCGCGCGGTGTCCGGCCGCGACAGGGCCCGCTTGCCGATCCAGGGGAACGGCTTGTCGTAGCCGATCGCCCACTGCATGCCCAGGTCCTCCGGGGTCACCGAACCGTCGGTGTCCTGACCGGCGATGATGAAGCCCTTCTCCGCGCGCAGCACGTGCATGGTCTCGGTGCCGTAGGGCGTCAGGCCATACTTCTCGCCATGGGCGAACAGCGTCTCCCAGACATGCAGGGCGTAGTTGGCCTGGACGTTGATCTCGAAGGCCAGCT
Source organism: Billgrantia azerbaijanica (assembly GCA_004551485.1). Taxonomy (GTDB): domain Bacteria; phylum Pseudomonadota; class Gammaproteobacteria; order Pseudomonadales; family Halomonadaceae; genus Halomonas; species Halomonas azerbaijanica. Next base: position 45,585 of record SBLD01000017.1, on the reverse strand, counting down.
CGCCGGTGAAGGAGATGCGGAACACCCGCGCCGGCACCCCGGCGACGACGCCCTCGCGCCAGTCCATGAACTTGAAGGACTCGCGGTCCAGGTCCATGTCCGTGACCTCGGCCAGCAGCTTGCGCGCCTCGGGGCCGGTGATGGTCATGGTCGCCCAGTGGTCGGTCACCGAGTTGAAGTAGACCTCCAGCTCCGGCCACTCGGTCTGGTGCCAGATCTCCAGCCACTCCAGCACCGTGGCGGCGCCGCCGGTGGTGGTGGTCATCAGGAAGTGGTTCTCGCCGAGGCAGCTGGTGGTGCCGTCGTCGAACACCATGCCGTCGTCCTTGCACATCAGGCCGTAGCGGACGCGGCCGGGTGCCAGCTTGGCCCACTTGTTGGTGTAGACCCGCCCCAGGAACTCCCGGGCGTCGGGGCCCTGGATGTCGATCTTGCCGAGCGTCGAGGCGTCGAGGATGCCCACCGCCTCGCGCACCGCCAGGCACTCGCGGGCCACCGCCTCGTGCATCGTCTCGGTCTTGCCGTTGACGGTCTTCGGGAAGTACCAGGGGCGCTTCCACTGGCCCACGTCCTCGAACTCGGCGCCGTGCTCCACGTGCCACTGGTGCATCGCGGTGTAGCGCTCCGGGTCGAACAACTCGCGGCAGTGACGACCGACGATGGCGCCGAAGGTCACCGGGGTGTAGTTGGGACGGAACACCGTGGTGCCGACCTCGGGGATCGACCGCCCCAGGCAGCGGGCGGCGATGGCCATGCCGTTGATATTGCCGAGCTTGCCCTGGTCGGTGCCGAAGCCCATGGCGGTGTAGCGCTTGACGTGCTCGATCGACTCAAAGCCCTCGCGGGTGGCGAGCTCGATACCCGCCGCGGTGACATCGTTCTGCAGGTCGACGAACTGCTTGGGCGCGCGCAGGGTCGGCTTCTCGTGGGGCACCTGGTAGAGCGCCACGGCCGCGCCGTCGCGGCGCACGGCGACCTGGGGAAGGCTCACCGGGGCCGCCGCGAAGCCGGCTTCCGACGCGGCCCGGCTGCCCGTCTCGACGCCGTCGGCCAGCACCTCGGCGGTAGCGTAGACGCCCTGGGCGCCGCCGGCGGCACTCACCCCCTTCACCAAGGTGGGCACGAAGCCGAGGAGGTCGTCGCGCCAGGTGGGCCGACCGCCGGTGTGGGAGGCCAGGTGGATGACCGGGCTGTAGCCGCCGGAGCTGGCGATGGTATCGCAGGCGAGCGTCTCCGCCTGGCCGGTGACCCGGAACCCCTCCGCGTCGATCGTCGCCACGCGCGCGCCGCTGACCCGGCTCTCGCCCTTGGCCTCGATCACCGCGCTGCCGGTAATGATGCGGATGCCGCGGGCGCGGGCCCGCTCGACCAGCTCGCCGTCCGGGTTGGCCCGGGCGTCGGCGATGGCCACCACCTCGCGGCCCGCCTCGTGCCAGTCCAGCGCCGCGCGATAGGCGTGGTCGTTGCTGGTGGAGAGCACCAGCTTCTGCCCCGGCACCACGCCGTAGCGGCGGATGTAGGTCGAGACGGCGCCGGCCAGCAAGTTGCCCGGCACGTCGTTGCCGGCATAGACCAGCGGACGCTCGTGGGCGCCGGTGGCCAGCACCACGCGACCGGCCCGCACGCGATGCATGCGCGCCCGGACCTGGCGGCGGCCGTCCTTGCGCGGGGCGGTGTCGGCCAGGTGCTCGGTGCGGCGCTCGTGCAGAGTCACGAAGTTGTGGTCGTGGTAGCCGTTGGCGGTGGTGCGCGGCAACAGGGTCACGTTGTCCATGCCGGCCAAGGTCTCGAGCACCTGGGCCACCCATTGCTCCGCCGGCCGGTCGTCGAGCAGCTCGCGGGAGTCGAGCAGCGAGCCGCCCATCTCCTCCTGCTCGTCGGCCAGGATCACCCGGGCGCCGCTGCGCGCCGCGGCCAGCGCCGCGGCCAGGCCAGCGGGGCCGGCGCCGATCACCAGCACGTCGCAGTGCTGGTGGAGGTGGTCGTAGATGTCCGGGTCGCGCTCCATGGGGCTGCGCCCCAGGCCCGCGCTCTTGCGGATGTACTTCTCGTAGGTCATCCACAGCGAGGCCGGGGCCATGAAGGTCTTGTAGTAGAAGCCCGGCGGCATGAACTTGCCGCCCAGCTTGCCGACCAGGCTCATCAGGTCGCGTTGGACGTTGGGCCAGCCGTTGGTGCTGCGCGCCTCGAGACCCTCGTAGAGCGCCTGCTGGGTCGCGCGCACGTTGGGCACCTGGGCGGCCTCGGTGGCACCGAGCTGGACCACCGCATTGGGCTCCTCGGCGCCGGCGGCGACGATGCCGCGGGGCCGCGAGTACTTGAAGCTGCGGTTGACGATGTCAACGCCGTTGGCGAGCAGGGCCGAGGCCAGGGTATCCCCGGCATGCCCCTCATAGGACTTCCCGTTGAAGGTGAAGCTCAGCTTGCGGGAACGGTCGATGCGACCGCCCTGGGGGAGACGATTGAGCTGGCTCATGCGCGGACTCCATCACGAAGCGATGCCTGCTGGTCGACGGCGTCGGTCGGCCGGCCTTCGGGGTGCTCGGCGGTGATCGACGGCTGCTCGCCCATCTTGTAGGTCTCGAGGATCTCGTAGGTCACGGTGTGGCGAGTGACGTTGAAGAACTTGCGGCAGCCCACGGCGTGCACCCACAGCTCGTGGTGGATGCCGCGGGGGTTGTCGCGGAAGAACAGGTAGTCGCCCCACTCCTCGTCGCTGCAGGCGTCCGGGTCCAGGGGACGGGCGATGTGCGCCTGGCCCTTGGGGTGGAATTCCTCTTCCTCGCGGGTCTCGCCGCAGTAGGGGCAATGGATATAGAACATGTCGGCTCTCCTCTGCGGAAATCAGTGGGCCACGCCGGCGGCGCCGTGCTCGTCGACCAGCGCTCCGGTGTTGAAGCGGTCGATGGAGAAGGGCGCGGCGATCGGGTGCATCTCGCCCTTGGCCAGGCTGGCGGCGAACACGTGGGCCGAGCCCGGGGTCGCCTTGAAACCACCGGTGCCCCAGCCGCAGTTGAAGTAGAGCCCCTTGACCTTGGTCTTGGAGAGGATCGGGCAGGCGTCCGGGCAGGTGTCGACGATGCCGCCCCACTGGCGGTTCATGCGCACCCGGGAGAAGATCGGGAACATCTCGACGATGGCCTGCAGGGTGTGCTCCACGGTGGGGTAGCTGCCGCGCTGGCCGTAGCCGTTGTAGCCGTCGATGCCGGCGCCGATGACCAGGTCGCCCTTGTCGGACTGGCTGATGTAGCCGTGCACGTGGTTGGACATCACCACGGTGTCGAGCACCGGCTTGAGCGGCTCGGAGACCAGCGCCTGCAGCGGGTGCGACTCCAGCGGCAGCTTGATGCCGGCCATCTTCGCCAGCACCCCGGAATTGCCGGCCGCCACGCAGCCGATGGTCTTGGCCTCGATGTCGCCGCGGTTGGTGTGGACGCCATAGACGCGACCGTCACGGATCTTGAAGCCGGTGACCTCGGTCTGCTGCAGGATGTCCACGCCGTGGGCATCGGCACCCCGGGCGAAGCCCCAGGCCACGGCGTCGTGGCGTGCCACGCCGGCGCGCGGCTGCCAGGAGGCACCCAGCACCGGATAGCGGGCGTTCTTCGAGCAGTCCATGATCGGCACCAGTTCCTGGACGCCCTTGGTATCCAGCACCTCGCTGTCGATGCCGTTCAGGCGGTTGGCGTTGACCCGGCGCTGGATGTCGCGCATGTCCTGCAGGGTATGCCCCAGGTTGAGCACGCCCCGCTGGGAGAACATGACATTGTAGTTGAGGTCCTGGGACAGGCCCTCCCACAGCTTCATGGAGTGCTCGTAGAGGGCCGCCGCCTCGTCCCACAGGTAGTTGGAGCGCACGATGGTGGTGTTGCGGGCGGTGTTGCCGCCCCCCAGCCAGCCCTTCTCGATCACGGCGACGTTCTTGATGCCGTGCTCCTTGGCCAGGTAGTAGGCGGTGGCCAGGCCATGGCCGCCGCCGCCGACGATGATGACGTCGTACGCCTTCTTGGGCGTGGGATTGCGCCACTGACGCTGCCAGTTCTCGTGGTGGCTCAGCGCGTGCTTGACCAGCCCGAAGCCTGAATAACGTTGCATAGGGATCTACTCCTCAAGGGCCCCGCCGGGGGTGCCGGCGGGGAACGGGCTCACGCGATGGAAGTGTCGGCCGCCTCGGCGTCGGCCGTGGCCTGGCCATAGACGGGGTGGCGGGTGCACAGCTCGGCCACCTTGCCACGCACCTCGGCCTCAATCGCGGCACTCTCCTCGCCCTTGGCGAGAACATCGAGGATGTCGCAGATCCAGCCCGCCAGGGCCTCGCAGTCGGCCTGGTCGAAGCCGCGGGTGGTCACCGCCGGGGTACCGATGCGCAGCCCCGAGGTCACGAAGGGGCTCTGGGGATCGTTGGGCACGGCGTTCTTGTTGACGGTGATGTGAGCACGCCCCAGGGCGGCGTCCGCGTCCTTGCCGGTCACGCCCTGCTTGATCAGCGAGACCAGGAAGAGGTGGTCGTCGGTACCGCCGGAGACCACCTCGAAGCCGCGCTCGACGAAGACGGTGGCCATGGCCCGGGCGTTGTCGATGACCTGTGCCTGGTAGCGCACGAAGTCCTGGCTCATGGCCTCGCGGAAGGCCACCGCCTTGGCGGCGATGACATGCATCAGCGGACCGCCCTGCTGGCCCGGGAAGACCGCACCGTTGAGCTTCTTGTACAGCGCCTCGTCGCCGCTGGCGGAGAGGATCAGGCCGCCGCGGGGACCGCGCAGGGTCTTGTGGGTGGTGGTGGTCACCACGTGCGCATGGGGCAGCGGGCTCGGATAGTGGCCGGCTGCCACCAGCCCCGCCACGTGGGCCATGTCGACCATCAGCCAGGCGCCCACTTCGTCAGCGATGTCGCGGAAGCGCCGCCAGTTGATGACCCGGGAGTAGGCCGAGAAGCCGGCGATGATCAGCTTGGGCTGATGCTCGCGGGCCAGGCGCTCGACCTCGTCGTAGTCGATCTCGCCGGTCTCCGGGTTCAGGCCGTACTGGACGGCGTGGTAGTACTTGCCGGAGAAGTTGGGCGCCGCGCCGTGGGTCAGGTGACCGCCGTGGGCCAGGCTCATGCCCAGCACGGTGTCGCCCGGGGAGACCAGCGCCATGAAGGCCGCGGCGTTGGCCTGGGCCCCGGAGTGCGGCTGGACGTTGGCGTAGTCGGCGCCGAACAGGGCGCAGGCGCGCTCGATGGCCAGCTGCTCGACCACGTCGACGTGCTCGCAGCCGCCGTAATAGCGCTTGCCCGGGTAGCCCTCGGCGTACTTGTTGGTCAGCTGGCTGCCCTGGGCCGCCATGACCTGGGGACTGGCATAGTTCTCGGAGGCGATCAGCTCGACGTGGGCTTCCTGGCGCGCCACTTCGTCGGCGATGGCGGCGGCGATCTGGGGGTCGGCAGTTGTAAGGTTGTTGGCGTTCATGGCATCACCCTGGGGTTTGGCTTCACAACGTTAAGAAAAAGTGGAACTCGCGGCATCCTGAAAACGACACCGCCATCCTCGAACGAGACAGGACACCGGCTTGGGGAGCGCCCCCTGCCCGGCCGTCTCCACCGGTCCGACATTGATAGCCAATCCCGGGGCGAAAAAATTGAACGTATGCGACATCTTTGCCACGATATTCGCGACAAAAAATCCATCCAGCTGATTTTTAAAGGGTTTTATTTTACGCCAAGATTGTATTTTTCACCGAAGACACGTCGAGGGCCGACGCTGTCACGCCGGCCCCTGGCGAACCACCCTGATCGACGGGAGAAGCGGCCTACCCCGTCACCGCAGGACGGGCTTCGATATGCAGGAAGAAGGGATCCACCGATGCCGTGCCCTCCCCGGCCGTCTTGCGTACCGCCGAAGGGGTGGTGCCGAAGGCGTCGCGGAAGTGCCGGGAAAAGTGGGCGGTGTCGGCGAAGCCGCAACGCTCGCCGATCTCGGTGACGCTCTTGGCGGTGTAGTGGAGCAGCCACAGGCCATAGCGCAGGCGCAGGTCGCGGGCGAACTTCTGCGGGCCGATGCCCAGCTCGTCGCGGAACTTGCGCTCGATGTTGCGCCGCGAGGTGCCGACCCGCCGGGCCAGTTCGTCGACCGAGATCGCCTCGCCGAGATGCTGCTCGATGATGCCGATCGCCCGACGCACCACCCGGTCCGCCACCTTGTCGAAGACCACCGGCTGGGGCTGGGGATGCTCGCCCCGGCGAGCCTCGTCGATCAGCATGATATGCAGGCTCTTCATCGCCCAGGCCTTGCCCAGGTGGCGCTCCACCAGGTAGGCGGCCAGGTCGGCGGAGGCGATGCCGCCGGCACAGGTGATCAGGTCGCCATCGTCGATGAACAGCCGATCCGCCACCGGCTCGACGTCCGGGAAACGACGGGTCAGGTCGCCATGGTGATACCAGCTGACGCAGCAGCGCCGCCCGTCCATCAGCCCTGCCTGGATCAGCGCGAAAACCCCGGTGCACACGCCCACCAGGGGCACCCCGGCCGTCGTCGCCCGGCGCAGGTAGGCCAGGGCGGTGTCATCCACGTCGTCGTGTTCGTTCTGGACGCCGCCGATGACCACGATGTAGTCGAACTCCGCGGGGTCGCGGAAGGCGCAACAGGGCGTAATGGCGGCCCCGCAGCTGGACAGGGCGTCATGGCCGGCACTGGTCATGAACACCCAATGGCAGCGCAGCTGACGCGAACGGTCGCCCTCGTCGGCCGCCAGGCGCAGGCAGTCGACGAAGGCGGCGAAGGGCATCATGGTGAAGCGGTGCAAGAGGACGAAGCCAACCGACAGCGGCGGCGCCTCGGACGAAGCGGTCATGGCGGGCGAGCCCTCTGAGCGTGACGGCATGGAGCCCTAGTGTCGGAGAGCAACCGCCGGAGCGCAAGGCCCCGGCGGTCGGGAAAGGCTCAGTACTCGACCACCACGTCGCCCAGCGGCTTGCTGCAGCAGGAGAGGATGTAGCCCTCGGCGATGTCCTCCTCGGTGATGCCACCGTTGTGTTCCATGTCGACCTGCCCCTCACTCAGCGGAATACGGCAGGTGCCGCAGATGCCCATGCCACACGCCTTGGGGATATGCAGCCCCAGCTTGGCCGCGGCGGCATGCACCGTCTCGCCCGGCTGGATGCGCACGCTCTTGCCGGTGGCGCTGAAGTCGACGCGGATCAAGTCGGCGGCGTCGACCTCCTCCGCCTCGGCCTCCGCCTGCTCGGCGTGCTCGAGCGCCTCCTCCTGGACCTCCGCCGGGGTCGCGCCGAAGGACTCCTCGTGGTAGCGGCTCATGTCGTAGCCGTTGGCGATGAGGATCTGCTTCACCGCGCGCATGTAGGGAGTGGGGCCGCAGCAGAAGATCTCGCGGTCGAGGTAGTCGGGCACCATCAGCTCCAGCATCGGCTGGGTGAGCAAGCCGCGGAAGCCGGCCCAGGCCAGGCCCAGCTCATCGCTGCGCTCGCTGATCAGGTGCAGCTTGAACTCCGGGATGCGCGAGAAGATGTGCTCCAGCTCGCGGTGGAAGATGATGTCGCCCGGGGAGCGGGCGCTGTGCACGAACTCCAGGTCCACGGCGGCGTTGGTGTCGAAGAACCAGCGGGTCATCGACATCAGCGGCGTGATGCCGACGCCGCCGGAGAGCATCAGCACCTTGTCGGCCGGATAGTCGATGGAGTTGAAGTTGCCCACCGGGCCGTGCACAGCCAGCTCGTCGCCCGCCTTGAGGTGGTCGTGCAGCCAGTTGGAGACCTTGCCGCCGGGCACCCGCTTGACGGTGATCGAGAAGCTGTAGGGCACCGAGGGGGAGCTCGAGATCGTGTAGGAGCGCATGATCGGCTCGCCGTCGATCTCCAGCTCCAGGGTCACGAACTGTCCCGGCTTGAAGAAGAAGAGCACCGGCTGTTCGGCCATGAAGCAGAAGGTACGCACATCCCAGGTCTCCTGGATCACCTTGACGCAACGCACCAAATGGCGGCCGTTGGTCCAGGTCTGGGTCGTCACCGGATTGAGGAAGTTCATTGTCATCGTCGTCTCGCCAGGGGGGGGGTGGACAGGCTGAAGGCACCTCGGCGACCGGGAGCGGCGCCGCGTGGTCGCATTCTGCGACCACCCATGGCCGCACGACTGTCCTGTCAGCGACATCGGGATATCCATGAGGCCCAAGGGCCCGCAATCTCCTGCGCCGGCAGCGTCGTATCGACGCCATTGCGTGTCGCTCGCGGGTATGGACGCCCATTCGGGCTGGCGCACACTCCGCTTGCGCCCATGGCCCGGCTCCCGCCGGCACCACACCCGCCCAACGATAAGGAACCCCCGACATGTCCAACTTCTCCCCTGCCCCACATGACGATCCGCTGGCCGCCGCGCGCCACGAAGTGGCCGAGAGCCTGCGTCATCGACGGCCCAACTTCTCGCTGCCGCAGCCGTTCTACAACGACGCCCGGGTCTTCGCCCTGGACATGCAGGAGATCTTCGAGAAGGAGTGGCTGTTCGCCGGCATGACCTGCGAGATTCCCGCCAAGGGCAACTTCATGACCCTGGACGTGGGCGACAACCCGGTGATCCTGGTGCGCGGCAACGACGGCGCCGTGCATGGCTTCCACAACGTGTGCCGCCACCGCGGCTCACGGCTGTGCGTGAAGGAGAAGGGCAAGGTCGCCAAGCTGGTCTGCCCCTACCACCAGTGGACCTACGAGCTCGACGGCCGCCTGCTGTTCGCCGGCAGCGACATGGGCGAGAACTTCGACCTCGCCGCCTACGGCCTCAAGCCGATCCATGTGAAGAGCGCCGGCGGCTATATCTTCATCAGCCTCGCCGACGAACCCCCTGCCATCGACGACTTCCTGGTCACCCTCGAGCACTACCTGGAGCCCTACGACATGGCCAACGTCAAGGTGGCCGTGGAGTCCTCCATCGTCGAGCAGGCCAACTGGAAGCTGGTCATCGAGAACAACCGCGAGTGCTACCACTGCAACGGTGCCCACCCGGAGCTGCTGAACTCCCTGCAGGAGTTCGACGACACCGATGACCCGCGCGCCACGCCGGCGTACAAGTCGCTCGTAGCCCGCAAGCAGACCGACTGGGACGCCCAGCAGGTACCCTGGCAGCTCCGGCGCTTCGGCAAGCGCAACCGCCTGACCCGCACCCCGCTGCTCGACGGCACAGTCTCCATGACCATGGACGGCAAGCCGGCGTGCCAGAAGCTGATGGGGCGCCTCGAGAGCCCTGACATGGGGTCGCTGCGCATCCTCCATCTGCCCAACTCCTGGAACCACTTCATGGGCGATCATGCCGTGGTGTTCCGCGTCATGCCGCTCGGCCCGCAGCAGACCGTGGTCACCACCAAGTGGCTGGTGCACAAGGACGCCGTGGAGGGCGTGGACTACGATCCCGTGCAGATGCGCAAGGTGTGGGACGCCACCAACGACCAGGACCGCCGCCTCGCCGAGGAGAACCAGCGTGGCATCAACTCCCGAGCCTACGAACCCGGCCCCTACTCCGAGACCTACGAGTTCGGGGTGATCGACTTCATCGACTGGTACAGCGAGCGGCTGCAGGAGAACCTGGGCCACGGCAGCCTGCAGCAGCTGCAGGTCGCACAGGGCTGACGCTGAGGTGAAGACAGAAGACGGCCCCGCCACGCCGGCGGGGCCGTCTTCACGTCTAGCCGGTCACCGCGCGCAGGTCGACGGCCGGGTAGTCGGGCGCGACGAACAACCGCCCGGTGATGTCCTCCCGACTCGCGGCCCGCTGGATCGCCGGCTGCGCCGCGAGGTGTTCCAGCAATGCCTGGAGTCGCGGCAGCCGTTCCCAGGGCAGCTCGCGGCAGGGGTCATCGAGCGGATAGAGCTGCAGCCAGCGCACCAGGCAGGCCAGGTAGGGGTCGAGCACGCTCTCGCCCTCGGGCAGCAGCCAAGGCCCCCGGCCGTGGTCGGCCTGGGCCTCGAGCAGCGTCAGGTGCTTCAGCAGGCGCGAGCGCACCTGGCCGCGCAGCGCCCGGGCCGCCTCCGGCTCGGGCGCATAGCGTGCGGTGTAGAAACAAACGCGCAGCTCGGCGTGCAAGGTGTTGGAGAGAAAGAACAGCCATGCCAGCAACGCGCTGCGCACGGCCGGCAGGGCATGGCGCTCGGGTTGCCAGCGCTCGCCGAGGCTGAGCAGGATCGCTCCGGTCTCGAACAGTGCCGCTGCGTCCCGCTCGTCCACCAGCACGGGCAGCAGCCCCTGGGGATTGAGGCGCCGGAACGCCGGGTCGTCGAGCCCGCCGCCGGCGCGGTCGACCCGCACATCCCGGTAGTCGAACCCGGCGCGCTCCAAGACCATGCGCACCGGCAGGTTGGCGCTGTCCGGCGAGCCATAGAGCCGGTAGCCCCGCTCCGCACGGGCGAGCGAGGCCCCCTCGGGCGTCACGACTTCGCCTCGCCCGCCAGCGCCGGCACCAGGATCTGCTCCAGGGCGGTGCGCACCGAGGGCAACATCACCTCGCGCTGGGCCTCGAGCTCGGCCACCAGCGCCGCCAGCCCCTCGACCCCTACCTGCTCGTGCATCAGCCGCGCCATGCGCGCGCAGGTCTCGGGACAGGCGCCGTCGGGAATACGCACCCCCAGCGCCACCAGCCGATGGCGGAAGTCGTCACCGTCGATCAGGTCCGCGATCATCATGCCCTACCCTCCCTCTACCGTTGTTCGCCAGTCTCGCTCAGCTCGGCGCTCGAGGCCTTCGCCAGCCGCGCCGCCGCGTACTTGAATTCGGGAATCTTGCCGAAGGGGTCCAGCGCCGGGTTGGTGAGGACGTTGGCGGCCGCCTCGGCGTAGCAGAACGGCACGAATACCATGCCCTCCGGCATCGCCGGGTCGACGCGCGCCGCCAGGGTGATGCTGCCGCGCCGGGTGGTGATGGTGATCGACTCGCCGGGTGCCACGTCCAGGTGGCGTGCTTCCGCCGGGGCAAGGCTCGCCACCGCCGCCGGCTCGAGGTCGTCGAGCACGCGGGCGCGGCGCGTCATGGAGCCAGTGTGCCAATGCTCGAGCTGGCGGCCGGTGGTCAGCACCACCGGGTAGTCGGCGTCGACCGGCTCGTCCGGTGGCAGCGGCAGGGTCGGCGAGAACCTGGCCTTGCCACTGGCGGTGGGGAAGGCATCGGAGAACACCACGTCGGCCCCGGGGGCGTCGTCGGCCGGACAGGGATAGGAGACCGAGTGCTCTCGCTCGAGCCGCTCCCAGGTGATGTGGTCGAGCGAGGGCATGCCTCGCTGCATCTCGGCGAACACCTCGCGGGGGTGCGTGTAGCGCCAGTCGAGGCCGAAGCGCCGGGCGATCTCCTGGATGATCCACCAGTCGGGCCGGGCCTGGCCGGGCAGCGGCACGGCGGCCTGGCCGAGCTGCACCTGACGGTTGGTGTTGGTGACGGTGCCGTCCTTCTCCGACCAGGCGGAGGCCGGCAGGATGACGTCGGCGAACTGCGCGGTCTCGGTGACGAAGAGGTCCTGCACCACCAGGTGCTCGAGCTTGGCCAGCGCCGCCCGGGCGTGGTCCAGGTCCGGGTCGGACATCGCCGGGTTCTCGCCCTGGATGTACATGCCGCGGATGGTGCCCTCGTGGATGGCGTGCACGATCTCCACCACGGTCAGGCCCGGCTGCTCGTCGAGCGGGGTGTTCCACAGCTCCTCGAAGGCGGCGCGCAGCTGGGCGTCGCCCACCGGCTGGTAGTCGGGCAGCACCATGGGGATCAGGCCGGCATCGGAGGCCCCCTGCACGTTGTTCTGCCCGCGCAGCGGGTGCAGCCCGGTGCCGGGCCGTCCGGTGTGGCCGCAGGCCAGCGCCAGCGAGATCAGGCAGCGCGCGTTGTCGGTGCCGTGGACATGCTGGGAGATCCCCATGCCCCAGAAGATCATCGCCCGCTCGGCATTGGCGTAGAGGCGCGCCACCTCGCGGATGGTCTGCGGGTCGACGCCGCAGGCCGGTGCCATCGCCTCGGGGGTCATCTCGGCCACGTGCGCCTTGAGCGCCTCGAAGCCCTCGGTGTGCCCGGCGATGTACGCCTCGTCGTAGAGCTCCTCGCTGACGATGACGTTGAGCAGGGCGTTGAACAGCGAGACGTCGGCCCCGGGCGTGAAGCGCACGCTGAGATGCGCATAGGCGTCCAGCGCCTGGCCACGCGGGTCAAGCACGATGAACTTGGTGCCGCGCTTGGCGGCCTGCTTGAAGAAGGTCGCCGCCACCGGATGGTTCACCGCCGGGTTGCAGCCGGTGAGGATCACCACGTCGGCGTTGGCCGCCTGCATGAAGGAGGCGGTCACCGCACCGGAGCCGATGCACTCCATGAGCGCCGCCACGGAGCTGGCGTGGCACAGCCGCGTGCAGTGGTCGACGTTGTTGGAGCCGAAGCCGGTGCGCACCAGCTTCTGGAACAACCAGGCCTCCTCGTTGGAGCACTTGGCGCTGCCGAAGCCGGCCAGCGCCTTGGGCCCGTGGGCGGCCTTGAGGTCAACGAGCCCCTGGGCGGCCAGGTCCAGCGCCTCCTCCCAGCTCGCCTCGCGGAAATGGGTCAGCGGCTGGGCGGGGTCGAAGTCCGGGTCGAGCCCCTTGGCGACGCCCTCGCGGCGAATCAGCGGGGTGGTCAGGCGCGCCGCGTGATTGGGGTAGTCGAAGCCGAAGCGCCCCTTCACGCACAGCCGCCCCTGGTTGGCCGGGCCGTCCTTGCCCTCGACGAACAGGATGCGGTCGTCCTTGACGTGATAGGTGAGCTGGCAGCCCACGCCGCAGTAGGGGCAGACGGAGTCGACCTGGCGATCCGCCACGGCCGAGTCGCCCCGGCCCTGCTCGTCGACCAGGGTTGCCGGCATCAGCGCCCCGGTGGGGCAGGCCTGGACGCACTCGCCGCAGGCCACGCAGGTACTGTCGCCCATGGGGTCGTCGAAGTCGAAGACGACCTTGGACGCCGCGCCGCGGTGGGCCAGGCCGATGACGTCGTTGACCTGCACCTCGCGGCAGGCGCGAACGCAGAGGTTGCACTCGATGCAGGCGTCGAGGTTGACACGCATCGCCGAGTGGCTGCTGTCATGGCCCTGGGCATGGGCGCCCTCGCGCGCGGCGACATGGTGCACGGTGGGCGCCTCGCGCTCACCGTGGCGCGGCAGCCACTCGCGCACCGCCGCGGCATCCACGGCGAGCTTGTCGGCCATGGCCCAGAAGTGGCTCGAGCGATCGGGACTCGCCTCGCGCTCGGGCTGGTCGACGGCGAGCAGTTCCAACACGCCCTCGCGGGCCACGCGGGCGCGCTCGGAAGAGAGGCTCTTGACCACCATGTCGGGGCGTGCCTCGCGGATACAGCTCGCGGCCAGCACGCGCTCGCCCTCGATCTCGACCATGCAGGCGCGGCAGTTGCCGTCGGCGCGGTAGCCGGGGGCGTCCTTGAAGCACAGATGAGGAATGGTCTCGCCAGCGCGCTTGGCCACCTGCCACAGCGTCTCGCCGGGGTGGGCGCTGACCTCGACGCCGTCGAGGGTCAGGGTGAAGCTCGTGTCGCTCATCATTTCACCCCTTGATGATCAGGTTCTGGGCGGCCAGCTCGCCGCGGAAGTCCTTGAGCAGCCCCAGCACCGGGTTGGGCGCCGCCTGCCCCAGTCCGCAGATGGAGGCATCCATCATCACCTGGGCGAGGCGCTCGAGCGCCGCAACGTCCCAGGTATCGCGCTCGAGCAGCGTCAGCATCTTCTCGCTGCCGACGCGGCACGGCGTGCACTGCCCGCACGATTCGTCGGCGAAGAAGGCCAGCAGGTTGGTGGCCACGGCGCGCAGGTCGTCCTGGTCCGACAACACGATGAGCGCCGCCGAGCCGATGAAGCAGCCTTCCGCCTGCAACGTATCAAAATCCAATGGGATGTCCGCCTTGCTCGCCGGCAGGATGCCACCGGAGGCACCGCCCGGCAGGTAGCCGGCGAGGCGATGGCCGTCGGCCATGCCGCCGCAGTACTCGGTGATCAGCTCGTCCAGGGTGATCCCGGCCGGCGCCAGGTGCACGCCGGGGCGCTTGACCCGCCCGGAGACCGAGAAGCTCCGCAGGCCCTTGCGCCCGTGTCGCCCCTGGTCGGCGAACCAGCTGGCGCCGCGCTCGTGGATCACTGGGATCCAGTAGACGGTCTCCACGTTGTTGACCAGCGTCGGACGGTCGAAGAGTCCCTTCTGGGCGACGAAGGGCGGGCGATGGCGCGGCTTGCCGGGCTTGCCCTCGAGCGACTCGATCAGCGCCGACTCCTCGCCGCAGATGTAGGCGCCGGCACCGCGGCGCAGCACCACGTACCCCGGCTCAACCAGTTCTGCCGCCTCCAGTTCGGCGATCGCCTCGGCGAGCACCCGGTGCAGGCCGGGGTACTCGTCGCGCAGGTAGATGTAGAGCGCCTCCGCCTCCACCGCCCAGGCGCTCACCAGCGCGCCCTCGAGGAAGCGGTGCGGCTCGCGCTCGAGGTAGTAGCGGTCCTTGAAGGTGCCGGGTTCGCCCTCGTCGGCGTTGATCACGCAGTAGCGAGGCCCTGGCTCCTGGCGCACGAAGTACCACTTCTTGAAGGTCGGGAAGCCCGCCCCGCCCAGGCCGCGCAGGTTGGCCGCCTCCAGGTCGTCCATCAGCGACTCCACCGTGACGCTACCAGCGCGGCAGGCATCGAGCAGGGCATAGCCGCCCGCGGCACGGTAAGCGGCGAGGCGCGGCCAGTCGAGCGGCGCGGGGTGCAGATCGCCGTCGGCAATCGCCGCCGCGACGCTCGCCGGCGTCGCCGCGCCCAGGTGGCGATGGCCCACCTCCACCACCGGCGCCTGCTCGCAGCGCCCCATGCAGGGGGCACGCAGCACCCGCACCTCGTCCGGCGCGAGGCCGGCCTCGAGCTCGGCCTTGAGCGCCGCCGCCCCGGCCAGCTGGCAGGAGAGCGAGTCGCAGACGCGCACGGTGATCGCCGGCGGCGCGGCCTGGTCGTCGTGGACCACGTCGAAGTGGGCGTAGAAGGTCGCCGTCTCGTAGACCGCCGCCATGGGCTGCTTCATGTAGGCGGCAAGCGCCCGCAGGGCTGCGAGCGGCAGGTGGCCGCGCGCATCCTGGATGGCATGGAGATGCTCGATGAGCAGGTCGCGACGGCGCAGCGACGGCCGCTCGCGCTCGTCGCCGAGCAGGCGACGCAGGGCATCGAGCTCGCCGGGGTCGAGGTCACGCCCGCGGGGCTTGCCACGCAGGCGACGCTGGGGGTTCACGGTCTGGACGGTCATGGTGGGCTCATTATCATCGTTGGGTACCTTGCCCCATCATGTTGGCACCCGCTACTGACAGGAACAATGCTCGGTAGACCTCGGATCGGCCTTCAGATATCCCGAGGTCGCTTTGAGAAAAGCCCCGGTCGCGACCGGGGCTGTTCAACCTCATCGGCGGGCGCTGTTCACCGCCCGTCGGCACCTCGGGCGGCCACGCTGCCGTGGGGGTCGACAACCCGAAATGGCTCGCCGCGCCGCCTTTTGGCGCTAGCAGTCGGCCCGTTCAGGCACTCCTCAGGCGGCCACGCCGCCGTAGGGGTCGATACCCCGAAATGGCTCGCCGCGCCGCCTTTTGGCGCTAGCAGTCAGCCCGTTCAGGCACTCCTCAGGCGGCCACGCT
>SBLD01000017.1:0-29855 GCA_004551485.1 Billgrantia azerbaijanica | reverse complement strand
TGGCTCGCCGCGCCGCCTTTTGGCGCTAGCAGTCAGCCCGTTCAGGCACTCCTCAGGCGGCCACGCTGCCGTGGGGGTCGATACCCCGAAATGGCTCGCCGCGCCGCCTTTTGGCGCTAGCAGTCGGCCCGTTCAGGCACTCCTCAGGCGGCCACGCTGCCGTGGGGGTCGATGACGAATTTCTTCGCCGCGCCGCCGTCGAAGTCGGCGTAGCCCTGCGGTGCCTGGTCCAGGGTGATCATCTGGACGTTGACCGCATCGGCGATCTTCACCTTGTCGAACAGGATCGCCTGCATCAGCGGGCGATGGTAGGCCATCACCGGGCACTGGCCGGTGTGGAAGCTGTGGGACTTGGCCCAACCGAGGCCGAAACGCATGCTCAGCGCGCCCTGCTTGGCGGCGTCGTCGACCGCGCCCGGATCCTCGGTCACGTACAGGCC
Source organism: Billgrantia azerbaijanica (assembly GCA_004551485.1). GTDB lineage: Bacteria > Pseudomonadota > Gammaproteobacteria > Pseudomonadales > Halomonadaceae > Halomonas > Halomonas azerbaijanica. The sequence goes on along the minus strand of SBLD01000017.1, from coordinate 29,415 downwards.
CGGGATACCGATCTGGCCGCCGGCACGGGTCAGCTGCATCGCCGAGTTGAGTACGGTGGCCGGCGCTTCCTTGCCGTGGTTGCAGCCACAGGCATGGGCTTCGAAACCGACGCAGTCGACGAAGGCGTCGACTTCGGGCTCGCCGAGGATCGCCTCGAGCTTGTCGGCCATGTCGCCGTCCTGGGTCAGGTCGATGGTCTCGCAGCCGAAGCTGCGTGCCTGGGCCAGACGCTCTTCGATCATGTCGCCGACGATCACGCAGGCCGCGCCCAGCAGTTGGGCGGAGACTGCCGCCGCCAAGCCCACGGGACCGGCACCGGCGATGTAGACGGTCGACCCCGGGCCGACACCGGCGGTGACGCAGCCGTGGAAGCCGGTGGGGAAGATATCGGACAGCAGGGTCAGGTCGCGGATCTTCTCCATGGCCTGGTCGGCATCCGGGAACTTCAGCAGGTTGAAGTCGGCGTAGGGCACCATGACGTACTCGGTCTGGCCGCCGACCCAGCCGCCCATGTCCACGTAGCCGTAGGCGGCACCGGGCCGCGCCGGATTGACGTTGAGGCAGATGCCCGTCTTGCCTTCCTTGCAGTTGCGGCAACGGCCGCAGGCGATGTTGAACGGCACCGAGACCAGGTCGCCCGGCTTGATGAACTCGACGTCACGGCCAGCTTCGATGACGAGACCGGTGATCTCGTGCCCCAGCACGAGGCCGGACGGCGCGGTGGTGCGGCCACGCACCATGTGCTGGTCGCTGCCACAGATGTTGGTGGTGACCACCTTCAGGATCACGCCGTGGTCGCACTTGCGCTTGCCGAGGGCGAGTTCCGGATAGGGGATGGATTCGACGGCGACTTGACCGGGGCCCTTGTAGACGACTCCGCGGTTGGCTGCACTCATGGCTGGCTTCCTTACGTCTTGTTGTGGGGAGGGAGGGGTGGCGCAAACGCCACCTAGAGACCTTAGCGGTATGGCTCGGCGGAACTGTTCCCCAATGAGTCATCGCTATGCCTGATCGCGACATCCCCGGCATCGCGATCGACCGTCTCCCGGCCCTTCCCGGCCACGTGAAAGGCCCCGGTCAGCGACCGGGGCCTTGTCGTCGGGGAACGCGCTGCGTTGTCGTAGGGGAAGTGTGCAGTGTTTCCCTAACGCAGCACGCCTTCATCCTTCAACAGCTTGAAGATCGCCGCGGCCCCCTGCTCCGGGGTGACACCTTCGAGTACCTGACCGCCGCCGCCCTCGGCCTTGGCCGCCGCAGCCTTGAAGCGGTCCCGGGCCGAGGCCGCCTTGACGATCTTCAGCCGCTTGGGTCGCTTGCGGGCCGGCTGCACCTGCCAATGCGCCCAGTCATCGTCGAGGCTTACCGCCCCCGGGACGAGCTCGAGCTTGCCGCGTCGCGCCGGTCCATAGGCGCTCTGGCGCGGCGCCGGGGCCGCACCGTCGACGGTGACGATGGCCGGCAGGCGCACCTCGAGACGCCGACGCTGCCCCCGCGGCAGGGCCTGCAGCAGGGTGGCGACGCCCGCCGCGACGCCCTCCACCGCCACCACGCCGCTGACCACCGGCCAGCCCAGCCGCTCGGCCAGCAGGTAGGGCAGCAGGCCCGAGCCCTCGCCGCGTTCGGCGCATTCGCCGGTAATCACCAGCTGGGGCGAGGCCTCATCCAGGGTCTCGGCCAGGGCCGGCAGGATGTCGGCGCCCTCGGGCTGCTCGAGCAGGGTCAGGGCATCGAAGCCCATGCCCAGGTAACCGCGCAGGGCGGCCTCGCTGCCCTCGCCCAGGGTGCCGGCATGCAGCAACTGGACCTCGGCCTCCGGCAGGGCCCGGGCCAGCTCGACGCCGCGGGCGTCCTGGTCGGCGCGGCGCCCCCGACCGGTCAGCGGATGGCGACCCACGGAGACCAGTACCGTGATCGCCAGAGACGTTCCCTTTCGGACTTCAGGCCGCATGACGCTTCTCCTCTCGCTCTTGCTCCACCAGGGCGACCAGCGCCTCGAGCACCGGGGCCGAATCGCCGATCACCGCCAGGTCGGCACGCTTGATCATGTCGCAGCCGGGATCCATGTTGATCGCCACCACCTTGTCGCAGCTCTGGATCCCCTGGAGGTGCTGGATGGCGCCGCTGATACCCACGGCCACGTAGACCCGGGCGGTGACCCAGGTGCCGGTGGCGCCCACCTGGCGGTCCCGCGGCATGAAGCCGTCGTCTACCGCCACCCGGGACGCCCCCTCGGTGGCCCCCAGCACCTTGGCAGCCCGATGGAAACCGTCCCAGTCGCGCACGCCGTTGCCCGCGGAGAGGATGAACTCGGCCTCGGCCAGCGCCACGCCCGCCGGATCCACGGCCACCTGGCCCAGGTCCTCGATGCGCGACAGCTGCGCCGGCAGCGGTTGTGCCAACGCCAGCGGCTCGGCGGCATGGCGGGTCTCGCTGACCGGCTCGGCGCATTCCGCCAGCGCCAGGGCGATGCGCGGCAGTGGGCGCTGGATGTCGAGGGTGTTGGTGGCGCCCCGCGCGGTGCAGCGCCAGCCGAGCTCGGCCTCGGCGTCGGCCTCCAGCTGCCAGACGCCGGTGGCCGGCCGCTCGCCGAGGCGCGCCGCCAGGCGCCGCCCCAGGTCGGCGCCGCCGAGCTTGGAGTCCGGCAGCAACCAGTGCCGCGGCTCCCAGGCCTCCTCCACCGCCACCAGGGCGCCGACTCGGGCCTCCGGCGCATAGCCGTCCAGCTCCGGCGACGCGAGGTGCAGCAGGCGATCGACGCCGGCGTCGGCGAAGCCCTGCTCTTTCGGCTCGCCGCCTGCCTCGCCCTTGTGCTCGCCGAACACCACCGCCAGTACGGCACCGGGGTTGGCCGGGTCGGCGTCGGCCAGCTGCCGGGCCAGGCCGAGCAGGTCGCGGTCGTGGCTCGAGAGCCGCCCACCGCTCAGGTCCGGCACCACCGCCACCAGGAAGGCGGGGGCGTCGATCGTCACCGCACGGCGGCTGTCGCCGGTGGCAGCGCTCGTCGTGGCCGCGGCCTGGCCGCCCTGCTGGGCGCCGCTGCGGTCGATGCGCTTGATGCCGTTGGGGCCGATGAAGCCCACGGCGTGGGGGTTTTTGCGGGTAAGGCCGCTGGGTCCCACCCACTCGCTGGCCGCGCCTTGCCCGAGGGCGGCGAGCACCGCCCGATGGTCGGGATGCAGGCGGTTACGGGCGATCCACTCCGTGCGGGGATCGCGACGCTTGATCTCGCTCATCACACCACCTCCACGGCCTGGGGCCGCTGTGACTGTGTCTCGCCGTCGGCGGGCGTCTCCACCAGGGCGTCGGCGACCAGCTCGGCGATATCGCGCACCTCGGCGCCGGCATCGACCACGCCCTCGAGCATGGCGGTGCACTGCGGGCAGCCCACGGCCACCAGCTCGGCGCCGGTTTCCTGGACGTCGGCCATGCGCATGTCGGGAATCCGCCGCTCGCCCGGGATGTCGGTGATCGGTGCCCCGCCACCGCCGCCGCAGCAGCGCGAGCGGAAACCCGAGCGCGCCATCTCGGCGACCTCGATGCCCAGTGCCTTGAGCACTGCCCGCGGCGCCTCGTACTCGCCGTTGTAGCGACCCAGGTAACAGGGGTCGTGATAGGTGACGCTGCCGCCCTTCCAGGGCGCGAAGGCGAGTCGCCCGGCCTGGTAGAGCTCGGCGATGAAGGTGCTGTGATGGCACACGTCATACGCGCCACCCAGCTCGCCGTACTCGTTGCCGAGCACGTGGAAGCTGTGCGGGTCGCAGGTGACGATGCGCTGGAAGCGATACCTGGCCAGGGTGGCGATGTTGCGCTTCGCCAGCGACTGGAAGGTGGCCTCGTCACCCAGGCGGCGCGCCACGTCGCCGCTGTCGCGCTCCTCGTTGCCGAGCACGGCGAAGTCGACGTTGGCCGCACGCAGCACCTTGACGAAGGCACGCAGCGTGCGCTGGTTGCGCATGTCGAAGGCGCCGTCGCCCAGCCACAGCAACACGTCGGTCTGCTTGACGTCGGCCATCAGCGGCAGGTTCAGGTCCGCCGCCCAGTGCAGTCGCGAACCGGGGTCGAAGCCGCCGGGGTTGTCGGTGGCGATCAGGTTGTCGAGCACCTCGGCCCCCTTGCCTGGCGTGTTGCCGTGCTCGAGGGTCAGGAAGCGCCGCATGTCGACGATGGCATCGACGTGCTCGATCATCATCGGGCACTCCTCGACGCAGGCGCGGCAGGTGGTGCACGACCACAGCGTCTCGGCATCGACCAGCGCCTTGCCCTCGCGGGCCACGATGGGCCCGTGGGGCGTGCCGTGGTGCTCGCCCACCGGCTTGCCGGGGTAGGGGCTGCCGGCATAGGCGGCGTCGCTGCCGCCGGCCAGGCCGACCACCATGTCCTGGATCAGCTTCTTGGGGTTGAGCGGCTGGCCGGCGGCGAAGGCCGGGCACATCGCCTCGCAGCGTCCGCACTGCACGCAGGCGTCGAAGCCCAGCAGCTGGTTCCAGGTGAAGTCGCTGGGCTTCTCGACGCCGAGAGGGGCCTCGGGATCGTCGAGGTCCAGCGCCTTGAGACCGGTCGAGCGACCGGCGCCCCCCGTTCTCGTGGAAAAGCGCTCGGCACGACGGTGGAAGGCCAGATGCAGGGCGCCGGCGAAGGCGTGCTTCATCGGCCCACCCCAGGTCATGCCGAAGAAGAGCTCGCCCAGGCCCCAGGCCACCACCGCGGCCAGCACCAGGGCCAGGATCCCGCTACCGAAGTCTTCGGGCAGCACGCCGACCGTCGGCAGGGTGATCAGGAATACGCCCGCCGAGAAGGCGGCGAGGCTCTTGGGCAGGCGCATCCAGGGGCCCTTGGAAAGCCGCGCCGGGGGATTGCGCCGACGCCGGGCCACGAAGCGGCTGCCGACGAACATCGTGGCGCTGGCGAGCAGCAGCAGCCCACCGAGCACGGGGCTGTCAAACCCCAGGCCGTGGACCAGGAGCATCAGCGCCGCGGCGGCGACGAAGCCTCCCGCGGTGGCCACGTGGGTGTTCGACATCACCTTGTCGCGGCCTACTACGTGGTGGAGATCCACCAGGTAGCGGCGCGGCATGGCGGCCAGGCCCTTGAGGATCGGCACGGGCGATGGGCGCCCCTGTCGCCACAGGCGGAGGCGCCGCCAGGCGCCGATCGCCGCCAGCGCCAGGGCGGAAAAGATCAAAATCGGCAGGAGGGTGTCGAGCATGGTGCTCACCTCATCTCAGGAGCCGTTGGCTTAGACAGTCGGACGGCGCCGGGGCAGGCCTATGCGAGGGCGCTGTGCCCCCATCCCTGGGCGCTACATTTGCCATCCCTGGCAAATGACCCTCGCTGCGTCCTGCCCCCGCGCCCCTCATCGTTGGCGGTTGGCGCTCGCGTCAAAGATCCTTGCAGAGGCGCAGGGCGTCGTATATCGCCGCGTGCGTATTGCGCGGCGCCGTGCAGTCGCCCAGACGGAACAGCAGGAAGCCCTCGCCCTCTTCGCTCAGACAGGGCTGCGCCTGGGCGGCGTAGAGCGCTTCCAGATCGACCTGCCCGTGGTTGCGCGACTGTGCCTTGAGGGCGTAGTAGAGCGCTTCATCCGGACGCACGCCGTTCTCCACCACCACCTGGTCGACCACCCGCTCCTCCAGGGCGCCGGTGTACTCGTTCTCGAGCACCGCCACCAGGCCGTCGCCCTCGCGGTAGACCTTGTGCAGCATCAGGTCGGAGGTCATGATCACCTCCTTCTCGTAGAGACTGCGGTAGTAGGTGGGGAAGGTGGTGCCGCCCACCGCCGCGCCCGGCTTGATGTCGTCGGTGACGATCTCCACCTTGGCGCCCTTGTCGGCCAGGAAGTCCGCTGCCGAGACGCCGGCGAATTCGCAGATGGCATCGTAGATCAGCACGTTCTTGCCCGGCGCCACCTTGCCCGAGAGGACGTCCCAGGTGCTCACCACCAGGCTCTCCTCCGGATCCTCGGCATAGCCCCACTCGGGGAACTGGCTGAGGAAGGGCTGGCCGCCGGTGGCCAGCACCACGACGTCCGGCTTGAGGTCGAGTAGCGTCGCCTCGTCGGCGCGTGTGCCCAGGCGCAGGTCGACCTTGAGGCGTGCCAGCTCCAGCTGGTACCAGCGGGTGATGCCGGCGATCTGGTCGCGCTGCGGCGCCTGGGCGGCGATGGTGATCTGGCCGCCGAGGCTCTCCGCTGCCTCGAACAGGGTCACGTCGTGGCCGCGCTCGGCAGCGACGCGCGCCGCTTCCATGCCGCCGGGGCCACCGCCGACCACCACCACCTTGCGCTTGGGCCCTTCGCTCTTCTCGATGAGGTGCGGCAGGCCCAGGTACTCCCGCGAGGTGGCGGCGTTCTGGATGCACAGCACGTCGAGGCCCTGGTACTGGCGATCGATGCAGTAGTTGGCGCCCACGCACTGCTTGATCTGGTCGATCTGGCCCATCTTGATCTTGGCGATGATGTGCGGGTCGGCGATGTGCGCACGGGTCATGCCCACCAGGTCGACGTAGCCGCCCTCGAGGATGCGCTGCGCCTGGTTGGGATCCTTGATGTTCTGGGCGTGGATCACCGGCACGCTGACCACTTCCTTGATGCCCGCCGCCAGGTGCAGGAAGGGCTCCGGCGGGTAGGACATGTTGGGAATGACGTTGGCCAGGGTGTTGTGGGTGTCGCAGCCGGAGCCGATCACGCCGAAGAAGTCGACCTGCCCGGTGGCATCGTAGTAGGCGGCGATCTGCTTCATGTCGTCGTGGGTGAGGCCGTCGGGATGGAACTCGTCGCCACAGATGCGCATGCCCACCACGAAGTCATCGCCGACCTCGGCGCGCACCGCCTTGAGCACCTCCATGCCGAAGCGCATGCGATTCTCGAAGCTGCCGCCCCACTGGTCGGTACGCTTGTTGACGCGCGGGCTCCAGAACTGGTCGATCAGGTGCTGGTGCACGGCGGAGAGCTCGACGCCGTCGAGACCGCCCTCCTTGGCCCGGCGCGCGGCCTGGGCGAAGTCACCGATGATGCGCCAGATCTCCTCCTCCTCGATGGTCTTGCAGGTGGAGCGGTGCACCGGCTCGCGGATGCCCGACGGCGACATCAGCGTCGGCCAGTCGAAGCCGTCCCACCGCGAGCGGCGCCCCATATGGGTGATCTGGATCATGATCTTGCCGCCGTGCTTGTGCACGGCATCCGCCAGGTTCTGGAAGTGCGGGATGATGCGGTCGGTGGAGAGGTTCACCGAGCTCCACCAGCCCTGGGGGCTGTCGATGGAGACGACCGATGAGCCACCGCAGATGCACAGGCCGCAGCCGCCCTTGGCCTTCTCCTCGTAGTACTTGACGTAGCGCTCGGTGGTCATGCCGCCGTCGGTGGCGTAGACCTCGGCGTGGGCGGTGCTGACCACCCGGTTGCGGATGGTCAGCTTGCCGATCTCGATCGGCTGGAAGATCGCGTCGAATGCCATGGTGATTCCCCCCTCAGCCCTGTGCGCCTGCCAGCGGCTTGACTTCGAAGACGCCCACGTCGCAGCCGGCCTCGGCAGCGCTCTGGGTCTGTTCGGCGACGGTACGCAGGGCGCTGCCGCGTGCGGCCAGGATCTGGTCCATGGCCCCGGCGAACCAGCCGGTAAACATGTACTCCACCTTGCGGCCCACCTTGCCCAACTGGTAGACGAAGGCGCTGTGCTCGAGGCGCACGCGGGCGGTGCCGGCATCGAGATCGATCGCTTCGGTGATGAACTTGCCCCAGCCGCGCTGGGAGAGGCGCTTCATGTAGTGCTCGAAGACGTCGACGCCATCGAGGCCGTGTAGCTCGGCCTCCTTCTCGCACCAGTGCCAGGCGCTCTTGTAGCCGGCGTCGTAGAGGATCTCGGCGTACTTCTCGGCGCCGAGCGCCTCCTCCACCGCCACGTGGTTGTTGATGAAGAAATGCCGCGGCACGTAAAGCATCGGCAGGGCATCGGTGGTCCAGACGCCAGTCTCGACGTCCACTTCGATGGGCAGTTCGGGGGCCATCTTGGTCACGATCGTATTCCTCGAATCTTGCTGATTGTTGTAGGGCTGCGGGCAAGGCAATTGACGTCGGCGGCACCGCTCGGGGCCGGTCCGTCGGCAAGCGCCGGACCGACGAGGAGGCGCTGTGCCCCCTTCCCTGGGCGCTACATTCGCCATCCATGGCGAATGACCTTCGCTTCGCCCCGTCCCCGGCGCCCCGATCACGTCGGGGTAGTAGTGCGTGGCGGGTCGTCTGTTCTGTCAGGCGCCCCAGACATCTTTCAGAACGCGTACCCAGTTCTCGCCCATGATCTTGCGCACCTGGGGCTCGCTGAAGCCACGGCGCAGCAGGGCTTCGGTGAGATTGGGGAACTCGCCGATGGTGCGGATGCCCTCGGGGTTGATGATCTTGCCGAAGTTGGTCAGGCGGCGGGCGTAGCCCTTGTCGTGAGTGAGCCACTCGAAGAAGTCCTTGTCGTGGCCCTGGGTGAAGTCGGTGCCGATGCCGATGGCATCCTCGCCAACGATGTTCATCACGTACTCGATGGCCTCGACGTAGTCGTCGACGGTGGCGTCGACACCGGCACGCAGGAAGGGGGTGAACATGGTCACGCCGACGAAGCCGCCGTGGTCGGCGATGAACCTGAGTTCCTCGTCGGACTTGTTGCGCGGGTGCTCCTTGAGCCCGGACGGCAGGCAGTGGGAGTAGCATACCGGCTTCTGGGACTCGAGGATCACCTCCTCGGAGGTCTTGGCACCGACGTGGGAGAGGTCGCACATGATGCCGACGCGGTTCATCTCGGCGACGATCTCGCGGCCGAAGCCGGAAAGCCCGCCGTCGCGCTCGTAGCAGCCGGTGCCCACCAGGTTCTGGGTGTTGTAGCACATCTGCACGATGCCCACGCCGAGCTGTTTGAAGATCTCGACGTAGCCGATCTGGTCCTCGAAGGCGTGGGCGTTCTGGAAGCCGTAGATGATGCCGGTCTTGCCTTCTTCCTTGGCGCGGGTGATGTCCGCGGTGGTGCGCACCGGACGTACCAGGTCGCTGCACTCGGCCATCAGCGCGTTCGACTTGACGATGTTGTCGACGGTGGCCTGGAAGCCCTCCCACACCGAGACGGTGCAGTTGGCCGCCGTCAGGCCGCCGCGACGCATGTCCTCGAACAGCTCGCGGTTCCACTTGGCGATGATCAGGCCATCGATGACGATGGCGTCCTGGTGCAGCTCGCTAGGGGTCATGGCAGGATCTCCGTGATGGTCGTTGCCTGGCGGCAGCATAGCGCCGGGCCACCGGGGGGACGCCCGCTGGAAACGACGGCGAGGATTCCAAAAACGTCACCGCTGTCGCGAACGGAACCGATGGGGCGGCGACCGACGACCGCCGCCCCGTCACGCTCAGCTCTGCGCCTCCTCCCGGAGGCGGAAACCCGCCACCAGGGTCGAGAGTCGATCGGCCTGCTCGCCGAGCTGGGCCGCCGCGGCGGTGGACTGCCCCACCAGGGCGGCGTTCTGCTGGGTCATGCGGTCGAGCTCGTTCACGGCCTGGTTCACCTGATCGATGCCATCGCGCTGCTCGCCGGCGGCCACGCTGATCTCGCCGAGCATCTGCGTCAGGCGCGTCACCCGGCTCACCAGCTCCTCGATGGTGGCGCCGGCCGCCCGCACCTGCTCGCTGCCGCCCAGCACGGTGTCGCCCGAGGCCTGGATCAGGCTGCGGATACTGCGCGACGCCTCGCCGCTGCGCGTCGCCAGCTGGCGCACCTCGGCGGCCACCACGGCGAAGCCCTGGCCATGCTCGCCGGCGCGCGCCGCCTCGACCGAGGCATTCAGCGCCAGCAGGTTGGTCTGGAAGGCGATGCCGTCGATCAGGTTGACGATCTCGCCGATCTTGTCGGAGGTGGCGCGGATCTCGTCCATGGTGGCCACCACTTGCGCCACGGCCTGGCCGGAGCGCTGCGCCACCTCCGACATCGCCTGGGCCAGGGCGTCGGCCTCGCGGGACGAGGCGGTGGTGTGCGCCACGGTTCCGGCGATCTGCTCCATGGAGGCGGAGGTCTGCTGCAGGCTCGCCACGCTGCTGTCGGTGCGCCGCGAGAGGTCCTGCCCGCCGTCGGTGACCTCGCCGGCCGCCAGCCGGACCGCCTCGCTGCTGTGCCGGACGTCGCGCATCACGTCGTGGATACGGTCGATGAACGCATTGAAGCGCGCCGCCAGCTCGCCCACCTCGTCACTGCCCCGGGCCGGCAGGCGCTGCGTCAGGTCGCCCTCGCCCGAGGCGATGTCGGCCATGCGCTGCGAGACCCGGCGGATGGGGCCGGTGAGATAGCGCGCCAGCCCCAGCGAGATCCCCACGCACAGGGCAATCACGCCCAGGCCGAGCACGGCCAGGGTGAGGGTCAGGCGATCCGCCGCCGCCAGCATCTCGGCGCGCGGAATCAGTCCGATCAGCGTCCAGCCGAGTCCGGGTGAGCCGTAGACCGTGGCCTGGTAGGCCGTTCCATCCAGCGTGACCGTCTTGCCGTGCGCCTCGCCGCTGCGCGCCGCGGCGTGCAGCGCGGCCAGCTGCGGCGAGTCGAGCGAATCCACGTGACGGAAGTTCTGCTCCGGCACCTGGGGGTTGACCAGCACGGTGCCGCTCGCCTCGACCACCATCAGGTAGCCCTGCTCGCCGAACTCGATACCGCGGATCATCTGCGTCAGGCCGTCGAGGGAGACATCCATGCCCTGCACGCCGATCACCTCTCCTTGCACATCCTCGACGGTGCGCACCGAGCTGACGATCGAGGCGTCGTCCGGCGCGAAGTAGTAGGCATCGGTGCGCACCACCTCGCCCGGCCGCTCGAGAGCCGCCCGATAGAAGGGCCGCTCGCGCGGATCGTAGCCGGCACCCACTTCCCCTTGGGGCCACGCCACGTAGCCGCCGTCCGCGGTGGCCAGGTAGACGTAGGCGAGCGCCGGATGGTGCTCGGCAAAGCGCGTGAAACGCGAGAAGAGCGCCGCCTCGTGCTCGCCGTTACGTGCCGGCGTCATCGCCACGCGTTCGGTCGCATCCGTATAGCGGGTCAGCTCACCATAGGCCTCGCGCACCAAGGGGTCGTCTGCCAGGTACGCCACGTCCTGGGCGATCTGCTGCAGGAACCCCGTCAGTGAGTGGTCCACCTGGCGCAGTTGCTGGGCACTCGCCTCGGCGAAGTTCTCCTCGGCCATCTGGCGCGCCTGCAGGATGGCGAGCCCGGAAATGCCGGCAATGGCCAGCGCCAGCAGGGCGCTGCAGGTCACTACCAGCTTGGTGGTCATGGTCAGGCGCATGGGTTTCTCTCCGGTCGTTGTCGTGATCAACGCCTAACGGCCAGCCGGAGGGAGAATTGAGCGCGCCGTCGCACGCGACTATGCCGATGTCGCGACGAGCATCCTGGCGAAGCAAGGAACGAGGCCGCAGAAGCGGCCTCGGTGGGGAGTCAGGTCAGCAAGCGGGCAGCGACGTTCAGGAGCGCAGCGCCACGCTGGCGTAGGTGGGTTCGCCCCGCGCCTGGTCGAGGGCGACGATGGCACTGGAGACCGGCTCCTGGGGCATGGCCCGGAAGGCCGCCTGGCTGAACAGCGCCTCGGCCTCCTGCTGCTTGAGACGCACCGGGGGGTTGAGGTGGCCGATGCGCTCGTCGCGCGGCGGGATGCCGAAGTACTCCCGATAGCACTTGGAGAAGTGCGGCGTGGAGACGAAGCCGCAGGCCGAGGCGACCTCGATGATCGACATCGCCGTCTGCTTGAGCAGCTGGCGGGCGCGGGTCAGGCGCAGCTTGAGGTAGTAGCGCGACGGCGAACAGTGCAGGTTCTTCTGGAACAGGCGCTCGAGCTGGCGGCGCGAGACGCCGACGTAGCTCGCCAGCTCGTCGAGGCCGATGGGCTCCTCGAGGTTGGCCTCCATCAGCGCCACGATCTCGAGCAGCTTGGGCTGGTTGGTGCCCAGCACGTGGCGCAGCGGAATGCGCTGCTGGTCCTGGTCGCTGCGCACCCGCTCGCAGATGAACATCTCGGAGATGCCCGCCGTGAGCTCGCGGCCGTGGTCGCGAGTGATCAGGGTAAGCATCATGTCGAGCGGCGCCGCGCCGCCGGAGCAGGTGGCGCGGTCCCGGTCGATGGAGAAGAGGCGGGTGGTCAGCTCGATGCGTGGAAAGGCCTCGCGCATCGCCGCCATGCACTCCCAGTGCGTGCTCACGTCATAGCCGTCGAGCAGGCCGGCCTTGGCCAGCGCCCAGCTGCCGGTACAGATGGCACCCAGGCGGCGCGACAGGCGCGCCTGCCCCTGCAGCCAGCTGACGTGCTCGCGCTGTACGCTGCGATGCGGGCCCACGCCCCCGCACACGATCACCATGTCGAGGCTCAGCGGGGTACGGATCGACACATCGGGCGTCACCGTCAGGCCGTCGCTGGCGCTGACCGGCTCGCCATCCGCCGTCAGCGTGTACCAGCGATAGAGTTCGCAGCCGGCGAGCTGGTTGGCCATGCGCAGCGGCTCGATGGCCGAGGCCAACGAGATCAGCGTGAAGTTCTCCAGCAGCAGAAAACCGATCGACTGGGTCTTCTTGGCAGGAGGGGTGGTACCGGAGGGCATCGGACGCGACATCGTCGACATGGACTTTCTCTCCCACATGCACCTGGCGAGGCCCGTCACGGTGGGCCGTGGCCGCCGATTTGTTCTTGTCTGCCCTCGGGGACCGCCAATCGTCAAAGACGACAAGCGTGTCGCTTTCAGGCATGCGCGAGCGCAGAATATCGGATGTGGGCGCGGCGAGCCTATCGTTTTTTTCTTCGACGAAGGCCAGCTTCGATTGTCTCTGGCAATCACCGGCTCGACCTCCCTTCTCCGGATGTCCTGTCCGCTGGCACGTGACGCGGTATCATGAGCCCAGCCCAAGCCACGGAGCCGCCATGCCCACCGCCCTGCCCCTGCCGCTGTCGACCCCGAGCCGCAACCTGGTCCGCCTGACGATCGTCAGGGGCATCACCTGGACCGGCTTTTTGATCGCCATCATCGTCGGTATCGAGCTGCTGCACTTCGAGCTGGAGGTGACGGCGGTGATCGGCGTGGTGGTCGCCATGGGGCTGCTCAACGTACTCACCTGGTGGCGCCTGGCACGCCCCTGGGCCGTCACCCATGCCGAGAACCTGCTCCACCTGCTGGCCGACCTCGTGGGGCTGTCGCTGCTCTTCTACTTCGCCGGTGGGTCCACCAACCCTTTCATCACCTACTACCTGGTACCGGTGACCATCGCCGCCGCCACCCTGCCCTGGCATTGCGCCTGGATCATAGCGGCCGTGGCGATGGGAGCCTACACCCTGCTCATGTTCAGCTACCACCCGGTGCCGCAGTTCACCCAGCACTATGGCGAGGAGACGGTCAACCTGCATGTGCTGGGCATGTGGCTCAACTTCGCCCTCTCGGCGGGACTGGTGACCTTCTTCATCTACAAGATGGCGCATGCCCTGCGCCGCCGTGAACAGGCCCTGTCGCGCACCCGTGAAGCGGCGCTGCGCAACGAGCAGGTGCTGGCCGTGGCCACCCAGGCGGCCGGCACGGCCCACGAGCTGGGCACGCCGCTGTCGACCATGGCGGTGCTGCTCAGCGAGATGCGCGAGGACACCCGTGACGACGAGCCGCTGCGCCAGGACATCGACCTGCTGCGCCGGCAGGTCGAGCTGTGCAAGTCGCGCCTGCGCCACCTGGTGGAGAGCGCCGACCGGCGCCGCATGGCGGAGCCGGAGCATCGCGACGCCCGCGACTGGCTCACCGGCGTGGTGCAGCGCTGGCTGGTCCTGCGCCCCGACGTCAGCCACCGCCTGGAGATCGCCGAGCAGCGCGGCACGCCCTGGCTGACGGTGGACGCCACCCTCGACCAGGCGCTGACCAACCTGCTCAACAACGCCGCCGACGCCAACCCCAACGACATCCACATCACCCTGGACTGGAGTGCCGACGAGGTGACCATCGACATCCGCGACCACGGCCCCGGGGTGGCCATGGCCATTGCCGACCAACTGGGCGAGACCTTCGTCTCCACCAAGAGCAAGGGGCTGGGCATCGGCCTCTTCTTGACCCATGCCACCATCAACCGCTTCGGTGGCGGCGTGAGCCTGTACAATCACCCTGACGGGGGTACGCTGACGGAAGTGATCCTGCCACGGGGCCGGCCGTGAGCCCGGACATGAGACGACGAGGACGCCATGCAAGACACCGATTCCCGCCTGCTGATCATCGATGACGACGAGATGTTCTGCCACGTGCTGTCGCGCGCCCTGACGCGACGCGGCTTCGAGGTGCTGGTCGCCCACGACGCCGAACAGGCGCTGAGCCTGGCGCGCCAGCATCGCCCGGAGATCGCCACCCTGGACCTCAAGCTGGAGCACAGCTCGGGACTCAAGCTGCTGCCCGAGCTGTTGGACGTGGTACCGGAGTGTCGGGTGGTGGTGCTGACCGGCTACTCGAGCATCGCCACTGCCGTGGAAGCGATCAAGCTCGGGGCCGTCAACTACCTATGCAAGCCGGCGGATGCCGACGAGATCCTGACCGCCCTGGGGCGCGAGGCCGGCGACCCGGAAACCGAGGTGGCCGACAATCCGCCCTCGATCAACCGGGTCGCCTGGGAGCACATCCAGAAGGTGCTGCAGGAGCACGACGGCAACATCTCCGCCACCGCGCGGGCGCTGGGCATGCACCGCCGCACCCTGCAACGCAAGCTGCAGAAGCGGCCGGTGAGACGCTGACAACTGGAAGCTGGAAGACAACAAGTTACCTCCAGCCCTGGAGTCAAGGCTGTCTTCCAGGTTCGGGCTTATGGCTTAAAGCGCCGGGCGAAGCCCGGTCACTGTGCCGTCCAGCCCAGGTCGATGTTCCAGCTCGCCCCGGTCACGGCGCCGGCGGCATCGGAGGCGAGGTAGGCCACCAGCGCCGCCACCTCCTCGGGCTGGATCAGGCGCTTCACGGCGGCGTTCTTGAGCATCACCTGCTCGACCACCTCCTGCTCCGCCATGCCATGCAGCTTGGCCTGGTCGGCGATCTGGTTGTCGACCAGGGGTGTCTTGACGTAGGCGGGACAGATGGCATTGGCGGTGATCCCCTGCTCGCCGCCCTCCAGCGCCGCGGTCTTGGTGAGACCGATCAGGCCGTGCTTGGCGCTGATGTAGGCGGCCTTGCCGGGCGACGCCACCTGGGCGTGCACCGAGGCGATGTTGACGATCCGTCCCCAGCCGTTGTCGCGCATGGAGGGCCAGCAGGCCTGGCTCAGCAGGAAGGGGGCCGTCAGCATCAGGTCGACGATCTGCCGCCATTTGGCCTCCGGGAACGTCTCGATTGGCGACACGTGCTGGATGCCGGCGTTGTTGACCAGGATGTCCACCCGGCCGAAGCGCTGCAGCGCCTCGTCGACGGCGCCACGGCAGGCGGCCCCATCGCTCAGGTCGGCCTGGTGGAAGGCCGCACCGACGGCATCCGCCTTCTCCCGGGCCTGCTCGTTGAAGTCGACGGCCAGGACCTGATGGCCAAGCTCGCGGAACTGGCGAACCACTGCCTCGCCGATGCCGCTGGCGGTACCGGTGACCAGCGCTACGCGCGGAGTGGTCGTCGCATGCGTCATGGATGGCTCCTCTTCGTGCCCCTGGGAATCTCGCGATGCAGTTCCCCAGCATAAGCATCGCTCTGCGTTGACGCCAGCCTCACGTCTCGGGCGTCATCACGCGCTCCATCAGCTGCTGGGCCAGGCGGCTGGCCTCCTGCATGGAGTCGAGGTCGGACAGGTCGTCGAGCAGCTCGCAGCGCCACAGCCACAGCGAGTCGGCGAGGGGCTCCGCCGTGAAGGGGTAGCGTCCGGAGGGCAGGGTGAAACGCTGCCGCTCACCCGGCTCGGGCGGCACGGCGGCCTCCTCGACGGGCACCAGCACCAGCGACAGCGAGACCGGCGTGACGAGAGCACCGGCGAGGTAGGCGGCCTCGGCCCCGTCGGGAGAGGTGGCCTCGAGGGGCTGGAAGCAGAGTGCATCGACGGCCAGGCGCGGGTTGTAGCTTGCCATCTCCTTGAGTGCCGCCCCCTGGTGGCGCTGCCAGGCAACCGCCAGGCGACGCAGCCGGTCGTACTGCTCGGGGCTCAGGCTCTGCATGAAGACTCCTCCTTCGGGGCGGTTTCGGCGTTCGGCCCAGGGCCGGCAGGCTGCTATTCTGGCAGCTCACCCCGTGACGAGGAATCCCCATGCGCCCCCAACAGCGCCTCGAACTGGCGGAAGCCATCGCCCGCGAAGCCGGCGAGCGCATCGCCGATGCCCGCCGCGAGCACACCTTCAGCCACCACTTCAAGCGCGGCCAGGAACTGGTGACGGACGTCGACGTGGCGGTCGACACCCTGATCAGCGAGCGCCTGGACGCCCGGCTGCCCGGCGAGTCGCGGCTGAGCGAGGAGCTCGCCCCGGAACGCGACGTCCTGGCAGAGGCCGACGCCCTGTGGGTGGTGGACCCCATCGACGGCACCGTCAACTTCGCCCACGGCCTGCGCCATGTGGCGGTCTCGATCGCCTGGGTCAGCGAGGGCAAGGTGCGCCTTGGCGTCGTGCATGCGCCCTTCCTCGGCGAGACCTTCACGGCGCTGCATGGCCAGGGTGCCTGGTGCAACGGCAAGCCGATCCACGCCAGCCGCGCCACCGACCTCGAGCGCTGCCTGGTGGGCACCGGCTTCCCCTATCGCCGCGACAGCCGTCCGCCGCTGATCCGCCGCCTGATGGCGGTACTCGACCGCTGTCAGGACGTACGCCGCAACGGCTCGGCGGCGCTGGACCTGTGTGACGTGGCCTGCGGTCGCCTCGACGCCTACTACGAGAGCGTCTCGCCCTGGGACTTCGCGGCCGGCTGGCTGATCGCCCGGGAGGCCGGCGCACGCACCGGCCACCTCTACCCCTGTCCCGAGGGCATTCCCGAGGATCTGTACGGCGAAAACCTGCTGGTGGCGAGTCCCGAAGTGCACGCCGAACTCGCCGAGCTGTTGCGCGCGGCCGACGCCAACGCGTTCGGCAACGGGCGGGGGTCATAGCGCCCGGTAATGGCCCGACTAGCGGTGCGCTATTGGCGCCGATCACGGCGATCGGTCAGAATGGGCGTGTCTTTGCAAGGAGTAACGCCATGTTCGTCGTGATCTACGGGCGCCCCGGCTGCCCCTTCTGCGTCCGTGCCCTGGCACTGGCCGAGCGTCTGGAAGCCGCCGGCGCCATCGAAGGGTACCGCTACGTGGACATCTGGGCCGAGGGTATCAGCAAGGCCGATCTGGCCGAGCGCATCGGCCGCCCGGTGCAGACAATCCCGCAGATCTTCGTCGACCAGGCGCATGTAGGGGGCTTCACCGAATTCGACCGCTACGTTCGCGATCACGTCCTGCTGACCAGCACCGCCTGACGTGCCTCTGCCCCACTGTCACCACCCTCCCCGGCGTGGCCCGCGCGCCGGGGAAGCGTCCTTCTCCCGTTGAAAGCCCATTGCCGCCAGCACCTATACTGACGTCGTTCAACGGCGCATCTGGACAGAGGGAACGGCGCGATGCAACGGGAAGAATTCGTCCAGCAGCTCTGGCTCGACTACATCCATCGGCACCCCGACGTGGGCGCCCTGCGCCTGTGGCCCATGGACGCTCCCGCTGAATACCACACCCTGCTGACCCTCAACCATGGTCCCTTCGCCGCGCGCGAACTCGTGCCGACGCTGGCCCATCTCGGTTTTCGCCCCACGCAACACTACGCCATGGCCGACCGTGGCCTGCTGGTGACGCTGCTCGCCCCCCCGGACGAGGGCGCCTGGCTGGTGTTGGCGGAACTGCAGCCGGGCACGCTCTCGCGCCAGCCCCGCGAGCGGCTCGCGGCGCTGGTCAACCAGACGCACCCCCAGGATGCCCGTGGGCAGAATCTGCTGGCTCGCGGCCGCCCCTGGCCGATGCCCGACTGGAACACCTACAGTCTGCTGGACGGCGCTCACCCGCTGGCCGGCTGGTTGGCCGTAATGGGGCCGAGCATGCATCACGTGGGCTTTGACTGCGAGCGCCTGGGCAGCAATCTGGCCGACCTGGATGGCGAACTGGCCAAGGCCGGCCTCGCCGGCAATCCGGACCGCTACCACGGCGTCTTTCCGGTCTCCCCCTTGCTGGAATACCGTTTCTACCCCACCTGCTCACAGCGCCTCGCCTTCGCGGACGGCGACGAGCACCGCATCGACCTGGGCGGCCTGGCACTGGTCCAGAAGTGCCTGAGCAACGACCACGAGCGCGCCGTCGAACTGCTGCTACCCCATCACACGCGCTGCGAAATCGGCTGACGCGTGCGAGAGCGTTATCCACAGAAACTGTGGATAACGTTGTGCAAGGTCGCGGGGAAAACTGCGGGGGGCACCTCGGCAGAGGCATCTGACTTACTTTGGTCAGATTTTCGTCATCCGTCCAGGCGCTCGACGCCCCGGAAAAGCACAGGCCCGGGCAGGGGCTGCCCGGGCCTGAGAATGCTGACAAACCACAGCGCTCGGCGGCTGATGCCGCGAGGTCAGACCTGGAAGTCAGCCTCGAAGGTCATCTCCGGCACGTGGTCCGGCACGATCAGCTTGCCGGCGGTCTTGGCCTGGATCTCCTCGACGCTGACGCCGGGGGCGCGCTCCTTGAGGACGAAGGCACCGTTCTCGATCTCCAGGTAGGCCAGGTCGGTCAGCACCCGGTTGATGCAGCCGGCGCCGGTGAGCGGCAGGGTGCACTTCTCCAGCAGCTTGGACTCGCCGTGCTTGGAGGCGTGGGTCATGGTGCAGATGATGTTCTCGGCGCCGGCGACCAGGTCCATGGCACCGCCCATGCCCTTGATCAGCTTGCCGGGCACCATCCAGGAGGCGATGTTGCCCTCCTGGTCCACCTCGAAGGCGCCCAGCACGGTGAGGTCGACGTGGCCGCCGCGGATCATCGCGAAGGATTCCGCCGAGGAGAAGATCGCCGAGCCGGGGCGCGCCGTGACGGTCTGCTTGCCGGCGTTGATCATGTCCGGGTCGACCTCCTCCTCGGTGGGGAAGCGCCCCATGCCCAGCAGGCCGTTCTCGGACTGCAGCATCACATCGATGCCCTCGGGTACGTAGTTGGCCACCAGGGTCGGGATGCCGATGCCCAGGTTGACGTAGAAACCATCCTGCAGTTCGCGCGCCACGCGCTGTGCCATCTGTTCGCGAGTCAGTGCCATCTTGATGCCTCTCTTGTTCGGTACGAAGCGCCGGCAGCGTCTGCCGGCCGGGGGTGTCGCGGCCTCAGCCCTCGCGCACGGTCCGCTTCTCGATGCGCTTCTCGAAGGAGCCCTGAATGATGCGGTCGACGTAAATGCCCGGGGTATGGATCTGGTCGGGTTCGAGCTCGCCCGGCTCGACGATCTCCTCGACCTCGACCACGGTGACCTTGCCGCAAGTGGCGGCCAACGGGTTGAAGTTCTGGGCGGTCTTGCGATAGACGACGTTCCCGTAACGGTCGGCCTTCCAGCCCTTGACGATGGCGAAGTCGGCGTGGAACGCCTCCTCGAGGATGTAGTGGCGGCCGTTGAACTCGCGCACCTCCTTGCCCTCGCCGATCGGCGTGCCGTAGCCGGTGGCGGTGTAGAAGGCCGGGATGCCGGCGCCGCCGGCGCGCATCTTCTCGGCCAGGGTCCCCTGCGGCGTGAGCACCACCTCGATCTCGTCGTTGAGCATCTGCTGCTCGAACAGGGCGTTCTCGCCCACGTAGGAGGCATAGATCTTCTTGATCTGCTTGTCTTCGAGGAGCAGCCCCAGACCGAAGCCGTCGACCCCGCAGTTGTTGGAGATGACGGTGAGGTCCTTGACCCCGCGGTGCTTGATCTCGGCGATCAGGTTCTCGGGGATGCCGCACAGGCCGAAGCCGCCGGCCACCACGGTCATGCCGCTCTCGAGACCGGCCATGGCCTCTTCGTAGGAGTACACGCGTTTGTCGAATCCGGACATAGGGCGCCTCGCATTGTTATGGATGAGTTCGGTCGAAGGCAGGCGAGTGACGATGCCAACCCCGTCGGACCAGTGTTGTGCCTGACGATATATTTGTTAAGTTTGTTTTTTTTATTGATTGATTTTCATAACCAATAAATTGGACCTAGGTAGCACGCCATGACCGTCAAACAGCTTCGCGCCTTCCTCGCCGTCGCCCAGACCCTGAGCTTCACCCAGGCCTGCGAGCACCTGCACCTGTCGCAGCCGGCGTTGAGCCTGGCGATCAAGGGACTCGAGGAGAGCCTGGGTGGGCGCCTGCTGATCCGCACCACCCGCAGCGTCCGCCTCACCCCCGAGGGCGAGTCCTTGCTGCCGCTGGCCAAGCGCCTGCTGGCCGACTGGGACAATACCGAAGAGGTGATGCGCCAGCGCTTCACCCTGCAGCTCGGGCGGGTGGCGCTCGCCGCCATGCCCTCCTTCGCCTGCAACCAGCTGCCCTCGGCGCTGATGGCCTTCCGCCGCCGGCATCCGCGTATCAAGGTGACGGTGCACGACGTGATCAACGAGCAGGTGATCGACATGGTGCGCCGGCAGCGCGTCGAGCTGGGCATCGCCTTCGAGCCCGCCGCCAGCGAGGGGCTGGCGTTCACGCCGCTGTTCGTGGATCGCTTCGTCGCGGTGGTGCCGGCAGACTCGCCGCTGGCCGAGGCTACCACGCTGCGCTGGGCCGAGCTGCTGCGCTACGACTTCATCACCCTGCAGCGCCCCTCCATGGTGCGCCTGTTGTTGGAACATGAACTCGCCGCCCAGGGGATCGAGCTGCCCGTCGCCTTCGAGAGCCACCAGTTGGTCACCGTGGGACGCATGGTGGCCAGCGGCCTGGGGGTCAGTGCCGTTCCCGCCCTGTGTCGCCGCCAGATGCACGAACTGGGGGGACGTTGCGTGACGCTCACCGAGCCGGTGATCGCCCGGCCGGTGGGCGTGCTGAGCCCCGCCGGCCAGGAGCTGTCGGTGGCCGCCCAGGCCCTGCAGGAGGTACTGGCCGCTACCCTGGCGCCGTCGGCCACGCCCTGACAGCAGCTACCCAATGCCAGAGGCTGCTACGTTGTTAGAGAGTGCGTAACGAGCGAGCGAGGCGATCATGGCCACTCCCCTCTGGCAACCGAGCCCCCAGCGCCGCGAGGCCACCCAGCTGGCCGCGCTGATGCGCGAACTGGAGGCCGAGACCGGCACCCCCTTCACCGACTACGCGGACCTGCACGCCTGGAGCCTGAGCCACCCGGAGGCCTTCTGGGCGCGGGTATGGCAACTGGGCGTGATCGGCGAGCCGGGCCAGCGCGTACTGAAGCATCCCACGGCGATGCCCGGGGCGCGCTGGTTTCCCGAGGCACGCCTCAATTTTGCCGCCAACCTGCTGCGCCGCCGCGACGACAGCCCGGCGCTGATCGCCTGCGACGAGCGGGGCCGGCGCCAGGCGCTCAGCCATGCCGAGCTCCACGACCGGGTGGCGCGCCTGGCCCGCGCGCTGCGCGACAGCGGCGTGCACAGCGGCGACCGGGTGGCGGGCCTTGTCCCCAACAGCGAGCACGCCGTGATCGCCATGCTGGCGGCCGCCAGCCTCGGTGCCGTGTGGTCCTCCTGCTCGCCGGACTTCGGCGCCCAGGGCGTGCTCGACCGCTTCGGCCAGATCGAACCCAAGGTGCTGGTCTGCTGCGACGGCTACCACTGGAACGGCAAGGCCATCGCCCTCCACGACCGCCTGCAGGCACTCGCCCGCCAGCTGCCGGGACTCAAGCGACTGGTGCTCTTCCCCTTCCTCGACCCCGAGGCAACGCCCGACACCCGCGGCATCGACAAGGCGGTGACCTGGGAGGCGTTTCTCGCAGAGAGCACCGAGACGCTCGACTGCGCCGCCCTGCCCTTCGACCATCCGCTCTATATTCTCTACTCCTCCGGGACCACCGGCCGGCCCAAGTGCATCGTCCACGGCGCCGGCGGCACCCTGCTGCAGCACCTCAAGGAGCATCGCCTGCACTGCGACCTGGGCGAGGGGGACGTGCTCTTCTACTACACCACCTGCGGCTGGATGATGTGGAACTGGCTCGTCTCGGGGCTCGCCGCGGGCGCCACCCTGGTGCTCTACGACGGCTCCCCCTTCGCTCCCGACCCGAGCAGCCTGTGGCGGCTCGCCGAACGCGAGGGGGTGACCTGCTTCGGAACCAGCGCGCGCTACCTCACCAGCTGCGCCAAGGAGGGCCTGCAACCGGGCCGCGACCATGACCTCACGGCCCTGAGGACGCTGCTCTCCACCGGCTCGGCCCTGCCCCACGAGACCTTCGATTACGTCTACCGCGCGATCAAGGAGGACCTGCTGCTGGCCTCCATCTCCGGCGGCACCGACATCGTCTCGTGCTTCGCCCTGGGTTGCCCGATTCGCCCCGTCTACCGGGGTCAGTTGCAGTGCCGGGGCCTGGGCATGGCGGTGGCCGTCTATGACGAGGCGGGCGAACCGTGCGGCGTGGGCGAGAAGGGCGAACTGGTCTGTACCCAGCCCTTCCCCTCCATGCCGCTGGGCTTCTGGAACGACCCCGACGGCCAGCGCTACCACGGCGCCTACTTCGCCCGCTTCCCCGACGTCTGGGCACACGGCGACTACGCCGAACTCACCGCCGAGGACGGCCTGATCATCCATGGGCGTGCCGATACCGTGCTCAACCCCGGCGGGGTGCGCATCGGCACCGCCGAGATCTACCGCCAGGTGGAGAAGGTGGAGGAGGTACTGGAGTCGCTGTGCATTGGCCAGCAGTGGCAGGACGATGAGCGGGTGGTGCTCTTCGTGCGCCTGCGCGATGGCCTGACCCTCGACGACGCGCTGCGTCAGCGCATCCGCGACACCATCCGCGCCAACGCCAGTCCGCGCCACGTGCCGGCGAGGATCGTCCAGGTGGACGACCTGCCGCGGACCCGCTCCGGCAAGCTGGTGGAGATGGCCGTGCGCAGCGTCGTCCATGGCCACGCGGTGGCCAATCGCGAGTCGTTGGCCAACCCGGCGGCACTGGCCCAGTTCGAGGACCGGCCGGAGCTCCGCGAGTAGCTGGCTGCCTCGCTTCCCGGTTGCTCCCGACCACCGCCCCCGGCAGGGCAATCGCAGTTGGACATGACGAGGGGCGCCGGGGACGGGGCGGAGAGGCGCCCTGACCCGACCATCAGGTGGCTGGGCAGCCTGAGCGGCATGCAGTAGCATGAATCACCTCGACATCGCCGAGGTGGCGACAGACCGAACCTGCCTGCGCGCGCACTAAGGAGGGCGCATGCCGCTACTGAAGGGAAGCGTCAGCCTGCTGCTGCTGACCCTGACCACCCTGTTCTGGGGCTTGCCCCTCATCGCGCTCACCCTGCTCAAGCTGATCACCCCCGGCCGGCCGCTGCGGCGCCTCGTCGTCGCGGGCCTCAACGCCGTGGCCCTCAACTGGGTGGGGTGCAACCTGTGGTGGATGCGCCGCTGGCTCAACCCCCAGCTGCGTGTCGAGCTGCCCGAGGGGCTGTCGGAGAAGCAGTGGTGGCTGGTGCTCTCCAACCACCGCTGCTGGACGGACATCTTCCTGCTGTTCTTCGCCCTGCACCGGCGCATTCCCATGCCGCACTTCTTCGTCAAGCGGCAGCTGATCTGGGTGCCGGTCGTCGGGCTGGCCTTCTGGGCCCTGGAGTTTCCCATGCTGCGGCGGCTGACCCGCGAGCAGCGCGAGCGCCATCCCCACCTCGCTCACCGCGACCGGGAAGCCACCGAACGCATGTGCCGCCACGCCCGGGAAAGGCCCATCGCCATCTACAACTTCGTCGAGGGCACCCGCTTCACCCCGGCCAAGCACGCCGCCCAGGCCTCCCCCTACCGCCACCTGCTGCGTCCCCGTGCCGGCGGCATCGCCCAGGTGGTCGGCCTGCTCGGCGATCGCCTGGATGGTATCCTCGACGTCACGCTGGTCTACGCGAGCGCCGATCCCACCTTCTGGGACTTCCTGTGCGGACGCGAGGGGCCGGTGACCCTGGCGGCCCGTCGCCTGCCGGTCCCGGCCTGGATGGCCAAGGGCAACTATCACGATGACCCGCACTACAAGGAACGCTTCCATTCATGGCTCAACGCCCTCTGGCAGGAAAAGGACACCGCGCTCGACTGGCACTGATGCTGCTCGTGGCGCTGCTGGTCGGTGCCTGCGCCGGACGTGGCGGAGAGGTGCAGCGCGCGAGCGCTCCCGGCATCGCCGGGCGGTGGGTCACCATCGAGCGCGGCGATACCCTGGGCGCCATTGCCCGGCGCGCCGAGGTCCCCCTCGAGCGCCTGATGCGCTTCAACCCCGGCGTCGACGCCCGCCGCCTCGCCGTGGGCCAGCGCCTGCTGGTGCCCACCCACCGGGAGCGCGCCCCCTACGGCGGGCCCTACCGCTACCAGGTGCGCCCCGGCGACACCTACGCCGCCATCGCCCGGCGCTTCGGCACCACCCCCGGGCGCATCCAGCGGGCCAACCCGGGCGTTGTCCCCACGCGCCTGCGCGTCGGCCAGGTGATCCAGGTCCCGCTGAAGGATGACAGGCCAGTCAAGCGTCGCGCCGTGGCTTCGTCCAACGGCACCAAGCCGAAAGTCAGCGCTAGCGCAAGCCGCACGTCCACCAGCACCAACGGCGCCCTGCCGGCCACAGAGCGCAGCTGGCCCTGGCCGCTGGAGGACTATCGCATCGCGCGCCGCTTCGGCACCGACAGCCGCGGCACCCTGCAGCCGATGTTGCTGGCCACCCGCAAGGGCGCCACGGCCAAGGCCGTCGCCGATGGCGAGGTGCGCTTCTCCGGCAGCATGCGCCAACTCGGCCGCGTGATCATCGTGCACCATGCCGAAAACCTGCAGAGCGTCTACGCCCTGTGCGACTCGCTGAGCGTCAAGGCGGGCAGCCGCATCAAGCGCGGCACCCCCCTGTGCGAGGTCGGCTACAGCAACGCCACCGGGCGTTACGACCTGCTGTTCGACATGCGCCACGGCGGCAAACCGATCGACCCCAAGCGCGTGCTACGCTGAGAGCCGCCTATGGCGTCTACGACATTCCCAGGCGGCCAATCGCTTCTCCCCGACCCGCCGCTGCTGCGTTTCGAGGCGTTGCTCGGTGAACCCGCTGCACACACGGCCCTGGTTCGCCTCGACGCCGAGCTCGAGTGGCAACGACCGTCCCTGCGCCTCTACGGCCGGGAGCACCCGATCCCGCGCCGCCAGGTGTGGATGGGCGACCCGGATGCCCGCTACCGCTACTCGGGGCGCGACTTCACCCCCGAGCCCTGGCATCCCCTGGTGGCGGAGATCCGCGACGCCGTGCACGCCCGTCTCGACGCCGCCGGCGTGCCCGCCACCTTCAACAGCGTGCTGCTCAACCGCTACGCCGCGGGCAACGAACGCATGGGCTGGCACAGCGACGACGAACCGGAGCTGGGCGACGACCCGCTGGTCGCCGCCGTCTCGCTTGGCGCCGAGCGGCCGCTGCGCTTCCGCTGGAAGGACGGCGACGCCGCGGCCTTCAACGTCTGGCTGCCCCACGACAGCCTGCTGCTGATGGGAGCAGGCGTGCAGCGCCAGCTCCAGCACGCCCTGCTGCCGCGCAAGCGTCGGGGGCTGCGCATCAGTCTCACCTTTCGCCAGGTATGCCCTCCCCCCTGAACGCAACCACCCCGCTCACTGGGCGGGAACGGGGTGGCAAGGGAAGATAACGGTATAAGATCAGCCGCGGTGGTAGCCCGGCGTCACGAACGGCATCCGCGCCACCGTCATCGGCAGTCGCTTGCCGCGCACCTCGGCATAGACGGTGGTCCCCGGCTCGGCGTGTTCGATGGCCACGTAGCCCATGGCCACCGGCTTGCCGACACTGGGGCCGAAGCCGCCCGAGGTGACCTGGCCGATGCGTTCGTCATCGGCCGTATAGAGTTCGGCCCCCTCGCGCACCGGTGCCCGGCCCTCGCCCAGCAGCCCCACGCGCTTGCGACGGTGGTCCTTGGCCTCGACCTGGTGGAGGATCAGGTCCGCTCCCGGGAAGCCTCCCGGGCGCTCGCCGCCGCGCCGCCGCGGCTTGCCGATGGCCCACACCAGCCCCGCCTCGACCGGCGTGGTGGTGGTGTCGATGTCGTGGCCGTAGAGGCAGAGCCCCGCTTCCAGGCGCAGCGAGTCGCGCGCGCCGAGCCCAATCGCCTCTACCTCCGCCTCGGCCAGCAATCGGCGAGCCAGGGCCTCCGTCTGCTCGGCGGGCACCGAGATCTCGAAACCGTCTTCGCCGGTATAGCCGCTGCGGCTGATCCACACCGGGATGCCGTCGAGGGTGAAGTGGCCGTGCTGCATGAAGACCAGTTCGCACGCCTCGGGACAGAGACGGCGCATGACTGTTGCCGCCTCGGGCCCCTGCAGCGCCAGGAGGCCGCGGTCCAGCACCTCCACCCGATGGTCGCTGTCCAGGCCGGTCTGCAGCAGCGCGACGTCCTGATCCTTGCACGCCGCGTTCACCACCAAGTAGAGGTGCTCACCGGCGTTGACGACCATCAGATCGTCGAGGATGCCGCCATCCTGCGAGGTGAAGAGCGCGTAGCGCTGCATCCCTTCGGCAAGGCCAAGGATGTCGGCAGGGACCAGCGTCTCCAGCGACTCGGCGGGGCGCGGCCCGTGCAGCAGCACCTGGCCCATGTGCGAGACATCGAAGAGGCCACAGGCCGCCCGGGTATGCTCGTGCTCCTTCTTCACCCCCAGCGGATACTGCACTGGCATGCCATAGCCGGCGAAGGGCACCATCTTGGCCCCCAGTTCCACGTGCAGGTCATGAAGCGGTGTACGCTTGAGGTCGCTCATCTCAAAATCCTCTGCAAAATGCGATCGCTGACGGCGTAAGCAAGGAGGTGCCCCGAGGGGCACCTCCTTGTCCTGGTCTGCCCGTGCGCGCAGGCCCCTTCAGGGCTTGTCGTGCTCGAGCGCTTCGCCGGGCAGCACTTCCTTGCCCTCGAAGTAATCCTTGGTGAGCTTGAAGACTATCGGCGACAGCAGCGCCAGGGCGATCAGGTTGGGAATGGCCATCATGGCATTGAAGACGCTGGCCAGCAGCCACACGAAGCCCAGCGGCAGCACCGAGCCGACGAAGATTGCCAGGATGTAGACCACCCGGTAGTACTTGATGGAGGCCACGCCGAACAGGTACTCGAAGCACTTCTCGCCGTAGAAGGCCCAGCCCAGAATGGTGGTGAAGGCGAACACCGCCAGGGCGAAGGAGACCACGTACTGGCCGACACCCGGCAGGGCTTCGTTGAACGACAGGGAGGTCAAGGCCGCGCCGGTCTCGCCGGAGGTCCAGGCAGTGGTCAGGATCGCCAAGGCGGTGATGGAACACACCACGATGGTGTCGATGAAGGTCCCCAGCATGGCGATCAGCCCCTGGCGCACCGGATTCTTGGTCTGAGCGGCGGCGTGGGCGATAGGGGCGCTGCCCAGGCCCGCCTCGTTGGAGAACACGCCGCGTGCCACGCCGAACTGGATGGCCTTGGCCACTGCCGCACCAGCGAAACCGCCCGCCGCCGAAATCGGCGTGAAGGCGTGGGTGAAGATCATGCCCAGGGCGCTGCCGACCTGGTCGAGGTTGATGATCAACACCAGCAGGCCGCACAGGATGTAGGAGACGGCCATGATCGGCACCAGTTTACCCGCGACCTTGGCGATACGCTTGATACCACCGAGGATCACTGCACCCGCCAGCACCATGATCACCAGGCCAGTGAACCAGTGCGGCAGATTGAGGGACTGTTCCAGGCCATCGGCCACGGAGTTGGACTGCACGGTATTGCCGATGCCGAAGGCGGCCACGGCACCGAACAGGGCGAAGGCCCCGCCCAGCCATTTCCACTTCTTGCCCAGGCCGTTACGAATGTAATACATGGGCCCGCCGACGTGATCACCGGCCTCGTCGACTTCACGATAGCGCACGGCCAGCACCGCCTCGGCGAACTTGGTGGCCATGCCTACCAGCGCAGTGATCCACATCCAGAAGACGGCGCCCGGCCCACCGAGGAAGATGGCCGTGGCCACGCCGGCGATGTTGCCGGTCCCGATGGTCGCTGACAGCGAGGTCATCAGGGCATTGAAGGGCGAAACCTCGCCTTCGGCCCCTTCACGGCTCTCCCGCCCCTGCCACAGCAACTTGAAGCCCATGCCCAGCTTGCGGATGGGCATCACCTTCAGGCCGATCTGCAGGTAGACGCCTACCCCCAGCAACAGCACCAGCATGAGGGGCCCCCAAACGACCCCTTCGATGGCTGACAGTAGATTGGTCAAGGTTTCCACGTACGTCTCCCTTTCTGGTTTATTGCACTTGTTGTCGTGCCCGCCCTGCAGGTCGATAGCGGGCAATCTTCATGCCGAAACACCAATGCCGAACATGATCGGCACAGCGAACCGTCGTACGATAGCGGAATTTATTGATGCTACGCCACCCCGGCGAATTCTCGACTTCTTTGGCGTGGTCCATGACCGATGCGGACCGGTAGCCTACCCCGAGTTTCGTATCGGAAACAATTGCCAGCTACCCACTCGCGCTCCATCCGGCCATTGCGCCATGCACGGCTCGTCGTGGCGTATGGCACGCTGTCAGCCTAGTGAGCCGCACGACCGCTGTCGAATCGACGCATCGCCCGTGCCCCGGCGCGGGGTGGACTGGACGCCAACGCCCTGGCAGGCCACCCTGAAGACGCTGAGCCAGCCGGTACGCCATACCAGAGGGTGGACCGACGGGCTCGCCAAACGCCGTCAATGGCGGTAGCATTCGCCCCGTCAGAAAAACTATTTCGTATAGGAAAACGACATGAGTACGATTCCTGCCAATCTGCGCTACAACGACAGCCACGAGTGGGTGCTGGACAACGGTGACGGCACCGCCACCATCGGTATCACCGATCACGCCCAAGAGGCGCTCGGTGACGTGGTCTTCGTGGAGCTGCCCGAGGTGGGTCGCACCCTGGAGAAAGGGGAAGAGTTCGGCGTGATCGAATCCGTCAAGGCCGCCTCCGACCTCTACGCGCCGGTGGCCGGCGATATCGTCGAGGTCAACGAGGCGCTGGAGGATGCCCCGGAAACCGTCAACGAGACGCCCTACGGGGACGGCTGGCTCATGAAGGTGCGCCTGGCCGACGCCAGCGACATCGACGAGCTGCTCGACGCCGACGCCTACCAGGCGCTGGTCGACGCCGAGGAATGACGCCGCCCCCTGCAGGCCCCCGCCGGGGGGCCTGCCCGCCGCCGCCCGCACACCGCCCTTTCCGTTAGCCGCCACTTGCCTACAGGTTGCTTCATGGTTCACGACACTCGCCGCCTGGCCGACCTGGCCGACCACGATGCCTTCATCCGCCGCCACAACGGGCCCGGAGCCGATGACGTTGCCGCCATGCTGGC
>SBLD01000138.1 GCA_004551485.1 Billgrantia azerbaijanica | reverse complement strand
AAGCCCAACATTCTTTTCTGGCAATCACGCAACAACCTGATCCCAAGAACGTGACTGGCTTCTCCCAAATCCTTCATATCGAACTGCGCTGATAGCCATACTTTAACTGATGATAAAGTTCCTACATCGTTTCCAATGAGGAGGATATCATTAACGTAAAGTATGAGGAACACCACCATGCTACCGCTGCTCTTTCTGTACACACAAGGCTCATCTGGACATTGAACAAATCCAAATATTTTGACCGATTGGTCAAACTTTAAATTCCAAGATCTTGACGCCTGCTTAAGTCCATAAATGGACTTTTGCAGCTTGCACACTTTCTTTTCCTGGCCCTTTGCAATGAACCCCTCTGGCTGAACCATGTAAATGGTCTCCTCAAGACTTCCGTTCAGGAAAGCTGTCTTG
>SBLD01000137.1 GCA_004551485.1 Billgrantia azerbaijanica | reverse complement strand
AAGCATGTTTTTGCCATATTATATTTCTCAGTCTGTAGGCTGGGTTTATTTGCGTGAATCATTTTCTAATCTTCAATATTATAAAGGGTTTAAAGATGATTACTTGGACTATTATCTTGGGGTAAATAATAGCTTCGATAGGGTGGAGTATAGAGAGCTTACGAGAAAAAAAGATCGGCTGACAGCTGATATCCAAAACCTCAATCGATATAGCAAAAAGGCTGAATTCCAGTTTTCAAACTTAGTTGACGAAACCTTTGGTGAGAAGGCAGAAGAGTACATTGAAAGCTACGTTAAAAAGTCGAACTCCTTGGAAGAAGAAAGAATTAAATATATAAAGCTATGCAATGAGCTTTCGTTACTACAGAACCACCATAAAATTCTTAAGAGAACTAGGAGTAATGTCAA
>SBLD01000136.1 GCA_004551485.1 Billgrantia azerbaijanica | reverse complement strand
AGTGCAATGAGGGAAACACTCCACGGCCTGTCCCAACGTGGGTACTACAGGCAATTTATTAATCAAAGAATGAAAATTTACATAAGCTTTCTCTCATGCACGGATTACCCGAACACTGACCCTCCATGCGCTTTAAATAGAACTCATGGACCAATCGGGTGTCAAGCCACGGATCAAGTGTCGGTAATACCGATGAGAGAGTGAACCGTCGGATCACTACATATCGTGACCGTCGGATTGTAAGTTACAAAATGTACAACGGTAAAGAAACACACTTTACCTAACTCTATACCTAACTCTAGACCAAGTTGAACTTAACTATTTCCTATGTGTCGGAAATATCCTAACATCCCCCCTTAAGAACAACTTGGGATAGGATTGAAGGATTTACAAATATGACACAATAGGA
>SBLD01000135.1 GCA_004551485.1 Billgrantia azerbaijanica | reverse complement strand
CAAGCCATGCCCTATTAGGAGATTCTGTCTTTAATTCTGAATTGGTCCAAGCTAAATGCCAGAAATTATCCGATTTTAAAAAATAATAAGGATATTGTAAACAGGTAAGATTTAATTGATGTGCCTTAATGAAATATTCTCCAAATAGTCCCTTATATATAGGCTCTATTTCTTCATAAGTAAATTGATTGATTTTTTTCCCATCTTCTATTAATTTAATGATGGTGAGAACTAATATTGGTTTTGCAATGATACGCTCATGGTTGTTCCTGTTAGTACATTGATTCATCTTTGCAATGAGTTCACAATAGTAATTTAAAGCTTTATCATAATCAAAAAATCTAAGATAACCAGTCATGGCAATTACTTTTTTAGATGTTCAACTTCTTTTTTGCAAAAATACACAAAAAA
>SBLD01000134.1 GCA_004551485.1 Billgrantia azerbaijanica | reverse complement strand
GCCGGGAATTAGCGTTTAGTTTGTTTATTATCATTCGTTTTTTATAATTTTTATTTTTTATTTCTTTATTTTATTTTAATTAGTTATTTTTTGTTATATATTTAGATTTTCATGAGCATAGAGGACATTCGATTGAAACTCGAACAACTTAGAGCAACCTCATCATATTCAGAACTCGATTTTGCCATCCACACTCCACTATCGAAGACAGAGCCAAGCAGCCCAGAACCCGAACCAATGGCTCAGAATAACAACCGAACACTTAAAGAGTTGGCAGCTCCTAACTTGGACCAGCAACCCTTATGCATTGAGAATCCAAACCCTCAGGTAAACTTTGAACTCAAATCTGGGATGATTCATCTTCTTCCTACTTTTCATGGTCTTGCAGGAGAGGATCCAAATAAGCACTTAAAG
>SBLD01000133.1 GCA_004551485.1 Billgrantia azerbaijanica | reverse complement strand
AAACATTCAGGGAATAATGTTAAAACCCTCCTAGAGAAACTTATTGAACTCTCAAAACAAGTATCTGTAAATTATGCTGGGGTTTGTATGCTTTACCTTCATAGTTCTGTATATTCTCTTCTGAAAAAAAAATTACGAGACTATATTAGCTGCCTGGATTTTTTAGATGAAACTATCCGAGATAGTCGTTATACAAAAAGTACCAAACTGCACGGGAATACAAAATATGTGCTTGTTTCCCCTCATTTTAGTGATGGTTCTATTAAACGAACTTTTAATGGAAATACTTTTGTTTTTAAAGATAATGCCCTTGTTGATATTATTTTCGTTCCCCAAATCTACGTAAACCTTCTAAAGATCTCACAGCACCTAGTAAAAATTGGTGTAATTGATATTGCAACATATTAAGATGACGAAAAT
>SBLD01000132.1 GCA_004551485.1 Billgrantia azerbaijanica | reverse complement strand
AAAGGTAATATCCATGTTGTTAAAGTTTCTAAAAATAAGCAGTTGTCAAAAAGATTTAACTCTAAAGAGTGGAGTTACTTATGGATTCTCTCAACAATGTAAACTTTGAAACGGGCACTGATACTGTTACCCGTTTCGTAGAGGTGGCAAAAAAATGACTCGATTTTCAAAAGTGGTGATGCAGAATACACATGTTTTTTTTAGAACATGGTTTTTGGAACTTTAATTTTTTTCATGTGCATTAAGTTTTAGAATGGTAGTGAATGGTAGTGATTTTCATCCTGATTTTTAAAAGTGAGTATTCTGCATCACACCCTTTTTTTAAAAGACCTATTTTTTGACTTTAAATTTTCTGGTGTGTGAAATGTAAAAAAATATTTTCTAAATTTGATAGTTTTTGAAGTCGTCATTGTATTCATCTT
>SBLD01000131.1 GCA_004551485.1 Billgrantia azerbaijanica | reverse complement strand
GGCCATCGGCGAGGGGCAGCGCGACGTCTGCCTGATCCCGAGCTCCGCCCACGGCACCAACCCCGCCTCCGCCGCCATGGCCCACCTGAAGGTGGTGGTCGTCGAATGCGACGGCGACGGCAACATCGACCTCGGCGACCTGCGCGACAAGGCCGCCCAGCACCGCGAGCGCCTCTCGGCGATCATGCTCACCTACCCCTCCACCCATGGGGTCT
This sequence comes from Billgrantia azerbaijanica, assembly GCA_004551485.1. Taxonomy (GTDB): domain Bacteria; phylum Pseudomonadota; class Gammaproteobacteria; order Pseudomonadales; family Halomonadaceae; genus Halomonas; species Halomonas azerbaijanica. Next base: position 209 of record SBLD01000131.1, on the reverse strand, counting down.
TCGAGGCGGGCGTGCGCGAGGCGTGCGAGATCGTCCACGCGCACGGCGGCCAGGTCTACATCGACGGCGCCAACATGAACGCCCAGGTCGGCCTGGCCCGCCCCGGCGACTTCGGCGGCGACGTCAGTCACCTCAACCTGCACAAGACCTTCTGCATCCCCCACGGCGGCGGCGGCCCGGGCATGGGCCCCATCGGCGTCAAGGCGCAC
>SBLD01000016.1 GCA_004551485.1 Billgrantia azerbaijanica | reverse complement strand
TAAAGCAGGGAGGGTACCGGCGCTGGCCCTCCTGCCTCCACCGTGGTGCCCAAAGTGCTGCGGTTATTCTATGAATCCAGGGTTGACAGCAGCGAGGATCACCATGCGCGATGCCGACGACCGCGCCGTTGGAGACGGGTGCGGTGTTCACCGTGGTCATCTGGATTGGCCAAGCCGTGTCACCAAGGCAGCGAGCAGGGCGTTGCGGAAGGCCATGCCGCGGTCGCCCGGCCGGTTGGCGAACGCCACGGTCAGCATCACCACTAGCCCACTTGCCTGACAATGACCAGCACCCACAGGTGCGTTGCAGCTGTGACGTGTGTCTTGGCGGCTTGTATGATTCGCATTGTAATACTATGTTTCAAAATATTGCTGAGCTATCGGTTGATTCATTAAACAGAATGAGATGATGCAGATTTTACTAAAATGACAGGAAGCCACGGACGGGCCAATCAAACGGAGTAACGGGGCAAGATCAAACAAGGGAAGACGAAACAGGACAAAAAGAAACAGGAAAAACAGAGAAGAATGGCGAGGGCAGTGGTCACATCGCCATTCTCGGAAGCCTGTGAAGCGTATGTGCTCTTGGCCGGACAGGCCGAGCCGAAGCAGGCTCCTGGCGTACCAGAGAAGCGTGGAGGGCCATCATCATGGCCAAGGTGATTCGATTTCCGGTTGAGCGGGCTTCCCGTCGGGGCGTCCTCAAGTCGCCATACCTGCCGGTTGCCTGGCTGCCGTTGGCGATGAGCGGTTATTTCTGGCTGGCCACGGCGGATGCCATGCTGACCTGCTGGTTGTTCGCCAGCGGGATCCCCGCTCCCCGGGGGCAGTCGACGTCGCATCGACGAGCCCCGAAGCATCGGACTTGAGAGCGGGGGCGCTTCGCCTTTCTTCCTCAATGCCCCGCCGGGCCATCGCCCATCTCCGCCTCCAGGCGGCGCGCCACCTCACCGGGCGAGCCGGTGCGGCGCGCCATCAGGTCGTAGGCCACCGGCACCACGAACAGCGTGAAGAAGGTGGCGGCGGCCACTCCGGCGAGGATCACCGTGCCAATCACCATGCGCGATTCGGCGCCCGCGCCGCTGGATACGATCAGCGGCACCGAGCCGGCCATGGTGGTCACGGCGGTCATCAGGATCGGCCGCAGGCGCGTCACCGAAGCGTCGAGCAGGGCGTCGCGGAATGCCACGCCGCGGTCGCGCAACTGGTTGGCGAACTCCACGATCAGGATGCCGTTCTTGGCGGCGAGTCCGATCAGCATGACCAGCCCCACCTGGCTGTAGATGTTCAGCGACTGCCCGGTGACGTACAGCCCCAGCATGGCGCCGCTCATCGCCAGCGGCACGGTGAGCATTATCACGAAGGGGTTGATGAAGCTCTCGAACTGTGCGGCGAGCACCAGGAAGACCACCATGGCGCCGAGCACCAGCAGGAAGGTGGTGGCACCGCTCGACTCCTGGTAGTCGCGCGAGGCGCCCGCCACGTCGGTTTGTGCATGACCCGGCAACAGCTCCGAGGCGGTATTTTCCAGGTACGCCAGCGCCTCGCCCAGCGGATAGCCGTCGGCCAGGTTGGCCTCGATGGTGATGCTGCGCAGGCGGTTGAAGCGGTTGAGCGTGCCGGCACCGGCCAGGTCGGTGAGCCTCACCAGGCTCGCCAGCGGGATCAGCTCACCGGTGCGGGCCGAGCGCACCTGGATGTTGTCCAGCGCCCGCGGGCTCGACTGGCCGTCGCGCATGCCCTCGACGATGACGTCGTACTCCTCGCCGTTGTCGAGGTAGCGCGTCACGTTGCGCCCGCCCAGCAGCACCTCCAGGGTGCGGCCGATCTCGCTGACGGTGACTCCGAGGTCCGCGGCGCGGGTATAGTCGATGTCCACCCGTAGCTGCGGCTGGGTTTCGCGATAGTTGCTGTCCAGGCCGATCAGCCGCGGATTGTTCTCGCGCACGTGCGCCATCAGGGTGTCGCGCCACTCGACCAGTTCCTCGTAGGTGCCACCGCCCAGCACGAACTCCACCGGTTTGCTGATGCGCTGACCGAAACCCTGGCGCATCACCGGGAAGGCCTGCACGCCGGGCAGGTCGACGAGCCGTTCGCGCACGTCGTCCATGATCGTCCAGGCGTCGCGGCGCGTGCCCCAGTCGGCGAGACCAATGATGGCGAAGCCGCCGTTGAAGTTTTCGAGGTTGCCGAAGCCGCGCGGCGCGCGGATCAGCAGCCGCTCGATCTCGCCGGAGCGATGCAGCGGCGCCAGGCGCGTCTCGATTTCGTCCATGTAGTCCATCATGTAGTCGAAGGTGGCGCCTTCCGGGCCATTGACCAGGATGATGAAGCTGCCGCGATCCTCCTGGGGGGTGTATTCGCTGGGCAACTGGTCGGCGAGCCACAGTGTGGCGGTGATCAGCGCCACGAAGGCCGCCAGCACCAGCAGGCGTGCCTTGAGCACTCCTACCAGCAGGAAGTGGTAGACACGCTGGGAGAGCTCCAGCAGCCACTGCACGGCGCGTCCCACCACCGTGTCGTACATCGACGGCTTGAGGATCTTCGAGGCCATCATTGGGGTGAGCGACAAGGCGAGCACGCTGGAGATCACCACGGCCGCGGCCATGGTCAGGGCGAACTCTGAGAACAGTCGCCCCACGTTGCCACGCAGGAAACCCAGCGGCACGAACACGGCCACCAGCACCAAGGTGGTGGCGATCACCGCGAAGGCGATCTGCCGTGTGCCGCGGAAGGCCGCCACCAGCGGCGTCTCGCCGTAGTCGTGCATGCGGCGGTGGATGTTCTCGAGCACCACGATGGCATCGTCGACGAGCAGGCCGATGGCCAGCACCAGCGCCAGCAGGGTGAGCAGGTTGATGGAAAAGCCCATCAGCGCCAGCGCCATGAAGGCGCCGATCAGTGCCACTGGCACCGTCACCGCGGGGATCAAGGTAGCGCGCACGTTGCCGAGGAACAGGAAGATCACCACCACCACCAGGCCCAGGGCGATGAACAGGGTGATCACCACTTGCTCGATGGCGCCGGAGACGAAGGTCGAGGCGTCGTAGTTGAGGGTGAGCGACATGCCCGCCGGCAGGCTCGGTTGTACGCGTTCGAGTTCCGCCTTTATGCCGCGGGAAACCTCCAGCACGTTGGCCGTGGACTGCTTCATGATCCCCAGGCCCACCATGGGCACGCCGTTGGCGCGGAACACCGAGCGATCCTCCACCGCACCGATCTCCACCCGCGCCACGTCACCCAGGCGCACCAGGTAGCCGTCGTCACCGCGGGTCAGCGCCAGGCGATCGAAGTCGTCGGGGGTGGCGAAGCTGCGTGGCAGGCGCACGCGGAACTGGCGGTCGCGCGACTCGATGGTGCCTGCCGGCAACTCCACGTTCTCGGCGCGTAGCGCGGCCTCCACGTCGCTCACCGTCAGGTTGCGCGCCGCCAGGGCGTTGCGGTCGAGCCACACGCGCATGGCGTACTCGATCCCGCCGCCCACGCGCACGCGTGCCACGCCGGGCTGCACGGAGAAGCCATCCACCAGGTAGCGATTGGCGTAGTCGGTGAGCGCCGGCACGCTGTATTCCTCGCCGGAGAGGGCGAGCCAGATCACCACCTCCTCGCTGGAGTCGGCCTTCTGCACCTCGGGTGGGTCGGCATCGTCGGGCAGGTTGTCCCGCGTTCCCGAGATGCGGTCGCGGATGTCGTTGGCGGCCTCGTTGATATCCATGTCGAGGCGGAACTCGATAGTGATGTTGGAGCGTCCGTCCTCGCTGGTGGAGGTGATCAACTGAATGCCCTCGACGCCGGCGATGCTGTCCTCGAGCAGCTGGGTGATGCGCGTTTCCACCACGCTGGCCGAGGCGCCGGGATAGCGGGTATCGATGCTCACAACCGGCGGGTCGATGGAGGGGTACTCCTGCAGCGGCAGGCGCTGTAGCGCCAGCAGGCCAAAGGCGACGATCAGCATGGCCAGCACGGTGGCCAGCACCGGGCGCTGCACGGAGAGATCGGAGAGGCGCATCAGGCGTTGCCCTCGTCGCGGTGGGCCTCGAGGATCTCGCGGATCGACGTCGTGTCGTCGGCGATGCCGAGCAGTTGCACACTGTCGCCCTCACGGGCGCGCTGCACGCCGTGGCTGACCACCAGCTCGCCCTCGGCCAGGCCGTCGAGGATCTCCGCCTCGCCGGTGCGCCGTTCGCCCACCTCTACCCGACGGCGCTCGATGCGGTTGTCGTTGGCCTCGTCGATCACCAGCACGTAGTGGTGCTGGCCGCTGGGAATCAGTACCGACTCCGGCACCACCAGCGCCTGGCGTGGGCGGCGCTGCACCACCACCTCCATCAGCATGCCCGGGCGCAGGCGCAGCTCGGGGTTCGCCAGTTCGGCGCGCACCGTCACGCTGCGGCTGACCGGATCGACCCGCGAGCCGATGCTCGCCACCTGACCCTCGAAGGCCTCGTCGGGAAAGGCGGGGCTGTGCGCGGTGAGCGGCAGGCCCGGCTCCAGGATGCCAAGAAACACCTCTGGCACGCTGAAGTCGAGCTTCATCACATCGAGCTTGTCGAGTGTGACGAGCTCCGTGCCGGGCGTGACCAGGCTGCCCACGCTGATGTTGCGAAAGCCCACCCGACCCTCGAAGGGCGCGCGCAGCCGGTAGTTATCGAGCCGCGCTTGCAGCGCCTCGATCTCCGCCTCCACTTGGCGCAGCTGTGCCCGGGCGTCCTCCACCTCGGCGCGCGGCGCCAGGTTGCGGCTCTCGAGCTGGCTGAGCCGGTGCACTGCATTGCGACGCTCGTCGCGCAGTGCCTGGGCGACGCGCAGGTCGGCCTGTTCCTCCTCGTCGGCCAGGCGGATCAGCAACTGGCCGGCCTCCACTACCTCGCCGTCACGGAAGGCGAGCTCGGCGACGATCTCGGTCACCGTGGCGGAAAGGGTCACGCTCTCGTCGGCGCGCAGCGTGCCCAGCGCCTCCAGCGGATCGGACCAGGGCTCCAGCGTCACCCGCGATGCGATCACCGCCGTGCGCTCCTGGGCCAGCGTTGGAGCGGCGAGCAGGACGATCAGCAGCAGGCCCAGCAGCCAGGGCAGGGTGGCCAGGGGGAAAGCAGAAGCAATGGAAGGCGCGACGGCAAGGGGGGAACGGCGCATGGAACGGCTCACGGTAGGCGATGGAGACGGCACGAGAGGGTGGCTTGTGTCCCTAGCCTAACCTCACGCTTCTTTGACAATACGACAACAATCGACAAGTTTTCCATTCTTGTGCAAGAGCTGTACGGGCGGTGGGCTAAGCCCTACCGGACTCACCACCGCAAGATACTCCTACCCCCTTGCAAGATTCTCCAAGCGTAACTGCTTTGTAACTACAATGCTCAGTCACGTGAGCGTTCGAAAAGTCGACGCTCCTGAACGACGCAACGCAGGTTGATTGACACAATCCCTAGGAGAAATGTCATGAACAAGCTGATGCAAGGGATCAAGCGTTTTTGGAAGGACGAGGAAGGCACCGAGGTCGTGGAGTGGGCCTTGGTGTGTGGCTTGCTGGTCGCGGCAGGTGCCGCTCTTTATGTGTCTATTGGAGGCAGCGTAAATAGTATCATGAGCAGGATTGATACTCTGCTGAGTAGCGCCGATACAGACTATTCAGCGTGATTACGTAGGTGGGGCGCAGTGGCGGGTGCCTCTTCTTGAGTACCCGCCACTTATTAAACGGAAAGAGTAAATTGCAATGATTCTCAAGTCTGTATTGATTCCCGGTCTGGTATTGCTGTTGATCTGGAGCGCAGCGGCTTGGGATCTGCACACGCGGAGAATCTCCAACATGCTAGTTGTGGCCGGGGCCGCTGCAGGGCTGCTGCTGCAGGGAGTGCTGGCAGGCCCGGGCGGTGTCCTGGCCGCCATCTATGGATTACTTGTCGGCCTGGCGGTCTTTCTGCCAGGTTACTTGCTGGGATTTACCGGTGCAGGCGACGTCAAGTTGATGGCTGCATTAGGAACTCTTCTTGGGCCGATAGGAATATTTCAGGCAGGGTTGGCTAGCATTCTTGTCGGTGGAGTCATAGGGATGGTTTTTGCCACATCGGCGCTCTTCAATAGAAGTTCGGTGTCACCATGGAGTCGCTACGGTTTGATGGTAAAGACGCTGGTAGTCACTGGAAAGCCGCTCTATATAGAGCCAAAGGAAGGCGAAGTAATGGGCAAGAAGTTTCCCTTCGCTGTGGCTATCGCGATTGGCACGACAGCTTGGATGGTCTGGCAATGGCCACTGGGATAGACGGTAAGAGACGAGCGGATATTGCCATGCCTTTGAATGTTAAAGCGAATGAAATGTAACAAAATGTGAGGTCGGTCATGCTCCAGGAAGCGCCAACATTCCACAACGTCACTGCCGGCCGCGCGGCGGCCCGGCGGGCGCCGCGCCCTGGCACGGTGGCGGAGACCGGGCTGTCGCTGCTGTATCTGGGCGACTTGCTGGTCAAGCAGCTCTTCGAGCAGGGCGTGCTCGACCTGCACCAGCTGAGCCGTGAGAGCGCGCTGGCAGGCAGTGTGGTGGAGGAGGTGGGCCGCTTCCTGCGCGAGGAGGGGCGCGTGGAGGTGCGGGGCCAGGCCGAGAGCGGGGCACTGCGCTTCGGCCTCACCGATCGCGGTCGCGCCTCGGCGCTGGAGGCGCTGAACCGCGACGGCTACAGCGGCAAGGCGCCGGTCACCCTCGAGGAATACAGCGCCCGGGTGCACGAACAGGCGCTCTGCGAGGTGGGCATCCATCGCGAAACGGTGAGAAAGGCCTTCGCCGACACGGTGATCGACCCGGCGCTGCTCGACCAGTTGGCCCCGGGGCTGCACTCCGGCCGCGCCATGTTCATCCATGGCCATGCCGGCACCGGCAAGAGCTACATCGCCCGGCGCCTGGTGCGGCTGCTGGAGGGCGAGGTGATGGTGCCCCACGCCATCCTGGTGGGGGGCAAGGCGGTGCGCTGCTTCGACCCGGCCGTGCACCACTCGCTGGAGGATCCGAGCGAGACGCCACCCGCTGCCCAGCTCTACCTGGGCAACGGCCACGACCCGCGCTACGTGCGCTGCCACCGCCCCTGCGTGGTGACCGGCGGTGAGCTGACCATGGAGCGACTCGAGGTGCAATACGACGCCGCTACCCATATCCACCAGGCGCCGGTGCAATTGCTCGCCAACAACGGCATGCTGGTGATCGACGACCTGGGCCGCCAGCGCATGACGCCGACCGAGCTGTTCAATCGCTGGATCGTGCCGCTGGAGGAGCGCTGCGACTTCCTGGCGCTGGCCAATGGCTACCACTTCAGCGTGCCCTTCGACGTGGCACTGGTCTTCTCCACCAACCTCGACCCGCTGTCGCTGGCCGATGCCGCCTTCCTGCGCCGCATCGGCTACAAGATCCGCTTCGCACCGCTCGAGCGGAAAGCCTACCTGGCCATCTGGAGGCAGCAGTGCCAGGCGCAAGGGCTGCCCTTCGAGCAGGAGCTTGCCGACTTCGCCATCGACGAGCTGCACGCACGCCACAAGGTGCCGCTGCTCGCCTGCCATCCCCGCGACATTCTGAGCCTTGCCCAGGACCAGCTCGCCTACCAGGGGCGCGAGGCGCCGGATCGCGAGATCCTGCGCTGGGCCTGGCAGACCTATTTCGGCGACTTTTCCGATGCCTCGAATGGGGATTGTAACGGAGACATCGCCGCCAACCGGAGGAATGCACCATGAAACGCAAGGGTATTTTCGCCATGTTCGGGCTCTCGCTGATCATGGCGCTGGGGGCTGCCGTGGTGGCCATGAACTGGATGCAGGAGCAGTCCGGTGACGAGGAGTTCACCGATGCCAGCCAGGTGGTGGTGGCGGCGCTGAAGGTGCCGTTCGGCTCTACGGTGGAGGCCTCGGATCTCAAGCTGGTGAACATGCCCAGGGACGTGGTGCCGCCCGACAGCTTCAACGACATCGAGAGCGTGGTGGGGCGGGTCAGCAACCAGGTGCTCTACCCCGGTGAGGTGGTGCTCGCAGGGCGGGTCTCCGAGCACCTGGGCGGCAGCGCCCTGGCGGCCCTGCTCGATCCCGGCAAGCGCGCCATGAGCGTGCGCGTTGACGATGTGGTGGGGGTGGCCGGCTTCTTGCTGCCCGGCAATCGGGTCGATGTGGTCTCCAGCAAGCGCAACGGCAGCCGCAACAGCGTCGAGTCCAAGACGGTGCTACGCAACCTCAAGGTGCTGGCGGTGGACCAGATCGCCAGCCAGGAGCGTGACGGCCCGGTGATCGTGCGCGCCGTCACCCTCGAGGTATCGACTAGGGAGGCCGAGACCCTGGTCAAGGCCACCCAGGAGGGCAAGGTGCAGCTCACCCTGCGCAACCCCCTGGAGAAGGAGGAAGAGGACGACATGATGGTGGCGCAGCGCTCGGTGATGAACCTGCCGGAACTGGAAGAGAAGGACGAGCCCGCACCGCCACCGCGGCGAGCCGCACCGGTGCAGCGCAAGGTGCACGTGCTGCGCGGCACCCAGATGAGCTCCGTCAACGTGAGCAACTGAAGATGTAACGCAATAAACGCTGGTGGGAAGGAGGTTTGTGGGAGGGAGCTTCAGCTCGAGGATGAAGCAGGTGGGAGGGAGCTTTAGCTCGCGAAGCAGCGCGCAGCGCTGCCAGGGTCGCCACCGCTGGGCGCCTGCGCCCGGTGAACCGGCCTCCCACAATGGCTTCGCTCGGCGGAGCCGGCCTCCCACAACGATACGGCTCAAGTCGTTTCATAGCAGCTCATGCTGCAGCAAGAGCAGGGGAGAATCGCCATGAACATTGGGAAGAAACCCGCAGGGCGTCACGGGACCATCAAGTGGCTGGCCCTGGCGCTGGCGGCACTGTTGGCGGCGGGCTGGGGCATGGAATTGCCGGCCCAGCAGCCGGACTCGGACAGTGCTCGCCGTGTCTCCATGCCGTTGGAAGGACGGGCCGTCTCGGTGGCCGTGGCGATCAACAAGGCCCAGGTGCTGGAGTTTCCCCGTCCGGTGCAGGTGGTCTCGGTCGGCAACCCCGAGATCGCCGACATCGTTGTGATGGGATCGCGGCAGATCTACGTGCTGGGCAAGTCCACCGGTACCACCAACGTGGTGCTGTGGGACCGCTCCGAGAACGTCGAAGGCTCGCTTAACGTCACCGTCACCCACGATCTGGAGACGCTCAAGAGCAATTTGCACCAGCTGCTGCCTGGCGAGAGCATCCAGGTGCGCTCGGCCCAGGAGGGCATCGTGCTCAGCGGCGAGGTCTCCAGCGCCGAGCGGCTGGAGACGGCCATGCGCCTGGCCAACCGCTACGCCGGCGGTGAGGAGGGCAGCGTGCTCAACCTGATGCAGGTGGGGGGCGCCCAGCAGGTGATGCTCGAAGTCAAGGTGGCGGAGGTGTCGCGCTCGCTGGTCAAGCGGCTCGAGGCCAACTTCAACGTCTTCAACGTCGGCTCCTCAGCATTCCGCGGCGGGGCGGTCAGCGGCGGGGCCAGCTTCCCGGATGCCGTTTTCGAGGGCGCGGATGGCCTGGGTGGTCGTCTGCCAGTGTTTGGTGACGGCACCCCGATCGGTCCCGTCATCGATGAGTTTGCACCGGCCACCGCCACCATCGAGGATACTGGCATCTTCGCCAGCTACCAGCGCGGCGACTACCTGCTCAACCTGGTGTTGGACGCGGCGAGCCGCGAGGGCGTCGCCAAGATTCTCGCCGAGCCCAACCTCACGACTCTCACCGGCGAGCCGGCGAACTTCCTGGCCGGCGGCGAGTTCCCCATTCCCGTGCCCCAGGGCGATGGCCAGGTAACCATCGAGTTCAAGGATTTCGGTGTGGGGCTCGGCTTCCTGCCGGTGGTGCTCGATTCCGGCACCATCAATCTCAAGGTGGACGTCTCGGTTTCCGACCTGGTGCCTGCCAACAGCGTACGCGTCGGGGCCGGCGACCAGGCGAGCGAACAGTTCTTCGTGCCGGCACTGGCCAAGCGCAGCGCCAGTTCGACCGTGGAGGTCAATACCGGGCAGACCATCGCCATCGCCGGCATGCTCAACGAGAGCCTGCGCGAGAACGTCTCCAAGCTCCCTGGCCTGGGCGAGCTGCCCATCCTCGGGGCGCTATTCCGCAGCCAGGAGTTCATCAAGGAGCAGACCGAGCTGGTCATCTTCGTCACGCCACGCCTGGCGCGCGCCTTCCAGCCCGAGCAGGTCCGTCTGCCCACCGGCTCCTTCGTGCCGCCGAGCGACCTGGAATTCTACCTGCTGGGCAGCTTCCAGCCCGTCGAGGAGGGGGGCAACCCGCGGCCGCGGCCTTCGAGCTTCGACCTGGAGCTGATGTCGAGCCGCCCGGAGGGCGGTACCGAGGGGCGCTTCGGCCATGATCTCTGAACGCCAACGTCCATTATCCCTGTCCGGCTTGGGAGAACGCACCATGACCCGTTTCCATACACGTTTCCAGACACGGCGCTCAACCGCTCCCGAGAGGAGCATAGCCAAGCTGCGCGCGCTTCGCTGGCTGGCGGTAACCACAGCGGCATTCGTACTGGCCGGCTGCATGGCGCCGCGCCCGGGGGCCAACCTGCCTCCCTACGGCGACAGCGTTCGCCACACCAAGGCGATCCAGACCTACGAGCCCGGCGACGAGGTGCCACCGCTGCACGGTGCCAAGGCAGCCGAGGCGATGCGCACCTACCGTATCCCGCCGACAGGCGGAGGCCAGGCGCCCAGCTCCTCCATGCAATGAGCTCGCGGATGCCAACCACTTTGACGACAGGCAGGTGACACCATGCGTAAACGGCTCGAGATACTGCTGGCGGGAAGGGCCCAGGAGGAGCTCAAGGCCTTGGAGGCGCTGCTGTGCAGTCAGGGCGACATCCAGGTGACCTCCCGGCTGATGCTCAACGGCAACGTCGATCCGCTGGAAGGTGCCAACCCCCTGCCCGACGCCCTGGTGTTGCTGGTCGGCGACCACTGGGAGGCCGAGCTGACGGCATTACACGAGCGCCCGGCCGGCGAGCGGCCGCCGCTGCTGGTAGTGGGGCCCAAGGGCAACGTGGAGCTGATCCGCCTGGCCATGCGCGCCGGCGCCCGGGACTTCTTCTCGCCGCCCATCGATGACAGCGAGATCATGCAGTTCCTGCGCGAGCTGGCCCGCGACCGCCAGGTTGAGCCGGGGCGGATGGCGCGAACCACGGCGGTGATCAACGCCAAGGGCGGCTCCGGCGCCAGCCTGGTGGCGGCCAACCTGGCGCACCGCCTGGTCCGCCAGGAGCGCGACACGGTGCTGGTCGACATGGACGTGCAGTTCGGCTCCCTGCCGCTCTACTTCAACCTGGTACCCGATCACGGCCTGGTGCGGGCGCTGGAATCGGCCGACAGCCTCGATGCGCTGGCCCTGGAGGCCTACCTGCAGCGCCACGAGAGCGGCCTGGGGCTGCTGGCCTCGTCGCCGGGCGACCACCTGAGCCTGGGCGAGGTGCCCGAGACGCGGGTCGAGCAGCTGCTGCAGGTGCTGGGCGGCGCCAACGACGAGGTGGTGGTCGACCTGCCGCGCTGGCTCAACGGCGCCACCGCTTGCGTGCTGGAGCGTGCCGACCACGTGCTGATGGTGATGCAGCAGAGCGTGGCCCACCTGCACGATGCCCAGCGACTGCGCGACATCCTCGTCCACGAGCTCAGGATCTCTCCTGCGCGGATCAGCGTGGTGGTCAACCGCTACGACAAGAAGAACGACGTCGATCTCGGCTCGATCGGCGACGCCCTGCCGGGGCTGAAGCTGCACACCCTGCCCAATGACTTCAAGCGCGCCAGCCACAGCATCAACGTGGGCAGTCCCCTGCGCGACATCGCTCCCAAGGCGCCGCTGACCCGTCAGCTCAAGGTGCTGGCCGAGGCGCTGGAGGCGCCGTCACCAGGTTCAGGTCCGGTCAGGAAGCGCTCGTTGCTGGGCTGGGCCCTGCCGAGGCGACATTGAGAAGCCCCGCGCCAATGACAACAACGACATGGATCATTCACCAGGAGAACGGCCATGAACCTGCACGAGCGCATGACCCCGGGAACCGAAGGCGAGCTGCGCGCCGGCTGGGCCAGCCGCGGCGCCGGGCGGCTGTCAAAGGAGGAGCAGGAGTACAAGCAGCAGCTCTTCCGCAAGCTGGTCAAGGTGATGGATCTCACCCTGCTGAGCACCCTGGACGAGCGCGAGGCGCGCCTGCAGGTGCAGCAGGTGTGCGAATCGCTGATGAGCAAGGAGACCCTGCCGTTCAACGCCGGGGTGCGCCAGCGCATCGTCAGCGAGCTGCAGGACGAAGTGCTTGGCCTTGGCCCGCTGGAGACACTGCTTGCCGACAAGACGGTTTCCGACATCCTGGTCAACGGGACCACGCCCATCTACGTGGAGCGGCGCGGCAAGCTGGAGCAGACGGCGCTGCGCTTCGATAGCGATGCCCACCTGATGACCATCATCGACCGCATCGTCTCCAGCGTCGGCCGTCGCATCGACGAGTCCTCGCCGATGGTGGATGCGCGCCTCAAGGACGGCTCGCGGGTCAACGCGGTGATCCCGCCGCTGGCCATCGATGGGCCCATGCTCTCCATCCGCCGCTTCGCCGTTGAGCGCCTGGGCGTCGACAGCCTGATCGACTATGGCAGCATTTCGCCGGAGATCGCTCGCCTGCTCGAGAAGGTGGTACATGGGCGTCTCAACGTGCTGGTCTCCGGCGGCACCGGTGCCGGCAAGACGACGCTACTCAACATCCTTTCGGGCTTCATTCCCCACGATGAGCGCATCGTTACCATCGAGGATTCGGCGGAGCTGCAACTCCAGCAGCCCCACGTGGGACGCCTGGAGACGCGCCCGCCCAACATCGAGGGCAAGGGCGAGATCAGCCAGCGCGACCTGGTACGCAACAGCCTGCGTATGCGCCCCGACCGCATCGTGGTGGGCGAGGTGCGCGGCGGCGAGGCCTTCGACATGCTGCAGGCCATGAACACCGGACACGACGGCTCGCTCACCACCATCCACGCCAACACGCCGCGCGATGCCCTCACGCGCATCGAGAACATGGTGGCCATGAGTGGTTACCAGTTGCCGCCCCAGGCGCTGCGCTCGCAAATCGCCTCGGCCATCGACGTGGTGGTGCAGATCGAGCGCCAGGAGGATGGCGTGCGCCGCCTGGTCAGCGTGCAGGAGGTGAACGGTCAGGAGGGCGAGATCATCACCATGTCGGAGATCTTCCGCTTCGAGCGCGAGGGGGTCGATGCCGATGGCAAGGTGATTGGCCGCTACGTGGCCACTGGCGTGGTGCCGGGCTTCCACGACCATCTCAAGCGCCGCGGCCTCGACCCGGGCCTGGAGATCTTCCAGAACACGGGAGGGCAGCGGTCATGGATCTGAGCAGCCTGACGGACATCGAACTGTCCGACCAGACGATCGTCATCGGCATGGTGTTCATCGCCGTCTTCCTGTTGATGCAGAGCTTCCTGGTGCCCACCTTCGGTGAGAATCGCCAGGCTCAGAAACGGCTCAAGAAGCGCCTGAGGGCGATCTCCAGCGAGGCCCAGACCAGCGAAGTCTCGTTGGTTCGCAGCAAGTACCTGCGCGAGCTCTCGCCGCTGGAGCGGGCGCTGGAATCGCTGCCGGGCATGGAGCGCCTGCAGCTGCTCATCGAGCAGGCGGGCAAGGAGATCCCGGCCTATCGGGTGGTGCTCTATTCGGTCTGCTCGGGTGGCATCGTGGGGGTAGCCGGCTACCTGTTGCTGCCCTTGCCCCTTCTGGGCGTGTTGCTGGGGCTGGGCGTGGCGGCCTTTCCCTTCCTGAGGCTGATGCGCGCACGCAGCCAGCGTCTGGCGCGCTTCGAGGAGCAACTGCCCGATGCGCTGATCATCATGGCCCGGGCGTTGCGCGCCGGCCACCCCTTTAGTGATGCCATGCATCTGGTAGCCGAGGAGATGGCCGATCCCATCGCCGGGGAGTTTCGCACCACCTTCATGGAGATCAACTACGGCGGCGACGTGCGCAACGCCCTGCTGGGCATGCTGCGCCGTGTGCAGAGCGTGACGGTGATGATCTTCGTCACCTCGGTGCTGATCCAGAAGGAGACCGGCGGCAACCTGGCCGAGCTGCTCGATGGCCTGGCCTCCGTGGTGCGCGATCGCTTCCGCTTCCAGCGCAAGGTGAAAACCCTGTCCGCACAGGGACGCATGGCTGCCTGGATCCTTTCGCTGCTGCCGTTCGTGCTGTCAGGGGTGCTGGTGGTGGTCTCACCCACGTTCATCCCGATGCTGACGCAAGACCCGATCGGGCGGCAGTTGGTGGTAGCGGCCTTCGTGATGATCGTCATCGGCATCCTGTGGATGCGCAAGATCGTGCGCATCGAGGTGTGAGGAGGGTATGACATGGAACCGCTGATGCAATGGCTGCAACCGTTGAGCGACAGGCTCGACAATCCCGAGACGCTGCAGCTGGTCTTCGCCAGCCTGCTCGGCTTGGCCATCTTTGCCCTGATGGTGGCCTTGATATTCGTGGTAATGGGGCTCTCGGATCCGCTGCGCCGCCGATTGCATCGCTTGGAGGCGAACGGTGCCGATGGCACGGCAAGCGCGGATTCGGGACTTCGCGAGTGGCTGGGCCCCATGGGCGAGCGGCTGGTGCCCACTGAAGAGGAGGCCAGGAGCCGTATTGCCCGTGAGCTGCGGCGTGCCGGCAAGCGTTCACCAGGTGCGGTCAACGTCTTCTTCGGCGTTCGCCTGCTGCTGACCGTGGTGCCTCCGTTGCTTCTGCTGATAGTGGTAGTGCCGTTCGTGCGCCTGGAGCCGGCCGTCAGCGTGATGCTGGTTGCTTGCTCGGCGGTCACTGGCTACCTGTTACCGCGCTTCTGGCTGGAGCGGGCCATCAAGCGTCGCACACTCCTTCTGCGGCGCGGCTTGCCCGATGCGCTGGACCTGCTGGTGGTGTGCAGCGAGGCGGGGCTGGGCCTGGGCGCAGCCATCCAGCGTGTGGCCCGCGACCTGGAGATCAGCCACCCGGAACTGGCCGACGAGCTGCATCTCTTCGGCCTGCAGACCCGCGCGGGCATGGACAACAAAGCGGCGCTGCGTGACCTGGAGGAGCGCACCGGCGTCGACGACATCCGTGGCCTGGTGACCACCCTGCTGCAAAGCATGCGCTTTGGCACCAGCATTGCCATGACGCTGCGAATCTTTGCCGTGGAGTTGCGCGACAAACGTACCCAGGAAGCCGAGGAGAAGGCCGCCAAGGTGAGCACCAAGATGCTATTCCCGCTGGTTTTTTGCATCTTTCCCAGCTTCTTCGTGGTGGCCTTGGGGCCACCGATTCTGGGTGCCATAGCGGCCTTGGCCGGTCGCTGATCTCAGCCGATCCCGTCCATCCAACTGAGCTTTAGGGAGAGTCATATGAAACTCACACTCAAGAACTCTGCTGTCTGTATCGTGCTTGCCCTGATGCTGGGGGGCTGTGCCAGCAATATCCAGCGGCAGTCAGGGTCGGATCCCTATGCAGCGCTGGGCGACGGTGGCTCCTCGGTAGAGTACAGCACGGCCTTTCCCGTTGCCTCGCCGGAGGAGGCCTACCGCAACGGTGCGGCAGCGTTGCGTGCCAACGATCCCGACCGGGCCCTCTTCGAGTATCTGCGCGGCCTGCGCATGGAGAAGGAGCCCAAGGCCGAGCCGCTCTATCGCGTGGGCATCATTCACCACGGCCGCGGCAACCACGACCTGGCGGTGAAGGCCTACCGCTGGGCGCTGGAGATCGACGACAGCCACCGGGGCGCACGCACGGCGCTCGGTGTCGCTCTGCTCGAGCAGCGCGATTACGACGAGGCTGAGCAGCAACTGCAGCCGCTGGCCTCGCGCCCCGATACGCCCTGGCAGGCGTACAACGCCCTGGGGGTGATCGCCGACATGCGCGGCGACTTTGAGCTGGCCCAGAGTCACTATGAGAAGGCATTGGAGGCAAGCCCCGGCACTCCGCTGGTGCTCAACAACCTGGGCTATTCGCGCTACCTGGCCGGCGACTGGGATGGCGCCCGCCGCTCGCTGCGCCGTGCGGTGAGCGCCAACCCGGGCTATGAGCTGGCCTGGCGCAACCTCGGCTTGGTCTACGCCCGCGAGGGTGACTTCGAGACGGCAGTGGAGGCGGTGGCGCGTAGCGGTGACAGGGCCAAGGCCTACAACGACATCGGCTACATCTCGATGCTGGAAGGGCGCTACGAGGATGCCATGGGCTTCTTCGAGGAGGCGATGCGCCTCTCCCCAGCTTACTACGTTACCGCCAGCCAGAATGCCGAAAACCTGGACAGCCTGATGCGGCGCAATGCCAGCGCTCGCGCCAATTGAGGGCAAGGGGCTACAGGGTCGCCTGCGGAGGAAGGAATCATGAAGGGGAACAGATTGCAGGGCAGGTTGCTACGCCGACAGCGGGGTACCGAGACCGTCGAGTTCGCCATCTCGGCCACGCTGCTGTTCATCCTGCTGTTCGGCATCATCGAGTTCAGCGTCGCACTGTTTGACAAGGCAACGCTGACCAACGCCGGTCGGGAGGGGGCCCGAAGGGGAATCCTGTTCGAGCCGGCACCTCGCGATCTCGTCGCCGAGGATGCCGCCATCGAACAGGCTATCCGCGACTATGCCGAGCAGTACCTGATCTCACTCGGTGGGCCGGCGGAGATGACGATTGACATCCAGCGCTCTGACCCCACCATGCCCCCGGGCAGCGAGGTCACTGTCACCGTCGACTACCCCTACCAGTTCCTGCTGTTACCTGGTTTCATTGGCACACTGGGTGATGTCTTGGAACTTTCCACGACTACCACCATGCGAGCGGAGTAGCCATGAACAAGAAACAGTCACCAAGTCCCATCTGGCGCCATGGTTCTCCGCGACGGCAGGGTGGCGTCTCCATCGTTCTGATGGCACTGGCGCTCTTCATGCTTCTGGCCTTTACGGCACTCTCGGTGGATGGCGGCAATCTTTTCGTGGCCAGGAACGAACTGCAGAACGCCTCCGATGCCGGGGCACTGGCCGGGGCGCGCTTCCTGTACGTGGAGGATGGCTCCCAGGTCAATGACGGTACCGTGCCCTATGATGGTGTCAACTACAAGAGTGCCAATGCCTGGGCAACGGAGGCGGCCCAGTCCAACGACAGCCAGAATGACACCGTCGAAGTAGTGAGTGTCCGGCGTGGCCACTGGAGCTTTGGATCCAGAACCTTCAACGCCGACAGCTCGGTGGAACCTGCCGATCTTTTCGAGAAGTCGACGGCCGAGCTCGATGTCTATGATCCCACTGAGCCTTTCATCAATGCGGTTGAAGTGGTCACGGCTCGGGAGCAGACGCCCGTCGAGGCTTTCTTTGGTCGCGTGCTCGGGTTCGAGGGGTATGACGTATCGGCCCGCGCGGTGGCCTATATCGGATTCACGGGAACGGTGCAACCTTTTGAATTGGATCAGCCGATTGCGCTTTGCAAGCAGGCGCTGTTGAATCCAGACGGCAATTATTCCTGTGACGTGGGACGTTTCATTCCCGAAGGCGACCAGACGGGCGGTTGGACGAATCTCGAGCATGATACCTCAGGGGCGACCAATGCCAACGAGCTGCGCGATCTTGTTGAAGGTGATGGCAATGAGAACGAGCTGTACTTTGGTGAAGAGATTGCGACCAACAATGGACAGGTTCAGTCGGCGTTCCAGGCTTTCTATGATCGCTGGGTGGATGAGACGAGCCGTGAGCAGACCTGGACGCTGACGCTACCGGTAATCGACTGTGAATCTGGCATTGCTCCCAGTAATACACTGGTCGGTGCCGTGACCGTACATATCGTCTGGGTGATCAGCAATGCCCAGGAGAACAAGATCGATGAGTTTGCGCCAGAGCGCATGAACCTTTCCCCCGATTCCGAGGATGTCGAATGGCCGGGTAATTGGGAAAATGCCAGCACGGATGGCCAAACGCGATGGGATGACTTCGCCGATCATTTCAGCCTTCAGTTCCAGAATGGCGATCCGGCCGACTGGCGAAAGATGAGCATATATTTCCTGCCTAGCTGCAGCTACCACGACCCCAAGGGCCAGACCGGCGGGGAGAATTACGGCATCCTGGCCAAGATTCCGGTGCTGGTGGACTGAGGGGGGATGCCTCTCAGCGGAGCGCTGGCGAGGCAGTTGCCTCGCCGGCGCTCTGATTTGGGAACCGGAAGTGTTTTGCTGTCTTGCTTGGCTGTTGCTTCTCTTACGTATTGAGCGATCTCAGCAGGGGAGGAAGCTGGGGCAGTGCTGTCGCGGGGACGGAGGGTTCGGCCTTCGCTTGGGCGTTGGCTGACTCCGTGGCCTCGAGGCGGTAGCGGGAAGGCGGCTTGCCGACATAGCGCTGGAAGGTGCGGGTGAAGTAGGAGAGGTCGCGAAAGCCAACCGTGAAGCAGACGTCCGTGATGGAGACCTTGGGATTGGCCAGCAGGCGCATGGCCTCGCTGATGCGCCGGTGCAGCAGGTACTCCTGGAAGGTGATACCGGTCACCCGCTTGAAGTAGCGACTGAACTGGAAGGCACTCATGCCACACAGGGCGGCAACCTCCGCCTGGACGATCTTGCGGTGCAGGTGCTGGTCGATGAACGAGACGACCCGCTGCAGGCGCGCCTGGGCGTCGCCGGGCGCCGAACAGTGCAGGCGCGCTTCCGGGGGAATATGGTTGTGGACCTCGACCACGTCACGGTGGGCCGCCTTGGCCTTCTCCGGCAGGCGTACGCTGTAGAGCTTGGCCACCACCTCGAGGAAGCGGGCCATGTCGAAGGGCTGGACGAAGTAGTCCCATACCCGGGCGCGGAAGGCCCAGACGGCGAGGTGCTCGGAGTGGGCCTGGGTGATCATCAGCAGGGGGATGGAGGGGAATGCATGCTTCGCCTCGCGCAGGCTGGCGAGGCCCGCGAGGTCGGGATAGTCGAACTGAAAGCAGGCGGCGATGGGGGGCCGGGCCTTCATCAGGTGAGCGGGATCCTGGTCGGGTGCCACGGTCTCGAGGCGATAGCCTTGTCGCTTCAGGGCATGGTGATATTCATCATCAATTGGTTCCTGAATGGTTCTCAACACGATGAGCATGTAGTCATGGGTGATCATGAAAGTCTCCCCGCTCCCATCCTCGGAACCGTATGACGAGGCGGTCAGGCCTTCGCCCTAGTGCGGTTCCAGTGCGTACACGTAACATTCTTTTTCTGAAACTTGCATCAGTTATTGTTGTGTGCCATGTTATTTTTCAATTTTTTCATGCAGATAGCCGGATTATTGCTTTCTCTCACACCCTTCACAGGAGAGTCGTAAGCCTCAGTATAGTTGAGCTGGCTCAAGTGACAGCATGAGGGACATAGTGAAAAGGCATGAAAAATCTCTGAATCGTTACAAAATGTAAATTCTTTGTAAGCGTAGCCAACGGTGCTGCGATTGCCAATGAAAAAGCATCAACGCTGCCACTACGTTTGACGAGCGGACACTCAGCCGCCGGGAATTGCTACAATGCGCGCCCTGATGCCGTGGTGGGAGAGGGGGCATGACCTATGACGTGGTGGTGATCGGCGCCGGGGCTGCCGGGCTGATGTGTGCGCTCACCGCCGGTTACGCCGGGCGGCGTGTGCTGGTGGTGGACCATGCCAACAAGGCGGGCAAGAAGATCCTGATGTCCGGCGGTGGGCGCTGCAATTTCACCAACCTCGCCTCCGGGCCCGCCAATTTCTTCTCCGCCAACCCTCACTTCTGCATCTCGGCGCTGAAACGCTATCGCCCCGAGCACTTCGTCGAGCTGGTGGAGCGCCACGGCGTGGAGTACGTGGAGAAGG
Organism: Billgrantia azerbaijanica; assembly: GCA_004551485.1. GTDB lineage: Bacteria > Pseudomonadota > Gammaproteobacteria > Pseudomonadales > Halomonadaceae > Halomonas > Halomonas azerbaijanica. The sequence continues at coordinate 64,456 of SBLD01000016.1, read as the reverse complement.
CGCCGGGCCAGCTGTTCTGCGCGCACTCCGCCAAGGAATTGCTGGGCGTGCTGCTCACCGAGTGTGAGTGGGCCGGTGTCGAGCTTCGCCTGAAAACGGCCGTGACAGCAGTAGAGCGGGCTGGGGAGGGGATGCGCCTCGAAACCTCCCTGGGTCGCATCGACTGTGGCGTCCTGGTGGTGGCCACCGGCGGGCTTTCCATTCCCACCCTGGGCGCCAGCGGGTTCGGCTACGAGATCGCCCGCCAGTTCGGGCTCACTGTCACCGAGACTCGCCCGGCGCTGGTGCCCTTCACCCTCACCTCGCAGTGGAAGGCGCGCTGCGAGGCACTGGCCGGCGTGGCCTGCGAGGTGGTGGTGACGTGCCGAGATGGCCGCTCTCTCAAAGGGCGCTCTTTTGAAGGGCGCTATCGGGAGCCCATGCTCTTCACCCATCGCGGCCTCTCCGGGCCCGCCATGCTGCAGATCTCCAGCCATTGGCAGCCCGGCGATGAGCTGCAGATCGACTTGCTGCCCGGGGTGGATGCCTATGCGGCACTGCTCGAGGCACGCAGCGACACGCCACGACGGCAGCTCTCGACCTGGCTTGCGGAGCGCCTGCCCAAACGCCTGGCCCTGGCGCTTACCGAATGGCACGGCGACGATGGCGCGCTCGCCGACTACAGCAATGCGCGGCTCGAAGGCTGGACCGAGGCCCTCTCGGCGTGGCGCGTCAAGCCCGCCGGCACCGAAGGGTGGCGCACCGCCGAAGTGACGCTGGGCGGCGTCGATACCCGGGCGATCTCGTCGAAGACCTTTGCCGTCGATGGGTTGCCGCAGCTGCGCTTCATCGGCGAGGTGCTCGACGTCACCGGCGAGCTGGGCGGTCACAACTTCCAGTGGGCCTGGGCCAGCGGGGTGGCTTGCGGCAGCGCGGTGTAGGGTTGGTCTATGCTCCCTGATAGGAGTCTCACACGAGGGAGAGCCGTGCCATGACCATGATCGCCGTGCATGATTCGTCCAGCGCCGATACGACGCCCTTTGTCGAGCAGTTCGTCGACGAGGCCGTGCGTCAGGCCGAGACAGTGGGATGGCAGGCGGTGCGTCTGACCGAGGTGGCCGAGGCGCTCGAGCTGCCCATGTCGACGGTGCTGGAGGCGTTCCGCGATCTCGATGCCGTGGCCAATGCCTGGTTCCGGCGCGGCTGGCGGGCGATGCTCGACGAGAAGCCGGACACCTTCGCCGACTGGCCCGAGCGGGTGCGCATCGAGCATTGCCTGATGGCCTGGTTCGACGCCTTCGCCCCGCACCGCCGCGTCACCCTGCAGATGCTGCGCACCAAGGCGCACCTGCCACACCCGCATACCTGGACGCCCATGGTCTTCGACCTCTCGCGCACCGTGCAGTGGCTGCGCGAGGCGGCGCAGCTCGAGGCACGCTACGGCACCCACCGTGCCCAGGTCGAGGAAGTGGCGCTGACCAGCCTGTTCCTGGCGACGTTTGCCGTATGGGCGACGGACAACAGCGAAGGGCACCGGCGCACGCGCCGCTTCGTGGAGAAACGCCTGGAGCATGGCGAGCGCTGGATGAAGTGGGTGCCGATGCCGTTTCACAAGACGCGCACGCCGGCCTCGGCGATGCTGTGATGCGTAGCTTGTAAACGCCTTTTCAGAGATACCGCCCGGCGCTGGCAACCACCACCGTCACGAGCCCCAGGATCAAGTTGATGCCGACCAGCCGGCGGATGCGGGCCAGGTGGTTGCCTCCCTCCGGCCAGGTCTCGGCCGCTACCGCCGCGTGCAGAAGCCGGTAGGGCACGAACCAGAGATAGGCGAAGATCGCCATCATCACCAGGCCGATGGCGAGCATCGCGTGGACGTGCCAGCGTACCGCCGCCATCCCGCCGAAGACGGCAAAGAGCATCCATAGACCGGTGGCCAGTAGCACCGCCACTGCCGCCCATACCCAGGGAAAGAAGCGCTCGAAGACCCGCGCCCACAGCGTCAGGCGCTGCGGCGGGTCGAGCAGTCCCGCGGCCACCGGGCGCAGGACCATCCAGGCGAGGAACATCCCGCCAACCCAGATGACGGCGGCGAGTAGGTGCAGGGCGATGGCAAGTGGCATGGGTGGTCTCCTCGTTTCTTCTTCGCTGCTTTCCCTTTGCTGCCTGGCTCAGCGCAGCAGGGGGCCGAGCAGGCGGCGTGCCCGACTCACCACCAGGGCACCACCAGCCAGGCGGCGGGCCAGGCGGACCAGGCGATTCGGGTGACGGGCGCTGTGGAGCAGCAGTATGCCGCCGGCGGCGATCATCAGGGGCTTGAAGCGCATCAGGTGCTGCCAGCCCGCGTCGAGAGGCTGACTCGCTTCCCGCCAGCGATTGGCGTCGACGAGGATGTCGATGCGCTGCTGCTCGATGGTAGCGAGCAGCTGCGCCTTGCGTTCGGCCCGGCTGAGGGTAGGGGCCGGGGACTGTCGGCGGGGGTCAGCGGGGTGTCGCGTCGTCACGGTGTCTCTCCGCCAGTTCCCGGTCGGTGGCGAGCTGGGCCAGGGTCTCCTTGAGCAGGGTATGGCGGCGTGCCAGGCGGCGTGCCAGCAAGGCCAGCAGCGCGCCGCCACCGATCAGCACGCCGGCGCTGATGCCCAGCGCGGCCAGGCGATGGCTGTCCCAGAAGATCACGGCGACCAGCAGGGCCAGGATCGCCAGGCCGAGCAGCACCATCACCAGGCTCAGGCCGATGACGAGCAGCAGGGTGACGAGGCGTGCCCGCTCCTCCTCGAGTTCCAGCACGGCGAGACGCAAACGCGTCTCGCCGGCGGCGAGGAGGCTGCCGAGCAGCCGCTTGCCGGCGTCGAAGAGTCGCTGTGCCGGTCCCTGGCTGGCCGGCATCAGCGCCGCCCGATCAGCATGCCGATGACCATGCCCACGGCGGCCCCGATGCCGATGCTGGTCCAGGGGTTCTCGTGGACGTAGCGGTCGCAGGCATCGACCTGATGGCTGACGCTGTCGCGTGCCTCGCCGTAGAGGCGTTCGCCGCGCGCCTCGAGGCGGTCGCGGGTCTCCTTGAGACGCTGCTCGGCGCGCTCGCGCAGCTCCTTGATGTTGCTGCGCGAGTCGTCGGCGGTGGCACTGACCAGTTCCTCGATGGTGTGGGTGAGGTGGCGCAGGTCTTCCTTCAGCTGCTGGGTGGTCGCATCGGTATGGGGCGTGCGGGATGCCATGACTGTCTTCCTCTGACGATGAATGACAGGCTCAGCATAGCAGCCGCCGTACCGAGTTCAATTGGCCTCACTGTGCCGAGCCGCTACCCGAGAAGAGGGGATTGAGGCTGAAGCCGAGGCTCAGGCGCTGGTTGCGGTGGTCGTAGTCGATCAGACTCTCGCCGTAGCCGTGGTAGTACTGCACGTGGCCACGGATGTTGCCGAACAGCGGCCAGGAGTAGTCGACCTGGGCGCCCATGTTGCCGGCGCTGGGGTTGCCGCGCACCATCAGGCTCGCCTCGGCGTCGCCCTCGAGGCGCTTGGCCAGGGTGACGTCGCCGTAGCCCATGTAGCGGTGAATATCGGGATTGTCGTCCTCGTCTTCCGATTCAGGTACGCGCCAGTGCGGCGCGAAGGCCAGCGCCCAGTCGCCGCGGCGGAAGAGGCTCTCCAGGTAGACGCGGTTCCAACTGCGCGAGAGCTCCCCCGACTGGCCGTTGGACTGGTGGTTGAAGGCGACACGGTTGTTGACGTTGGTCCAGCCCAGCACATCCCAGGCGTTGTCGAAGGAGAGAAAGACTTCGGGCTCGTAGTTGGTCTCGCGGAAGGGGGAGGAGGCATCGCCGTTGTAGGCCTGCCACCAGCTGCGCTGGGTGTAGCCGAAGTGGAGGTCGCCCTGTTCGCCAAACAGGTCCTCGGCGATGTTGACCTTGACGCTGAACTGGTACTTCATCTCCACGTCACCAGGACTGTAGCCGTTGGTGACGGTCTCGAAGGCTTCGTTGCTGGGGCTGCGGTTATAGCTGATCGGCAGCAGGTAGTTGCGGCGGTGCGCGGTGATGGCCAGCGGGTTGCGTGTCGATTCCTCCTCCAGCTGGCGGCGCTGGGCGGCTTCCTCGCGGACCGCCTCTTCCTCGGGATCGAGGGGGGCCTCGGTCTCCTCGGGCAGGGCTGCGAGCTGGCGCTGCGCCTCGGCGAGCTCCGCGTTCAGCGCCTCGATACGCGCCTCGAGGGCGGCACGCCGGCTCTCGCTGTCCGGCTCGGCGGCCAGCGCACCACTGGCCATGGCCAGCATCAGGGCGACGAGCAGTGGGTGGCGAGCGGGGGTCATGAGCGAATGCCTCTGGGAATGAAAAGGCCGTTCTAACACGCCGGTCAGGCAAGTCAACTGTGCCGGCGCGGCGACAGACGATTGCCACGCGGGGCCATCGGACCGAGAATCGTCAGCGCATTCACCGTCGCCGAGGTCGATCCTTGAACCCTTGCCCCGAGAGTCACCGACAGTTTGTCTTCCCTGCCTTCGGTAGCCTGCTGCGGCTCCTGTGCGTGCTGTGGCTGATGATGCTGGCCAGCACGCTGGCGGCCCAGGAGCTGCCGTCGCGGGAGGCGCTCGAGTCCCGGCTCGAGGAGCGCCAGCCGGCAGAGGGGGAAACGCCGAGCGAAGCGGCCCAGCAGGATATCGACGCGCTGGAGGCCGCGCTGGACGCGCTGTCCCGGCTCGAGGCGGTGCGCGAAGAGCGCGAGCAGCTCGAGGAGCGTGTGCGCCAGGCCCCCGACGAGCTGCAGCGCCTGCAGCAGGAGCTGCGCGACATCGGGCAGGCGACCCAGGGCGAGACCGTCGACGAGCTGGAAGCGCTCTCCCTGGAAGCGCTGCAGGACCGCCGCCAGGGGGTGGATGCCGAGCTGTCGCAATTTCAGGACAGGTTGGCTGAAGTATCGGCCCGACTGCTGAGTGCCCAGACCCTGCCGGAGCGTGCCCAGCAGGCGATCAGCGAGTCCATGCAGCGCGTCGATGAAGCGCGTCGCCGATTGGCGGAACTGGGCGATGGCCGCGCCGCCGAAGACGACCCGCAGCGCCTGCGCCTGCGTATCGAGCGCGAGCTGGCCGAGCAGACGCTGCAGCTGCACCAGCGCGAACTGGCCACCAATTCGCGGCTGCGCGAACTGGACCAGGAGCACCGCAACCTGCTGGAGCGCCAGGTGGCCAGCCATGAGGCGCGCCTGACCCTGCTGCAGGGGATCATCGACCGGCGCCAGCGTGAACAGTCGGAACAGGCCATCGCCGAGGCGGTGCAAGACGAGGAGGGCGTGGTCGGCCACCCGGTGGTGACCCGGGCCCAGGAGATCAACCGCGACATGAGCCTCGAGCTGCTGCGGGTCAACGAGCGCGCCAACCGACTGGTACGTGAGGGGATCGAGGTGCGCCGCCAGCTCGAGCGGGTACGCCAGCTGCAGCGCAGCCTCAACGAGCAGATCGATGCCATCCGCGGCAGCATCCTGCTGTCGCGGATTCTGCGTGAACAACGCCAGTCGTTGCCGCGTGTGGAAGCGCGACGCGGGCTGCAGGACGAGATCGCCGACCTGCGCCTCAAGCAGTTCGAACTCAGCCGACAGCGTGACGACCTGCGTCAGACCGAGCAGCTTGCCCGCCGGCGTATCGAGGAGGCAGACGCCGAAGCGTCGCCGGCGCTGGTCGATTCGCTCCTTTCCCTCTACCAGGGGCGTCGCGAACTCGTCGACCAGCTCGAGCAGGCCTACGGCGAGATGCTCAGTGCCGCGATCGACCTGCAGCTCAACCAGCAGCAGCTGCTGGGAACGAGTCGTGAACTGCGCACCACCATCGACGAGCAGCTCTTCTGGATCGCCAATGCGCGCCCTCTCGATCTAGCCTGGCTGCGCAGCCTGCCCGGCAAGCTGCTGACCGAGTGGCAGGAGGGCGAGTGGCGCGAGCTGCTGCCGGCCAATTGGGAACTGCCGGAGGCCCGGGCACTTGCCGGCGTGCCGCCCCTGCTGCTGGCGATGGGGCTGCTGCTCAGCCGGCGACGCATCCAGCGCCGCCTGGCCCGGCTTCACGCAGAGATCGGCCACCTCAAGCGCGATACCCAAGGCCATACCCCCCAGGCGATCGTGCTCAATGCCCTGCTGGCGCTGCCCGGGCCGCTCTGTCTGGTGGCCGCGGGCCTGGCGCTGCTGCTGGGTGGCGAGGGGCTGGCTCGGGGGGTGGGCGTGGCGCTGCTCCACCTGTCGCTCGCCTGGGCGGTAATCGCCTGGGCACGCCGCCTGCTGGTGGCCGACGGCGTGGCGACCCGCCACTTCTACTGGCCGTCCGGCTATGCGGCGATGCTGCGCTGGTGGCTGCTGTGGCTGGCGGTGGCACTCATCCCGGTGCTGCTGATCGCGCCGCTGGTACGCGGGGCGGAGATCGAACTCTCCCAGCGTCCGGTGGCCCTGGGGCTGCTGTTCACCGGGCTCCTCGGCATGAGCCTGGTGCTGGCCAAGCTGATCCTGGCCCATACCCCCTTCTTCGGTGTCAAGCTGTTCCGTCTGGTGCTGGGGCTTGCCATGGCCCTGGTGCCGCTGGTGTTTGCCGGGCTGATCGGCTACGGCTACGAATACACCGCCCTGAGCCTGGTGGGGCGCTTCGTCATCACCCTCTACCTGCTGGGGATGTGGATACTGGTGGAGGCCGCGGTGGTACGCGGCCTGGCCGTGGCCGCCCGGCGTCTCGCCTATCGCCGGGCGCTGGCGCGGCGGCGTGCCCAGGTGCAGGAGGGCGCCGAAGGGGGGGGGGAGGTGGTCGAGGAGCCACCGCTGGACATGGAGCAGGTCAACCAGCAGTCGCTGCGCCTGTCGAAGCTGATCCTGCTGATCGGCTTCATCACGGTGCTCTACCTGGTGTGGTCCGACCTTTTCGCGGTGCTCGGCTACCTCGAGCAGGTCACCCTGCTCGAGCCCGCCGAAGGGGAGGGCGCCGAGGTGGTCGGGAGCATGGTGTCGGTGGCCGACCTGTTCACCGCACTGCTCATCGTGCTGCTGACGTTGATGATGGCGCGCAACCTGCCCGGCCTGCTCGAGGTGAGCGTGCTGTCGCGCCTCGAACTCGCGCAGGGCAGCGCCTACGCCATCAGCTCGCTGCTCTCCTACACCATCGTCGGCACCGGGGTGGTGGCGGCGCTGGGCACCCTGGGCGTGGCCTGGAGCCAGTTGCAGTGGCTGGTGGCGGCGCTCGGCGTGGGCCTGGGCTTCGGCCTGCAGGAGATCTTCGCCAACTTCGTGTCGGGGCTGATCATCCTCTTCGAGCGGCCGGTGCGCATCGGCGATACCATCACCCTGGGCAACCTCACCGGCACGGTGAGCAAGATCCGTATCCGCGCCACCACGGTGACCGACTTCGACCGCAAGGAGATCATCATCCCCAACAAGACGTTCGTCACCGACCAACTGATCAACTGGTCGCTGTCGGACACCATCACCCGGGTGGTGCTCACCTACGGCGTGGCCTACGGCTCGGACCACCGGCTGGTGCATCGCCTGCTGCGCCTTGCCGCCGAGGAGAACCCGCGGGTGCTCGCCGACCCGGAGCCGCAGGTGTTCTTCATGAACTACGCCGAGAGCACCCTGGACTTCGAGCTGCGCATCTTCGTCAACAGCCTGGGCGACCGGCTCTTCGCCACTGACGAGCTCAACTGCCGGGTGGGCGAGCTGTTCGCCGAGCATGGCGTGGACATCGCCTTCAACCAGCTCGATGTCTGGCTGCACCGTACCGACGGCACGGCCAGGCGCGTCGAGAGCGTTGCCTCCGGCCAGGTGATCGACCCGGCCCATCCGCCGCCCGGCGCCAAAGGTGATCCCGGCGATATCGACGCGGGGGATGTGGGGCGCTGATCCTTCACACGATAACGTGATGCCGCTCTGCAGGAGGCCGGCATTGTGGGAGGCCGGCTCCGCCGGGCGAAGGCGCCGCCAGGCGCCCCAGACCTGGCAGCACTGCGTGCTGCTTCGCGAGCTGAAGCTCCCTCCCACGAAACCCACTTCCCACAAGCGTGAGCCACCTTGGGTGGTCAATCGGCGGGGCGTGGAGGCATCTCATTCCCCCCACGGGGGGCATGCCAATGCGCGAGGTTCCTCATGCCTTCACCGCATGCAGCAGAAACTCGCGATTCCCGTCGCCGCCGCGCAGCGGACTCTCCTGCCAGTGCTGCACGCGGAGGCCGTGCTCGGCACAGCTGGCGCGGATGCGCGCCTCCACCTCGGCGTAGCGATTGGGATCGACGACCAGCCCGCGGGCATCGACCCTGCCCGGGCCCACCTCGAACTGCGGCTTGACCAGGCTCGCCAGCTCGCCGCCGGCCGGCAGCAGGGCGGCGAGCTGCGGGAGGATCAGCGTCTGGGAGATGAAGGAGACGTCCATCACGGCGAGATCCGGTCCCGCGGCGCCCTGGGCCGAGAAGGCCTCGCGCAGACGCGGATCCAAGGCCATGGCCCGGGCGTTGAGTCCCTCCAGGCAGGTCACGCGTGCATCGCCGCGTAGTTCGGGATCGAGCTGGTCGCGGCCCACCTCGACGCCGATCACGTGGCGGGCGCCGGCGCGCAGGGCGCAGTCGGTGAAGCCGCCGGTGGACTGGCCCACATCGAGCACCAGCTTGCCCGTGAGATCCAGGTCGAGGGCGGCGATCAGCGCCTCCAGCTTGAGCCCGGCGCGGGAGACGTAGCGCTCCTCCGGTTCCTCGGTCACGGTCAGCCGCGTATCGTCGGGCAGCTTCTCGCCGGGCTTGGCGAGCACCCGCCCCGTCTCGGCCAGGCTGACCCGGCCGTGGCGGATCAGGCGCTGGGCGCGGGTGCGTGAGCGGGCCAGGCCCTGGGCGACGAGCAGTTGGTCGAGGCGTGTCATGTGGCGCGCGTTCCTGTTCCGTCAGGGCCCCTGGTCGGCCTGCAGGTCGGCGGGCGGGATGCGGTCGGCGCCCCAGCTGCGGTGGATGTAACCGGTGACCCGGTCGAGCTCATCCTGGGTGATCTGGGCCAGTTCGCCGCGCTCCAGCGGGTCGTAGTGGAAGATGTAGAGGCGCGAGGCGAACTGCTCGAAGGGCAGCGAGGACTCGCCGAAGCGCTCGCCGTGGTCCGCCGTGCTGACCTTGATGCCGTCGCCCCAGTCCTGGCCGCTGTCGTTGTTGGGGTTGAAGAAGTAGACCCGCATGGTGTCGGACGGGTCGAGGGCCACGCGCAGCACGGTAATGGCGTGCCAGCCGATGAAGCGCGCCGCGCTGTCGGTGACGGCGATGCCCGCCGGCTGCGGGTGGATCAGCGGCTGGTTGCCGTTGTAGTAGGGGTGGTAGCTGGCGTAGAAGTGGCGCAGGAAGTCGTCCAGCTCGTGGAGCTGGCCGGTGGCCACGTCGACGTTGATGCGAAAGCCGCGTCCGGCCCACCAGCCGTGGAATTCCGGATTGACCCAGCGATGGGGGTCGCCCTCGCGGCCGATGCAGCGCCGCCCCATCTCGGCATAGATGCGGTCGAGATGCGGCACCACGATCAGCGACACCGGGTCGAGGTCCATGGGCAGGGTCTGGGCGACACCCGACAGGCTGGCCATGGAGGAGAGCGGCATGCCCTCGAAGTGCATGATGATCTCGTCGTCACGCGCCGCCCAGGCCACCATCTGCAGCAGGTAGTCGGGGTCGTTGTAGGCCCACATGGAGAGCGCCCGGGCCGACTGGCAGGTGGGGTTGTTGCCCTGACCCACGCCGAGCGGCAGACCCAGCATGCACAGCACGCCCTCCAGCAGGCGGGCGCGTGGCGAGATGGCCTCGCCGTAGGCCAGGTTGAGCCGCGCCTGGGACCATTCGGAAAGCGTGAGCCCCAACTGACGCCACATGGCCGGGGCGACCGGCGGCTGGTAGAGGATGCCCCGCTCGAGCATCAGCGCCAGGCCGTAGACGGCCTGCGGCGTGCTGGGATGCACGCCGCTGCGGATCAGGGCGTGGACGAGCTCGCGATAGCACATCATGCAGTCACGGCCGGTGGAGGAGAGGCCCAGCGCCTCGGCGAGCAGGTAGTCGCTGTGGTCCAGCAGGTGGCGCAGCAGCACCGGATGGTAGGCGGAGACCAGCCCGGTATCGTGCATGGCGCGGGCGAAGCCGGAGGCCTCGCCCTGCAGCGCGGCGCTGTCCATGCTGGCCAGACGCTCGCGGTAGACCTCCAGGCCGGGGTCCTCGCGGCAGGCCCGCGTGGGCCCGAACAGCGAGCTGACCAGGCGGTCGGCGCCCTGGCCGCTGGCACCCAGGTCGATCTCGGGGTTGGCCTGGCAGATGGCGATCTGGGTGATCATCTGCTTCACCGGCTCCACCTGGATCGGGCGCTGCTGCAGGATGCGCCAGATTTCCTCGATCAACTGGTCGATCACGTGCTCGTAGCCGATGCGTTCGGCCAGGTGCTGGAAGAGGTTGCGCGGTAGCTGGGCCAGCCGTCCCTGGGTTTCGCGCTCGGCCTCGGTGGGCGCGCCGAACAGCAGCCACAGGTTGATGGCCATGGTCTGCGTCAGGTAGTGGTGCGCCTGCTCCTCCGAGACCTGGGGGTGCAGGTAGTCGCCCTTGGCGATGGCCAGCAGCCGCAGCTCGCTGAGCGCCTCGATCGCCACGGTGCTGGGGTCGGCGCTCTTCAGGGCATGGGTGGTCAGGCTGGGCACCAGGTACTGGGGCGTCTCCCAGTCGGAACCGACGAAGATCCCGGCCTCCTCCAGGGTCTGGGCGCGCAGCTCGATCGCCGCACAGCCGCCCGGCTGGAGCATGACCCGGCGAGCGGTATCCAGCACCCGGGGCAGCTTGCCGGGCTTGGCGAACGCGGGTGCCTCGCCCAGCAGGGTGACCGCTTCGTCCAGCTTCTGGAGCAGGCCGAGCAGCTTGCTGTTGTCGGCCGGCGCATCACCACCCGGGCTCGTCTCATCATGCGTCGTCACGCCGACTCCTCGTCGTCAGGCTGTCATCACTGCCATGACGCCTGTATCAGACATAGAAATCAAGTTCTTCCATATGCTTGAGGAGTTCCTTCATGCGTGTTGCATCATCGCCCTTGAAGTAGACCAGGCCCCAGTGGGTACCGAAGGCGGTGCGCTTGGTCACGGTTTCCTCCTGCGGCGGGGTCAGCTCGTGGGATTCGAAGTAGGGATCGTCCTCGACCTCTTCGGGGATCTCCAGGCGGCTGACCACCCGGCGCCGCGGGTAGACCCCGAAGCAGCCGGCATAGCCGTCGGCATCCACCACCTCCCTCGGGAAAAAGGCCTGGACTTCCTCGGGTTTGGTCTTGGGATCGAACACCAGCATGCTGGCCTGGTAGGCATTGAAGCCATAGACCCGTTCGAGCAGCTCGAACACCTTGAACCCCGGCGGGCGGTAGGCGACCTCGCCGAAGTACATCTCGCCGTCGCTGGTGACGAAGTACTCGGGGTGGATCAAGCCGAAGTCGATGTCGAAGGCCTTGATCAGCTTCTCGATCTGAGCGGTGATCTGCGGGCGATATTTCTCGAGCTCCGGTGAGGCGGGCACGAACACCGAATAGCCCAGGGTCACGTATTCGGAAATGTTCAAGAAGGCGATCTTGCCGTTGTGGATCCATGCCTCCACGGCGAACTCCCAGCCGTCGAGGTGCGACTCCATCAGCACCGGGAACTCTTCCTCGGGGATGGTATCGACCTCGTCGGGCGTACGGATCACCCGGTGCCCCAGGCAGCCGGCCTTGTCGAACGCCTTGAGGTGGATGGGGTCGTTGGGGTCGCCGTCGAGCTTGAGCAGGGTCTGGTTGACGCGCTTGAGAAAGCGGATGACGTCGCCCTTGTCATGGGCCTCCTCGAAGATGCCCACGCGGATGCCGCCCAACTGGGCGCGGCGCTTCATCAGTGCCTTGTCGCGCAGCAGCAGCGACTGGCCGTAGAGGCGCGGTTTGTCGAGCAACAGCGAGTTGATCGCCCCGGCCCACTCCACGGTCTCCTCGAAGAGCGGGATGGCCACGTCGACGCCCTTCTCCTTGAGCGTCTCGGCGATCTCCATGGAGCGGTCGTTGAGCCGTTCGAAGTTCCAGGGCACGTAGGGGATGTCGTGCTTCTGGCAGTACTCCTCGGCCCATTCCGGCGCCACCACCACGTAGCGGCGGTCGAAGTTCTCGGCGGCCTCGATGGCGTTGAGGCTCCAGCCCAGCAGGGCGATGTACCCCTTGTTCGGATCCTTTTGCATATTGTGCCTCCTCCGCGTGAGGGATGGGTCGCTGTCTTGGGCGTACCTTCACCTTACACGACCTGCCGAGGCTTCACACAGGCGGTCGCCGGTGTCTGCACGGTGCTTGCTGGCCAGGGGGTGGCGCTGGTATAGTGCGCAGCGCTCGGCAAGTCCTTGAAGGCAGGCCGAGTTCGATGCCGGTCCGAGTCTATCGATCGTCATCGCGCTGTGGTGGCCCCGTCGGTCCTCCCGCAACGCTAAACCGCAAACCCCGCCAGGCCCGGAAGGGAGCAACGGTAGCGGTGGCCGCGTGTGCCGGGATGTGGCTGTCGGGGCCACCTCCATTTCCGGCGTCTGATTTCGTGCCTTAGCCTTTCGTCGACATACTACCTTTGTCTAATCCTTCCGCTGGTGGTATCATGCAGCGCAGCAAATCCGGCGAGAGGGAACACGACACATGGCCATCGATACGTCCACCACGGCGGGCATCCAGCGCAGCCTTCGCCAGTGTCTCTCCAACGTCGCGGCGCTGCTCTACCGCCACGGTCACGTGCTGGAGACGGTGACGGTGGCCCACCGCGGCCTCGATCGGCCCGCCCTGCGCCAGCTGCAGGCGGAGGCCAGCGAATGGAATACCTGCCAGCAGGTGCTCGAGCGCAGCGAGGCGGCCACCTACAACGATCAGGGGCGTTTCATTCTCACCCCCATGGGGCGCGAGCTGCTGTTCGACATGTTCGGCGAGGGCGCGGCGGACTGCGCCTGACAGCCGCGTACGAGTCATCTGACGCAAGCGGGGAGGCCAGTGGCCTCCCCGCTTGCGTTCACGACTCGCGTGTTGTCACTGGGAGAAGCGTCAGCAATAGATGCTAGGATGCTCCTCTGCACCTTAATGGAACAAGGAGACCTCGATGGCACGCATTCATGACGACAACTCCCGCTCCATCGGCAATACGCCGCTGGTCAGGCTCAACCGCGTCAATGACGGCGCGACGATCTGGGCCAAGATCGAGGGGCGCAACCCCGCCTACTCCGTGAAGTGCCGCATCGGCGCGGCGATGATCTGGGACGCCGAGGAACGCGGTGCGCTCAAGCCGGGCATGCGCATCATCGAGCCCACCAGCGGCAACACCGGCATCGCCCTGGCGTTCGTGGCTGCGGCCCGGGGCTATCCGCTGGTGCTGACCATGCCTGCCTCGATGAGCCTGGAGCGGCGCAAGGTGCTCAAGGCGCTGGGGGCCGAGCTGATCCTGACCGAGCCGGCCAAGGGCATGCCGGGGGCGATCGCCAAGGCCGAGGAGATCGCGGCGAGCGAGCCGGACGCCTATTTCATGCCTCAGCAGTTCGAGAACCCGGCCAATCCCGGCATCCACATGGCCACCACGGGTCCCGAGATCTGGGACGACAGCGACGGTGCCATCGACATTCTCGTCGCCGGGGTGGGTACCGGCGGTACCCTCACCGGCGTCTCACGTCACATCAAGCAGGTCCGGGGCAAGGCGATCACCACCGTGGCGGTGGAACCGAGCGACTCGCCGCTGATCACCCAGACCCGCAACGGCGAGGAGCTGACCCACGCGCCCCACAAGATCCAGGGCATCGGCGCGGGCTTCATCCCCGCCAACCTCGATCTCGACCAGGTCGACCAGGTCGAGACCGTGACCAACGAGGAAGCCATGGCCATGGCGCACCGCCTGATGCAGGAAGAGGGCATCCTGGCCGGCATCTCCTGCGGGGCCGCCGTGGCCGCCGCCGTGCGCGTCGGCCAGCAGCCGCAGCACCGCGGCAAGAACATCGTGGTGATCCTGCCCGACAGTGCCGAGCGCTACCTTTCCACGGCGCTCTTCGAGGGACGCTTCGGCGAGCAGGAGACGGTGCAGTAGTCTGGTACCCTTGGCCGCTCAGCGCTCCTCGCGGGCGGCCTCGCTCCCCCGGTGCACGTCGAGCTCGAGTTCGGCGCGCTCCACCAGCTCGCCGGGCAGCTCCTTGCGTACCGCCACGCCGAGTTCGCGGAACTCGGCGGCCTGCTTGATCAGGTTGCCGCGTCCGCTGACCAGCCGGCTCATCGCCTCGTCGTAGCTCTCCCGGGCGCCGTCGAGCTTCCGGCCGACCTCCTGCAGGCTCTCCACGAACAGGCGCAGCTTGTTGTAGACCTTCTCGGCGCGTCCGGCGAGCTCGGCGCTGTGACGGCTCTGGTCCTCGAAGCGCCACAGCTGGCGCACGATGTTGAGGCTGGTCAGCAGGGTGGTGGGGGTGGCGACCAGCACGTTGCTCTCGATGGCGCGCTGGTAGAGCGTCTCGTCGTACTTCAGCGCCTCGACATAGGCCGACTCCACCGGGATGAACATCACCACCACCTCCGGCGAGTTGAGGCCGGGCAGGGCGTAGTAGTGCTTGTCGGCCAGTTCGGCGATGCGCTCGCTCACCGCCCGGGCGTGCTCGGCCAGCGCCCGGTGGCGTGCGACGTCGTCTTCGGCGTTGACGTAGCGCACGTAGGCGGCGAGCGACGTCTTGGCATCGATCACCAGGTGCTTGCCCTGGGGCAGATGGACGATGGCATCCGGCCGGCGACGCCCCTGGTCGGTCGCAAAGCTCGCCTCGCGCTGGTAGTCCTTGCCGGGGCGCAGGCCGGAGCCCTCCAGCACGTTCTCGAGCATCAGCTCTCCCCAGTTGCCCTGGATCTTCTTCTGCCCCTGCAGCGCCTCGGTGAGCCGGCTCGCCTGGTCGGTGATCTCGCGGTTGAGCGCCTGCAGGTGCTTCAGCTCGGTGCGCAGGCTGGCGCGCTGCTCGGTGTCGGCACGGTGCAGCGTCTCGACCTGCTGGCGAAAGCCCTTCACCTCGCTGTGCAGCGGTTGCAGGAGTCCGCTGAGGTGCTGCTGCGACTGCTCGGAGAACGCCTTGCCCTTGCGCTCGAGGATGTCGTTGGCGAGGTTTTCGAACTCCTGCTTGAGCTGATCGCGGCTCTCGCGCAGCAGCCGCAGTTGCTCCGCGAAGTGGTGCTGCTTCTGCTCCAAGGTAGTGGCCAGTTCGGCGTGACTCGCGCCGAGCTCACTCAGCTCTGTCGCCACCCGCTCGCGCGCCGCCTTCTCCTCCTGCCACCACTGGTGGTAGCGGTCGCAGGCCTCGCTGACGGCCTCGTGATGTGCCTGGGCCGCCGACAGCGCCTCGCGCGTCTCGGCGAGCCGGGCCTGCAGCGCCGCGACCTCGTCGGCATGGCGCGTGCGCTCGGCGTGCAGTCGGCGGGCGCTCAGCAGGGCAACGACACCGCCGCCGAGGAGCAGGGCCAGTATGGCACCAAGGGCTGCCAGGAGCGGGGGAGAGAGGGTCATGCGTGCCTCCGGAAGGATCGCAAGGGGAAAGCGAATACTGTACATCGAACCAGGTGTCGTTTCAGCCTCGCTTTCCGCCGTCGCCCCCAGTCGCTAGAATGGCAGGTTATCGTCAGACATCGGGCGTCGTGCCCGTCACCCCACGTTGCAAGGATTCCGCGCTGCATGAGCTACCAGGTTCTGGCCCGCAAGTGGCGACCGCGCACCTTCCATGAACTGGTCGGCCAGGAGCACGTCCAGCGCGCGCTGGTCAATGCCCTCGACCAGGGCCGCCTGCACCATGCCTACCTGTTCACCGGGACCCGCGGCGTGGGCAAGACGACGCTCGCGCGCATCCTCGCCAAGTGCCTGAACTGCACGGCCAAGGGGCACGGCGACGACGGGGTGACCTCGACGCCGTGCGGGGCGTGCGACAGCTGCCGGGCCATCGACGAGGGACGCTTCGTCGACCTGATCGAGGTCGATGCGGCCTCGCGCACCAAGGTGGAGGACACCCGCGAGCTGCTCGATAACGTGCAGTACGCGCCGACCCAGGGGCGCTACAAGGTGTACCTCATCGACGAGGTGCACATGCTCTCCAGCCACAGCTTCAACGCCCTGCTCAAGACGCTGGAGGAGCCGCCGCCCCACGTGAAGTTCCTGCTCGCCACCACCGACCCGCAGAAGCTGCCGGTAACGGTGCTGTCGCGCTGCCTGCAGTTCACCTTGAAGCACATGCCGCCGGAGCGCATCGTTGGCCACCTCGCCAAGGTGCTCGAGGCGGAAGGAGTGAGCTTCGAAGAGAGCGCCCTGTGGCTGCTCGGCAAGGCGGCCGCGGGCTCCATGCGCGACGCCATGAGCCTGACCGACCAGGCGATCGCCTTCGGCCAGGGCGAGGTGCGCCACGCCGACGTGGCCGCCATGCTCGGCACCCTCGACCACCGCCACGTGTTGGCGCTGATCGAGGCGCTGGCCGAGGTGGACGCGGCGCGGTTGCTGGCCGAGGTAGCCACGCTCGCCGAGCAGGGCCCGGACTTCGCCGCCGTGCTCGACGACCTCTCCGGCGTCCTGCACCGCCTGGCCGTGGCGCAGATGGTGCCCGACGCCCTGGACAACGGTCATGGCGACCGTGACACCCTGCTGGCCCTGGCGAGCCGTTTCACCGCCGAGGACATCCAGCTCTTCTACCAGATCGGCATCCAGGGGCGCGGCGACATGGAGCAGGCGCCGGACCTGCGCACGGCGCTGGAGATGACCCTGCTGCGCATGCTGGCCTTCCGCCCCCAGGGCGTGCCCAGGCCGCCGCAGACCCCGCTGCCGATGCGTGGCAGCCAGGAGGGCGGCGTATCGGGGGGGCAGACGCCCCCGACCGACAGCGGTGACGCCCCAGCCTCGGCGGCCTCCCCAGGGGCCCCGGCGGTCACCGACGCTCCCGCTTCGGTGGCCGAACCGCGTCAGCCGGCATCGCCTCCTGTGGCCGAATTGTCCTCGACACCTGACGCCGCGGCCGCCGAGGCGGTCGAACCGTCCCCGGCGCCTGCCGCCGCGGTTGCCGATACCGCGCCGCCCGAGCGGCCAGCCCGCGCAGCGCCTGCGGAGGACGTCCCCCCCTGGGAGCCGTTGCCGGAGGCCGCTCCAGCCGAGGCTGCGCCGCCCAAGGAGATGGCCGACGACGCGGCGGACCCGGAAACGTCGAATCGCAGCGATGCCCCGGTGGGGTACGCTGCCGGGCCGTCAACGCCCGACGCGGAGGAGCGCGCGGCGCCGAGCGCGCCGGCGCCCGGCGCGTTCACGGCCAGCGAGGGCTTCGCCCATGCCGATTGGCTCGAGTGCTTCGACGCCCTGGGCCTGGGCGGGCTGACCCGCAACCTGGCCGCGCACTGCGTGGTCGAAGGGGACGATGGCGAGCGGCTCGTGCTGCGCCTCGATCCTTCGCAGTCGGCGATGAGCGCCGAGGTGCACGTGCGCCGCATCGAGGAGGCGCTCGCCGCCCAGGGCGTGACGCGCCGTCTGGTGCTGGAGCCGGGCGAACTGCCGAGCGACGTCGAGACGCCGCGCCAGCGTGCCGACCGCCTCGCCGCGGCCCGCCACGCCGAGGCGGTGGCGGCGCTGAACCGCGACCCGCACGTGCAGCAGCTGCAGCGGGCCTTCGGCGCCCGCCTGATCGAGGCGTCGGTGAAACCGCTGGCCCCCTGAGGCGAGACGACTACGCGTAATCCACAACCAGCGAGAGGACTTCCACCATGATGAAGGGTGGCATGGGTAACCTGATGAAGCAGGCCCAGGAGATGCAGGAGAAGATGCAGCGCGCCCAGGAAGAGGTCGCCAAGGCCGAGGTGACGGGCGAGGCCGGCGCCGGCATGGTCAAGGTGACCATGAACGGACGCCATGACGTCAGCAAGGTCGACATCGACCCCAGCGTCATGGAGGAGGACAAGGAGCTGCTCGAGGACCTGCTGGCCGCCGCGGTCAACGATGCCGTGCGCAAGGTCGAGGCCAACACCAAGGCGAAGATGGAAGAGGCGACGGCGGGGCTTAACTTGCCGCCGGGCTTCAAGATGCCTTTCTGACTCGACTGAAACCGGCTGCGCTCGGCCTCGAGTTGCAGTACGAGCCAGCCAGAGACTATCTATGAGCTTTTCCCCCCTCGTCGAGAAACTGATGGAGGCGCTGCGGGTGCTGCCCGGCGTCGGGCCCAAGACCGCCCAGCGCATGGCCATGCACCTGCTCGAGCGCGACCGCGACGGCGGCCGGCGCCTGGTCGAGGTGCTCGGCGTGGCCCTCGAGCAGGTCGGTTACTGCGAACGCTGCCGCACCCTCACCGAGGCGCGGCTGTGCACGCTGTGCGAGAGCGCCCGGCGCGACGACAGCGTGCTGTGCGTGGTGGAGTCGCCGGCCGACCAGCTGGCCATCGAGGAGGCGGGCGGCTACCGCGGCCGCTACTTCGTGCTGCACGGCCACCTCTCGCCGCTGGACGGCATCGGTCCCGAGGACATCGGCCTCGACCAGCTCGAGGCACGCGTGGCCGAAGGCGGCATCGAGGAGGTGATCCTGGCCACCAACCCCACCGTGGAGGGCGAGGCCACCGCCCACTACATCGCCGCCCAGCTTGGCCCCCATGGCGTGCGCCTGTCGCGGCTCGCCTACGGCGTGCCGATGGGTGGCGAGCTCGAATACGTCGACGGCGGTACCCTGAGCCGTGCCTTCAACGGCCGCCTGCCGTTTCGCGGCGAATGATGCCCTTGTTCCACTGACCCCTGCCGGATGCGCGCATGACCCTGACCCCCGAGATTCGCTGGATCGACACCCCCGAGGCGCTCGATGCCGCCTGTGACGCTATGGCCGAGGCCGAGGTGCTTGCCGTGGACACGGAGTTCTTCCGCGAGAAGACCTTTCACCCGGTGCCGGCGCTGATCCAGTTCTCCGCCGGCGGCCCGGCCTACCTGATCGACCCGCTCGCCGTCGACTGCAGCGAGGCCTTGCGCCGCCTGCTTGCCGAGGGCCCGCTCAAGCTGCTGCACGCCTCGAGCGAGGATCTCGAGGTCCTGGCGCGCTGGGCCGGCGTGCCGGTGGCCCCGCTGGTGGATACTCAGGTGGCCCAGGCGCTGCTCGGCGAGGACCCGGCCATGGGCTACCAGCGGCTGGTCGAGCACTGGACCGGCGAGAGCCTGCCCAAGGACGAGACCCGCTCGGACTGGCTGGCCCGCCCGCTTTCCGACTCGCAGCGCCTGTATGCCGCCCTGGACGTGATCTTCCTGCTGCAGGTGTGGGAACACCAGCGGGAGGCGCTCGAGCGGCTGGGACGCCTGGCGTGGCTGCTCGAGGATTGCCAGGAGCTGGTGGCCCAGGCCCTGCGCAGCGACGAGGCCGATGGGCAGTGGTATCGCCGCCACCGCCAGCTGTGGCGCCTGGCGCCGCGGGGCATCGAGGCGTATCGCCTGCTGACCACCTGGCGGGAAGGGGAGGCCCGGCGGCGCAACCTGCCGCGTGGCTGGCTGGTCAACGACCGGGTGCTCTACGGCATCGCTGAACGCCTGCCGGCGAACCGCTACCAGCTCGCCGAGGTGGACGACATCAAGCCGAGCCTCATCAAGCGTGACGGCGACACCCTGCTGGCCCTGGTCGAGGAGGCGCGCCAGCGCGCCCCCGAGGCGCTGCCGGCCGCGCTGCCGTCGCCCATGGCGCCGGCCTTCAAGCAGCGCCTGAAGGCGCTCAAGCGCGTGGTCAGCGCCGAAGCCGAACGGCTCGGCCTGGCCCCCGAAGTACTGCTGCGCCGCCGCGACCTGGAGGCCCTGGTAACCGCCGATCTCGAGGGCCAGGCCCTCCCCCTGCCGACGGGCTGGCGCGGCGAGCGCCTGGCCGCCGCCCTGACCCGAGCCCTTGCCGAGGTGAATGACCGATGACCGATGACAAGCTGCTGTGCGAGATCTTCAAGAGTTCTCGCAAGGATGAGATGTACCTCTACGTGGAGAAACGCAACGGCCTGGCCGACGTGCCCGAGGCGTTGCTGGAACAGTTCGGCGAGCCGGTGTCCGCGATGCCCCTGCTGCTGACCGCCGACAAGCGTCTGGCCCGCGCGCGGGCCGCCGATGTCATGGCAGCGATTCGCGACAAGGGCTATTATCTGCAGATGCCTCCCGCCAAGGAGGAATATATGCTCGATCTGTATCGCACCCCCACCGAAGCGCGCTACTGAAACATGCCGCCCGTCATCGGGCGAAGGATGCACCATGCGAGAACGCTTCTGGGAGCGCTACCGCCTCGACGAGTTGACCGAGGAGGAGTGGGAGGCGCTGTGCGACGGCTGCGGCCAGTGCTGCCTGCTCAAGTTCCAGGATGACGACACCGGTGAACTCGCGGTGCTCGGCGTGGCCTGTGAGTTGCTGGACGTCCACAGCTGTCGCTGCAGCGACTACGAGAATCGCTTCGCCCGGGTGCCGGACTGCACCCGGCTCACCCCCGAGCGCGTCGGCGAGTTCCGCTGGCTGCCCCACTCCTGTGCTTATCGGCGCTTGGCCGAGGGGCGCAAGCTGGCGCGCTGGCACCCGCTGCTTTGCGGCGACCCCGAGCGGGTGCACCGCAAGGGCATCAGCGTGCGCAGCTTCGCCATTTCCCGTGACGCGGTGTCCGATGAGGCGCTTGAAGACCACATCATTGCCATCCTGCCACTCGAAGACTGACGTTTTTCATCCCCCGATTCACCCTCTTGTGCCATGGTGCGGGTGCCGCTCCGTTGCAATGCTTGGTGTTGCACTGTAACAAAATGTTGGAAAAGTTTGCGCTGGGAACGGTCGGACGGACACAAGCGGGCAAAGGGGACTCCGTTATGAAAGGTTTCAAGAAGCTGGCGTTGGCGGTGGCCATTGGGGCGATGGCGTCGTCGGCGGCCTGGGCGCAGTCGACCTCGCAGTCGGTCTGGGGGAGCGACCCGCTCAGTGATGACGAGATGGCGCTGCTGTTCGATGACCTGATGAACAACGGGGCCGTCCTGAATCGGGCAGAGATCACCCTGTTGATCGAGTGGCTGGCGGAGCGTGGCGAGCTGGACCAACTGCTGCTGCTCGAGCCACCCGGTGCGGGCGGTGCCGGCGGCACGGCCAATGGCGTTGGCGATGGCGGTGAAGGTGGCGGTCTGGTTCCCGTCGTCGAACAGGAGCCGGACGACGACGGCAGCGGCGATGACGACGGCAGCGGCGACGACGATGGCAGCGGCGAAGACGACGGCAGCGGCGACGACGACGGCAGCGGCGACGACGACGGCACCGACGACGATGGCAGCGGCGACGACGATGGCAGCGGCGACGACGATGGCAGCGGCGACGACGATGGCAGCGGCGACGACGACGGCACTGGCGACGACGATGGCAGCGGCGACGACGATGGCAGCGGCGACGACGATGGCAGCGGCGACGACGACGGCACTGGCGACGACGACTTCATCGACGACGACCACGGAACCGGTGGCGGTGATGGCGGTGGCGGTGCCGGCGGCGGTGGTGCCGGTGGTTCCGGCGGTGGTGGCTCCGGTGGTTCCGGCGGTGGTGGCTCCGGTGGTTCCGGCGGCGGTGGCTCAGGTGGTTCCGGCGGCGGTGGCTCAGGTGGTTCTGGCGGCGGTGCCGGTGGTGGCGCCGGCGGGGGTGCCGGAGGTGGCGCCGGCGGCGGCACCTGAGTTCCGGCAACCAGGCGTTGTACTCAGCCCCGGCTCTGGCCGGGGCTGTCTTTATTCCCGCGCTTAACCATCGCGGTGCTCCACCCCCAGGGCCCAGAGCAGGAAGGCGTCCTGGCGGGCGTTGTCGTGCCACGCCTTGAAGCGCCCCGAGGCGCCGCCGTGGCCGGCGGCCATGTCGGTGCGCAGCAGGATCGGGCGGCGCTCCGTTGGGCCGCGGGCACTGCCCATCTCGGTGAGCCGGGCATAGAGCTTGGCGGGCTCCCAGTAGGGCACGCGGGTATCGTGCCAACTGCCCTGCAGGAAGACCGCGGGCCAGGGCTGGGCGGTCAGGTTGTCCAGCGGCGAGTAGGCCCGGATGCGTCGGCGGGCGTCGGGCTCACTGGGATTGCCCCACTCGGTGTACTCCGCGGTGGTGAGCGGCAGGTCGGGATTCTCCATGGTGCGCAGCACGTCGACGAAGGGCACGTCGAGCACCGCGGCGCAGAAGGCATCGGGGGCCAGGTTGAGGCTGGCGCCGACCAGCAGGCCGCCGGCGCTGGCCCCGTAGGCGGCGATCCGGTCACGGTCGCTGATGCCCTCGGCGACCAGAGCGTCCCGGGCGGCGAGGAAGTCTCGGAAGCTGTTCTCCTTGTGCTCGAGCTTGCCGGCCAGGTACCAGGGCTCGCCGCGGTCGCCGCCGCCGCGCACGTGGGCCACCGCAAAGGCCACGCCGCGGGAGAGCAGTTCGAGGCGCGCCACCGAGAACCAGGGGTCGAGTACCTCGCCGTAGGCGCCGTAGCCGTAGAGCAGGGTAGGCAGGGGATGGCCGACCAGATCGCTGCGCATCACCACCGAGACGGGGATGCGTTCGCCATCGTGGGCCGTCGCCCACAGCCGCTCGCAGCTGAGCTGCTCGGGGGCGAGGTCGCCGTGGATCGGTTGCTGCTTGAGCCGGTGGCGCTCGCCGCTGTCCAGGTCGTGCTCCACCCAGGTCACCGGCAGGGTGAAGGACTCCTCGCGCAGCCGCAGGCGGCGGGTGTCGAAGTGGGGCGCGTCGCCCAGGGCCAGGCTGCAGGGCGTCTCCGGCAGCGGCAAGCGCTCGTCGCGGGTGATGGCATGCGTGGCGTCCAGTTCGAGCACGCGCAGGTGGACCTGCGCCTCCTGATGGTCGCGCTCGGTGGCCACCAGCCCCCAGGCGAAGGCGTCGACGCCCTCCAGCGTTGCCTCGTCGCGGTGGGCGATCAGCGGCTGCCAGTCAGGCTCGCCCACCGAGGTGTCAGCCCCTTCATCCACCACGTCGAGGCGGAAGTGGGTGGCCTGGCGGTTGTGCAGCACGTAGAAGTGTCCCGGGCGATGGTCCAGCGAATACTCCACGCCGCTCTCCCGTGCCCGGAAGCAGCGGGGCGGGGTGGCCGGCTTCCGGGCGGGTACCAGATGACACTCGCTGGTGTCCTTGGAGGCGCTCTCGAGCACCAGCCAGGCCCGGGAGCGCGTCTTGCCCAGGCCCAGCCAGAACTCGGGATCCTCCTCGCGCAGCACCAGCGCCGGTTCGCCGGGGTGTCCCGCCTCCAGCGGCAGCCACCACACGCTGTCGGGGCGCTGGGTGGGATCGTAGCGAGTGAACAGCAGGGTGGCGTTGTCCTCGGCCCAGGTCAGCTCCGGTCCGATCTCGTGGAGCAGCGCCCGGGGCTCGCCATCGGGCAGCGCCTGCAGGTAGAGCGTGAAGGTCTCGTCGCCGCGGGTATCTTCCGTCCAGGCGAGCCACCGCTCGTCCGGCGACAGGGCCATGTCGCCGATCTCGAGGAAGTCGTGGGCCGCCGCCCGGGCCTGGAGGTCCAGAAAGCACTCGGGCGCCCGCGGCTGGCCGTTGGGATGGCGCCACCACACCGGATAGTCGGCGTCCGCGGCCGTCTCGCTCCAGTAGGTGTAGTGATCGAGCGGTGTGCGCAGGCCGTCCACGGCCAGCTCGCGGCGGGCCAGGTGGCCGTGGTAGAGCCGCTCCACCAGCCCCTCCAGCGGGGCGAACCAGGTCGACGACTCGCGGTTGGCGGCCTCCAGGAAGGCCGTGACCTCGGGGTCGTCCCGGTTCTCCAGCCAGTGCCACTCGGGATCGTCGGCGCGGCGGAAGCGGGCAACGGGGGTGTTGGCATCAAGTTGACGCGTCGGCTGTGCTTTCATGATGGTAGGTGTACCATACTGGAACTGAGTATTAGCGATTTCCATACTGCACGGCAGCGCCCGAGGGCGTGCCGTGACGCTGCGAGAGGTGTCGATGCTGACGTCGGATTCGATGACCCTACTATGGCTGACCTATCTGGGTTTGTCGCTGGTCGTGCTGCTGACAGGATACCTGGGCCTGGCCTTCCTGCCACGCTTGGTGCGCTTGCCGATCACCTGGGCCGTGGCGGGAGTGATGTGGATTCCCATGCGCTTCCACCTGCCCCTGGTCGAGGAGGGCGAGTTCTATACCGGCCTGGCGCCGGCGGTGGTCGTTGCCGGGGTGGCCTTCCTGGAGAACAACGCCGGTGGCCTGCTCTCCTCGGGGCTGCTGGTGGCTGCCGGTGCCGGCCTCGGTGCGGCGCTCGGTCTTCTGCAGTGGTGGGCATTCCGCCCCGACGGTGAGGAGCAAGCCCGCGGCGACAAGGACGCGCCGCGCGGCAACGGACCGGCCCCATCGACATCGCGGCAGCGTCGGGAGCCGGTGATCGGCTAGGGAGCCACCATGGGCAGGGCATGGCGAAGCGGTTGCTGCTGGCTGGCCGGGCTGTTCGGCTCGCTGCTGCTGTCGGTCGCCCCGCCGGTGCTGGCCGAGGAGGCGCCGCAGGAGGTACGGGTCATCATCGACGTCTCCGGCAGCATGCGCGAACACGACCCCGACCAGCTGGCAGCCGATGCCCTGGAGCTGCTGGTGACCCTTCTCCCGGGCAATACGCGGGCCGGTGTCTGGACCTTCGGCGAGCGCGTGGCCAACCCGTTGCCGCTGGGGACGGTGGATGACCGCTGGCGCGCCCAGGCCATGGCGCTGGCCCCACGCCTCGAGGGGCGCGCGCCCTTCACGGACATCGAGGCAGCGGTGCGCGAGGCGGCGGCGCCCGAGGGCGAGGGCCAGCGGCATCTGGTGCTGATCACCGACGGCATGATCGACCTGCCCCCCTGGCGTGGCGCCAAGCCGGCCATCGACGACGCGTCCCGCCGTTCCCTGCTGGATGCCGTGGCGCCGCAGCTGGCGGAGTCGGACGTGACGGTGCATGCCATCGCCTTCTCCGACGCCGCCGACCTGGCGCTGGTGGAACAGCTCTCGCAGCGGACTGGCGGCCTCTCGGCACCCGTGGCCACGCCCGATGCCCTGCTCGGTGCCTTCCTCGACATCGTCGACCGCATCTTCCCCAGCGACCGTGCGCCGCTGCGCGATGGCGGCTTCGTCATCGAGCCTGGGCTCGAGGGGTTCAATGCCCTGCTGTTCCGCGAGCCAGGGGCGCCGCCGACGGCGCTGATCGGGCCGGACGGGCGTCGCTACACGGCCGAGGACCCGCCGGAAGGAGGGCGCTGGCGTCGCGAGGAGCACTACGACCTGGTGCGCGTCCCCGAGCCCGCGGCGGGTCAATGGCGCCTCGAGGGCGAGGCGGGCGAGGAGAGCCGCATCACCCTGGTATCGCCGCTCAGCCTGCAGACGGCCAGCCTGCCGGGCACGCTCTACCTCGGCTTCGAGGTGCCGGTGGAGGCTTGGCTGGCCCGTGAGGGCCGCGTGCTGGGCCCCGACGAGTGGCCGGCACACCTGCAGGTCAGCGCGGAGCTGCGCGATGCGGAAGGGGCGGTGCAGTCGGCGGCAACGCTCCCTCCCCGCCACGATCGTTTCGTGGGTGAGCTGCCGGCTCCCATGCTGAGGGGCTCGGCCCAGTTGGCGGTACGCGCCGAAGGGCAGGGGTTCCGCCGACAGCGACTCCAGCCGGTCAACGTGCTGCCGGCCGTGGCGGCGGAGCACGACACCGAGGCCAATCGGGTGGTGCTGCGGGCGGAGCATCCGGCCCTGCACCGTGGCAATACCGAGCTGCACGGTGAGCTGCAGGGGCAGCGGCTGGACGCCGAGGCCGTGGGCAGCCGACGCTGGGCCATCGGCCTGCCGGCGCTGGACGAGTCGCTCTCCCGGCCGCTGCTGCTGCGAGGCCATGTGACCCTGGAAGGGCGCTCCCGCGAGCTGCGCCTGCCGCGCCTGCTGCTGTTTCCGGAAGGAAGTACCACCATCGACCTGGCCGAGGCGGAGCCCAGCCTCACCGTGGAGCGCTTCCACGAGGACCGTGTGCCGGGGCGGGAAGCGGCGGGGGCCGAGCCCGAGGGCATGGCGCGTTTCATCGCCCTGCTCGATCGCCTGCCGCGCCTGGCCCGCGGCCAGTGGGAGACCTGGCAACCTCTGCTGGCACGCTGGTTCGCTGCGCACGGGCGCGACCCACGGCTGTGGGGGGCGTTGGCGGCGCTGGTGGTGCTGCTCGGGGTGATGCTGCGGGCCTGGCGCCGCCGGCGGCGGCTCGTGCGCATTCGACAGCGGGAGGAGCCGCATGTGTGAACTGCTCGGCATGAGCGCCAATGTGCCCACCGACATCTGCTTCAGCTTCACCGGCTTCCTGCACCGGGGCGGTGGTACCGGGCCGCATCGCGACGGCTGGGGAATCGCCTTCTACGAGGCTGGCGGCTATCGCGACTTCCGCGACCCCCACCCCTCGGTGCGTTCGCCCATCGCCCGGCTGATCTGCGACTACCCCATCAAGTCGCACATTGCCATCAGCCACATCCGCCAGGCCAATGTCGGCGAGGTGCGTCTCGCCAACACCCATCCCTTCACCCGCGAGATGTGGGGCCAGACCTGGTGCTACGCGCACAACGGGCAGCTCGCCGGTTGGGAGGCCCTGCCGCTCGGCTTTTATCGCCCGGTGGGCGACACCGACAGCGAACACGCCTTCTGCTGGTTGATGGGCGAGCTGCGTCGCCGTTTCCCGGAGCCGCCCGCGGTGCGCGAGCCCTTCTGGGCGCTGCTGCACCGCTGCTGCGAGCGGCTGCGCTCGCTTGGTGTCTTCAACCTGCTGCTCGCCGACGGGGACTACCTCTATACCTACTGCTCCACCAAGCTCGCGCACATCACCCGGCGGGCGCCGTTCGGCAAGGCCGAGCTCTCCGATGCCGAGCTGACGGTCAACTTCGCCGAGCACACCACGCCCAACGACATCGTCTCGGTGGTGGCCACCGAACCCCTGACCTGCAACGAGTGCTGGGTGCGCATGGCCCCCGGCGAGCTGCTGGTGTGGCGACTGGGCGAGATCGTGGCCCGCTTTTCCTCACCGGGAGGCCAATCGGTCGGAGGTGATAAAACGTAAGTTTCAATCGGTCGTTTTACAGCCTGTGCCGCCTGGTATATCGTGGGGCCTTTCCCAACGAGAACGGTCACAACAAGAACGGTCGAGTGTCGATGCGCCTGTCGACATCGACGCTGCTGCGGAGAGAGCCGATGAGTGAGCATGCCACCGCCCCCATTTTGACCGGCCCCGAGCTCGAGGGCATGGAGGACTACCATTCGGTGATGGACGTCTTCCAGACAGCGGTCCGTCGCTACGCCGACAACCCCGCCTTCAGCTGCATGGGCCAGACCCTCACCTTTGCCGAACTCGACCGCCTCTCCGCCGATTTCGCGGCCTGGCTGCAGACCGAGACCGACCTGGAGCCGGGAGAGCGCATCGCCATCCAACTGCCCAACGTGCTGCAGTTCCCGGTGGCGGTGTTCGGCGCCCTGCGCGCCGGCCTGGTGGTGGTCAACACCAACCCGCTCTATACCGAGCGCGAGATGGCCCACCAGTTCAAGGATTCGGGGGCGCGTGCCATCGTCATCCTGGCCAACATGGCCGACAAGCTCGAGCGCATTCTCGACCGCACCGACATCGCCCACGTGGTGGTCACCGAGCTTGGCGACCTGCACGGGCTGCCCAAGCGGTGGCTGATCAACGCCGTGGTCAAGCACGTCAAGAAGATGGTGCCGGCCTATCGGCTGCCCGGCGCCGTGCCGCTGCGTCGTGCGCTCGCGGTGGGCGCGAAGTGCGCCCACCGCGACGTCAGCCGCGAGCTGGACGACATCGCTGCCCTGCAGTACACCGGCGGGACCACGGGACTGGCCAAGGGCGCCATGCTCACCCACCGCAACCTGGTGGCCAACATGCTCCAGGCTCGCCAGGCCATCGGCGCCGGCCTCGACGAGGGCCAGGAGGTGGTGATCGCCCCGCTGCCGGTCTACCACATCTACACCTTCACGGTGAACTGCCTGTTCCTGATGGAGACGGGCAATCACTCCATCCTCATCACCAACCCCCGCGACCTGGACACCTTCGTCAAGTCGCTCGAGAGCACGGCCTTTACCGCCTTCATCGGCCTCAACACCCTGTTCAATGCGCTGTGCAACCGCGAGGACTTCCGGCGGCTCGATTTCTCCCGCCTGCACCTCACCATCTCCGGCGGCATGGCGCTCACCCAGGCGGTGGCCAAGCGCTGGGAGGAGGTCACCGGCTGCCCCGTCGCCGAGGGCTATGGCCTCACCGAGACCTCGCCCATCGTCAGCTTCAACCCGGTGGATGCCATCCAGCTCGGCACCATCGGCAAGCCGGTGGCGGGCACCTCGGTAAAGGTGGTGGATGCCGAGGGGCGCGACGTGCCGTTCGGTGAGCCGGGCGAGCTGTGCGTCAAGGGGCCCCAGGTGATGAAGGGCTACTGGAGCCGCGACGACGAGAGTGCTCGGGTGATCGACGACGGTGGCTGGTTCCATACCGGCGACATCGCGGTGCTGCAGGCGGATGGCTACATCCGCATCGTCGATCGCAAGAAGGACATGATTCTCGTCTCCGGCTTCAACGTCTACCCCAACGAGATCGAGGACGTTGTGGCGGCCCACCCGGGCGTGGTGGAGTCCGCGGCGGTGGGCGTGCCGGACGAGGCGAGTGGCGAGGCGATCAAGCTGTTCGTCGTGGCACGCGACGACTCGCTCGACGCCCAGAGCCTGCGCGAGTGGTGCAAGAAGGAGCTCACCGCCTACAAGGTGCCCAAGGTCATCGAGTTTCGTGACGAGCTGCCCAAGACCAATGTGGGGAAAGTGTTGCGTCGCCAGCTGCGCGATGAGGAGAGGGCCAAGGCCGGATAGGGGACGGGCCGCGGCGGTGATAGCGGGATCCTTGCGGTGCTATAGGCAGGGTTCATGGCGGAAGTTGGCCGTTGGCTCGCTGCCGGCGTTACAATGAGCTACCCACGCCGGCGAGGCCGGCGGTGTGGCTCTTTCCAGCATCAGAGGATGTCGTGACCACCGCTACCCGACCCCGATCCACCGCCCCCTCAACCACGGATGCACAGCACCTCGAGCGCCTGCGTCGGGCGCTAGAGGGCGTGATGCTGCGCGACCGGACCGCCCTCGACAAGCGTCTGGCGGGGCTGGCCCGCCGCCTGCGGGAAGGCAAGCCCATCGACCGGGGCCTGGCCCAGGTGAGCGAGGCCGTGGCGCGCTCCGAGGCGTGCGTGGCGCGACGCCGGGATGTGCCGGTGACGCTGGCCTATCCACCCGAGCTGCCGGTCGCCGAGCGTCGCGAGGCGATTCTCGCCGCCCTGCGTGACCATCAGGTGGTGGTGGTGGCCGGCGAGACCGGCTCCGGCAAGACCACCCAGCTGCCCAAGCTGTGCCTGGAGCTGGGGCTGGGGCGCCGCGGCCTGGTCGGCCACACCCAGCCACGGCGACTGGCGGCCCGCTCGGTGGCGGCGCGCCTGGCCGAGGAGATGCAGGTTTCCCTGGGCGAGCAGGTCGGCTACCAGGTGCGCTTCACCGACCAGACCGGTGACGACACCCTGGTCAAGCTGATGACCGACGGCATCCTCCTCGCCGAGACCCGCCACGACCCCGATCTGACCCGCTACGAGGCGATCATCATCGACGAGGCGCACGAGCGCAGCCTCAACATCGATTTCCTGCTCGGCTACCTCAAGCGCCTGCTGCCGCGTCGCCCCGACCTCAAGGTGATCATCACCTCGGCGACCATCGACGTGACGCGCTTTGCCGAGCATTTCGCGCTGCCCGGGGCCGACACGCAGGCAAAGCAGGGCGAACCGGTGCCGGCGCCGGTGGTGGAGGTCTCCGGGCGCACCTACCCGGTGGAGGTGCGCTACCGGCCGCTGGTGCGCGAGGCGGAGGACGAGGCCGACCTCACCCTGCAGGAGGGCATCCGCCACGCCGTGGAGGAGATCGAGGCGATCGAGCGCGACCGGCGCTGGTTCCACGGCCCGCGCGACATCCTGGTATTCCTGCCCGGCGAGCGCGAGATCCGCGAGACCGCCGATACCCTGCGCCGGGCCGATCTCAAGGGTACCGAGATCCTGCCGCTCTATGCGCGGCTCTCCAACGCCGAGCAGAATCGCGTCTTCGCCCCCCACGCCGGGCGACGCATCGTACTGGCCACCAACGTCGCCGAGACCTCGCTCACCGTGCCCGGCATCCGCTACGTGATCGACCCGGGCCTGGTGCGCATCAGCCGCTACAGCTACCGCGCCAAGATCCAGCGCCTGCCGGTGGAGCCGGTCAGCCGGGCCAGCGCCGACCAGCGCAAGGGGCGCTGCGGGCGCGTGGCCGAGGGCGTGTGCATCCGCCTCTACGGCGAGGAGGACTTCCTCGCCCGGCCCGAATTCACCGACCCCGAGATCCGGCGCACCAACCTGGCCTCGGTGATCCTCTCCATGCTGTCGCTGAAGCTCGGTGACATCGAGCGCTTCCCCTTCGTCGACCCGCCCGATTCGCGCTTCGTCAAGGATGGCTTCCGCCTGCTCTTCGAGCTGGGCGCGGTGGACGAGGAGCAGCGCCTCACGCCGATGGGGCGCAAGCTGGCGCGGCTGCCGATCGACCCGCGCCTGGCGCGCATGGTGCTCGCCGGCGCCGAGCAGGGCGGGCTGCGCGAGGTGCTGATCGTGGTCTCGGCCCTGGCCGTGCAGGACCCCCGCGACCGCCCGGCGGAGAAGCGCGAGGCCGCCGATCAGGCACACCGTCGCTGGCAGGAGCCGGACTCGGACTTCGTCGCGCTGCTCAACCTGTGGCACGGCTTCGAGGCGGCGCGCGAGGAACTCTCCGGCAACCGCCTGCGGCGCTGGTGCAAGGAGCACTACCTCAACTACCTGCGCCTGCGCGAGTGGCACGACACCTTCCGCCAACTGCGCCAGCTGCTGCGCGAGATGGAGATCGAAGTGCCAGCGCCGGCGCCGCTGCCCGAGCCCCCGGCCGGAGAAGACGAGCACGACGCGGCGCGCGCCCAGGCCCGACGGCAGAACGCCGTGCAGCTGCACAAGGCGCTGCTGCCGGGACTGCTCTCGCACCTGGGCATGCTCACCGAGAACCGCGAGTACCTGGGCGCGCGCAACCGCAAGTTCGTCATCCATCCCGGCTCGGGACTGGCCAGGAAGTCGCCCAAGTGGCTGATGGCCTTCGAACTGGTGGAGACGACGAAGCTCTTCGCGCGCACCGTGGCGAAGATCGAGCCGCAGTGGATCGAGCCGGTGGCCGGTCACCTGGTCAAGCGCAGCTACAGCGAGCCGCACTGGGAGATGAAGCGCGCCCAGGTGGTGGCCAAGGAGCAGGTGACGCTCTTCGGCCTGCCGATCGTCACCGGACGCACCGTGCACTACGGCCCCATCGCCCCGCGCGAGGCGCGCGAGCTGTTCATCCGCCGGGCGCTGGTGGAGGGCGAGTTTCGCACCAAGGGGGCCTTCTTCGCCCACAACCGTGCGCTGGTCGAGGAGGTCGAGGAGCTCGAGGATCGCGCCCGGCGGCGCGACATCCTGGTCGACGAGGAGACGCTCTTCGCCTTCTACGAGGCGCGGATTCCCGAGGATATCGTCAACGGCAAGGGCTTCGAGGCGTGGCGCCGCAAGGCCGAGGCCGAGAATCCCGATATCCTCAAGTTCGACCGCGCCGCCGTGCAGGCGCGCGAGGCCGAGGAAGTCACCGCGGCCGACTATCCCGACGCCCTCACGTTGAACGGGGTGCGCTATCCCCTCAGCTACCGCTTCGAGCCCGGTGCCCCGGACGACGGCGTGACGCTCACCGTGCCGGCAGCCATGCTGTCGCAGCTGCCGGTCGCGCGCCTCGAGTGGCTGGTGCCGGGGCTGCTGCGCGAGAAGTGCATCGCGCTGCTGAAGTCGCTGCCCAAGTCGATGCGCCGTCAGGTGGTGCCGATTCCCGACTGGGTCGATGCCGCCCTCGAAGCGCTGACGCCCGACGACGTGCCGCTGACCGAGGTGCTCGGCGAGTTCCTGCGCGTGAAGACCGGCGTGCGCCTGCACCCCGATGACTGGCGCGTCGAGACCCTCGAGCCGCACCTGGTGATGAACGTGCGCGTGGTCGACCATGAAGGCCGGACGCTCGGCCAGGGTCGCGACGTGCGCGCGCTGGAGCGCCGCTTCGAGACGGCGGCCGGTGAGGGGGCTCGCGCCCTGGCGGTGCAGGCGAGCGGCGAGGAGCGCCTCGCGACGCTGCCCGAGACGCCGCTGCCCGAGTCGCGGGTCACCACCCAGGCGGGCATCCGCGTCGAGGCCTATCCGGCGCTGGTGCCGGAGGACGCGGCCTTTCGCGTGGAGCTCTTCGATCATCCCGACAAGGCCCGGGAGGCGCACCGCGATGGCGTGGTGCGCCTCGCCATGCAGCGCTTGCCCGGGGCGGTTCGCGAGATCGAGCGCCTGAAGGGGCTCGATACCTGCGCCCTGCTGTTCGCCAAGGTGGGTAGCAAGCGCGCCCTGGTGGAGGACGTGGTGCGGGCGGTCTTCACCCGGGTGGTGGCGGCGGACCCGCTGCCGCGCTCGGCCGATGAGTTCGAGGCGCGCCTCCGGGCGACGCGTGACGACCTGGTGCCGCAGGCCGAGTCGCTGGTGACGACGCTGGAAGCCGCCCTCAAGGGGCACCTGGCGGTCACCAAGGCGTTGAAGGGGCAGCTGAGCCTGGCCCTGGCGCTGGTTTACAGTGATATCAAGGCGCAGATGGCGCGGCTGGTGCATCCGGGCTTCGTCACCGAAGCGGGCGAGTGGCTGGTGGAGTACCCGCGCTACATGGAGGCGGCGCTGATCCGCCTCGAGAAGGCGCCGCGCGAGCGCATGCGTGACCAGATGCACATGCAGGAGGTGCAGGCGTTCGAGGAGCGCCTCGCCACGCGGCGCGAGAGCCAGCGGCGCGGCGGCCACGAGGAGCCGGCACTGGTCGCGTTCCGCTGGTGGGTCGAGGAGCTCAGGGTGTCGCTCTTCGCCCAGCAGCTCGGCACCCGGATGCCGGTTTCCACCAAGCGTCTCGAGCGGCGCTGGGCAGAGCTGATCGGCCACCATGACACTAAATAAGTAAAGAAAGAGAAAGACACAACACACCGCCTGGCGGCTGCCCGAAACGTCGCCAAGCGGGCCAGGCCTGGCAAGAATGGGTGAAATGGCGGTATTTACGCGGTGTAAATGGGGACTTTGAGCCAGTCTTTGACACAGTATGATCAAGGCTGTCGGCTTTCGGACGGCGCATCGGCACTGCCGGTGCTCGAGAATGGCCCGAGGGCCAGGCAGGGGGGAGCTGCATGACCGAGGTCGTGATCACCGGGACCGGGCTGTACACGCCGGAACACGCCATCGACA
The DNA here is from genome assembly GCA_004551485.1 of Billgrantia azerbaijanica. Classification (GTDB taxonomy): domain Bacteria; phylum Pseudomonadota; class Gammaproteobacteria; order Pseudomonadales; family Halomonadaceae; genus Halomonas; species Halomonas azerbaijanica. The sequence continues at coordinate 31,182 of SBLD01000016.1, read as the reverse complement.
ACGCCGCGCTGGTCGCCGCGTTCAACGCCTGGGTGGATGCCGAGAACGCGCGCCATGCCGAGGCCATCGCCGCCGGCGAGCGCGAGCCGCTGGCCCATTCGAGCTGCGACTTCATCGTCAAGGCGTCGGGCATTCACAGCCGCTACGTGCTCGATGCCGACGGTATCCTTGACCCGGCGCGCCTGCGCCCGCGGTTGCCCGAGCGAGGCAATGACGAGCCCTCCATCCAGTGCGAGATGGGGCTCGCGGCGGCGCGCCAGGCCCTCGACGCCGCCGGCGTCGAGCCGGGCGACATCGACACGGTGATCGTGGCCTGCTCCAACCTGGAGCGCCCCTACCCGGCCGTGGCGGTGGAGTTGCAGGCCGCCCTGGGCGCGGGTGGCTACGCCTTCGACATGAACGTGGCCTGCTCCTCGGCCACCTTCGCCATCGAGACGGCGGCCAACGCCATCCGCGCCGGCAGCGTCCGGCGGGCGCTGATCGTCAATCCCGAGATCTGCTCGGCCCACCTCAACTTCCGCGACCGCGACAGCCACTTCATCTTCGGCGATGCCTGTACCGCCATCGTCGTGGAGGACGCCGACCTGGCCACCGCCGCGTCGCGTTTCGAGATTCTCGGCACCCGCCTGGTGACGCGCTTCTCCAATGCCATCCGCAACAACGCCGGCTTCCTCAACCGCGTTACCGACAGCGATCCCCAGGCCGTCGACAAGCTCTTCGTGCAGGAGGGGCGGCGGGTGTTCAAGGAGGTCTGCCCGCTGGTCGCCGCGCTGATCGATGAGCACCTGACCAGCCTGGGGCTGTCGGGCGACGAGCTCGATCGACTCTGGCTACACCAGGCCAACCGCCACATGAACGATCTGATCGCCCGTCGCGTGCTGGGCCACGCCCCGTCGCCCAGCGAGGCGCCGGTGATCCTCGACCGTTATGCCAACACCAGCTCGGCCGGGTCGATCATTGCCTTTCACCTGCACCGCGACGACCTGGCGCCCGGCGCCCTGGGGGTGGTCTGTTCGTTCGGCGCCGGCTACAGTGCCGGCTGCGTCGTGGTACGTCGGCAATGAATCTTGGACAGAGGCAAAGCGTGCAGGGAGACAGCGGAGTGGTCGGTAATCGCAAGGGGGGCGTCGGCCGTGGCCTGGTGGCCGCGGCGCTGCTGGTGCTGTTGACCGGGTGTGCCGGCAAGGCGGTGCAGCAGGAGCGCCACCCGGACGACCCCTGGGAGGGCTTCAACCGCCAGGTGTTCGCCTTCAACGAGGTGGTGGATCGCTATGCCCTCAAGCCGGTGGCGCGGGGCTATCACGCCGTCACGCCGCAGCCGGTGCAGACCGGCGTCGGCAACTTCTTCGCCAACCTCGGCGAGCTGCGCACGCTGCTCAACAGCTTGCTGCAGGGCAAGCCCGGCAATGCCGGCATTGCCGCCTCGCGTTTCGCGATCAACACCACGGTGGGCATCGCTGGACTGTGGGATGTCGCCACCCATATGGAGGTCACCGGCCGGGAGGAGGACTTCGGCCAGACCCTGGGCGTGTGGGGGCTGGACGAGGGCCCCTACCTGGTACTGCCCTTCCTGGGGCCGAGCACCGTGCGCGATACCGCCGGCCTGCCGGCCGATATCTACGCCTATCCGCTCACCTACGTGGAAGACGATGAGGTGCGCTATGCCCTGCTGGCGCTGCGCGTGGTGGATGACCGGGCCCGCCTGCTCGACCAGGAAGAACTGATCCGCGGCGATCGCTACAGCTTCATTCGCGACGCCTACCTGCAGCAGCGTCGCTTCGAGGTCAGCGACGGCCAACTGGAAGAGGATCCCTTCGCCACTGACGACTTCGACTTCGACGATGCCGACTTCGCCGATTGAGGCACAGCCCATGGACGCACCCAAGCCGTTGATTGGCGTACTCGACGAGCCCGGCGACTATCGTGACGCCCTGGCCGAGATCATCGCCCGCGACGGGCTGGCGGTGATGGCCGCCGAGACGCTGGAGGACCTGCCGCCGGAAACCTCTCTGGTGGTGGTCCATGCGCGTGCCGTACCGAGCCTGGAGTGGGCGAGCCTCAACGAGCGGCTGCCCACCCTGGTGGTCAGCGACTCGCGGCTGGATGCCGACCTGCTCACGGCGGTGGACGTGGGGCTGGTGGACTACGTGGTCGAGCCACTGCGCCATGGTCAACTGCTGCGGCGCATGATCCGCAAGGCGATCGAGCTGCACCGGCTGGAGGAGGAGCGGGCCCACGACCGCGAGCGGCTGGCCGAGCTCAACGCGCACCTGGAAGAGCTCAACGAGAGCCTGGAGACCCACCTGGCGCTGCTGCGCCTCGACCAGCAGGCGGGGGGACAGATCCAGCGCAAGCTGTTGCCGCCCCACGACCAGACGCTGGGCGGGGTGACCTGCGACTACTGGCTGGCCCCCTCGCTCTACCTGTCGGGCGACTTCCTCGATTTCCAGCGCTTCGACGATCGCTTCTCGCTGTTCTACTTCGCCGATGTCTCGGGGCACGGGGCCTCGTCGGCCTTCGTCACGGTGCTGCTCAAGTCGCTGTGCAACCGCTGGCTGGCCGAGTGGGACGGTCATGATCCCGAGTCGCTGCCGTCGCGCTGGCTGGCCGGTCTCAACCGCGAGATGCTGGATACCGGCATCGGCAAGCACGCCACGCTGTTCGTCGGGGTCATTGACCATCGCGATCACACTCTGCACTATTCGCTCGGCGCCCAGCTCCCCAAGCCGCTGCTGGTGGCCGACGGCGAGGTGGTCGAGCTGCCCGGCGAGGGCATGCCGGTGGGGCTCTTTCCCAATGTGGAGTATCCACGTTTGAGGTATGGGTTACCCGCGCACTTCAGGCTATGGTTGTGTTCGGATGGGGTGCTGGAGTGCCTGCCGGGCGAGACGCTCGACGTGCGGCTCCAGGAACTGGAGCGACGCGTGATGACCTGTACGACCCTGGAGCAGCTACGTGACAGCCTGGCCTTGAATCCTTCCCCGGACGGCGATGTCGAAGGGAAGTATGAGGGCGCAGAACTGCCGGATGACCTGACGATCATGTTGTTGAGCGGATTTGCCGATGATCACCAATGAGGGCCGCGTCAAGGCGGCGTTCGACTCCGGTGTCTTCGTACTCAAGCTGTGCGGCGACGTGCGATTGACCCTGTGTGCGACCCTGGACAGCCAGGCTCAGCAGCTGGCGGAAACGCCGGGGCTGAGGACGCTGATCATCGATCTGCGCGAGGCCACCAACGTGGACTCCACGGCCCTGGGCTTCCTGGCCAAGGTGGCCATGGCCGTCCAGGACAAGATCGATTACAAGCCGACCATCGTGGTGGACAACCCCGACGTGCTGCGCATGCTCGAGGTGATGGGCTTCGCCCAGTTCTTCACCATGGTGGAGGCGCCCATCACCGAGGTGTGTGAGCTGTGTGACCTGCCCGAGATCCCGGCGGACCTGGAGGCAACCCGACAGCGGATCCTCGAGGCGCACCGCATCCTCATGCGCATGAACGAGCACAACCGCGAGGAATTCCAGCCGCTGGTCGAGATGCTCGAGGCCCAGGAGGCCGCGCACCACCACTGAGGCAGCGGCGTATCACCGGTAAGCCACGATCGGAAACGACAAGGGCGCCGCTGGGCGCCCTTGTCGTGTGATCGCGTCGCGGCCAGCGGCGCCTAGGTCCCCTGGCGCAGTTCGCCCAGCAGGGTCTCCAGCTTGCGCTGGTCGGCGGTGAACTTGCGGATGCCTTCGGCGAGCTTCTCGGTGGCCATGGCGTCCTCGTTCAGTGCCCAGCGGAATTCCGCCTCGTCCAACGGTTCGGGCGGTGAGGTCTCGGCATCGGCGGTGGTCAGCCGCCGCTCGAGTTCCCCTTGGGTGTCCGCCAGCTCGCCGAGCAGGGCCGGGGAGATGGTCAGCCGGTCGCAGCCGGCAAGGGCCAGGATTTCGCCGACGTTGCGGAAGCTCGCCCCCATCACCACGGTGCGGTAGCCGTGACCCTTGAAGTGCTCGTAGATGCGCTTGACCGACTGCACGCCGGGGTCCTTGTCACCGCTGAAGTCGGCCTCGGGCGAGTGCGCCTTGTGCCAGTCGAGGATGCGGCCGACGAAGGGCGAGACCAGCGTCACGCCGGCGTCCGCGCAGGCCTGGGCCTGGGTGAAACTGAACAGCAGCGTCAGGTTGGTGCGGATGCCTTCGCGCTCCAGCTGCCGGGCGGCGCGGATGCCCTCCCAGGTGGCGGCGACCTTGATCAGGATGCGCTCCGGGCCGACGCCATGGCGGGCGTAGCGCTCGATCAGCGAACGGGCGCGGGCCAGGGTGGCATCGGTGTCGAACGAGAGGCGTGCGCTTACCTCGGTGGAGACGTAACCGGGAATCAGCTCGCTCACCTCGCTGCCGATCTCCACGGCCACCGCATCCAGCGCATCGTCGATGTCGGTGCACTGCCGGGCGAGCGTGGCCAGGCGCGCGCGGCGCTCCTCCTTCTGGGCGGCCTGCAGGATCAGCGAGGGGTTGGTGGTGGCATCGTGGGGCATGAAGCGCCGGATGGCCTCCAGGTCGCCGGTGTCGGCCACCACGGTGGTCATCGCCTTGAGTTGGGATAGCAGGTCTCTGGCCATGAGGAACTCCATGCAAGGGGACAGGCCGTCACTTTACCAAGCGGCTCGGCGGGGCAACAGCCGCCGCCGCGACAGTCGGGACGAAAGCGGCTATCATTAGCGGCCTATCGACATGTCGGACCCCGTGCCTGCCGGGCCGCCCGCGCGGCGGGGCCATCCACAAGGAGGGGGAGGGCCCGTGAGCCTCGATCCGCGACGCGTCGCCCTGCTGGTGGCGGCCAACACGGCGTTGGCGCCGTTCGCCATCGATGCCTACCTGCCGGCAATGCCGGCGCTGGCGGCAACGGTGGGGGCGAGCATCCACCATACCGAGCTGTCGATCAGCGCTTTCCTCATCGGCTTTGCGCTCGGCCAACTGCTCTTCGGGCCGCTTTCCGACCGCCTGGGACGCAAGCCGGTGCTGCTCTCGGGGCTCGTCGCCTTTCTGCTGGCGAGCCTGGCGATCACGGCCGTCGACTCGCTGGGCGCACTGCTGACCTGGCGCTTCCTGCAGGCGCTCGGCGGCGGGGCCTGCGTGGTCAATTCGGCGGCCATCGTGCGCGACTGCTTCAGCGGCCGCGAGGCGGCGCGGGTGATGTCCACCATGGCGATGATCCTGATGCTGGCCCCGCTGGTGGCGCCGGCGGTGGGCAGCGGGCTGCTCTACCTCGCCGATTGGTGGTTGATCTTCGTCTTCCTGGCCGGCTACGCGGCCTTCCTGCTGTGGCTGATGGGCACCCGGCTGCCGGAGACGCGCGCGCCCGGCCAGCCCGTCGCCTCCTTTCGTCAGGTGCTGGCCAACTACGCAAGCGTGCTCACCCACCGCGAGGGGATGGGCTACGTGTGCGCCGTGGCCGCCTCCTTCGCGGGGCTGTTCGCCTTCGTCACCGCCTCGCCGTTCCTCTACATCGAGCACTTCGGCCTGAGTCCGGCGCTCTACCCCGTGGTGTTTGGCGTCAACGTGGTGGTCATCGCCGGTTCCAACCGGGTCAACATTCATCTGTTGCGACGGCGAACGCCCCAGCAGAATCTCCGCCTGGGCCTGGCCGTGCAGCTGGTGGCGGCGCTGGGCCTGACGGCGGTGGTGGCCGTGGGGCTGGCCTCGCTGGTCACCGTAGTGCCGCTGGTGATGCTCTTCACCGGGATGATCGGCCTGATCACGCCCAATGCCATCTCGTCGCTGCTCGAGCACTTCAGCCACATCAGCGCTACGGCCACGGCGCTGCTGGGTGGCATCCAGTTCTCCAGCGGGGCGCTTGCCGGCTTCATGGTGGGGGCGTTCGAGATCGAGAGTGCCTGGCCGATGGTGGCGACCATGTTGGTCGTCTCGCTGCTCGGCAACCTGGCGCTGCGCCGGCTTGCCGGTACGCGCTGAATTTTTCACGCCTGTCACGAAGCTGTCATCTGGCTGCGGCAACGTATGCCGTGCGCAGGATGAAACCTCTCATCGACAGGAGTGACCCGCATGAACCGCATCCTCAAGTCCCGTGCCTTCAAGACGACCGTCGTTGCCGCTGCCGTGATGGGCGTGGCCGGCGTCGCCCAGGCTCGCGACCAGATTCGCATCGTCGGCTCCAGCACCGTCTACCCGTTTGCCAGCTACGTGACCGAGGAATTCGGCGCCGTGACCGAGTACCCGACCCCGGTCATCGAGTCCACCGGTTCCGGCGGCGGCCTGCGGCTGTTCTGCAACGGCGTGGGCGAGGGTACCCCGGACATCACCAACGCCTCGCGCCGCATCAAGGCCTCCGAGATCGAGCGCTGTCAGGAGAACGGCGTGACCGACGTCACCGAGGTCAAGATCGGCTCCGACGGCATCGTCTTCGCCCAGTCCAGCCAGAACGAGGCCATGGAGCTCACCCTCGAGCAGCTGTTCCTGGCCGTCGCCGCCCAGGTGCCGGTGGACGGCGAGCTGGTCGACAACCCCTACACCAACTGGAGCGACATCGACGCCGCCCTGCCGGACCGCGAGATCTCCATCTACGGTCCGCCCAGCACCTCCGGCACCCGCGATGCCTTCGAGGAGCTGGTGATGGAAGCCGCCTCCGAGGAGCTGGAAGCCTACGGCGGCGAGGGCTACACCGAGGTGCGCGCCGATGGCGCCTACATCGACGCCGGCGAGAACGACAACCTGATCGTGCAGCGCCTCACCGAGGACACCGACGCCTTCGGCATCTTCGGTTATTCCTTCCTGGTCGAGAACCCCGATGCGCTCATCGCCTCCAGCATCGACGGTGTCGAACCGACCTCCGAGTCGATCAGCGCCGGCGATTACCCGGTCGCGCGTTCGCTCTTCTTCTACGTGAAGAACCAGCACGCCGACGACGTGCCGCCGCTCTATGACTATGTTGACATGTTCGTCTCCGAAGCCATGATCGGTGAAGGCGGCTACCTGACCGACATCGGCCTGATCCCGCTGCCCGAGGCCGAGCGCGAGATGGCTCGCCAGAAGGTCGAGGCGCGCGACCAGCTCACGGTAGCCGACCTCAAGTAACGCCAGAACGGGCAGGAATGCCTGAGCCGGCCGGCAGCCACGGGTTGTCGGCCGTCGCACGTTCCGGCAGTTCTGCCTGCCGCCGACCGACACCGAGAGAGAGCGATGCAGACCAACCAACTCCTTGCCCTGTTCAGCGGCGCCCTGCTGGTGCTGGGGCTGGTGGCCTTCTTCCTGGGGCGGGCCAAGGCCGCGCGGGTGCGTGCCGCGGGCATTGCCATGCATGCCCAGCCCGATCAGTACGCCTGGTTCACCGCACTGGCCACGGCCGGACCAGCGCTGCTGGTGGGGGCGGCGGGGGCCTTCCTCATGCTGTTGCTGGGTGCCGAGATTCCCGTGCCCTACCTGCTGGCAGCCAGCCTGGCGGTGGCCGCCGCCGGTCTGATGGTGGGCGTCCAGCAGGTGCGGCCCGACTTCCATGCGCGACGGGCCATCGAGCGGGTGATCCGCTGGGTGCTCGTCACCGCGGCGCTGATCTCGATCTTCACCACCTTCGGCATCCTCTTCTCGATCGTCTTCGAGGCGCTGCGCTTCTTCCAGATGCACAGCTTCTGGGAGTTCGTCACCGGCACCGTGTGGAACCCGGGCGCCAGCTTCCTGGCCGCGGCGGGACGGGCCGAGGAGGGGGCGAGCGCCGCCCAGTTCGGTTCGGTGCCGCTGTTCGCCGGCACCTTCATGATCACCGCCATCGCCATGCTGGTGGCGATTCCCGTTGGCCTGCTGGCGGCGATCTACATGGCCGAGTTTGCCCCGCAGCGCGTGCGCACCCTGGCCAAGCCGACCCTCGAAGTGCTGGCGGGTATCCCCACCGTGGTCTACGGCTTCTTCGCCGCCATCACCGTGGCACCGATCATCGTCGACGTGGCCGGCTTCTTCGGCCTGGATGCCTCCTTCAACAACGCCGTGGCGCCCGGCGTGGTGATGGGCATCATGATCATCCCCTTCATCTCGTCGCTCTCCGACGACGTGATCAACTCGGTGCCTGACAGCATGCGCCAGGGATCGTTGGCGCTGGGCATGACCAAGGGCGAGACCATCCGCGACGTGGTCGTGCCGGCGGCGCTGCCGGGCATCATCTCCGCCTCGCTGCTGGCGGTCTCCCGGGCGCTGGGCGAGACCATGATCGTGGTGATGGCGGCGGGCATGCGGCCCAACCTCACCGCCAATCCGCTGGAGGACATGACCACGGTGACGGTGCGCATCGTCGCTGCGTTGACCGGCGACCTGGAGTTCGAGAGCGCCGAGACATTGTCTGCCTTCGCCCTGGGCCTGGTGCTCTTCGCCGTGACCTTGAGCCTCAACCTGGTGTCGGTGCTGATGATCCGCCGCTTCCGCGAAAAGTATCGCGTCAACAACCTGTAACGCCGAGGAACCGCCGAGATGAGTCAATCCTTCGACGACATCAGCGCCCAGCTGAGACGCCGCCACCGCAAGTCGGCCCGGCTGAAGTGGATTTCCATGGGCGCCTTGGGGCTGGCCGGGCTGTTCCTGGTGCTCTTCTTCGCCGACATGCTGAGCAAGGGGCTGCCGGCGTTCCAGCAGGCGCAGATCCGCGTGACGATCGACTACAACGAGGATGCCCAGCGGATGGGGCGGGCGGCGCTGGAACCCGAGGTCACGCGCCTGGTCAGCCGCACCTTCGAGCGGCTGATCCCGGTCGAGCTGCGCGAGAACCCCGAACTGCTGGGCACCACCGAGACCCGCTGGGTGCTGGCCGACAGCGAGGTGGACCAGTACCTCAAGGGGCACCGCCACAAGCTCAGCGAGGCCCAGCAGGCCACCGTGGATGCGCTGGTGGAGCAGGGCAGGGTGGAGCTGCGCTTCAATACCAACTTCTTCACCACCGGCGATTCCAAGATGCCCGAGGCCTCGGGCATCCTCTCCGCCGCCGTGGGCACCGTGCTGACCATGCTGGTGACCCTGGCCATCGCCTTCCCCATCGGGGTGATGACGGCGGTATATCTCGAGGAGTTCGCCCCGGACAACCGCCTGACCCAGATCATCGAGATCAACATCAACAACCTGGCGGCGATCCCCTCGATCCTGTTCGGTCTGCTGGGCCTGGCGATCTTCATCAACTTCTTCGGCGTGCCGCGCTCCTCGCCGCTGGTTGGCGGGATGACGCTGGCCCTGATGACCCTGCCGGTGATCATCATCGCCACGCGCACGGCGCTGCGCAGCGTGCCGGACTCGATCCGTCACGCCGCCTTCGGGGTCGGCTGCTCGCGCTGGCAGGTGGTGCGCGACCACGTCCTGCCGCTGGCCATGCCCGGCATCATGACCGGCTCGATCATCGGCCTGGCCCAGGCCATGGGCGAGACCGCCCCGCTGATCATCGTCGGCATGGTGGCCTTCATTCCCGATGTTTCCGCTTCCTTCACCCAGGCGGCGACGGTGTTGCCGGCGCAGGTCTTCACCTGGGCGGGCGAGCCCGAGAAGGCCTTCGTGGAGAAGACCGCCGGTGGCATCCTGGTGCTGCTGTCGATCCTGATCTTCCTGAATGCCAGCGCCGTCATCCTGCGCAAGAAATTCGAGCGTCGCTGGTAAGCGCCAGCCCGTTACAGAGGACCCTTCCATGACCTCCCTGCAAACCACGACTCCCACTGCGGTCGTCAATCCGCCCGAGCCCGAGGTCGGGCAGCCCTATACCCGCAACGAGCAGGCCTGCCACGACCTGAGCATCCGCGTGCGCGACCTCGATCTCTGGTACGGCGAGGCCCAGGCGTTGAAGAGCCTCAACATCGATATCTTTCAGAAGAACGTCACGGCCCTGATCGGCCCGTCCGGGTGCGGCAAGTCGACCTTCCTGCGCTGTCTGAACCGCATGAACGACCTGATTCCCGGCGTGACGATCCGCGGGCGGGTGGAGATGGACGGCCGCGACGTCAACGCCGCGAAGATGGACGAGGTGGCGCTGCGCCGCCGGGTGGGGATGGTGTTCCAGAAACCCAATCCCTTCCCCAAGTCGATCTACGAGAACATCGCCTACGCCCCGCGCATGCACGACCTGGTGAGCCGCAAGCCGGAGCAGGACGAGCTGGTCGAGAAGGCGCTGCGCGACGCCGGCCTGTGGGAGGAGGTGAAGGACAAGCTGCACCAGCCGGGAACCTCGCTCTCCGGCGGGCAGCAGCAGCGCCTGTGCATCGCCCGCGCCATCGCCGTGCAGCCCGACGTCATCCTCATGGACGAGCCCACCTCGGCGCTGGATCCGATCTCCACGGCGACCATCGAGGACCTGATGGACAAGCTCAAGCAGCAGTTCACCATCATCACCGTCACCCACAACATGCAGCAGGCGGCGCGGGTGGCGGACTACACGGCCTTCTTCCACCTCGGCGAGATCATCGAGTACAACGACACCCAGATGATGTTCTCGAGCCCGGCGACCAAGAAGGCCGAGGACTACATCACCGGCCGCTACGGCTGACGCGCGTTCCTGTGCCGTTACGCGGCGGCGGGCGATGCCCGCCGCCGCGTTTTTTTGTGCCGCAGGTTCGTGATGTTCGATTGCAACCCTAACGTCATGTTGGGCGGTTACCCTCCGGGCATGCCCTCAAAGGAGAGTCCCATGTCCCGCCAGCGCGTCCTGTTTCTGTGCAATGCCAATTCGGCCCGCTCGCTGATGGGCGAGGCCCTGCTCAGGCACCTGGCCGATGATCGCTTCGAAGCCTTCAGCGCCGGTGCCGAACCGGACCGCCCCCACGAGTTGACGCTCGCGGCCCTGCACAAGCAGGGCATCGCCACCGAGGGGCTGGCCAGCAAGCCGCTGGACGATTTTGCCGGCCAGCACTTCGATACGGTCATCGTGCTGTGTGACAAGGCCCAGCAGTCCTGCCGCGACTGGGACGGCCGCGCCGATGAGCGGCTCGACTGGGACATTCGCGACCCGCGCCTGATCGGCAAGGCCGATGCCTATGAGCAGGCGCTTCACGAGATACGCCGGCGACTGCAGCTGTGGCTGCTGTCGCGCCGCTAATTCCACCGACGTCGCCCGCCTTCCCGCCACCTGCACGGAGAGAAATGCCATGAAGTGGATGGACAACATGACGGTGAAGACCAGTTGGACCCTCGTGCTTGCGGCCTTCAGCGCCTTGATCCTGGCCATTGGTTCGCTGGGGCTTTTTGCCAATCAGGTGGGGCGCGATGCCTTTGCCACCCTGAATCGCGTCAATGTCGTGCAGATGCGTGAACTGAACACGGCCTATGAGAATCTGCTCAGGTCGCGTATCGAGATGGACCGTGCCGCCGAACTGCTGCGCAAGCCTTCCTTCGATCGCCCCGAGCCGGTCATCGAACGGGCCGAGGCGCTGCTGTCGGCATCGCGTGCCGCCTTCGAGCGTTTCCTTGCCATCGAGCCGCAACCCGAGCAGGAGGCGGTGATCAAGGCGCTCCAGAACAGCTTCCTGTCGATCGTCGACAATAACTTGAGCCTGCAGCTGATGATGCTGCAGGAGGAGGACGTGGGCGGCTACCGATCGGGGCTGTCGCGGGTGACGGAGGGCACCGAGCATTTCGTCGCCGATATCGAGGCCTTCTTCGATCTCAATGAACGGCAGGGAGCGAGCCTCGCCGAGCGCTTCGGGCAGACCTCGACCTGGCTCGGCTGGGGGGTGCTGGGCAATCTCGCCGCGGCGCTGGTGCTTATCGGTGTCGTGGTGTGGGGCGTGCGTGTCAACGTGCTGAAACCGCTGCGGCGCATCGTCGAGCACTTCCAGCGCATTGCCGCCGGCGACCTAGCCACGTCCATAGAGCAGCGCGGCAACAACGAGATCGGCCAACTGTTCACCGAGCTGGCCACCATGCAGCGGTCGCTGACCGAGACCGTGGGCCGGGTGTCGTCGAGCAGCGAGCACGTGCATCGGGGCAGCCGTGCGCTGGCCGAGGGCAACCAGGCGTTGGCATCCCAGACCCAGCAGCAGGCGGCGGCGCTGGAGCAGACCGCCGCGAGCCTGGAAGAGCTCACCGCTACCGTGGCGCAGAACGCCGAACACGCCCAGGGCGTCAGCCGCTCGGCCGATGACGCCTCCGCCAAGGCGCGGGAGGGCGATGCGGTGATCCAGCAGTTTCTCACCACCATGGACGAGATTCACGGTCACTCCGATGCGATCCACGCCATCATCGGCCTGATCGAGAGCATCGCCTTCCAGACCAATATCCTGGCGCTCAACGCCTCCGTGGAGGCGGCGCGAGCCGGCGAGCAGGGGCGCGGCTTCGCGGTGGTGGCCACCGAGGTGCGCGACCTGGCCACGCGCAGCGCCCAGGCGGCCAAGGACATCCGCAGCCGCATCCAGGCCTCGCGCCAGAGCGTCGAGCAGGGCGGTGCCCTCTCCCGCGAGGCGGCCGAGCACACCCGGGCGATCCTCGCGGCCATCGAACGCGTCAGCACCCTGATGGGCGAGATCTCCCGAGCCTCGTCGGAGCAGCACCGCGGCATCGAGCAGGTCAATCAGGCCATGGTGCAGATGGAGGTGGCCACCCAGGACAGCGCACGGCTGGTCTCGGAGGCGGCGGCCAATGCGGGGGCCCTGGCCGACGAGGCGCAGCAGATGCGCGACTACGCGCGGCGCTTCTCGCTGGATGAGCGAGAGGCCGTCGCGCACGAGAGCGAGGACGTGGCGAGTGACCAGGCCGGGGCCGAGTCGTGGCTCGACCTGGCGCTGTCGTCGCCGGTGGCGGTGGAGCCGGATGCCGACCCCGCCGCGATGTGGGAGTCGGTCGAGGGCGCCGGCAACCACCGCCCCCAGCCGGCCACCTGTTGAGCGCCCAGGAGTGGGCAGAAAAGGGGCCGGGCAGGCGCTCGACGCGCCCGTGCCGGCTCCGTCGAATTGGGTGATGGCAAGCCGGCGGCGCCTTGGTAGAATATATATGGAAATCCATATGTATTCTGTGCCATTGGCAAACGAGGACACCCATGACGCTACACATCGGCATCAACGGCTTCGGCCGCATCGGGCGGCTGGCGTTTCGCAGCCTGTGGCCCCATATCCAGCGGGGCGACGTCGAGGTCGTCCGCATCAACGACCCGGGCGGTGATGCCGCCACCTTCGCCCATCTGCTCGAATTCGACTCGGTGCACGGACACTGGGCGCCGGGCCAGGGCATCCAGGCCGAGGACGATACCCTGGTGGTGGACGGCCGGCGTATCGCCTTCAGCGCCAATCCGGCGCTCGCCGACAGCGACTGGTCGGCCTGCGACGTGGCCCTCGAGTGCTCCGGCAAGATGAAGACCAAGGACAAGCTGCAGGCCTACCTGGATCAGGGCGTGGCGCGTGTCGTGGTCAGTGCGCCGGTCAAGGAGGAGGGCGTGCTCAACGTGGTGATGGGCGTCAACGACGATCGCTACGACCCCGAGCTTCACCGCCTCGTCACCGCGGCGAGCTGCACCACCAACTGCCTGGCGCCGGTGGTCAAGGTGATCCACGAGACCTTCGGCATCCGCCATGGCTCGATGACCACGGTGCACGACATCACCAACACCCAGACCATCCTCGACGCTCCCCACAAGGACCTCAGGCGCGCACGGGCCTGCGGCATGAGCCTGATTCCCACCACCACCGGCTCGGCCAAGGCGATCACCGCGATCTTTCCCGAGCTCGAGGGCAAGCTCAACGGCCACGCCGTGCGCGTGCCGCTGGCCAATGCCTCCCTCACCGACATGGTCTTCGAGCTCGAGCGCGAAGTCACGGTGGAGGAGGTCAACGCGGCGCTCGAGGCCGCCGCCGAGGGCGAGCTCGCCGGCATCCTCGGCTACGAGGCGCGTCCGCTGGTCTCCATCGACTACCGCACCGACCCGCGCAGCGCGATCATCGACGCGCTCTCGACCCTGGTGGTGAACGGCACCCAGCTCAAGCTCTATGCCTGGTACGACAACGAGTGGGGCTACGCCAACCGCACCGCCGAGCTGGCGCTGAAGGTTGGGAGCGAGCAGGTGGGTCGTGGCTGACTCGCTGGCGCAGCGGCTGCGCGGGCTGCCCTTCGAGGTCCGCCAGTACCTGTTGATCACCGGCAACTACTGGGCCTTCACCCTCACCGACGGCGCCCTGCGCATGCTGGTGGTGCTCCACTTCCACCAGCTCGGCTACTCGCCGCTGGAGGTGGCGCTGCTGTTCCTCTTCTACGAGGCCTTCGGCGTGGTCACCAACCTGGTGGGGGGCTGGCTGGGGGCACGCCTGGGGCTCAACCGCACCATGAACATGGGGCTTGGCCTGCAGATCGTGGCGCTGGCCATGCTGATGGTGCCCGCGCACGCCTTGACCGTGCCCTGGGTGATGGCGGCCCAGGCGCTCTCCGGCATCGCCAAGGACCTCAACAAGATGAGCGCCAAGAGTGCGGTCAAGGTGCTGGTGCCCAAGGACAGCCCCTCCGCCGGCAGCGCGCTCTACCGTTGGGTGGCGATCCTGACCGGCTCGAAGAACGCGCTGAAGGGGGCGGGCTTCTTCCTCGGTGGGCTGCTGCTGACGCTGATCGGCTTCCGTGGCGCGGTGCTCGCCATGGCGGCGATGCTCGCTGGCGTGCTGGCGCTGTCGCTGATGCGCCTGCGCGCCGACCTCGGTCGCCAGAAGCGCAAGCCCAAGTTCGCCGAGGCGTTTTCCAAGTCGCGGGCGGTCAACGTGCTCTCGGCGGCGCGACTGTGCCTGTTTGCCGCGCGCGACGTGTGGTTCGTGGTGGCTCTGCCGGTGTTCCTCTACGACCAGCATGGCTGGAGCCACTGGACGGTGGGTGGCCTGCTGGCCATCTGGGTGATCGGTTACGGCGGCGTGCAGACCCAGGCGCCACGCCTCACCGGCCTGATCCGCGGCGGTGCACGGGCCGTCACCGTGTTCTGGGCGCTGGCCCTGGCCGGCCTGCCGGCGCTGCTCGCCCTGCTGCCGCTCGAGGCGGTGGGCGCCCTGGTGGCGGGGCTGCTGGCCTTCGGCGTGCTCTTCGCCATCAATTCCAGCTGGCACAGCTACCTGATCGTGCACTACGCCCGGGCCGACGGCGTCTCCATGGACGTGGGCTTCTACTACATGGCCAATGCCATGGGGCGACTCGCCGGCACGGTGCTCTCTGGGTGGCTCTACCAGGCGTACGGGCTTGCCGCCTGCCTGGGCGTCTCGGCGGCGCTGGTGGCCGCCAGCGCGCTGATGGCGCTCGCCCTGCCGCGCCAGAGCCCGTGATGGTCAGGCGCGTGGGGTAGAATGCCGCGCATCGATTCGCGAGCGAGGGGGAGAGCCTTGGATTCACCGGATGCCGTACGTCTCTTCAAGTGCCTGGGTGACGAGACGCGCCTGATGCTGACGCTGCTGCTGCTGCGCGAGGGCGAGCTCTGCGTGTGCGAGCTGACCCATGCGCTCGGAGAGTCGCAGCCCAAGGTGTCGCGACACCTCGCCCAGCTGCGTCACGGCGGGCTGCTCAATGACCGCCGAGACGGGCAGTGGGTCTACTATGGCCTTGACTCGGCACTTGCCGACTGGGTGACCGCTGTTCTGGAAGTCGCGGCCCGCGCCGAGGCATCACGGCTGGCCACCCTGCAGGCCCGCCTGGCGGCCATGGGCAATCGCCCCGAGCGCCGTGCGGCGCTCTGCTGAGTCGACTCACTTCCTGGCGGTCGCGCTGCCCGATGGGACGCTGGCGGCGTCGGCGGCCGCCGTGCCCAGGCCGCGCAGTACCCAGAGGCCGAGCAGCGGACCGGGCAGCAGCCACCACAGCACCCAGGGCCCCTGCAGGGCCCACAGCGAGCTGGTCAGCGAGATCGCCGGAATGGTCAGGGCGAAGCCGACGGCGTTCATCACCGCCAGGGTCGATCCCACGCGTTCACGCGGGGCGGCGGCCGCGGCCAGTGCCGAGAACTGCGGCGAATCGGCGATCACCGTCACGCCCCACACGCCGAGCAGGGCGAGCAGCAGCAGGGGCGGCAGGCCGGTCAGCAGCGGATAGGCGAGGCACAGCGCCCCCGAGGTGGCGAGCGCCCAGCGCGCCACCCAGAGGCTGCCGAGCCGCCGGCTGAGCAGGCCACCGCCCACGCAGCCGAGGGTGCCCAGTGCGATGACCGCGAAGGAGAGCCAGGGAACCGGCGCGCTGGCTGCGGCCAGACGCTCCACCTCGCGAGCGACCAGGAAGGGCGTCAGGGTCCAGAAGGCGTAGAGCTCCCAGCAGTGGCCGAAGTAGCCGCCGGCCACGGCGCGAAAGCGCGCTTCGCGCAGCGCGGCCAGACCGTCGCGCAGGCGGGCCTTGCCGGCGGTGGGCGGCAGGTGAGGGCCGTCCCCCAGGCCGAGGATCAGCGCCCCGCCGACCAGCGCCAGGAGGGAGGCGCCGAGCAGCGGCCACTCCCAGGGCATGCCGAGGGTGGTGCCGCGCAGCAGGTGGGGCAGGGCGGTGCCGAGCGTCAGCATGCCCACCAGCCAGGAGAGCGCGGCGCCGGTGTGCCGGGGCGTCCAGCCGATGACGAGCTTCATGCCCAGGGGATAGATGCCGGCCAGGCACAGCCCGGTCAAAAAGCGCAGCGTGAGCGCCAGGGGCATCTGGTCGGCCACCAGCACGAAGCCGGCATTGGCCAGGGCGCCGGCCAGGCAGGACGCCGCGAAGATGCGGCTGGCGCGGAAGCGGTCGGCCAGGCCGGTGGTGGCGATGGTCAGGGTGCCGAGGATGAAGCCCGCCTGCACGCAGAGCGTGAGGCGGCCGAGGTCGGCCTCGGCGAAGCCCAGGTCGCGCGAGAGCGAGAGGCCCACGCCGTTGACGGAAAACCACAGCGAGGTGCCGCAGAGCTGGGCGAGGACGATGAGAGCCAGCGGGTGACGTTGCCACGAAGCGATGTTCATTCGGCCATCCTCGCCGCGTCGCCACGGCGAGACAAGCCGTACCTTGGTACTGTTCAGCCGGTCTGGGGGGCACCGGGAAAGTGCTCGCGGGTCGCGTTGGCGATGCGCACCAGGGCGAGCATCAGCGGCACCTCCACCAGCACGCCCACCACCGTGGCCAGCGCCGCGCCGGACTGCAGCCCGAACAGGGCGATGGCGGCGGCCACGGCCAACTCGAAGAAGTTGCTGGCGCCGATCATCGCCCCGGGCGCGGCTACGTTGTGGGGCACTTGCCACGCCTTGGCCCAGCCGTAGGCGATGAAGAAGATCAGGAAGGTCTGCACGATCAGCGGGATGGCGATCAGCGCGATGTGCAGCGGCGCCTCGAGGATGACCTCGCCCTGGAAGGCGAACAGCAGCACCAGGGTAATGATCAGGCCGATCGGCGTGATGGGCCCCACGCGCTGCAGGAAGACGTCGTCGTACCACTCGGCGCCGTGGCGGGCGATCAGGGTGCGCCGGGTCAGGTAGCCGGCGGTGAGGGGAATCACGATATAGAGCACCACCGAGAGGGCGACGGTGTCCCAGGGTACCTGGATGTTCGATACGCCGAGCAGGAAGACCACGATGGGGGCGAAGGCGAACAGCATGATCAGGTCGTTGAGCGACACCTGCACCAGGGTGTAGGCGGCGTCGCCGCGGGTCAGGGTGCTCCACACGAAGACCATGGCGGTGCAGGGTGCCGCGCCGAGCAGGATGGCGCCGGCCAGGTACTGGCTGGCCAGGGGCTCCGGAATGAAGGGGCGGAACAGCACCATCAGGAAGAACCAGGCGATGGCGAACATGGTAAAGGGCTTGATCAGCCAGTTCACCGTGGTGGTGATGAGCAGCCCCTTGGGCTGGCGGTGCACCCCGAGCACCGCGGCAAAGTCGATCTGTGCCATCATCGGGAAGATCATCGCCCAGATCAGCACCGCCACCGGGATCGACACCTGGGCGACTTCGAAACGCGACAGCGCCTCGGGAATGGCCGGGACGAACTGGCCGAGCAGCACCCCGGCGACGATGGCCAGCGCCACCCACAGGGAGAGGAAGCGCTCGAAGAGGCCCATGCCCTCCGTGGTGCTGGGGGGCTGGGTGTCCTGACGTGTGGTCATGCCATGGCTCCTTTGGGAAGGGGCAACAAGGATATATGGAATGGCGTATATGATACGGGGGACCGGACGGGGTGGCCACTGGCGGCGAGGGACATCGTGTCGTGACCGCGTTGGCGCCGTAATGACGGAATCGCCACGCCGGTGGCGCATGCAGGATGCGCTATGGTGTTCGGCATTGCCTGCAATGACGAGGACGCCCCGTGCCCACCGCTGATAATCTGCGACTCCACGGCCTGGCCATCGGCGAGCTGACGGACATCGACCTGACCATTGCCCCCGGGGAGATCCTCTGCCTCTCCGGGGCGAGCGGCTCCGGGAAGAGCCGCCTGCTGCGCGCCATCGCCGACCTGGAGCCGCATGACGGCGAGGTGTGGCTGGGTGATCGGGCCCAGTCGGCCATCCCCGGCCACGCCTGGCGTCGGGCCGTGATGCTGGTGCCGGCGGAGAGCCACTGGTGGGCCGAACGGGTGGACGAGCACCTGCCGGATGCCGATCCGGCCGATCTCGAGGCCCTGGGGTTCACGCCCGAGGTGCTTCACTGGCCGGTTGCCCGGCTCTCCTCCGGTGAGAAACAGCGCCTGGCGCTGCTGCGGGCGGTGAGTCGCGACCCCGCGGCGCTGCTGCTCGACGAGCCCACGGCCAACCTGGATGATGCCACGGCGCGCCGCGTCGAGACGTGGCTGGTGTCGCGCGTCCGCGAGCGGGGCTGGCCGGTGGTGTGGGTCGCCCACGACCGGGCGCAGATCGCTCGGGTGGCGCAGCGCCACTGTCGCATCGAAGACAGCCGACTGGTGGAGGAGGCGCAGACCGCATGGACGTGATCGATCTTGGCTGGTGGCAGCTCGCCGGGGCGGCCCTGCTGGTGGTGGCCCTGGCCGGCTGCACGGCCTGGGCGCGTCTCGGCATGACGCGCAGCCTGCTGGTGGCCGCGGCGCGCACCGTGATCCAGCTGGCCCTGGTGGGCCTGGTGCTCGAGGCGCTGTTCGCCGCCGAGGCGCTGCACTGGGTGGCGCTGATGGCCTTCGCCATGCTGCTGATCGCCGGGCGCGAGGTGATGGCGCGCCAGAAGCGCCGCCTGCTGGGCGGTTGGGCCTTCGGCGTCGGCACCGTCTCGATGTTCCTGTCGTCATTCACCGTGGCCGTGCTCACGCTCACCGTGATCATCGGGCCCGAGCCCTGGTATCGCCCGCAGTACGCCATCCCGCTGCTCGGCATGATGCTCGGCAACACCATGACCGGCGTGGCGCTGGCGCTGGATCGTCTCACCGACACCGCCTGGCGGCAGCGCGGGGTGATCGAGAACCGCCTGATGCTCGGTCAGCGCTGGCAGGAAGCGATCGGCGACATCCGTCGCGAGGCGATGCGCAGCGGCCTGATGCCGATGATCAACGCCATGGCCGCCGCCGGCGTGGTGAGCCTGCCGGGCATGATGACCGGCCAGATCCTCGCCGGCAGCCCGCCGGCGCTGGCGGTGAAGTACCAGATCCTGATCATGTTCACCATCACCCTGGGGACCGGCTTCGGCACCCTGGCGGCGGTGGCGGTGGGCAGCCGTCGGCTCTTCGATGCGCGCGAACGGCTGCGCCTGGACCGCCTGGCGGCGCCGCGCACCTGACGCCAGGCCTATCGCGCCGGCAGGTTGCCCAGGAAGGCGGCGATGGCGGCGACCAGCCGTTCCGGGCATTCGCGGTGCGGCACGTGCCCGCAGTCGGCCAGGATCTGCGCCTCGGCGGGCCCCGCCGTCAGGGCGGCGATGCGCGCCGGCTGCTCCGCCGAACCGTACTCGTCGTGCTCGCCATGCAGCGCCAGCGTCGGGCAGCGCACCCGGGTGAGCGCATCGTCCAGACGCCAGTCGCGGAAGGCCTCCGAGTGCCAGTTGTCGACCCAGGAGCGCAGCACCCAGCCGGCCTTGTCACCGTGATGGCGGGCCAGGCGGGCCATCTGGTCCGCGTTGGCGAAGGCGCGCTCGGCCTCGCGGATGCCCGCCAGGGTGCGCGGTTCGGTGAAGGCCTGGGCCGCCACGGTGACCAGCGCCTCGCAGCCGGCGGGGTGCCGGCCGGCCGCGTGGGCGGCCATGCCGCCGCCCACGCTGTGGCCGAGCAACACGAAGCGCCCGAGCCCCAACTGCTCGCGAACGGCGGCAAACCCTTCGCGTGCCTCGTCGGCGATGAAGCTTTCGGGCTGCGGGCCGGGGAAGGGGGCCGACCGCCCGTAGCCCAGGCGATCGTAGGCGATCACCGCGCGCCCGGTGGCGCGCGCCAGGCGCTCGGGGAAGTCCCGCCACAGGGCGACGCAGCCCAGCGAGTCGTGCAGCAGCACGATGGGGCTCAGGCCGTCCGCGGCCGCCTGCGGCGACCAGCGAACGGCGTGAAGCGAGCCTTGCGGGGTCTCGATCCGGTAGGCCGCCGCCATCAGTCGACCAGTTCCACCGCCACCGCCGTGGCCTCGCCGCCGCCGATGCACAGGCTGGCGATGCCGCGCTTGCCGCCCTTGGTGCGCAGGGCGTGGATCAGGGTGGCGATGATGCGCGAGCCGGTGGAGCCGATCGGGTGGCCCTGGGCGCAGGCGCCGCCGAACACGTTGACCTTGTCGTGGGGCAGGCCCAGATCGTCCATCGCCATCAGCGTGACCACGGCGAAGGCCTCGTTGATCTCGAAGAGGTCGACGTCGTCCACGCCCCACTCGAGCCGTTTCATCAGCTTGTCGATGGCGCCCACCGGGGCGATGGTGAACTCGCTGGGGTGGCGCGAATGGGTGCTGTGGCCGAGCATGCGCGCGATGGGCTTGGCTCCGAGCCGGTCGGCCGCGGCCTGGCTGGCCAGGATCAGCGCCGAGGCGCCGTCGGAGATGGAGCTGGCGTTGGCGGCGGTGATGGTGCCGTCCTTGGCGAAGGCCGGGCGCAGGGTGCGGATCTTGTCGAGCTTGGCCTGGAAGGGCTGCTCGTCGTGCTCGACGACCGTCTCGCCCTTGCGATCCGTCACCGTGACCGGGGCCATCTCGGCGGCCAGGTGGCCGGCATTGGTGGCCTCCATGGCGCGCTCCAGCGAGGCGATGGCGAAGTCGTCGAGGCGCTCGCGCGAGTAGCCGCGCTCGCTGGCGATGTCCTGGGCGAAGACGCCCATCAGCTTGCCGGTCTCGGCGTCCTCCAGGCCGTCGAGGAACATGTGATCCTTCAGCTCGCCATGGCCGAGGCGGTAGCCGCTGCGCGCCTTGGTCAGCACGTGCGGTGCGTTGGACATCGACTCCATGCCGCCGGCGAGCATCACCTCGCCGCTGCCGGCGCGGATCAGGTCGTGGGCGAGCATGGTGGCCTTCATGCCCGAGCCGCACAGCTTGTTGACGGTGGTGGCGCCGATGCCGTCCGGAATGCCGGCCTGGCGCATCGCCTGGCGGGCCGGGCCCTGCTTGACCCCGGCGGGCAGCACGCAGCCCATGATGCCCTCGTCGATGCTGGCGGCCTCGATGCCGGCCCGCTCGATGGCGGCGCGAATGGCGGTGGCGGCGAGTTCCGGCGCGGTGAGGCTCGACAGGCTGCCGAGCATGCCGCCCATGGGGGTACGGGTGGCGGAGAGGAAGACGATATCGTTGGCGTGGCTCATGGGCAGGATCTCCTGGCTTGTGGTTGTTCAGCGTGTCGGTGGCGGTGAGGGTGATCCGGGGTTGACCGGCCCTGCCACGCGGAAGTCGCGTTGACCTCCCGGCGGGCCTGTGCTTTTCTCAAGGTCAACCAAGCAAGCGCTAGTGTAAACCCGATGAATGTCGTTAACGAGTCCCCCCGCCGCAAGGAACTGACCCGCCTGGCCGCGCAGCTCTTCGTCCAGGAGGGCTTCGACCGGACCACGGTGCGCATGCTCGCCCAGGAGATGGGCATCAAGTCCGGCAGCCTCTTCCACCACTTCCGCGACAAGCAGGAGATCCTCGCGGCGGTGATCGAGGAGGGCACCGAGAATGCGTTGCAGATCGCACGCTCCGCCCTCGCCAGCTGTGACAACACGCCCCAGGCTCGGTTGCACGCCATGGCCCGGGCCCACCTCGAGACCCTGCTCACCGACCGCAACGCCCACGTGGTGGCGCTCTACGAGTGGCGTCGTCTCGATCCCGACGCCCGTGATCACCTGAGCCACCTGCGCGACGCTTACGAGGCGCTGTGGGAGCAGGTGATCGACGAGGCACTGGCGGCCGGGCTGATCCAGGGCGACCGTTTCCTGGTGTCGCGTTTCGTGATGGGCGCGCTCAACTGGACGGTGCGCTGGTACGACCCCGAAGGGCCGCGCAAGCCCGAGGATCTGGCCCGCGAACTGATCGGCATGATCACCTCCCCCCGCGCCGTACCCGCCGCGCCCTCGACCATCGTCTAGTTGGCCACCGCCGCCGGGGGGTTGCCCTGCGGCGGCTTTGCTTCTAGCTTGTACCTAGCGCTTGTTAGGTTGACGCTTACGTCAACTGAAGATACGTCACTATCATCTGCTGCCTGCATTGCCAACACAACCACAACAGCACGAGAGGGCACTCCATGAGCCACGCTGCGACCCTTCCCGACTACGCCGACTACCTCGCTCGCTTCTCCATCGACACGGTCATCGCCCGCCTCGACGACCATGGCGACGGCCGTTTCAATGCCTTCGAGTCCTGCTGCGGGCGTCACCTGCGCGCCGGGCGCGGCGAGGTGCCGGCGCTGATCCACGAGGACACCGCCGGCAACGTCACTTCGCTCAGCTATGCCGAGCTCGACGCCGAGAGCGCCAGGCTCGCCGGCTGGTTCCGGGCGCGCGGCCTGGGCGCCGGCGATCGCATCGCCTGCATGCTGCCGCGCTCGCCACAGCTGCTGGTGGCGGTGCTGGCCACCTGGCGCATCGGTGCCGTCTACCAGCCGCTGTTCACCGCCTTCGGGCCGGATGCCGTGGACTATCGCCTGGGGCGTGCCGATACCCGGCTGGTGATCACCGACGCCGCCAACCGCTTCAAGTTCGACGGCCTCTCCCAGTGCCCGCCGGTGCTCGCCGTGGGCGGCCCCGATGCCGACCATGCGAGCGACCTGGACTGGGCCGAGGCGCTGGCCCATGCGCCGATGGCGGAGGCGCCGCCGCGCTTGGCGCCCGAGGCCCCCTTCCTGCAGATGTTCACCTCCGGCACCGTGGGCAAGCCCAAGGGCGTGGCCGTGCCGCTCTCCGGCATGCCTGCCTTCGCGCTCTACATGGAGCTTGCCATCGACCTGCGCGAGACGGACCGCTTCTGGAACATGGCCGACCCCGGCTGGGCCTACGGCCTCTACTACGCCATCGCCGGGCCGCTGCTGCTGGGCGTGACCACCCACTTCTGCGAGGCGGGGTTCAGCGCCGAGGGGGCGCTGGCCTTCATGAAGCGCCATCGCATCACCAACTTCGCCGCCGCGCCCACCGCCTATCGCCTGATGAAGGCCTCGGGACTGTTCGACGACGCCCACGAGACGCTCGAGCTGCGCGTGGCGAGCTCCGCCGGCGAGCCGCTCAACACCGAGGTGGTGACCTGGGTGGAGCGCTCGCTGGGCTGTCCGGTGATGGACCACTACGGCCAGACCGAGACCGGCATGACCTGCTGCAACCACCACGCCCTGGCGCATCCCAAGCATATCGGCGCCATGGGCGTGCCGATGCCCGGCTACCGCCTGGCGATCCTCGACGCCGAGCACCGGGAGCTGCCCCCGGGCGAGCCCGGCGTGCTGGCGGTGGACATCGCCAACTCGCCGGCGCACTTCTTCGCCGGTTACACCTGGCAGGAGAAGCACCCCTTCGCCGAGGGCTACTACCTGACCGGCGACGTGGTGATCCGCAACGAGGACGGCACCTTCCAGTTCGCCGGCCGCGACGACGACATCATCACCACCGCCGGCTACCGGGTGGGCCCCACCGACGTGGAGAACAGCGTGCTGACCCACCCGGCGGTGGCGGAATCCGCCGCCGTGGGCCAGCCTGACGAGATCCGCGGCGAGATCATCAAGTCCTACATCGTGCTGCGCGAGGGCTTCGAGGCCAGCGACGCCCTGGCCGACGAGATCCGTCAGCTGGTGCGCGAGCGGCTCTCCACCCACGCCTTCCCGCGGGTGATCGAGTTCGTAGACACCTTGCCCAAGACGCCGAGCGGCAAGATCCAGCGCTTCAAGCTGCGTGCCGACGCCGCCGACAAAGCGGACGCCGAGCCCGCGAAATGAACTGGGAGACACAATAGATGCAAGTGAAGGACAACACCTTCCTGATCACCGGTGCCGCCTCCGGGCTGGGGGCGGCCACCGCCGAACGCCTGGTCGCCGGCGGCGGCCGGGTGGTGCTCTGCGACCTGAGCGACGCCGTCGAGGCCCACGCCGAGACGCTGGGCGAGCGCGCCCGTGCGGTGCGCGGCGACGTCACCTCGGGGGACGATATCCAGGCGGCGGTGGACGCCGCCGTGGAACTCAGCGAAGGCCGGGGGCTGGCCGGGGTGGTGCACTGTGCCGGGGTGGTCAGCGTGGCCAAGCTGGTCGACCGCGAGGGCAATCCGGCCGATCTCGACGCCTACGCCCGCACCCTCCAGATCAACCTGGTGGGTACCTTCAACGTCATGCGCCTGGCCGCGGCCGCCATGGCGAAGAACGCGGCGGGCGAGGACGGGGAGCGCGGGGTGATCATCAATACCGCCTCCATCGCCGCCTTCGACGGCCAGGTGGGGCAGTGCGCCTACAGCGCCTCCAAGGCCGGGGTGGTGGGCATGAGCCTGCCGGCGGCACGCGAGCTGTCGCGCCACGGCATCCGGGTGATGGCCATCGCCCCCGGCGTCTTCGAGACGCCGATGATGAGCGAGATTCCCGACGAGGCGGCCCAGGCGCTCGCCGCCTCGGTGCCCTTCCCCAAGCGGCTGGGCAAGCCCGACGAGTTCGCCCGCCTGGCCGAGCAGATCGTCACCAACCCCATGCTCAACGGTGAGACGATCCGCCTCGATGGCGGTATCCGCATGCAGTAGCAGCCGTTGAATGCTCCCTCTGTCCGGTAAAGGGCTGGTGCGCTATTTTGTGGTGCACCAGCTTTTTTTCTGACCGGAGGAACCCATGGCCGACCAGGCAGCCTGCAGCGACCTGCAGCTCGATCATCAGCTCTGCTTTGCGCTCTACTCCACCTCGCTGCTGATGACCAAGTTCTACAAGCCGCTGCTCACGGCGCTGAACCTTACCTATCCGCAGTACCTGGTGATGATGGTGCTGTGGGAGGAGGATGGCCAGAGCGCCGGCACCATCAGCCAGAAGCTCTACACCGATACCGGCTCGCTCACGCCCGTCTTCAAGCGCCTGGAGCGCGAGGGGCTGCTCGAGCGCGTGCGCCGCACCAGCGACGAACGCGTGGTGGAACTCCACCTGACCGACGCCGGCCGGGCGCTGCGCGAGCGGGCCCGCGAGATCCCCGACTGCGTGGTGATGGCCAGCGGCCAGGGCTTCGACGAGCTCAACGCCCTCAAGGAGCGGCTCGAGACGCTGCGCGAACGCCTCAAGGAGGCCATGCCCTGAGCCCGGCCACCCGATGAGGGCGTGGCCCGGTGGGGGCCGCCATTTCGTGATGACGCCAATATATGGCGCGCCATTTTCTTGTGAAAGCTTGATGCTCGGATGGACTATCAGGGGAGGGGGCCTGGCGGCCCATATCGTCAAACGAACGCTTGACTTGTCTGGTGTCGATCGCTAGTTTTCAAACATGTGTTTGAAAGCGGCGCTGGCCGCTGCGTGTGCCCGACTGCTGGCGATCGTCTTGCGGCGATCCTGTTTTGGAGACTAGACATGCCCGACTATCAGGCCCCCCTGCGCGACCTGCGCTTCGTGATGGACGAGATGCTGGGCTACCCGGCCCACTATGCACGCCTGCCCGGCGGCGAGGAGGCCTCGCCCGATGTCGTGGCGGCGATTCTCGAGGAGGGGGCGCGCTTCGCCCGCGAGGTGCTGCTGCCGTTGAACCAGAGCGGTGACCAGGAGGGCTGCCGCCTGGAGGGGGGGGAGGTCAAGGCGCCCAAGGGCTTCAAGGAAGCCTATGCCCAGTACGTCGAGGGCGGCTGGCCGAGCCTGGCCGCCGACCCCGAGCACGGTGGCCAGGGCTTGCCGCACTCGCTTGCCATGGTGCTCAACGAAATGATCTGCGCCACCAACCTGGCCTGGGGCATGTACCCGGGACTCTCCCACGGCGCGGCCGATGCCCTGCGCCACCACGGCACCGAGGAGCAGAAGGCCACCTACCTGTCCAAGCTGGTGGAGGGCACCTGGACCGGTACGATGTGCCTCACCGAGCCGCACTGCGGCACCGACCTGGGGCTGATCAAGACGCGTGCGGTGCCCACCGATGACGGCGCCTACGCGATCACCGGCACCAAGATCTTCATCTCCGCCGGCGAGCACGACCTGGCCGAGAACATCGTCCACCTGGTGCTGGCCAAGCTGCCCGACGCGCCGGCGGGCTCCAAGGGCATCTCGCTTTTTGTGGTGCCGAAGTTCATGCCCGACGGCAACGGCAACCCCGGGGAGCGCAACGGCGTGGCGTGCGGCTCGCTCGAGCACAAGATGGGCATCCACGGCAACGCCACCTGCGTGATGAACTTCGACGGGGCCAAGGGCTTCCTGGTCGGTGCGCCCAACAAGGGGCTGGCCTGCATGTTCACCATGATGAACGCGGCGCGCATCGGCGTGGGCATCCAGGGCCTGGGCCTTGCCGAGGCGAGCTTCCAGAACGCCCTGGCCTACGCCCGCGACCGCTTGCAGATGCGCGCGCTCTCCGGTCCCCAGGCGCCCGACAAGCCCGCCGATCCGATCATCGTCCACCCCGACGTGCGCCGCATGCTGCTGACCCAGAAGGCCTTCGCCGAGGGCGGGCGGATGCTGGTGCTCTACACCGCGCAGATGATCGACATCGTCGAGCACGGCCAGGACGCCGCCGAGCGCGAGCGCGCCGAGACCCTGCTGGGCTTGCTGACGCCCATCGTCAAGGCGTTCCTTACCGAGGTGGGCTTCGAGGCGACCAACGAGGGCGTGCAGGTCTTCGGCGGCCACGGCTTCATCCAGGAGTGGGGCATGGAGCAACTGGTGCGCGACGCCCGCATCACCCGCCTCTACGAGGGCACCACCGGTATCCAGGCCCTCGACCTGCTGGGCCGCAAGGTGCTGATGAGCCAGGGCGAGACGCTCAAGGTCTTCACCAGGGAGATCCACAAGTTCTGCCAGGCCGAGGAGGGCAACGCCGAGCTCGCCGAGTTCGTGCGCCCGCTGGCCAAGCTCAACCAGGAGTGGGGCGAGCTGACCATGGGCATCGGCATGAAGGCCATGGCCGACCGCGAGGAAGTGGGCGCGGCCAGCGTCGACTACCTGATGTACGCCGGCTACGTGACCCTGGCCTACCTGTTCGCCCGGGCGGCCAGGCAGGCCAGGGCGGCGCTGGCCGAGAGCACGGAAGACGCCGCCTTCTACCGCGCCAAGCTCAACACCGCGCGCTTCTTCTACCAACGCCTGCTGCCGCGTACCCGCGCCCATAAGCAGGCCATCGAGGCCGGCGCCGAGCCGCTGATGGCGCTCAGCGCCGAGGACTTCGGCCGCGGCTTCGAGCTCTGAGCGCCATCGCGACGCGATACCTTTCGATCGGTTCCTTGGCGGTGGGCGTGGCCCGCCGCCGTTCTTTTCTGCCACCGCCCGCACGGCAGGCGCGGCGGCCCCACCGCCGCACGCTGTCGCCCTTCCAGGGTCCAAGCAAGGTATTCCGCTAGCCCGAGGCGCTACGCTATCGGTGATGACGCCGGGAGGCCGAGGTATGCAGAAAGGCAAGATCGCGAGGCTGGGGGCGTGGCTGTGGCGCCACGCCCACCTCCTCCTGACGGTGGCAGCGCTGCTCGCCTGGTCGCGGCTGGCGAGCGCCTGGGCCGTGCTGCTGTTCCTGCCGGTCTGGGTGCTCGCCACCCAGCTGATCGTGGCCGGCAGCCTCGAGTCGGCGCGGCTGCGTCGCCGTGCCTGGCTGGGACAGTACCTGCGCGAGGACTCGCCCTGGCATCGCTGGCTGCGTGGCGGCGCGCTGATGGTGGTGCGTCACCAGGTCGTCGGTGCGCTGCTGGCGCTGGTGCTGCTGGTGCAACTGCGCCTCCTGCCGCTGGTGGGCTGGCCGCTGCTGCTCGCCGGCGCGGTCGTGCTGGTCGGGGTGGATCGGGAACTGCGGCGTCGCCTGGCGCGTCACGTGATCGCCGAGCACCTGGCGGCGGTCAGCCGGCGCCTGCTGGTGCCCCCCGTGGCGGGGCTGCTGGCCCTGGGCCTGGTGGCTGCGGCGCTGTGGCTGCCCCAGCCCTACCTGGTCGGGCTGGGCTGGGAGGAGGCGATGCTGCGCCACCTGCCTGAAAGCGACGGCGGCTCGCTGCTCGGCTTCCTCGAGCGGCTGGCCGGTGTGGTGCAGACCAGCCAGTTCTGGGCCATGCAGAATGCTGTGGCGCACCTCAAGCTGGGCGCTCCTTTTGCCCTGCTCGGCTGGGTGCTGTTGCTGCTGGCGCAGGGCGCCGTCGCCTGGGCCTACGTCCGCGTGCTGGTCGGCGCCGAGGCGCTGCGTCGCCGTCGCCTGCGGTTGCCCGAACGCGCGGGGCTCGCTCGCTGTGGAGAGAAGCTACCGTGAGTACCTCGTATGACCCGGGGCAAGGCTGGGAGAGGCGGATGCGCCTGTCGCTCGCCGGGCGTCGCTGGGGACTCTCGCTGCTGGTCGTCGCGGCGCTGCTGCTGCTCCTCGAGGGCGGCTGGCGGTGGCTGGAGGGGCGCAGCCAGGAACCGCTGTTCCGGGTGATCGTCGCGGGCGAGACCTTGACCCTGGATGCCGAGACCCATACCGACTTCCAGCGCGATCTGACGGTGCTCGCCGATGAGGCCCAAGTGCGGCTCGCCGGGCGCATGACGCCCTGGATCGAGGCGCGCCTCGAGGGTGCCTTCGCCCCGCTGGAGGCGGCGGTGCCGGGCTACCTGGAGTGGTACTTCTCGGCGAGCGGTAGCTACACCCGCCTGGGGATGGCCCTGGTTGGCGACCTGGACGGCTGGCTGGACGAGCAGCTGCACGCGCGCCTGGTGGCGCCGAGCGGTATCGAGGCGGCCCTGGCCGAGCTCGAGGCGGACTATGCGACGACGCTGGCTCGTGAACAGCGGGCGCTGATGGGGGACATGGCCGGCACCCTGCACACCCGCTATGTCTCGCGCCAGGCGACGGCCGAAGGCGACGCGGAACCGCCCGTTCTCGACCTGGACGTGGCGCTGCGACAGTCACTTGACGACGGCCTCGACCGGTCGCGCTGGCAACTGGCCGCCGTGGGCGGCGGTGGCCTGGGGCTGCTGGCCGGCCGCACCGTGGCGGCCCGCCTGGGGAGCACGACGGTTGTGCAGGGCAGCCGCCTGGCATTGCGCAGCCTGGCCGCTCGCCTGGCGAGCGGGGCGACGCGCGCCCTGGCCAGCGGCAGTACGGCCGCGGCGGTCAGCGCCCCCACCGGCCCGGGCGCCCTGGTGGCGGGCAGCGTGACCACGGCAGTGACCCTGGCCGGCATCGCCGGCAGCGAATATGCCCTGCTCAAGGCGCAGGAGGCCCTCCAGCGCCCGGCCATGCAGGCCCAGCTGCACGACGAGATCTCCCGCACCCGCGCCTCGCTGGCCCGGCGGCTGGAGGCCGCCACCCTTGGCGCGGCCCGGGCCATGGCCGAGCGCCTTTCTCGCGCCAGCTTCCACGAGCGGGAAGGGGAGACGCCCGAGGCCTACCGAATTCTCGGTGGCCAGGGCGAGTAGAGCCACTCAGAGGTTGTGCAGGCGGCGGTGCAGCCCATGAATACGTTCGGCGAACTCCGGCACCGGCCCCTCGACCAGCGCCCCCGGCACCACGGTCTGGATCGGCAGCGGCGCCACCGGCGCCGGGCCAGCGCCCATCGCCTCGAGCCAGCTCACCAGCTGTGCCGACGAGCTGGCATAGACGATGCGCCCCAGCCGCACCCAGCCGTGGGCCGCCGCGCACATCGGGCAGTGCTCCCCGGAGGTGTAGACCGTGGCCCGCGCCCGCTCCTCGGGCGTCAGGTGCTGCGCCGCCCAGCGCGCCAGGTAGAACTCAGGATGCCGGGTGCTGTCGCCCCCGGCGACGCGGTTGTGATCCTCGGCCAGCACCTCGCCGTCGCCGCTCACCAGCACCGAGCCGAACGGCTCGTCGCCGGCCTCCAGCGCCTGCTCCGCCAGCGCCACGCAGCGCTCCAGGTGCTTCATGTCATTGGCATCGATCATGGCGGTCTCTCCCGTGGGTGACGTCATTGACCCACAGCATAAGGTCGAACGTCCGGTTCTGGCGACAGGCCCCGCGCTGGGGTAGGCTGCCTGAATTCAAGCAATCCGAGTAGAATAGGAAACCATGATGCGATATTTAATTGTGGCCATGCGAACCCCGCGTTTTCAGCAATCAGTCGTTGAAGCGCATAGAGAATACTTGGCTCAGCTTAAGGAACAAGGCCTGCTAGGACTAGCGGGACCGTTCACAGATAAAACCGGCGGCGCCTACATTGTTAAAGCGAAAGATCTCGAATCGGCAAAAGCAATAGCATTTGGTGACCCTATCCATACAACCGGATCATCCATGCTCTCGGTTTACGAATGGGATGCAGCGTAGATGCTTAATGCACGCGACAAGCGCATGCTGGCGACGTTAAATGCTATGTCTGATATTGCTCAAACACCTGAACTTCCGTATTACGCGGTCATCTTCAGCAACCACCGTACCGAGGGAGACAACGGTTACGGTGAAATGGCAGACCGCATGGTTGAGTTGGCGTCTGAACAGCCGGGTTTTCTGGGTGTTGAATCGGTTCGTGATGGACTGGGTATCACGGTATCTTATTGGGAAAGCCTTGAAGCTATTAAAAATTGGAAGCGAAACTCTGAGCACCAAGAGGCGCAGAGACTGGGCCATGAGAAATGGTATTCAGCATTCAAATTGAGGGTCGCCAAAGTTGAACGAGACTATGGCATTTAACCAGTAGCGCGAGTCGGACCGGTTTGTCACGCTGCGCTCAACAAACCGGCCGCAGAGCATGGCAAGAAATTGCAAGGAGGGAACCTGTGCATCCTGGATTCATAGAATAACCGCAGCACTTTGGGCACCACGGTGGAGGCAGGAGGGCCAGCGCCGGTACCCTCCCTGCTT
>SBLD01000130.1 GCA_004551485.1 Billgrantia azerbaijanica | reverse complement strand
CCAACACACACCCAAAATTGTGATCATCGTCTCTGCATCAACAGCTCAGCTAAGAACCAGAGAAATGGCCACTATTAGGGGTGCCATCGAACGCATTACAGACACCACCGTACGCACTACACTTCAAGAGGAGGCATGCCGCCAAATACGCGCTGAACTTAAAAACGTCGAACACATCAACCGTTACGCTATACAGCCTGACGCCGCCGACGCACTCGAACACCTAGGCATTGGTTCTAACCCCTTCTCTGTGGCACTGCACACACACGGTGCCTGCAAAGCGATTGAGAACCAATTACTCTATGTAGTTGGTACCTTACTCCCAAAAGAACGTGTCACCATGCTCTTCCTTAAGAAAAGCAAGCTCAACATCATGAAACGCTGCCCTAAATTCCAAGACATCTTCCTGAACCAACATATCGAAC
>SBLD01000129.1 GCA_004551485.1 Billgrantia azerbaijanica | reverse complement strand
TATTCCTATTTTATTTATTTTATTTCCTTAATTATATTATATTTGATTGTTTCTTTTCTATTCTATTCTATTCTAATCTATTCTATTCTATTCTACTCTATTCTATTCTATTCTATTCTACCCGCGCGAAGCGCTCTATTTCTATTTTACACTATTACTTTACTATTCTAATTACTTTTTCATATATTTTATTATTAAATATAGTTTACAATAGATTACTTACCTATTTTTTTTTATTCTTATTTTCCTTTATTTCTAATCCTTACTTTACATCACGATACTATACTTTAGGATATTTTGATTTAAATTCTCTTCTGTTAATATTTTGTTTTATCTTTTCTTTATGTGAATGATTTAACTTAACATAATTAACTTAACATTACTATACTTTAGTTTACATTACTTTACATTACTTTACATCTCCTTAC
>SBLD01000128.1 GCA_004551485.1 Billgrantia azerbaijanica | reverse complement strand
ATAATATGGACAGTCCAGCACCTGTGTTGGCAAGGATGCAAGCTTGGTGGCCATTGATGGAGTCTTTGAGCTTGAGCACTGTTGGTTGAGTAGTGCTGGTGGAGAAACAGTATCAACAGTCTTGATATATACATTGGGATGGTGAGGTAGGTTCCAGGGTGAGGCAGGCCATCACTGCATCTCCCCATGCTTGTTTCCCTGGTTGCCTTGGCTCTCTTCAGGCTCCTGCCTGTACTCACCTAGGTCAAGCTCCCCTTCATGTAGAGGTTGGTCCTCTGGGTCAGCCTGTTCCTCTGGCAGCTCCTCCACTACTGGGTGAGCTGCTACTTGAGGGCCACTGGGCCTGGTGGGAACTGCTCTGGTGTTCCTGTTGGGGCAGTTGTAAGACCAGTGCCCTGTTCCTTGACAGATGCGGCAGATGCTGCAACCAA
>SBLD01000127.1 GCA_004551485.1 Billgrantia azerbaijanica | reverse complement strand
CCCCACCAAAGCCCAGTTTTATGCATAACTGGCAAAGGACGCGCACCCAAAAATGGAGTCCTACTTTGGAGAGAAGCCAAACGAAATACGATCCAATTTCAAGTGTTTCACAACGCCAATAAAAAAACAAAACCAGAGTGATGAACAATAGAGAAATTCTCAAACCCATGGAACCAAACCCGCGTAAGATCAAAAAAACTAGCAGACTAATCACTAAATAGATACAAATAGGTGCAAATTCTAACATCACCACAGCCCTCTTTGTTCTCTCGCTCCTTGCTCGCGGAGCGGCATACCAGAAAAAAAAAAAAAAAGAAAGAAGAAAAAAAAGCACCCCTTCACTCACTCACTCAACCCCAATCCTTCAACTCTAAGTGAATCCCTTACCCGTAGCGATCGAGCCATATCTCGAGATTGTTAATAGCTCGTCT
>SBLD01000126.1 GCA_004551485.1 Billgrantia azerbaijanica | reverse complement strand
GCCTGAGCTAATCTGGGGTCAATAGTTTGATATAGTGAGGCTGCTGGACTAACAACACTAATGCCAAGACTAGCTGCTGGGGAAGTTATAAGAGGATGAACAATTGCAGCAGCGGGAGGATTGATTGCTGCACATAATTAGCAATGAAATTTTTTAAACACAAGCTTTGAGATTGATATATTTCACTAGTTATAACTATTTATCAGAGTTCTGCACATACCAGTCCTTTCAGGATGATTGTAGCGACAAGTAGAACCATATTTGCAACTGATATAAAAAAAATAAACAAAAATTAACCACATTCAGTCATTCTCTCTATATATTCTTTCGTTTTAAAAAAATAAATAAATAATTCAATTAATACCTTATGTTTACATATTCAGTTTCCGTAAAATTAAAAAAAAAATAACAGTCCATTATATCACTACGAAT
>SBLD01000125.1 GCA_004551485.1 Billgrantia azerbaijanica | reverse complement strand
TAAAAAGGAAAAGATCACATATCACAAGCCTGAGCTCGATAATCTGCGTATTGAATGGGTCGACCTACCACGCAGAAAAAAGGACCAAAAAGATATTTTGGTTGGACTTATGTGTAGGAATTTTCCACATGTTTCAGATCCTAATGCAGCAGTTGAGCTGCTTCTTAGCTTATTTAGAGAAGTGGAAGCTGTGTACAATCAAGGTAGGATTATTAACTTACTTGACAGCAGTAAGAGGGTTGAAGGCGGCGAGATCAAGAGAGCAATTGATGTTATTGAGACTGAACAAAAGACATTCAATCTATGGAGAAGTTATTCAACGGAGCTATCTCGTAGATTCCAAGTTCCTATCGGTATCCAAAATAACCACGAAAACCATATCAGGAATACCTTTGAGTTACTGAAAGACATGGCAAACAGAGAGCATCAAATA
>SBLD01000124.1 GCA_004551485.1 Billgrantia azerbaijanica | reverse complement strand
TTAAGCTTGTTGGGTGATTTTGCTTTTGTATGAGGTTCTAGGAGAACTCTTCAAAGTCAAGAGGTTGATGCTGGGTTTGAAGCAACTGCTTGTAACTCCCTTGACTTCTATTGATCAATAAAGCTATTCTTGTTCCTTCCATTTACTTGTTTGTCTTTACATGTGAATGGTCAATTTATCTAACCCTATATTGTTTACATAGTAGATCATTGTTCTTGCAAAGTATCTGGTGTCCTTGATTTCATAGATATTCTCAATAGCTGCGTGTAGAAGCGGACAGGAACCGAACAGCTTCAAGGAGGAGAAGGATTCAAACGAGGAAACCAAACGGAAGACACAGGTTGGTTCTCTTCTATCTCTCTCTATCTACTTATGTAAAAGGAAACAAGTTAGACTTCATTGTGTTTCAGTTTTTAAGGCACTACCATTCTTTA
>SBLD01000123.1 GCA_004551485.1 Billgrantia azerbaijanica | reverse complement strand
GGCTCTGTCCGAAAACTGGCTGCGCTCGGCCATACGGCGTTAAAAATCGGCTCAAAGTACTCATTTACACTGCGTAAACTCCGTCTTTTCCCCGATTTTTGCCTTGTCTGGCCTTCGCTCGCCGACTTTTCAGATAAGCCTAGGACCAGGAGGAGGAGCTCATGCGAAAGGTGATTGTCGGCGCCATGGTCTCGCTGGATGGCGTCATGCAGGCGCCCGGCGGGCCTCAAGAAGACCCGACCGGCGGATTCGGCTACGGCGGCTGGGTCGCGCCGCTGGCAGACGAGGTGTTCGGTGAAGAGATCGACAAGCTGTTTGGTCAGCGGTTCGACCTGCTGCTCGGACGGAAGACATACGAGATCTTCGCCGCGCACTGGCCGTATGCCGAGGACGGACCGGATGACTCCATCGCCAGGACCTTCAATTCGATCACC
>SBLD01000122.1 GCA_004551485.1 Billgrantia azerbaijanica | reverse complement strand
GCTTGACTTGCCTCTGAATAGGTGTCCTAGGCATCTTACATTGTGTCAACCTTGCAACCCTGCCCCTGCTAAGCGTGCTGAACACCATAGGCCTGGCCAGCCTCGTTCTAGTATAGCTGGAGGGGTGATACTTAGTTGTATCTGCTCTAAAAGTCGCTTTTTGAGTATACTTTCCACTTCAAGACTTCACGATTGGACTCGAAAAATTTGCGATTCACTTCAAACTTTTTCTCAAGACACATCAACATCGGTTCTATCGAAACACGAAAGGATTCAACGTTCTACAATTTATTGGATTTTCTAAAAATCATCAACTTTGGTCACTTAGTTTTCCATCACTATTGGTTTTCAGGAGCTGCGCTTTTCAGGATGGCTAGGAGACATAGGAAGCGTTCTAAGCACCAAGCTACACGCTCCAATGGCTTTGAAAGCCAAAAGGA
>SBLD01000015.1 GCA_004551485.1 Billgrantia azerbaijanica | reverse complement strand
AGGCGCCGATCTTCCAGGTGGCCGATTACGGATTGGTGGCGGATCTCTTCGAGGCGCTGCCGGAGCTCGAGAGCAAGCTGTAACCTCCCTCCTCCGAGCATGCCGCTGCCATACGGCATACCCAAGCATGCCAGCTGGCCTTCTTGGCCTTCTCCCCCGCCAGCCACTGCGCCAGGCCCGACAGCGCCTGGCGCAGGCTCAAGCGCGGCCGCATGCCGCTATACCGGCCTAACTGCCCTCCGCCGGCGCATAACCATGCCGCGCATGGAAGCGTTGCAGCTCGCGCGGCTGTGGTGCCTGCCCGGTGAAGATCTCGACATAGGCGGGAATACGCCGCATGCGGACCTCGAGCGCTTCCTGGGTCTTCATCGAGATATAGCCGATCTGGGTAAGGTAGATGGTGCGAGCCCGCACGTTGGCCGCCAGCGTGTCATAGCCGTGAGTCACGAACATGCGGGTCAGCGCTTCGATGCGTGCCTCGTCGGCGGCATCGATTTCCCTCGACACCTCATCCGACTGTAACGCCCAACTGCGCATCGCAAATTCCAGTTGCGAGTCGAACAGCCCGGGATCCAGCCAGCAGTCGAAGACGTTGAGAATCGCCTCGGCGATGCTCTCGGCATAAGCCTCGGTCTGCCGCACCAGGCCCTGGGTGTTCTTCTCGCGCCAGCGTTCGATCAAGGCACTCAATAATGCCTCGCGATCCTTGAAGAACCAGTAGAAGCTGGTTCGCGAGACGTTGAGCCTTTTGGCCAACGGCAGGATCTTCACGCTATCCACGCCGGACTCGAGCAGCAACTCGAAGGCCGCATCGAGCCAGGCATCGCGGGAGCCTCTCCATTTAGTGTCGTGGTTGTCGGTGGGTTGCATCAAAGCGGCCTCTTCGGTCCAGAAATGCAGCGCGGCAAGAAGAACGCTGGCGAAAAACCATAGTGTACACTACTGTATATTTTATGTACACAAAGATATGCCACCATAGACTCAAAGTCTTGGTGAGTTATTGTCAGATCTGGTGGATGGTAGTCTGGCCGCATTCCTGTCTGATTGATTGGTTACCTGCTCCTTGCTGGAACTTGATATTGCCAACGACCAGTTCCTTGCGACCCTGTTAGTGACACCAACGATCACCCGCAGATAGAGGCGATCCTCCAGGCGCACGTTGCTCTCGCCTAGCCCCTGAGCAGAGCCAACCGGACCTACTGAATGGTCGCCAGTGAAGCCCCCTTGAACTAGTGGTCGTCGTCATTGAAGTGATGGAGGCTGTCGCGCAAGCGGTCCTCTATATGGCCCCGGCTCATGAAATGAGACCGAAAAGAAATCATCTTAAGAATAACTGTCTGTAATTGACGCCACTCCCACCTGTCGCCCGAACGTGCACGGGCGCTTTTTTGCGCGCCTTCCGCATGGTTGTGAGCCTGACAGTGGAAACGGCTCTGCTCTTTGCTGACGCCCGCAGTCGAATTCCACTCCCCGGGGAACAAGACGTTCACCGCATAGTCCATCAGGAAGGTATTCGATTCGACAATGACCTGATGCGAAGGAGCAACTCATGCTTGAATGGAACACTCGCTTCGCTTTCCTGGTACTCATCTCCTCCGCCTTGAGTGCGACGCCGGCCTTCGCCTACGTCGGACCGGGAGCGGGACTCACAGCGATCGGTACCATGGTGGCGGTGATATTGGCCATCCTGCTGGCAGTAATTGGTTTCGTCTGGTACCCGCTCAAGAGGATGATGCGCCAGAAGCGTACCGAACGCACCTCGACCGAGTCCCCCAGGGATGATTCGCGAGGTTCGCAATAATGGCCCTGGCAGCGCTCGTTGCGGGGCTCGTTGCCTTCATTGCGGTGCTGCGGGGACTGGCAGCACAGCGCCATGCTTACCAGGTGATCAAGGTTGCGCAGGAAGCCCTGGGGGTGATCACGGACCCCGATCTCAGCGATGAAGCCAAGGAAAAGCGCATTCAACGCGCGTCACTCTCGCTGCTCAAGCGCTTCTTCCTGTTGCTCTCCATCGGGGTGGTGGCGTGTCTGAGTGCCACCTTGTTCGTGGTGAGTGGCGAGCTGCTCGGTTTCTTCAGCGTAGGGCAGGCGATGGCCATCGCCACGAGCGGGTCGTTCCTTCTGTGGTCGTCGGTGGGGGCCATCGCGTTATGGATCCTCAGCGGCAAGCTGGGCTCTCGGGAAGCAGCGAAGCCGGAAAACATCCACGGTGAGGTGCCCTACTCCGCGCTCGACAGGGCCTTGCACAATTTTGTCTTTGCCTCGCCGGATCGTCAGATCGCCCTGTCGGCGGTGGAAGATCGGTGCTGGAAGCGAACCCTGGCCGAGACCCGGTTGGAGAAGCCGGTCTTCGTGACCTCCCTGCCCCGTGCCGGAACGACCATTCTGCTGGAGTTGCTCGCCCGTCAGGAGGAATTTGCCGCTGCCTCCTACCGCAATATGCCGTTTACCATGTCACCACTGCTATGGGGGCGTTTTTCGCGCCTGTTCCGCAAGGCCGGCGCGAAGGCCGAACGTGCGCATGGTGACGGCATAGCGGTAGACTTCGACAGTCCCGAGGCCTTCGAAGAAATGATCTGGATGGCCTTCTGGCGTGAGCGCTTCCAAGGCCAGCGTATCGCTCTTTGGGACGCAAGGGACAGAGATGCTGAGTTCGAGGACTTTCTCTCCCGGCATATGCGCAAGATCGTCGCCAGCGTGCCGAATTCGCGACGCTATGTGTCGAAAAACAATGCGAACATCGCACGTTTACCGCTTCTGAAAGCCGCCTTCCCCGAGGCGAAGATACTGATCCCTATTCGTGACCCGGCGTCACAGATCACGTCACTGATGCGGCAACATCGCCGTTTCACCGACCTTCACGCCCGCGATCGGTTTGCACGGCAATACATGGAGGGGATCGGACATTTCGAGTTCGGTGCGGCGCTGCGGCCCATTGCCTTTCCTGGCGCCCCGGAAAGCGCCGAGGGCGCGGAGCATGTGGACTATTGGTTGCGCTACTGGATCGCCGCCTATGAACACGTGCTGCGCTCGGCACCGGCCGAGACGGTATTTATCGATCATGGCGCGCTCAGCCGCGCTCCTGACACGCAGTTGCCGATGCTTGCCGAAGCGCTCGGCGTGGAGGGCCAGGCGGCCTTTATCGCCGCCTCCGACATGTTCCGCATGCCGCCTCCCAGTCCCGAATTGTCCGGCGCTTCGCCCAATCTGGTACAGCGCGCCGGCGATCTTCGTGCCGAGCTTCTGACACGGGCACTGTAACGATTGCTTGCCAAGTGAAAGGATGCATACCAAGTGAAACCGTCTTTGTCGGACCGCATTGGTCCTGTTCTATTTCTTGTCTCCCTGGTTATCATCGCCGTCGTCTACGGCAACTTCGCCGCCTGGCGGGGCTGGTTCCCCGCGCCTCAGGTAGGGCTGGCGCATCGCACCCTGATGGATATGGCCAAGAACTGGAAGAACGATGCCGGCCTGGAACCCACAAGGCATATCGTTGCCCCGGGAGGCCCCGACCCCGAAGCCAATCGAGGGGAAAGGGGACGCCCCTCGGGGGATGGCTATGTGCTGGTTGCCGGCCTGAACGATGACCAGGATGAGTCTTTTCATGTGGTCCATCTCTATGACCAGGAAGGCAACGAGGTTCACCGTTGGCCGGTGCATTACGACTTGCTCGATACCCAGAAGAAGCCACAGAACGTCATGATGCATGGCATGGAGGTACTCGAGGATGGATCGCTGATCCTGACCTTCGACGCGGGCCAGGCCATTGCACGCATCGATGCCTGCGGGAAACCGATGTGGACGCAGAACGGTGCTTATCACCATTCCATTGCCCGCGACGGTGAGGGCCGTGTCGTCACTCTGCTGGAGGATGGCATCGCCTGGCTCGACGAAGACACCGGCGAGGTCCTGAACGAGCTGGATATCGTCAAGGACATGATCACCGTCGATGAGGGATCCCAGCAGGCCATGCTCGCTATCCGTACGCGTTCCCCTCAGAACGCCAGCGAGGAAATTCGCTACCTGCCGGATGCCTTCCACCTGAATGATGCCGAGCCTCTGCGTGCCGAGATGGCCGATGCCTTCCCGATGTTCTCGGCTGGCGACATCGTGATCAGCCTTCGTGAGCTCAATCTCGTTACCGTCGTCGACCCGGAAACCGGGCGCATGAAGTGGTGGCGCTACGGCCCCTGGTTCAAGCAGCATGACCCGGATTTCGAGCCTGATGGCACCATTACCGTGTTCGATAATGCCACCGGCACCGGGGCGAGCAGGATTCGCAGCATTCGTCCGGGAGAGGACAGCGTCGAGACGCTGTTCATGGGATCGGGCGAGGTGCCGTTCTATAGCTGGCGCCGCGGCAAGCACCAGACCTTGCCGAATGGTAATCTCCTGATCACCGAAGCGGAGGGGGGGCGTGTGCTCGAGGTCTCGCCAACGGGGGAACTGGTTTGGGAAAAGCACATGATCTGGGATGATGACCATAACCTGAT
This sequence comes from Billgrantia azerbaijanica, assembly GCA_004551485.1. Classification (GTDB taxonomy): domain Bacteria; phylum Pseudomonadota; class Gammaproteobacteria; order Pseudomonadales; family Halomonadaceae; genus Halomonas; species Halomonas azerbaijanica. The sequence goes on along the minus strand of SBLD01000015.1, from coordinate 81,385 downwards.
CATCACCGAGGCTCGCTTCGTCCCCCAGGACTTTTTCACGGATGGCGTGCCCCGTTGTGGATGACACCGCAGCCCAGCCCCTCGACCTGGGTATTGCCATGAAACATTTCCCGCTTTCCCCTGTCCGTGAAGACAGACCCATGCCGGTACCGGGGCCCTTGTCCGGTTCGGCCGGCAGCCCTGCCCTGTCACGGCAGGCCGCATGGGTTGCGAACCAACCTTGTCATGGCGCAACGACAAGACAGCCATAACACGCCTGGCAGTCAAAGGAATCTCCCGTCCCGGCCAGCGCAGGGAGCCGGCGGGATCAGAGGGAGAATGACCGCCCATGATGACCTCGCTGCGACGTCTGGTCGTGATGCTGGGTTTCTCACTGCCCCTGTGCGCCTCGGCCATGGCTGCCGAGCCGCTGTTCGACCGGGTCACCGAGCGCGCCAGGGAACTGGCCGAAGCCCCCTATCAGGCACCCGGCGCGGACCTGCCCGCGGAGCTCGCCGAACTCGACTTCGACCGCTACCGGGAGATCCGTTTCCGCCCGGAAGAAGCGATCTGGAAGGGCGAGGGCCTCTTCGAGGTCCAGCTCTTCCACCCCGGCTTTCTCTACGACCAGCCCGTTCGCCTCCACCTGGTGGATGAACAGGGCAAGGTACGGCCACTACCCTTCCGCCAGTCGCGCTTCCGCTATGAGGGCGAGAGCGCCCCCCTGGCCGAGCTGGACCTCGCCGAGATCGGCCACGCCGGCTTTCGCCTGCACTACCCGCTCAACGACGGCAACTACCGCGACGAGTTCGCGGTGTTTCTGGGCGCCTCCTACTTCCGCCTGGTGGGCCGGGGTCAGGGCTACGGCCTGTCGACGCGCGGCCTGGCCATCGATACCGCCGAGCCCCACGGCGAGGAGTTCCCCGCCTTCCGCGAGTTCTGGCTGGTCAAGCCGGCGCCGAAGGCCACCCGCATGACCGTCTACGCCCTGCTCGACAGCGAGTCGCTGACCGGCGCCTACCGCTTCGAGATCGCCCCGGGAGCGCCCACGGTGGTCGACACCGAGATGCGCCTGTTCGCCCGCCGGGACGTCGCCAAGCTCGGCATCGCCCCCCTGACCAGCATGTTCATGCACGGCGCGACCGACCGCTCGGAGGAGGACGACTTCCAGCCCCGGGTCCACGACTCCAGCGGCCTGGCGATGCTCAACGGCAGCGGCGAGTGGATCTGGCGGCCGCTCAGCAATCCCGAGAAGCTCAAGGTCTCGCGTTTCCAGGACCAGTCACCCCGCGGCTTCGGGCTGGTCCAGCGGCCGCGCGCCTTTGACGCCTACCTGGACAATGCGGCCCGCTACGAGCGCCGCCCGAGCCAGTGGGTCCAGCCCGAGGGCGACTGGGGCAAGGGGCACGTGGAGCTGATCGAGATTCCCAGCGACAGCGAGACCAACGACAACATCATCGCCCACTGGATTCCCGAGCAGCCGCTGGCCGCGGGGGAATCACGCACCTACCGCTATCGAACGCATACCTTCGGTGCCGTCCCCCCCGGGCAGGAACTGGCGCACGTGATCCGCACCCGCCAGGGGCGTGCCAAGCGCCCCGGTGCGGGCGAGCCGCCCCCCGCGAGTCAGCGCCAGTTCGTCGTCGACTTCCGCGGCGGAGCGCTGTCCGGGCTGGCGGCGAGTCACCCCGTGCAACTCTCCCTGATGACCTCGAGCGGCGAGATCCTCGAACAACGCGTGCAGCGCCTGCCGGATGGCGAGAGCTGGCGCGCCCTCTTCCAGCTGGCTCCCGACGGTAACAAACCCGCCGACATGCGGCTGTCGCTGACACTGCATGGCCAGCCACTGACGGAGACCTGGAACTATGTCTGGTATCCCGATGAGAACCGCTGAGCAGGCCCCCACCGCCCCACCCTGGCGGCGCACCCGACGCCTGCTCTTCGCGCTGCTGTTCGCCTCGACCACCGCGCTGGGCGTCCAGGCCATGTTCCGGATTCTCCATGTCGGCGGCCTCTCGCCGCTGGAGATGGCCATCCTGGGGCTCTTTTCGCTCACCTTCGGCTGGATCACCATCGCCTTCTGGAGCGCGGTGATCGGCTTCGCGCTGTCGCTCACCCGCCGCGACCCGGTGAGCCTGGCCAAGCGCGCGCCACCGCCGCCCCATGACGGGCGCGCCTCGCGCACTGCGCTGGTCATGCCCATCCACAACGAGGAGGTCGGGCGCGTGGTGGCCGGCCTCGAGGCCACCTGCCGCGACCTGCCGCACGACGCGCCGGCCCGGCGGATCGAGGCCTTCGTGCTCAGCGACAGCACCGACGAGGCCATCGTCGCCCGGGAGCGGCGCGAGATCGCGGCCCTGCAGGCCCGGCTGGCGGACCACTGCCGCGTGCACTACCGCCACCGCGACGGCAACAGCGGGCGCAAGGCCGGCAACCTGGCCGAGTTCTGCCGCCGCTGGGGGCAGCACTACGACTACCTGCTCGTGCTGGATGCCGACAGCGTGATGAGCGGCACCACCATTGCGGCTCTAGTCGACGAGATGCAGGCCAATCCGCGGCTGGGGCTGCTGCAGACGGTGCCGATCCCGGTCCGCCAGGAGAGCCTGTTCGGGCGCGCCAACCAGCTGGCCGCCTCGCTCTACTCCCCCATGCTGGCGGCCGGGCTGAGCTTCTGGCACGCCGATGCGGCCAACTACTTCGGCCACAACGCCATCCTGCGCACCCGGGCCTTCATGGCCCACTGCGGCCTGCCGGAGCTGTCCGGCTCACCGCCGCTGGGCGGCGAGATCCTCAGTCACGACTTCGTCGAGGCCGCCCTGCTGCGCCGCGCCGGCTGGGAGGTACGCATGCAGACGGACCTCGGCGGCAGCTACGAGGAAATGCCCAGCCACCTGCTCGACTACGCCAAGCGCGATCGCCGCTGGGTCCAGGGCAACCTGCAGCACCTGCGCCTGCTCGGCGGTCACGGCCTGCATGCCATGAGCCGCGTGCACTTCCTGTGCGGGGCCATGGCCTATCTCTCGTCGCTGATCTGGCTGGGCATTCTCGCGGTCAGCACGGTGGATGCCGTGACCCGCGCCCTGACCGAACCCAATTTCTTCACGACCGGCTCGCAGCTGTTTCCCGACTGGCCGATCGCTCCACCCCCGCTGATCATGCCGCTGCTGTTCAGCACCCTGGCAATGCTGCTGATGCCCAAGGTGCTCGGCCTGGCCCTGGCGCTGGCGCGGCGCCCGGCAGACTTCGGCGGCCCCGTTCGGCTGGTGATCAGCGGCCTGGCCGAGAGCCTGTTCGCCATGCTGATCGCACCGTTGATGATGCTGTTCCACAGCCTGTTCGTGCTCGGCGTCCTCAGCGGCCGGACGGTCTCCTGGGATCCCCAGTCCCGCGAGGGGCGTGCGGTACCGTGGCGCGAGGCCTGGCGCCATACCTGGCATGCCAGTCTCGCCGGCCTGCTGTGGGCCGTGGTCACCTGGCAGCTGACCCCGCTGTTCTTCTGGTGGCTCACCCCCGTGTGGCTGGGCCTGCTGCTGGCCGCCCCGCTGGTACGGCTGAGCAGCAGCCTCGCCCTGGGCCGGGCGCTGCGTCGGGCCGGGCTGCTGCTGGTGCCGAGCGAGACCCGGCCGCCGGCCGTGCTGCACGCGCTGGCTTCCCGACCGACTCCCGTCGCGTCAGCGTCCAGCACCCTTGCCCTCCAGTCGCCGCCACCGGAACTGCCCGGGGCGATGCCGGAGCAGTCCTTCTCGGCGCCGGACCGGTCCCTGGCCCTCGGCCAGCTCGACCCTCGCCGCCGGAGACAACCAACGGGGGGACGCAAAGGCCCATGAACCGGGGGCTGGCATTGATGCCCCATCCTGCTAGACTGCCCGCAACGCTTGACGGGGTGCCGGTGGAACCGGCTGAGATCGCCATACGACAGCTGTCGTCACGGCGGGGCCCGTGGAACCTGATCCGGCTCGTACCGGCGTAGGAATCAAGCGGTGGCCCCGACTCATGTCGTGTTCCTGCCACCCCCTCCGCCCACTCCGGATCGTCACATCGCCGGAGGCACAATGGGCTATCGCTTCACCGATCTGACCGATGCCTGCCAGGACGACTGGCGCGCCTATATCGAGCACGATTTCGTGTGCGGCCTGGGCGACGGCACCCTGGCACAGGACGCCTTTCGCCACTACCTGCAGCAGGATTACCTGTTCCTGATCCACTTCGCCCGAGCCTATGCGCTCGCCGCCTACAAGAGTCGTACCCTCACCGACTTGCGCCAGGCCCATGCGGGCCTCAAGGCAATCCTCGACGTGGAGCTCGACCTGCACGTGAGCTATTGCCGCGAATGGGGCATCGACGAGACGACGCTTCTCCGCCTGCCCGAGGCGCGGGCAACAATGGCCTATACCCGCTACGTGCTCGACACCGGCAATCGCGGCGACCTGCTCGACCTGCACGTGGCGCTGGCCCCCTGCCTGGTGGGCTACGGAGAGATCGCGGGCTGGCTGAACGCCCAACCGTTCACGGTGCGCGGCACCGCCAACCCCTATGACGCCTGGATCGCCATGTACGAGAGCGAGGAGTTCCAGGACGCCATGCGGGCCGAGCTGACCTGGCTGGACGCCCGCCTGGCCGAGGTGACGCCGGCGCGCTTCGCCGAGCTGACCCAAGTCTTCCGCGACGCCACGCGGCTGGAGATCGACTTCTGGCGGATGGGGCTGGACGGGACTCTCTGAGCCCTGGCCCCATCGACAAGCGCCCGTTGGCCCTGGTCAGGCCGGCGGGCAGTCTCACACTGGTGATCCCCGGATCACCCGACCACCACGCTTGACGGGGTGCCGTTGACGACGGCTGAGATCGTGCCTCTCGCCCATCGCATGGGGAGACAGCACGGATCCCGTTGAACCTGAACTGGCTAGGACCAGCGTAGGGATCAAGCGACAGGCAGGCCGCTCCTGCCCGCTCCCTGACCGCTGTCCTCCCTGACAATGCACATCCCCTAGGGAGAACATCGATGAGCAAGACCGCCCACTTCCTCGCCGAGACCGCCCAGGTCGACGAGGCCGCCATCCAGGCGCTGCCCGGCTCGCGCAAGGTCTACGTCGAGGGCTCGCGCCCCGACATCCGCGTGCCCTTCCGCGAGATCGCGCTGTCGCCGACCAAGACCTCCGGCAGCGACGAAGAGAACCCACCGCTGCTGGTCTACGATACCTCCGGCCCCTACACCGACCCCGCGACCACCAACGACCTGCGCAAGGGGCTTCCCGAGCTGCGCCGCGCCTGGATCGACGAGCGCGGCGATACCGAGTTCCTCGACGGGCCGACCAGCGAGTACGGCAAGCGCCGCGCCAACGACCCGACGCTTGCCCCGCTGCGCTTCGACCTGACCCGCACGCCGCGCCGCGCCAAGGCCGGGAAGAACGTCACCCAGCTGCACTACGCCCGCCAGGGCATCGTCACCCCGGAGATGGAGTTCATTGCCATCCGCGAGAACCAGCGCCGCCAGGCCCTGGGCACCGCAGAGGTCGAGCGCATCCTCGGTCACCAGCACCCCGGCCAGGGCTTCGGCGCCCGCCTGCCCGAGGAGATCACCCCCGAGTTCGTGCGTGACGAGGTCGCCGCGGGCCGCGCCATCATCCCCTGCAACATCAACCACCCCGAGTCCGAGCCGATGATCATCGGCCGCAACTTCCTGGTGAAGATCAACGGCAACCTGGGCAACTCGGCGGTCACCTCCTCCATCGAGGAGGAGGTCGACAAGATGACCTGGGGCATCCGCTGGGGCGCCGACACCATCATGGACCTCTCCACCGGGCAGAACATCCACGAGACCCGCGAGTGGATCATCCGCAACGCCCCGGTGCCGATCGGCACGGTGCCGATCTACCAGGCCCTGGAGAAGGTCAATGGGGTGGCCGAGAACCTCACCTGGGAGGTGTTCCGCGACACCCTGATCGAGCAGGCCGAACAGGGCGTGGACTACTTCACCATCCACGCCGGCGTGCTGCTGCGCTACGTGCCGCTGACCGCCAAGCGGGTCACCGGCATCGTCTCCCGCGGCGGCTCGATCATGGCCAAGTGGTGCCTCTACCACCACCAGGAGAGCTTCCTCTACACCCACTTCGAGGAGATCTGCGAGATCTGCAAGCGCTATGACGTGGCCTTCTCGCTGGGCGACGGCCTGCGCCCCGGCTCGGTGGCCGACGCCAACGACGAGGCGCAGATGGCCGAGCTCAAGACCCTCGGCGAGCTGACCCACATCGCCTGGAAGCACGACGTCCAGGTGATGATCGAGGGCCCCGGCCACGTGCCCATGCACCTGGTCAAGGAGAACATGGACAAGCAGCTCGAGTACTGCGACGAGGCGCCCTTCTACACCCTGGGGCCGCTGGTGACCGACATCGCGCCGGGCTACGACCACATCACCTCGGGCATCGGCGCGGCGATGATTGGCTGGTACGGCTGCGCCATGCTCTGCTACGTGACGCCCAAGGAGCACCTCGGCCTGCCCAACAAGGACGACGTCAAGACCGGCATCATCACCTACAAGATCGCCGCCCACGCCGCCGACCTGGCCAAGGGCCACCCCGCCGCCCAGCGCCGCGACAATGCCCTGTCCAAGGCGCGCTTCGAGTTCCGCTGGGAGGACCAGTTCAACCTCGGCCTCGACCCCGACACCGCCCGCGAGTACCACGACGAGACCCTGCCCAAGGACTCGGCCAAGGTGGCCCACTTCTGCTCCATGTGCGGGCCCAAGTTCTGCTCCATGAAGATCACCCAGGAGGTGCGCGACTACGCCGCCGAGCACGGCCTCGACGGCGACGCCGAGGCGGTGATGAAGGGCATGGAGGAGCAGGCGGAGAAGTTCCGCGAACAGGGCGCGGCGCTCTACAAGGAGGTGTGACGCCCGGCCCTCCCGAAAACCGGCTTGACAATCGCCGTCGACAACGCCCCTCGTGGGGCGTTGTCGTATCCGGAAGTCCCGCACCATCGACCGAGAACGGGAAGACGCGAAGAAGCGCCTTAGGGTTGTCTACACTGGGGAGACAAAACACTTCGGTAGTACGCAGGCCGAGAGGTCACTCGGAAGCTCATCTCCCTGTTCGGGACGAACTCGCTTCAAGGAGTCGAAACCATGCCTGTCAGCTCCCCTTCTGTTGCCCCCCAATCCCTCCCCTTCCCCCAACTCGGCATGCTGACACTGGCGCTGGTCGTCTGTGGCACTGCCATCGCCCAGGAAGAGAATGGCGACCTGCAGACGATCGAGGTCGCCGGTACCGATCAACAACTCCAGGCACCCGAGGGCGTTCAGGTCGAGAAAGTCGCCTCGTTGGACTCCCCACGCATGATCAGTATTGGGCTCGATGGCGAGATGTTCATCGGCAGCAGAAGCGGCGGCATCTACCGTTCAGCCCCACCCTACGCCCAGGCCACCACGCTCGCCGAAATCGGAGACGTACCAAACAGCGTGATACAGCGCGGCGACCACCTCTACGTCGCCACCACCACGGCCCTGTTGAAGGCCGATTATCACGCCGGCGCTTCCCTCTCGGCCGATGACTTCAAGGAAGTCGCCAAGTTGCCGGGCGGTAGTGGGCACAATACTCGAACACTGGCAGAGGGACCCGAAGGACGTATTTACCTCTCCCTGGGTATTCAAGGCAACTGCTCGGATCAGTTCATCGGAGGAAGTTACGATTTTGCCGATCGCCGCGGTGGCATCATGGTGCTCGACGAAAGCGGCGACTCGCCGCAATGGCAACCCTATGCCACCGGTCTGCGCAACCCGGTTGGGCTGGCCTGGAATCACGAGGGCGTTCTCTTTGCCACCAACAACGGCCCGGATCATTGGGGTTACGAACAGCCCCCGGAAGTGCTGGTACGTGCCGAGGAAGGCAGCTTCCACGGCATGCCGTGGTTCCAATGGGTGGATGGCGAATTTCGGCGCGACGACTGCGCCAGCAGCGAGTCCCCGCAAGCGGCGGACACCATTCCTGCCCCTGCTGCTACCCTACCGGCACGCAGTGCTCCCTTGGGCATGGACTTCCTGCCCGAGGGCAGCGGCCTGGCACTGGATGCGGTGGTCGCCATACATGGCAGTTGGGCGACCCTGCCCGATGGCAGCGCCTCCGGAGATCCCGCGACACGTCGCGAACCGCGAATCGTGGGTATCACTTTCGACGAGCAGGGCCAGGGAGAGGTCAGCGAACTGCTGAGCGGTTTCCAGAACGCTCAAGGACAGCGTTGGGCGCGTCCCGCCGGCATCACCTTCGCACCGGATGATGCGCTCTACTTCACCTCCGATAGGGGCAACGCGGGGCTCTATCGGGTGACCTTCGGCAGCAAACCGGTAGGTGCCAACACCCCCCTGGACGAAGCAGCGAATGACGGATAGAGAGTCGCTCCCCCTATCCCCACAACTGCACGGTCTCTGCCAACATGGCCTCCGGGACCAATACACCGATGGCCAGGGTGGATTGGCACATCGCTGCGCCGTGGTTCACGCTTCCCATCACGTACACGGCAGCCAGTATCGCGATGTACAAGGAAGAGAGGAAGACGGCATGCGGCACTGGCTGATCGCCAACGCGAAGGCAGGGAACGGCGCGAAGCAGCGGGGCTACTGGCAGCGCTGCCTGGCGCATGCCGGCCTGCACGACCTGGAGATCCGCTGCCTCGACGATGGCTGGGAGGACGCGATCGCGCCCAGCGACCGCGTGCTGGTTGCCGGCGGCGACGGCACGGTGAGCCAGGCGGCCCGGGGCTGTCTGGCACGCGGCGCCACGCTGGGCATCCTGCCCTCGGGCACCGCCAACGACTTCGCCCGCAACCTCGACCTGCCCGCCGACCCCGCTGCCCTGTGCCGCCTGATGGCCGCCGCGCCGGCGCGGCGGATCGACGTGGCCCGGGTCAACGACGCGCTGTTCCTGAACGTGGTGCACGTTGGCCTGGGCACCCTGCCCGTCACCCAGGCCTCGCCCCGTCTCAAGCGCTACCTGGGACGCTTCAGCTACCTGGCGGTGCTGATGCGGCAGATGGGCCTGCGCCGCGGCTTCAAGGCGGAGATTCACCACGCCGACGGTCGTGTCACGGGCCGTTGGCTCTCCATCGCCGTCGCCTCCGGCGCCTACTTCGGTGGCGGGCAACGCATCCCCGAGGCGTCGCCCCACGACGGCAAGCTGACGGTGGTCGCCGTGCGACCGCGTCCCTGGTGGCAGTTGATGCGCGCCTTCGTGATCACCAGGCTCACCGGCGTCCCACCCCGCCATGACGATGCCGTCGTGCATCTCGATCTCACCGAATGCCGGCTGCGGCTGTCCCGCCGCCACCTGGTCACCGCCGATGGCGAGACGCTGGGCCGCTTCGCCGCGCTGGATTTTCATGCCGACCCCGCATCGCTTGAGGTCATCGCCGGCGAGCGCTGAGCGGACGACCAGCGGGGCCTTCCCGTGCCGGGAACGGGGTGCACGACAGCCTTGCCATCGCGTGCTGATCGCGACGCCGATCAAATGAGCGGCCTTTTTTCGCCGCTCGTCGGCCCGTCGGGGACGACAGGAAGACGCGGCGAGAGGTAGGCTGGATGGGTCAAGGCCACCGGCAAGAGGAACCAGGCCATGCCCCATCTGCATGTCGCACTGGTAAGCGAGCGCCCCGAGATCAGCCTGATCCCCCTGCTGCAGCTGCGTCCACAGCGGGTGCTGCTGATCGTTCCCGAGCACCGCCTGTCGCTCGCCGAACGACTGCGCATCCTGCTCACCCACGAGCTGCCCGATACCGGCGACATCCGCATCCGCGGCGACCTGCCGCCGGCCCGGGAACCGGCACGGGTGAGCGCCTTCGCCGGCGAACTCGCCACAGCGCTGCGCCGCGAGCAGGCCGAGGATCCCGACCTCACCATCACCTACGACCTGGCCGGAACCTCGCGGCTCTCCGCCCTGCTCATCCAGCACGCGCTGCACCGCTGCCGCGCCGACTGGCTGCACGTCGACGTCGCGGCCGGGGCGCTCTACCGCCTGGGGCCCGAGCTCAACCCCGCCTCCCTCGCGGCCAGCGCCATCGAGCCGCTGCTCGATGCCGACCTCTTCCTGCTGGCCAACGGGCGCAAGCGCATCAAGGCACGCTCCGACGGCCGCTCGTGGCGGGCCGCCGCCGAGGGGCGCCGCCCGCTGACCCGCTACCTGGCCCACCACGCCGACCACTGCGGCGAGCTGCTCGCCGAGCTGGCCGGTGTCGCGCAGTGCGGAGCCGGCGAACTCGCCCGCACGCCCGCCTTTCCCGACACCGAGCTGCTGCGACAGCTCGACGCTGCCGGGGTGATCGCCTGGTCGGGCGACGCGCCCCGCGCGGTCGCCGTCCCCACGCCTGGGGGCGCCGACTACCTGAGCGGCGCATGGCTCGCCGAACAGGCCTGGCTCGAGGCCTGCGACGCCGGGCTCGAGGCGCACTGCCTGGCCCATGTGCTCGACCTGAGCGGTCGCCACAACGAGGCCCCGGCGGTCTTCGGCTGCCTGGTGGTGCACCGCAACCAGTTGCTCGTCGTCGCCTGCCTGACGCCCGGCGCGGACGACGACGGACAGGCGCAGCACGCCCTGCACGCGCTGGTCGAACACACCGAGGGCATGGCCGCCACCCGTGCCCTGCTGAGCGCCCGGCCGCTGGGCCGCCTTCGCGACAGCGCGCGACGGCTCGCCATCCCGGTGCGCGAGGGCGCCGAGCTGAAGCGGCTCGCCGTCGACCTGCGTCAATGGCGGGAGGGGGGACGCTGGCCCGAGACCTGAGCGCTCATCGGCGGAGGCCTCGTGAGCATCGATCAGTTCTGGCTTACCCCATCGAGGAGTTCGCGTGCACGGGTGGCGGCCGCCAGACGATGCCGAATGAGGCTGGCTTCCATCGCCTCCGTTGGTGCGCTTGAGCCGGATTCGCTGCAGACCAAGTCCAGAATCTGGCTCCAGGGTCCTTGGCCATGGAGCAGTGCAGCGGTGGCGCTGTGACTGAGCCGGACCTCCGTGAGGATCTCGTCAAGCGGCAGGCCGAGCAGGGTATCCATCATGGAGAAGAAGCCGATGGTCAGACCTTCCATCGGGTCCAGCTTCGGTTCCTGCTTGGCGAGTTGCCCGCACATGAAGCTGCGCGTCAGGGCCTCCAGCAGGGCAAGGCGGCTGGCCGGTCCATTTCTTGCCAGCAGCAGCGTGGCAACCAGGGTGCGCAGCTCGAGCATTCCCAAGCGCGTGATGCACTGTTCGAGGTTGCTGGCGGGCACACACCGCTGGAAGAAGGGGGAGTTGGCGCGTCGGAATAGGGCGGCGACCAGATAGGGGTCCTGACTGACGAGTTTGATGATGGCCCGAACGTTGAAATCGTCTCGAAATATCTCCTCGAACAGCTTGAGCTGGGCCGCCTGGTTGCATGAACGGCGTTGATTCGGCGTAGCCACCACCTGCGGCCGCGAGAGGTAAAAACCCTGAAAGCGCGAAAACCCCTTCGCCAGGTAGGCCTCGAACTGCTCGTGGGTCTCGATACGCTCGGCGAGCAGCACCGCACCGCTGCGGTGAAACAATGCCAGCGCTTGCGGGTCGGGAGGATGACGAATATCGATCTTGATGATGTCGGCCAAAGCGACCAGACACTCATTCTGGGAAGTGAGGACGAAATCGTCCAAGGCAATGCGGTAACCGCGACGACGCAGTTGACGAATGGACTCCCGCACTTCGGTGGAGGCGACGACATCCTCGAGGATCTCGATGACGACACGCTCGGGCGGCAGTGGGGACAGCTCGGGTCTCAGCAGCCATCCCTGGGGCGCGTTGACGAACATCAGACGCTGATGACTCAGCTGATCGATGCCCATCTCGTAGAAGGCTACGGCGCAGGCCCGGGCCGTGGCTTCTTCGGCATTCTCGATAATGGCCACGTCGCTGGCGGCGGAGGCGCGATAGAGCAGTTCATCGGCCACGTGCTCCATCTTTTCATTGCAGATAGGCTGAATGGCGATGGTGTAGGAATCTTCTGGTGCAGAGTGGTACGGCATCGGGGCCTTCGTCCTGGAGGGCGTAACGTCCATTATTACCAACTGCTCACTACCCTCTCACACGATTAAGACAGTTCATCATGAGAGTCAAGAAACGTTGATGATGAGGCGCACAAGCGCCCCGCCGCCGGGCGGCGGGGCGAAGAAGCGATGCGAGAGGCAGGATCAGAACCGATAGCGCACGCCGACGCTGGCGGCGTCGAAGGTGGCGTGGGACTTGTCGAGGTAGCGCATGTAGTCGGCGCCGACGGCCAGGTTGGGGGCCACGTCGAACTCGGCGCCGGCACCGTAGGAGAAGTCGCTCTCCCGGTCGACATCGAAGTCCACCTCGGTGAAGCCGGCCAGGCCGTAGAGGCGGAACTGCTGGCCGACCGGAAGGATGCCCTTGGCGTAGGCGCCGGCGAGGTAGTCCAGCTCGACGGGGCCGTCCGAGCCGTCGGTGCCGAGGTGGCCCTCCACGGCGAAGAAATCGCTGAACTGCATGCCGCCGCTGAGGCGCAGGCCGATGTCGTCGCGGGAAGTCCCGCCGTCCGGGTCGAGCTCCCAGAACAGGGCATCGCCACCGACATAGGTGCGCGGATAGAAGGCCTGCTGGGCCTGGGCCGAGGTGGCCACGGCACCGGCCACCAGCAGGGTCGCGGAAGCCGCGGAAATCACGAAGGCTTTCATGGTGCACCTCCAATTAGGAAACAGTGTTTCCCCTGTGCAATTCCAGTTTGGTACAGTCGCGGAGCGGTGGCAAGAGGAAGCGTCGTGGTAGACTAACGTCTAATTTTCCTCATCCTCAGGGAGTCTCGATGCACGCCCCGGTACTGGTCATCAACTGCGGTTCTTCCTCGATCAAGTACGCACTCGTTTCCGACTCGCCCGACACGCCGCGCCTGGCCGGCCTGGCCGAGCGCCTGGGCAGTCCCGGCGCGCGCCTCAGGGGGACCGACAGTGGCGGCGAGACCTTTACCCGCTCGCTGCCCGAGGCCGACCCTGCGACGGCCCTGGAGGCCATCCTCGGTTGCCTGGAGGGCCAGCACCCCGTCGCCGTGGGCCACCGCATCGTCCACGGCGGCGAGCGCTTCACCCGTGCCGTCCTGATCGACGATGACGTGGTGGCGGCGATCGAGGCCACCGAGGCGCTCGCCCCGCTGCACAACCCGGCCAACCTCGAGGGCGTGAAGGCCACCCGAGCGCTCTTCCCCGACCTGCCCCAGGTAGCGGTGTTCGACACCGCCTTCCACCAGAGCCTGCCACCGCACGCCTACCGCTATGCGCTGCCGGAGGCGCTCTATCGCGACCACGGCATTCGCCGCTATGGCTTCCACGGCACCAGCCACGCCCACGTCAGCGCTCGCGCCGATGCGCTGGCCGGCATCCAGGGCGGCTGGTTGACCGCCCACCTCGGCAACGGCTGCTCCACCTGCGCCGTGTGGCAGGGCAAGAGCCGCGACACCAGCATGGGCCTCACCCCGCTGGAGGGCCTGGTGATGGGCACGCGCAGCGGCGACGTCGACCCCGGCCTGCACGCCCACCTGGCGCGCCAGCTCGGCTGGACGCTGGCCGAGATCGACCGGGTGCTCAACCGCGACAGCGGGCTCCTGGGCCTCTCGGGGCTCTCCAACGACATGCGCACGCTGGAGCAGGCCGCCGCCGAGGGCCATGCCGGGGCGGCACTGGCCATCGAGGTGTTCTGCTACCGGGTGGCCAAGTCGCTGGCCGCCCTCTCCTGCGCCCTTCCCCGCCTCGACGGCATCGTCTTCACCGGCGGCATCGGCGAGAACGCGCCCCGGGTGCGCGAGCGGGTGGTCGCAGCGCTGCCGCACTTCGGGCTCGTCCTGGACACGGCCACCAACGCCGCAACGGCGCACGGTCGCGAGGGGCGCATCGATGCCGGCGGGCCGCAGCTGTGGGTGATCCCCACCGACGAGGAGGGCCGCATCGCCCTGGAAACCCGCCAACTGATCGAGGAGCGCCACGCATGACGCCGCGCCACGCCACCCCGCATCCCCAGGTCCTGCTGATGGTGCCCACCAGCGTGGGCGTGGGCCTCACCTCGGCGAGCCTGGGGCTGATCCAGGCGCTCGACACCATCGGCCTCAAGGCGGGCTTTCTCAAGCCGTTCCGCCAGGACGAGCTCAACGGCCCCGGCGCGGACCGCTCCACCGCCCTGGTGACGGGCACGCTCGGTCTGCGCCCGCCGCAACCCATGGCCCAGGCCGACATGGAGCGCCTGCTGCGCCACGACCGCCAGGACGTGCTGATGGAGCAGGTGATCGAGCTGCACGACCAGGCCATCGCCCGCCACGACGGCGGCGCTCCCGACGTGATCGTCGTCGAGGGGCTGGTACCCACCTCCCACGGCACCTACGCCACGGCGCTCAACGCCCAGCTCGCCCACGCGCTCAACGCCCGGATCATCCTGGTGGGCAGCGGCGACCGCGAGGACCCGCAGGCGCTCGCCGAGCAGCTCGACATGCACGCCCAGAGCTTCGGCGGACTCGGCTCGACGCGCACCCTGGGCTGCATCCTGATGCGCATGCGCAACCTGCCCGGCGCCGAGACCACCGCAGCGCTGGCCCCGGGCTCACCCGGGCCGCTGCACGACGCGGCGCTGCTCGCCGCGCTACGCCGCTACTCGCCGACGCTGGCCACCGACCGCTTCCACCTGATCGGCGTGGTGCCCTACCACGCCGCCCTCACCGCCCCGCGGGTGCTCGACGTGGCCCGGGCGCTGGACGCCCGCCTGCTCAACGAGGGCGAGGCCGCCAGCCGCCGGGTGCTCTCGACGAGCCTGTGCGCGCGCAGCGCCGCCAACGCCCTGCACGTCTTCCGCCCCGGCAGCCTGATCGTCGCCTCGGGCGACCGCGACGACATCGTGCTCGCCTCGGCGCTCGCCACCATGAACGGCGTGCCCCTGGCCGGCGTGCTGCTCACCAACGGCTACATCCCCAACGACAACATGGTCGAGATGTGCCGGCCGGCGCTGAAGACCGGCATGCCGGTGCTCGCCGTGGACACCGACAGCTTCACCACCGCCAAGAACCTCGGCGCCATGGGCAACGACATCCCCATGGACGACCTGGAGCGCGCCGAGCAGGTGACGCGCTTCGTGGCCGGGCACATCGATCTCGAGTGGCTCGCGGAGAACCTCAGCCGCGGCTACCCCGACCGCCTCTCGCCGTCGGCCTTCCGCCATCAGCTGGTCAAGCTGGCCCAGGCCGCCGACAAGCGCATCATCCTGCCCGAGGGCAGCGAGCCGCGCACCGTGGAGGCGGCCGCCATCTGCCAGCGCCGCGGCCTCGCCCGTTGCGTACTGCTCGGCAGGCGCGAGGAGATCGAGGAGGTGGCAAGGAACCGCGGCATCGACCTGCCCGAAGGCCTGGAGATCATCGACCCCGACCGCATCCGCGACCGCTACATCGCGCCCATGGTGGGGCGACGCCGGGGCAAGCTGAACGCGCTCACCGCCGAGGCGCAGCTGCAGGACACGGTGGTGCTCGGCACCATGATGCTGGCACTGGACGAGGTCGACGGCCTGGTCTCCGGCGCCGTGCACACCACCGCCAACACGGTGCGCCCGGCCTTCCAGTTGATCAAGACGGCGCCCGGCTATCGCCAGGTATCGTCGATCTTCTTCATGCTGTTGCCCGAGCAGGTGGTGGTCTACGGCGACTGCGCGGTGAACCCCGACCCGGACGCCGAGACGCTGGCCGAGATCGCCCTGCAGAGCGCGCGCTCCGCCCAGGCCTTCGGCATCGAGCCGCGGGTGGCGATGATCAGCTACTCCACCGGGGAGTCGGGCAGCGGCGCCGACGTGGACAAGGTGCGCCAGGCCACGCGGCTGGCCCGCGAGCGGGCGCCGGAGCTGTTGATCGACGGCCCGTTGCAGTACGACGCCGCGGCCATCGAGAGCGTGGGCCGCCAGAAGGCGCCGGACTCGCCGGTGGCCGGGCGCGCCACGGTGTTCGTGTTCCCCGACCTCAACACCGGCAACACCACCTACAAGGCGGTGCAACGCAGTGCGCGGGTGGTGAGCGTGGGGCCCATGCTGCAGGGTCTCAACAAGCCGGTGAACGACCTCTCGCGGGGTGCGCTGGTCGACGACATCGTCTACACCATCGCGCTGACCGCCATCCAGGCGGCGCAGGGCGACGGTGCCTGACTCAACCCTCCCCCTTGAGGCGCTCGCCGCGCCGGCGCAAGAGCTCCATGGTCAGCAGCAGCAGGGTGGAGAGCAGGATGAGCACGGTGGCCATGGCGGCGATGGCCGGGCTGATGTTCTCGCGGATGCCGGAGAACATCTGGATCGGCAGGGTGCGCTCGGTGGGACTGGCGATGAACAACGCCACCACCACCTCGTCGAAGGAGGTGGCGAAGGCGAACAGCCCGCCGGAGACCACCCCGGGGACGATCTGCGGCAGCACCACGGTGAAGAAGACGCGCAACGGGCTCGCCCCCAGGCTCGCCCCGGCGCGCATCTGGTTGAAGTCGAAGCCCTGCAGGGTGGCGTTGACGGTGATCACCACGAAGGGCACGCCGAGCACCGTGTGTGCCAGCACCAGGCCGGTGTAGGAGTTGAGCAGCCCCACCTGGGCGAAGAAGAAGTACATGCCCACGGCGACGATCACCAGCGGCACCACCATGGGCGAGATCAGCAGCGCCAGGATCACCCCCTTGCCGGGGAAGTCGGCGCGGTTGAGCCCGACGGCCGCCAGGGTGCCGAAGGCCATGGCCAGCAGCGTTGCCAGCGGCGCCACGATCAGGCTGTTCTTGAGCGCGTCGAGCCAGGGCCCGGCGCTGAAGATCTCCTGGTACCAGCGTAGCGAAAGCCCCGGCAGCGGATAGGTGAGAAAGGAGCCGCTGCTGAACGACAGCGGGATGATCACCAGCACCGGCGTGATCAGGAACAGCAGCACCAGGCCGCAGAAGGCACGGAACACCCAGAACCAGATCTTCTCGATCGGCGATGCATAAGGCGGCAAGGTCATGGCTCAGCTCCCGATCATCTGCTTGCGGTTCACCAGGCGGTGGTAAACCAGGTAGAGCAGCAGCGTCACGGCCAGCAGGATGCTGCCCAGCGCCGCCGCCATGCCCCAGTTGTTGGTGGTGTTGGTGTAGTAGGCCACGTAGTAGCTGACCATCTGATCGGCCGGCCCGCCCACCAGCGCCGGCGTGATGTAGTAGCCAAGCGCCATGATGAACACCAGGATGGTGCCCGCCGCCACGCCGGAGAGCGTCTGGGGCGCATACACCTGCCAGAAGGCGGCGAAGGGGTGGGCGCCGAGCGACACCGCGGCACGCTGGTAGCTCGGCGAGATGCCCTTCATCACGCTGTAGAGCGGCAGCACCATGAAGGGCAGCAGGATGTGCACCATGGCGAAGAAGACGCCCGTGCGGTTGAAGACCAGTTGCAGGGGCGACTCGATGAGCCCCAGGGTCTGCAGGGTCTGGTTGGCCAGGCCGTTGGACTGCAAGAGGATGATCCAGGCTGCGGTACGCACCAGCAGCGACGTCCAGAACGGCAGCAGCACCAGGATCATCAGCAGGTTGCTGGTCTTCGCCGGCAGCGTGGCCAACAGGTAGGCAAGCGGGAAGCCCAGCAGCAGGCAGATCAGCGTCACGCCGCCGGCGATCACCAGGGTGCGCTGGAAGACGGCTTGGTAGAGGCGGTTGTCCTCATCGACGCGCTGGACCTCGCCATCGGCGCCGCGCTCGAGGTCGAGCGAGGCGAGCAGGTAGCGGTCGGTACGCGGCGACGCCGCGGCCTGGATGCCACGCCAGGTGGCCGTCTCGCCCCAGGCCGCGTCGATGCCGATGAGCGTTTCCCGCCAGTCGTCGCTCGACGCTGGCAGGCCCATCAGGGTGCGCATCAGCAGGCCGCGGTACTGGGGATCCTCATAGTTGAGGCGGCGACCGACGCTGCCCAGCCCGCCACCGCGCCGCGAGTCGCGCAGCTCCTCGGCGAAGGTGGCGAAGGCCGCCTCGCCGGGCAGCCCCGTGCCGTCCCACTGGGTGAGCGCCGAGGCGGTCTGCGGCATGACGTGACGCAGGCTGCCGTTGTCGACGCTGTTGAGCAGCATGTTGCCGATGGGCACCACGAAGACCACGACCAGGAACAGCGCCAGCGGCGCCACCAGGCCGATCGCCTTGAGCTTGCGCATGCGCTCGGCACGCCGCAGGCGGGACTTGAGGTTCCCCCGGGCGGGCGCGCTGGCGCCGCCATCGAGTGTGGTGGTGGTCATGGACTCCCCCAGCGATTCGGATCAGGTCGGGCAGGCGATGGGCTGCCGGGAGGTCGCTTGTGAACGGCCTCCCGGCGAGCGCTTACTGCGCCGCCCAGGCGTTGAAGCGCTGCTCCAGCTCCTCGCCATAGCTGACCCAGAAGGCCGTGTTCATGGCCAGGGCGCCGTCGAGGTTCTCCACGTGGGTGGGCATCCGCCGCGCCTGCTCCTCGTCGAGCTGGTCGATGGCGCCGGGGTGCACCGGCCCGTAGGGAATCTCGCGGGAATAGACGGCCTGATTCTCCGGCTGGCTGGCGAACTCGATGAACCGGTAGGCCTCCTCGGTGTAGTCGCTGCCGGCGACGATGGCCCAGTAGTCCAGGTCGTAGACGCTGCCGTCCCAGACGATGTCCAGCGCGTTGCCCTCTTCCTGGGCGGCGGCAATGCGGCCGTTGTAGGAGGAGGTCATCACCACGTCGCCGGCCACCAGCCACTGGGGCGGCTGGGCGCCGGCCTCCCACCACTGGATGTGCTCCTTGATCTCGTCGAGCTTGGCAAAGGCGCGGTCGACGCCCTCGTCGGTGGCCAGCACGTCATAGACCTCGCTGGCCGGCACGCCGTCGGCGAGCAGGGCGAACTCCAGGGTGTACTTGGCACCGCGGCGCAGGCCGCGCTTGCCGGGGAAGTCCTCGACGTTCCAGAAGTCCTCCCAGGAGGTCGGTGCGGCATCGAGCTCATCGGCGTTGTAGGCCAGCACCGTCGACCACACGAAGGTACCCACCCCGCACTCGTTGTAGGCCGAGTCGATCAGCGTGTCGCCCAGGCCCAGGCGTTCCCAGTCGATGGGCTCGAAGAGCCCCTCGAAGCAGCCGCGCACGAGCTCCGGCGATTCCATCTCCACCAGGTCCCAGCTGACGTTGCCGGTCTCGACCATGGCGCGGATGCGCGACAGTTCGCCGTTGTAGTCCCCCGGCGTCAGGTCGACGCCGGTGCTCTCCTGGAAGGGGCCGTAGTAGGCCTTCTCCATGGCGTCGCCGGAAGCCCCGCCGAAGGAGATCACGGTGAGCGCCTGGGCACCGGCCGAGAGGGCCAGGCCGGCGGTGAACAGGCTGCCCAGGGCCACGCCACGGGCCAGGCGCTTCTGGGGTTGCGGGTGGTTCATGTCACGCTTCATCACACTCTCCTGGTCGCTAGCGACCTTCCTTGTTGTTGAGGTAGTGGTATCGAGCTCTCGTCATCGAGCTCTGCCCGAAGCGGGCAGGCAGGCCCCGAGCCAGCCGGGCCGACTCAGGGCGCATCCAGGGCGCGCACGTCCTCGTCGCGCCAGCCGAGCTCCACCGTCTCGCCCGGCTGCATGTGGCTGGCGAACTCGTCCACCGGCACGCGCGCCACGAAGTCATCGTTGCCGGCCAGCTCGCAGCGCACGCGCAAGTGGTCGCCCAGGTAGATGAACTCGCGCACCCGGGCCGGCAGGCGGTTGGGCAGCGCGCGCGCCGCGCCGTTGAGCTTGACCCGCTCGGGGCGGATCGACAGGCGCGTGGCATCGCCCGCGGCCAGCGTCGGACCGAGCAGGGCGCCGGTGGAGAGCCCCTCGCCGAAGCGGGCGCGGCACTGCCTGCCCTCCACCGACTCGATGCGGCCGGCCAGGGTGTTGTTCTCGCCGATGAACTGGGCGACGAAGGCGTTGGCGGGGTATTCGTAGAGGTTGCCGGGGGTGTCGATCTGCTGGATCACGCCGTCGTTGAAGACGGCGACGCGATCCGACATGGTCAGCGCCTCGCTCTGGTCGTGGGTGACGAAGACCACGGTCAGGCCCAGTTGCTCGTGGAGGTGCTTGATCTCCAGCTGCATCTGCTCGCGCAACTGCTTGTCCAGCGCCCCCAGCGGCTCGTCCATCAGCACCAGCTGCGGCTCGAAGACCAGCGAGCGGGCCAGCGCCACGCGCTGCTGCTGGCCACCGGAAAGCTGGCCCGGGCGCCGCTTGGCGAAATCGCGCAGCTGGATCATGTCCAGTATCTCCGACACCTTGCGATCGGCCTCGACGGCCGGCAGGCGCCGCGTCTTCAGCGGGTAGCGGATGTTCTCCTCCACCGTCATGTGGGGGAAGAGCGCATAGTTCTGGAAGACCATGCCGAAGTTGCGCTTGTGGGGCGGCACGCTGTTGAGGCGCTGGTCGCGCAGGTAGATGTCACCGCTGGTGGGCACCTCGAAGCCGGCGAGCATCATCAGGCAGGTGGTCTTGCCGGAACCGGAGGGGCCGAGGAGGGTGACGAACTCACCCGGGCGAATGGCAAGGTTGAGATTCTTGACCACCAGGTTCTCGCCGTCGTAGGTCTTCTGCACGGCATCGAAATGGATCAGCGGTGTCGAGTGGTCGGAACTGGTTTCATTGGTCTTGTTTGGCATCGGTTCACCCGCGGCGTGGTCGGTGGCGCGGTGACGTCAACAATTTCAGACGATCACGTAAAATTTCCTTGCCCACGCTAAGCGCCGCCGCCGACATCGTCAAGTATATTCCACATTCGCCTTTAGCCGTAATTCAACGCAAGCGGGGCCACGACTTCTTGATTCACTACATTATTGATCGGCGTCAAATGTAACTGCCTGCTAGAGTGGAGACAGGTTCCGCCGCATTGCAGGAGGCAGACTCATGACGGTGCCCGACCGCCCCACCGCCCTGGCAGGACCGGAGGGGCGCGCCCAGCTCTCGCTGTTCGCGCGCAACTTCTTCAAGCACCCCCGCATGCTGGGTTCGATCATTCCCAGCTCCCCCTTCCTGGTGCGACGACTGCTGGAGCGCATCGACTGGGAGCGCGCACGGGTCCTGGTCGAATACGGCCCTGGCGTGGGTACCATCACCCGGGAGATCCTGCACCGCATGCACCCGGAGGCAACGCTGGTGGTACTCGAGACCAACGATGACTTCGTGGACTTTCTCGCCCGCGCCCTACCCGATCCGCGCTTGCAGGTCATCCAGGCCTCGGCCGAGGACGTCCAGGCAGAGCTGGCACAGCTCGGGCTGCCCGCCGCCGACCACGTGCTCGCCGGCATTCCCTTCAGCACCATGCCCACGGCAAGCCGCCAGCGCATCCTCGCGGACACCCAGGCGGCCCTCGCCCCCGGGGGGAGCCTGTTGATCTACCAGTTCTCCTCGCGGGTGCTGGACGATCTCAAGCGCGTCTTCGCCACGGTGGAGTGCGACTTCGAGCCGTTCAACATCCTGCCGGCACGCCTCTACTACTGCCATGGCTGAGCCGTGCCGGCCCGAGCCGGGCCAACGCCAGTCCGTCGGCAACGGCACTCTGGTCCCGCGCCGCGATTGGGCCTATCCTCTGCTGTCCGACGCCTTTTTCGAGACGATCCGATACCGACACGGAGACTGACATGGCCGGCCTGCTCCCCAACGTCGACCCCGAGGGACTGCTCGAGTACTCGGTGGTCTATACCGACCGCTCGCTGAATCACATGTCGCAGCGCTTCCAGGGCGTGATGCGCGATATCTCGGCCACCCTCAAGCGGGTCTACCACGCGCACAGCACGGTGATCGTGCCCGGCAGCGGCACCTTCGGCATGGAAGCGGTGGCGCGCCAGTTCGCCACCGACAAGCGCTGCCTGGTGATCCGCAACGGCCAGTTCAGCTACCGCTGGAGCCAGATCCTCGACATGGGCGACATCCCGGCGTCGACCACGGTGCTCAAGGCGCGGCGCCTGGACGCCAGCGATCCCCAGTCGCCCTTCGCGCCCACCCCCATCGAGGAGGTCGAGGCCGCCATTCGCGACACGCGCCCCGAGGTGGTCTTCGCCCCCCACGTGGAGACGTCGGCCGGTATCCTGCTGCCCGACGACTACCTCGCGCGCCTGGCGGCCGCCGTGCACGAGGTGGGCGGCCTGTTCGTGCTCGACTGCATCGCCTCCGGCACGCTGTGGGTGGACATGGCCGAGATCGGCGTCGACGTGCTGGTCAGCGCGCCGCAGAAGGGCTGGAGCGGACAGCCGTGCTGTGGCCTGGTGATGCTCTCGCCGCGTGCCCGCGAGGCGATCGAGGACACCACCAGCACCAGCTTCGCCTGCGACCTGAAGAAGTGGCTCGCCATCATGGAGACCTACGAGGCTGGCGGCCACGCCTACCACGCCACCATGCCCACCGACGGCCTGGCGCGGCTGCGCGACATCATGGCCGAGACCGACGACTATGGCTTCGACCGGGTGCGCGAGGAGCAGCTGGCACTGGGCGAGAGCGTGCGCGGCCTGCTCGCCGACTACGGCTACCGGAGCGTGGCGGCCCCGGGCTTCGAGGCCCCCGGCGTGGTGGTCTGCTACACCCACGATGCCGGCATCGTCGGCAAGTTCGCCCAGGCCGGGGTACAGATCGCCGCCGGCGTGCCGCTGATGTGCGACGAGGGCGACGACTACCAGGCCTTCCGCATCGGCCTGTTCGGCCTGGACAAACTGCATCAGCAGGAGCGCAGCCTGGCCAACCTGGAAGCCGCGCTCGAACGGATCGCCTGAACAGGACGATTGCACGACAAGAATGACTCTCGACAACCGGTGATTCCTGCTGTGGGAGGCCGGTTTACCGGGCGAAGGCGCCGTCAGGCGCCCCTATGAGGCAGCGCTGTGCGCTGCTTCGCCCGGCAGAGCCGGCCTCCCACAAGTCATTCTCTGCCAATGAAAAGCTATCCGATCAGGAGGCATTACGTCATGCGATCGCTCTGTTCGCCTGAGAGGCCCCCACGACGCAGCGGGGCGGCCCAAGGGCCGCCCCGCTGCGTACTGCGCTGCCCGACCGGGTAGCCTCAGTAGCCCCCCACGCCCTTGGGCACCAGCCCCAGGTTGTTCTCGATCTTCTTCACGCCCGGGGTATTCTCCGCGGCCACCTGCACGGCCATCCGCTCCTCCTGGCTCTCCACCAGCCCCCAGAGCTGCACTACGCCGTCAGTGACGATGACATTGAGCCGGTCGACCCAGACGCCGGTGTTGTCGTCGACCTCCTTGAGGATGGCGTCACGAATCTCGCGATCGTCGGCGGTGACCGGCGTCTCGGCATCCGGCGCCGTGGCAGAGAAACCGCGCAGCAGGTTGGCGCGGCTGACGATCCCCACCAAGCGACCGTCACGCACCACCGGGACCCGCTTGATGTGGTGCTTCTCGAGCAGCCGGGCGATGCGGTTGAGCGGCTCGTCCTCGGCGATGGTGATGGGGTCGCGGGTCATGATCTCGCGGGCCAGGCGACCGTGGGACTTGACGTAGTCGGCGGCATCGCCGGCACCGACGAAGATCGACCGGAGCCACCAGGACTTGCGGTTGCCGTTGCCGTTCTCGAGATGGCGCATCAGGTCACCCTCGCTGACGATGCCGAGCACCTTGTCGTCGTCGTCCACCACGGGCACGGCGCTGATGCGGTTGTCCAGCAGGAGGCGGGCGATCTCCCTGACGTCGGCCTCGGGCCCGACGGTGATGACGTTGGGGGTCATGACATCGACAGCTAGCATGGGAACTCTCCAGACAGTGGCCAGAATCAGGGGCAACCAGGTCGTCACGGGCGATGTCTTGACTCTAGACCCGCGACGCGACCCTCACAAATCGCATGCCACCAACGTAGCAACACGGCACGCGCCCCGTCTTGACGCAAGACAAGTCAAATGGCGAAGTGGCGGCGAAGATAGGCACGAATCGCCTCGGCGCCGAACAGCCACTCCTCCTCGCCGTCGTCCTCGGCGATCCGCAGGGCAGGCACTTCGGCCCGCTCCGCCTGGGCTTCCAGGGCCTGGCGATGGGTGGGATCGAGCTGGACGTCGCGCACCTCGATGTCGAGGCCGAGCCGGATGATCTCGCGGCGCACCTGGACGCTCTCCGGCGAGTTGCGCGACTGGTAGAGCGCCAGCCGACGACACTCGCGGTCGACCCGCGCCTGCTCCTCGGTACTGCGGCTGACCTGCGGGGTCGTGCCGAGCTTGCTCGCCACCCACACCAGCGGCGCCAGCAGGATCCTCAGTGCGGTCTTCATGCGTCGCCTCCTTCCTGGTGCACCTTTTCGACATCGACGATGCGCGATCGACTCATGACGATCTTCCAGCGCTGGAGCTCCGTCTCGCCACCGTCCCGGGCCCGGATCACCAGGTTCAGGAGGTAGCGGCGCTCCACCGCCTCGCGGCTGACCTGCCCCTCCTTCAGCCAGTAGACGTGATGCGTACCCTTGTCCATCAGGCGTGCCAACGGAGCGAGATCGAGCGACAGCGTCTCGCGGGTCTTCTCGTAGCCGCTCAGGAAACGGGTAGGCGACATGCGCGAACGGGAGCGGTAGTGCATCACCAACTCCTCGCGCTGCGCCACGTTGCGCTTGCGCACCCGCCGGACCTGATCGTCGAGCCGCGAGAAACGGGTATAGTCGAACCACTCGAGCTGCCGCCCCACCAGGGCGTTGCTGGTGGCATCCAGGTACTGGCGCCGCCACTTGGGACGCCCCTTGCGCAGCAGGCGCCACAGGGTATTGCGCAGGTCGTCCTTGAAGACCTCGCGCACCGCATAGAGCACCGCCACGGTCAGGGCGAAGAGCACGGTGATGTCGCCCAGGGTGGCGCGGGCCCGCAGCAGGCCCACGGAGACGAAGGCCATCACCACCGCCGCGGCCAGTCCCTTGACCGCCTTCTGCTCGGCCCCGCCCAGCTCCCGGTTGCGCTGCTTGAGGGTCACCGGGTACTCGATGAGCCGGCGCAGCAGACGCATCTTATTGGACATGCGCATGGGGTCGCGGGTGACCCGCTCGGAGTTGTACTCGGCACGCTCGCGGTGCCGACCCTCGGCGCGGGCAATGGCGAGAAGGCGCTCGCAACTCTCCTGGTAGGCCTTGCCGGCCGGCAGGTGCGCGACCAGGGCCAGCAGCTGCTGCTCGGTGAGCCAGGAAAGATAGTTGTCGATGTTGGCATAGTAGCGGTGCAGCTTGTCCTCGCCCGGCCGGTTGCGGCGCAGCCGACGCAAGATATCCAGCGCCAGTTCGCACAGCTCCTCGAGCTGGCTGCGCAGCCGCTGGCTCAACTCGTCGGTGGGCTTGCCCGCGTCATTGCCGACCGCTGGCGGCGCTTGGCTCGTCGCGTCGTTGCCACTGACCATGGCCGACGCCTGCCGACGACCGCGCCGCTGGTCGACTTCCCGCACCTCGCGCAGGGTGTCGAGCAGGCGCTGGGTAGCACGTTCCAGGGCCACCGCGTACTGGTAGGCGTAGAGACTCAGGCTCAGGCGGTACTGCTCGCTGCCCAGCTTGCCGCGGCTGGCCAGGCGGCTGAGCACCAGCGGCAGGTGGTGCTGGTCGCTGTAGTAGGTGCGCTTGACCTGGATGGCGCCGTGATAGAAGGCATCCTCGGAGATCACCTGGGCGGTGAGGCCCAGCTCGCCGGGCACGAACAGGAACCAGTCCAGGTGGTGGGTCATGCCCTCCCTGAGCACGCGAGATATCTTGAGGTGGAAGTCGTCACGCCGCTCGACGGTGATCACGTTGGGCTGGCTCCATCCGGCGAGGCACCGTAACGGCTCGTCTCGCCCAGCGGGTCGGCCACCCCGGCCTCACCCGGCTCACGCCCGCTGGCATCGCGCGCGTCGCCGCGCTCGCGGCTACCGTCCAGCCGCCCGCCGCCGCGTCCTTCCATGGTGACGCTGAGCCGCGGCACGCCGAGGTCGACGCCCTGCGCCTCCATGCGCTGCTTGAGCAACAGGTTGAAGGCGCGGGCCACGTCCCACTGCATCTCCGGGGCGGTGCGAAAGCGCATGCGCAGGATGGGGCAGCCGTCCTCGAAGGCGTGGATGCCCTGCATCTCCAGCGGCGACCAGATGTAGTGGCGCATCATCGGGTCCTGGCGCAGCGCCTGGGCGGTCTCCTGCATCAGGGTGATGGCGTCGTCGATCTTCATGTCGTAGGGGATGCGGATCTTCATCAGGGCGATGCCGAACTGGCGCGACATGTTGTGGATGGACTCGATGCGGCTGAAGGTGATGATGTGCACGACGCCGTCGAGGTCGCGCAGGCGCACGGTGCGCAGCGTCAGCCCCTCCACGCTGCCCGTGTGGCCGTTGATCAGCACGAAGTCGTCCACCGCCAGCGAATCCTCGATGAGGATGAAGATGCCGGTGATCAGGTCCTGCACCAGGGTCTGGGCGCCGAAGCCCAGCGCCAGGCCGATGACCCCGGCACCGGCGAGCAGCGGCGTGACGTTCACCCCCAGGTTGGCCAGGCCGACGATGGCGGCGATGACCACGATGGTGACGAAGATGACGTTGCGGATCATCGGCGTGATGGTCTGGGCCCGGGCCTGGTTGACCCGCCGCCCGCGGGAGCGTGCCGACGAGACCAGCGCACGCTGGATCGCCGTGTCGGCGAAGATCCACGCCAGCCAGGCCAGCAGTACCGTGACGCCGAGGGCGAGCAGCGCCTGGCCGATGCGCGCGCTGGCCACGGCCTGCTGGCCGACGCCGAACAGCGAACCGCCCCACACCTGCAGCGACAGCTCGGCGAAGACCACCCAGGTCACCGCATGCGACAGCGCATAGCCGAAGCGTTCGAGACGCTTGCGGTAGTCGCTCAGCCGCCGGCGCCGCTTGCGCCGCTCGTCGTGGCGGCGGATCAGGCCGGCGACCACCAGGGTGAGTACCAGCAGCGCGGCGGTGATCACCGAGCGTGCCAGCGCCGTACCCACGTCACCCACGGTGACGAAGATCGCCAGCAGCGAGGCCCCCACCATCAGCAGCGCCGGCACGTACCACAGCCCGCCCAACACGCGGATCACCTCCGCCTGGCTGCCGCCGTCGCGACGCTGGCGATAGGGGCGATTGCGGATCAGGTGCTCGATGGGGCGCTTGAACATCAGGATGAAGCGCATGGTGACCAATGCCGCCAGCACGTTGGCAAGCACCGAGCCGAGGCCGGCCAGCTCATCGCCGATCATCGTCGACAGGCGTGCCGAGTTGAGCGCATCGCCCAGCGCGATGAAGGCACCGATCACGAAGAGGCGACGCAGCCCGCGCTGCTGCAGAAGGCGCACCGCGGTGAAGCGATGGCCGCGGGTGAACACCGATACCACGCACTCCACCACCACCGCGAGGGTGCGCCCGCACAGCGACACATAGGCAATGACCAGCGCCAGGACGCGACCGGCGCTGTGCGGCAGTAGTTGGGCGAGCCCCAGCACCAGCAGGAAGGCCAATGCCCAGGGCAGCATGCGCCGCAGGAAGTGTACCGCCAGCAGCCAGCCGCGCGGCTCGCGCGGCAGGTCGAGCGGCCAGCGCCGGCGCCGGGCGAGCATGCGTCCCAGGGCGATCAGGATCACCAGCAGGCCGGCCCAGATGCCCAGCAGCACCAGGCTCTCGATGGCCAGGCGCATCAGCTCGGTGGGACCGATCCTTACCAGCAGCTCGCGCAGGTCCTCCCAACCGCGCTCGAGCTGACGCCGCCAGTCATCGACGGGCGACTGGCCGGCCTCCGCCTGCTCGCCCAGGTCGTTGAGCGTCTCGGCCAGCGCCCCCAGCAGCCCCTGCGGCGACGCGACCGCGCCGTCCTCGGCCTGCGCGGCATGCACCGCGCGCAGCTCGCGCAGGCTGTCGAGCAGCGCCTCGCGGCGCTCGCTGTCCTCCAGGGTGGCGATCACCTCGTCCAGCGAGCGCTGGAAGCGTGCCGGGTCGTGCTCGGGCGGCTGTTCGCCCTGACCCAGCGACGGCAGCGGCAGGGCCTGGGCGTGCACGGTCTGGGCGTGCAGTACCCCGCCCAGGCCCAGCACCAGCAGCAGGACCACCAGCAATCGCCCCAGGTAATAGGCGCGCGGGTGTCGCGTGGTCAGTATTGCGCTTGACCGAACCCCTGACATTGACTCTGCATCCTCATTCTCGAGTGGCAACCTTGGCATCGCGCTGGATTCGCCGCGACCAGCCCGATAGGCTGGCCGTGACGCCCGCTTGTGGAACAGGATGCCCGCATGACGCCGCAATCACCACCCGAGGCGCTGAACTTCGAGGGCGAGCCACGCCGTGTCGGCGTCGAGATCGAGTTCGCCGGCCTGCCACCGTGGGAGACGGCCGAGCTGGTACGCGGCTGCTTCGGCGGTACCCTTCACGAGCTCAGTCCCCACCGCCTGCGCGTGGCGGGCACCCGCTGGGGCGACTTCCTCGTCGAGCTAGACACCCAGTACGCCCATCCCGACGACAAGGTGCTCAACGATGGCCCCCGCACGAACTCGGCCCGCGAGCGCGAGCGCCACCAGCGGCGCGTGGAGTTCCACAGCAAGACCCGCGAGCTGATCGGCGACGTGGTCACCGGCCTGGTGCCCACCGAGATCGTCTGCCCTCCCGTGCCCTGGCACGAGCTCGGTGAGCTCGACGTCCTCTTCCCGGCCCTGCGGGCACACGGCGCCAAGGGCACCGACGCCAGCCTGCTGTACGGCTTCGGCCTACACCTCAATCCCGAGGTGGCAAGCCTGGAGATCCCGGCTATCGTCGACCTGCTGCGCGCCTACCTGCTCTCGGCGCAGCACCTGCGCGAGGAGATCGACATCGACATCACCCGCGAGGTGCTGCCCCACGCCAACCCCTTTCCCAGGGAGTACGCCCTCAAGGTGCTGGACGCGGACTACGCCCCCGACCTCGACGGCCTGATCGCCGACTACCTGGAGTTCAACCCGAACCGCAATCGCGAGCTCGACCTCTACCCGCTACTGGCCTACCTGCACCCCGATTACCCCCACGAGCTGTTCACCGACAAGCTGATCAAGCCGCGGCCCACCTTCCACTACCGGCTGCCCAACGCCCAGCTGTCCCGGCCCGGCTGGGGCGCCGTCACGGAGTGGAACCGCTGGGTGGTCGTCGAGCGGCTGGCCGCCGACCGCAAGGCGCTGGCCCAGCGCGCGGGCCGTTACCGGCGCCATCACGCCCGCTCGCCGCTGCTCCGCTGGCTCGAGCGCCTGCAGCTCTGGTTCCGAAAGGGCCGGGTCAAGCCATGACGCGCCCGCTGATCGGTATCACCACCTCGGATCGCAAGAGCCGCATCGCCTGGTGGTTCGACTGGTTCGCCGTGTGGCGCCACGGCGGGCGCCCACTGCGCCTGTCACCGGGGCGGCCGCGCCCGCCCCGGCTCGACGGCCTGATCATCGGCGGCGGCGACGACATCCAGGCCCACCTCTACGGCGGCGAGGTGCAGCTCGACGTGCGCGTCGATCCCGAGCGCGACGAGCTGGAGCTCGAGCTGCTGGCGCGGTTCATCCCCAGCGGCACCCCGGTGCTCGGCATCTGCCGCGGCGCCCAACTGCTCAACGTCCATCTGGGAGGCACCCTCGACCCGGACATCTACACCACCCACGAGGGGCTCAAGCGCCGACGCACCGTGCTGCCGCGCAAGACGGTGGATATCGTCGCCGACAGCCGGCTGCATCGTATCCTCGCGGTCACCTGGTGTCGCATCAACAGCCTGCACCACCAGGCCGTGCAGCATACCGGTCGCGGCATCGACATCGTCGCCCGCGACCGCGACGGCCTGGTGCAGGGCATCGAGTCGCGGCAACACGACTTCCTGATCGGCGTGCAGTGGCACCCGGAGTGGCTGCTCTTCAACCGCCCCCAGCAACGCCTGATCCGCGCCCTGGTCGATGCCGCCCGCCGCACCGCGCAGCAGCACGTAACGACGACGGCCCCACCAGGGGGCCGTCGTGGCTAAGGGCGTCAGGAGCGGGTGGGCCTCAGGCCTCGAGCTTGGCGCTCAGGGTGATCGAGGCGTTGAACAGCTTGGAGACGGGGCATCCCTCCTTGGCCTTGTTGGCCGCATCCTGGAAGGCGGCCTCGTCGGCGCCGGGGATGGAGGCCACGGTATCGAGGTGCACGGCGGTGATGGTGAAACCGCTGTCGTCCTGCTCCAGCGACACCGTGGCCTCGGTGGCGATGCGCTCGGCGGTGAGCCCGGCCTCGCCCAGCATCAGCGACAGCGCCATGGAGAAACAGCTGGCGTGGGCGGCGCCGATCAGCTCCTCCGGGTTGGAACCGGCCGCCCCTTCGAAACGCTGCCCGAAGTTGTAGGGCACGTCCTTGAGCACGCCACTCTGGGTAGAGACCTGCCCCTTGCCGTCCTTGAGGCCACCTTGCCAGACCGCGCTTCCGGTTTTCTTGATGGTCATGTCGACTCCTTGCCATGAAAGGGAAAAAGCGTGACGCCAACTGCGTCACTCCCTAAAGGTAGTGCAGGGACTTGCCAGAGTCAGCCCCGATCGGCAACATCATGGAAAATATTTTCACTAAATGAGGAGGGAAACCATGGTCGCCATCCCGAGCGTTCGCCTCGCCGCCACGCCGCACGAGGCCGCCGTCGAGCTGCCCGCCATCGGTCAGGGCACCTGGTACATGGGCGAGGGGCGCGCACCGCGCCGCGACGAGGTGCGCGCCCTGCAGCAGGGCCTCGAGCTCGGCCTGACGCTGATCGACACCGCCGAGATGTACGCCGACGGCGGCGCCGAGGAGGTGGTGGGAGAAGCCCTTTCCGGCAGCCGCCGCGACGAGGCCTTCCTGGTCTCCAAGGTCTATCCGTGGAATGCCGGGCGCGACGGCGCCATCGCCGCCTGCGAGCGCAGTCTCGCGCGCCTGAAGACCGACCATCTCGACCTCTACCTGCTGCACTGGCCGGGCAGCATCCCCCTCGAGGAGACGCTCGAGGCCTTCGAGCGGCTGCGCGAGGCGGGCAAGATCCGCCGCTTCGGCGTCTCCAACTTCGACGTCGACGAGCTCGCCGCCCTGCACGCCCTGCCCGGCGGCGACGCCTGCGCCGTCAACCAGGTGCTCTACCACCTCGGCTCGCGCGGCATCGAGCATACGCTGCGGCCCTGGCAGCGCGAGCGCGGCATGCCCATCATGGCCTACTGCCCGCTGGCCCAGGCCGGACGGCTGCGCCACGACCTGCTCGGCCACCCCGAGGTGATGGGCATCGCCGCACGACTCGGGGTGACGCCTGCCCAGGTGCTGCTGGCCTGGGCGATCCGGCCGGTGGAGGGACATCGCGACGTCATCGCCATCCCCAAGGCGACCCACCCCGAGCACGTGCTGCAAAACGCCGTCGCACTGCACGTGCGGCTGGACGACGACGCCTACGACCGCCTCGACGCCGCCTTCCCCGCGCCGAGCAAGAAAGTGCCGCTGGATATCGTGTAAGTCATTGCTCCCCCCGCCGCGACGCCAGTCGATCCGCCAACCGCGTCGGCTCCGGCAGCTTGGTGCGCCCCAGGCAACGGATCACCCACGCCAGCGCCGTGGGCAGCGTGAGGCGGTGGCCCAGCGAGACGAAGACCGGCTTCACCCGGGTGCGCGAGCGCAGCACCGCGCCGATGGTCTCGTCGCCGTCGATGAGCGGCGCCCAGTCGCCGCGCTCCGGACCGGGCTCGGCGTGCCGGCCGCACAGCCGCGACTTGGCCACGCCGATGGTCGGCAGGTCGAGCCACAGGCCGAGGTGCGAGGCGACACCCAAGCGGCGCGGGTGCGCGATGCCCTGGCCATCGACCATGACGAGCTGTGGCCGCGTCGCCAGCTTGTCGAAGGCGCCCAGCGTCGCCGGCACCTCACGGAAGGAGAGCAGCCCCGGGATATAGGGCATGCGCGTCGGCTCGCGGTGCACCACCTGCTCCACCACCTCGAACGCCCCGCCTGGCGCCGGGGGCCAGGCCAGCACCACCACGGCGGCGCGAGTGATCGTGCCCTCCGCCTCGAAGCCGATATCCACCCCGGCGACGCGGTGCACCGCCTCGAGGCGATCGGCGCGCTCCACGCGCCCGGCCAGGCGGCGCTGCAGGGCGATGGCCGCCTCGGGCGCCAGGTTCCAGTCATGCAGTGGTGGCGAAATCATCGCGCTCTCCCTGATCGTCGTCTCCTGTCGCGTTAGACTACGGGCTTTCCACCGTGACGGACCACCGGGAGACGAGGGTGAAGCTGATCCATACCGCCGACTGGCACCTGGGCCAGAGCTTCCACGGCCAGGAGCGCCACGCCGAGCACCGCGCCTTCCTCACCTGGCTGCTCGACACCCTGGTCGCGCGACAGGCCGACGCCCTGCTGGTGGCCGGCGACCTCTTCGACGTGGTCAACCCGTCGCTGGCCGCCCAGGAGCTGCTCTACGAGTTCATCGTCTCCGCCCACGAGCGCCTGCCGAGCCTCGACATCGTGCTGATCGCCGGCAATCACGACAGCGGCAACCGCATCGAGCTGCCGGCGCCGCTAATGCGACGGCTGCGCACCCACGCCCTGGGCCGGGTGCGCTGGCTGGACGACGGCACCCTCGACGCCGAACGCCTGCTGGTCCCGCTCACCGACGAGGCGGGCGAGACCCGCGCCTGGTGCCTGGCGCTGCCCTTCCTGCGCCCCGCCGAGGTCACCGGTAACGGTCTGGCTCGGGATGACGACGCCGAGGGCGATAGCCGCAATGCCTACGTAGCCGGCATTTCCCGCGTTCACGTGCAGCTGATCGCCGCGGCCCGCGAGCGGCGCCAGCCCGGCCAGGCGCTGGTGGCCATGAGCCACGCCCACCTGCACGGCGCCGCTGTCTCCGAGGCCAGCGAGCGGCCCATCGTGATCGGCGGCGAGGAGTCGATCTCGGCAACGCTGTTCCCGCCCGATATCGCCTACGTGGCGCTGGGCCACCTGCACCGCGCCCAACAGGTCGGCGAGGCGCGCATCCGCTACAGCGGCAGCCCCTTGCCCCTGGACTTCAGCGAGGTGGCCTATCCCCACCAGGTGGTGGAAGTTCGCCTTTCCGGCGAGGCCCTTTCCGCGGTGGAGGCGATCGCCGTACCACGCCCGGTGGCCATGCACCGTATCGGGCCCGCCGGGCTTGACGCCGTGCTGGCCGAACTCGAAGTGCTGGAGCACGACCCTGCCCTACCCCGCGAGCAGTGGCCCTGGCTGGAGGTTCGCGTCGCACTGACCGCCCCGGTGCCCGACCTGCGCGCCCGAGTGGAGGCGGCGCTGGAGGGCAAGGCACTGCGCCTGCTGCGGCTGGAGCGTCGCCTGCCCCAGGCCACGAACGACGCCGACACGGCCAGGGTCGACCTCGAGGCGCTCGGCCCGCGCCGGCTCTTCGAGCTCACCTGGCAGAAGGAGTGGGGCGAGCCTCCCACCGAGGAAGTGCTGACCGACTTCGACCGGCTGCTCCAGGACGTGCTGGATGACTCTCACGGTGAGGAGCACGCATGAAGATCCTCGCCCTGCGTCTGGCCAACCTCGCCTCCCTGCCCGGCCCCCTGGAACTCGACTTCACCGCGCAGCCGCTCGCCGACGCCGGGCTGTTCGCCATCACCGGCCCCACCGGCGCCGGCAAGAGCACCCTGCTCGACGCCCTGTGCCTGGCGCTCTACGGCAACACGCCGCGCCTGCGTCAGGCCCCCGGCCGCGACGCCCCGCTGCCCGACGTGGGCGACGCGACGGTGAGCACCGCCGACCCGCGCACCCTGCTGCGCCGCGGCACCGCCAGCGGCCACGCCGAGGTGGACTTCCTGGGCCGCGACGGCCGCCGCTACCGCGCCCGCTGGGCCGTGCGCCGCGCCCGGGAGAAGGTCGGCGGCCGGCTGCAGGCCGTGGAGCAGTCGCTCACCGACCTCGACGACGACCGCCTGCTCACCGCCCAGAAGCGCGAGTTCGACCGCCTGCTGCCCGAGCGCCTGGGGCTCAGCTTCGACCAGTTCACCCGCGCCGTGCTGCTCGCCCAGAGCGAATTCGCCGCCTTCCTGCAGGCCGACGACAACGCGCGCAGCGACCTGCTCGAGCGCCTGACCGGCACCGCCGAGTACTCGCGGATCTCCATCGCCGCCTACCGCCGCGCCAGCGAGGCGAGGAAGCACGTCGAGGCGCTGGAGGCCAAGCTCGCCGACGACCTGCCCGCCGATCCCGAGGCGCGCGCCGAACTGGAGCAGGCCGCCGCGGCCACCCAGCAAGCCCTCACTCACCTGCAGAGGCAGGAAGAAGCGCTCAAGGCACGTCAGCGCTGGCACGACGACGACGCCCGCCTTCGCGACGCCTATCGTCAGGGCCAGGAGACGCAGCAAAGGGCCGAAGACGCCTGGCAAGCGCTCGCTCCCCAGCGCCGCGACCGCGACTGGCGACGTCTGATCGCCCCACGACACCACGCCCTCTCCCGCCAGGCGACGTTACCCGACGAGATCGCCGCCCTGGAAAAGACCCACGCCGACACGTATCAGGCACTGGAAGCGGCCAAGACCGCGCAACAGACCGCCACCGACAAGCGGGAACAGGCCGAACGGGCGTTGGCCGCCGCCAACGACGCGCGCCACCAGGCCGAGCCCACCCTGCGCGAGGCGCGCGACCAGGCCCAGGCGCTCGCCCAGCATGAACAGCGGCTGGCGGATGTGGAGACGCAGCGTCACGAGCACCAGCAGCAAGCCAACCAACTCGCCGAGCAGCGCCAACAGGCCGAGGGCAAGCAACGTCAGATCCAGGATCAGCGCGACCAGTGGCAGGCCACCCTGCGTCGACTGCTGGGCGATCACGAAAATCTCAACGGTGCCCGCCAGGCGATACAGCGCGAGCATGACCGGGCCGCGCGGCGCCACTTGGCCCTGGGCGAGCTGGAAAGCCGCTGGCAGGCGGCCTGCCGCACCCAACAGGCGCACCGCCAGCTGGCTGACCGCGTCAGCGATGATGAAACGCGCCAGGCGCAGCTGATGGAGCAGGGCCAGGCCGCTCGCCAGCGCCTCGACGCGCGGGAGGCGCACTTCCACAGCGTACGCGAGGTGATCGAACGCAGCCGCGCCGTGCGCAGCGAAAGCGTGGCCAAGCTGCGCGAAAGCCTGCGGGAGGGCGAGCCCTGCCCGGTGTGCGGCGGCCACGACCACCCCTGGCGCCGCCAGCCGCCGGAGGCGCCGGAAGCCACCCAACTCGCCGCCCAGCAGGCAGAAGAGGAGCGCCAGCTGGCACAGGCCCAACAGGCACGCGACGAGGCCCAACGGCAGCGCGACGACCTGCTGGGCGAATACCGCGCCGTCGAGGCCACCCTGACGCAGCACCGCCGCGACCTGCGGGACGCCGAGCAGCGCCTGGCCGAAGCCCGCCAGGCCCTCGCCGACCATCCGCTGCACCCGGAGCTTTCCGCCATCGACACCGCCGAACGCGACGCCTGGCTGGCGACACAGCGACGCGACAGCGACGCGGCACGACGGCGCCACGAACGGACGCTGCAGGAGCTGGCCCAGGCCGAGACCCAGTTGGCTCCGCTGGAGGAACGGCTGCGCCAGGGTGAGATCCAGCTGGCCCGACTCGAGACACAGCGTATCGACCTCGAGACGGCGCTGGCGAAGCTGGCCGACCAGCTCCCTTCCCTGCGTCAGCAACGCGACAGGATCGAGGCCGAACTCAAGGCCCTGCTCGGCGAGCACGCCTCGCCGGACGCCTGGCAGCAACGGCTGGATCAGCATCAGGAGCAGGCACGCCAGGCTCGGGACGCGGCGCTTGCCGAGCTCCATGACGCCCAGCAGCGGCAGCAGCAGCTCGCCCAGCAGGCGCAATACGAAGCCGACCAACTCGCCCGACTACGCCAGGAACGCGACACCCTGGATCGCCAACTGACCGAGTGGCGCCGAGCCCACCCCGAGCTCGACGATGCCACCCTGGCCCGGCTGCTGGCCCAGCCCGAAGCAGAGGCCCGCGAGGAGGAGCGCCGCATCGAGGCGGCCGAACAGGCCCGCCAGCGCGCCGTCGCCACCCTGGCCGAGCGGCAGCGGGCGCTGCTGACGCACCGCCGCCACCCGGCACTGCTCGACGCGCGAGAGGCGACCGACGAGGCACTGCTGGGAGCCGTCGTCGAGGCCGAGATCCAGCGGCGCCGCGAGGCGCTGGACGAGGAGCGACAGTCGCTCGTTCCCCGGCTCGAAGCGGCGCACAAGCAACGCGATGCGGCCGCCTACGCCCTGAGTGACGACGACCGCCGCCGCGAACGTCAGCAAGAAGGCCAGGCCGAACTGGAAGTCGCGCGCGCCGAATACCGCCGCTGGGGCCAGATCAGCGAGCTGATCGGCTCCGCCGACGGCAAGGCGTTCCGGCGCATCGCCCAGGCCTACAACCTGGAGCAACTGCTGGAGCACGCCAACGCCCACCTGGCCGGCCTCAGCCGCCGCTACCGCCTGGCCCGCGGCGGCAGCGAGCTCGGCCTGCTGGTGGTGGATCACGACATGGGCGACGAACGCCGCTCGGTGCACTCGCTCTCCGGCGGCGAGACCTTCCTGGTCTCGCTGGCGCTCGCCCTGGGGCTGGCGTCGATGGCCTCCGGCGAGCTCACCATCGAATCGCTGTTCATCGACGAGGGCTTCGGCAGCCTCGACCCGCAGTCGCTGGCGCTGGCCATGGAGGCCCTCGACGGCCTGCAGGCGCTGGGCCGCCGCGTGGGGGTGATCTCCCACGTGCAGGAGATGCACGAGCGCATCCCGGTGCAGATCCGGGTGGAGCCGCTCGGCAACGGCACCAGCCGGGCGCGGCTGGTCAGCGTGTGAGAAAGGCGCCACTGAGTGGCATGGTCCGTTACCGCGATCGACCGCCCAGGGAGCCGCAGCTGGTGCGAAGGAGACAAGAATGTCAGACGCCCGAGAGACGACGCGCAGCCTGCTGATCACGGGCTGCTCCAGCGGTATCGGCCATGCCGCGGCCCATGCCCTGGCGAGGCGCGGCTGGCGGGTCTTCGCCACGGCCCGCCGCGAGGCGGACGTCGCCCGACTCCGCGAGGAAGGCCTGGAGGCCCTGCCCCTGGACCTCACCGACAGCGCCTCGATCGAGAGCGCGGTCACGACGGTGCGGGAGCGGACCGAGGGACGGCTGACGGCGCTGTTCAACAACGGCGCCTACGGTCAGCCCGGTGCGGTGGAAGACCTGTCCCGGGCGGTGCTGCGGCAACAGCTGGAAACCAACCTGCTGGGGACCCACGACCTCACCGCCCGGGTCCTGCCGATGATGCGCGCCCAGGGCCACGGCCGCATCGTGCAGAACAGCTCGGTCCTGGGCTTCGCCGCCCTGCCCTATCGCGGCGCCTACGTCTGCTCCAAGTTCGCCCTCGAGGGGCTCACCGACACCCTGCGCCAGGAGCTCAAGGGCAGCGGCATCCATGTCAGCCTGATCCAGCCCGGCCCCATCACCAGCCGCTTCCGCGAGAACGCCTACCGCGCCTTCCAGGCGAACATCGATACCGCCCACAGCGCCCATGCCGACACCTATCGCAAGGTGGAGGCCCGCCTGGCCAGTCAGGACGGTAAGGGCCTCTTCACGCTGGGCCCCGACGCGGTGGTGGCCAAGCTCATCCACGCCCTGGAGAGCCGCCGTCCGCGGCCCCGCTACGCCGTCACGCTGCCCACCCACCTGTTCGCGGCGCTGAAGCGAGTCCTGGGCACGCGGGGCATGGACGGGGTACTGCTGCGCGCGACGCGGGACGAGCGGGAGTGAGCACTGGCAGCAGGCAGGGCGGCCTAACCAGTTCGCCCGAACGTGCGCTCGCGGTCGGCGCACCGAGCCCCCTCCGGGCAGACGCACGCTCCGGCCGCACGCTTCCCCGTGAAGCAATAACCCACACCCCGCCCGCCATTGGCTATACGTTTATATACGCAGGCTGGGCACATGTCCTTGGCGTGGCAGTCACCTGGCATCGGGGTCTCCCCCTGGAAGCCGGTCACCGTCAGCGGTGACAGGCAGCGCCGTGGAGACCTCGACCACACCCCAGAGCCGATCATCGCTGCTCGCGAGTTCCGCCTCTCTGGCTTTCGCCGACGGCGCCCCTACCCCGACGACAGAACGAGCCCGCCTACCCGTGGTATCTCTCCCTACCGGAGGTGCGACCATGACCCCACAACAAGCCATCGACTTCGCCAGGGATCAGCACTGCGACATCGTCGACCTGAAGTTTTCCGACATCCTCGGTCAGTGGCAGCATTTCTCCATCCCCGCCAGTGAGATGGACGAGGATGTCTTCGACGCGGGCGTGGGCTTCGACGGCTCCTCGATCCGCGGCTGGCAAGCCATCCACGCCTCGGACATGCTGGTGATTCCCGACCCGCGTACCGCGACGCTCGATCCCTTCACCAGCGTCCCGACGCTGTCACTCATCTGCAACATCGTCGACCCCGTTTCCCGCGCAGAGTACAGTCGGGACCCCCGCTCGATCGCACGCAAGGCGACGGAGTACCTGCAGGCGAGCGGCATCGGCGATGTCGCCTACTTTGGCCCGGAAGCCGAGTTCTTCATCCTCAACGATGTCCGTTACGAGCAGAATCAGCACTGCGGCTACTACTTCATCGACTCGGCCGAAGGCCAGTGGAACACCGGGCGGGAGGAGTTTCCCAACCTCGGCTACAAGCCCCGCTACAAGGAAGGGTATTTCCCGGTGCCGCCCACCGACTCGCTGCAGGACATCCGCTCCGAAATGGTGCTCACCATGGCGACGCTGGGGTACCGGATCGAGGCCCACCACCACGAAGTGGCCACGGCCGGGCAGGCGGAAATCGACATGCGCTACCTGCCCCTGGCGGAGATGGGCGACGCCCTGATGTGGTACAAGTACACGGTCAAGAACGTGGCGCGCCGCCACGGCAAGACCGTCACCTTCATGCCCAAGCCCGTGTTCCAGGACAACGGCAGCGGCATGCACGTGCACCAGAGCCTGTGGAAAGCCGGCCAACCCCTGTTCGCGGGGGAGGGCTATGCGGGCCTGAGCCCGCTGGCGCTGCACTACATCGCCGGCATCATCAAGCACGCCCCGGCCCTGGCGGCCTTCACCAACCCCACCACCAACAGCTACCGACGGCTGGTGCCGGGCTTCGAGGCGCCGATCAACCTTGCCTATTCCAGCCGCAACCGCTCGGCGGCGGTGCGCATTCCCATGTATCAAAGCAACCCCGAGGCCAAACGCATCGAGGTGCGCTTCCCCGATCCCACCTGCAACGGCTACCTGGCGTTCTCCGCCATGCTGATGGCCGGGCTGGACGGCATCCGCAACCAGCTGGAGGCCGGCGACCCCCTGGACAAGGATATCTACGCGATGAGCCCGGAAGAGCTGGCGGGCGTGCCGTCGACACCGGCCTCCCTGGAAGAAGCCCTGGCGGCCCTGCGAGACGACCACGAGTTCCTGCTCAAGGGCGATGTCTTCACCGAGGACGTGATCGACACCTGGATCGACTACAAGATGGAAAACGAGGTATCGGCCCTGCGGCTGCGCCCCCACCCCTACGAGTTCGCCCTGTATTTCGACGCCTGACGGCACGTCCCGGCGTCGATGTTCGCGAAGGTCGGCTCGAACGGGGGTGGCACGCCCCTGGTCAGGCAAACGGCCGCCGCGCGTGGCGCCGGCGGCCGCGGGCATGGCGCCGGCAGGCGCCCTTCCCTCACAGCCGGATGCGCTCCATGAAGCCACCCCAGAACAGCCGCTTGACGTCGAAGGGCAGCTTGGCGTGATCCATCATGTCGGCCAGGCGTGGGTCGTTCATCACCTCCTCGAGGATGCGATCGCGATCGGCGCGGGTGGCATAGCGCACCCAGGCGAAGATCACCGTCTCGCCGGCCTCCAGCTTGACACTGTCGTGGAAGGAGGTGAGCTCGCCGGGCCTGACGTCGTCGCCCACGCACTCGACGTACTCCAGGGCACCGTACTCCTTCCAGATCTCGCCGGCCCGGCGGGCCAGGCGCAAGTAATCGTCCAGCCGGCCGAGGGGCACCGGCAGGACGAAGGCATCGACATAGCTCATGGCGCGCTCCTCCGTCATCGAGAGAGCCGTTGGCATCTTATCCAAGCATAGCGTGGCGGATGCCGGCCGGGGTTGGCCAGCCCCACGGCCCGCCGTGTTACCCTGAGGCCAATCACCGCCTCGGGATTTCCCCATGACGACCGCCAAGACGCTGCTCGAGACGCTGGTGGGCTTTGCCACCGTGTCGCGCGATTCCAACCTCGCCCTGATCGAATGGGTCGAGGCCTACCTCGACACCCACGACGTGCCCTACTGGCGCATCGAAAGCGACGACGGCCGTAAGGCCAACCTGCTGGCGCGCATCGGCCCCGATGTCGCTGGCGGCGTGGTGCTCTCCGGCCACACCGACGTGGTGCCGGTGGATGGCCAGCCCTGGTCCAGCGATCCCTTCGCCCTCGTCGACAAGGGCGACGGCCGCCTCTACGGCCGCGGCACCTGCGACATGAAGGGCTTTCTCGCCTGCGCGCTGGCCCAGGTGCCGGCCTGGGTCGAACTGCCGCTCGAGAAGCCGATCTGGCTGGCCCTCTCCTACGACGAGGAGGTGGGCTGTCTCGGCGCGCCGCGCATGATCGAGCGGCTGCTCGCCGACCACCCGCGCCCGGCGGCGGTGATCGTCGGCGAGCCGACGCTGATGCATCCGGTGGTGGCCCACAAGGGGGCCACCAACCTGCGCACCACGGTGACCGGCCGGGCGTCCCACTCCAGCCAGATCGACCAGGGCGTCTCGGCCATCCACGTGGCGGCACGGCTGGTGACCCGGATCGAGGAGCTGATGACCGAACTCAAGGCCGAGGGGCGCGTCGACGAGGCCTTCAACGTGGTGCACTCGAGCCTGCACGTCGGCAAGATCGCCGGCGGCACGGCGATCAACATCATGGCCCGCGAGTGCACCTTCGAGTGGGAGATCCGCCACCTGCCCCAGGACCGCTTCGAGGACCTGCTCGGCCGGGTGAACG
This sequence comes from Billgrantia azerbaijanica, assembly GCA_004551485.1. Taxonomy (GTDB): domain Bacteria; phylum Pseudomonadota; class Gammaproteobacteria; order Pseudomonadales; family Halomonadaceae; genus Halomonas; species Halomonas azerbaijanica. Next base: position 40,491 of record SBLD01000015.1, on the reverse strand, counting down.
CCCATGCCGAACGGCTCGAGGCCGAGATGCGCCGCCGCGCCCCGGAGGCGGCCATCGTCACCGAGGCGCTCAATACCACGGTGCCAGCGCTCGCCGACGACAACAACGCCGAGGTGCTGGCGCTGTGCCGCGAACTGCTCGGCGAGCGGCCGACCGGCGCCGTGGCCTACGCCACCGAGGCGGGCCAGTTCCAGCGCGAAGGCCTGCCCACGGTGATCTGCGGCCCGGGCAGCATCGCTCAGGCCCACCAGCCCGACGAGTATCTCGAGGTGGCGCAGCTCGAGGCCGGCATGGACTTCATGGCCGCGCTGGGCCAGCGGCTCGCCCGCGCCTGACGGCGCGCCTCTCCCGTTCTCCGCTCCCCATCAACGCGCAGCCCCCGTACCGCAGGGCGGTACGGGGGCTGTCGGGTGCTTGCCGGGTCGGGCCCGGCGCGATCAGGCGCGCTCGCGGCGGCGAATCGGCGCCTCGCCATCGATGCGGCGGCGCGGCGCACGCTCCGGTGCACCACGGTCCTCGCTGATCTCGAGCGGCCGGCCGGCGACGCGCGCCCGCGCCATCTTGGCCAGGATGCTCGCGGGCAGTCCGCTCGGCAGCTCGACCACCGAGAAGGCGTTGCGGATGTCGATGCGCCCGATGCGCGCGCCCTCGATGCCGCCCTCGTTGGCCAGCGCGCCGACCAGCTGGCCGGGCTTCACGCCGTCCTTGTGGCCCACGGCGACGCGATAGCGGGTCATGCCCTCGCTGGGGCCCCGATTGTCACGATCGCCGCGACGCGGTGGCTTGCCCTCGCGCGGGGCGCGCTCCTTGCGCGGCGCCTGCAGGCGGCCGATGGGCGGCTCGTCGGCACGCGCCAGGCGCGCAAAGGCGCAGGCCAGCTCGAGCGGGTCGTGCCCCTCCTCCACCAGGCGCTCCACCAGGGCACGCTGCTCCTCGGCGCCCGCGGTCAGGGCGGCCACCACCTTGTGGTGGAAGACCTCGTCGCGGTGGGCAAGGATGGCGGCCTCGTCGGGCAGCGCCATCTCGCTCATCTTCTGGCCGGTGGCCTGCTCCAGCCAGCCGATCTTGCGGCCCTCGCGGAAGCCGGCGAAGGTGATCGCCACCCCGTCGCGGCCGGCACGGCCGGTGCGGCCGATGCGGTGGGTGTAGGCTTCGCTGTCCTGGGGCAGGTCGTAGTTGATGACGTGGGTGATGCGCGGCACGTCGAGGCCACGGGCGGCCACGTCGGTGGCGATCAGCACGTCGACCTTGCCGCGCTTGAGGCGGGTGATGGTGCGCTCGCGCAGGCTCTGGTCGAGATCGCCGGAGAGGCTCGCCACGTTGACGCCACGGGCGGCGAGCTGCTCCATCAGGGTGGTGCAGGCAGCGCGGGTGCGCACGAAGACGATGGCGGCGTCCACCGGCTCGACCTCGAGGATACGCGCCAGGGCCTCCAGCTTGGCGCCGCCGTCGACGCGCACCAGACGCTGCTCGATGCACTCGGCGGTGGTGGTACGCGACTCGATGGCGACCTTCACCGGGTCGACCAGGTAGCGGTTGACGATGCGCTCGATCTCGGCCGGCAGCGTCGCCGAGAAGAACACCCGCTGGGCGTCGCTCGGGGTGTCGGCAACCACGCGCTTGACGTCGTCGATGAAGCCCATGCGCAGCATCTCATCGGCCTCGTCGAGCACCAGGGCGGCCAGGCCGTCGAGCTTGAGGCTGCCGCGGTCCAGGTGATCGATCACCCGGCCGGGGGTGCCCACCACCACCTGGGCGCCGCGCTTGAGCGCCGACAGTTGGTCGCGGTACTCCATGCCGCCGCACAGGGTGGCCACTTCCAGGCCCTGGAGGTTCTGGCCGTACTTGCTGAACGACACGGCCACCTGCTGGGCCAGTTCACGGGTCGGCGCCAACACCAGCACCTGGGGTTCACGACGCGCGAGGTCGAGCCGCGAGAGCAGCGGCAGGGCGAAGGCCGCGGTCTTGCCGGTGCCGGTCTGTGCCTGGCCCAGCATGTCGCGGCCTTCCAGCAGCGCGGGAATGGTCTGCTCCTGGATCGGCGAGGGGGTTTCGTAACCCAGGGTCTCGACGGCAGCGAGAACGGCGGGCAGCAGGGCAAGATCGCCGAAGCTCGGCGAGGCGACGGAAGTCGAGGTCATCAATCACACCTTGGTAGGCCGGCGTGGCCGGCAAGAAACATCGGTGGCGCCCCTGACGCGATCAACACGGTCAGGCTTGCTGCCCATCGAAAAGGCCGGCTGGGCCGGAGGGCAGCGCTCACAAACGGAGTCGGGGACGCCGGTCGCACCTGGCATTCGGCTCGCGCCATCGGTGATGGCCGGGCAAGCCGCTGTGGCGACCGTCTGCGCCGATCTCGCCCGGGTGGCGGGATCTCGGTGGCGCTCCATCTACACAATTCGAACGCGTCAGGCCCAGTTCAGTAATTGCTGTGCCCGGCGTTTCGGCGCTGGCCTCATCCTTCGAGGGCAAGGTCGCGTCGTCATGATGGTGGGGTCAACACATGCGAGGAGTGCGCATGCTACCATTGCCCCCTGCCCCTGGCCAGTCCTTTCGGCAGGCCCGCTCCACCCCATCTACCGGGAGACCCCCTATGCCGAGCCTCTGGGTCGACGCCGACGCCTGCCCCAAGGCAGCCCGCGAGATCATCGTGCGCGCCGCCGAGCGTACCGCCACCCCGACCACCTTCGTGGCCAACCACCAGGTTCCGCTGCCGCCCTCGAAGTGGGTCAAGGGACTCTCGGTGAGTCACGGCTTCGACGCCGCCGACGACGAGATCGTCGAACGGATCCAGCCCGGCGACCTGCTCGTCACCTCGGACCTGCCGCTGGCCCTGGCCGCCATCGAGCGCAGGGCCAGCGTGATGACCAGCCGCGGCGAGGCGCTGAACGCGAACAACATCCGCGCGCGCGTCCAGATGCGCGATTTCATGGAGACCCTGCGCGCCAGCGGCGAGCACACCGGCGGGCCCAAGGGCTATTCGGACGGCGACCGGCGCGAGTTCGCCAATGCGCTGGACAGGTGGCTGGCGAAGAACCGGCAATAACCGCCGGGCGCCTGACGGCGCCTTCGCCCGGCGGAGCCGGCCTCCCACTCTGCGCTCACACGGCACGGGAAAACAGGCACCGTGGGAGGGAGCTTCAGCTCGCGAAGCAGCGCGCAGCGCTGCCAAGGCGGCAGCCGCCGGGCGCCTGACGGAGCCGGCCTCCCACCACCAAACTCATTCTTTCTCCCGAATTCCCCGGCCCGGCAGCCGCTCGCGGTCGTGGGGCCGACCGAGGTCGAGGCGCGGGCCGACGGGCACGATGCGCGTCGGGTTGATGGTGTCGTGGCTGTAGTAGTAGTGGCGCTTGATGTGGTCGAAGTCCACCGTCTCCCCGATGCCCGGCCACTGGTAGAGCTCGCGCAGGTAGTTGGACAGGTTCGGGTAGTCCTCGATGCGCCGCAGGTTGCACTTGAAGTGGCCGTGGTAGACGGCATCGAAGCGTACCAGCGTCGTGAACAGCCGGATGTCCGCCTCGGTGAGCCACTCGCCAGCGAGGTAGCGGCGTTCCGCCAGGCGCGACTCCAGGCGATCGAGCGCCTCGAACAGCGCCATCACGTGCTTCTCGTAGACCGCCTGCCGCGTGGCGAAGCCCGACTTGTAGACGCCGTTGTTGACGTGATCGTAGACGTCGGCGTTGATGGCATCGATGGTCTCGCGCAGATCCGCCGGGTAGAAGTCGAGGCGGTTGCCGGTGAGATCGTCGAAGGCGGTGTTGAAGATGCGCACGATCTCCGCCGACTCGTTGTTGACGATGCGCCCCTCACGCTTGTCCCACAGCACCGGCACGGTGACCCGCCCGGTATAGTGGGGATCGGTACGGGTATAGAGCTCGCGGTGGTAGGCCGCGCCGTTGATCGGATCGCCGCTCGAGCCCTCCGCCTCGTCGTAGGTCCAGCCCTGGTCGAGCATCAGCGGGCTCACGTGGGACACGCCAATCAAACCGTCGAGGCCCTTGAGCCGGCGCAGGATCAGGGTGCGGTGTGCCCAGGGACAGGCCAGCGACACGTAGAGGTGGTAGCGCCCCGCCTCGGCGGGCAGGCCGCGCTGGCCGTCGGGCCCCGCGCCGCCGTCGGGGGTGATCCAGTCGCGCAGCTTGGCGGCGTCGCGCACGAACTCGCCGCCGTGCTTCTCGGTGTCGTACCACTGGTCGTGCCAGATGCCGTCGATCAGCAGGCCCATGGCCGCCTCCTCGCTCGCTGGGAATATGAGCCACAGGGTAAAGCGAAAGACTTGGCGCTCAAGCGCGAGTTTTGCGCCCAATCATTCGATGGGCTCGAACGATCCCGCCATCCTGCAGGTCTCGGTGACCGCCAGTTCGAGGGACTCCGCCATGGCGTGGGTCGCCGGACCGGCGCGGTCGCGGTCGCGGAAGATCACCTGCATGGGCACTTCGCGCACGCCCCCGGCGGCCAGCGGCAGCGGTAACAACGTGCCCTCGGCCAGGTCGGCCTGGATGCGCGTCTCGGGCAGCCAGGCGAACCCCAGCCCCCGGCGAATCATGTCGACCGAGGTCTCCAGATGGCTGACGGTCCAGCGCTGCTCGGCCTTGAGCCAGCCGGCATCCATCGACTGGCGCAGCGCCGAATCACGCACCACGAGCTGGCGGTGCTGGGTCAGGTCGCGCAGGTCGAGCTGGCGCGCCAGGCGGTGCAGGGGGTGGTCGGGATGCGCCACGGCAAGGAAGCGCACGGTGACCAGCGGCGCGCCGAGAAAGCCCTGCGCGGCCAGCCCCGACACCACCAGGTCGGCCCGCCCGTCATAGAGCATCTCGATCCCGCCGTTGAGCACCGTCTCGTGCAGCTGCACCCGCACATGGGGGTAGGCCGCGGAGAAGTGGCTGAGCGCCCGCGCCAGGGCGTCGCCGGGGAAGATCTGGTCCACCGCCAGCACCACCTCGGCCTCCAGCCCTTCGGCCAGGCTGCCGGCCACGTCCTCCAGCGCCTCGGCGCTCTCGATGAGCTGGCGCGCCCGGCGCAGCAGCATCGCGCCGGCCTCGGTGAGGCGCACCTGGCGCCCCACCGGTTCCAGCACCCGGACACCGAGCTGCTCCTCGAGCTTGTGAACGGCATGGTTGAGCGTCGACGGGCTCTTGTGCACGACCTCGGCAGCGCGGGCGAACCCGCCGTGATCCACCACCGCCGCCAGCATCTGCCACTGGGCCAGCGTGACTCGCGACATTTTCGATTCCCTCGAATCATGAAAGCGAAACTATGCGCTTAAGTTTCGAAAATTCCATTCTAGAATGCCAGTCAAACGTCCGACACTGGAGATCTCCCATGCCCGACGCCACCACTTCCCCCCAGGCCCGGCGCATCGACCGCCGCCTGCGAAGCCAGCCCAGCCAGGACGGCGACGGCGTGAAGATCCAGCGCATCCACGACTTCGGCGGCGGCCTCGACCCCTTCCTGATGCTCGACGAGCTCGGCTCGGACCGCCCCGACGACTACCTCGGCGGCTTCCCGCCCCATCCGCACCGCGGCATCCAGACCCTGACCTACGTGATCCACGGCGGGCTGACCCACGAGGACCACCTCGGCCACACGAGCACCATCCACGCCGGCGACGCCCAGTGGATGCATACCGGGCGCGGCATCGTGCACTCCGAAATGCCGCTGACCGACAGCCACGGCCTGCACGGCTTCCAGCTGTGGCTCAACCTGGCCGCCAGGGACAAGCTGAGCCCGGCCACCTACCGCGACGTGCGCGGCTCCGAGATGCCTCGCCTCGGCGCGGCAGGCGCCGAGCTGATCGCCCTGGGCGGGCGCTGGCAGACCGCCACGGGCGACGGCGTGAGCGGCCCGCTGGATGCCCTGGCCGGCGACGCCGCGGTGGCGCACGTGCGGCTCGCGGCGGGGGCCACCCTCACCCTCGAGGCGAGCGCCGAGACGCTGGCGGTCTACGTCTTTGCCGGCACGCTCGAGGTGGGCGACGAGCCCGTGACGAGCGGCGAGCTCGCGCGCCTCGGCCCGGGCCGGACGCTGACGCTCACCACCCGCCACGGCGGCGAGGCGCTGCTGCTCGCCGGCACCCCGCACCGCGAGCCCATCGCCCACTACGGCCCCTTCGTGATGAACGACATGCGCGAGATCGAGCAGGCGCTGGCCGATTATCGCGACGGTACCTTCACCAGCGGCTGAGGGGTTGCCTTTCGAACACTGTTCACGTTCAATGGGCAAAGATTAAGGAACAGCGTTCACTTCTCGTTACCCACACCATCGCGGTTCGCGATCCGCGGTGGTGGGGTTTTTCTGTATGCATATACAGACTAGGCAGCCCATATGTCATGGGTTAAGGTTCTCACACCTTTTTTCGCTTTTTTCACCTATTAGTCATGGCCGATACCCATGTTGCGAATCCTTCATTCGCGGCCCCGCACTCATAAGTTGCTGCTGTTACCCGTTGCCACCATGGTCACGGTGCTGGGCGCCCAGAAGATCTTCACCCTCGTCGATGACGCCCGACACCAGGGACACGCTCCCGACTCCGTTCTCCTCCCGCTGTCACCCGAGAGCCGCCCCGGCCTCCCCTCCCTGGACACCGACCGCCTGCCCGTGGCCAAGGCCATCGCCGTGGCGAGCCAGGCGCTCGACAGCACGCGCGAGACGATTCCCCTCTCGCAGCTCGTGCCCAGCGAGGTCATCGATCTGGACGCTACCCGGGCCATCCAGAAGACGGACCTGGAGACCGCCGCCGAGCCGCTTGCCGCCGGTCTGTCGCCGGACGCACCGGACACCAGCCCGGAGATCGACGACGGCGCCCTGCACATCGCCCTGGTGCTGGGCACCCTGACCAGCGGCATGCTCGACGAACCGCTCGAGGAAAGCGCCGACGGCCCCGCCACTTCCTATGACAACGTCTCCGACGAGGAGCTGGCGCTCTTCGCCGAAGGCCCCATCGTCCTCGAAGAAGAGATCGCCGCGGCCGAACCCTTCGTGCCGGAATGGGAAACTTACACCGTCCAGCCCGGCGACACCTTCGCCGTGCTGGCCCAGGATCGCCTCGGCCTGGGCTACAGCGAGGCGATGCGCCTGCTCGAGGCCCTGCCCGAGCCGCGCCTGCTGACCCACTGGCGGGTCGGCAACCAGTTCGAATACCAGCTCGACGAGCAGCAGCGGCTGCTGCAATTGCGCGTGATGAAGAACGCCCGCGAGGGCGTGATCGTCGAGCGCGCCGACGACTCCTTCGACGTGGCCACCATCGAGCGCGCCGGCGAGGCCGCCCAGCGCCTCTTCGCCGGCACCGTCAGCGGCAGCTTTGCGCGTTCCGCCCAGGCCACGGGTCTGTCGAGCACCGAGGTCGCCAAGGTCTCGCACCTGCTGGAGAAGAAGCTCGACTTTCGCCGCGACACCCGTCGCGGCGATGCCTTTCAGGTGCTGGTGGAATCCGACATCATCGACGGCGAGAGCTTCGACTCCCGGGTGCTGGCGATCCAGTACGCCGGCGCGCGCATGGACCTGACCGTGGTGCGCAACAGCGCCGACAACAACTTCTACACGCCCGACGGCCAGAGCCTCGACCCGGCCTTCCGCCGCCGCCCCTTCACCGGCAGCTACCGGCTGAGCTCCTCCTTCAACCTGCGTCGCAAGCACCCGGTGACCGGACGCATCAGCCCCCACAAGGGCACCGACTTCGCCATGCCCATCGGCACGCCGATCGTCGCGCCGGCCGACGGCCGCGTCGAGAAACTGGGCAACCACCCGCTGGCCGGTCGCTACGTGGTGATCCGCCACGACAACGGCTACCGCACCCGCTTCCTGCACCTGTCGCGGCAGCTGGTCAACCGCGGCGACCGGGTGACCATGGGCGAGCGCATCGCGCTCTCCGGCAACAGCGGCCGCAGCACCGGTCCGCACCTCCACTACGAGGTGCACGTCAACAACCGCGCCGTCGATGCCATGAAGGTCTCGCTGCCCGAGAACAAGAGCCTCTCCGGCGAGGCGCTGCTCGCCTTCCAGCGCCAGGCGGAGCCGCTGCTGGCCGCCCTGGAGCGCGGCGAGGCCGGGCCGGTCGTGGCCAGCACCGCCGGCGAGCCCGACGACAACACCGACGACGACAGCTGATCGGCGCCCCCGTCCGCCTCGGCCGCTGAGCATGCCGGCCGAGGCGGACGGGTGACGGCCGTTCCGGCCCTTTCCTCATGCGCCGCACCGCTCCCGCCCCGCCGCCCGACAACCGCATCGCCGCCTTCTTCGGCGTCTTCCGCTACAGCCGCCGCGCCCTGGTGCTGGTGTGGCAGACCTCACGGCCGCTCACCCTGGGGCTCGCCGCCTGTACCCTGGTGGCCGGCGTGCTGCCCGCGGTGGCGGCCTGGATCGGCCAGCTGATCGTCGACAGCGTGGTCGCCGCCATGGCGCACCACGAGGCCACCGGCCAGGTCGAGTGGTGGGGGGTTCTGCGCTACGTGCTGGCCGAGGCTGGCGTCATCGCGGTGATCGCCCTGGCTCAGCGCGGCCTCTCGGCCCAGCAGTCGCTGCTGCGTGCCCTGCTCGGCCAGAAGGTCAACGTGATGATCCTCGAGAAGGCGGGCACCCTCACGCTTGCCCAGTTCGAGGATTCGGAGTTCTACGACAAGCTGACCCGCGCCCGCCGCGAGGCCTCCACCCGCCCGCTGGGACTGGTCAACAAGACCTTCTCGCTGCTCCAGAACGCCATCTCGCTCGGCAGCTTCGGCGTGCTGCTGGTGGGCTTCTCGCCCTGGGCACTGCTGGTGCTGGTGATCGGCGCGCTGCCGGTGTTCGTCTCCGAGGCCAAGTTCTCCGGCGATGCCTTCCGCCTGTTCCGCTGGCGCTCCCCCCAGACGCGCATGCAGATGTACCTGGAAACGGTGCTGGCCCGCGAGGACAGCATCAAGGAGGTCAAGCTGTTCGGCCTCGAGCCGCTGCTACTGGGGCGCTACCGCGACATCTTCGACACCCTCTACGCCGAGGACCGCCGCCTCACGCTCAAGCGCGAGACCTGGGGCTTCCTGCTCGGCCTGCTGGGCACGCTGGCCTTCTACGGCGCCTACGCCTGGGTGGTGGTGGAGACCGTCACCGGCACGCTGACGCTGGGCGAGATGACCATGTACCTGATGGTCTTCAAGCAGGGCCAGGCGGCGCTCTCGGCGAGCCTCACCGCCATCAGCGGCATGTACGAGGACAACCTCTACCTCTCCAACCTCTACGAGTACCTGGAGCAGCCGGTGCCGGCACAGCGCGGCACCCTGACCCGGGGCGCCGCGCCCGGCGACGGCATCCGCTTCGAGAACGTCGGCTTCACCTATCCCGGTGCCACCACAGCGGCGCTGTCCGGCATCTCCCTGCACCTCGCGCCGGGCCACAGCCTGGCGCTGGTGGGCGCCAACGGCTCGGGCAAGACCACCCTCATCAAGCTGCTCACCCGCCTCTACGAGCCCAGCGAAGGGCGCATCCTGCTCGACGGCAGCGACCTGCGCGACTGGGACATCCGCACCCTACGCCGGCGTATCGGGGTGATCTTCCAGGACTTCGTGCGCTACCAGCTCAAGGTGGGCGAGAATCTGGGCGCCGGCGACGTGGGTGCCTTCGAGGACGAGTCACGCTGGCAGGAGGCCGCCCGCCGCGGGCTCGCCGACGACTTCATCGCCGACATGCCCGGCGGCTACCACACCCAGCTGGGACGCTGGTTCAAGGGCGGCCAGGAGCTCTCCGGCGGCCAGTGGCAGAAGATCGCCCTGTCGCGCGCCTACATGCGCAAGGACGCCGACATCCTGGTGCTCGACGAGCCCACCGCGGCCATGGACGCCGCCGCCGAGGCCGCGGTCTACGCCGACTTCCGCGAGCACAGCCGCGACAAGATGACCATCCTCATCTCGCACCGCTTCTCCACGGTGCGCGCCGCCGACCAGATCCTGGTGATCGGCGGCGGACGCATCCTCGAGCAGGGGGACCACGCCAGCCTGATGGCGCTGGACGGCCGCTACGCCACGCTGTTCCGGCTGCAGGCCAAGGGCTATGAGTAGACATTATCGGTTGACGCTTGATCAGCGATTGGTTAAAAAAAGAAGGGGCGCTTCCCACTGCGCCCCCGATCTTAATAGAAGAGTTCAACCGAAGAGTCCGTCTCATGCGCTGGCAGCTCCGCGTCAACCGCCCAAGCACGTCATATCGTATCTCCAATACGATGTGGCCCTGTCGTTGTCGCGTGCCAGAAACGCCCTGAGACACCCTGGCCGCGGCACATGTCGCGGCCATGCGATTGCCTGCCCCGGTCATCTCCTGTTCGCGCACACGCCCCGGCCTCCTGACCCAAGGAGACCGAGAGAATGGCAGTACTACGCACCACCCGTCGCCTGCTTCGCGCCGTGAGCACCCACTACGCCAATCGTCGCCGCGATGCATCGCTGCGCGACTACGACCCGCACCTGCTCAAGGACATCGGCCTGCGCTGGGAGCAGGGCCGGCTGGCACCGCTCAACCCGGAGCACGAACCGGCCACCGCCGCTCGCCGCCACAAGGCCGAGACCCGCGATGCCCATGAGACCTGTCCCCACTGCGGGAGCCGGCTGACATAGCCCAGGCCCCGGTCACAGGACGTGACCGGGGCCTTTTTTCACACCGCCGAGCGCCGCCTCCCTCGTGCCACAGCCCCTGCCCTACAGCACCAGCGGCCGATCCAGCGCCCTGAGCAGGGCATCGTCGCGCCGGTAGATGTCCGGCCGGAAGGCGAGCACCCCGTCCTCGGCCGGGTTCACCGTCCAGTAGTGCAGGATCACGGGGATCCGCTCGGCCAGCGGCACCTCGCGGGTCCGGCCGTCGGCGATCAGCTCGCGGAGGTCGCGACCGGTCCCGGTATCGTCGAGCAGGAGCTGGGCGAAGGTGATGGCCTCCTCAACGCGGATGCAGCCGGAGCTGAAGGCGCGCTGCTCGCGGGCAAAGAGCCCCCGTGCCGGAGTGTCGTGCAGGTAGACGAGATGGTCGTTGGGGAAGCGAATCGCCACTCGCCCCAGGGCGTTGTGCGGCCCCGGCGTCTGGCGCAGCAGGACGTTGCCCGGACGCGACCAGTCGATCGTCTCGGGATCGAGACGCTGCCCGGTGGGGCTCAGCACCTGGATCCGCTCCCGCGCCAGGTAGCCCAGGTCCTCGCGCACCTGGGGCAGCACATCCTGGCGCCGGATGGTGGGCGGAATCGTCCAGCTCGGGTTGACGGTGAGACGGTTGATCGCCGAGCGCAGCGAGGGCGTGCGCCGGTAGGGACGCCCCACCACGATGCGCGAGCGCCAGATCTCGCCGCCCGGGCGGAAGTAGCTCAGCCGATAGCCGGCGATGTCCACCAGCACGAAGACCTCCGGCAGACCGTGGAGCAACCAGCGGGCCCGCTCCAGGTTGAGGCGGATCTGGTCGATGCGCCGTTGCACCGGTACGTTGAGCGCCGCGCGCGTCTCGCGGCCGACGATGCCGTCCGCTTCCAGCAAATGGCGCCGCTGGAAGCGTTTCACCGCTGCCTCGAGGGGCGCATCGTAGCGCTGCGCATCGGGCGCCTCGAGCACCGCCCCGGGAAAGACCCCGGTGTCGGCGGCCATCACCTCCAGCTCGCCGATGATCGCCAGTCGCTCGCGCAGCCGGGCCACGTCGGCATGGACGTCGCCGGGGCGCAGCGGCGCTTCCCGCTCAGGTAGCCTCGGCCAGCCGCCCAGGCGCTCGATGTTGCGATAACGGGCCAGCCCCGTGCGCAGGCGCTCGTAGGGAGGGTGGTCGGGGCGCGCCAGGCCGAAGGCCTGCTCGAAGCGCTGACCGTCCACCGCGCGGGACACGGCAGCGAGGTCCAGGTCCGGCGCGGCGATGGGCACCTCCCAGTCGGGGTCGATGGCGTACGGGTCCACCTTGCCGCGCTGAAGGTGTGACAGCGCCGTGAGCAGCACCCGGGTCGCCGCCCGCTCGAAGCGTGCCCGTGCCTCGAGATCGTCGGCCTCGAGCTGCCGATGGCGGCTCATCAGGCTATCCGGCCGGTAGTCCTGCGGATCGAGGCCGTCGCGCCGCAGGGTGTGCAAGGCGGCGCTGAAGGCCGCCACCGTCTCGCTCTCCTGCCAGGCGGGGCGATAGCTGCGCGCCGCATAGAAGGCGTGCAGTTCATCGCTCTCCCCCTCCAGCTGACGCAGCAGCTCGCCGACCAGCGTGGCCGTCTCGTCCTCAGCTCGCTGTTCCCCCAGCGCCCCGGGCACGACGCCCAGCAGCAGCACCAGCAGCGTTCCCATCGCGACAATAGCCCGCATGCGCCCCCCTTGTTCCGTTGATCTCTGCACTGGCCTTCCCGGCCCTGCTGGTCATAATAGTGCCGGTCACGGGGCCGCAGGGAAGCTGGCCCCGTTTCGATTGTCCGCCGCCTGCCGGTGAAGCCGCCCCGCCGCCAGGCAGACCCCGACCCGACGACAAGGTACGCGCATGCCTCGCTTCCCCCTGCTGCCCGCCGCCGGCCTCGCTGCCCTGCTGCTGTCGCTGCCCGCCAGCGGCGGCGACTTCCTCGCCCGGGCCCAGCTGGCCGCCGGCGGCGCCTTCTCGCCCCTGGCCACGACCTTGACACGCCTGGCACCCCAGGCCGACCCGCAGGTGCTCCGACTCGCCGCCGAGGCGCTCGCCTGTGCCGACCCGAGCGCCGAGCGCCTGGCGGTGATCGACTTCTCGCTGCCCTCCACCGAACCGCGGCTGTGGGTCTTCGACCTCGAGCGGCAACGGCTGCTGTTCGAGGAGTTGGTCTCCCACGGCCAGGGCTCGGGCAATGCCATGGCGACCACCTTCTCCAACGTCCCCGAGAGCCACCAGTCTAGCCTCGGCCTCTTTCGCACCCTCAACAGCTACGACGGCCGCAACGGCTATTCGCTGCGCCTGGAGGGACTCGAGGCCGGCGTCAACGACCTCGCCTTCGAGCGCGCCATCGTCATCCACGGTGCCGACTACGTCAGCGAGGCGTTCATCGACCGGACCGGACGCCTGGGACGCAGCCACGGCTGTCCGGCCGTGCGTCAGGAAGTCGCCACCCCGCTGATCGACAGCCTCGAGGGGGAGCACTACCTGTTCGCCTACTACCCGGACCCGGAGTGGCTGGCGAGCTCGGCCTTCCTCGACTGCCCCCGCAACGACCGCCGGCTCGCCATGCACTGAGCACTGAGCGCCGGGCACCATCCCGGGGCACGCGGCCGCTGCAGCGCACCATCACGATCCCTTCGCCCTCAGCGCGGCCGCGACACCCACCACCCACATCACGACAACACCTTGTCAATAAAGAGAAAACAGCCGACTGGCAAAGCCCTTGCTTGAGATAGATCAAGACTGGGTGGACGTGGACCAGGCTCCCCGCTGAGGGGGTACGAGTGCGTCGAACCTGACCTTCAACGACGAAGGACACGTTCCTGTATTCGTTACCCACAAGAGGTCGACGCCCATGGAAATTCTCGGCAAGGCCAACAGGATCCGCCTGTTGAACTTCAACACCCCCCAGATGCGAGCCTTCCACTTCTCCTGGTTCGCCTTTCACATCTGCTTCTTCGGCTGGTTCGGCATCGCCCCGCTGATGGCGGTGGTACGCGACGACCTGGGCCTGACCAAGACCCAGATCGGCAACACCATCATCGCCTCGGTGGCCATCACCGTGATCGTGCGCCTGGCCATCGGCGTGCTGTGCGACAAGATCGGCCCGCGCAAGGCCTACAGCTGGCTGCTGTGCCTGGGCTCGCTGCCGGTGATGGCCATCGGCCTGGCCGACAGCTTCGAGACCTTCCTGCTGGCGCGCCTGGCGATCGGCGCCATCGGCGCTTCCTTCGTGATCACCCAGTACCACACCTCGGTGATGTTCGCCCCCAACGTGGTGGGCACCGCCAACGCCACCTCGGCCGGCTGGGGCAACCTGGGCGGCGGTACCACCCAGATCGTGATGCCGCTGGTGTTCGCCGGTATCCTCATGCTCGGCGTCAACGAGGCCCTCGGCTGGCGACTCGCCATGGTGGTGCCCGGCGTCGTGCTGTTCCTCGTGGGTATTGCCTACTACTTCTTCACCCAGGACGCCCCCAACGGCAACTTCGATGAGCTGCGCGAGCGCGGCGAACTGCCGCCGGCCAGCGGCGAGCACGGCATGGGCCAGAGCTTCAAGGCGGCGGCCAAGGATATCCGCGTCTGGGCGCTGTTCGTGGTCTATGCCGCCTGCTTCGGCGTCGAGCTCACCATCAACAACATCGCCGCCATCTACTTCTTCGACAACTTCGACCTGACGCTGGCCACGGCGGGCATGATCGCCGGCCTGTTCGGGCTGATGAACCTCTTCGCCCGCACCCTGGGCGGCGTCTTCTCCGACCTGTTTGCCAAGAACAGCGGCCTCAAGGGCCGCGTGCGCTGGCTGTTCCTCGCCATGCTGTGCGAGGGCGTCGCCCTGATGTTCTTCTCGCAGATGCACGTGCTGGCACTCGCCATCGGCATCATGCTGGTGTTCAGCCTCTTCGTGCAGATGGCCGAGGGCGCCACCTTCGGCGTGGTGCCGTTCATCAACAAGAAGGCGCTGGGCGCCGTGGCCGGCATCGTCGGCGCCGGCGGCAACGCCGGGGCCGTGGCCGCGGGCTTCCTGTTCCGCTCGGAATCGCTCAGCTACCAGCAGGGCCTCTTCTACCTCGGCATCGCCGTGGTTATCGCCTCGCTGTGCGCCCTGGTGGTGCGCTTCTCCGAGGAGACGGAAGCCGAGGAAGCCAAGGCCTACACCGACGCCGTGGGCGAAGACACCGGCGCCGGCGCCCTGTCGCTGCGCTGATGGCTCGGTTGACGGGCCTCTCGTTTCGCAGCCCTTGCAACGCCGCCCGTATGGGCGGCGTTCTGGCAGCGACGCGGCAGCGCCCCCCAGAACGGCTATGCTGGAAGCAGACGCTTCCCTGCTCATCTCCTTCAGGAGCGACCTGTGGCCGACCCGAACAGCGTGATCGCTTTTTACGACGAACGCGTCCTGGCCCACCAGCCCGATTCTGAAGCGCCCTTCCTTCCCGGTCGCATGGACCGACGGGTTCGCCAACTGCTCTCGTCCCTGAACGTTCCCTGGAAGTACCCGGAACACGCCGGGCGGCTCACCACCATTCGCCACTTACTGGAACTTGAGCCGGTGCCCGGTTTGCAGTTCGAGAGCGGCAAACCGGCTACGCGAGAACAGCTAGGGCGCGTTCATACCAGCTCCTACTTGGCGCATATCTTCGATCTGCGGGGCAAGAACGCCTGGCTGGACATGGATACCACCGCGGTCTCCCCGGGCAGCGTCGAAGCCGCCGAGGTGGCCGCCGGCACCGCTATCGCTGCCGTCGAGGCGGTGCTCCAGGGGCGCTCCGAGTCCGCCTTTGCACTGGTGCGCCCGCCCGGCCATCACGCCGAGCCGGTGCGCGCCCGCGGCTTTTGCCTGTTCAACAACGTGGCGGTCGCCGCCACCCATGCCCAGGCAGCCTTCGGCTGTCAGCGGGTGATGATCGTGGACTGGGACGCCCATCACGGCAACGGTACCCAGGACATCTTCTGGGCCGACCCCAACGTGCTGCTCTTCGATATCCATCGCGCCTCCCCCTTCTACCCCGGCTCGGGGCAACTGGAGGATATCGGCGTGGGGCTGGGGGAAGGCACCACCGTCAATGTGCCCCTGCCGGCGGGAGCCGGCGACCAGGCCTACCTCAAGGCCTTCCACGAGATCCTCGTGCCCGCTGCCGACTGGTTCAAGCCGGACCTGATCCTGGTATCGGCCGGATTCGACCCGCACAGCTTCGACCTGGCGCTGAACGTCTCCTACGAGGGCTTCGCCGCCATGACCGGCATCCTGAAGGGCCTGGCTCGCCGCCACTGCCAGGGGCACCTGGTCTTCGTGCTGGAGGGCGGTTACCACCTCCTGTCCCTGTCGCGCGGTGTCAAGACGGTGCTGGAAGTGCTGGCCGGCGGCCCCATTCCCGAGCCTGGCATGGCCGGGGTCGCCGAGGTCGACACTGCAGCCGAGTTTCACCGTGCGGCGTTCGTGGCCACCGACGACTGGCCCGCCCCCGAGTCCTGACGCCGTTCAGTCACCCAGCGCCCCCGGATGCCGAGCAGCAGCAGGGCGAGCGTCTTGCCGTGGCCATCGAGAGTGAGCGCTCCCCAGGGACACCGCCCGCAGGACATCGTCGATCACCCCCGTCATGATCGGCAGGCCCAGTATCCGTAGCGCCTACCGCCCCCTGCCTCGCTATTACTGCCCCAGTTGCAGCCTGCCGTCGGTGTGGCCATGCTGAAGCGAACGCCACCCACACCGCGACGAGGAGAGAGCATGCGACACCGCGTACTGCTGATCACCGGCGCCTCCAGCGGCATCGGGGCGGCCACCGCCCGGGCGGCCGCCCGCGAGGGCTACCAGCTGGTGCTGGCGGCGCGCTCCGAGGCCCGCCTGGAGAGCCTGGCCCGGGAGCTCGGCCCGGAGCACGTGCTGACGGTCCGTGTCGACGTCACCGCCATGGACGACCAGCGGTCGATGGTGGAGCAGGCGCTGGAGCGCTTCGGGCGCATCGACGCCGTCTTCGCCAATGCCGGCCGCGGCGGCTCGCCGGGCGGCTTCAGCGGCGCCGACCACCACGCCTGGCGTGACATGATCCTGACCAACGTCTACGGCGTGGGGCTCACCATCCAGGCCACCCTGCCGGCGCTGCGCAACAGCCACGGCCACATGGTGCTCACCGGCTCGGCGGCCGGTCGCGCCACCATTCCCGGCTCCATGTACAGCGCCACCAAGTGGGCGGTGACCGGAATCGGCTACAATCTTCGCGAGGAGCTGCGCGGCAGCGGCATTCGCGTCACCCTGATCGAGCCCGGCATGGTCGATACCCCTTTCTTCGACGAGCCGCCGGAGCACGCGCTCGAGGACCGCGACGTCGCCGCGGCCGTGCTCTATGCGCTCGGCCAGCCGGCCCACGTGGACGTCAACGAGATCCTCGTGCGGCCGACGCCGCCGGAAACGGAGTGAGTCACGCAAACGGGAGGGCAAGATGACGGACACCAGCATGACGGCCCGCGGCAGCTGCCTGTGCGGCGCCGTGACGCTCGCGGTCACCGCCAAGCGGCAGAACATCGGCGCCTGCCACTGTCAGATGTGCCGCACCTGGGGCGGCGGCCCGCTGCTGGCCCTGGAGACGGTGAGCCAGGTCGAGCTCGAGGGCGAGGAGAACGTCACCATCTACGCCTCCTCCGACTGGGCCGAGCGCGGCTTCTGCCGGCGCTGCGGCACCCACCTCTTCTACCGCCTCAAGAGCGGCGATCACTACGCGGTTCCCGCCGGCCTGGTCGACGGCGGCCAGGCCTGGTCCTTCGACACCCAGATCTTCATCGACGCCAAGCCGCCCTGGTACGCCTTCGCCAACCACACCCGCGACCTGACCAGCCAGGAAGTGTTCGACGCCTATCAGGGCGACGGCTCGCCCGGCTGACCACAGCGATGCGGCACACCTATGCCTCGCCGGCGCCAGGCCGGTCCCCGTAACCCAGGAGTCACACCATGGCCCTTTCCGTAGGCGATACCCTGCCCGACATCACCCTGAAGACCAACGGCCCCGATGGCCCCGAGGACGTACGCACCGGTGAGCTCTTCGCCGGCAAGCGCGTGGTGCTGTTCGCCGTGCCCGGCGCCTTCACCCCCGGCTGCTCGAACACCCACATGCCGGGCTTCGTGGTCAATGCCGACAAGATCCTCGCCAAGGGCGTCGACGTGCTGGCCTGCCTCGCCGTCAATGACGCCTTCGTGATGAACGCCTGGCAGAAGGATCAGAATGCCGAGCACATCCTGATGCTCGCCGACGGCAACGCCGACTTCACCCGCGCCATCGGCATGGACCGCGACGCCAGCGCCGGCGGCATGGGCATCCGCAGCTACCGCTACGCGCTGATCGCCAACGACGGCGTGGTGGAATACCTCGGCGTCGACACCGAACGCGGCGTCGTCGAGAACAGCAGCGCCGACACCATCCTGGCCCGACTCGGCTGAAGCCGAGCGGCCCGACCACCCGATTCCCCCCTGACGGCCTCAAGACCGGCGCCTTTCGGCCGATTTACTGATTCAAGAGTGCGGCGGCTGCCGACCAGCCGCCAATCGCCCACGGATGACCGCCCAGGGGGTGACGATGCCGACGAACGATGCTCAGCGCACGGAAGAGCTGCTGCGCGAGCTCGAACAGGCCAACAGCCAGCTGCTGCAGTCCGAGAAGCTCGCCGCCATCGGCCAGCTGGCGGCCGGCGTGGCCCACGAGATCAACAACCCCATCGGCTACGTCTTCTCCAACCTCAAGACGCTGGCCGACTACGTGCGCGACCTGCTGCAGATCATCGACGCCTCGGACCGGGTCGCAAGCCTCGAGGAACTGCAGGCGGTCAAGCAGCGCCTGGATTACGGCTACATCCGCGAGGACGTCCAGGCGCTGATCAACGAGTCCGAGGAGGGCATCGAGCGCGTCAAGTCGATCATCACCGCCCTCAAGGACTTCTCGCACATCGAGGAGGACGACTTCGCTACCGCCGACCTGCACCGCGGCCTCGACACCACGCTCAATCTGGTCAACAACGAGCTCAAGTACAAGGCCGAGGTCGTCAAGCAATACGGCGAACTGCCCGAGATCGAGTGCCTGCCCTCGCAGATCAATCAGGTCGCCCTCAACCTCCTGACCAACGCCGCGCAGTCCATCGAGGGGCACGGTCGTATCACCTTGCGCACCGGCTGCGACGCCACCCACGCCTGGTTCGAGGTGGAGGACACTGGCCACGGCATCACCGCCGAGCACCGCGAACGCCTGTTCGACCCCTTCTTCACCACCAAACCCGTGGGCGAGGGGACGGGCCTGGGGCTGGCCCTCTCCTGGAGCATCGTGCAGAAACACGGCGGCCGGATCGAGGTGGCGAGCGAGCCCGGCCAGGGCAGCCGGTTTCGGGTCTGGCTGCCGCTTCATCAATCCCCCAACGTCCAGCCGGAGTCCGAATCACGATGACAGCCCCGACCACGCCTACCGCCACCCTGCTGCTGGTCGACGACGAGCCCTACGTGCTGTCGGCCCTGCGCCGCGAACTGCGCAGCGAGGGCTACCAGTTGCTCACCGCGGACAGCGGCGAGGCCGCCCTGGCGCTGATGGCCGAAGAACCCGTCGACCTGGTCATCTCGGACGCGATGATGCCCGGCATGGACGGCACCGAGCTGTTGGCGCGCATCCAGCGCCAGCGACCGGAGTGCCTGCGCCTGCTGCTCACCGGCAAGTCCGACCTGAACGCCACGGTGCGCGCGATCAACGAAGGACACATCTATCGCTACATCGCCAAGCCCTGGGACGCCGATGAACTGCGCCTGACGCTGCGCCAGGCGCTGGCCCACCAGCAGGCCGAGCGCGAGCAGAAGCGCCTGGAAGCGCTTACCCAGGCCCAGAACCGCGAACTCATCGAACTCAATGCCACCCTGGAGCAGCGCGTCGAGGCGCGCACCCAGGAGGTCCAGCAGGTCGCCGACATGCTGGATGTCGCCTATGGCGAGCTCAAGCAGAGCTACGTCACCGCCACGCGGGTGTTCTCCTCGCTGATCACCCAGCGGCTGCCGCGCGACCTGCAGACCAACACCCCGGTCGGCAACCTGATCCAGGCCTTCGCCGAGCTGCGCGACCTCGACGAGGACATCACCCGCGACCTGCAGATGTCCGCCGCGCTGTACAACCTCGGCAAGCTGACCTGGAACGATGAGCTGCTGACCACGCCCTCGGAACGGCTCTCCGTCAAGGACCGCGAGACCTACCGCCGCTACCCGGAAACCGGCGAGAGCCTGCTGATGGCCCTCGAGCACCTGGCGAGCACGGCCAGGATCATCCGCCATCACCGCGAGCGCTGGAACGGCAGCGGCTACCCGGACCACCTCAAGGGGGACGACATTCCCTACGGGGCCCGGTTGCTGGCGCTGGCCGTCGATTTCATCGAGCTGCAGCGCGGCATGATCCTGCCGCGCAAGGTAACGCGCCAGGGGGCGCTGGAGCTGCTGGGCAAGTTCACCGGGCGTGTCTACGACCCGGAGCTTGCCAGGCCCTTCATCGAGATGTGCCGCGAGCAAGCCCCGGACCTGGGCATGAGCGGCAAGAAGGTACAGTCGCTCTCGCCACGCGCCCTGGAGTCCGGCATGCTGCTGGCTCAGGATCTCCTCTCCCCCAATGGCACGCTGCTGCTGAACGAAGGCAAGGAGCTGACCCGCGGCCTGATCGACAAGCTCATCCGCCTGGAAGAGCTCGAGGACACCCGGCTGTCGCTGCTGGTCCATCCCCCCGAGGCCACCGATGACGACTGACGTAGCTTCGGCGGCGTCACACTCCCGGCCGGAGCCCCGGCTCGCCTCGCGCCGGCTGATCGCGAACACCTTCCAGTGGCTGCTGGCCCTCACCTGCCTGGCCATCGGCCTCCTGGCGCTGCTGGACACCACCTTCCGGCTCTTCCCGGTCGCGGGCCGGCCGCTGCTCCAGGCCCAGGCTGGCCTGGCCACGGCCCTCTTCGGCCTGGGCCTGCTGAGCAGCTTGATCGCCCGAGCCGGCCTGTCGCAGCTGGCGGCTCTCGGCCTTCTGGCCTTCACCATCCTGAGCCTGCTGCAGCCCAGCCCGGGCAGCATGCCGCCAGCACTGGCGCTGCCGTTCGCCCTGCTGGCCCTGGGCCTGCTGCTGGGCAGTCTGCGCTGCCGCCACCTGAGCCTCCTGGGGCAGGGCATCGGCTGGCTCGCGCTCTTTCTCGGCTGCGACTTCCTGATCGTCGGCTGGTTGACCGACCTGCCCCAGCGACTGTTCACGCACTACCCCACCGCGGTGCTGGCCAGCCTGCTGGTTGCCGGCGGCGGCATGGCGCTACTGGTGAAACGACCGGCCTCGGCAACAGCCGAGCTGCCATCCCCCATCACGCTGGTGACCGGCGCCCTGGGCAGTCTGTTCACCATCACGACCTGGTACGAGCTCAGCAGCCAGAACCTGGAGCGCCTCGACCACAGCGCCCACCTGGCGCTGCTGAGCGGTCTGTTCTTCACCCTCCTGCTGATGGTCAGCCAGCGCCTGCACCGCCTCGCCCAGCAGCGCAGCGACCACCTGCAGGCGAGCCATCGCATGCTGCGCCTGCTCGAACGCGGCATCGAGTCGAGCGTCAACGGCGTGGTGATCGTCGACGCCGGCCAGCCAGAGCTGCCGATCCTCTACGCCAACGCGGCCTTCGAGCGCATCACCGGCTACACGCGCGAGGAGGTGCTGGGCCGCAACTGTCGCTTCCTGCAGGGCGAGAACGCCGACGACGAGACCCGCCTCGCCATTCGCCAGGGCCTTGAGACGCGGCAGCAACTGCACGTGACGCTGCGCAACTACCGCAAGGACGGCACCCCCTTCTGGAACGACCTCTACATCGCCCCCGTGTTCGACGACGGCGACACGGTGACCCACTTCATCGGCGTGCTGAACGACATCTCTGCCCAGCGCGAGTACGAAACGCGGCTCGCCTACACGACCAGCCACGACGCCCTGACCGGCCTGCCCAACCGCTCGCTGCTGGAGGACCGCCTGGCCCAGAGCTGCCAGTTCGCCCGACGCCACGGTCACAGCCTGGCCGTGCTGTTCGTCGACCTGGACGGTTTCAAGCCGATCAACGACACCCTCGGCCACGAGCTCGGCGACCGCATCCTCATCGAGGTGGCGCATCGCCTGGCGGAGGCAGCGCGGCCCGGCGATACCGTGGCCCGTTTCGGCGGCGACGAGTTCGTGGTGCTGCTGCCCGACCTCGCTCACCAGGACGACGTGCTGGCCATCGTCGAGCGCCTGCTCGAACGCATCGCCCGTCCCTATCACGACGGCAAGTGCGAGCTGCGCCTGACGGCGAGCATCGGCATCGCCATGAACGGGGGCGACGAGCCCCAGCCCATGCGTCTGATCCAGCAAGCCGACCTGGCGATGTACAAGGCCAAGCACCAGGGGCGCAACACCTACCAGTGGTACACCCAGGACCTCAACCGCAAGGTGAGCGAGCGCGTCGCCCTGCGCAACGCACTGCAGCGGGCCATCGACGAGCAGCAGCTCGAACTCCACTACCAGCCACAGATCCACGGCGCCAGCGGCTCGGTGATCGGCTTCGAGGCGCTGCTGCGCTGGCACCACCCGGAACGCGGCTGCGTCGCGCCGGCCGACTTCATCGGCCTGGCCGAGGACACCGGCCAGATCATCCCCATCAGCGACTGGGCGCTGACCACCGCCTGTCGCGCCAACCAGCGGCTCAACGCCCTGGGACTCGGCGCGTTCATGATGGCCGTCAACGTCTCGCCCATGCAGTTCCACCGCCAGTCCTTCGTCGACGGGGTCCTCGAGACGCTGGCCGAGGCCGGGCTGGAACCGTCGCTGCTCGAGCTGGAGCTCACCGAGAACATCCTGCTGGAGAACAGCGACCAGGCCATCGACACGCTGCACCGCCTGCGCCGGGCGGGCGTGAAGATCGCCATCGACGATTTCGGCACCGGCTTCTCCAGCCTGAGCTACCTCAAGCGGCTGCCCATCGACAAGATCAAGATCGACCGCTCCTTCACCCGCGAGATCATCAGCGACCATCGCGACGCGGCCGTCGTCCAGGGCATCCTCTCCATGGCCGGCCCGCTCCAGCTCGAGGTGGTGGCCGAAGGCGTGGAGAGCCAGGCCCAGTACGCCTTCCTGCGCAAGCAGCAGTGCGACGCCTTCCAAGGCTACTACTTCGCGCGCCCCCTGCCCCTGGCCGAGCTGGAAGCCTTCCTGCGCGACCATCAGGCCGCACAGCGGCTCAACCAGGCGCGCGAGAACGGCGAGGAAGGCCACCAGACACTGCTGCTGCTCGACGACGAGGCCAACATCCTGCGCGCCCTGAACCGCACGCTGCGCCGCGACGGCTACCGGATCCTGGCCGCCCAGTCCGCCCGCGAGGCCTTCGAGCTGCTGGCCACCGAGGAGGTGCAGGTGATCATCAGCGACCAGCGCATGCCGGAGATGAGCGGCACGGAGTTCTTCAAGCGCGTCACGGAGATGTACCCGAACGCCCTGCAGATCGTGCTGTCGGGCTATACCGACCTCAAGACCGTGACCGCCGCCATCAACGAGGGCGCCATCTACAAGTTCCTCACCAAGCCCTGGGATGACGACGAGCTGCGCCTGGTGGTACAACAGGCGTTCCGCAAGGCGGCCATGCAGCAGGTTCGCGGCCCCCTCCATCACCCGAGCGAAAGCCCACCATGAGCCCCCGAGCGACGTCCGTTGAAGCGCCCGAATACCCGGCCACCGCGACGTTGCTAGAGTGACAGTGACCGTGAGCAAAGGGGCAGCGATGCGGCCAGGCAGCGGATCGCAACGACGAGGCAGGCGGCACCGACTCAAGCTGTTCGGCTTGATTGCCGGGCTATTTCTCGTTGCGGCGCTCGCCTCGGCCTTCACGGTGATCGTGGTGCAGATCCAGGCCGCGACGACCGCCTATGTCAGCGGGCAGAGCGCCTGGTCCCGCAGCCAGCTGGCCGCGGTCCACCACCTCGACACCTATGCGGAGAGCGGCCACCCGGCCGCCCTGGCACGAGCGCGCAAGGCGCTGGAGGTGCCGCTGGCCGACCGCCGGGCCCGCCTGGCCATGGAGCGCGACGCCCTGGATGCGGCCGTCGTGCGCGAGGAGATGCGACGCGGGCAGAACCACCCCGATGACTTCGGCCGCATGATCTGGCTCTATCGCCACTTTGCGGACACCTTCCCCTTTCGCGACGCCGTGCGCCTGTGGCGCGAGAGCGATGCCGGCATCCTCGCCCTGGCGGCGCTCGCCGACCGGCTCGAAACCGAATGGACGCGCGCAACGCCCTCGCCACAGGCGATCGCCGGCCTGCGCACGCGCCTGGCCGAGCTCAATGCGCGCCTCGATCTCCTCACCGACGAGTTCCGCCGCGCCATGACCCGTGCCGCCCGCCTGGTCACCCAACTGCTCTCCATCGCCAGCGTGCTCGTCCTGCTGACGCTGGCGCTGGTCGCCTGGCTGCTGGGCTGGCGGCTGACGCGGATGATCACCGCCGCGGAGCGCAAGTTCCGCGCCACCTTCGAGCAGGCCGCGGTGGGCATGGCCCAGGTCGACAAGCGTGGCTACCTGATCGACGTCAATCCCGCGCTGTGCGCCATCCTCGACTATCCCCGGCACGCGCTGCTGGGCCGGCGCTACTGGGACCTGGTGCATCCCGAGGACCGCGACATCGGCCGGGCGCAGCGCGAACGGATGCTCGCCGGCACCCTCGACAGCTACACCCTCGAGCATCGCCTGCGCTGTCGCCACGGCGATACCGTGTGGGGCAAGCTGACCGTCTCCGGCATGCGCAACGACCCCGACTACAGCCCCCGCTACGTGGCCATCCTGGAGGACGTCTCGGAGTCCCGGCGCCTCTCCGTCGAGCTGACCCACCAGGCCAACCACGATGCCCTGACCGGCCTGCCCAACCGCCGCGCCTTCGAGCGCAGCCTCGCCGAAACACTGCGCCAGGCGCGCACCGAGGGCTCACACCATGCCCTGGGCTTCATCGACCTGGACCAGTTCAAGATCATCAACGACACGGCGGGACACACCGCCGGCGACCACCTGCTGCGCCAGGTCGCCGACCTGCTGCGCCGCCACCTGCGCGAGGGCGACCTGCTGGCGCGCCTGGGCGGCGACGAGTTCGCCGTGATCCTCGAGGACTGCGACCTGCCCCGCGCCCAGCAGGTCGCCGAAAAGCTGCGCCAAACCCTGGCCGACGCCAGCTTCGCCTGGGAGGAGACCACCTTCCGGCCCGGCTGCAGCATCGGCGTGGTCCCCATCACCAGCACCAGCACCGATGCCTGCAGCCTGCAGCGCGCCGCGGACATCGCCTGCTACCTGGCCAAGGAGCAGGGGCGCAACCGCGTCTACGTGCTGCACGAGGACGACCAGCAGCTGGTGACGCGACGCAGCGAGATGGAGTGGCTGGGGCGCATCCGCCACGCCCTCCAGGAGGGGCGCCTGTTCCTCGAGGCACAGCGGCTGGTGAGCCTCACCGAGCCGAGCCGCCTGCGCTACGAGGTGCTGGTGCGCCTGACCGACGAGCACGGCCAGACGGTACCGCCCGGCGCCTTCCTGCCGGCCGCGGAGCGCTTCGGCGCGGCCCACCAGATCGACCGCTGGGTGATCGAGGAGGTGTGCGCCCACCTCGCCGCCCACCCCGCCCATCTGGCCGAGCTGGAGGCCTGCCACATCAACCTCTCCGGGCGCTCCTTCGACCAGGAGGATCTCAGTGACTTCGTGGTGGCCACCCTCGAGCGTCACGGCCTGCCCGCGGAGAAGTTCTGCTTCGAGATCACCGAGACCGCAGCGGTGCGCAACCTCACCGACGTCACCGCCTTCATGGAAAGGCTCGGCCGGCGGGGTTGCACCTTCGCGCTGGACGACTTCGGCGCCGGTCTCTCGTCGTTCGGTTACCTGCGTCGCCTGCCGGTGGAGTGCATCAAGATCGACGGCGTGTTCGTGCGCCACATCGACAGCGACGACACCGACCTGGCCATGGTGCGGGCCATCAACGAGATCGGCCAGACGCTGCACAAGACGATCGTCGCCGAGTTCGTCGAAAACAACGCGACGCTGGCGCTGCTGCGCGAGATGGGAGTGCACTACGCCCAGGGCTACGGCGTCCACCGCCCCTGCCGCTTGGAGACACTGCTCGCCAGCCACGAACGGGAGACGGTGCGCTGAGCGGCCGTCACGCCCGCAACGGCCTGGCCGACCTCTCGGTCATGGCCAGGCGCTGCGCGGCGTGACGCTCACTCCGTCGAGGTCATCCGCGCCAGGGGGCTCGCCGGGCTGGTCTCGGTGAGGCGCACCACGCTGCCCACCACGATCAGGCAGGGCGAGGGCAGCGGCGTGGCCGCGAGCCTGTCGGGCATGTCGGCCAGGGTGCCGACCAGGGCACGTTGCTCGGGCAGGCTGGCGTTGGCCACCAGCAGGATCGGCCAGTCATCGGGCAGGCCGGCGCGGCGCAGCCCGGCGCAGATGGCACCGACCTTGGTCAGCCCCATGTAGAACACCAGCGTCTCGTCGGTGCGCGCCAGCGCCTCCCAGTCGGGCTCGCCGCCCTTGCGGCACAGCTGGGCGGTGACGAAGCGCAGCTGCTGGGCGTGGGCGCGATCGGTAAGCGGAATGCCCATGCCGGCGCTGGCGGCCGAGGCGGCGGTGATCCCCGGCACGATCTCGGCGGGCACTTCCGCCTCGGCCAGGGCCTCGAGCTCCTCGCCCAGGCGACCGAACACGCCGGGATCGCCGCCCTTGAGGCGCACCACCGACTTGCCCTGCCGCGCCAGGCCCACCAGCCGGGCGCCGATCTCCGCCTGGGGCACGCTGTGGTGGCCCCGCGCCTTGCCCACGTAGTAGCGCTCGGTGCCGGCCGGGATCAACGCCAGCACCTCGTCGCCCACCAGGCGGTCGTAGACCACGGCATCGGCCTCGGCGAGCAACCGCGCGGCCTTCAGCGTCAGCAGCTCCACATCGCCGCTGCCGGCCCCCACCAGGTAGACGGTACCGGGCCGGCAGCCCTTGGACGGCGGTGACAGCCGACCACCGTCACGATCGGCACGGCGCGCCGCGGCCGTCAGGCGGGGCGAACTCAAACGGGGCACACTCAACCAGGACAGGGCCGCGCCCAGGCGCGACTTCCACAGCCCCTTGCTCATGACGCGCATACGGCCGTCTCCTCTTCGATCAATGCCTTCAGCTCGGGGACGCAACTGCCGCACTGGGTGCCGCAGGCCAGCCGGGCGCCCAGCGCCTCGACGCTGCGATCGCCGCCGCGTATGGCATCAAGGATACAGCGCTGTCCCACCTGATGACAGCTGCACACCACCGGCCCCGCATCGGCGACACCGTCGTCGCAGCCGGCCAGCAACCGGCGGCGGCGGGCGGTGTCGAGCGCCTCGCCACGGGCGGCCTCGGCGAAGCGTTCGTCCAGCCAGGCGAGCCCCGGCAGCTCCGCCGGCGGCCCCACCATCAGCCACCAGCGCAGTCGCCCCCCGTCGAGGCCGGCGGCGCGCAAGCGTTCGCCGGCCGGGTCCTCGCACCACAGCGACGGCGCCACGGGCAGCACCTGCTGCACCCAGGCCAGCCAGTCGCGGGACGCTTTTTCCTTAACCCCGCCGCGGGCGCTGCCGGGCGCGCCGCCGGCGAGCTGCCAGCGCTCGGCGTGGGCCAGGGGAATCCGCGCCCAGTAGCTGGTCCCGTCGCACCACTCGGGTGTCCTCCCCTCCTGATCGGCGGCCACCAGCAGGGTCGCCTCCCAGCCGACCGCCTGGGGGGCGAGCGCCACGGCCCCGTGCTTGCTCTCCGGCTGGCCGGAGAGGGGATCGAGGTGGGCGGCGAGCAGGCCGTTGCAGCGCGCCTGGTGGCTGAAGCGGTCGTTCCAGTGCATGGGCACGAACACCTCGCCGCGCCGCTGGCCGCGGGCGATCCGTACCCGGCCAACGTAGTCGCCGCCGGCGCCGCGGAGCCGCGCCAGCTGCTGGTCGCCGACGCCGTGCGCCAGGGCATCGTCGGGGTGCAGCTCGATGAAGGGTTCGGGGCGGTGGTTCATCAGCCGCGGCGCCCGGGCGGTGCGCGTCATGGTGTGCCACTGGTCGCGGATGCGCCCGGTGTTGAGGCGCAGCGGTCGCGCCGCGCTGAGCGCCTGCGCCGGGGCGCGCGGTCTCACCGGCACCAGCCGCGCCCGACCGTCGGGCGTGGCGTAGCGGCCATCGGTGAACAGGCGCGCCGTGCCCAGGGGCGCCTCGGCGGTCACCGGCCACTGGATCGGCGACAGGGCGTCGTAGGCCGCGCGGTCGAGCCCGGCCAGGCCGGAGATGTCGAACAGTCGCGTCCCCTCTGTGCGGAGATCGGGTGTGTTCTCGAAGCCGGAGAGCCGCGCGTGCTCGTCGAAGATCTCACTGGGGTGCGCGTAGGCGAAGGCCGCACCGAAGCCCAGCCGGCGCGCCACCTCGCTGATGATCCACCAGTCGTGGCGCGCCTCGCCCGGCGGCGGCACGAGGCCGCGCTGGCGCGAGAGGCGTCGCTCGGAGTTGGTCACGGTGCCGTCCTTCTCCGACCAGCTCGACGCCGGCAGTACGATGTCGGCGTAGCGCAGCAGGTCGGTGTCGGCCACGCACTCGGAGACGATCACCAGCGGGCACTTGGCCAGCGCGGCACGCACCCGCTCCGTCTCCGGCAGGCTCACCGCCGGGTTGGTGGCCATCACCCACAGGGCGCGCACCTCGCCGCGCTCGATCGCCTCGAACAGCGCCACGGCCTTGTGGCCGGGGCCGTCGGGCAGCGTCGGCACCAGGTCGTCGACGCGCCAGAAGCGCGTGACGCGATCCCGCGCCCCCGGGCTGTCGTAGTCCATGTGCGCGGCGAGCTGGTTGGCCAGCCCCCCCACCTCGCGGCCGCCCATGGCGTTGGGCTGGCCGGTGATCGAGAAGGGGCCGGCGCCGGGCAGGCCGATCTTGCCGCCGGCCAGGTGGCAGTTGATGATGGCGCCCGCCTTGTCGGTGCCGCTCGACGACTGGTTGATGCCCTGGGAGAAGAGCGTCACCACGTGCAGGTGGCTGGCGAACCAGTAGAAGAAGGTTTCCAGCCGCTCGGCATCCAGGTCGCAGTCGGCGGCGATGGCCTCGATGCGGCAGTCGTCCTCGCGGGCCGCGGCGAGCGCCTCGTCCAGCCCTTGGGTGTGCTTCTCCAGATAGATGGCGTCGAGCTTGCCCTTGTCGGCCATCCACCCCAGCAGGCCGTTGAACAGGCGCGCATCGCTGCCGGGCACGAGCCCCAGGTAGAGGTCGGCGATCTCGCAGCTGTCGGTGACGCGCGGGTCGATCACCACCACGCGCAGCAGCGGGTTGCGCTGCTTGGCGGCCTTGAGGCGCTGATAGAGCACCGGGTGGTTCCACGCCAGGTTGGAGCCCACCAGCACCACCAGCTCGGCCGCCTCCAGGTCCTCGTAGCAGCACGGCACGGCATCGGCGCCGAAAGCGCGCTTGTGCGCCGCCACCGCCGAGGCCATGCACAGTCGCGAGTTGGTATCCAGGTGGGGCGTGCCGAGAAAGCCCTTGAAGAGCTTGTTGGCGACGTAGTAGTCCTCGGTGAGCAGCTGGCCGGAGAGGTAGGCGGCGACCGCCGCGTTGCCGTGGTCGCGGCGGGTCGCGGCGAGGCGCTCGGCCACCGCGGCGAGTGCCGTCTCCCAGTCCGTCTCGCGGCCGTCGACGCGAGGGCGGACGAGTCGCCCGTGGTGGCCCAGCGTCTCGTGAAGCGCCGAGCCCTTGACGCACAGGCGGCCGTGATTGGCCGGGTGCTCGCCATCGCCGGTCACGCCGATGACACGGCCGTCGTCGACTTCCGCCCGCACGCCACAGCCGACGCCGCAGTAGGGGCAGGTGGTTCGGGTCTCTTGCATGAAGACCTCCCAGGGGATGTTGTCGTCGGGGCATTCACAAACGGCGACGCCCGCGTCCCCCTCCCTTTCATGGGTAAAGGCACGGCGGGCGTCGTTGCCGGGGGAGGCCACACTGCCTCCCGATGCCACTCGTTTGGTGTTGCCCTGCCTGTAGCAAGCCGCGTGCCAGTTGTCCGAAAGCCGCCATGGCAGCCCGGCCTTGCCGTCGTCCGCGCTACTCGGCGCTCACTGCCCGCTACCCCGACCGCGCACCATGAACGGGGCCAAGGCGACACCGCCTGCACCACTGCAGTGCAGCAATCGCCCCCCAGGCCGTCGTCGGCTTGCGGAGCCTGCGTTCACCCTCGATGCCTGCGGCAGAAAGCATCGCTGTGGGAGGGGAATTCAGCGCGCGAAGGCGCCGGTCAGGCGCCCCGGCCGCCGCAACGCGGCGGTTCGCCCGGCAGAGCCGGCCTCCCACACTGCCGGCCAGCAACAGCGCGAACGGCGTAGCGACGGGCATGGCTGGAATGCTTCTTGCAAGGAACTTGGCAGAAGCCATTCAACATAGCGAAGCTGCCATGCCCCCACCCCTGAAGATCCTGCTGGTCGACGACGAGCTCGTCCGCGCCGCCATGGTCGAGGAGGCCCTCACCCAAGAGGGCCACGAGGTGATCTGTCGCCTGACGAGCGCGGCCAGCCTCAACGAGATGGTCGAGCGCCACCAGCCCGACGTGGTGATCATCGACATGGAGTCCCCCGACCGCGACACCCTCGACAGCATGGCTCTGCTCAACCGCGAGAACCCGCGTCCGGTGGTGTTCTTCGCCGACCAGCACGACCCCGACACCCTGCAGGCGGCGCTCAAGTCCGGCGTCAGCGCCTATGTGGTCGACGGCCTGGTGCCGAGCCGGGTCAAGTCGATCGTCGAGGTGGCCATCGCGCGCTTCGATGCCTTCCAGTCGCTGCGCCAGGAGCTCGACCGCACCCGCACCCAGCTGGCCGAACGCAAGCGCATCGAACGTGCCAAGGGCCTGCTGATGAAGCACCAGGACTGCGACGAGGAGCAGGCCTACCGCATGCTGCGCAAGCTCGCCATGGACCGCGGCCAGCGCATCGGCGAGGTAGCCGACAGCGTCATCGACATTCTCGAACGCCTCGACAAGGGAGCCTTGTGATGGGAACCACCGCTAACGCCACCCCGACCCCGGAACGCGAGCGCGTGACGCTGGGCTTCATCCCGCTGCTCGATGCCGTGCTGCTGGTGGTGGCCCGCGAGCAGGGCTTCTTCGCCGACCAGGGGCTGGAGGTGACCCTCTCCCGGGAGAACGCCTGGTCGACGCTGCGCGACAAGCTCGCCGCCGGCCTGCTCGACGGCGCCCACCTGCTCGCCCCGCTGCCGTTGGCGATGAGCCTGGGGCTGGGGCGGGCGCCCTGCGACACCCTGGCGCCGGCCACCCTCTCCCGCAACGGCAACACCCTCGTGCTCTCCACGACCCTGGGCGAGCGCAGCGGCGCGGCCTTCGCCGACGACCCGGCTACCAGCGCCCGCGCGCTGGGCACCTGGCTGTCCGGCGCCGCCCGTGCACGCCGCCCGCGCCTCGCCATGGTCTACCCCTACTCCTGCCAGCACTTCCTGCTGCGCGACTGGCTGGCCCGGGGCGGGATCGCCCCCGAGCGCGACCTCGACCTGGTGGCCCTGCCACCGCCGCGCATGGTCGCCGCGCTGCGCGAGGGGGAGATCGACGGCTTCTGCGTCGGCGAGCCCTGGGGCAGCCTGGCCCAGCACGACGGGGTCGGCCGCATCGTGGCGAGCGGCGCCCAGCTGTGGCCGGACCACCCGGAGAAGGTGCTCGGCGTGACGCGCTCCTGGGCGCGCCGCTACCCCGCCACCCTCGCCGCCCTGCTGCGCGCCCTGCAGCAGGCCAGCGACTGGCTGGCCGAAGCCCCCGCCCATCGCCGCCAGGCGCGTGACTGGCTCGCCCTGCCGCCCTATCTCGACCGCTCGGTGAGCCACCTCGACACCCTGCCGGCGGCCGAGGGCCCGCTCCAGCAGCGGCTGTTCGGTGGCGACCTGCTGCGCCCCGACGTCACCGCCATGGCGCGCATCGCCGATCCCCTGGCCAGCCAGGCCGGCCAGCCGCTGGACAGCGCCATCCTCGCGGAGTGCTACGCCCCCGTGCATTACGAGGCGGCCCTGCACCAGTGAAGTGCGGCCCGGCCGCGGGGGACAACTGGCCGCCCGCCCCACACCACCTACAAGACGCTGAAAAAACAGCAAAAAACGACACAACACGGCCAGTTGGCCGGGTTCTTGATACACACAGGACAGATACGGCAATCAACGGCGATTGCCCTCTTACTTGGACAAAGACGTCTCTGCGCCCCCGCTGCCGGGGTAGCGCCGAGGCGTCTTTCCGTTTGCAAGGCATCGGAGGTGCCAGACCATGCACCCAACCCCTTCCACCACCGGCGAGCACCTGGTGATCGTCGGCAACGGCATGGCCGGCCACCGGCTGGTCGAGGCCCTCCTCGCCCGGCCGCAGCGGCCGGCGCGGATCACGGTGATCGGCGCCGAGGCAGCGCCTGCCTACAACCGCATCCTGCTCTCGCCGCTGCTCGCCGGCGAGATGGAACGCGAGGCCCTGACGCTGCGCAACGCCGACTGGTACGCCGAGCAGGGCATCGAACTGGTGCTGGGCGAGCGGGTCGAGACGATCGACCGCGCGGCGCGCCGGCTGACCACCGACGCCGGCCGCACGCTGGCCTACGACCGCCTGGTGCTGGCCACCGGCTCCCAGCCGGCGCGTCCGCCGGTGCCGGGGCTCGACCTTCCCGGCGTGCACGTCTTCCGCGACCTCGACGACGCCGACGCCCTGGCGCGCGCCGCCGAACGCGGCGGCAGTGCCGTGGTGATCGGCGGCGGCCTGCTCGGCCTGGAGGCCGCCGAAGGGCTACGTAAACAAGGACAGGGCAAGCGCGGCATGGCGGTGAGCCTGCTGCAGCGCGACGACCGCCTGATGAACCGCCAACTCGACGTCACCGCCGCCCGCCTGCTCGAAAACGAGCTGCGCGGCCGCGGCCTCGACATCCACACCGACGCCGAGCTCGAATGCCTCGAGGCCGACGAGGGAGGCCATGTCTGCGCCGCCCGGCTCGCCGATGGCACGCGGCTCGCCGCCGACTGCGTGGTGGTGGCGATCGGCATCGTGCCCAACACCGAACTGGGCCGCCGCGCCGGGCTCGAGGTCAACCGCGGGGTGATCGTCGACGAATGGCTCACCACCTCCGACCCGGCGATCCATGCCCTGGGCGAGTGCTGCGAGCACCGCGGCGCCACCTACGGCCTGGTGGAGCCGATCTGGCGCCAGGTCGAGGTGCTCGCCGAGCGGCTCTGTGCCACCGGCACCGAGAAGGTGGCGGGCTACGTCGAGGCACCCACCGCCACCAAGCTCAAGGTCAGCGGCGTGGCGCTCTACGCCTTCGGCCCCACCGAGCCCGAGCCCGACCACGAGGTGCTCAGCTACCGCGATCCCCAGCAGGGCGACTACCGCCGCCTGCTGCTGCGCGACGGCCGCCTGGAGGGCGCCGTGCTCTACGGCGACACCGCCGCCGGCCCCTGGTACTTCGAGCAGGCCCTGGCCGGTCGCGACCTCGGTGCCTGCCGCCCGGCGCTGCTGCTGGGCGCCGCCGACGCCCAGGCGCTGCTCGACGACGCCGCTACCGATTCCCCGACAAGCCCCGTCAAGGAGGCCGCATGAACACCGCCCATTCCGAAAAAGTGCAGCTCATCATCATCGGCAACGGCATGGTCGGCCACCACCTGGTCGAACAGCTTGTCGAACGCGGCGCCACCGAGCGCTACGCCATCACCGTGTTCGGCGAGGAGCGCCACCTGGCCTACGACCGGGTGCACCTCTCCGAGTACTTCAGCGGCCGCGACGCCGCCTCGCTGGCCCTCTCCACCGCCGACTACTACGCCGAGCACGGCGTCACCCTGCGCCTTGCCGAGGAAGTCACCGCCATCGACCGCGACGCCGGCGAGGTGGTCACGCCCCAGGGCCGCTACCCCTACGACCGGCTGGTGCTGGCCACAGGCTCCTACCCCTTCGTGCCGCCGATTCCCGGCAACGACCGCGACGGCTGCCTGGTCTACCGCACCCTGGACGACCTCGACGCCATCCGCGCCGCGGCGGAGAGCGCCACCACCGGTGTGGTGGTGGGCGGCGGCCTGCTCGGCCTGGAAGCGGCCAACGCCCTGCGCGGCCTCAACCTGGACACCGCGGTGGTGGAGTTCGCCCCGCGCCTGATGCCCATGCAGGTCGACCACGAGGGCGGCGAACTGCTGCGCGAGAAGATCGAGGCGCTGGGCGTGCAGGTGCTCACCGGCCGCGCCACCCAGGAGATCGTCGACGGCCAGGCCAGCCGCCACCGCATGGTGTTCCAGGACGACAAGGTGCTGGAGACCGACCTGATCGTGTTCTCCGCCGGTATCCGCCCGCGCGACGAACTGGCCCGCGACAGCGGCCTGGAGATGGGCGAGCGCGGCGGCGTGGTGATCGACGACCGCTGCCTGACCAGCGACCCGGCGATCCTCGCCGTGGGCGAGGTGGCGCTGTGGAACAACAGCATCTTCGGCCTGGTGGCCCCCGGCTACCAGATGGCCAAGGCGGCCGCCGCCACCCTGCTCGCCGCGTTTGGCGAAACCGAGGGCGAAGCCTTCAAGGGCGCCGACATGAGCACCAAGCTCAAGCTGCTCGGCGTCGACGTGGGCTCGATCGGCGACGCCCACGGCGACCGCACCCCCGGCGCACGCATGTTCCGCTTCCTCGACCCGCTCAAGCAGCAGTATCGCAAGCTGGTGGTCTCCAGCGACGGGCGGCGCCTGGTGGGCGCCATGCTGGTGGGCGACAACAGCTATTACGACACCCTGCTGCAGTACTACGCCAACCGCATCGAGCTGCCCGAGGACCCGGCGTCCCTGATCCTGCCGGCCGGCGGTGAAGCCGCCCCGGCGCTGGGCCCCGACGCCCTGCCGGAGACGGCCACCATCTGCTCGTGCCACAACGTCACCAAGGGCGACGTCTGTGCCGCCATCGACGCCGGCGCCACGGACCTCGGCGCGGTGAAGGGCGAAACCAAGGCCAGCACCGGCTGCGGAGGCTGCGCCGCCCTGCTCAAGACCCTGGTCGACCACGAGCTGGAGAGCCGCGGCGTGGAGGTCGACAAGTCGATCTGCGAGCACTTCGCCCACACCCGTCAGGAGCTCTACGACATCGTGCGCGTGGAGGGCATCAAGACCTTCAGCGAGCTGATCGAGAAGCACGGCCATGGCCTCGGCTGCGACATCTGCAAGCCGGCGGTGGCCTCGATCCTGGCCTCCTGCTTCAACGAGCCGATCACCGACGCCGCCCACGTGCCGCTGCAGGACACCAACGACACCTTCATGGCCAACATGCAGAAGAACGGCACCTACTCGGTGGTGCCGCGCGTGCCCGGCGGGGAGATCACTCCCGACAAGCTGGTGGTGCTCGGCCAGGTGGCGCAGAAGTACGCGCTCTACACCAAGATCACCGGCGGCCAGCGCATCGACCTGTTCGGCGCGCGCCTGGAGGACCTGCCGGCGATCTGGGGCGAGCTGATCGAGGCCGGCTTCGAGACCGGCCACGCCTACGGCAAGTCGACGCGCACCGTGAAGTCCTGCGTGGGCAGCACCTGGTGCCGCTACGGCGTACAGGACAGCGTGGGCATGGCGATCCAGCTCGAGCACCGCTACAAGGGCCTGCGCGCGCCGCACAAGCTCAAGTTCGCCGTCTCCGGCTGCACCCGGGAATGCGCCGAGGCGCAGAGCAAGGACGTCGGCGTGATCGCCACCGAGAACGGCTGGAACCTGTACGTGTGCGGCAACGGCGGCATGCGCCCGCGCCACGCCGAACTGTTCGCCACCGACCTCAGCGACGAGGAGCTGTTCCGCTACATCGACCGCTTCCTGATGTTCTACATCCGCACCGCCGACCGCCTGCAGCGCACCTCGGTGTGGCGCGAGAGCCTCGAGGGCGGGCTGGACTACCTCAAGCAGGTGATCCTCGAGGACAGCCTGGGCATCGGCGAGGAGCTGGAGCGGCAGATGCAGGCCGTGGTCGACACCTACGAGTGCGAATGGGCAGGCGCCATCAGCGACCCGGAGAAGCTCAAGCGCTTCCGCAGCTTCGTCAACGACAGTCGCCCGGATCCGGACATCATCACCACCAGCGAGCGCGGCCAGTTGAGGCCCGCCTGACGGCAACTCCAGCCTTTGTGGATTGTGAAGATCACAGCGCCGGCCTCGAAAATGTGGGAGGCCGGCTCTGCCGGGCGAAGGCGCCGCCAGGCGCCCCTCGGTCACCCAAACAAGGAACTTTCCATGACCACTGCAGCAGCCAAGACCATGACCCGAACCTGGCAACTCCTCTGCACCCGCGCCGACCTGGTGCCCTTCTCCGGCGTCGCCGCCTGGGTCGACACCACCGACGGCCCCGCCCAGGTCGCCCTCTTCTACCTACCGGGCCACGCGCAGGAACTCTACGCCATCGACCATCACGACCCCTTCTCCGGTGCCAACGTCATCGCCCGCGGCATCGTCGGTGACATCAAAGGGGAGCCCGTGGTCGCCTCGCCGATCTACAAGCAGCACTTCCACCTCACCGACGGCCAGTGCCTGGAAGACGACAGCGTGACGCTGCGCACCTGGCCGGTGAGCTTCAAGGGCGACGAGGTGTGGATCGAGGCGTGAGGTTGCGACCTTAGAAATGAAAAAGCCGCCGACGCTGGTGAAGCGTCGGCGGCTTTGGGTAAGCCCGTTCCCATATCAGCCGCGAAAGGCTGCCTCGATCTCGGCGATGTCGATTTTCCTCATCTTCATCATGGCCTCGAACGCCCGCTTGGCGGCTGCCCGGTCGGGGCTGGTGAACGCCTTCGTCAGCGCAACCGGGGTAATCTGCCAAAAGATGTCCCACTTGTCCTTGCACCATCCGCATTGGCTCTCCTCGCCGCCATTGCCGACGATGGCGTTCCAGTAGCGATCCGTCTCGTCCTGATCTTCGGTGGCCACCTGAAACGAGAATGCCTCGCTGTGCTTGAACATAGGCCCGCCGTTCAGCCCGAGGCACGCAACGCCCAGCACGGTGAACTCGACCGTCAGTACGTTCCCCTCCTTCCCCGCTGGGTAATCCCCAGGTGCTCGGTGCACGGCGTCGAGCGATGAATCGGGGAATGTCTCGGCATAAAACCGTGCGGCTTCCTCAGCGGCGCCATCGTACCAAAGGCAGACGGTGTTCTTTGCCATGTGCTTCATGATCAGCTCCCTTCTCTGGGTGATTGCTGTGAGTGGCAATCTAACGTCGAACGGAGCTGACCGAAATCGACAGGGTTGGTGGTGTCTAGCGCCGCGTTCACCGGCTCGTCCGGTGCAACGGTTGGTTAGCGCCAAGCCCCTTGCCCATGAAGGCCGATGAGTCCGGGCATAATTCTGCGAATTGTGGTGTCTCAGTGATCGGTCTCGGCGCCTCCGAGCGAGATAGCTCCTCATAGCCCAACTGCTCAAAGAACCTATCAGCCGTGGTAGTAAGAAGATAAAGCGCTTTTAGTTTATAGCGAGTTGCCCATTCTTCGGAGAATGCTACAAGTTTTTGGCCAAGACCATTGCCTCTATGCGCTTCAGAAATCGCGAGCGAACGCAGAAGCCCATAATCACCGCACACCTCGACCCCAACAACCCCCAAAAGCTCGCTGTCATGACGAAAACCGAAGAAGTGAACGTTACTATCATCCCGCAAATCAGAAACTGGCAGGTCACAAGCAACCAAGAGAGCACCGACTTCTTGGTTATAGGAAACTTGTTCCATGAAATCCTCCCTAAGCGCTAACGCCTTACTTCAGCGGCTAAACCATGCTGGCGTGACTTTTGCACAAGCATAAGGCATGACAGCATGGTTTGGTCCGGCTGCAAGAATTTGTTATGTGACCTCTACATGTCAAAAAGCTGTATCGCAGAAATTGATTTTGCGGACATCTCATGATAACTCCGTCTTTTCGTAGGAATTGAAATACCGAGCTGTGCTTCAATGTATGACTCAACATGACTGTAAACAGATAGATAAAAATGCTCAAGGGCATTGATTTCCGAGCCCTCGGAATCTTCGTAAAACCAAGAATCATACCCTATCATATCCCTGTCTGTTATCACGGCAGCTTTCTTTAAGTGAAAGGAGCTGTCGATTCCTGTTATTTCATCCGGAAGGTATTGAAAAGTGTCGTGATCAAAGAGCTGATAGTCGCCTTGATGAGGATATGAATGAAAGTAACTCCCTAAGCTCTCCAGTGGACTGGAATTGAAAATAAACAGATATGTTCTAGCATTCTTCAAGCAACCGAAGGTGTTGAAGTAATCGATAACCCCATGAAACATCTGTTTGGTTATAGTTGTTTTAACCTCAATTATAGCAACTACCGATTCTGAAGGAACCACGACGATATCGTTAACTCTGTAGAAAGGTGCGTATGTTTGAGAGTCGTAAACCAAAATATCGCACTGCTTAGACATCTCACCATCTCTACTAATTACAAACCCTTGCTCAACACTTACAAGTTTAGGCAAATGATTTTTTAGGAAATCTCGCAATATCTCTTCAGTAAGAACACCAATAGTTGGATTGTGCTTAGTTATATACGATCTAACCTGAGCCAACTTACTCAGTAGTTCCGCGCTCACAAAATTAAAATAATTACTCATGATTTTGGCCTAGGGGAAAGCACATAACGCTGAGCTTTGCGGCAATTTTGAAGCCGCGCAGCGGTGTAAAAATTGTCCGGCAACAGCGGCTTGTTAGCCGTACTTAGACTCGATGCCTGCTTCCTCAAGAACTTCGTTGAGTAGCTCGAAGCGATAGGGCTTGATCTTGTTTTCTGTTGCAAGCTCATCAATCATTTCAGTAAGTGAGCGCTTTTTGAAATCCCGAGAAATTATGGTGTTAACAGCCTTAACCTGACTAAGAAATGGCGGCCGATCCCCAAAACGCTCAACCTTTTGCTTGATATTGGCTAGCGCCGGGCCCGGAGGCGAATCCCAGCAGACTACAAGGAGATTCAGAGCGTTGTAGAGTTGCTTGGCTGTCGGATCCCAACTGGCTCTTTGCTGTGGCGCCGCAGCAACACCTCCAACCGCTCCAGGCACACCCACGCCGGCGGCACTAAGTGGGTTAAATAGCGGCAACGGTTTCACACCAAGTAATTCTAGAAAATGACGGGCCGCATGTTCCCCGCAGAAGAAGGACCCTGACTCTGTGCCACCACCACACTGCTCGTACGAGAAGCAGTAGTAGGCGTCTGTAAGAAGGTCGCCAGTGCAGCTCCGCTTTGTTTGACCAGCCAACAGGCGTACGTGAGCAATCGGTCGTAATTCGTTCTTCTGGACAATCTCTCGCCGGGTCTCTTCTCCGCGACACTTCATGATAAAGCTCCCCTTCAATCTCTACGGCTAACGCCTGAGCTCAGGTGCGTTAGAGGCGACACGTGCTTTTGCGCTAGCAAAAGTGCGTGGCGGGTCAAACGTCACCTGCAGCGATTTGTTATGTAGCTTGGCTACTTTTCTCATCGAACACCAGTACTCACTGGCAGAATAAAACAGAAGGTCCCGACCATTCTCGCTGGCCGCGACCGATGCCAACGCGCTCGACTCCAAATTCCAACAGAGGGGCAACCTCTTGGAAGACATTTCGATCGCAATGGTCGGTAGTTTGTACATCCCAATGATCGTTTGGCGTCGGACCAGCGGAGGCGAAGTTGATTTTCATTGTTTCCCATTTTCCATCTAGAAACTCCGACTGAAATCTCGACGAATGAACCTGGAAATAAATATCAATGAAATCGGATGAATGAGGACCGCGCATAACTAGCTCAATATATGGTTCTGCATAGTTGCCACAGTAGATGCAGGCATTCGATATCCTGACGTCAGGTCCGCGTAGCGTATACATGTGCTGCACCTGCACTGCTGTATTGCTATTAGGGAATTGAGGGTAGTTTGACTTGGAATACTGCTCTGAATCCGACATGCCTGGATAAGAGCTTGGATCGAGCATTTGGGGGACTTCGAATGGGCACGAGATTTGGACGAATTCACCTTCAGCGTTACGCTCGACACGGTATAAGTCGGATGCGATATAGCTTACAGCGTCTGAACGATACTCAACATAAAGACGGCAGCCTCCCAAAAGATACTGAAACTGATTATTCTTAACGAACTCGGCGGTGGGTAACTTCGCGTCCAACAAATCCTTCGGTCTACCGATTGTAGATGCACGCATGATTTCAGAAAGTGTCCAGCAAGGAGGTGAGGCACATTCAGCACTTATTCGCTCTTCAACCGTAGTTACGTTTTTTCTCAATTCTTCGATTTGGCTCGTAGTTTCTTGGGCCTCTTTTCTATCGACTTGATAGCTCTGAATAGAAATCAACAGACCAACAATGCCTAGAATCCCCAAGACGCCGGTGATTAAGGGGTGGCGCCCGAAAAACTCCAGACCACGCTTAACTATCACGCCCGCGCGTTTAGTTCCATCCAACGCCACTTTCACAGGTTTCTGTTTATCAAGGGTTGCTTCGCTGCCCGGCTTCTCGGGCTTTTCGTCTTCTTCTGTCATGATACTCACTCATATTCTGTGGCTGGTTCGTGAATGCTGCATAACGCCAGCCATGAGCCGCGCGCGCTAGCGCGTCGGCTCCATGGCATTGTTGGGCCTCACGAACCATAAGCTAGGTGCACCAGCGTCATCAGCCATGCGATGAACATGATTGCTGCAAGCGGCCGCACCGGAAACATTCTGTCGGTAAGCCGAACCGCTGCCAGTGGGAGCGCAATGAGTCCCCAGCCGACCAACGCCAGAGGGACCGCGTAAGCCCAGGCAACCACGTAGAAGAGCTGTCAACGCCAATGAAGGTTGTCCGCATTTCATCAGTTCAGATTGTCCGGTTTTTATCAGTGCTCTTTCATCGGAACAGAT
>SBLD01000121.1 GCA_004551485.1 Billgrantia azerbaijanica | reverse complement strand
TATATTTATATATATATAATGTTTTTATATTTATATTTAAATTTATATTTATAAAAAAAATATATATATATATATATATATATAATTAAAAAATTATTATAAATTTAATTAAAAAAATTATAAATGTGACATTACATAGTTACATAAGTACTATAACATATCTTAGCCATTACCCAATAATAATATAAAATGAAAAATAATTAAATAATCAAATATACAAATATAACTTGTAAAAATTGTAAAACAAAATAAAAGCAAAGTCACACGCACTAGCAAAAGCAAAGTAACATAATGCCAAGTCACCAACAATTTGCAAACAAAAAACCCTAAGTTTCCCCGCCGTCACACACACTAGCAACACTCAATACTGGTTGGATACACTCTCGACACGGATTTGAAGGACATCGGCCGCGCGATTCCGGCGAGAGCAAGCCATCTTCTTTCCCA
>SBLD01000120.1 GCA_004551485.1 Billgrantia azerbaijanica | reverse complement strand
CAGAAGTTGCGGTCAATAAAGTAGGGATCATCAAAACACCAAACCAACCAATGTAAAGGCGGTTTTCAGTGCTAGTTATCCAGTTACAGAAGCGACCCCATAGGCGTTCGCTTTCGCGTCTCTCTAAAATTGCAGTCATGGTAAAATCTTGGTTTATTTAATCATCAGGGACTCCCAAGCATACAAATTCTGCAAAAAGCGAGAATTGAGGGCTTGTTATTCAACAGTATAACATGACTTATATCTCCGTGTCAACCAACAATCCATAGATAAATATTCATGATCTTGTCTAGATTCCGATTCAGAATAAATTATTATTATTATTAATTATTATTTTTTTTTTTATTTTATTTTGAAGTAGTAAGTTAAAAAAATTGAATACCTATTTCTATCGATATATGATGTCAATATAATAATAAGAATGGGTTGCCCGGGACTCGAACCCGG
>SBLD01000119.1 GCA_004551485.1 Billgrantia azerbaijanica | reverse complement strand
TTGTATAGTCGCTACTAAATCAATGGATCTTTCTTTTTCCGAGAAATACTTGTCGTAGCTTTGAATTTCGTAGAATGGGTAGCTTTTAAAGATTGATCGGTGGTAACTCATCCACAATCATTTCATTATTTGAAATAAAAAATTATAAATGATTTTTTTTATTTAATATCGACGGCTGAAATGGGTTCAAACCAGTTGGTGTAATTTATAATTGGAAACTG
>SBLD01000118.1 GCA_004551485.1 Billgrantia azerbaijanica | reverse complement strand
CTTTATATAAAGGAAAGGAAAGGAAAGGGAGCGCTTCGCGCAGAAAAGAGAAGAGTAGGCGCTGCTAGAATTTATAGAGCCCTCCGGCGAGAAGAGAAGAGAAGAAAAGATAAGATAAGATAAGATAAGATTTCCCTGTTTACTATATAAAGTTCTATTCTCAAATAAAAGGTCTTGTAGATTGCACTTAGCTCCTACCATTAAGGATATTCGAGGGTTATTAAAGATAGATTATAGACAACACTAGGACAAAAAAAAGTTGTAATATTACTTCTTATTCTCCTTTTCGCTTTGGATTATTATAGGCGACACAAAGGTAGTAATATTAGTGGGAAACAATACTAGGATTAAAAGGGGCTAAGAATAGAGTAGGGACACAGAATAGAAGAAGCCGAATATCCGGAATAAGAATAAAATATATTTTAAGATATAAATTGTATATTCTTTTTGT
>SBLD01000117.1 GCA_004551485.1 Billgrantia azerbaijanica | reverse complement strand
TTTACTATGAATCTCAAAATCAAAATATAATACAACAGGACTATTAGGATGCATCTCAAAAGTCGTGACTCTTTACACAGCCATCCTAGACAAAACAAAAATGTGTTTTTTTTTTTGTTTTTTTTTGTTTTTGTTTTTAACAAAGAAAAGAAAAGAGAAAAGAGAAAAGAGAAAAGAGAAAAACAACACACATATTTAAAAACATAAGTCAATTATCCCCACCCCACAACCTAATCTAAACATTATCTTAACATTTTATAATTTTACAAATATGAAAAAAATAAAAGAAAATAATAAAAGAAGAAGAAGAAGAGATCTCACCTGAACTTGATGCAGAAGCTTAAAAGCAGATAACAAAGATGAAGAAAAAGTCAATTTTTTTTTTTAACAACACCCTTAAGATTAAGAAGATGCGTTTCTAGAGAGACTACATTCTCTATATCCTGCCATCTTCGAC
>SBLD01000116.1 GCA_004551485.1 Billgrantia azerbaijanica | reverse complement strand
AAAATAACTTCTTATTTAGGTTAATAAAATAAAGTCTAAACCCGTTGCCTTTTTATTTAATTACTTATTCCTTTTTAGTTAAATATCTCTTCCCCCACCGACTCTAAATATAGTAGATATAGAATTAAGATATTCTAGGTGAATTTTAAGGGTATATTATAGATATATGAGAGAATAATTATTTTATCTATTATTTATTAATAAAAATCTAAATTTTTTAAGTGAAATCACTATTGTATTATTTACTTTTCTATCTATTGTTTTATTTACTTCCCTAGAGCAGCTAGCGCAGCTAGCGCAGCTAGCGCAGCGCTGGCGCCTATTTATTTATATGCGCTAATTTATAAAGCTATAATTTCTGGAAGCAGCGCAGCGCTTAGATTTATTTAGATTTTTAGCGCCGGCTCTATAAATTATATTATAGCAGCTCATTCTTTTCCGCGCGAAGCGCATTGATA
>SBLD01000115.1 GCA_004551485.1 Billgrantia azerbaijanica | reverse complement strand
GCGCCGTCAATCCCGCCACCGGCGAGACACTGGAACCCACCTACGCCGGCGGCAGCAAGGCTGAAGTCGAACGCGCCTGCGACCTCGCCGAGGCGGCCTTCGCGACCTATCGCGAAACGTCGTTGGAGGCCCGGGCGACGTTCCTCGAGACCGTGGCCAGCGAGATCGAGGCGCTGGGCGCGGCCCTGATCGAGCGCGCCCTGGCCGAAACCGGCCTGCCCCGGGCGCGCCTGGAGGGCGAACGCGGCCGCACCTGCGGCCAGCTGCGCCTGTTCGCCTCGGTGGTGCGCGCCGGCGAGTGGCTCGACGTGCGCCTCGACCCGGCGCTGCCCGAGCGCCAGCCGCTGCCACGCGTCGACCTGCGCCAGCGCCACGTCGCCCTGGGGCCGGTGGCGGTGTTCGGCGCCTCGAACTTCCCGCTGGCCTTCTCGGTGGCCGGCGGCGACACCGCCGCGGCGCT
>SBLD01000014.1 GCA_004551485.1 Billgrantia azerbaijanica | reverse complement strand
CTCCAGCGGAAACAAGCCCTTCCGCCACTCACCACCGCCCGCGACGTGTGCCCGTCGCCAGCAGCGGATGCGTACTTTACGCACTCCCCGGGCGCCCCGCAAGGGTTTTTGTAGAAAAATTTCAGAACGGTGACGGCGCCCCTCGAAGAGGCTCATCCACACCCCGCCTGGGGAAGGCGCTGTGGATAATTCAGTGGCCGGCAGCTAGACAGCACAACGCCCGCACGAGGCGGGCGTTGGTAGAGCCACTGACTTGTAATCAGCAGTACTACGAACAGGCAAACTCGAGATCAGCGCACGGTCACACGGGCATAGCGCTTCTTGCCGGCCTGGATGACGTAGCTCTTGCCGCTGTCGAGCAGGTGGTCGCGTTCGACCACCTCGCCATCCACCTTGACCCGACCGTTGCCCAGCATGTCCTTGGCCTGGGCGCTGTTCTTGGTCAACCCCGAGCGATTGAGCACCGCGGCGATGGGCGCCTGCGCGCTGCCCTCGAAGTCCACTTCCACCTCGGGCAGGTCCT
Organism: Billgrantia azerbaijanica; assembly: GCA_004551485.1. GTDB lineage: Bacteria > Pseudomonadota > Gammaproteobacteria > Pseudomonadales > Halomonadaceae > Halomonas > Halomonas azerbaijanica. The sequence continues at coordinate 92,291 of SBLD01000014.1, read as the reverse complement.
CCGGCAGCTCGCCCTCGGCGAGCAGGTTGCCGGCGGACCTGTGGGCATGCGCCGCGGCCTCCTCGCCGTGGTAGCGGCCGATCAGCTCGCGGGCCAGGACCATCTTGATGTCGCGCGGGTTGGCGCCGGCCTCGACGTCGCGCTTGAACGCCGCGATCTCCTCGTTGGACTTGAGCGAGAGCAGCTCGAAGTAGCGCCACATCAGGCTGTCGGGCATGGAGACCAGCTTGTTGAACATCGCACCTGGCGCCTCGTCGACGCCGACGTAGTTGTTCAGCGACTTGGACATCTTCTGCACGCCGTCGAGCCCCTCGAGCAGCGGCATGGTGATCACCACCTGGGGGGCCTGGCCGAAGTGCTTCTGGATCTCGCGTCCCATCAGCAGGTTGAACTTCTGGTCGGTGCCGCCCAGCTCCACGTCGGCCTCGAGCGCCACGGAGTCGTAGCCCTGCACCAGCGGATAGAGGAACTCATGGATGGAGATCGCCTGGTTGGCCTTGTAGCGCTTGTCGAAGTCGTCGCGCTCGAGCATCCGCGCCACGGTGCTCTGGCCGGCCAGCTCGATCATGTCGGCGGCGCTCATCGCCGAGAACCATTCGGCGTTGAAGCGCACCTCGGTCTTCTCCGGATCGAGGATCTTGAACACCTGCTCCCGGTAGGTCTGGGCGTTGGCGCGGACCTCCTCCTCGGTGAGCGGCTTGCGGGTGACGTTCTTGCCGGTGGGATCGCCGATGCGTCCGGTGAAGTCGCCGATCAGGAAGATGACCTCGTGCCCCAGCTCCTGGAACTGGCGCATCTTGGTCAGCAGCACGCTGTGCCCCAGGTGCAGGTCGGGCGCCGTGGGGTCGAAGCCGGCCTTGATGCGCAGCTTGCGCCCGGACTCGAGCTTCTTGACCAGCTCCTCCTCGATCAGGATTTCGTGGGTGCCACGCTTGAGCAGCGCCAGCGCGCTCGCGACATCGGTCATCGTCTCCAACTCCACAGATACGGTTGTCGGTCCTGTACGCAGGCTCCTTCGAATGGGGCAGGATGGTAGCATGTCTTGGCGCCTTGCGGTGGCGCCGCCACGCTCCGGAGAGCCCCATGCCCTACTTCATTGGACTGATGTCCGGCACCAGCCTTGACGGCATCGACGCCGCCCTGGTCGAGATCGACGCGGCGGGAAGCCCACGCCTGCTCGCCAGCCACGCCGAGCCCCTGACCGACGCCCTGCGCGCGGCGCTGTGGCAGCTCTGCCACGCCAAGCAGGTTGCCTTTCGCGAACTCGCCGCCGCCGAGGATGCCTTCTGCCGCCTGCAGGCCGACGCCGTGAGCCAGCTGCTTGCCGCCAGCGACCTGCCGCGCGAACGGATCGCCGCGATCGGCAGCCATGGCCAGACCATCGAGCACGCCCCGGCCGGCCACGACGGCGGACCGGCCTACACCCTGCAGCTCGACAACCCCAGCCTGCTCGCCGAGCTGACGGGCTGCCCGGTGGTCGGGGACCTGCGCCGCCGCGACCTGGCCGCCGGCGGCCAGGCGGCACCGCTGGCACCGGCCTTCCATGAAGCGCTGTTTCGCAGCGATGGCGCTTGGCGGCTGGTGCTCAACCTCGGCGGCTTCGCCAACCTCACGCTGCTGCCGCCCGCAGGGAGTACTACCCTGCCCGTCGGCTTCGACACCGGCCCGGCCAACGTGCTGCTCGACGCCTGGCACGCTCGCCACCGCACCGGACGCTACGATACCGACGGCGCCTGGGCGGCCTCGGGGAGCGTCGATGCCGCACTGCTCGAGCGCCTGCTCGCCGATCCCTTCTTCCACCTCCCGCCACCGCGCAGCACCGGTCGCGAGCACTTCCACCTCGCCTGGCTGGAGGGCCACCTCACGGGGGCGGAGCCCCCCGCCAACGTCCAGGCCACGCTGGCCGAGCTCACCGCCGAGAGCGTGGCGCTCGGCGTGGGCATGGCCCGCGAGCGGCTCGACGCGCCTCCCGCCGCGGCCCTGATCCCCTGCGGCGGCGGCGCCCACAACCGCGACCTGCTGGCGCGCCTGGCACGCCACCTGCCGGAGACGCCGCTGGTCCCCAGCGACGACTGGGGCTGGCCGGCCGACTGGCTGGAAGCCGGCGCCTTCGCCTGGCTCGCCTGGCGACGCCTGGAAGGGCTGCCCGGCAACCTGCCGTCCGTCACCGGCGCGGCCGGTCCGCGCGTGCTGGGCGGCCTCTATGCCCCCTGAATCGGCCAGCATCCGCCTGGGAGCACCGGCCCCCGTTGCCTAGAAATCGTCCTCGTCGCGCAGCGACAGCTTCTGCGCCGAGTCCTGCGCCCTGGCCAGGGCATCGCTGCCGGTATCCTCGTACTTGATCATCATGCGCAGGTCGTTGGCCGAGTCGGCGTGCACCAGGGCCACCTCCTCGCTGATCTTGCCCGCCATGTAGAGGTCGAAGAGGGCCTGGTCGAAGGTCTGCATGCCCAGGTCGCGCGAGCGTGCCATGGCGTTCTTGATCTCGCCGACCTCGCCCTTGCGGATCAGGTCGGCGACCAGCGGCGTGCGCAGCAGCACCTCGATGGCCGGGCAGCGGCCGCCGTCGCGGGTCGGCAGCAACTGCTGGGCGACGATGGCGTGCAGGTTCAGCGACAGGTCGAGCCAGATCTGGTCGTGTCGTTCGTGGGGAAAGAAGTGGATGATGCGGTCCAGCGCCTGGTTGGCGTTGTTGGCGTGCAGCGTCGCCAGGCACAGGTGGCCCGTCTCAGCGAAGGTGAGCGCATGCTCCATCGTCTCGCGGGTGCGCACCTCGCCGATCAGGATCACGTCCGGCGCCTGGCGCAGGGTGTTCTTCAGCGCCACCTCGAAGGACTCGGTGTCGATGCCCACCTCGCGTTGGTTGATGATCGCCTTCTTGTGCGGATGGACGTACTCGATGGGGTCCTCGACGCTGATGATGTGGCCGCCCACGGTCTCGTTGCGCTGCTGGATCATCGACGCCAGGGTGGTCGACTTGCCGGTCCCGGTGCCGCCGACCACGAACACCAACCCGCGCTTGATGTTGGCCAGCTCGCCGAGTATCGGCGGCAGCGACAGCGTCTCCAGGTGCGGGATCTCGTAGGCGATGCGGCGGATCACCATGGCCAACTGGTTGCGCTGCTGGAAGGCGCTGACGCGAAAGCGCCCCTGCCCCGAGATGCTGAGCGCGAAGTTCGCCTCGCGCTCCTCGCGGAAGCGCTCGCGATACCCCTCGGGCAGCGCGGCGGCGACCAGCTCGCGCACCTGCTCGACGGAGAGGCGCTGCTCGCCCAGGGCGATCAGCTGGCCGGCGATCTTGATGGTGGGCGGCGCCTGGACCGAGATCAGCAGATCCGAGGCCTCCTTCTGGGCCATGATGCCCAGCAGCTGTTCCAGCCATTGGCGTGCGGTCATCTCCCTGCTCCCTTGATTGTCAGTCAGTTTACAGCGTCAGTTGGCCCTTGGCGCGGGCCTGCGCCTCCTCGCGGGCCACCACGTTGTCGGTCACCAGCCGGGTCAGGCAGGCATCCAGGGTCTGCATCCCCAGGTTGCCGCTGGTCTGGATCGTCGAGTAGAGCTGGGCGACCTTGTCCTCACGGATCAGGTTGCGCACCGCCGCCGTGGCGATGAGGATCTCGTGGGCGGCCACTCGCCCGCCGCCCTGCCGCTTGAGCAGGGTCTGGGAGATCACCCCCTGCAGCGACTCGGAGAGCATCGAGCGCACCATGGACTTCTCCTCACCGGGGAAGACGTCGATGATACGGTCGATGGTCTTGGCCGCCGAGGTGGTGTGCAGGGTACCGAACACCAGGTGGCCGGTCTCGGCCGCGGTCAGTGCCAGGCGGATGGTCTCCAGGTCGCGCATCTCGCCGACCAGGATCACGTCCGGGTCCTCGCGCAGGGCGCTGCGCAGCGCCTGGGCGAAACTGCGGGTGTCGCGGTGCACCTCGCGCTGGTTGATCAGGCAGCGCTTGCTGGCGTGCACGAACTCCACCGGGTCCTCGATGGTGAGGATGTGGTCGTAGCGCTGGTCGTTGATGTAGTCGATCATCGCCGCGAGCGTGGTGCTCTTGCCCGAGCCGGTGGGCCCGGTCACCAGCACCAGGCCGCGCGGCAGCAGCGCCAGGCGGCGGAAGACGTCGCCCAGCTCCAGGTCGTCCATGGTCAGCACCTTGCTGGGAATGGTGCGGAACACCGCCCCCGCGCCGCGGGCCTGATTGAAGGCATTGACGCGGAAGCGCGACACCCCCGGCACCTCGAAGGAGAAGTCGGTCTCGAAGAATTCCTCGTAGTCGCGGCGCTGGCGATCGCCCATGATGTCGTAGATAAGCCGGCGCACCTCGCGGTCGTCCATGGCCGGTACGTTGAGCCGACGGATATCGCCGTCGACGCGAATCATCGGCGGCAGCCCCGCCGAGAGATGCAGGTCAGAGGCGTTCTGCTTTGCCGAAAACGCCAGCAGTTCGGTAATATCCATGCACTTCCCCTGCTCCAGGTAAGGTGCCCTCCAGTATGCCAGAGCTTTCGACATCACGGATTCCATGTGGCTGACATGACGGATCTCGTACTCCGCGAGTCGCTGGCCGCCGCCCGCGCGCGGCTCGCGCGTGCCCTGGCCGACGCCGGGCGCCCGGCCGATGCCGCCCGCCTGCTGGCCGTCAGCAAGACCAAGCCGGCCGCCCTGATCCGCGAGGCGTGGCGGCTGGGGCAACGGGAGTTCGGCGAGAACTACGTCCAGGAGGCGCTCGACAAGCAGGTCGAACTCGCCGACCTCGACGGCATCGTGTGGCATTTCATCGGCCCGCTGCAGTCCAACAAGACCCGCGCCGTGGCCGAGCATTTCGCCTGGGTGCACAGCGTCGACCGCGAGAAGATCGCCGTGCGCCTGAATGACCAGCGCCCGGCGCAGCTGGGACCGCTCGATGTCTGCCTACAGGTCAACGTCAGCGACGAAGCCACCAAGTCCGGGGTCGGCCTGGACGCCCTCGGCCCGCTCGCCGAGCGGGTCGCCGCCCTGCCCAACCTGCGCCTGCGCGGGCTGATGGCGATCCCCGCACCGGCCGAGGGGCTCGCCGCGCAACGCGCGCCGTTCGCCCGGCTGCGCGAGGCGCTGGAGGCACTGCGCACGCGCCTGCCCGAGGCCCCGCTGGACACCCTCTCCATGGGCATGAGCGCCGACCTCGAGGCCGCCGTGCTCGAAGGCGCCACCCTGGTGCGGCTGGGCACGGCCATCTTCGGTGAGCGGGCGAGGCGCTAGCGCGCCGGCCGACGGCGAGCCACCACGAATCGAAAGAAGGACACAACGCATGGCCAGCAAAGTCACCTTCATCGGCGCCGGCAACATGGCCAGCGCCATCATCGGCGGCATGATCGATACCGGCTATCCCGCCACCGCCATCACCGCCACCTCGCCGAGCGATGCCGTCCTGGCCCCGGTGCGTGAACGCTTCGGCATCCACACCGACACCGACAACGCCGCCGCCATTGACGATGCCGACGTGGTGGTGCTGGCCGTCAAGCCGCAGGTGATGCGCGACGTGTGCGCGGGCCTGCGCGACGGCCTGCAGCGCCAGCGCCCGCTAGTGATCTCGATCGCCGCGGGCCTCACCGCCGAGACCCTGGACCACTGGCTGGGCGGCGGCCTGCCGCTGATCCGCTGCATGCCCAACACCCCCTCGCTGGTGGGCGCCGGCGCCGCCGGCCTCTATGCCAATGCCCAGGTGAGCGACGCCCAGCGCACCCTCGCCACCGAGCTGCTCGAGGCCGTGGGCCTGGTCGAGTGGGTCGACGACGAGGCACTGCTCGACGCCGTGACCGCCGTCTCCGGCAGTGCCCCGGCCTACTTCTTCCTGATGTTCGAGGCCATGGAGGAGGCCGGCGTCAAGCTGGGCCTGCCCGCCGATACCGCCCGCCGCCTGGCGATGCAGACCGCCTTCGGCGCGGCGCGCATGGCCATGGACAGCGACAAGACCCCGAGCGAGCTCAAGCACAACGTGATGTCGCCCGGCGGCACCACCGAACGCGCCATCGAGCGCCTCGAGGCGGCCGGCCTGCGCCGTGCCCTGCTCGAGGCCATGGACGCCTGCGCCGCCCGCGCCCGCGAAATGGCCGAGGAGCTCGGCAAGCGCTGATCGCCACATCCACGCGCCTGTACGCACACGACACGGAGGAGCCCTGATGGGCAGTCAACTGGGAAATGCCGGCCTGCTGCTGGTCAACACCCTGATCAACATCTACCTGTTCCTGCTGATGCTGCGCTTTTTGCTGCAGGCATCGCGCGCCGACTACTACAACCCACTGAGCCAGTCGGTGGTGAAGGTCACCCAGCCGGCGGTGCGCCCCTTCCAGGGCTTTCTCGGCCCGCTGATGGGGCGCTTCGACCTGGCCACCCTGGCCACCGCCTTCGTGATCAAGGCGGTGGCCATCGTGGTGATCCTGCAGGTGGCCGGCTTCGGCATGCCGCCGCTGCTCGGCGTGGCCATCGGCGCGGTGGCCGCCATCGCCAACGCCATCCTCAAGATCTACTTCTTCGCGCTGATCGTGATGATCATCCTGAGCTGGGTGGCGCCCCACGCCAGCCACCCCGGGGCGCTGCTGATCATGCAGCTGGTGGAGCCGATCATGGCCCCCGTGCGCAAGGTGATCCCGCCGCTCGGCATGATCGACCTCTCGCCCATCGTGGTCTTCATCGCCATCAGCATCATCGATGGTATCGTGGTTGGCTCCCTGACCCGGGCGGCCGGCATCGCCGGCGCACTGGTGGGCCTGTGAGCCGCCCGGCCGGAGTCGCCCACCAACGACGGGACAGCGAACGCCCCATGCCCGAGTTCCCCCCCGACTCGGTCGGCCTGGTGACGCCGCAGACGGCGCACTTCGACGACCCCCTGACCCTGGCCTGCGGCAGGACGCTGCCGGCCTACGACCTCGTCTACGAGACCTACGGCACGCTCAACGCCGAACGCTCCAATGCCGTGCTGATCTGCCATGCGCTGTCGGGACACCACCATGCCGCCGGCTACCATAGCGCCGACGAGCGCAAGCCCGGCTGGTGGGACGCCCACATCGGCCCCGGCAAGTCGATCGACACCAACCGCTTCTTCGTGGTGTCGGTGAACAACCTCGGCGGCTGCCACGGCAGCACCGGCCCGAACCGCACGAACCCGGCCACCGGCCGCCTCTGGGGCCCCGACTTCCCCATGATGACGGTGGGCGACTGGGTGCACAGCCAGGCACGCCTCGCCGCCCGCCTGGGCATCGAGCGCTTCGCCGCGGTGATCGGCGGCAGCCTCGGCGGCATGCAGGCCCTGCAGTGGGCGCTCACCTACCCGGAGCGCGTGGCCAACGCCGCGGTCATCGCCGCCACCCCCAAGCTCACGGCGCAGAACATCGCCTTCAACGAGGTGGCGCGCCAGGCGATCCGCTCCGACCCCGACTTCTGCGAGGGCTGGTACGCGGAGCACGACACGGCGCCGCGCCGCGGCCTCAAGCTGGCGCGCATGGTGGGCCACATCACCTACCTCTCGGAAGACGCCATGGGCAGCAAGTTCGGCCGCGACCTGCGCACCGCCGACCTCAACTTCGGTTACGACGTAGAGTTCCAGGTGGAGTCCTACCTGCGCTACCAGGGCGATACCTTCTCCAGCGCCTTCGACGCCAACACCTACCTGCTGATGACCAAGGCGCTGGACTACTTCGACCCGGCCGCGGCGCACGGCGGCAATCTGGCACGGGCCGTGGCGCCCTCGCAGTGCCCCTTCCTGGTGGTCAGCTTCTCCAGTGACTGGCGCTTCTCGCCGTCGCGCTCCCGCGAACTCGCCAACGCCCTGATCCGCGCCGGCAAGCCGGTGAGCTACGTGGACATCGACTCGCCGCATGGCCACGACGCCTTCCTGCTCCCGGAACCGCGCTACCAGGCGGTGTTCTCGGCCTTCATGTCACGCGCGGCCCGTGAGCTGGGCCTGGAGGAGTCTGCCTGATGCGTACCGACCTCGAGCTGATCCACCGCTGGGTGCCCGAGGGGGCCCACATCCTCGACCTCGCCTGCGGCGACGGCACCCTGCTCGCCGCCCTGGCGCGCGACAAGGGTGTCACCGGCTACGGCCTGGAGATCGACGCCGACGGCATCACCGCCTGCATCGCCAAGGGCGTCAGCGTCATCGAGCAGAACCTCGACGAGGGGCTCGCCAACTTCGAGGACGACAGTTACGACCTGGTGGTGATGACCCAGGCACTGCAGGCGCTGCGCCGCCCCGACCGCATGCTCGACGAGATGCTGCGCGTCGCCGACGAGTGCATCATCACCTTCCCCAACTTCGCCTACTGGCGCCATCGCGTGCACCTCGGCATCCGCGGCTACATGCCGGTCTCCAAGTCGCTGCCCCACGCCTGGTACGACACCCCCAACATCCACCTGTCGACCTTCAACGACTTTGAACACCTGTGCCGCGAGAAGGGTCTCACCATCACCGACCGGGCCGTGGGCATCCGCGACCACGAGGGGCACTGGACCTCGCGCCTGTGGCCCAACCTGTTCGGTGAGATCGCCATCTTCCGCGTCGGTCGCCAGCACGGCTGAACCGCAGCTGCCACCGAGGAGTCCGTCATGAGGCACCCTGCCGCCCTGCGTTACCTGGCCGCTGCCCTGCTGCTCGCCATGACCCTGCCGCTGTCGGCCCAGCAGTTCGAGCAGGTCGGGAACTACCAGATCCACTACAGCGCCGTGAACACCAGCTTCCTCAGCGAGGAGGTCGCCCGCGCCTACGGCATCCCGCGCAGCCGGGCGATGGCGCTGCTCAACGTCAGCGTGCTCGAGGAGCGTGACGACGGCACCACCCGGCCGGTGAACGCCCAGGTCGACGGCCGGGTCGGCGAACTGGGCAGCGACACCAGCTCGCCGCTGGCCTTCCGCACCCTGCGCGACGAGAACCGCCTGTCGCAGATCGCCGTCGTCCGCATCCACGCCGATGCGCCCATGCGCTTCGACCTCGACGTGCGCTACGACCGCAACACCGAACCCGCACAGGTGAGCTTCATCCAGCGTTTCTATATCGAGCGCTGAGAGGGCATGGCCGCCTCCAGGCGCACCGGAAGCCGCCCGCCCAGGCGGATCGCCGCCGGCACGCCCTGCGCCCGCTCGACCTCGCAGCCGTGCGCCAGCACCTCGACGCCGGCCGCGGCCACGCGCGCCAGCGTCGCCGCATAGGCCGGGTCGAGATGGGCCGCCGGCGCCACGTCGGGGATGCCCGTGTGGGCCACGCAGAACAGCAGCACGGCGCGATGGCCCTCGGCCGCCAGGGCCGCCAACGCCTCCAGGTGTCGGCGCCCGCGCTCGCTCACCGCATCGGGGAAGTAGCCGTGGCCGTCGCGCTCGCGGAGCGTCACCTGCTTGACCTCCACGAAAGCCGTACCGCGCGCCGGGTCGTCGAGGCGGAAGTCGAGGCGCGCCTTTGTCTCGCCGGCCACCGCCACCTGCGCCTCGCGTTTGAGCGCCGCATAACCCGCCAGCGCCGGGACGCGCCCGGCGGCAAGCGCCGCCTCGACGACGCGGTTGGCACGCCCGGTATGCACCGAGGCGGTGACCAGGCCGCCCTCCGGCTGCGGCAGCTCGATCAACTCCCAGGTCCAGGCCAGCTTGCGCGCCGGGTTGTCGCTCGGCGCCAGCCACACCCGGCAGCCCGGCACGTTCACCGCCCGCATCGAGCCGGTGTTCGGACAGTGGGCGACCACCTCGCGACCATCGTCGAGGCGCACGTCGGCGAGAAAGCGCTTGTAGCGGCGCAACAGGAGGCCGGGCACCAGCCCGGGATAGCTCAGCCAGCCCTCGCTCATTGCCGCGCCAGGAAGCGGCCGAGGCGCGCCACCGCCTCCTCGAGGCGGGCGATGCCGGTGGTGAAGGCGATGCGCACGTGGTGCTCGCCGCCTTCCACGGCGAAGTCGGTACCCGGGGTGATGGCGACATTCTCCTCTTCCAGCAACGCGCGGCAGAACGCCTCGCTGTCGCGGCTGTAGCGGGAGACGTCGAGCCACAGGTAGAAGGCGCCCTGGGGCGGCAGCGCGGGGGCGAGTTCCAGCGTGGCGAGCCCGGCGAGCAGCGCATCGCGGCGACGGCCGAGCTCGGCACGGCGCGCCTCGAGGAGCTCGCGGCACTCGGGGGTGAAGGCGGCCAGGGCGGCATGCTGCGCCGGGGTCGGCGCCGCCAGGAAGACGTTCTGGGCCAGCCGGGTCAGCGGCTCGACGGCCCCCTCGGGGGCGAGCAGCCAGCCCAGGCGCCAGCCAGTCATGCCGAAGTACTTGGAGAAGCTGTTGACGACGAAGGCGTCCGGGGTGATCGCCGCGGCCGAGAGCGGCGCGAGGTCGTAGCACAGGCCCTGATAGATCTCGTCGACCAGCAGCTCGCCGCCGCGGGCAGCGACCGTCTCGGCCACCGCCGCCAGCTGCGGCGCAGCGAGCATGTGGCCGGTGGGGTTCGACGGCGTGGCGAGCATCGCCAGGCGCGTGCTTTTCCGCCAGTGGCGGGCGACCCGCTCGGCGTCGAGCTGCCAGCCGCTCGCCGCATCCACTACCACGGTGTCCACCTCGGCCCCGGCCAGCGCCATGAAGTGGCGATTGCAGGGGTAGTTGGGGTCGGCCATCAGCACGCGGTCGCCGGCACCGACCAGCAGCTGGCTGGCCAGCAGCAGCGCCCCGGAAGCGCCCGGCGTCACCAGGATGCGCGCCGGATCGACCGTGACACCGAAGTGCTCGGCATAGTGACCGGCGATCGCCTCGCGCAGTGCGGGCAGTCCGGCCGCTGGCGTATAGCGGGTCTGCCCGGCCGCCAGCGCCGCCTGGCCGGCGGCCACCACCGGCTCGGGTGTCGGGAAGTCGGGCTCGCCCACCTCCAGGTGGATGACGTCATGGCCGGCGGCTTCCCGCGCCTGGGCGATCTCCAGCAGGCTCATCACGCGAAAGGGGGCGACGCGCGCGACGCGCGAATTCCACGGCATGGCAGGCTCCTCGGCACGCTCGATTGGAAACGGCAGGGCATTCTTGGCCCGTTGTGCGGTCAAAACCCCATTCTACCGACATTGCCCGGCCACGCCTAAGCGGGGGCAATCACCGATGGCCATGACGGAGCACCGAGAACAGGTCGAGAAGAGGCGGTCGACGCAGTCGCCCAGACGACGAGAAGCCAACCGCAATAGCCCCGAGCGGGAGCCGACAGAGGTTGCAAAGCCGGCTTTTTTCCGCTAAACAAGCATCCCTTTGGCGTGAGATTCCCGTCCCACGCGATGGGTATTGATCAGCAGTCACTCAAGTAACGAGACAGACCCATGCCAGTAGCCGACAGAAAGGCGGAAGCGCCCAAGAAATTCACCCCCTACGAGCCGACGGCGGGTGAAGAGTACATGAACGAGCAGCAGCTGGAGCACTTCCGACAGATCCTGCTGGGCTGGAAACAGGAGCTCATGGAGGAGGTGGACCGCACCGTGCGCCATCTCCAGGAGGAGGCGAACAACTACGCCGATCCGGCCGACCGGGCCACGCAGGAAGAGGGCTTCAGCCTGGAGCTGCGCACTCGCGACCGCGAGCGCAAGCTGCTCAAGAAGATCAACGAGACCCTCGAGAAGATCGACGAGGAGGACTATGGCTACTGCGAGGCGTGCGGCGTGGAGATCGGCATCCGCCGCCTGGAGGCCCGCCCCACGGCCACCCTGTGCGTCGACTGCAAGACGCTCGCCGAGCTCAAGGAGAAGCAGCTCGGTGGTTGAGCCGCGGCGCCGGCACCCCCTCGTGACGGGCACCCCAGGGTGCCCGTTTGCGTAACGGACAGTCCCGCCAGGAGTTGCCCATGCCCCGCTACCGCGGTCGCTTTGCACCCACTCCTTCCGGACCGCTGCACTTCGGCTCGCTGGTCGCCGCCCTGGCCAGCTTCCTCGACGCCCGCCTGGCGGGCGGCGAGTGGCGCCTGCGCATCGAGGACATCGATCCGCCGCGCTGCCCGCCCGGTGCCGCCGACACCATCCAGCGCCAGCTTGAGGCCTTCGGCCTGCACTGGGACGGCCCGGTGCTCTGGCAGCACGACCGCGACGACGCCTACGCCGCCGCCCTGAGCCGCCTTGCGGCGCAGGGGCTCGCCTACCCCTGCAGCTGTTCGCGCAAGCAGTGGCGCGATCATGCCGTCTACCCCGGTTGGTGCCGCGACGGACTGAGCGCGCCGGACGCACCCGCCGCCTGGCGGCTGCGCAGCGACCGGGGGCTGCGTCCGGTGACCTGGGAGGACCGCCTGTTCGGCCACCAGCACTTCGACCCGGCGCTGCTCGGCGACGTGGTGCTGCAGCGCAAGGATGGCCTCTGGGCCTACCAGCTCGCCGTGGTGGTGGACGACGCCGACCAGGGCATCAGCGACGTGGTGCGCGGCTTCGACCTGCTCGACAACACCCCCTGGCAGCGGGCGCTGCAGCACGCCCTCGACCTGCCCGCACCGCGCTACCTCCACCTGCCGCTAGTCATGGGCGAGGGCGACCAGAAGCTCTCCAAGCAGAACCACGCCCCGCCCCTGCCGGCCGAGGAACAGGCCGCGCGGCCCCTGCTGCACGCCGCCCTGGTGGCACTCGACCAGGCCCCGCCCGCCGACCTGGCCGCGGCGCCGGTCGCCGAACAGCTCGCCTGGGGCATCGCCCACTGGTCGGTCGCGCGCATCCGCCCGCAATCCACCCGACGCGTCGCGGCGCGTCCCTGCTGAGCGAACCGCCCATGTACGTCTACCGCATCATGCTGCTGCTGGTGTTCGGTGGCTATCTGCTCTCGCCGCTGCTGATGAGCGGGTGGTCGAGCCCGGGCGTCGCCTGGTACCGCCCCTTCGTCATCTGGGGCGTGCTGATCGCCCTCACCCTGTGGCTGGAGCAGAAGAGGAAGCTCGATGAGCGCTGAGCTGGCCAACATGCCGCTCGTTCACCTGCTCGCCCTGGGCAGCGGCTACCTGCTGGTGCTGTTCCTGTTCGCCCTGGCCGTGGAGCGCGGCTGGATCGGCCGCGGCCTCACTCGCCATCCCGCCGTCTATACCCTGGCGCTGGGCGTCTATGCCAGCGCCTGGGCAATCTACGGCAGCCTGGAGCTCACGGCCAGCAGCGGCTACGGCTACCTTGCCTACTACCTGGGCGTGGCCGGCGCCTTCCTGCTCGCCCCGGTGCTGCTGGTGCCCATCCAGCGCATGACGCGCACCTACCAGCTCGCCTCGCTGGCCGACCTGTTCGCCTTTCGCTTCCGCTCGCGCTGGGTGGGCACCCTGATCACCGTGGTCAGCCTGCTCGCCGTGCTGCCGCTGCTCGCCCTGCAGGTGCAGACCCTGGGCGACAGCATCCACCTGCTGACCGGCAGCACCTCGCCGGGGCGCTGGGCGCTCGCCTTCTGCGCCCTGAGCGCGCTGTTCGCCATGCTCTTCGGGGCCCGCCACAGCCGCCTGCACGCGCGCCACGACACCCTCCTGGCGGTGATCGCCTTCGAGTCGGTGGTCAAGCTCGGCGCCATGCTCATGCTCGGCGCCGTGGCACTGTTCGGCGTCTTCGACGGCTCGGCCGACCTCCAGGCCTGGCTCGACGGCCCCGGCCAGCTGCACCAGGCGGCCATCTCCCAGCCCGACGCCGCCCACTGGCGCACCCTGCTGCTGCTCTTCTTCGCCGCGGCGCTGCTCATGCCTCATATGTTCCACATCACCTTTGCCGAAACGCTGTCGCGGCGTACCCTGCTGCAGGCGAGCTGGACGCTGCCGCTCTTCCTGCTGCTGATGGCGATCCCCGTGCCGCTGATCCTGTGGGCCGCCCAGGCCCAGGGCCACGACCAGGCCGTCGCCAGCGCCTACCTGGCGTTCGTGCTCGCCGATACGCCCTGGGTGGGGGCGCTGGCCTTTCTGGCCGGCCTGGCCGCGGCGAGCGGCACCATGATCATCATCTCGCTGGCCCTCTCGGGGATGATCCTCAACCACGTGCTGCTGGTCGCCCATCCCCCCGAGGCGCAGCCCAACCTCTATCGCTGGCTGCGCTGGCTGCGCCGCGCCCTGATCGCCGCGGTGATCCTCGGCGGCTGGCTCTTCTATCGCCTCATCGGCGTGCACCACGACCTGACCACCCTGGGGCTCACCGCCTTCGTCGGCATGGCACAGTGCCTGCCGGGGCTGCTGGCGCTGCTCTACTGGCCCGGCGCCAACCGCAAGGGGATGGTCTCGGGCCTCACGGTCGGCACCCTGGTGTGGCTCGCCGGCCTGTGGCTGCCGCTGCTCACCGGCCTGCCGGCGCTGGTCATCGTCCCGCCCGGGCTGGAGGGACTCGCCGGCGAGCCGACCTGGTACGTCGTCGCCCTGGTATCGCTGGCGGCCAACAGCCTGACCCTGATCCTGGTGTCGCTCGCCACCCCCACCTCGGTCGGCGAGCGCGCCGCCGCCGAGGCCTGCTCGGTGGACGCCGTGATCCGCCCCAAGCGCCTGCCGCTGCTGGCTGCCACCGGCGCCGACTTCAAGCGCCACCTGGCCCGGGCGCTGGGCGACAAGGTCGCCGAACGGGAGGTGGAGCGCGCCCTGACCGACCTCGGCCTGTCGCCGCTCGACGGGCGCCCCTACGCCCTGCGCCGGCTGCGCGACCGCATCCAGGCCAACCTCTCCGGCCTGATGGGCCCGTCGGTGGCCCAGGACATCGTCGACCGCTACCTGCCCTACCGCCATGGCGGCGAGGAGGCCACCGACGACATCCACTTCGTCGAGAGCCGGCTCGAGGCCTACCGCTCGCGCCTCACCGGCCTGGCCCGCGAGCTCGACGGCCTGCGCCGCTACCACCGCCGCATCCTCGCCCGCCTGCCCGTCGGGCTGTGTACCCTCGGCGTCGACGACGAGCTGCTGATGTGGAACGACGCCCTGGCCGAACTCTCCGGCATCGACGGTACCAGCGTGGTCGGTGCCCGCCGCGACGGCCTGCCGGCCCCCTGGGGCGAGCTGCTCGGCCGTCTGCTCGCCGAGCCGGGCGACCACCTCTACAAGCAGCCGGTCGAACTCGACGGCACCACCCGCTACCTGACGCTGCACCGTGCCGAGCTGCCCGCCGACGACGACCTGCGCGGCGGCACGGTGATCCTGATCGAGGACCACAGCGAGCTGAAGTGGCTGGAGGACGAGCTGGTCCACGCCGCACGACTCGCCTCCATCGGCCAGTTGGCCGCCGGCGTGGCCCACGAGATCGGCAACCCCATCACCGGCATCTCGTCGCTGGCCCAGAACCTGCGCTACGACACCGACGATCCCCAGCTGCTGGAGAGCGCCGAGCAGATCCAGCAGCTCACCGACCGCGTCTCGCGCATCGTCTCCTCGCTGGTCGGCTTCGCCCACGGCGGGCGCCATGTGAGCGGCAGCCGCTTCACCCCGGTGGCCATCGCCAGCGTCACCGAGGAAGCACTGCACTTGATCCGCCTGGCGCGCTCGGGCGAGGATGTTCGGTACCGCAACTTCTGCCCGCCCGACCTGGAGGTGATCGGCGACGCCCAACGGCTGCAGCAGGTGATGATCAACCTGCTCAGCAACGCCCGGGATGCCAGCGAGCCCGACGGGGCGGTGAGCATCGCGGCCGAACGCGACGGCGACATGGTGCTGGTCAGCGTCACCGACGAGGGGCACGGCCTCGATGCCCACGTGCGCGACCACCTGTTCGAGCCGTTCACCACCACCAAGCCCCCGGGAGAGGGCACGGGCCTCGGCCTGCCGCTGGTCTACAGCATCATTGCCGAGCACCATGGGCGGATCGAGATCGACTCCCCCCCTCCCGGCCAGGCGCGCGGCACCCGCATCAGCCTCTGGCTGCCCACCGAACGAGAGGATGGTGACACCACCGATGAGCCGGATTCTGATCGTTGAAGACGAAGCCATCATCCGCACGGCGCTGCGCCGGCTGCTCGAGCGCCACGGCTATCGGGTCAGCGAGGCCGGCTCCGTGAGTGAAGCCCTGGCGCAGGAACCCCAGGGCTTCGACCTGGTGATCAGCGACCTGCGCCTGCCGGGCGACCCCGGCACCGAGCTGATCGCCAAGGCGGCGCCGACCCCGGTGCTGATCATGACCAGCTACGCCAGCATGCGCTCGGCCGTCGACGCCCTGAAGCAGGGCGCGGTCGACTACGTCGCCAAGCCCTTCGACCACGACGAGCTGCTGGAAACCGTCGCTCGCGTGCTGCACCAGCAGGCCTCGCAGCGCGCCGAGCCCCCGGACATCACCGACGAGGGCGGCGCTCGCCAGCAGATGATCGGCGACTGTCCGGCCATGCAGGCGGTCTACACACGCATCCGCAAGACCGCCCCGGCCGACGTCACCGTGCTGATCCAGGGCGAGTCGGGCACCGGCAAGGAACTGGTGGCCCGCGCCATCCACCAGCAGAGCCGGCGCACCCACGCCCCGCTGATCTGCGTGAACTGCGCCGCCATTCCCGAGACGCTGATCGAGTCGGAGCTGTTCGGCCATGAGAAAGGCGCCTTCACCGGCGCCAGCGCCGCGCGCACCGGCCTGGTCGAGGCCGCCGACGGCGGTACTCTGTTCCTCGACGAGATCGGCGAACTGCCGCTCGACGCCCAGGCACGCCTGCTGCGCGTACTGCAGGAGGGCGAGATTCGCCGCATCGGCTCGGTGGAGACGCGCCACGTCGACGTGCGCCTGATCGCCGCCACCCACCGCGACCTGCGCGCGCTCTCCAAGACCGGCGAGTTCCGCCTCGACCTCTACTACCGCCTCAACGTGATGCAGATCGACCTGCCGCCGCTGCGCGACCGCGAGGACGACATCCTGATGATCGCCGACGTGCTGCTCGAAAAGGCGTGCCGCCGCCACGAGCGCGGCGGCCTGCGCCTCTCCCGAGCCGCCCGCCGCGAGATCCGTCACTATCCCTGGCCCGGTAACGTGCGCGAGCTCGAGAACGCCCTGGAGCGCGGCGTGATCCTCGCCGAGGGCCACCTGATCCACCCCGACGACCTGGGGCTCGGCCCGGTGCCCAGCGCCTCCCGTTCGCCGTCCGAGACGCCCCCCCGCCCTGCCGAGACGACCACGGCGGAGCCCGCGGAAGACGACGACGATCTCTCGCTGGAGGACTACTTCCAGCACTTCGTGCTCGAGCACCAGGACCACATGAGCGAGACCGAGCTCGCCCAGAAGCTCGGCATCAGCCGCAAGTGCCTGTGGGAGCGCCGCCAGCGCCTGGGCATCCCGCGCAAGAAGCAGGCCCGTCGCAGCGCCAGCTGAACGCCCTCTACGACCATGGTTCAAGCCCCGACGCGGCTCGCCTCGTCGGGGCTTTGTCATGCAGCGAAGGTCCGCCAGGCACCAAGTGTTACCTTCCCACACAGCCCACGCACCAGGGTGGCGCGCAGGCGGTAACACAGACGAACCTCCAGACGGCGCCCTCGTCTCATCAAACCAGCAACTCACTGTTTAAAATGAAAAAATGAGGATGTGGCACATGGCGTGCAACTCTCAGGGCAAGAAAAACAACATCCGGCTGTCCCCGCGCCAACAACAACAACAAGGCGGCCAGGTGAGACAGGGCCCGTGCCAACAACAACAATCACGGGCCGTGAGATGACGCGGAAGCGGGTCAACAACAACAAGAGTGGCCCCGACAGCTTCCGCCCTTCGCGCCGAACAACAACAACACCGCGAAGCACCGGATCCATCAGGACGCGACGCGCTCACCCGGCCACCAACAAGAACAAGGGCCGCACGGCGCACCTCCGGCCACCAACAACAACACACCGGAGGGAGGCATCATGCTATGCCGTCGTGGTTGGATTATTGTTTTGAATACGAGGCGGTCACTGTCAGGAACGTGAACAAGCACAACAACGCGATTTGCCTGTGAACTCCTTGGTGACTGTGGTGCGTATTCAAGGCGATGCGCCATCACGAAGAAGAAACAGCCGCATGGAAGCGGGTTTTTCGACCTGTCGAGAGGAGGCCTTCGGGCCTCCTCTTTTGCTGTGCGCGGCGTACCGGTGTTTCCCAAGGTGTCGGTGGTCGGCTACACTCTAGGACTTTCGCACACCGCGAGGCGATATCGCTGCATGTTCAAAGGATTTACCCGCTTTCTGCAGAGCCCGGGCGCCCATCTCCGCTCGCTCTTCGGCCCCGAGGAAGCCGCCGCCGGCGGTCGCACCGGGCCGCGCATCATTCCCCGCAGCGACCACCCCGTGTCGCGCCAGCACTTCAGCGAGCCCGCCCTCAAGGTCCTCTATCGTCTGCACAACGCCGGCTTCGAGGCCTTCCTGGTGGGCGGCTGCATCCGCGATTCGCTGCTCGGGCGCATGCCCAAGGATTTCGACGTGGCCACCGACGCCACGCCGGAGCAGGTGCGCGAGCTGTTCCGCAACTCGCGCATCATCGGCCGGCGCTTTCGCATCGTGCACGTGCGCTTCGGCCGCGAGGTGATCGAGGTCACCACCTTCCGCGGCACGCACGGCGATGACCACGGCGACCACATCGCCCAGCGCTCCGAGGAGGGCCTGCTGCTGCGCGACAACGTCTGGGGCAACATCCAGGAGGACGCGCTGCGCCGCGATTTCACCGTCAACGCGCTCTATTACAGCATCGCCGACTTCTCGATCCATGACTTCACCGACGGCGTCCACGACATCGAGTCGCGCACCCTGCGCCTGATCGGCGACCCCGAGACCCGCTACCGCGAGGACCCGGTGCGCATGCTGCGCGCAGTGCGCTTCGCCGCCAAGCTCGATTTTCACCTGGCACCGGCCACCGAGGCGCCGATCGAGACGCTAGCCCCGCTGCTGCTGCAGATTCCGCCGGCACGGCTGTTCGACGAGATCCTCAAGCTGTTCATGGCCGGCCACGGCGTGGCCACCTTCCGCCTGCTGCGCCACTACGGGCTGTTCGCCATGCTCTTCCCGGAGACCGACGAAGCCCTGGCCGAGCTGCCCTGGGCCGAGCCGCTGATCGAGGCGGCGCTGGCGAGCACCGACCAGCGCATCCACGAGGAGCGCCCGGTCACCCCGGCCTTCCTCTTCGCCGCCCTGCTGTGGGGCCCCGCGCAGCAGCGCCAGGCGGCGCTGGAAGCCGACGGCATGCCCCCCATCCCCGCCCAGCAGGCGGCAGCGCAGCAGGTCATCTCGCGCCAGCTCCAGCATATCTCGATCCCCAAGCGCTTCAGCCTGCCGATGCGCGACATCTGGGAGCTGCAGCAACGCCTGCCGAAGCGGGGCGGCAAGCGCGCCATCCAGACCCGCGAGCACCCGCGCTTCCGCGCCGCCTACGACTTCCTGCTGCTGCGCGAGGCGGCCGGCGAGCTCGAGCCGGGGCTCGGCGACTGGTGGACCGCCTTCCAGCAGGGCGACGACCACGAACGCCAACGCCTGCTCGACAAGGCGGGCGGCGACGCCGGCCCCGCTAATGGACGCGGTCGCCGCCGCCGGCCCCGCAAACGACGCCGGCGCAACGCCCCGCCGAACTCCTCATGAGCGTCGAACGCCACGTCTACGTCGGGCTCGGCAGCAACCTCGACGACCCGCAGCGCCACGTCGAGCAGGCGCTCGACGAGCTCGACCGGCTGCCGCTCACCCGCCGGCTCGTCGCCTCGCGGCTCTATGCGAGCCGACCGCTCGGCCCGCCGGACCAGCCCGACTTCATCAATGCCGTGGCCCGGCTCGAGACCCGCCTCTCGCCGCTGGCGCTGCTCGACCAGCTGCAGGCGCTGGAGCAGCGCCATCGCCGTATCCGTCGCCGGCGCTGGGGTCCCCGAACCCTGGACCTGGACCTGCTGCTCTACGGGGCGCAGACGCTGCAGAACCCGCGACTGCAGGTGCCGCACCCCGAGATGAGCCGCCGCAGCTTCGTCCTGGTGCCGCTGGCCGAGCTGGCGCCGCAGCGGCGGCTGCCCGACGGTCGCCGGATTGCCCGGCTCGCGGCCGAGGTTTCGAATGCCGGCCTGCGGCCGCTGTTACCCGATGACTGAGGATCGCGCGCCAAGTGTTACCTATCGACACCCCCGGCGGTTTCAGGTAACAATCGTGGGTTACACCGGGGCCGTCTCAGGACACGACCCCGACGACAACGATGAGAGCACGCCATGAAAACCGTGACCTTGAGCACGCTCAGGGCCTGCAAGCAGGCAGGCGACCCGTTCAGTTGCCTCACCGCCTATGACGCCACCTTCGCCCGCGTCGCCAGCGAGGCCGGCATCGAGGTGCTGCTGGTGGGCGACTCCCTGGGCATGGTGCTGCAGGGACACCCCAGCACCCTGCCGGTGACCCTCGACGAGATCCGCTACCACACCCGCTGCGTGGCCCGCAGCAAGGGCACGAGCCTGTTGATGGCCGATCTGCCGTTCATGAGCAACGCCACCACCGAGCGCCTGCTGACCGATGCCGGCGAGCTGATGCGCGCCGGTGCCGAGATCATCAAGGTCGAGGGCGAGGCGTGGATGGCCGAGGGCATTCGCGAGCTGACCCGTCGCGGCGTGCCGGTGTGCGCCCACCTTGGCCTGACCCCCCAGACCGTCTACCAGCTCGGCGGTTACAAGGTGCAGGGGCGCGATGCTCAGCAGGCCCAGCGCATCCTCGAGGACGCCCGCACCCTGGTCGAGGCCGGCGCTTCGATGGTCCTGCTCGAGTGCGTGCCGGCCAGCCTAGGCCGCGAGGTCAGCGAGGCGCTCGAGGTGCCGGTGATCGGCATCGGCGCCGGCCCCGACACCGACGGTCAGATCCTGGTGATGCACGACGTGCTGGGCATCAGCCAGGGCCGCACGCCGCGTTTCGTCAAGGACTTCATGGCCGAGGCCGACACCATTGCGGCTGCCTTCCGGCGCTACCATGAGGACGTGAAGGCGCGCCGCTTCCCGGCCCAGGAGCACTGCTTCTAGCTTCAGGAGCTTGCCATGCGAACCCTCAGAGACATCCCCGCCCTGCGCGAGGCGCTCGACGCCGTTCGCCGTCGCGACCAGCGCATTGCCCTGGTGCCCACCATGGGCAACCTGCACGACGGCCACCTGGCCCTGGTGGAGAGCGCACGACGCCACGCCGACGTGGTAGTAACCACCATCTTCGTCAATCCCATGCAGTTCGGCGCGGGCGAGGACCTCGCCGCCTACCCACGCACCCTGGAGATGGATCAGGCCCAGTTGGAAGCCGCGGGCTGCGACCTGCTGTTCGCCCCGGACACGGCCGCGCTCTACCCCCGCGGCCTGGCCAGCCAGACCCAGGTGCGCGTGCCCGGCGTGAGCGAGGGCCTGTGCGGCGGCTCGCGCCCTGGCCACTTCGACGGCGTAGCCACCGTGGTCAGCATCCTGTTCAACCTGGTGCAGCCGCACCTCGCCTGCTTCGGCGAGAAGGACTACCAGCAGCTGGCGGTGATCCGCAAGCTGGTCGCCGACCTGCACTTCCCCATCGAGGTCGTCGGCGTCCCCATCGTGCGCGCCGAGGACGGCCTGGCGCTCTCCTCGCGCAACGGCTATCTCTCCGCCGCCGAGCGCCAGGCGGCACCGATGCTCTATCGCACCCTGTGCCGTGCGCGCGACGCCCTGGAGGCGGGCGAGGCGCCCGAGCCGGTGCTCGCCGAGGCGGGCGAGGCGCTGCGCGCCGCCGGCTTCGCGCCCGACTACCTGGAGCTGCGCGCCACCGACCTGGGCCCCGTCACCGCCGCCACCCGCGACGCGGTACTGCTCGCCGCCGCCCGGCTCGGGCCGGCGCGCCTGATCGACAACCTGACCCTGACGCTGCCGTCCTGACGGCAGCACTCTCCCCTACGCAACGAGGCTTCACGAGGACTCCCCAGCGATGTACACCGTCATGCTCAAGGCCAAGCTGCACATGGCCCGCGTCACCCACGCCGTGCTCAACTACGAGGGCTCCTGCGCCATCGACGGCGAGCTGCTCGACCTCGCCGGCATCCGCGAGAACGAACAGATCCAGATCTACAACGTGGAGAACGGTCAGCGCTTCACCACCTATGCCATCCGCGCCGAGGAGGGGTCGAAGGTCATCTCGGTGAACGGCGCCGCGGCCCACCTCGCTGGCGCCGGCGACCGCGTGATCATCTGCAGCTACGCCCACTACAGCGAGGCCGAGCTCGAGAATCACGCCCCGGCGCTGGTCTACCTCCAGGAAGGCAACGCCATCAGCCACACCAGCAACGCCATCCCCGTGCAGCTGGCCTGACCGAGCCCCTGACCGCCACCCGGCGTGGGGCAGTCATCGGAAAGACGACAGTTTCGTCCCCACGGCGGTTGCCGCAGTGCACAAGAGTCCCCTATGCTGACGAGGCAGTTGCTCGTCCCACGTACAGGAGGTTCTCCCCATGCAAGAAGTGGTGATCGTTGCCGCACGCCGTACCGCCGTCGGCGCCTTCGGCGGCTCTCTGGCCGGCATCCCCGCCAGCGACCTGGGTGCCACGGTGATCAAGGACATCCTTGCCACCACCGGCGTCGCCCCCGAGCAGGTCGACGAGGTGCTGCTCGGCCAGGTACTCACTGCCGGCGTCGGCCAGAACCCGGCCCGCCAGGCGTCCATCAAGGCCGGCCTGCCGGACGCCGTCCCCGCCATGACCATCAACAAGGTATGCGGCTCGGGCCTCAAGGCCCTGCACCTGGCCACCCAGGCGATCCGCTGCGGCGACGCCGAGCTGATCCTCGCCGGCGGCCAGGAGAACATGTCGCTCGCCCCGCACGTGCTGCCCAACTCGCGCACCGGCCAGCGCATGGGCGACTGGAAGGCCATCGACTCCATGGTCCACGACGGCCTGTGGGACGCCTTCAACAACTACCACATGGGCATCACGGCCGAGAACCTGGCCGAGAAGTACGGCATCACCCGCGAGGACATGGACGCCTTCGCCGCCGCCTCCCAGCAGAAGGCGACCGCCGCCATCAAGGAAGGCAAGTTCAAGGGCCAGATCGTCCCGGTGGAGGTCCCCCAGCGCAAGGGCGACCCGCTGGTCTTCGACACCGACGAGAATCCCCGCGAGGTGACCGCCGAGAAGCTCGCCGGCATGCGCCCGGCGTTCAAGAAGGACGGCACCGTCACCGCCGGCAATGCGTCTTCCATCAACGACGGCGCCGCCGTGGTGATGCTCTGCTCCGCCGAGAAGGCCAAGGCACTCGGCCTCGAGCCGCTGGCACGCATCGCCGCCTACTCCAACGCGGCCGTCGACCCGGCGATCATGGGCATCGGCCCGGCCCCGGCCACCCGCCGCTGCCTGGAGAAGGCCGGCTGGAGCCTCGACGAGCTGGACCTGATCGAGGCCAACGAGGCCTTCGCCGCCCAGGCGCTCTCCGTCAACAAGGAGCTCGGCTGGGACACCGACAAGATCAACGTCAACGGCGGCGCCATCGCCATCGGCCACCCCATCGGCGCCTCCGGCTGCCGCATCCTGGTCACCCTGCTGCACGAGATGATCGCCCGCGACGCCAAGAAGGGCCTGGCGACGCTGTGCATCGGCGGCGGGCAAGGGGTGGCGCTGGCCATCGAGCGGTAAACACGCTCCGCAGTAATAGCGGCACCTAAAATGCCGGTTCATCGCAGACTGGCGTGAAATCGTTTTGTGGGAGGGAGCTTCAGCTCGCGAAGCAGCGCGCAGCGCTACCCAAGGGGCGCCTGCGGCGCCTTCGCCCGGCAGAGCCGGCCTCCCACCATGAAACCTGCCAAACATGTTCACGCTAAAATGCGCAGAACGAAAACCGCCCCCGCAGCCAGGCTGCGGGGGCGGTTTCCTTTCCACGTCCAGCGTTCGGCTTACACCGTGGTGTCGGCCTCGCCGGCCTCGAAGGCGGCCTTCTCTTCCGGGGTGATCTCCTTGATGGAGAGCTTGACGCGATTGCGGTTGTCGATGTCGAGCACCTTGACCACCACCTCGTCCCCCTCGTTGAGGAAGTCGCGCACGTTGTTGACGCGTTCGGGCACGATCTGCGAGATGTGCACCAGGCCGTCGGTGCCGGGCATGATGTTGACGAAGGCGCCGAAGTCGGCGATGCGCACCACCTTGCCGCGGTAGAGCTTGCCGATCTCCGCCTCGGCGGTGATGGCGAGCACGGTGTCGATGGCCTTCTTGGCCGCCACCTTGTCCTCGGCGTAGATGCGCACCGTGCCGTCGTCGTCGAGGTCGATGGAGGCGCCGGTGTCCTCGCAGATCTTGCGGATGGTGGCGCCGCCCTTGCCGATGACGTCGCGGATCTTCTCCGGGTCGATCTTGATGGTGGCCATGGAGGGCGCGTTCTCGGAGATCTCGCTGCGGCTCTGGCCGATCACCGCGTTCATCTGCTCGAGGATGTGCAGCCGCGCCTCATTGGCCTGCTGCAGCGCCTGCTCCATGATCTCCTCGTTGATGCCCTCGATCTTGATGTCCATCTGCAGCGCGGTGACGCCCTCGGCGGAGCCCGCCACCTTGAAGTCCATATCGCCCAGATGGTCTTCGTCACCGAGGATATCGGTCAGCACCGCGAAGCCGTCGTCGTCCTTGACCAGGCCCATGGCGATGCCCGCCACCGGCGCCTTCATCGGCACGCCGGCGTCCATCAGCGCCAGCGACGAGCCGCACACCGAGGCCATGGAGCTCGAGCCGTTGGACTCGGTGATCTCGGAGACCACGCGGATGGTGTAGGGGAAGTCGTCCTCGGCCGGCAGCATCGCCTGCACCCCGCGCCGCGCCAGGCGGCCGTGACCGATCTCGCGGCGCTTGGGACCGCCCATGAAGCCGGCCTCGCCGACGCTGTAGGGCGGGAAGTTGTAGTGCAGCAGGAAACGATCCTTGCGCTCGCCCTCCAGCGACTCGATCAGCTGGGCGTCACGCAGCGTGCCCAGGGTGGCGATGACGATCGCCTGGGTCTCGCCGCGGGTGAAGATCGCCGAGCCGTGGGTCTTGGGCAGGGTGCCCACCTCGATGGCCAGCGGCCGCACGGTCTTGTGGTCGCGGCCGTCGATGCGCGGCTCACCCTTGATGACGCGCGAGCGCACCACGCGCTTCTCGAGGCTGGCAAAGGCGCCCTTGACCTCATCGGCGTCATACTGCCCTTCTTCCTCACCGGCCAGCTGCGCCACGGCCGCGTCCTTGAGGGCGGCCAGGGCGTCCTGGCGGGCCATCTTGTCGGTGATGCGATAGGCCTCGCCCACCTTGGCCTCGAAGGCCTCGGCCACGGCGGTCTTGAGCGCGGTGTTCTCAACCGGTGGCTGCCAGTCCCAGCGGGGCTTGCCGGCTTCGGCGGCGAGCTCGTTGATGGCGCCGATCGCCACCTGCATCTCCTGGTGACCGTAGAGCACGGCACCGAGCATCTCGTCCTCGAGCAGCTCCTTGGCCTCGGACTCGACCATCAGCACGGCCTTCTCGGTACCGGCGACGACCATGTCGAGCTCGGAGGTGGCGAGTTCCTCGACGGTGGGGTTGAGGAAGTAGCCCTTCTCCTCGGAGAAGCCGACGCGGGCGGCACCGATGGGACCGTTGAACGGCACGCCGGAGACGGCCAGGGCCGCCGAGGTGCCAAGCATGGCGGCGATGTCCGGGTCATGGTTGCGGTCGGTGGAGAGCACCGTGCAGATCACCTGCACCTCGTTCATGAAGCCCTTGGGGAAGAGCGGGCGGATCGGACGGTCGATCAACCGCGAGGTGAGGGTCTCCTTCTCGGTGGGACGCCCCTCGCGCTTGAAGAAGCCGCCGGGGATCTTGCCGACCGCGTAGGTCTTCTCCTGATAGTGGACGGAGAGCGGGAAGAACGGCTGACTGGGGTTGGCCTCCTTCCGCGCGACCACGGTGCACAGCACCACGGTGTCGTCCATGGTGACCATCACGGCACCGGTGGCCTGGCGGGCGATGCGCCCGGTTTCCAGGGTGACGGTGCTGCGACCGTACTGAAACGTTTTCTTGACCGGATTCACGGCGACTTCCTTCAACTTTTCGATCTCATGTATGGGTCGTTTCGACTCGGCGACCATTTTAGGGGTTGACGCCCGCCGGGGCCACCGGTTAGCGCCTTTGGCCGGCCAAAAACGCAAAACGGGCAGCCCGGAGGCTGCCCGTTTCTTGATACCTGACAGAAAAGGCGGATTTCGCGTTACGAAATACCCTTTTCTTAGCGACGCAGGCCGAGACGCTGAATCAGCGACTGATAGCGCTCGAAATCCTTGCGCTTCAGGTAGTCGAGCAGCTTGCGGCGCTGGTTGACCATGCGGATCAGGCCACGACGCGAGTGGTGATCCTGCTTGTTGGTCTTGAAGTGGTCCTGCAGGCCGTCGATGTTGGCGGTCAGCAGCGCCACCTGCACTTCGGGGGAGCCGGTGTCGTTGTCGCCACGGCCGAATTCCTTGACGATGTCGGCCTTCTGGTCAGCGGTCAGTGCCATCTGTGTCTCCAATCAGCAATATGCCTGAATGATGAATGGGTGAGACCACGCATATTTGCAGTCTCGGCGTTGCTCCCTGGAAGCCGCGTGGCGGCTTCGTCACCGGGCTGCCGTACTGAGCAGCCGCTTCGGCGCCACCTCCTGTGGCGCCGTCACCGTGACGAGCCCGAGAAAGGTCCCGTCGCGGTAGAGTCGTGCCGTCTCGCCAGCGGCGAGATCGGCGGTGGCCAGTCGCGCCGGCTGGCCATGGGTCAGCCGGTGGGCCGCTGGCGCATCGGCGTCGAGGCGCGGCAGGTGGGCCACCAGGACGTCCACGGGCCGCAGCACCGCCTCGCGCTCGGTCTGCCCGGGCAACGCCTCCAGCGCCTCGAGCGTCAGCATGTCGACGGCGTCGAAGGGCCCGGTCTTCAGGCGCCGCAGCGCGCTGATGTGGGCCCCGCAGCCCAGTGCCCGGCCGATGTCCTCGGCGAGCGTGCGGATGTAGGTACCCTTGCTGACCCGCACCTCGAGCTCGAAGGCCGCCGCCTCGACGGCGAGAAGGCGGGCATCATACACCGTCACGCGCCGCGCTGCACGCGCCACCGTCTTGCCCTCGCGGGCCAGCTCGTAGAGCTTGCGCCCCTGGTGCTTGAGCGCCGAGTGCATCGGCGGCACCTGCTCGATCTCGCCGCGAAAGCGCTCGAGCACACCCTCGAGGTCGGCGGCGTTGAAGCGCGGCACGGCGTGCCGCTCGACGACCGTCCCCTCGGCGTCGCCGGTATCGGTCACCGCACCGAGCTCGACGCGGGTGCGGTAGACCTTGTCGGCCTCGAGCAGGTGCGCCGAAAACTTCGTCGCCTCGCCGAAACAGAGCGGCAGCAGCCCCGTGGCCATGGGGTCGAGGGTGCCGGTATGCCCCGCCTTTTGTGCCTGGAGCAGGCGCCGAGCGCGCTGCAGGGCATGATTGCTCGACATCCCCCCGGGCTTGTCGAGCAGCAGCACCCCGTCGACCGGCAGGCCGCGACGCCGTCGCGCCATCAGTCGCGCTCTCCCTCGTCGTCGCTGCCCGCCTCGTCCGCATGGCGGGCCCGGTCGCTTTCGACCGCCTCGTCGATCAGCGACGACAGTCGCTGGCCGCGCACCACGCTCTCGTCGTAGTGGAAGCGCAGCTCGGGCACGTGGCGCAGCTTGATGCGCCGGGCGATCTGGCTGCGCAGGAAACCGGCGGCCTGGCGCAGCACCCGGAGGTTCTCCCGGACGCGCTCCGGCGCGTCCTCGCCGAGCAGCGTCACGTAGACATCGGCATAGCCGAGATCGCGGCTGACGGTGACGGCGCTGACGGTGACCATGCCCAGGCGCGGATCCTTGACCTCGCGCTGGATCAGCACTGCCAGCTCCTTCTGCAGCTGGTCACCGACCCTGTCGGTACGCTTGAACTCGCGCATGCTCGACTCCTCGGGCGGTTAGAGCGTCCGCTCGACCTTGACCTGATCGAAGACCTCGATCTTGTCGCCGACCTGGACGTCGTTGTAGTTCTTGACGCCGATACCGCACTCCATGCCGTTGCGCACGTCCTGGACGTCGTCCTTGAAGCGGCGCAGCGACTCGAGCTCACCCTCGTAGATGACCACGTTGTCGCGCAGCACGCGGATCTTCTTGTTGCGGTAGACGGTGCCCTCGACCACCATGCAGCCGGCCACGGCGCCGATCTTGGGCGCGCGGAAGACGTCGCGGACCTCGGCCACGCCGACGATCTCCTCCTTCCACTCCGGCTCGAGCATGCCGCTCATGGCCTGCTTGACCTCGTCGATCAGCTGGTAGATGACGCTGTAGTAGCGCAGCTCCAGCCCCTCGCGCTCGATGATCTCGCGGGCCGCGGCGTCGGCACGCACGTTGAAGCCGACCACGATCGCCTCGGAGGCCAGCGCCAGGTTGGCGTCGGTGCCGGTGATGCCGCCCACGCCGGAGGAGACCACGGAGACCTGTACCTCGTCGGTGGAGAGCTCCTCCAGCGCGCCCTTGATCGCCTCCAGCGAGCCCTGGACATCGGCCTTGAGCACGATGTTGAGCTTGGCGGCTTCCTCCTGGCCCATCTGGCTGAACATGTTCTCCAGCTTGGCCTTCTGCTGGCGGGCCAGACGCACTTCGCGGTACTTGCCCTGGCGGAAGTTGGCGACCTCGCGGGCCTTCTTCTCGTCGGCCACGACCATGAAGTCGTCGCCCGCCTCGGGGGTGCCGTCGAGACCCTGGATCTCCACCGGCATGGCGGGGCCGGCCTCGTCGACCTGCTTGCCGAGCTCGTTGGTGAGCGCGCGCACGCGGCCGTAGTGCAGGCCGGCCAGCACGATGTCGCCCTTCTTCAGGGTGCCGTTCTGCACCAGCACGGTGGCCACGGGACCGCGCCCCTTGTCGAGCCGCGACTCGATGACCACGCCCTTGCCGGGCGCCTCGGGCACGGCCTTGAGCTCGAGCACCTCGGAGACCAGTTGCACCGCCTCGATCAGCTCGTCGATGCCCTCGCCGGTCTTGGCGGAGACGTGCACGAACTGGGTGTCGCCGCCCCACTCCTCGGAGATCACGCCCTGCTGGGAGAGCTCGTTCTTGACGCGGTCGGGGTCGGCGCCGGGCTTGTCGATCTTGTTGACCGCCACCACCAGCGGCACTTCGGCGGCCTTGGCGTGCTCGATTGCCTCGATGGTCTGCGGCATCACGCCGTCATCGGCCGCCACCACCAGGATGACCACGTCGGTGGCCTTGGCGCCGCGGGCGCGCATGGCGGTGAACGCCGCGTGGCCGGGTGTGTCGAGGAAGGTCACGCCACCGTGCTCGCCCTTCACCTTGTCG
This sequence comes from Billgrantia azerbaijanica, assembly GCA_004551485.1. GTDB lineage: Bacteria > Pseudomonadota > Gammaproteobacteria > Pseudomonadales > Halomonadaceae > Halomonas > Halomonas azerbaijanica. The sequence continues at coordinate 63,155 of SBLD01000014.1, read as the reverse complement.
CCTTCCACGTGGTAGGCGCCGATGTGCTGGGTGATGCCGCCGGCCTCGCCGGTGGCCACCTTGGCCTGGCGGATGTAGTCGAGCAGCGAGGTCTTGCCGTGGTCGACGTGGCCCATCACGGTGACGACCGGGTCGCGGGTGACCTCCTCGCCCTCGTAGGAGATGCCCTCGAGCACCTCGGTCTCCAGCGCATCGTCCTTGACCAGCTTGGGCTTGTGGCCCATCTCCTCGACCACGATGGCCGCGGTGTCCTGGTCGATGGTCTGGTTGATGGTCACCGCCGCGCCCATGGTGAACATGGTCTTGATGACTTCGTTGGCCTTGATCGACATCTTGTCGGCCAGGTCGGCGACGCTGATCGACTCGGGGATCGACACCTCGCGCACGATCGGCTGCGTCGGCTTCTGGAAGCCGTGCTTGCCGCCCTGGGCACCGCCGCGGCGTCCGCCGCGCCGCTCGGCGCGCTTGGCCTTCTTGCCGCCGCGGCGGCGTTCCTCGCGATCGCCGCGATCATCGTCGTCGCGCTCGTGGCGGCCCTTCTTGCCGCCCTTGCCGCTGGCCTTCTTGACCGCGGCACGGCGCACGTCGCCGCGACCCTCCTTGGGTGGCGCCGGCGGCTCGGGCTCGCCGGCGGGCTCGCTCACCTCGAGCTCCGGCACGGGGATCTCGGGCTCGGCCGCGGCCTTCTCGGTCTTGACCTTGGCCGCCGCCTCACGCGCCGACTCCTCGGCGGCACGCGCGCGCTCCTGCTCGGCCTCGCGCGCCTGCTCGGCCTCACGCGCCTGGCGTTCGGCCTCGGCCTGCTGCGAGTCGGCCATGTCGCCGACCAGCTGGCGCGGCCCGGTCTCCTCGGCCTTGGGCTCTTCCACCGCCGGCTCCTCGCGCTTGACGTAGGTGCGCTTCTTGCGCACCTGCACCTCGATGCTCTTGCCGCGCTCGCCGGTCTTGATACGGCTGCGCGTCTTGCGCGTCAGGGTGATGCGGTTGCGGGCGCCCGCCCCGCTGCCGCCGTGACTCTTGGTCAGGTAATCCAGCAGCTGCCGCTTGTCCTCCTCGGAGACGGCATCGCTCTCGGACTTGTGGGCAAGCCCGGCTTCCTTCATCTGCTCCAGCAGGCGGGGCACGTCGCGTCCCACCTTCGCTGCAAAATCCTTAACGGTCATTTCCGACATGTTGACCCTCCTCAGCCCGTGACCCGTTTACTGTTCGCCTTCGAACCATGGCGCACGGGCAGTCATGATCAGTGCTGCAGCGCGCTCCTCGTCCAACTCCTCGATGTCCATCAGATCATCGACGGACTGCTCGGCCAGATCCTCCATGGTGATGATGCCCCGGCTGGCCAGGATGAAGGCCAGGTGGCGCTCCATGCCGTCCATCTCGAGCAGATCCTCGGCCGGCTGGGCACCGTCCAGTTCCTCTTCGGAGGCGATGGCCAGGTTGAGCAACTCGTCCTTGGCGCGTGCGCGGAGTTCTTCCACGAGCTCCTCGTCGAGCTCCTCGATCTCGAGCATCTCCTCGAGGGGCACGTAGGCGATCTCCTCCAGCGTGGTGAAGCCCTCCTCGACCAGCAGCCGGGCGAGGTCCTCCTCGATGTCCAGGTGCTGGATGAAATGCTCGACCAGGCTGTCGATCTCCTGCTCGCGCTTGTCCTCGGCCTCGCTCTCGGTCATGACGTTGAGCCGCCAGCCGGTGAGTTCGGAGGCGAGACGCACGTTCTGACCGCTGCGGCCGATGGCCTGGGCCAGGTTATCCTCGGCGACCGCCACGTCCATGGCGTGCGTCTCCTCGTCGACGAGGATCGAGGCGACATCCGCCGGCGCCATGGCGTTGATCACCAGTTGGGCCGGGTTGTCGTCCCACAGTACGATATCCACGCGCTCGTTCTGCAGTTCGGTGGACACCGCCTGCACCCGCGAGCCGCGCATGCCCACGCAGGCGCCCACCGGGTCGATACGACGGTCGTTGGTCTTCACCGCGATCTTGGCTCGCGAGCCGGGGTCGCGGGCGGCCCCCTTGATCTCGATGAGCTGTTCGGCGATCTCCGGCACCTCGATCTTGAACAGCTCGATGATCAGTTCCGGGCAGGTGCGCGACAGGATCAGCTGGGCACCGCGTGCCTCGGCATCGACCTTGACCAGCAGCGCCCGGACGCGGTCGTTCATGCGGTAGCGCTCGCCGGGAATCATCTCGCCGCGCGGCAGGAAGGCTTCGGCGTTGTCACCGAGGTCGATGATCAGCCCGTCGCGGGTGGTCTTCTTGACGATGCCGGCGACCAGCTCGCCCTCGCGCTCGGCGTACTGGCGCACCACCTCGGCACGCTCGGCCTCGCGCACCTTCTGCACGATGACCTGCTTGGCGGTCTGGGCGGCGATACGGCCGAAGGCGGCGTTCTCGATGCGCTCCTCGACCACGTCGCCCAGCGTGAGCGGTGGGTCGCGGCGCTCGGCGAACGACTGCTTGATCTCGGCGTCGGGGTTTTCGAACTCGTCGTCCTCCACCACCTCCCAGCGGCGGAAGGTCTCGTAGTCGCCGGTCTGGCGGTCGATCTTGACCCGCACGCTGACCTCCTGACCCTCGAAGCGCTTGCGCGACGCGCTGGCCAGGGCGGCCTCGACGGCCTCGAAGATCACCTCGCGGGGCACGCCCTTCTCGTTGGAGATCGCATCAACGACCGTCAGAATTTCTTTGCTCATGCCTTTGCCTCGCCAGAAAACCTGTCCTTATCCATCGACGTCACTCGTCGAACGTCGGCACCACACGGGCCTGGTCGATGGTATCGATGGGAAAGCAATATTCCTCGCCGTCGAGCTGCAACAGCACCTCGTCGCCCTCGACGCCGGCCAGCAGCCCCTGAAACTTGCGCCGCCCCTCGAACGGCACCCGCAGCTTTAGCGCCACCCGGTGGCCACGGAAGCGCGCGAACTGATCGAGGGTAAACAGCGGACGATCCATGCCCGGCGACGACACTTCCAGGCGGTATTCACCGGCGATGGGGTCCTCGACATCGAGCACGCCGCTGACCTGACGACTGACGTCGGCACAGTCGTCGACGGTCACGCCATCGGCATGATCAATGTAGATCACCAGCCGCGAGTGCTTGCCCTGGGACAGGTAGTCGATGCCCCACAGCTCGAATCCCATGGCGGTGACCACCGGCTCGATCAGCGCATGTAGCGCGGCGTCCTTGAGTGCCACTGAGAATGCTCCTACAGCCGTTGCATCAGGCACCTGGCCGGGAGTGAACAGGAAAGCTAGGTGGCTGATTGGCGTTGCCCGGATAGCCCTGCCCGGCGCTTCCGGACAGTGGGCCGCTAACAAAAAGCCCCTTCGCAGGAAGGGGCCTTTCACAAGAAACCTGTTACACCACTTCTCGACATGTGCCTGCCAAAAGCAGGCCTTCGGGAAGATGGTAGCGGGGACCGGATTCGAACCGATGACCTTCGGGTTATGAGCCCGACGAGCTACCAGACTGCTCCACCCCGCATCATTCCAGGTCGGCGATTGTAGGCACTTGGCGTTTTGACGTCAAGGAAAACCGACGTTTTCGCTACAATCCTTCTGGTGCCAATCCTGCGTTCTGACGATCCGTGTCATGCCCCTGGCGAACCAGTCGCGTCAGGTCGATCACGGTGTTCAGATGGTGCCGAAGGCGGGACTTGAACCCGCACGGCCATAAGGCCACTACCCCCTCAAGATAGCGTGTCTACCAATTCCACCACTTCGGCAAAGTGGAAGCCGGAGAGACGACCTCAGTCGCTGCTTTCCTCCAGCACTGGCGCTGCATTATCCATATCGCCGCCCTCGTCGTCAAGGGTTGGTACGCCGCGCTGCTGATCGATCACCCGCGAGTCGGGAATCCCCGCCTCCGGGGCCTCACCGGCTTGGGACGCGAAGTAGGCCAGCGTCAGCGAGGTGGCGAAGAAGGCCGCGGCGAGCACGGCCGTGGCGCGCGACAGGAAGCCGCCCGTGCCGCGCGAGCCGAACACGGTCTGCGACGCGCCGCCGCCGAAGGCGGCACCGGCTTCGGCGCCCTTGCCCTGCTGCAGCAAGACGAGGGCCACCAGGGCAATGGCGATCGCCACGTGGATCATGAGAATGGCAACTTGCATGGTTTCAACCTGCTGACTGGCAAATGGCTAGGAATTCGTCGACCTTGAGCGAGGCTCCGCCCACCAGGCCGCCGTCGATGTCCGGCTGGGCGAGCAGCTCGCCCGCGTTGGCCGCTTTCATGCTGCCGCCGTAGAGCACGCGCAGACCCTCGGCCAGGGCCGGGGCGTAGTCGGCCAGGCGTGTGCGAATCGCCGCGTGCACCGCCTGGGCCTGCTCGGGAGTGGCGGTCCTGCCGGTGCCGATGGCCCACACCGGCTCATAGGCGATCACCAGGCGCGAGCGCTCGTCGGGACTCAGGGCATCGAATACCGCCGCGAGCTGCCCCAGCACCACCGCCTCGGTGCGCCCGGCTTCGCGCTCCTCCAGGCTCTCGCCGAGGCACAGCACCGGGATGAGCCCCACGCCCAGGGCCGCGCGCACCCGCGCCAGCACGGCGGCGTCGTCCTCGCCGAACAGCGTGCGCCGCTCGGAGTGACCGACCAGCACGAAACGCGCCCCGACATCGACCAGCATGGCACCGCTCACCTCGCCGGTGAAGGCGCCGGAGGGCTGGTCGTTGAGCGTCTGTCCGCCGACGGCCACCTCGCTGGCGGCGAGCGTCGACACGGCAGCCGCCAGGTAGGGGGCCGGGACCATCAGCGCGACCTCGACGCCCCGCGGCAGCCGTGCCTCGGCGAGTGCCCGGCCGAAGTCCTCGACCAGGGCGAGCGAGCCGTTCATCTTCCAGTTGCCAGCAATCAGCGGCGTTCGCATGCTCGGTCCTCTTTCAAAGTGGTGCGAAATGGTATAGGAGCGCCCCGGGCAAGACAACCATGGGCCGGGGCGTCACGCCAGCTGCGCCGTGACGGCATCGGCCAGGCGCTGCGCCAGCGCCTGGACGTCGAAATGCGCCCGCCCCTCGACCATCACGCGCAACAGCGGCTCGGTGCCGGAGGGACGCAGCAACACGCGGCCCTCGTCACCGAGCTCGCCTTCCACACGGGTCACTGCCTGCTGGACGGCGTCGCTGGCCATCAGCGCCCGGGCGTCGGCACCCGGCGTCAGGCGCACGTTGACCAGCGCCTGGGGCACCTTCTCCAGGCCGGCCAGCAGCTGTGCCAGCGGCTTGCCCTCGTTGACCATGATCGCCAGCACCTGCAGCGCCGAGACGATACCGTCGCCGGTGGTCTGGACGTCGGCGCAGACGATGTGACCGGAGGACTCGCCGCCGAGCTGCCAGCCATTGGCCGCCATGCGCTCGACCACGTAGCGGTCGCCGACCTTGGCGCGCTCGAAGGGCACGCCCATGGCGTCGAGCGCCATGGCCAGCCCGAAGTTGGTCATCAGGGTGCCGACCACGCCGCCCGTAAGCTCGCCGCGGTCGTGGCGGTCGCGGGCGATCAGGTAGAGGATGTCGTCGCCGTCGATCTCGCGGCCGTCGGCATCCACCATCAGCACCCGGTCACCGTCGCCGTCGAAGGCGATGCCCAGGTCGGCGCCCTGCTGGATCACCGCCCCCCGCAGGGTGGCCGGCGACGTGGAGCCCACCTCGCGGTTGATGTTGAGACCGTCGGGGCTCGCCCCCACCAGGCTCACCTCGGCGCCCAGTTCGCGGAACACGCTGGGCGCAATGTGGTAGGTGGCGCCGTGGGCGCAGTCGAGCACCATCTTCAGACCGTGCAGGCTGACCCGATTGGGAATGGTCGACTTGCAGAACTCGATGTAGCGCCCGGCGGCGTCGTCGATGCGCATCGCCTTGCCCAGGCGGTCGGCGGCCACCGTCTCCAGCGGCTCATCGAGGATCGCCTCGATGCGCTCCTCGATGCCGTCGTCGAGCTTGGTGCCCGCGGTGGAGAAGAGCTTGATGCCGTTGTCGGCGAAGGGGTTGTGCGAGGCGGAGATGACGATGCCGGCGTCGGCGCGGAAGGTGCGCGTCAGGTAGGCGATGCCCGGCGTGGGCATGGGCCCGAGCAGCGCCACGTCGACGCCGGCCGCCGAAAGCCCGGCCTCCAGCGCCGACTCGAACATGTAGCCGGAGATGCGCGTGTCCTTGCCGATCAGTACCCGCGCGCGCCCCGAATCGCGCGCCAGCACCCGCCCCATGGCCCAACCCAGCTTGAGCATGAAGTCCGGGGTGATGGGGTATGCACCCACCGTGCCGCGAATGCCGTCGGTGCCGAAATAGCGTCTAGTCATGGTCGCAGCCTTCCCTTAGCACGGCCCAGATCATGTTGATCGCATCCAGTGTCGGGCCCACGTCGTGGACGCGCACGATCCTCGCCCCGCGCTCCACCGCCAGAGCGGCGAGCGCCAGGCCGCCGGGCAGGCGCTCCTCCACCGGGCGACCGAGCACCTTGCCGATCATGCTCTTGCGCGACAGGCCGACGAGCAGCGGCAGGCCGAGCTGCGCCACCCGGTCGAGGTGCTTGAGCAGACGCAGGTTGTGCTCGACGGTCTTGGCGAAGCCGAAGCCGGGGTCGAGAAGCAGCCGCTCGCGGCGCAGGCCGGCCGCCTCGCACTCGGCCACCCGCGCCGCCAGGAAGTCGGCCACCGCCTCCTCCACGGGCCGGTCGTAATGGGGGGCGTCCTGCATGTCGGTGGGCTCGCCGCGCATGTGCATCAGGCACACCGGCAGACCGCTGGTGGCCGCCGCCGCGAGCGCCCCTTCGCGGCGCAGGTTGCGCACGTCGTTGAGCATGCCGGCGCCGGCCTGGGTCACCGCCCGCATCACCTCCGGGCTGCTGGTGTCCACCGACACCAGGGCATCGAGCTCGCGCACCAGCGCCTCGACCACCGGCACCACGCGATCCAGCTCCTGCTGGACCGGCACCGGGGTCGCCCCGGGGCGGGTCGACTCGCCGCCTACGTCGATGATCGCCGCGCCCTCGGCGAGCATGCGCTCGGCGTGGCGCAGGGCGGCATCGCGGGCGTTGTGGCGGCCGCCGTCGGAAAAGGAGTCGGGGGTGACGTTGAGAATCCCCATCACGCGGGGAAAGGAGAGGTCGAGCCGGTGGCGGCCACACGGCAACCAGGCGGGCGACACGCTATCCATCATGTCTCGTTCCTGTGGCGAGAAGGGTGCTCGAACAGATCCGCAAAGGGTACCACAAACGGCAAAGGCGCCCCGCGGGGCGCCTGCCTCGGGCTGGGCGGCGTCATTCAGGAGCCGGCCGGCCCGCCCAGCGGGTCCGACGGACGGCGGCGCGGCTCGTCGTCCTCCTCGTCGTCGCCGTCGTCGCTCGTCGGCGCCGGCTCGGTCGGCTTGCGGCCGTCGCCGGTGACCGGCGAACCGCTGCCGGAATCGCCATCCTCCCAGTCCTTGGGCGGCCGCGGCGCGCGTCCCTCCATGATGTCCTTGAGCTGGTCGGCGTCGATGGTCTCGTACTGCATCAGCGCCTCGGCCATGGCATCGAGCTTGTCGCGGTTCTCCTCGAGGATCTGCTTCGCCTTGGCGTAGCACTCGTCGATGATCTTGCGCACTTCCTTGTCGAGCTTGGTGGTGGTCTCGCCCGACTTGAGCTTGCCACCCTGGCCGGGGCCGCCGAGGAACTGGTGGGACTCGTCCTCATCATACATCACCGGCCCCATCTCCTCGGAGAGGCCCCACTTGGCGACCATGTTGTGAGCCAGCTCGGTGGCGCGCTTGATGTCGTTGGAGGCGCCGGTGGTGACCCCGTTCGGCCCCAGCGTCATCTCCTCGGCGATGCGACCGCCGAACAGCGAGCAGATCTGGCTGATGATCTGCTGGCGCGACAGGCTGTAGCGGTCCTGCTCGGGCAGGAACATGGTCACGCCCAGCGCACGACCGCGCGGGATGATGGTCACCTTGTAGACTGGGTCATGCTCCGGCATCACCAGGCCGATGATGGCGTGCCCCGACTCGTGATAGGCAGTGTTGAGCTTCTCCTTCTCGGTCATGACCATGGAGCGGCGCTCGGCGCCCATCATGATCTTGTCCTTGGCGAGCTCCAGCTCTTCCATGCCCACCAGGCGCTTGTTGCGACGCGCGGCGAACAGCGCTGCCTCGTTGACCAGGTTGGCCAGGTCGGCGCCGGAGAAGCCCGGGGTACCGCGGGCGATCAGCGACGGCTTGACGTCGTCGGCCAGCGGCACCTTGCGCAGGTGCACGTTGAGGATGTGCTCGCGGCCGCGGATGTCGGGCAGCGGCACCACCACCTGGCGGTCGAAGCGGCCCGGACGCAGCAACGCCGGGTCGAGCACATCGGGACGGTTGGTGGCGGCGATGACGATGATGCCCTCGTTGGCCTCGAAGCCGTCCATCTCCACCAGCAGCTGGTTGAGCGTCTGCTCGCGCTCGTCGTTGCCACCGCCCATGCCGGCGCCGCGCGAGCGGCCCACGGCGTCGATCTCGTCGATGAAGATGATGCACGGCGCCTGCTTCTTGGCCTGCTCGAACATGTCGCGCACGCGCGAGGCGCCCACGCCGACGAACATCTCGACGAAGTCGGAACCGGAGATCGAGAAGAAGGGCACCTTGGCCTCGCCGGCGATGGACTTGGCGAGCAGCGTCTTGCCGGTGCCGGGCGGGCCCACCATCAGCACGCCGCGTGGAATGGTGCCGCCCAGGCGCTGGAACTTGGAGGGGTCGCGCAGGAAGTCGACCAGTTCCTCGACTTCCTCCTTGGCCTCGTCGCAGCCGGCCACGTCGGAGAAGGTGGTCTTGACCTGATCGTGGGAGAGCAGCTTGGCCTTGGACTTGCCGAAGCTCATCGGTCCGCCCTTGCCGCCACCACCGCCCTGCATCTGGCGCATGAAGAACATGAAGATGGCCAGGATCAGCAGGATCGGGAAGCTGGCGATCAGCAGCCGCGTCCACAGGCTCTGCTCCTCCGGCTTCTTGCCCACCACGGTGACGTTGTTGGCCAGCAGATCATCCATCAGCTTGGGGTCTTCCGCCGCCGGCCGGATGGTCTGGAACTGCGAGCCGTCGGTGCGCTCACCGCTGATGGTGTAGCCATCGATGGTCACGCTGCGCACCTGCTGGTTCTGCACCTGCTGGACGAACTGCGAGTAGTTCATCGTCTGCGGGGTGCTTTCGACACTGAAGTTGTTGAACACCGTCAGCAGCACCGCCGCGATGACCAACCACAGGATCAGGTTCTTCGCCATATCATTCAAGGGAGTACCCTCACTACAAGCAACTGTCGGCCGATAACGCCTGGCTCTGGGACCACGCGCGCCGCACGGCCGTTCCGCCGGTGCGTGCGCAGGCTTGCCAACCTTCACTGTGACACAGTTGAGCGGCGTTGTCCGGCCATTGCGCCATTAGTCTCTTTCTATCGGCAGCCGATGGGTTCGGCGGCCGACCGTCGTGCGACCGAGCCTTGCTCAGCCGCGAAATCCCTCCGCCAGCAGGTAGACCTCGCGGGAACGCGCCCGGGAGGCCTCCGGCTTGCGGGTGACGACCCGGCGGAAGCTCTCACGCAGGGCCCGGAGGTAGGCATCGAAGCCCTCGCCCTGAAACACCTTGGCGAGAAACCGTCCCTCCGGCGCCAGCGTCTGCTGCGCCAGGTCGAGCGCCAGCTCGACCAGGTACATGGCCTGGGGCTGGTCGATGGCGGCCATACCACTCATGTTGGGGGCCATGTCGGACATCACAAGGTCCACCGGGCGATCGCCGAGCCGCGCGAGTATCGCCTCGAGGACCGTCTCCTCGGTGAAATCCCCCTGGACGAACTCGACGCCGGCCAGGGCATCCATCTCGAGAATGTCGGAGGCGATCACCAGCCCCTCGGGGCCCACCTTCTCGGCGGCCACCTGGCTCCAGCCGCCCGGCGCCGCTCCCAGGTCGATCACCGTCATGCCGGGGCGGAACAGGTGGTCCTTGTCGTCGAGCGCGAGCAGCTTGTAGCTGGCCCGCGAGCGGTAGCCCTCCTGCCAGGAGCGCTGCACGTACGGGTCGTCGAAGTGCTCCTTGAGCCAACCGGCACTGCTCTTGCTGGCCGCGCCCTTGCCGGTACGGCGAGAAGAGGCGGCACGGCGACGTGATGCGCCATCGCGCGAAGGGGGGGTGGAACGAGCCACGAATCACCTTGAGCTCTGCATTTAACGACGAAACGGGAAAGCGTGCGTGGACCGGAAGGCCCAAAGCGGTGAGCGGTAACACGCACGAACGGGGCCGTTCGCCCCGCCGCGCTTTCGCCGGCGGGCGTTTCCCCGTACCATGGGGGATTGCGCGAAACCGGGAAGACGCACGATACCATGAGCTTGTCACAGGCACAAAAGAAAGCATTCCGCAGCATCGGCCACCACCTGAACCCGGTGGTCACCGTCTCCGAGAACGGCCTCTCCGAGGGCGTGCTCGCGGAACTCGACCGGGCGCTGGCCGACCACGAGCTGATCAAGGTCAAGCTGGCCCTGCCGGAACGCGACGACCGCGCCGCCATGCTCGAGGAACTGCTCGCGGCCAGCGGCGCCGAGCGGGTGCAGACCATCGGCAAGGTGGCGCTGCTCTACCGGGCAAGCCCGCAGGGTAACCCCAGGCTCTCCAACATCAAGCGCTTCGAGAACCATCACGGCCGCCACTGAGGCGACCTACCCGCTCTCGGCTTCTGGCCACGAGCCGAGACCGCCTTTACCAAGAAGCCCGCGGCGATGCCGCGGGCTTCTTGGTGGCTCATCGCTCGCGGCTCAGAGATGCTCGACGCCGGCGATCTCGTACTCGACCTCGCCGCCGGGCGTCTTGACCACCACGCTGTCGCCCTCCTCCTTGCCGATCAGGGCGCGGGCGATGGGCGAGGTGACCGAGATGCGGCCGGCCTTGATGTCGGCCTCGTCCTCGCCGACGATGCGGTAGGCCACCTCCTCGTCGGTGTCGAGGTTGATCAGCTCCACGGTGACCCCGAAGATCACCTTGCCGGTCTTGGGCAGCTTGGTAACGTCGATCACCTGGGCGCTGGAGAGCTTGCTCTCGATCTCCTGGATGCGCCCTTCGATGAAGCCCTGCTGCTCACGCGCCGCGTGGTATTCGGCGTTCTCCTTCAGATCGCCATGCTCGCGGGCCTCGGCGATAGCGGCGATCACCTTGGGGCGCGCCTCGCTCTTGAGCTGCTCGAGCTCCTCGCGCAGGCGGGCCTCGCCAGCAACGGTCATCGGGACCTTGTTCATTGCGTTGCTCCTGCATGCAGTTCCTGAAGCCGCCGCACCGTGATCGCATCGCCGTATTCCAGCGCCAGACAAACGGCACTCGCCCCTGCCAGGGTAGTGGCATAGGGCACCTTGCGAGCCAGCGCGGTACGACGGATGACCGAGGAGTCATTGATCGCTTGACGACCCTCGGTGGTATTCACGATATAGGCGATCTCGTCGTTCTTGAGCAGATCGACGATATGCGGGCGGCCTTCGTAGACCTTGTTGACGATCTCGACCGGCAGGTCGGCCGCTTCCAGGGCGGCGGCGGTGCCACGCGTGGCCACCAGACCGAACCCCAATGCTAGCAGAGAACGGGCCACTTCGATAACACCCACCTTGTCCGGATCGCGCACCGAGAGGAACGCCTTGCGCGGGCCTTCCAGCGCCGGGATCGCCTCGCCGGCGCCCAGCTGGGCCTTGTAGAAGGCCTCGGCGAAGGTCTCGCCGGAGCCCATCACCTCGCCGGTGGACTTCATCTCCGGCGACAGGATGGGATCGACGCCGGGGAACTTGTTGAACGGGAAGACCGCCTCCTTGACGCTGTAGAAGTGCGGCACCACCTCGGCCTCGAAGCCCTGCTCGGCCAGCGTCTTGCCGGCCATGCAGCGCGCCGCCACCTGGGCCAGCGACGTGCCGATGCACTTGGAGACGAAGGGCACGGTGCGCGAGGCGCGCGGGTTGACCTCGATGACGTAGATCTCGTCGTCCTGCCAGGCCAGCTGCACGTTCATCAGCCCCTTGACGCCGAGTTCCACGGCCATCTTCTTGACCTGCTCGCGCATGGCGTCCTGCACCGCGGCGGGCAGCGAGTAGGGCGGCAGCGAACACGCCGAGTCGCCGGAGTGCACCCCAGCCTGTTCGATATGCTGCATGATGCCGCCGATCACCACCTGCTCGCCGTCGGAGACGGCATCGATGTCGATCTCGATAGCGGCATTGAGGAAGTGGTCGAGCAGCACCGGCGAGTCGTTGGAGACCTTGACCGCGTGGGTCATGTAGTTCTCCAGCTCGTCGGCCGAGTAGACGATCTCCATGGCGCGGCCGCCCAGCACGTAGCTGGGACGCACCACCAGGGGGTAACCGATCGCCTCGGCCTTGACGAAGGCCTCGTCGAAGCTGCGCGCAGTGGCGTTGGGCGGCTGCTTGAGGCCGAGCTTGTCGATCATCTGCTGGAAGCGCTCGCGGTCCTCGGCACGGTCGATGGCATCCGGCGTGGTGCCGATGATCGGCACGCCGGCGGCCTCGAGCTCGCGGGCGAGCTTGAGCGGGGTCTGGCCGCCGAACTGCACGATCACCCCGGTCGGCCGCTCCTTGTCGGCGATCTCCAGCACGTCCTCCAGGGTCACCGGCTCGAAGTAGAGGCGGTCCGAGGTATCGTAGTCGGTGGAGACGGTCTCCGGGTTGCAGTTGACCATGATGGTCTCGTAACCGTCGTCGCGCATGGCCAGCGCGGCGTGCACGCAGCAGTAGTCGAACTCGATGCCCTGGCCGACGCGGTTGGGCCCGCCGCCCAGCACCATGATCTTCTGGCGGCCGGTGACCTCGGCCTCGCACTCCTCCTCGTAGGTGGAGTACATGTAGGCGGTGTCCGAGGCGAACTCGGCGGCGCAGGTGTCGACGCGCTTGTAGACCGGGCGGATACCGGCCTTCTGGCGCGTCTTGCGGAACTCCTTCTCGGAGACGCCGAGCAGGCTCGCCAGGCGGGCGTCGGAAAAGCCCTTGCGCTTGAGCCGGAAGAGCTCGCGCGGCGAGAGCTCGGAGAGCGAGCGCTTGGCCACCTCCTGCTCGAGGTGCACCAGCTCCTCGAGCTGGACCAGGAACCAGCGGTCGATCTTGGTCAGGGCGAAGACTTCATCGACGGAGAGGCCGGCACGCAGGGCGTCGGCGACGTAGAAGATGCGCTCGGCGCCGGCGGCCTGCAGCTCGCCCTTGATGTGCGCCAGCACTTCCTCGTCGATGCTGGTGACCTTGGGGTCGAGGCCGTCGTTGCCGGTCTCCAGGCCGCGCAGCGCCTTCTGCAGCGACTCCTGGAAGGTGCGCCCGATGGCCATCACCTCGCCCACCGACTTCATCTGGGTGGTGAGGCGGTCGTTGGCCTGGGGGAACTTCTCGAAGGTGAAGCGCGGGATCTTGGTGACCACGTAGTCGATGGCCGGCTCGAACGACGCCGGGGTGCGCCCGCCGGTGATGTCGTTGGAGAGCTCGTCCAGGGTGTAGCCGACGGCCAGCTTGGCGGCGATCTTGGCGATCGGGAAGCCGGTGGCCTTGGAGGCCAGCGCCGAGGAGCGCGACACCCGCGGGTTCATCTCGATCACCACCATGCGCCCGGTGTCCGGGTCGACGCCGAACTGCACGTTGGAGCCGCCGGTCTCGACGCCGATCTCGCGCAGCACCGCCAGCGAGGCGTCGCGCATGATCTGGTACTCCTTGTCGGTCAGCGTCTGCGCCGGGGCCACGGTGATGGAGTCGCCGGTGTGCACGCCCATGGGGTCGAAGTTCTCGATCGAGCAGACGATGATGCAGTTGTCGTTCCTGTCGCGAACGACCTCCATCTCGTACTCCTTCCAGCCCAACAGCGACTCGTCGATGAGCAGCTCGTGGTTGTTGGAGAGCTCGAAGCCGCGGGTGCAGATCTCCTCGAACTCCTCCTTGTTGTAGGCCACACCGCCGCCGGAGCCGCCCATGGTGTAGGAGGGGCGAATGATCACCGGAAAGCCGAGCTCGCCCTGGATCTGCCAGGCCTCGTCCATGGAGTGGGCGACCTGGGCCTTGGGACACTCCAGGCCAATGCGCTTCATCGCCTGGTCGAAGAGATCGCGGTCCTCGGCCTTGTTGATGGCATCGGCATTGGCACCGATCATCTCCACGCCGTACTTCGCCAGCACGCCATGCTTGTCCAGATCGAGCGCGCAGTTGAGCGCGGTCTGGCCGCCCATGGTGGGCAGCACGGCATCGGGGCGCTCGGCCTCGATGATCTTCTCCACCGCCTGCCAGGTGATCGGCTCGATGTAGGTGGCGTCGGCCATCACCGGGTCGGTCATGATGGTGGCCGGGTTGGAGTTGACCAGGATGACCCGGTAGCCCTCCTCGCGCAGCGCCTTGCAGGCCTGGGCGCCGGAGTAGTCGAATTCGCACGCCTGGCCGATGACGATGGGGCCGGCGCCGATGATCAGGATGCTGTGGATGTCTGTACGCTTGGGCATGGTGCTTCCCGCAGAAAAAGGTGACGAACGAGGGACGGCGGCCGGGCGTCTAGCGACGCGCCTGCATCATCGCGACGAAACGGTCGAACAGCGGCGAGACGTCGTGCGGGCCGGGGCTCGCCTCGGGGTGCCCCTGGAAGCTGAAGGCCGGCCGGTCGGTGCGCTCGATGCCCTGCAGCGAGCCGTCGAACAGCGAGCGGTGCGTGGCGCGCAGGTTGTCCGGCAGGGTCGCCTCGTCGGCGGCGAAGCCGTGGTTCTGGCTGGTGATCATCACGTGCCCGGTGTCGAGGTCCTGCACGGGATGGTTGGCGCCGTGGTGGCCGAACTTCATCTTCACCGTCTTCGCCCCGGAGGCCAGCGCCAGCAGCTGGTGCCCAAGGCAGATGCCGAACACCGGAAGCGGAGTCTCGAGGATCTCGCCGATAGCAGCGATGGCGTAGTCGCAGGGCTCGGGGTCACCCGGGCCGTTGGCGAGGAAGATGCCGTCGGGGTTCATCGCCAGGACCTCGGCCGCCGGGGTCTGGGCCGGTACCACGGTGAGGCGGCAGCCGCGCGAGGCGAGCATGCGCAGGATGTTGCGCTTCACCCCGAAGTCGTAGGCGACCACGTGGTAGGGGCGCACGCCGGCCGCGGCGTCGGCGTAGCCCGCGCCCAGCGCCCACTCGCCCTCGCTCCACTCGTACGCGCTCTGGCAGGAGACCACCTTGGCCAGGTCCATCCCCTTGAGGCCGGGGAAGTCGCGGGCCGCGGCGAGCGCCCGCTCGACGGCGTCGTCGCCCTCGGCCGCGGGCCCGGCGAGGATCGCCCCGTTCTGGGCGCCCTTGTCGCGCAGGATGCGCGTCAGGCGGCGGGTGTCGATGTCGGCGATGCCCAACACGTTCTGGCTCGCCAAGTAGTCGGAGAGCGACTGCTCGGAGCGGAAGTTGCTGGCCAGCAGCGGCAGGTCGCGGATCACCAGGCCCGCCGCGGCGATGGCGTCGGACTCGACGTCCTCGGCATTGATGCCGGTGTTGCCGATGTGCGGGTAGGTGAGGGTGACGATCTGGCGGGTATAGGAAGGATCGGTCAGGATCTCCTGATAGCCGGTCATGGCCGTATTGAACACCACCTCACCGCTGGTCTGTCCATCGGCACCGATGGCCGTACCGTGGAATACACTGCCCTCTTCCAGGGCCAGTATCGCGGGTCTGTTCAATGCAACGTCCTCCCATGCTTTGTAAGCGACAGCTCGTCAAGGAATTCTAGACTTTTCCGAAGCCTGGCCGGCTCGTGTCCATCGAGCCGGCCGAGCGCCTCGCGCCCCTGCGGACGACCGAGCCGCGGCCCGGTCGGAAATCGGTCCCGGGTGGCCGGCCCGCAAAAAAGCGGGACGAAACCCGATCAAGACCGGTTTCATCCCGCTTGTTGTCATTCGCTCGGAATGCCTGGGCCGAAGCAACAAGCGCTCGGAAAGGGCCTCTGCCCATGCGCCCGGCCAAAATTTTGGAGATGTTACAGGATATGGGAGTTGGCGGCTACCCCCGGATCAGCCCCGAGCGCCCCCAACAGCGGTTATCACAATCCCAGCACATCCGGCATGCCGTAGCGACCGTTGCCGCGGCTGGCGATCCAGCGCGCCGCACGCACCGCGCCCTTGGCGAAGGTCATGCGGCTGCTCGCCTTGTGGGTGATCTCGATGCGCTCGCCCTCGGTGGCGAACATCACCGTGTGCTCGCCGACGATATCGCCGGCGCGCACCGTGGCAAAGCCGATCTCCTTGGCCGTGCGCGGCCCGCACTGGCCGACGCGCTCGAAGACGCCATGCTCCTTGAGGTTGCGGCCCAGCGCCTCGGCCACCACCTCGCCCATCTTCAGCGCGGTGCCGGAGGGCGAATCCACCTTGTGGCGATGGTGCGCCTCGATCACCTCGATGTCGTAGCCCTCGTCGCCCAGCGCCCTGGCCGCCGTCTCCAGCAGCTTCAGCGTCAGGTTCACCCCGACGCTCATGTTGGGGGCGAAGACGAAGGGCAACCTGTCACGGTAGCCGTCGAGCTCGGCGAGCTCGTCGTCGGAGAGGCCGGTGGTGCCGATCACCATGCGCTTGCCGTGGGCGGCGCAGAAGGCCAGGTTGGCCAGCGTCACCTGCGGGGCGGTGAAGTCGATCAGCACATCGAAGTCGTCGACGATGGCGTCGAGCGAGTCCGCCGCCGCCACGCCCAGCCGGCCCAGGCCGGCCAGCTCGCCGATGTCGGCCCCGGCCAGCGTGCTGCCCGGCTCGACGACGCCGCCGGCCAGGGTAGCCTCGGTATCCTGCTGCACGGCGTTGACCAGGGTGCGGCCCATGCGGCCGGCGACACCGACGATGGCGATACGGGTCATGCGGACTCCTGCGACTGCGTTGTAGGGAACGGGGCAAGAGTATAGCAGAGCCATCCACCCGCCGGGCCCTTGGGCAGCCAGGCAAATTCGCCCACACTGGGCCTATCGGGACCACAGGCCGTGACCATGGACACGACACCGAGCCAGCTCCCCGCGGACCACCCCCTGCCGGACCTGCTCGCCCGCCACCCGCGCGTGCTGCTCCTCGGCGCCCCGGGCAGCGGCAAGACGACGCTCGCCCGCGCCGTCGCCGCCCACCTGGCCGAGCGGGGCCTGGCGTGTCGCTGCCTGAGCGCCGACCCCGGCCTGCCCGCCTTCGGCCCGCCCGGGGCGGTGTGCCTCGGCGTGTGGCGCGACGGCGACTGGCGGCTCGAGGCCATCGCCGCGCTCGCCACCCTCGACTCGGCGCGCTTCCGCCTGCCGCTGACGGCGGCGGTGGAGCGGCTGGCCGCGCGCGTTCCGCCCGGCCCGCTGCTGCTCGACGCGCCCGGCGTGGTGCGCGGCACCCCCGGCGCCGAGCTGCTGCCGGCGCTGGCCCGGGCCGGCCGCATCGATGCCGTCGCCGTGCTGGCCCCGCCCGACACCCCCGGGCCGCTGGCCGCGGAGCGGGCCGCGCTGGGGCTTGCGGAGCTGCGGCTCGCTCCGGCCCCGCAGGCCCGCCACCCCGGCAAACGAGCGCGTATCCAGTGGCGCTCCGCCGCCTGGGCGGCCTGGCTCGCCGAGGCCATCGAGCACACCCTCGACCTCTCGGCGCTGGCCGTGACCGGCGCCCCGCCGCCGCGCCAGGCGCCCGAGGCGTGGCAGGGCCGCCAGGTGGGCCTGCTCGACGCCCGCGGCAACACCCTCGCCCTGGGCGAGGTGCTGGCCCTCGACGGCGACCGCCTGCGCCTGTGCAGCCGGGCGCCGGCCGCGCCGCCCGCCAGCCTGGTGATCCGCGACGCCCGACGCCGCCCCGACAGCCAGCTCGGCACGGCTCCACCCCATCGTCCACCCCCGGCACCGCGGCGCGCCAGCCCCGAGGCCGACCGCCCCTTCGCGGCCCGCGACATCCCTCGCCCCCAGGTGGACCTCGGCACGGCCACGGCGACGCTGGTCAACGGCGTATTCGGCGACCCCCTGCTGCACCTGCGCCTCAAGCACCAGCGGCGCAGCCTGCTCTTCGACCTGGGCGACCCGGGCCGTCTCCCGGCGCGCCTCGCCCACCAGGTGAGCGATGTCTTCATCAGCCATGCCCATTTCGACCACATCGGCGGGTTCCTGTGGCTGCTGCGCTCGCGCATCGGCGACTACGCGCCGTGCCGGATCCATGGCCCGCCGGGGCTCGCCACTCATCTGGACGGGCTGATGCGCGGCATCCTGTGGGACCGCGTCGAGGAGAAGGCGCCGCGCTTCGAGGTGTTCGAGCTACACGGCGAACGGCTGGCCCATTACCGCCTCATCGCCGGCCGGCCGCCCCAGACCCTCGCCGCGCGCCCCCTCGCCGACGGCGTGCTGCACGCCGAGCTCGGCTTTCGCATCCGCGCGACCACGCTCGACCACGGCACGCCGGTGCTCGCCTTCGCCTACGAGCCGGACACCCAGGTGCGGGTGCGCAAGGAGCGTCTCGCCGCCCGCGGCTGGCCGCCCGGCCCCTGGCTCGGCACGCTCAAGCAGGCGGTGCTCGCCGGCCACGACGACGCCCGCATTGCGCTCCCCAACGGCGAGAGCCGGCCCGTTGCTTCGTTGATGGAGGAACTGCTGCTGCGCGAGCCGGGGCAGCGCCTGGCCTATGCCACCGACCTCGGCGATACCGCCCCGAACCGTCGGCGCCTGGTCGCTCTGGCCCGTGGGGCCCGGGTGCTGTTCTGCGAGGCACCCTTCCTCGAGCGCGAGGCCGACCAGGCGGCGAGCACCGGCCACCTCACGGCGCGCGCCTGCGGCGAGATTGCCGCCGCGGCCGGCGTCGAGCAACTGATCCCCTTCCACTTCTCGCGTCGCCACGTCAGCGAGGCCGCGGCCCTCTACGCAGAGATCGCGCCGCACTTCCCACGCCTCGTACCCCCGGACGAGGGCGTGGCCTGAGCCGGCCCAGGGCAGTTCAGGCAGCCGGCCCGGGCGTGCGTCCGTTGTGCAGCAGCAGGGCGATGGCCGCGATCACCAGCACGCTGCCCGGCAACCACTCCCAGCCGAGACGCGCCGGCGTCTCGACGAACAGCAGCAGCATGGAGACGAAGGGTACCAGGTAGCCGTAGGCGGTGACCGCCCCGGGGGTGAGCGCCGCGGTGGCGCGCTGCAGCAGCCAGAACGTCAGGGCGCTGGAGAAGAGACCGAGATAGACGAGCAGCAGGCCGTCGCGCCAGCTCATCGTCGCCAGCCGGGCGACGGGTTCCATGGCGAGGCCGACGCCACCGATCAGCGCCCCGCCGAGCCCCAGGCTCCAGAAGGTGCGCACCGCCGCCGACTCGGCCAGCCGCCCGGTGGCGAGCCCCCACTTGCTGAGCACCGGATAGAGGGCCGAGGAGAGACAGCCCAGGAAGAACACCGCCTCGCCGCGCCCGAAGCGCCACTCGCCGCCCTCACCCAGGGATTCGGCGAAGGCCAGGCCCAGCGCCCCGACGGCGCCCAGCGCAAGGATGGCCGGCAGCCGCCAGGCCAGACGCTCGACACCGAAGCCCAGCCCCAGCAGGAAGGCGAGCAGCGGCACGGTGACGTAGAGCGTCGCCATGGAAAGCGCCGTGGCATGATGCGCCGCCCAGAACATGGCGCCGAAGAAGCCTGCCAGGCAAAGCCCCATCAGGCCATAGAGCGGCAGCACCCGCGGCGCAGGCAGGAAAGCGGGGGAGCGTCGCGCCAGCCACCACAGCCCCGTGCAGGCGATGGCGAAGCGCAGCGCCGTGAGGGTGAAGGGGGGCAGCGGGCTCATCAGCCCCACCGCCGGGAAGGAGAACCCCACCAACAGCGCCCACAGCAGCATGCCGAGGTGCGCGCTGCGGGGCGACACCGCCGGGCTCAAGTTTCCCAGACGATGTCCAGGCTCTCCCCGTCCAGCGCCTCCAGCGCCGCATCGACCTTGGCCTCGAGCTGGTCGAGCGCCTCGTCCTCCAGTGACTCCAGCGCCACGATCAGCTTCTCCGTCTCGGGGTAGAGCACGCAGGTCCCTTCGCTGAAGATCACGCATACCCGCTCGCTCTCGCGCCGCACCTGCTGCGACTCGGACCACTCCTCGCACAGGCGCTCGATCAGCGCCGGGGCATCATCGACGGGAATCTCGGCTCGTGAAATCGGCATCGTGGCCTCCGCTCGTGTTGGTTTACCGCTCAGCGTAAGGCCAGGCAGGCACTTGGCGCCAGCCCGCATCGCTGTTTACTTGAGCAGGATGAAATGCTCGACCAGCCGGTTTAGATGGCGCCCCCTGACGCCCGAGCAGTATGTGCATTTTTTGCAACAACTGCTTACAGGTGCAGGCGTAGCCGTCCACCATGGGAAGCACCGAGGTCGCCCAGTGGCGGAACTGAGTCACCCGCATCGAGTTGACTCGATACCCGACCGAAATGATGGCATCGAGGCTGTGGAGCTTGGTCTTGTACTGCTTACCGTCGGCCGCAGCACGTTCCAAAATGGAACATACTGAAGCCTCGTCCAGCTCACCGGCCCGAAAGATGTTGCCCAGGTGCTTGGTGATCGCTGGCCGCTTGGTACCGAACAGGTCCGCCATCTGCGCCTGGCTCAACCACACCGACTCTTGCTCATTGAGACCGCCCCCTTTCAGCACTGCGCTATGAAAGATCAGCCACAATCCCGATTAACGAACACTCCATCCATAAACATTGCACCCCTTGCCACAAACGAAACAATAGGCACCACACATGCATTACTCTCCAGACCCAGCGGCGCTCTCTAGGCGTAAAATTAGCCTTTCCTTCCTGCCATTATCCATTTAGCGCCCAAACTATGGCAGTATCGCCACCACCGCCAAGCACTTCTTCACTCGCTCGACCTCAGCCAGCTATCACCAAATTTCTTCCTTAACGAATTCACACATCATGCAAAGGTTAACAATAGTCAATCAGCATCAATAACCATATCAAGAGCATCGCTATATACATATAAACTTTCCTTGGAAACCCCAAACTCCTTTTCAAACATTAGATCAACAATACCATCTCCATCAAGAAGAATTATAGGGACAGCCCCAGCACTGAATGAGACATCTTTGGCGCCAGGCGTAAATGTAGAAGTTGTAAAAAACACTCCTTGCTCACACTTTCCTTGAATCGCCCCTCTAAATTTATCAACTTCTGGTCGTTGAATCGCTTTTTTTCTCCACCTCTTACACTGAAAAAATACATTCATCTCCGACAAGCCAACCTTCAACTTCCCCCTGCCATCTATACCTCCATCCCTTGAAATATTAGTAACTTCTATATCATGGAAGCCATACACCTCCATCAGCCTTTTCGAAAACTCTTCAAAAGCAACTGGGTCAAGTGACTTCAACCCCTTTAACACCTTCTTCTTCACCGACTCATTATATGCATACTGCATATGCTTGAGTTGAGAAGCCACATCAATACCACTCCTCTTCTTCTCCGAAGGTGACCTCGTCTGCACTACATCCTGACTGGAAAAAAATTTTTAAGGGGCGAATACTTCCCAACCTCTACCTCATAGAAGTATTTCCTTGGAGAACTGGAGTCAAACTCACAACCCTTGCAGTGCCTGCGAATCTGGCTCCTCACCACATGTATTGGATTATCAGAGTTAAAAGAATAAAGCCCGGAATCAATTACAGCCTCATAAGACTCCTTTGGAGATAAAGGCCTTCCAGCATTATGCATAACCTTAATTATTGCCTCCACAATCGTCATAAGCCCTCCAAGATAGTCATCAGCCATAGGGTGAAGAAGATTTTATATTAAGCCATGATAGAGAAAAAGCCATACTCGAAAGCATCAGCACGACACTTGTTGGACGCCATCGGGCTCCCCCCCCTTTTGCAGGGCGGGAAGGTACGTTAAAATGAACGTACCCGCGCGCGTGAGGTAACGTACCTATGGCACAGACTGCGGCAGCTACAGCACAGCAGACCCATGATTTTCCCGCCCTGCGCGGAACGCAGGGTGGGCGCGCATGCTATACCATCATGTGCCCTCTTCGCCTCATCCCACGGCTGTTCCAGTACGATGATGCCGGCCTGCCACCTGAAGAGCGGGCCCAGCGGGCCATCAACCCCGGACGCATACCAGAAATCACCGACTACCTGACACAGAACGCCGAGAACTACATCCTGCCGGCCATCACCGCCTCGCTGGACAGGGAGGCGGAATTCGAGCCAGTGAGAAATAGTGACCTGGTCCCCCTGCAAGGAACCCTCCGAATACCGATGGGCGCACGGCTATTGATCAACGATGGTCAACACCGTAGGGCTGCCATCGAACGCGCCGTGACCAAGAAGCGAGAGCTGGGCCATGACAGCATCCCTGTGCTGCTGTTCATCGACGAAGGTCTGAAGCGCAGCCAGCAAATGTTTGCCGATCTCAACCGACACGCGATCCGTCCAAGCCCTTCCCTCAACGCCCTGTTTGACAAGCGTGACGAGGCATCCGCGTTGGCCAGGCACGTGATGCAGGAGGTACCTTGTTTCAGAGAGCTCACCGAGGTGGAGAAGAGCTCGCTGCCGCTAAAATCCAATAAGCTCTTCACTCTGAGCAGCATCAAGAATGCTAGCTGGCGTTTTCTTGAGAAAGGCAAGCGCGGACGGGTCGAGCCCAACGAGTTTGCGCAGTGTACTGCTTTCTGGCTTGCGGTCAGCGAGCTCATGCAAGACTGGCAACAAGCATGTGAACAACCCAGCTTTCCTATGCATCTGCGCCAGGAGACCATCCACGCCCATGGCGTATTCCTCCAAGCCGTTGCGGTTGCCTGCGCACCACTTCGTTTTGAAGCACCTCTCGACCATGCCAATTGGTATCTAGAACGGCTCTCACCCTTGTCGAAACTTGATTGGCAGCGCAGCAACCCAACATGGGAAGGCCGTTGCCTACGGGATGGACGCATCTCCAAATCACATACATCCGTCGAACTGCTAGCTTGCTACCTCAAGCAACGCTTGGGAATACCGCTTAGTGAGAAGCAGCAAGAGCTCGAGGGAGCTTTGACACCATGAGCGAAGCCACACTTTTTGCCTCTCAAGATGAGATGCTCGCCGAGCAGAGCTTTGCCGGCAGGCCTCTTCCTGATCTGATTACCGAGCTACAACGCCTGTACCTTGAAGATGAGCGCCCTTGGGTGATTGGCTTTAGTGGAGGGAAAGATTCGACCGTCGTTTTATCGCTGATCTACACCGCCATCGATAAGCTGCCTGCTCACGAGCGGCACAAGCACGTCTACGTTGTCAGCTCCGATACGCTGGTCGAAACCCCAGTTGTCGTCGACCTTATATCCTCTACTCTGGATCAGATCAACACCAGAGCAAAGGAAAAGGGCCTTCCCTTCTCGGCTCACAAGGTCGTTCCGAAAGCCAACGACACCTTCTGGGTGAACCTGCTCGGCAAAGGCTATCCTGCACCGACCCAAAGCTTCCGCTGGTGCACCGAGCGCATGAAGATCGACCCGGTGAGTAGCTTCATCCTGGATAAAGTAACCCGTCACGGTGAAGTAGTCGTGATTCTGGGTGCCCGTAGCCAGGAAAGTGCTTCACGGGCCCAAGTCATCGCGAAACACAAGGTGGATGGGTCGCTACTTTCCAAGCACTCATCCCTTCCAGGCGCCTATACCTACATGCCCATCGAAGATTGGACCTTCGATGAAGTGTGGATGTACCTCTTGGGCGCGCCTGCGCCGTGGGGAGGAACACATCACCAACTGTTCGACCTTTACAAGGATTCAAATGCCGGGGAATGCCCTGTTGTCATCGACACCAAGACACCCTCCTGCGGAAATTCTCGCTTCGGTTGCTGGACGTGTACGGTAGTTACCAAAGACCGTGCCATGGAAGGCCTGATTGAGTCAGGTGAGATCTGGATGAAGCGCCTGAAGGCCTTTCGTGACCTTCTCTATCGCACCACGCTACCGCACAACAAGACAAAATATCGCAACCACAAGCGGCGCACCGGCAAGGTTCACTACGCACGCGGACATATTACTGATGACAGTAATATCGAGAAAAAGCATATCCCTGGCCCCTATTGGATGGCTTATCGCCAGGCGTGGCTGAAGAAGCTTCTGGAGATCCAGAAAAACCTGAATGATAGCGGCAATCTGATTCACCTTATCCATGAAGATGAGTTGAAGCATATTCGCCTGGAGTGGCTCAACGACCCAAATGAGCCGGATGCCCTCGATGCACTTCCGGCAATCTATGCCAGCGTATATGGTCACAAGCTAGACTGGATGCAGGACTCCGCCGGCGTGCTGACCCAACAGGATGCTGCCGCTCTCAACAGCGCTTGCCTGGAACACGGTACGCCGATCGACCTTGCCGTCAAGCTATTGCAGCTGGAACAGTCGCTTGATGGGCTCAGCAAGCGACATGGTGTTTTCAAGCGTATTGACTCTCTGCTGAACCAGGACTGGGGTGATCTCGACACACTGCATACCAAGAAACAGGATGCAAGTATGGCCTTGGAGGGTATGCAAGCAGCCAAGGGAAGAATGCAGGACATCTTCCAGGAGAATACCGGCTACCAAGGCAAAACCCGCAACGCCAAGAGTGTCTACGACGAGCTACTCGCGGGGCTCGAAATTCAATACGAGGAACTGAGCAAATGATCCTGAACACGCTGAAACTGGGCAATTTCAGGGTCTATCGCGGTGACCATGAAATCGATCTCACACCAGAAGGCCCAAGTGGGCAAAAGCCCATCATCCTGTTTGGTGGCCTGAACGGTGCCGGCAAGACGTCCATCCTGACAGCCGTGCGCCTTGCCCTTTATGGCCGCCGCATTCTCGGCGCCAAGGTCCCTAACGAGGAATACCACCGATACCTGGCTGACTGCATACACAAGCCTAGCGGGGCTGAGCGTGCACCGAATAGTGCCTACGTACGCCTGGAATTCAGTGAAAGCCGTGGTGGCCAGCAGCACGACTACGATGTTGTACGCAGCTGGTTCCGCGATACCAGTGGTGCGATTTCAGAAAACCTCCAAATTACTCGCGATGACGAAGTGCTCTCCAACCTATCTCATGAGCAGAGCCAGAGTTTCCTGAATGACCTGATCCCCTTGGGGATAGCCGACCTTTTCTTCTTTGATGGAGAAAAGATCGCAGAGCTGGCGGAATCCAAAGGTAATGTGGCACTCGCCGATGCCATTCAGCGGCTGCTAGGTCTAGACCTCGTCAATAAGCTGCGTGCAGACCTTAGTGTCTATATCCGTAACCATTCGAAAGGTAGGTTTCCCGAGGATATTCGCAAGGAAGCCGAGTCGCTAGAGGCAGAGTATGAGCGGCACTACGCAAGCTATCAACATGAGCTTGAGGGTAAAGAAAAATTAGAGGATCAGCTGCATAACCTGAGAGCCGACATTTCTCAGCTGGAGCAGAAGATAGAAGCCCATGGCGGCGCCTGGTATGAGAATCAGGCAGTCGAAAAGGTGAGGATGGAGCGCCTGCTGGCTGAACAGGAAGCAATCAGAGGCCGGATCCGCTCACTCAAAGGCTCTCTCTATCCCTTGGCACTGGCACCGACAGCACTGGGTGCCTTGCTAACTCAGCTCGATGCTGAGAGCGACTATCGCAAGCAGCGAGTCACTCACCAAGCGGCGAAGCGCCAAGCTAAAGCGCTACGCAAGGAGCTTGAAAGCGCACTGCAAGACAAAGAGGCGCTGCTTGATGGGGCTATCGAGAAAGCCTTTGGCAAGAGCTTGAAGCCGCCCAAGAAGGTGGAGATGGTGCACGACCTGTCGGATAGAGAGATTGAAAGGCTGCACCACCAGATCACTGTAGAAGCGCCGAAGCAAAAGAAAGAGGTCGACGAGCTTGAGCAGCAGCTCGAAAGTCTGCGAGTCCAGATCAGTGAGTGCGCCACAAACCTGGAACGTGCTCCTGACGAACAACGGATCAAACCACTCTATGAACAGCTGACTGAAGGACAGCTCAAGCAAGGACGACTCAACAGCAAAATTGAAGAGAAACGTGAAAATGCCAAGCGAGAGCTGCGTGCTGCCATGGACTGTATTCGCAAACTGCGAAAGCTTGAGGCTGAGCATCAGCACCAATCTGACAATCTTCATGCTATCGAAATGGCCAAGTCACTCAGAGAGATGCTGACCAGCTACTCCAATCGAGCAAAAATCAGCAAAATTCACGAGCTTGAATATTACTTTGGTGAATCTTTAAAACGTTTGGCACGCAAGAGCCATGAAGGTCTTACACCACATATCGACCCATGTACTTTCAGTGTCGCACTAGCATATAGTAATGGAAAAACATTAGATCGCGAACAGTTGTCAGCTGGTGAAAAGCAAATTTATGCAACAGCCATGCTTGAAGCATTAGGCAAGGCTTCCGGGCGTCGCCTACCTATCATAATTGACACTCCCCTAGGCCGCTTAGACTCCGAGCACAGATCCAATGTGACTGATAATTACTTTCCAAACGCCAGCCACCAGGTTATACTTCTTTCGACTGACACTGAGATAAACTTAGCAAGCACACCTGCTTGTTTCAAGAATGCAATATCCAAAATCTACACCATGGAATACATAAACTCGACTGGAAAGAGCATTGTATCGGAGGGTTATTTCTAATGTTGCCGAATCGAATAACGGTGTCCGCCATAACAGAAGAAAAGCTAAAGCGAGAGAAAGCACGCACGGGCAAGCAGCCCAACATAGCGGTAAGGGAAGCTTTTTTTTCTGCTTTAGAAAAAGGCATACTGATTTACGATTTAAACAAGTTTTCTCCAGGATCTATGTCAATGGACAAAAAAACATGGCTAGGAGAAACAGAAATAACTACAGAGCTTACACTTAACCAGCTTTACCCTGGGCTTAGCCCTGAAGAAAAAGCAAAGGCTTGGGCACTCACAGTTGAGAGAGGAATTTAATCTTACTGCCCTATTGGCGGCAACCAGTTGCCGGCATCAAGCACACACCAATGCCAGCTCAAAAGTTTCCATGATATCGTCTCAATTATTTCTGCAACTTATAAAAAGCCATGTCTCGCATTTTTGATACTCGCTTCTCACCATCTACCAGTAAACTTGTATGCTTACCGAGAGATCGAATCTCCCCGCTCAGTCGATCCTCGGTCGCTTTATCGGCTGGGTTGAACACGGCCTTGAGGTCCTGCGATCTGATCTGAGAAACCCGATGCACGACCCAAGTAAGAATATACGACGAATAGTCAACTTCCGCGGACTTGAAGTGCGTCATTTCCTGAGTTGACAGAATGGTGCCAACGCCGAACTCGCGCCCCTCTTTGAGGATCTTCTTGATCGACTCGAAGCCTTGGGACATGAAGTTATCAGCCTCATCAACAAGAACCATTTTGGTGATCTGCCGGTAGTCGCCTTCCTGAACCGAGCTTCCTCGTTGGTGCATCTGCGAGTAGAAGATATCGAGGGCAATGGCCACTACGAGGTTCTGGATCTGCGGATCATAGCCAGAGAGGTTGATAACGTTTACGCCTTCGAGCAAGTCATATAGGGAGCGAGTCTTACCGGCCTCAGGCTCAAATATTTGGAAAGTCACCAAATCGTCGAGAACTGCATATAGTGAGTCCTGCTCAACGCTATCCTGATCCTGAAATAGCTCCCAGACGTCCTGCAAGGTCGGTGCTGCCCTTTCCCAAGTGGTTGCGTCATTCGACTGAATGCCAGCGCGGGCATAGGCCTCTAGCACCAGAGTGCGGATTTTATTCTGCTGGCGGTTCCCCAGATTGTAGGCTTTGCCCACCGTGCTGCGAAAGAGGTTCGCCGTGTGCACTGGCAGCATTGGCTTGTTGCCATACAGGGCAAATGGGTTGAAGGGCAGCCGGTGTAGATCGAAAACCCGTGCACCCGTTGCCGCGACGAAGTCATCTTTGATGTAGTCGGCTTTATAGTCAAAGATCAAAATCCCGATCGACTCGCCGCTGACGTTCTGGCTACAATTCTGAATCAACTGCGTGACGAGGCTCTTGGTGAACTGGGTTTTTCCTGTTCCCATCGTGCCGATGATGCCGGTATTGGTGTTGAATACCTTGCTGGTGTTAGTCGGCTCCCAATAGATCGGCTGGTTCCGTAGCACATCATGCCCAAAGAGCACCTTGAGGGAGCCCTGCTCTGGAACCGAGACAGTCGTCGTGGGTGCCTCCTCTACGGGCGTTAGTAGGTCCTGTTCTGAAGGTTCGGTAGCTGTATCGTCGATAGCCTCTGCAACATCCAACGGGGTAACGTCCTCCTCTCCCTCCTCTGCCGAGATTTCATCAGCAGCCGGGGGTGCGCTCAGAACTTCCCCTTTAAGCATGTAATTACTTGGGACGTTGCAGAGGTTGTGAGTATCGATGAGATTCGTTAGCTCCGGCAAAGGTCTCGCCACTAGGTCGTTAAGAAGCCCGAAAGGCAGCTCGACACGCAGGATGTCCTCGCTCTCGACGTAGCTCGGCTCGAAGCAGGCGTCGTTATCAACGAACGCAACAACAAAGCCTGCCGGATAATCAGTAATTTCTTCAACAGAATAATCCCCGGCGAGCCAAGCTTCACGCTGAGAGCGCACTTCATCGAAGTACTCGGCGTCGAACACATTGTACAGTCGGTACTTCTCGATTTGAATAAAAAGCTGCCGGACAAAGAGCGCCCGGTACAGTTTTCCAGCTAGTGTACGCTGCGCTAAAAGGTCTGCGGTGAGATACCGCTTAAGCTCCCGAGCCTGCTTCTCAGCTTTATCATAGTCAGGCCTGACACCAGCTTTCACCTCGACAGGCAGCAGGTACAGGCGCTGGTCTTTTAGCCCGACAAGCAGTACATCATCAGAGATGACGCCCGAGCGGTGACCTTGGACCGCACGAGAGAATTCACTGCCATTAAGTTTCAATCCGCTATTGGCTGCAACACGAACAAGTTCCGCGACCGAAAACGGCACCCATGTGATGTCGGCCTTCAGAACTAAGGTTGTAGCGAACTTATAGGCACCGATGACGCCCTGGATACCCTTCCTCTCCTTAGGAGAAGCAGTCAACATATGCAAGAGCCACTGCCCATTAAAAGCATTAAACTCGTTGATAAGTCCAGTTCGGAACTCACCGGTGGTTGACTCGAGCACCTTTCGGTAAAGCTCAAGCTCTCGAGTGACCGTGACCGCGTCATAGCTAGCAGAACTGGTGTACTGATCGGAGTAATGGATCAGCAACACCCCATCTTGAGTATTGAAGAAGTCAAGCGTTACTTTCGGATCAATGAGGGTGGTCCAAATGCTGCTGCGGTAGCAACGCTGGAGCAGCGTACGAAATTCCTCATTGACGGCGATCGCGACTGCGTTGCTACCCGTGTACGTCGCGCCCTGTAGACGCGCGGGCATCCACAAGCTACCGTAGAGTTCAGCAAGTTGTAGGTGAGGAAGCGCCTCGGTGTCGATCCCCCGCAGGCCGAACGCAGTATAGTAGGCACCGCCTTTGTTCTCCGATGCTTCGCCAGTGATCAGGCCATCGGCAGCGATCCCACTCAAGGAGGCTTTAACCCGCACCGACTGGCGATCCACCCGGTCCTCATCTCTGACGAAGGTGATATGTGCGTACGCAAAGCTGTCTGAGCTATCGCTATGCGCGAACTTGCTATAGGTCATGCAGGTACGCAGGGCATCGATTACAGCATCAGCTATAGCCTTGTCTGCGCCCTTTTCCAATCCGAGCTGGCGGCGCATAGACGCAGCATCGCCAGATTCAGAAAAGGCATCGAATGCGTTGAAACGCAGAGTCTCATCATAGAAGTTGATGTGGATCGGCGTTGGCTTTCCATCACCTGCGCTGATGGCATGCTTGAAGTACTCCACGACCCCCTTCAGCACCTCGTTTGCGTCTAGCCCGTTGACCACGTTAAGGATGAGCTCGCTTCCTACATGGGTAGTAAACAAGGCGCTGAAGGCATTCTTGAACTCCAGAAGCTTTTCTTTAATGAGCTTGCGGACAAACTCGTAGCTACTGTCTTCCCGCGGGACAAACTTTAGCCAAAAAGCGTTGTGCGGAACAGATTGGACATGTGCAAACCCATGCCGTTCGTCATAAACAAAGGGCAGAAGGCCACGCGGGGTTAGACGGTCCAGGGTCACTTTGGGAAGTTGCGAAAAACTCCGCTCCCCTTCCTCTGCCGCAGCAGCCTCTGCTAAGTGCAGGTAATAGGCAAGCACCAGCGGGTGGTATGGAGAGAGATACTCAACTCCCTCTTCTTCGTACAGTCCGACCCGCATTATCAGCCGCTGCTCCTGCGTCAGCACGGTGTCATGCTGGATATCAGCAAGACAAGCGCAGGAAGCTTCTACTACGTCCCGCACTGCGTTACGCAGACTAGGCCCCCATGCTGAAAGCGATAATAGGGTCTCCGCAGCGTCAAGATAGACAAAGAGTTTTTCGTAGCTTTCCGCAAGCTCTTGGCTTGCTTCGCCCAGCGCCCCCAAGCTAATGAATTCGCCAGCATCACTCGAGCCTACGATGCGCTGCTCGAGGAATGCGGATTCCCGGCGCAGAAACACATGACGCTCAGCGACGACTTCGTACTCTCGATTGTCCAGCGAGACGCGCCCGCGAGGGTTGAACTGGCCGTTGTATTCATCGTCGAACAAGCGCGGGCCGCGCTCGCTATCCAAAAGGAGTGGCACCCCGAGGCGGTCGCTGGCCGGCTCACTCTTTACGAAGAAATCGAGACTCCGCCCGTCGCGCTCAACTCGAAATTCCACCTTGTCTGATTCGTTCACGAGTCGGGAGAAGTCAATGCTCGCATAGGCAAAACCGTCGACAGTTTCGCCCGGCGCGACAACTACGCAGCTCGTAGTGTGGCTGGTGCCGAGCTCCAGCACTTCGGCATCAGTTTCAAGATGCAATTGCTGTTGCTTGACATCGACCAGGTAGTAGTTGCGAAAACCTTCGACGTAAAACCAACCTTTTCGCAGCAATATAGCGCTAAACTCATACTTCTCAGCCGCTCGCTCCCTAGCGGTAGACAGCTTGAAGAAAGCCGGCTGCTCAGGGACCTTGAGGCTCAGCTTGAGAAATGAACGTTTTCCGCTGCGATTTACCTCCAGGCTGGGCTCGAGATCCGACGGCACCTCCTGCTTCACCTGCCCGGCCTGCAAATCAGAGCCGTCAAAGCTGATTCGTAGTTGGACCTCGCCCGCCTCCGGCTCAGCCAGCAGCAGCAAGTGGCGCTTGCGTTGCCCGGCTGCCCGTTCGTTCTGTGCTCGGTCTATGACTGCAGTAGCGCTCTCATCAAGTACCGCCTTCTCATAAATTAGCGCTGGCTTGCTGCTCTCTCGCTCATCGTCACGAAAGTACTGGAAGTCAACGCTTCGCCAGTGTTCAAGGTCCCCCTTAGGAAAAACTTCCTTGATAAAGCCCTCGCTAAAGCGGTCCTTGAACCTTAACTGCAGAGAATTGGGATATTCCTCAAGTTCATCTTGTATCTGCCGATACAGCTGCCGGTTTTCGTCCAGCCGCTTACGGATAAGCCGCTCATCAATGATATCAGTTTCAGTGACAAAAGGATCCGGCAATAATCCCAGCTCATTGAATCTTAACTCACCGTCCTGCAGCGCCTGGTACAGAGGAGCAAAACCGAATACCGTCGCATCTTCTTCGCAGAGCACCTCGAACTGATAGTTCAGCAGGCATTCCGAAACTTGACGCTGCACGCCTAGGTCCTCGCTAATTAGCAGCCCCAGACTAAGCCTGACGTGATCACGGCTCCAGACCGCGCCTGCCGCAGCAAGATCATCAGCATTGTTTATCAAGGTGTCGAGCAGGCTGTTATGAATGATGAGGAGCGCACAGCCTTTGAGCAGGTCTGCCTGGCGGGAGATTTCGTCACGGAGGAAGGAGATGTAATTCTCCGAGTAGCTGCCAGCCGCTTCCGGATGCTGGAGTACCGGAATGATCCTAGCACCGTCACACAGCAGGTAAGGCAAGGCCACCTCTCCAACCTGCACGTGCCCATCCGCCTCCACTATCAGTGCAGCATGAAGGGACTCCGCGTTGCCGCTGTCTGGCGAGCGAAACTGGTAGCGGGAGCCAGGCGTAGCATGAAGCCGCGCCCACGCGACGAACTGCGCTACAAGAAAGAAATCAAATGGTCTTGCGGACATAGACGGCGTCCCCACTGTCACTCATGCGCTCGACGTTACCGATGCGCTCAAAAAACTCGATTAGTGCCTGCTCGGACTGCTTGTCGAAGTACACGCCGCGCGCTCTAAACTCGTGTAGTAACTCCTGCATGCGCAAGCGTCTGTGTTCCCCAACAGCAAGGTTGGTCAGTAGCAAGACAGCGTCTTGGCTCAGGACAAGGACTCGCCCTGCGCGCCCGCGCGCGTGGATGAAGCTTCCTCCGAGCCGCTCGTGCACATCGCCGTCAACCCGCTGATTCGCACTTTGACGCGACTGGCCCGGCCCAAACTGCTGCACTGACAGCTCGATCAGTTCCTCGACCCAATCCAGTGCTGAACTGCGTGACCTGGGAGCTGCCAGCTTGCGGTCGTCCGCGAAGTCTGCGGCGAAGGCGCCAAGCCGCTGCGCGATTGGACTGGCGGCCCCCTCCGCGCCTATAAGCGCCGGCAGTTCCCATAGACGCACCGGGGCTACATTACTCGGGAACAGCGTCTCAAGCATCGCAAGCGTAGGAAAGAGTCGCCAAAATGGTTCTTTCAACGCCGAGTACCCATGCAGGGCGATTTGGCTCCGCTCAGTGCTGGCTTTCTCATTCTCAAGAATGAAGTAGAGTGATTTACTCTGAGGCTCTCCGCTCTTCCACTCATTTAGGTTCAGCGCAAGCTGAGAGATGTAGAGAAAACTGTATAGCTCAAGAAAGTTTTGGATAAGCGATAGCATGACCTGCGGCTTTGTGGCGAGAAACCGCAGGTCCCGCTGGAACAGCTCCGCTAGAAAAGGAAGATACGGAGGGAATGCGGCGCCCGGTTCGGATCTTGTAAGACAATCTTGGGCGACCGTAAGTATCTGCTGCTCGATGAAATTCAGTGGTGTGCTGAGCCCACTTGAGAACTCCTGACACCCGCGGAGTGAAGTCAACAGGTCCGCCACTCGGCGATCGGAGGTCGAGGAGCTCTGCGACTGCATAGCGACAAGCAATAGCTCAGGCGCAACTTTTCCAATCGCATCGCGTCGAAAATAAATTTCCTCCAACAGCCTCCACTGCTCCGGGTCATCCAAGAGGTGTCGAAAATGCTCTTCGCAGTATCCTTTCAGCTGCTCGGCATCTAACCCCTCAGCGGAGCGCCCCAGCAAGTCGGCAAGAAAGAGGGCGACCACCTGATTCCACTTGAAGTCGTTCTTGCTAGTGTTAACCGGAAGGAACGGACTCGTTGGATTGCTCTTGATCTCGGTATGCAACTCGAAGGCTCGCTCCATCAGACTTCCCCCTGTACCTCGATGGCCCCATCCTCAAGCTGCTTAAATTCGACGCAGCGCCCGGTGCCGTACACGAAAATACTCTTGGCCTGAAGTGCCTGCTCAATGATGGCGTCGACCATCTCCTCCAGAATCACGATGACGCTCTTGTCATGTTTGCTCGGGCGGTAGCCAGCAATAATTCTCAACATCAGCTCGAGAAGGCTCGCACTGACTTTTACCGGAGGCATTTCCTTGCCGTTTGCCTTAAAGAAGGCGTTGAAATACCCGATGTCTTGACTAGCCTCTGATGCTGCGCGATCGAAGTCCGGATGGATCTCCACATGTGCAGCCAGATCAAAGGTGTTGCGCCGGCCGATCAGCAAGTGCCGTTTCTTGAGACCGCGAGCATTGCGGTTAACGTATCGCGTCAGCGCTTCAATGAAGACGCCTTTGTAGAACTCGCTCCTGAGCGCGCTAGCAACGGCAGGGTCCGCCACCTTTTCATGCAAACTCCAAAACCGAGCATATTGGTAAAGCGCCGGATCATCGAAACAAGATTTAAAGCGACGGTGGTAGTTATTTCCGAGTTCGCTGTGTTGCAAGAGAAAGAAAAGCCTAATATAGGATGCTGGCCGGTCGAGACCACAAATGCCAAGCTCAGCCAGCTGTTTCACATAGACCTCGAAGTCTGCATTACTCAGCCCAAGACCTAAGCGGAGCACAAAATCATCAAGCTCCCGATGCCGTAGCCTTGCAGGGTCATACGACATGATTCGCTGCGCGAGTTCGTTATCGCTGGGCGAAAACAGGTTATCAAATAGATAGCCATCAGCAGTCAGTATGTGTTGAAAGAAGTCAAGAAGTGCGCGTGCGGTGAGAAACTGGTCATTGAACAGACGGGCTTTTAGGAGCGAATTAATTACGACACGCTGCACACCAGGGTCGCCCAGGAGACGAAAGTTCGTCTGGAGCAGCTGGTCATTCCCTTGGCTACTCGCCTGTAGCAACTGAAAGAATGGGTTGTATGCACTGGTTCTCGTCAGCCGCTCCAAGAGTTCGCTAGCAAATGCAGATCCACCTCCCTCCTCCGAAAGATGAAACTTCGGAAACTGTAAGAAGCTGATGAAATGATGCCCCGCGTTCGCGGGCTCCGACTGCAAAAACGCCCGAAAGGACTCTTTGACGTCCAGGTGTTCTTCTGCTCCTTCCTGAGCGTAGTTAGCTAGCATCCCAATGTTGATCCCAACCGCTAGCGGTTCTCTACTCGTTTTCACATAGCGGAAGAGCTTGTCAAGGGCATCCACCGCGCTCTCAGTCGGTGAAAAGCTATGAGTTGCATCGAGGTGAAATCGTATTTTTTGGGCATAGGCAGTCTTATGCCGGGTCATGATCGCCGACTTTCCGTCACCGCTACTGCCGCAGAGGAAGACAATTTCACCTGGCTGTAGCTGCTCTAGGCGCGCCACGAAGGCATCTTCCACTGGGCTCGGCACATATAGGTAATCTTTGTAGGCATAAAGTGCCGAGTCCTCTACATCTTCAACCTCCACAGCATAG
This sequence comes from Billgrantia azerbaijanica, assembly GCA_004551485.1. Lineage (GTDB taxonomy): Bacteria > Pseudomonadota > Gammaproteobacteria > Pseudomonadales > Halomonadaceae > Halomonas > Halomonas azerbaijanica. The sequence goes on along the minus strand of SBLD01000014.1, from coordinate 28,290 downwards.
CGCGAGGATTTCTCTAAAACCTCTAGCGCACCACGCAACGTGACCGATTCACCCATACGCACTCCGAATTAAATCTTATTTCCCATCTAGCTCCATATACTGTACTGCAAGCCAGAACGAGAGAAATAATTCATTCTCCTCTTACAACACATTATGCGCCATATTTTTATTAAATATCTACAAACTTAAGCCCACCGCAACAATCCTCAACCTTCACACTGCCGAATTTACCTTAACCACCCAAGAATGTAAACAACGAATCTTAAACGCTAGCGTCTTCGAATCCTGAATTCAAGCAGTGCAGCCTGTGCTACACAACACTTTGGGCAACCATTTAAGTTTCCTTGGTGTTTCTTTTATACCTTCCAGCATACGCTGTCGAGCGCTGGAACGATACACTCCCGTAAGAGCACGAGACGCTTACGCATAAAATGTTCTGGTCAAGTCAGAGCAGACACATTTTCAAGCCGCAGCTGCCAATTCAATCTCCCTGAGTCTACCAGAGCCAAGTGGAGCCGGCAGGTGTTGCACTCCATCTCGATGTATTCGGTCACGTCCCGCCGTGCTGTCTGTCGGCTCCAGTATCACTGGCCAGCCAGCCACACGCTTTTCAGTGAGCCGAAAAAGCGCTCCATAACGGCATCGTCCCAGCAGTTCCCTTGCGGCTCATCGAGGTCTGGAACCCGTGCCGATCCAGCGTGGCGCGATAATCACGTGACGTGTACTATCTGCCGCAGCCGGAGCAATGGATCAACACGCTCTCGGGGCAGCCGGCGGCCTACGGCCAGCTCCAGGGCGTCCACCACCAGCGGCGTGCGCATGTGATCCGCCATCCCCAGCCCACCAACTGCCGGTCGGGAGGTCGCGCACCGCCGCCAGCTAGAGCCATCCTTCCAGTGTCCAGGTCGCCGTGATATCGGCCACCCGGCCCTCGTTCGGCTCCGACTGTCAACGTCACTGAGGGTTGTCCGGTTTTCATCAGTGCTCTTTGAGTCATCCATGCGGACATTGCTGTAGACACCGTCGGCCCACCAGTAGCCGTAGCGCTGGTCGGCCAGGTCCCGCTTCCGCCACTCGGTATGCTCGTCTTCCCACTGCTTCTTGAATCGTGACACGGTGTTGGCCGCCAGCCCCTTGGCCTGGTCGCCCAGCAGCGCCACCAGGGCCTCCTGGTAGTCGCCGGTGGAAATCCCCTTCAGGTAGAGCCAGGGGATCAGCTCCTCGATGCTGCGGGCTCGCTTCAGGTGGGGCGGCAGCAGGCTACTGTTGAAGCAAACGCCGCCCCCGCTGCGGTCACGCACCTTGGGCACCTGAATGCTGACATCGCCGACCCCGGTCTGGACCGTGCGCTCGGGCAAGTAGCCGTTGCGGACCACGGCTTGGCGCCCATCGTCGAGCCGTTGATCGGCATGCTGCGCCAGGAAGGTGGCCAACTCGGCCTCGACGGCCTTGGCAATCAGGTCACGGGCACCTTGGCGCAGCAACTCGTGCAGCGGGTCAGTGACCTGTGGTTCTGGTTGTGAAAGAGCTCGGAGGGTAGAATCGGTCATGGCGTATCCACTCGTGTTGATTGAGATCTTGGTCGTGATCAATCAACAGGATACGCCACCCTTCCAACCTCCTCCCGTACACCAGAAGTCACCATAGCCCAAGAAAGCCTTTGGTAGGCTGATGCCAGGGGATCGGCCGCTGCTCCACTCGGATAGTAATACTGCGATGGAAAGCTTCTTCAGCACCCTGAAGGCCGAGCACTTCCATCTAAACTGGTTCGACACCGTTGAGCAGTTGCAGCAAGGCCTCGACCGTTACATCCATTCCTACAACCACGAGCGCATCAGGCTGATGCTAAAAGGCCTGAGCCCTGTGCAGTACAGGACTCAGGCCTTGAGCGCCGGCTGAATGAACCGTCTAACTATTGGGGGTCAGTTCAGTGATACCGGGGCCGCGTGAAGACGACTCACCCAGGCAAGCCGTTACGGCTTCATGTCCTCGAAGAACTTCTTCACGCCGTCGAAGAAGCTGCTCTTCTTCGGCGAGTGGCGGCTGTTGCTGCCGTCGAGGCTCTCCTGGAAATTGCGCAGCAGCGCCTTCTGCTCCTCGTCGAGATTGACCGGGGTCTCGACCACCACCTTGCACAGCAGGTCGCCCGGAGGGCCGCCGCGAACCGGCTTGACGCCCTTGCCGCGCAGGCGGAACAGCTTGCCGGTCTGGGTCTCGGGCGGGATCTTGAGCTTGACCCGGCCGTCGAGGGTGGGCACCTCGAGCTCGCCACCCAGCGCCGCGTCGACGAAGTTGATCGGCACCTCGCACTGCAGGTGACGACCGTCGCGCTGGAAGATGTGGTGTGGCTTGATGGCCACCTGCACGTAGAGGTCGCCCGGCGGACCGCCGTTGATGCCGGCCTCGCCCTCGCCGTTGAGGCGGATGCGGTCGCCGCTGTCGACGCCGGCGGGAATCTTCACCGACAGGGTGCGGGTCTCGCGCACCCGGCCCTCGCCGTGGCACTTGTGGCACGGCACCTTGATGTGCTGACCGCTGCCGTGACAGGTCGGGCAGGTCTGCTGCACGGCGAAGAAGCCCTGCTGCATGCGCACCTGGCCGTGACCGTGGCAGGTGGGACAGGTCTCCTTGGTGGAACCCGGCTCGGCCCCCGCGCCGTCGCAGCGCTCGCACTCGATGTGGCGCGGCACGCGGATGTCCACCGTGGTACCGGCCACGGCGCTCTCCAAGTCGAGCTCGAGGTTGTAGCGCAGGTCGCTGCCGCGCTGGGGTGCGTTGGGGCTGCGCCGGCCGCCGCCGCCGAAGATGTCGCCGAAGACGTCGCCGAAGATGTCGCTGAAGCCGCCGGCTCCAGCTCCGCCGAAGCCGCCCTGGCCGAACCCGCCGGCCTGGCCGTCGACGCCGGCATGGCCGAACTGGTCGTAGGCGGCACGCTTCTCGCTGTCGGCGAGCACCTCGTAGGCCTCGGAGACCTCGCGGAATTTCGCGGCCGCCGTGTCGTCGTCCGGGTTACGGTCCGGGTGATATTTCTGGGCCAGGCGTCGGTAGGCCTTCTTGATGTCCTTCTGGTCGGCATCCCGCGCGACGCCCAGCACCTCGTAATAATCGCGTTTGGACATGGGTCCATGCGCCTCCTGGTCTTGGCAGTTACGCCTGAGCCGCGGAAACGGCAACGCGGGAGTCATGCCCCCGCGCTGCCGTCATCCCTGGCAAGGCCTGGCGGTTACTGCTTCTTCTGGTCGTCGTTGACTTCCTCGTACTCGGCGTCGACCACGTCCTCTTCCGGCTTGCGGGTGCCCTCGCCGGCCTCGCTGCCGGCCTGCTGCTGCCCGGCCTCGGCCTGCTCGGCATAGAGCTTCTGGGCCAGAGTGCCGGAAGCCTCGGTCAGGGCGTCCAGCTTGGCCTGGATGGCGTCCTTGTCGTCGCCCTTGGCCGCTTCCTCGAGCTCGCCGATGGCGGTCTCGATCTTCTGCTTCTCGTCGTCGGTGGCCTTGTCGCCGGCCTCCTCGAGGGTCTTGCGCGCGGCGTGGACCATGCCGTCGGCCTGGTTGCGCAGCTGCACCAGCTCCTCGAACTTCTTGTCCTCGTCGGCATGGGCCTCGGCATCGCGCACCATCTGCTCGATCTCCTCCTCGGAGAGACCGCTGGAGGCCTTGATGACGATGGACTGCTCCTTGCCGGTGGCCTTGTCCTTGGCGGAGACGTGCAGGATGCCGTTGGCGTCGAGGTCGAAGGCCACCTCGATCTGCGGCACGCCACGCGGCGCCGGCGGGATGTCGGCCAGGTCGAAGCGGCCCAGCGACTTGTTCTGCCCGGCCTGCTTGCGCTCGCCCTGCAGCACGTGGATGGTCACGGCGGTCTGGTTGTCGTCCGCGGTCGAGAAGGTCTGGGTCTTCTTGGTCGGGATGGTGGTGTTTTTCTCGATCAGCGGGGTCATCACGCCGCCCAGGGTCTCGATGCCGAGCGTCAGCGGGGTGACGTCGAGCAGCAGCACGTCCTTGACGTCGCCGCCGAGCACGCCGCCCTGGATCGCCGCCCCCACGGCCACGGCCTCATCGGGGTTGACGTCCTTGCGCGCGTCCTTGCCGAAGAAGTCGGCGACCTTGGCCTGGACCAGCGGCATGCGAGTCTGGCCGCCGACCAGGATGACGTCGTCGATCTCGGAGGCGGAGAGGCCGGCATCCTTGAGGGCGATCTTGCACGGCTCCATGGAGCGCTGAACCAGGTCCTCCACCAGCGACTCCAGCTTGGCGCGGGTCACCTTGACGTTGAGGTGCTTGGGCCCGGTGTTGTCGGCGGTGATGTAGGGCAGGTTGACGTCGGTCTGCTGGGCGCTGGAGAGCTCGATCTTGGCCTTCTCGGCGGCCTCCTTGAGGCGCTGCATGGCCAGGTTGTCGCCAGACAGGTCGATCCCGCTGTCGGCCTTGAACTGGTCGACCAGGTAGTTGATCAGCTTGAGATCGAAATCCTCGCCGCCCAGGAAGGTGTCGCCGTTGGTGGCCAGCACCTCGAACTGGGTCTCGCCGTCGACGTCGGCCACCTCGATGATGGAGATGTCGAAGGTGCCGCCGCCCAGGTCGTACACGGCGATGGTCTTGTCGCCGCGCGACTTGTCCATGCCGTAGGCCAGCGCCGCCGCGGTGGGCTCGTTGATGATGCGCTTGACCTCGAGGCCGGCGATGCGACCGGCATCCTTGGTGGCCTGGCGCTGGCTGTCGTTGAAGTAGGCCGGCACGGTGATGACCGCCTCGGTGACCTCCTCACCCAGGTAGTCCTCCGCGGTCTTCTTCATCTTCTTGAGTACTTCGGCGCTCACCTGAGGCGGGGCCAGCTTCTTGCCCTTCACCTCCACCCAGGCGTCGCCGTTGTCGGCCTCGGTGATCTTGTAGGGCACCATCTTGATGTCCTTCTGCACCACCTCGTCCTTGAAGCGACGACCGATCAGGCGCTTGATGGCGTACAGGGTGTTCTGCGGGTTGGTGACCGCCTGACGCTTGGCCGCCTGACCCACCAGGATCTCGCCGTCATCGGTGTAGCCGATGATGGAGGGCGTGGTACGCGCGCCTTCGGCGTTCTCGATCACCTTGGCCTTGTCGCCTTCGAGCAGGGCCACGCAAGAGTTGGTGGTCCCCAGGTCAATACCGATGATGCGTCCCATAGGAAATCCTCGAATTCGTTGCCTTGATTCGTGTCTGCGGCGCTCGCCGCGGGTTGTCGTCTATCTGGGGGGCGGATCGTGACTTTTCAAGTCCGCCGCCGCGCTTTCCCGATGACCGGCTCAGTCGGCGCTCTGGCTGACCACGACCATCGCCGGACGCACGAGGCGCCCGTTGAGCAGGTAGCCCTTCTGCACGACCTCCATCACGCTGTTGGGCTCGAGCTCGGGGTTGGGCACCATGGCCATGGCCTCGTGGTACTGCGGGTCGAAGGGCTCGCCCTGGGGATCGACCACCTCGACGCCGAACTTGCCCAGCACGTCGCGCTGCATCTTCAGCGTCATCGCCACGCCCTCGCGGTGCGCCTCGGTCGCGTCCTCGCCCATGGCCTCGAGCGCCTTCTCCAGGCTGTCGACCACCGGCAGGAGCTCCTTGATGAACTTCTCGAGCGCGAACTTGCGCGCCTTCTCGGCCTCCTGCTCGGCGCGACGGCGCACGTTCTGCGCCTCGGCGGCGGCGCGCAGCGCCTGGTCCTTGGCCTCGGCCAGGCTCTGCTCGAGCTCCTCGACCTGGGCCGCCAGCACCTCGGCCTCGGGGTTGTCGGACGGCTCGCCGCTCTCTTCCGCCGCGGCCTGCTCGGCGAGGGACTCGGCCTCGTCGGCCCCCTCGATAGCGCTTTCCTCCGGCGCCGGCTCGGGCTGCGCCTCGGCCTCCTGCTCCTGTCTCGCCAGCTCGTCGTCCAGCGGGGTCTGGGATTGTTTGGCCATGAACATCTCCTGCAACGATGATTCGGCCCGGCACGCAGCGGGCCGCGAACGAATGTCGGTGTATGGTGGCAATCTGCCGCCTATATGGGGGTCATGTCGCCAATCTCAAGGCGACCGATACGAAGGAGGGAGAGCGTGCATTGAGCGCCGGCCTGGACTACTGTATAAAAACTCAATATTGGTGTATGGATATCCAGGCCGACAGCGGGCCCAACCCGGGGAGCCCGCCGCGGGGAGACCAAGGGGAACAAAGGGGGGAAAAGCGATGCTGACGCAGCTGGCCATCCGCGACTACGCCATCGTCGAGCGCCTCGACCTGGACCTTGCCGGCGGCATGACCGCCGTCACCGGCGAGACCGGCGCCGGCAAGTCGATCCTGCTCGGCGCCTTGGGACTGTGCCTCGGCGAGCGTGCCGACAGCGCCAGCGTACGCCACGGCTGCGAGCGGGCCGACGTGAGCGCCCGCTTCGAGATCGCCGCCCTGCCCGCTGCGCGGACCTGGCTCGAGGCGCGCGAGCTGCCCGCCGACGACTGCCTGCTGCGTCGCGTGGTCACCGCCGCCGGCCGCTCCAAGGCATGGATCAACGGCCAGCCGGCAACCATCGCCGACCTCAAGGCGCTGGGCGAGCACCTGGTGGAGATCCATGGCCAGCACGCCCATCAGGCGCTGCTGCGCGAGGAGACCCACCTGCGCCTGCTCGACGACGTGGCCGGCCAACGCAGCGCCGTCACCGAGCTCGGCGAGACCTTCCGCCGCTGGCAGGCGAGTCGGCGCCGGCTCACGCGGCTGGTCGAGAGCGGCGACGAGGCCGAGGCGCGCCGCCAGCTGCTGCGCTACCAGGTCGAGGAACTCGACGCGCTGGCCCTCGCCGAGGGCGAGCTGCCCGCCCTGGAGCAGGAGCAGGCGGAGCTCGCCCACGCCGAGGAGACGCTGCGCGAGGCGCAGTTCGCCGCCGACTGCTGCGACCACGACGACGGCGGTGCCCTGTCGCTGCTCACCCGCGCCGGCGGCCGGCTCGCCGCCCTGCCCCCCCAGGCGCAGGGTCGCCTCGGCGAGGCCATGGGCCTGCTTGACGAGGCGCGCATCCAGATCGAGGAGGCCGCCCGCGAGCTGCACCGCTTCGTCGACACCACCGAGCTCGACCCGGAGCGACTCGCCTGGGTGGAGGCACGGCTCGCCGACGTCCACCGCATCGCCCGCAAGCACCACGTCATGCCGGAGGAGCTCGAGGCGCACCACCGCCGGCTGCGCGAGGAGCTCGACGGGCTCGAGGGCAGCGACCAGGAGATCGAGGCGCTGCGCGCCGAGGTGGAGGCCCTGCGCGACCGCTGGCGTCGGCAGGCGCAGCGGGTGGGCGAGGCACGCCGTCAGGCGGCGGGACGCTTTGCCAAGGCGGTACAGGAGCAGCTCGGTTTTCTCGCCATGGGCAAGGCGCGCTTCGAGGTGGCGGTGGAGGCACGCGAGACGCCGCAGCCCGAGGGCCTGGAGGCGGTGCGCTTCCTGATCAGCGCCAACCCCGGCCAGCCGCCGCGCCCGCTGGCCAAGGTCGCCTCGGGCGGCGAGCTGTCGCGCATCAGCCTGGCCATCCAGGTGGTGGCGGCACGCCACTCGACCATCCCCAGCCTGGTGTTCGACGAGGTCGACGTCGGCGTCTCCGGCGCCACCGCCGAGATCGTCGGGCGCCTGCTGCGCCGTCTCGGCGAGGGCGGCCAGGTGATGACGGTGACCCACCTGCCGCAGGTGGCCGCCCAGGCGCACCAGCACCTGCACATCGAGAAGCAGGCCCGGCGCGACACCACGCGCACTCGGATGGCGCTGCTCGACGAGGCGGGCCGGGTCAGCGAGCTGGCGCGCATGCTGGGCGGCGTGACCCTCTCCGACCGCACCCTGGCCCACGCCCGCGAGATGCTCGACGCCGGCCAGCGCAGCGCCCGCCACTGACGCCGCCTCGTCCGCTTCCCGTCGTCCGGGCACGCCAACACCCCCTGTACCCGTGGGTCAGGGGGCAGCGTGACGCGAAGACGACTGCCTACTTCTTCTGGATGCCTTCCTGGCGGGTGGCGCTGGAGCCCTTGGGACGCACGTAGAGCACCAGGGCATGGTCGACGAGTTCGAAGCCGTGCTCCTCGACGATCTCCTGCTGGCGACGCTCGATCTGGTCATCGAAGAACTCGATGATTTCGCCGCTCTCCAGGCACACCATGTGGTCGTGGTGCTCCTCTTGCGACAGCTCGAACACCGCATGGCCGCCGTCGAAGTTGTGACGGATCACCAGGCCAGCCGACTCGAACTGGGTCAGCACGCGATAGACGGTGGCCAGGCCAACGTCTTCGCCGGCATCCAGCAAGGTCTTGTAGACATCCTCGGCGCTGAGGTGGTGCTGCCCCTCGGCGTTCTCGAGGATCTGCAGGATCTTCACGCGCGGCAAGGTGACCTTGAGGCCCGCCTTGCGCAGTTCATGGTTTTGGTCGGCCATGGTCGCTCTTCGCAGTATCAGGTAGGGTCGGGTATGATCGACCGAATCCACGATAGTGAAGAACCGACCCAAATGCAAAAGCTGATCAAAACCGTCTGTCTTATCTCCGCCCTGGCACTGCTCGGCGGCTGCAGCTACGTGGGGGTCTACAAGCGTGACCTGCCGCAGGGCAACCTGGTCACCGAGGAGATGGTCGCCCAGCTGCAGCCCGGCATGAGCCGCCAGCAGGTGGTGAACGTGATGGGACGGCCGCTGCTCGAGGCGCCCTTCGATGCCAACCAGTGGGACTACGTCTTCCGCCTCGACGAGGCCTACGGCGACGTGCAGCAGCGCCGTGTGACCCTGACTTTTGCCGATGACGGACGGCTCACCGACATCCGACGCGAAGGCGACTTCGACGCCGACATGGAGCTGCGCCCGCAGGACGACGTCGGGCCGGCCGTCGACAGCGCCTCTCCCACGGATGACATGCCCGGCCCCGCGCCCCGTACGCTCCCCGAGTCCAGCCGCACCCCCTGAGCCTGAGCCAGCGATCGACCACCGGGCCGATGACCCATTCGGCCACACCCGACGCGCCCTGGAGCTCCTCTCACCACCCTGCCAATGGGATGGGCGTGCCCTCGGCACCCAGCACCGCCGGGGCGCGGAGGGGAGCGCCTAGTCCTGACGGCGCGTCGCCCGCGCCGCGCGGGCGACCTTGGGGTCGATCACCAGCGGCCGGTAGACCTCGACCCGGTCGCCGTCGCGCAGGCGGTGGCTGTCCGGGTCGCGCAGCGTACGACCGAAGATGCCCAGGTCGGCCTCGGCGAAGGTCGCCGGCGATACCTCGGGAAAGCGTCGCTCCAGCTGCGCCTGGCGCACCGCCTCGCGCGCGGTGGTGCCGGCCGCCACCTCGAGCGTCACGATGCGCTGCTTCTCGGGCAGGGCGAACGCCACCTCCACGGACAGCGTCGCCCCCTCCCCCGGGCGGCGGGCGGCCTCAGCGACCATAGAGATCGTCGGCGCGGCGCGTGAAGGAGTCGACCAGCTGCCCGGCCATCTGCTGGAACAGCTTGCCGAAGGCCATGCCCAGCAAGCGGTTGGCGAACTCGAACTCCAGCTCCAGGCACACCTTGCAGGCATCCTCGCCCATGGGCAGGAACAGCCAGCGGCCACGCAGGCGCTTGAAGGGGCCGCTGACCAGCGACATCTCGATGCGCTCGGGCTCGATCAGGTCGTTGCGCGTGGTGAAGCTCTGCTCGATGCCGGCCCGCCCCAGGGTCATCTCGCCGATCAGGTGCGAGTCGTCACGCTCGAGCAGCCGCGCTTGCCGACACCCCGGCAAGAACTCCGGATAGCGCTCGAAGTCGTTGACCAGTTCGAACATGTCCTGAGGGGGGTGCCGCACCAGGGCGGACCGGTTGACCGTTGGCATGGAGCTCTCCGCTGACTTCACTGTGCCCAGGGCGTATCATGAGCGGTTGTTTCACGCCTTGAATGGTATCACGCTTCCCCCGGGATCGAAGGGGCGAAGCCACCGGCAGAACGCATACGAGGTTCCATGGCCAACAAGAAAGGCAAGGGAAAGGGCCCCACCAGCAACGTCATCGCCCAGAACAAGAAGGCGCGCTTCGAGTACCACATCGACGAGACCTTCGAGGCGGGCCTGGTGCTCGCCGGCTGGGAAGTGAAGAGCCTGCGCGCCGGCAAGGCGCAGCTCACCGACACCTACATCCTGGTCAAGGACGGCGAGGCCTGGTTGCTGGGCAGCCACATCATGCCGCTCAACACCGCCAGCACCCACGAGCTGGCCGACCCCACGCGCACCCGCAAGCTACTACTGCATCGCAAGGAGATCGCCAAGATCTTCTCGCGCTCCCAGGAGAAGGGCCACACCTGCGTGCCGCTCAAGCTCTACTGGAAGGGCAACCGGGTGAAGTGCGAGCTGGCCCTGGTGACCGGCAAGAAACTGCACGACAAGCGCGCCACCGAGAAGGACCGCGACTGGGCCCGCCAGAAGGGCCGCATCATGCGTGAACAAAACCGCGCCTGAGGTGTCACATCACTGCACATCCTGATAGGATGCGCGTTACGGGGGCGACATGGTTTCGACGCCGGTGACAACCCCTGCGGTGCATGCCGAGAGCGTGATGTATCTCGTAAATCCAACATCACGATTAAATAGTCGCAAACGACGACAACTACGCTCAGGGCGCGCTGGCAGCTTAATAGCCGCTAGCTTCTAGCCCGGCCCCGAAGCGATGTGCCCATTCATCGCGGAGGGGATATGAGCCAAGACTGATGGGATCGCGGTCGGCGGCGTCCTCCCGTCGATCGTTAAACTCTCGGGGAATCGCGTGGCTGGATCCTGCCCGTCGGAGCCAGCGGCGTTAAATCAAAAGACGGACCTAAGCATGTAGAGCCAATGGGCGAGTGCCGGCGGACGCGGGTTCGATCCCCGCCGCCTCCACCAATCAAGTCGACGAATCAAGCACCTGCGGGTGCTTTTTTCGTTTCTGGCGGTCGTGACGCCCACTCGCCCGCGTCAGGGCGCAAGCGGGCCGCCGCATACCCGGCGCCTACCCGCCACTTTCGTCGCAGGCTTGACGCGAAAACCCCTTGCGGCCAGCCTCAGGGGGGGCCATTATCTGCGCCCACTCGCCGGCCCACGGGGTGCAGGGCGAGGCCAAGACACTTCCTCCTTTACCCGATCTGGATTCGTACCCATGAGCAAAGTCCTGATTATCGGCGCCGGTGGCGTCGGCGGTGTCGTCACCCACAAGTGCGCCCAGCATCCCGAGGTGTTCAGCGAGATCCTGCTGGCCAGCCGCAACGAGGCGAAGTGCCGGGCGATCGCCGACCAGCTGCCGCGTCCCATCCAGACCGCCCAGGTCGACGCCGACGACGTCGAGGCGCTGGTCACGCTGATCGAGTCGTTCCAGCCCGACGTGCTGATCCACGTCGCCCTGCCCTATCAGGACCTGACCATCATGGAGGCGTGCCTGCGCACCGGCGTGCCCTACCTGGACACCGCCAACTACGAGCACCCCGACGAGGCCAAGTTCGAGTACAAGGAGCAGTGGGCCTTCCAGGAGCGCTACGCCAAGGCGGGCAACATGGCCACCCTGGGCTGCGGCTTCGACCCGGGCATGACCAACATCTACTGCGCCTACGCCCAGAAGAACCTGTTCGACGAGATCCACCGCATCGACATCCTCGACGCCAACGGCGGCGACCACGGCTATCCGTTCGCGACCAACTTCAACCCGGAGATCAACATCCGCGAGATCACCGCGAACGGTCGCTACTGGGAGAAGGGCGAGTGGAAGGAGACCGCGCCGCTGGCCGAGAAGCGCACCTTCGACTTCGACGGCATCGGCGAGAAGGATCTCTACCTGCTCTATCACGAGGAGCTCGAGTCGCTCAGCCAGAACATCAAGGGGCTGGAGCGCATCCGCTTCTGGATGACCTTCTCCGACAAGTACATCACCCACCTCAAGGTGCTCGAGAACGTCGGCATGACCAGCATCCAGCCGATCAAGGTCGGCGACTGCGAGATCGCCCCGCTGGAGTTCCTCAAGGCGGTGCTGCCCGACCCGGCCTCGCTCGGCCCGCGCACCAAGGGCAAGACCAACATCGGCGTGATCGTCGACGGCATCAAGGACGGCAAGCGGCGCAAGGTGCATATCTACAACATCTGCGACCACCAGCAGTGCTATGAAGAGGTCAAGTCCCAGGCCATCTCCTACACCACCGGCGTGCCGGCGGTGACCGGCGCCATGCTGATGCTCGAGGGCATCTGGAAGGGCGAGGGCGTGTTCAACGTCGAGCAGCTCGATCCCGACCCCTTCATGGCGCGCATCGGCGAGATGGGCCTGCCCTGGCAGGTGGTCGAACTCGACCCCGACCACGACCCGCTGGCCTGATCCATGGCGGACGCACGCGATTTCGGCCTGGACTTCGATGTCCAGGCCTGCCCGTCGCCGGCCTACGTGGTGGACGACGCCCTGCTGCGCAAGAACCTGGAGCGCCTCGGCGAGGTGCAGGCGGCGAGCGGCGCGAAGATCCTGCTGGCGCTCAAGGGCTTCGCCATGTGGGACTGCTTCCCCCTGATCCGCGAGTACCTGGTGGGCACCACCTCCAGCGGCCAGGACGAGGCCCGCCTCGGCGCCGAGACCTTCGGCGGCGAGGTGCACGTCTACTCGCCGGCCTTCACCGAGGCCGAGATGGCCGTGGTCCTGCGCTACGCCGACCACCTCAGCTTCAACTCGCCGGGCCAGTGGCGGCGCTTCCGCGACACCGTCGCGCGGGCGCCCCGCCGGGTCTCCTGCGGGCTGCGGGTCAATCCGGAGCACTCCACCGGCGCGGTACCGCTCTACGATCCCTGCGCGCCCGGCTCGCGGCTCGGCACCCGAAGCGCCGACCTCAGACCCGAGGACCTGGAAGGGCTCGAGGGGCTGCACTTCCACACCCTGTGCGAGCAGAACAGCGACGCCTTCGAGTCGACCCTGGCCGCCTTCGAGGCCAAGTTCGGCCGCTACCTGGCGAGCATGAAGTGGATGAACTTCGGCGGCGGCCACCACATCACCCGCGCCGACTACGACGTCGAGCGGCTGGTGCGTGTGGTGCGCGACTTCCGCGCCCGCTACCCGCACCTCGAGGTCTACCTGGAGCCGGGCGAGGCGATCGCGCTCAACACCGGCTTCCTGGTGTGCAGCGTGCTCGATATCGTCGACAACGACGGACCCATCGCCATCCTCGACACCTCGGCCACCGCGCACATGCCCGACGTGCTGGAGATGCCCTACCGGCCGGAGATCATCGGCGCAGGCCTGCCCGGCGAGAAGGCCCACAGCTACCGGCTGGGCGGGCTGACGTGTCTCGCCGGCGACGTCGTGGGGGAGTACTCCTTCGACCAACCACTCGAGATCGGCGACCGCCTGGTGTTCACCGACATGGCCCACTACACCATGGTCAAGACCACCACCTTCAACGGCATCCGCCTGCCGTCGATCTGCCGGGTCGACGAGACGAGCCGCGCGGTGCGCACGGTGAAGACCTTCGGCTATGTGGACTACATGCAGCGGCTGAGCTAGGAAAGCACTGCACAAATGCCTGCACGAGCGAATCGCTGCGTTGCGCGGTGCTCGGAATCCTCACATATACCTCATATGCTCCGGTTCCTGTGCTCCGTGCGCCTTGCGCTTCATCTCGCTCGACAATTTGTGCAGCATTTCCCTAGGCGACGGCTGCGCCACGCCACCCTCACACGACAAGCACCTGCGGGTGCTTGTCGCGTTTCCGGCCCCGTCCCGGCACCGCCCGCCAGTGGCCTCGACTTTCCTCGGGCGCCAACTTCGCGCAAGGTAGCGGGTGACGCCCCAGTCGCCAGGGAGAGCCGACCATGACGACCGTCTACAAGTTCGGCGGTGCCGCGATCCACGACGCCGCGGCCATTCGCCGCCTGGGCGAGCGGCTCGCGAGCGACCGGACGCGCCCGCTGGTGGTCGTGGTCTCGGCCATGGGCAAGACCACCAACTCTCTCGAGGCGCTGCTCGCCGCCGCCCGCCACGACGACGACACGGACTACCGCGCCCGGCTCGAAGCGCTCCGTCACGACCACCTGGCCACCGCCGAGGCGCTGTTCGGCGACCGCGCCGCCCCCGTCGGCGAACGGCTCGGCGCCCTGTTCGAGGAGCTCGACCGCCGCCACCGGCGCTACCGCGGCGAGGCGCGCCCCCTCCACTACGACCAGACGATCGGTTTCGGGGAACTGCTCTCCACCACCCTCGTCGCCGCCTGGCTCAACGCCAGCGGCGTGGCCACCCAGTGGCGAGATGCCCGGGAGCTGATCATCACCGACGACTGCCACCAGGCCGCCAACGTCGACTGGCGGGCCACTACCCAACGGATCCGCGGGCTCGGCATCGGCGACGACGCGATCGTGCTGACCCAGGGCTTCATCGCCGGCACCGCCGACGGCACCCCGACCACCCTGGGCCGGGAGGGCTCGGACTACAGCGCCGCCATCTTCGCCCACTGCCTGGAGGCCGAGGCGGTGGTGATCTGGAAGGACGTGCCGGGGCTGTTCAACGCCGACCCGCGCCGCTTCGCCAACGCCGTGCAGCTCGCGCGGATCAGCTACGACGAGGCCATCGAGCTGGCCTGGCACGGCGCCAAGGTGATCCACCCCAAGACCCTGGCGCCGCTGCGCCACAAGGGGATTCCCCTGGTGGTGCGCTCCTTCGAGGCGCTCGACGCCCCGCCCAGCATCATCGCCGCCGACGGCCCCGACGCCCCCACCCCGGCCTTCATTCTCGCCGAAGGGCAGGCGCTGCTGGAGCTCCACCCCCGGGACTTCGCGTTCATGGACGAGCCCCGCCTGCACGACATCTTCGGCCGCCTTGCCGCGGCCGGGCTCCACGCCGGCCTGGTCGACCTCGGCGCCGCCCGGCTGTCGCTGTGCCTCGACGCGCACCCGGCCCGGCTCGACCCGCTGGTCGCCTCGCTGGCGTGCGACTACGCGCTCGAGCGCTACGACGCCCTGACGCTGCTCACCGTGCGCCACCCCACCGACGCCCTGCTCTCCGCGCTCAGCGGCACGCGCACGATCCTCGCCGAGCGGCGCAATGCCACCACCGCCCAGCGCCTCTTCCTCGCCAGCGAGTGTCCGGCAACCTGGCATATCCCGGCGTGAGCCTGCCCCGGATGCGTCCTGCGCGGCAGCGGGCTCAACCGCTGAGGTAGCACCGGCGATAACGGCCGGGCGTCATGCCCACCACCCGCTTGAAGGCGGTGGTGAAGTAGCTGGGACGGCGATAGCCCACCCGCTCGGCGATCTCGGTGACGCTCAGCTCGGTATTGATCAACAGCGACTGGGCCTCGCCGATGCGGCGCCGGATCAGGTAGTGGATGGGCGAACAGCCAATGGCAGCCTTGAAGCGGTGGGCGAGATGGTAGGGGCTGACCTTGAAGCGCTGGGCGATGACCTGGAGGTCGAGCGCCTCGGCGTAGCGCTCGTCGAGGTAGTGCCGCACCTCCCGGCCCAGGTCGTAGCCGGGGGCGTCGAGGCGCGGCTCTGGCCGCTCGAGCAGCCGCCCCACCAGCAGGATCAGCGCCTGCAGCAGGTGGTGGCAGGTCTCGGCGGCCCCGCTCTGCGCGACGCCGACCTGGTCGTACAGCAGCTCGAAGAGGCTCGCGAGGGCCGCGTGCTGCTCACCGCTGGCCAGCACCGGACATCCCTGCTCGGGTACCAGGTGATTGGCCGGCAATCCCCGCAGCTTGAGCCCCCGAAAGCCACAGCAGTAGGCGATCATGTGCGCCTCGGTGCTGGCCGACTCGTCGTGCAGGGTGCCGCTGTTGTAGATGAGCAGGTCACCCCCTCGCGTCCGGTACTCGCGCCCACCGATGATATGAGTGCCCTGCCCCTCGCAAATGAAGACGATCTCGGTACAGTCGTCATGGCGATGCATGGTGCGGGGCAGCGCGGCCTGGTTGCCCTCGACCTTGCACATGTAGAGCAGCTCGGCAGTCCGCTCCACGGCGAGTGGACTTCTGGCCCCCGGCTTCAGGAAGCGCTGGATCACCGGCACTCCTCCGCGACGGCTACGATCCGCGGCCATCGTTGCGCAATGCTGCCGCCCAGCACCAGGCCCTCATTCATACATAGTCGACCCACACCGCCCCGGCATCGGCCGAGCGGACGCAGTTCTCCACCCAGCGCACCCCCTCGACCCCGGCCTCGATACCGGGGATTCCCAGCGCCTCGACGACCGCGGCGTCGCCGCGCTCCAGCGCCTCCATGGCCAGGGCGAAGCGAGAGTAGAGATTGGCCCAGGCCTCGAAGAGCCCCTCGGGGTGGCCGGCGCCGATGCGGTCGTCCTCCCGCGCCGCGGGATGGAGGTAGTCCATGCCCCGCTCGAGGATGCGCACCGGCTCGCCCTGCACCTCGAAGCGCAGCTGGTTGGGGTGCTCGTCCCACCACTCCAGGCTGGCCTTCGAGCCGATCACCCTGACCTTCTGGCCGTGCATGGAGCCGGCGTTGACCGCCGAGGTCCATAGGTGGCCCATGGCGCCGCCCTCGTACTCCATCAGCACGTAGGCGTTGTCCTCCAGCGGCGCGCGGCTGGCCACGAAGCTCTGCCGCGCACAGAGCAGCCGCCGGATCTTCAGGTCGGGCAGCATCGTCTCGGCGATGTAGAAGGGGTGGGTCGCCAGGTCGCCCAGCACGTAGCTGGGGCCGGCGTGCTTCGGGTCGACCCGCCACTGGGTGCCGGGATGGGTCGCCTCGACGGCCTCGCTGTGGAAGCCGTGGGCGAACTGCATGTGCACCATGCGGATCTCGCCGAGCTCACCGCTGGCGATCATCTCGCGCGCCTGGCGGATCAGCTGGTGCCCGGCGTAACCGTAGGTCACTCCGACCAGACGCCGCCGCTTCCTGGCCAGGGCGCGTAGTGTCTCGGCCTCCGCGACGGTGAAGCACAGCGGCTTCTCGCAGACCACGTGCAGCCCGGCCTCCAGCGCCGCCTGGCAGATGGCGAAGTGGGTGCCGTTGGGCGTGGCGATGGAGACCGCCTGGATACCGTCCGGCCGTTTGGCCTCCTCGGCGAACAGCGTCCGGTAGTCGGGGTAACAGCGCTCGGGGTCGACCCGCAGGGCCTGGCCGAAGTCGCGCCCCCGCGCGGGGTCGATGTCGAAGGCACCGGCCACTAGCTGGAAGCTGTTGTCGCGCAGCGCCGCGCAGCGATGGCTGTAGCCGATCTGGCTGCCGCTGCCGCCGCCCACCATCGCCCAGCGGATGGGCGCGGCCACTTTCATGTCTCCCTGGATCATGGTCCTGTCTCCGGTGTTAGAGGCTGGCCTGGAAGCCCTGCTGCTTCAGGTACTCGAGACTCGCCGTGACATCGGCGAGGCTGCCGTCGGCATGGCGCGGGTCGCGCTCCTGTTCGACGGTGACATAGCCCCGGTAGCCGATCTCCTGGAGCAGCCGGTAGAGGGCGTCATAGTCGATGCAGCCCCGGCCGATGGGACACATCACCCCCTCGGCACAGGCGTCGAAGAAGCCCACGTGGCCGGCCATGACCTCAGCGAAGACTCGCGGATCGATATCCTTGAAGTGCAGGTAGTCCAGGCGCGCGGCGTGTTCACGGATCCAGGTCACTGGATTCATGCCCGAGTAGTAGAGGTGGCCGGTATCCAGGCACAGCCCGGCGGTCGCGTCGGGAATGTCCGCCAGCAGCCGGCGGATCTCGTCGGCGAACTCGATATAGCCGCCGGCGTGGGGATGGACGACCGCACGGATGCCGTACTCGCGGCTCGCCAGCTCGGCGACGGTGCGGATGTGCTCCATCAGGGTGGTCCACTGCGCAGCGTCCAGGCGCGGTGCCTGGTCGGAATGACCGGCGTAGCGGCTGCGCTCGGCATGCACGTGGTCGATCAGCACCAGGTAGGGCGCCGGAAAGCGCTGGCCCGGCTCGCCGGGCTGCGCCGGCAGCTGCGTGAGGAAACCGCAGATCTCGTGAGTCTGGCGGATCAGGCTATCGAGGTTGGCCGGGGCAACCAGGTCGTCGAAGATCGTGCCGGCGACCACCGTCAGGCCGCGCTCGTCCAGGGCCTGGCCCAGCACCTCCCGGTCGAGGGGCAGGTAGCCGTAGGGGCCCAGTTCCAGGCCCTGGTAACCCGCCTCGGCGGCCTCGTCCAAGACCTTCTGCCAGGGCGGCAGATGGGGGTTGTTGACGTCGTCGACGCCCCAGCAGCAGGGCGCACTGGCGATGTGCAGGCTCATTCGTTGGCTCCGTGGGCTCTTGTCATTGGTATTGGGCTTCCGCCCGCTCGCCGCCATTACAGCAAGTCGTCGGCCAGTCGAATGTCACTTTCTTGCGCTTTCTTTGATCCCCTGCCGCCGGCAAGGCGCTCAATCGCCCACGAACTGCGCGAAAAGCCAGGCGATCACGAACTTCTGCCTTTTCGAATATCACTTTCTTGCCATTGCCCGCACCGCGCTGCGACACCCGGATACAACGACGGGCCGGCGCAAGGCCGGCCCGTCGTGAGGGAAGTACCCATCTGGTGGTCAGGCCGCCCGCGGCTCACGGCGGTTCTTCATCCACAGGGTCGCCGAGACGAAGTAGAGCCCCGTCAGCGGCACGATCAGCCACTGGTAGGTCTCGACATAGTCGATGGCACCGGCGCCACCCCCGATCCAGGCCCAGAAGCTCGCCAGCAGGATCACCATCAGGCAGCCGAAGGCCAGGAAGTACCAGGGATCACGGCGGTTGACCGGCGGGTGGGGCTGGGCGGTGGCGCCGGGCAGCTCGGGCGGGTCCACCGGGCCGTAGGCCGCTTCGTGGTAGTCGATGCCGGCTTCGGTCTTGACCCCCATCGCGCGACAGAGCAGCGGATAGACGACGAAGGATGTCAACCACACCGGGATGAACACCGTGAACAGGTGGACCTGGGGCAGGCCGATCATGAGGAGGCCCACCGCCACGCCGGCAACCCAGGTCAGGATGGCGGGGCGGTTGTCGTCGAGGCCCCGGTGCTCGCGCCACAGCGGGCGGATGCCGAGCCGGGGCAGCACGAAGTGCTCGGCGGCGATGATGGCGCCGATGGGCGCCATGGCCATGATCAGGTAGGACATGACGTCCAGGAGCGAGGTGAAGGCGAAGGGGAAGCAGGCGATCACGGTGGTGGCGGCGCCCACCGTCAGGCTGACGTTGAACGGCTTGTGGCGATGGAACACGGACTGGAAGGCCAGCCCCGCCCGATAGAGGCTCGGGATCGAGGTGGTCCAGCCGGCGACCACCACGGCCACCAGGCCCATGGCACCGAGAATGCGATAGGCGATGGCACCCGGGTCCAGGCCAATCAGTTGCTCCTTGAGCAGCAGCGCGGCGGTAGCCCCCATGATGCCGGCGCAGACCCAGGCCATGAAGTGGCCGATGCACATGCCCGCCGCGGAGAAATAGCCGTAGGAAGACTTGCGCGCGAAACGCAGGATGCTCATGTCGCTCATGCCCAGATGCATCGGCAGGTTGACGCCCCAGGCCCAGGCGGCGATGACCCAGATGCTGATCCCCGCTTCACCGTCCGGCGTCTGTCCGGTCCACACCAGGCCATCAAGCACCGCACCCAGGCTGCCCAGGCCCTGCTGGTCGCCCAGGTGGGTGACGATCGGCACGGACAGGATGCCGCTGACCAGGAACATGGTCGCCATCCAGGGGGCGCAGACCGTCGAGAAGTTGGCGATCAGCTTGAAGCCCTTCAGGGTCAGGAAGACGGTGAAGGCCCCCACGCCCAGTGCCAGCATCACGAAACTGACGCTGGTCGGGTAGAGCCCGGTCTGCGGCGGAATGTCGGTCATGGCCCGAAACGCCGAGGCCGACACCGTGATCATGGCGCCGGCCACCACGGCGTAGAAGATGCCGTTGATGAGGTTGTAGAGGTAGGAAACCTTCTTGCCCGCCAGGCGGGCCAGATACCAGTAGACCGTCATGCGCGAGCGTGTCGCCACCGGGCTGCACACCCACGCCCAGGACAGCACCGCCATGAGGTTGCCGAGGATCAGCCCCCAGATCAGGTCGCTGGTCGAGACGCCCAGCGACACCAGGGCAGCACCGATGACGAACTCGGTGCCCGCCACGTGCTCACCGGAGTAGGCCCCGAGGAAGTACTTGCCACTGAGCTGGCGGCTGGCCGGGATACGCTGGCGTTCGAATTCGCCGGACTCGCCGACCTCCGCTGTCGCGACTCCGGTATCGGTCGATGCAAAAGTCGAGGCTTGGCTGCTCATGTGGCGCCTCCGTCTTGTTGTGATGACCCCGCCAGCGGCAGCGCTGGCGGGGCCGGAATGGAACATTCATTCCGGAATATAAATTCCAGACACGGATCATTCAATCCAGACGCTCTATACTTTGGTCGACCCCCGCCACGTCGACCCTGACAGCGAAGCAAATGCTCACAGACGAAAGTCCCAGTATCGCAGATGTCGCGTTTCGCTCCACGGGCGTGTATCAGCCGCATGGCGTGGCCGCCGTTTCGAGCAACGGCGGCTTGCCGTCTCCCGGAAGCAAGGCGCCGGACCTTTCGGTCCGGCGCTTGAGTGGCTAGTGAGGGTATCGATCAGTGCGTCGGCATGGTGAAGTGGTTGGTCTCCGCGCGGATGCCGCTCGGCCAGCGCTGGGTGATGGTCTTCATGCGGGTGTTGAAACGCACGCCATCGGGACCGTGCATGTGCAGCGGGCCAAACAGCGAGCGCTTCCAGCCGCCGAAGCTGTGGAAGGCCATGGGCACCGGGATCGGCACGTTGACCCCCACCATGCCTACCTGGATCTGCTCGCAGAACTGGCGGGCGGCGTCGCCGTCGCGGGTGAAGATGGCGGTGCCGTTGCCGTACTCGTGGTCGTTGATCATCTTGACCGCGTCGTCGTAGCTGTCGGCGCGGGCGATGGCCAGCACCGGGCCGAAGATCTCCTCGTTGTGGATGCGCATGCCCGGCGTGACGTGATCGAACAGGCTGCCACCGACGAAGTAGCCGTTGCCGGCGCCTTCGATCACCGCGTCGCGGCCGTCGACCACCAGCTCGGCGCCCTCGTCCACCCCGGTCTGGATATAGCCCTTGACCTTCTCCAGGTGCTCGCGGGTGACCAACGGGCCCATGTCGTTGTCCGGGCCGTCGACGAGCCCCGGGCCGACGCGCAGCTTGGCGAGCTCGGCGACGAGCTTCTCGCGCAGGCGCTCGGCGGTTTCCTGCCCCACCGGCACGGCCACGGAGATCGCCATGCAGCGCTCGCCGGCCGAACCGTAGGCCGCGCCCATCAGCGCCCCGACGGCCTGGTCGAGGTCGGCGTCGGGCATCACCACCATGTGATTCTTGGCGCCGCCCAGGGCCTGGACGCGCTTGCCGTGCGCGGACGCCGTGGCGTAGATGTATTCGGCGATCGGCGTGGAGCCAACGAAGCTCACCGCCTGGACGCGCGCGTCGGTGAGCAGCACGTCGACGGCTTCCTTGTCGCCATTGACCACGTTGAAGACACCGTCGGGCAGGCCGGCCTCCTGGAGCAGCTCGGCCAGGCGCAGCGGCGTGGAGGGATCCTTCTCGGAGGGCTTCATGACGAAGGTGTTGCCGCAGGCCAGCGCGATGGGGAACATCCACAGCGGCACCATGGCCGGGAAGTTGAAAGGCGAGATGCCGGCGCACACGCCCAGCGGCTGCATCATGGAGTAGCTGTCCACCCCGGTGCCCACGTTCATGGAGTGCTCGCCCTTCTGCAGGTGCGGGATGCCGCAGGCGAACTCCACCACCTCCAGGCCGCGGGTCACCTCGCCCTTGGCGTCGGAGAACACCTTGCCATGCTCGCTGGCGATCAGTCGCGCCAGCTCGTCGGCGTGCGCTTCGACCAGCGCCTTGAACTTGAAGAGGATGCGCGAGCGCTTGAGCGGCGTGATCCGGGACCAGGCGGCGAAGGCCTCGTCCGCGATGCGGATCGCCTCGCGGGTCTCGTCGGCGCTCGCCAGGGCCACCTCGGCGCTCTGCGCGCCGGTGGCGGGGTTGTAGACCGGGGCGAAGCGCCCGCTGCGCCCCTCGACGATGCTGCCATTGAGGAAATGCTGAATCTGATTCATGAGATAACCTTCGATACTTCCGGTTGAAAATAGAGGGGGCGGTGCCCGAGCGCGTCAGGTCTCGACGCGGAACCCGGCCTGCTCGGCCAGCGCCTTGAGGTGGCGATACCCCTTGCGGGCATAGGTCAGCGGGTGCGCGATCTTGGGGTCCTGCTCGGCCTCCACCACCAGCCAGCCCTGGTAGCCCTGTTCGCACAGGTGTGTCAGGCCGGGCAGAAAGTCGACATCGCCGTCGCCGGGCACGGTGAAGACCCCGTCGAGCACGCCATCGAGGAAGCTCTTGTCGCGGTTGCGCAGCTCGTCGAGCACCGGGAAGCGGATGTCCTTGCAGTGCACGTGCTTGATGCGTGAGGCGTAGCGCTGGGCCACGGCCAGGGGGTCGCCACCGGCGCCCACCAGATGGCCAAAGTCGAGCAGCAGGCCCACCGAGTCGCGGGTGTCGTCCATCAGCCGCTCGACGTCGGCCTGACTCTCCACCACGGTGCCCAGGTGGTGGTGGTAAGCCAGGTGCACGCCCTGCTCCTTGAGGTAGTCGCCGACGATGTTGAGTCCCTCGGTAAGACGTTGCCACTCGCCATCGCTGAGGTGGGGGCGCTGGGACAGCGGGTGCGACTGGTTGCCGTGCACGCAGTGGGTGACCTCGCAGAACACCATGGCCGTGGCGCCACACTGCTTGAGCAGGTTCAGGTGATCCTGGACCGCCTCGATCTCCTCCTCGGGGCTGCGCTCCAGCAGCCGGCTCGAGTACCAGCCGGAGACCAGCGACAGGTCGTGCTTGCCCAACACGTCGGCGAGGGTCTCCGGGCTGCGCGGGAACTTGTGGCCCAGCTCGAAGCCGCTGAAGCCGGCCTCGCGGCCTTCCGACAGGCAGACCTCGAGCGGCGTCTCACCGCCGAGGCTCGGCAGGTCGTCATTGGTCCAGGTCAGCGGGTTGATGCCCAGTCTTACGCTCATGGCGAACTCCTGAAACGGTATCGTAAATTAGAGGTTCTGGAACTGACGCGCCTTGTACGCCTCGTAGCGGCGGCGGGCCTCGTTGACCTCGGGGCGCTCCGAGACCTCGGGCACCGCCACGTCCCACCAGGCGCCGCCGTCCTGGGTATCGGCCAGCGGGTCGGTGTCGATGGCGATCACGTAGCTGACGTCGGAGGCCTTGGCCCGCGCCAGCGCCGCCTCCAGCTCCTGGATATTGCCCACCTGCTCACTGCGAGCCCCGAGGGCCGCCGCATGGGCGGCGAAATCCGTCTTGGGTGCGCCGGCCTCGACGGTCAGGCAGTCGTCGAGCAGGTTGTTGAAGCCGGGGCCGCCGCAGAACTGCTGCAGGCGATGGATGCAGCCGTAGCCGCGGTTGTCGAGCACCACGGCGATGAGCTTGTGGCCCAGCATCACCGAGGTGGCGATCTCGGAGTTGAGCATCAGGTAGGAGCCGTCGCCGACCATGACGAAGACCTCGGAGTCGGGCATGGCCATCTTGGCGCCCAGGCCGCCGGCCAGCTCGTAGCCCATGCAGGAGTAGCCGTACTCCATGTGGTAGCCCTTATCGAAGCGGGTGCGCCACAGCTTCTGCAGCTCGCCGGGCAGGCCCCCGGCGGCGCACACCACGATGTCGCGCTCGCCGGCGGCACGGTTCACCGCCCCCACCACCTCGGCATCACAGGGCAGGTCCGTGCCGCGATCGGCGGTGACGCGCTCCACGGTGCGGTTCCAGTCGGCGCGCAGCTCGGCGGCCTGCGCGATCCAGGCGTCGTCCGGCTGCCAGCACTCGAGACCGGCGGTCAGCTCGGGCAGGGTCAGGCGGGCATCGCCCACCAGCGCCTGGCCCTTGTGCTTGACGGCATCGAAGGAGGCGACGTTGACGGAGAGCAGCCTGGCCTCGGGGTTGATCATGGCGCGCGAGCCGGAGGCGAAGTCGCCCAGGCGGGTACCCACGGCGAGGATCAGGTCGGCCTCGGCGGCCAGGGCGTTGGCGGCCGCGCCGCCGGTGACGCCGATGGTGCCCAGGTTCTGCGCGTGGTCCCAGGGCAGCGCGCCCTTGCCGGCCTGGGTCTCGCCCACCGGCAGGTGGTAGGTGGAGACCAGCGCGTCCAGCTCGCTCAGGGCGCCCGCGTAGTGCACCCCGCCCCCGGCGATCACCAGCGGCTTCTTCGCCTGGCGAATCAGGGCGATGGCCTCCTCGAGCTCGCGGCGGTCGGCGGCCTGGCGACGCAGGCGGTGCACCGTCTCGGCGAAGAAGTGCTCCGGGTAGTCGAAGGCGAAGGTCTGGATGTCCTGGGGCAGCGCCAGGGTGACCGGGCCGCACTCCACCGGGTCGGTAAGCACGCGCACCGCCTGCGGCAGCGAGGTCAGCAACTGCTCGGGCCGGGTGATGCGGTCGAAGAAACGGCTGACCGGCTTGAAGCAGTCGTTGGAGGTCAGGGTATGGTCGTGGAAGTTCTCGACCTGCTGCAGCACCGGGTCCGGCATGCGCGTGGCGAAGGTGTCGCCCGGCAGGAAGAGCACCGGCAGGCGATTGACGTGGGCCACCGCCGCGGCGGTGACCATGTTGGTGGAGCCCGGCCCGGCCGAGGCGGTACAGGCCATCACCTGGCGGCGGTTCAGGGTCTTGGCATAGGCGACGGCGGCATGCGCCATGCCCTGCTCGTTGTGGGCCCGATAGGTGGGCAGCCGCTCCCGCGCCTGGTAGAGCGCCTCCCCCAGGCCGGCCACGTTGCCGTGGCCGAAGATCGCCCAGACCCCGGGAAAGAGCGGCTTGATCTCGCCGTCGAGGTCGACCTTCTGGGCCATCAGGTAGCACACGACGGCCTGGGCCATGGTGAGTCTCACGGTGTTCATGACAGGACTTCCTCTGCTTGGGGCTGGGCGTCGGCGCGCAGCCGCTGCCACTCTTCGATCAGTTCCGCATAATTGCCCGCCACCTGGTCGACCAGTTGGGCATCGTCGATGTCGCCGGCCAACCAGGCCCGGCTGGGGGCCGAGAACAGGGTGCGGCCGACGGTGAACCCCTTGCACTGGGCATGCCGGGCGGCGGCGGTGAAGCCGCGCTTCATGTCGTCCATGGGGGCGTCCAGGCCGAGCAGCACGACGCCACGGCAGTGGGAATCCTGTTTCTCGATCACGCCGCTCACCTCGCGCCAGGCGATATCGGACAGCGCCGGCAGCTTCCACCAGTCGGGGCGAATCCCCAGGTTGTAGAAGCGCTGCAGGGCGCGCGCCAGGGTGTGGTCGTCGACCGCCTCGCGGTTGGGCGGAATCACCTCGATCAGCAGCTCCAGGCCGTTGTCGCAGGCCGCCTGGTAGAGCTGGCGCAGGCGCGCCTCCTGGTCGAGCCGCAGCCCGACCGGGTCGTCGGGGTGGTAGAACACCAGGCACTTGATGATGTGCTCCCGGGGCCAGTGGCGCAGGCGGCCGCCCAGGTCGTCGCCGTGCTGGAAGCGCAGCGGACGCGAGCTGGGCAGCTCCACCGGGCGGCCGATCCACCAGCCCTTGCCGGTGGCGTCGTTGAGGGCGTCCTGGCCGAAGACGTCGTCGACCAGGATCGCCGGCCTGTCGAGCCCGGTGCGGTGCGCCCCCTCCTCGGCGGCCTGCACCAGCAGCTGCTTGAGCGCCGGGATGCGCGCCGGATCGGCCTTGACCTCACGCGCCATGTCGGTGAGCTGCCGGCGATGGTCGAAGGCCAGGCCACAGACTTCCGGCCAGTGTGCCGGGTGGCGGGTAGTGACCCGGTGCAGGTGGTTGAGCTGGCCATCCGTGTCTGGGCGCGTCACCGCCTGGCGGCGCTCCAGGTAGTCGAACAGCTCCTCCTCGGTGGGCATGGCCGGCGCGCAGCCGTGGCGCGACACCACCAGGGCACCGCAGGCGTTGGCGTAGCTGGCGCTGGTCTCCCAGCTCTCTCCCCTCAACCAGCCCCTGAGCAATCCGCTCATGAAGGCATCGCCGGCGCCCAGCACGTTGAGCACCTCGACCTTGACCCCCTCGACCAGGATGCCGTCCTCGAGGCGCGCCGGAATCTCGCCCTCGAAGACCACGCAACCCAGGGCGCCGAGCTTGCAGACCAGGGTGGCGTCGCTGACCCGGCGCACCGCGCGCAGGGCGTCCAGGGTGTCGGTGCTGCCCCCGGCGATGTGGAACTCCTCCTCGGTACCGACGATCAGGTCGAAGTCGGGCAGCCAGGCCTGCAGATCGCTTGTCACCTTGCTGTCGGCGATGAAGCGGGTCTCGCCGTCGCCGGGCGTGGTCAGGCCCCACAGCACCGGGCGGTAGTCGATGTCCAGCACGCGCTTGACGCCCCGCTCGGCGGCGGCAGCGAGCGCCTTGCGGCAGGCCCGGCCGGTGGTCTCGGTGGAGAGGTGGGTGCCGGTGATGGCCAGCGCCCGGGCACGACCGATGAAGGCCGGGTCGATGGCCTCAGGATCGATGGCCATGTCGGCGCAGTCGCGGCGGTAGAACAGCAGCGGGAAGCTGTCACGATCCTTGAGCGCCAGCAGCACCAGGCCGGTATGGCGCTCGGGATCGGTCTGCAGGGCCGAGGTATCGACGCCCGCGCGCTCGAGCTCCTCGCGCACGAAGTTGCCCATCTGCTCGTTGCCGACCCGCGAGAGCATGGCGGACTGCAGTCCCAGCCGTGCGGTGCCGTAGGCCATGTTGCCGGAGCTGCCGCCCAGGTACTTGGCGAAGCTCGAAACGTCTTCCAGGCGGCTGCCGATCTGCTCCGCATAGAGATCGACGGCAACGCGGCCGAGACAGATCAGGTCCAGTGTCTTGGTGTCGTTCATAGCGGTCGTATCCTGCTGATGGCCTGGTCAGACGTGCCCGATGCGATGTCGTGTCAGGGGCGGGCGCTGCCGGCCGGATTGCCCAAGGTCAGTTCACGTATTCCACTTTTCCTCATAATAGAACGTTAATTCCAGTCAGGCAACAAATGGAAAAAGCGATTCATCCCCCTTTGGTCGTAGCCCTGCGCTCGTGGCGGCGCCGAAAAGTCGCCAACAGCAACGAGCCCTGAGCCACCGGGCCCAGGGCTCGTCATCGTCACGGACGGCGCGCTCCGTCAGCCGTAGAAGGCGGGGCGCTCGGGCATCTCGATGGCCTCGATGGCGCCGCTCTCCTGGGCCTTGACGCACACGTCGCCGGCGATGGCCGCGGCATAGCCGTCCCAGGAGGAGGGCCCGCCGATCTGCCCGGCAGCCGCGCCGTCGATGAAGGCCTGGAGCTCCACGTCGAAGGCGTCGTTGAAACGTTTCTTCCAGTCCTGGAGGATCTCGCTGGCAAGCTTGCCGGCCTGGCGGTACTGCAGCGCCTGCGGCTCGGGCAGGTGGGCGATCCCCTCTTCGCCGACCACGGCGCACTGGATGTCATAGCCGTACCGGCAGTTGACGAAGATTTCCACGTCGATGCGCACGCCCTTGACGGTCTCCAGCAGCACCATCTGCGGGTCTTCCACCTTGCTGTGCGCATGACGGGTCTTGCGCGGGAAGAGCACCTGGGCGCTCTTGTAGTCGTCGTCGAGCAGCCAGCGGAAGGTGTCCAGCTCGTGGATCAGGGTGTCGTGGATCGCCATCGGCGTGACGTAACGCTCCGGCACCTCGGGGTTGCGGTGCGCGGCATGGATCATCAGCGGCTCGCCCAGGCGGCCGCCGCCGATGGCCTCTTTCATCAGCTGGTAGCCGCTGTCGTAGCGGCGCATGAACCCCACCTGCACCAAGCGCTTGCCGGCCTCGATCTCGGCGTCGATGATGTTGCGGCAGCCTTGGGCGGTGGTTGCCAGCGGCTTCTCGCAGAACACCGGCTTGCCGGCCTCGATGGCGGCGAGCACGTACTCCTCGTGGGTCGGGCCCCAGGAAGTGACCAGCACGGCGTCGACGTCGTCGGCCGCGATCAGTTCCTGGCCGCTGGCGTAGACCCGGGCGTCGAGCCCCAGGCGCTCGACCACGGCTTGCGCCTGCTCGGCGTTGACGTCGCTGACGGCGACGATCGCGCCGCCGGTGAGGGTCTGGGTGATGCGACGCGAGTGCTCCTCGCCGATCATCCCGGTGCCGATGACTCCGATTCTGACGGTCATGATGATGCCCTTATTGGTTCCAGTACTTGTCGACGTAGCGCTGGATCTCGCTGCGCATGAAGCGTGAGGACTCCTCGGCCTTCTCCTCCCAAGCGAAGACGCAGGCGGTCATGATGCCGTCGAAGCCCACGTCGGCCAGCGTCTTGAAGCCTGAATTCAAGCAATAAGCGCAGCACCTGCGGTGTCCAGGGCTCCTGAGTATTCTCCCAGGAACACCTGTGCCGGTGTCC
>SBLD01000114.1 GCA_004551485.1 Billgrantia azerbaijanica | reverse complement strand
CTGGAACCTTAGGCTTGGTTGACTTACCCTTCTTTCGAGGACGGGGGATAGGCCGTTTACTAGGGAAGCGTGGGCTGACACGAGGGGTACTCCTACGAGGAGGGGGCTCAAAACGAGAATTGCAACTCCTAGAGGAACTAGGGGGGGACCGATCCCCCTCGCTGATAGAGATGTGGGAAGGGGAACCCGCAGGTGGGCTGTCAACCCTACTAGCCCCAACTGCGCGTCGCTTTCTTGGGGGTACCGTATGTTTCTTACCCATCTACTTTCCCCCAACAATACACCCAACGATACACCCAACAACACATCCGCAAGTTCCCCAACAACACATCCGCAAGCCCCCAACAACACATCCACAAGCCCCCAACAACACATCCAACAAGCCACATGTTTCCCAAACAGCAACATATCCATACCAAGCACCATCCACCACACATCAACCACTAAATGCAAACACCAAC
>SBLD01000113.1 GCA_004551485.1 Billgrantia azerbaijanica | reverse complement strand
TGGGAGCAGCTACATGCCATGTAGAGTGCTTTAGGGACCTGGAAATCCAGGCCAACATTGATGACAATGAGCTCATTGTGTTCCTCTTTAGGAACAGCCTCACTTGCAGCCTCCAGGAGAAGTTTGAGAGGAACCCTCCAGAGGACCCCTGGAGCTGGTACAGGGAGGTTGAGGCCATCGACAAGAGTTGCATTGCCACCTACCCTGGTGTTCCTACTTGGAGCAGGCTGGACACAGGTCAGTGAGGCTTGAGCAGGCTAGGAGGCAGTACAGCCCCTGCAAGGACCACAGGTGCTAGTGAAGGAGCCCCATGGCCCAAGGCTACTGGGGGCATGGTCACACCAGCCAGGCCTGCAATGACAGAGGGTCAACTAGGCAACTGCATGGGTAGCAGGCCCCTACCCCCACACCTGGCCCAGAAGCTTCCAGTGACAGGGACCCCTACTACCTTTGGTAGCAGTG
>SBLD01000112.1 GCA_004551485.1 Billgrantia azerbaijanica | reverse complement strand
TTGCGAAAACAAAAATTGCACATAGGCTGCCATTTTTGTTGGACGCCATTCTCAAAGAAGATATAGATGAGACTAATCTAGGGACTATTTTATCATTTGTTAGTAACAACCTGCCGGAAGATACCCAGACATTCGTTTCTATATCGGAGCATGTCAAAAGTGATCCTGAGGTTAGAGACGAGAAAGATATTAAACCTATCGAGAAAATCAGTGTTAAAGACGTTAAAGATGCTTACTTCTCTGAAAAATCGAAGCTAATCTACATTGGTGGTGGGGAACTTGAACGTGG
The DNA here is from genome assembly GCA_004551485.1 of Billgrantia azerbaijanica. Taxonomy (GTDB): domain Bacteria; phylum Pseudomonadota; class Gammaproteobacteria; order Pseudomonadales; family Halomonadaceae; genus Halomonas; species Halomonas azerbaijanica. The sequence goes on along the minus strand of SBLD01000112.1, from coordinate 173 downwards.
CTTTCTTTCTCAGTCACTAGAAGATTATCAAGAATTACATGATGAAACTATTGATTTGACGGCCATCTAAATGATAGCAAGAGGATAGGCGTCATTGATATCATAACAAATGCAGGCACAGCGACACCCTTTCCATTGCGCCTTCGGCTGCATTTCAAGGGTGCGCATGCTGC
>SBLD01000111.1 GCA_004551485.1 Billgrantia azerbaijanica | reverse complement strand
GCCAGTGCTGGATTTCCACAATCTAACCAATTGTGCCAAAGTCGAAGATGTGAATGACTGTATATTCCAACACCACTGGGGTGTCGCAGAAGACCAGGATGTCATCCAGGTATATGATTATGGTGGAGTCGAGGATATCCGCCAGGACATAATTCATCAACTGCTGAAAGGTTGATCGGGCATTGCACAACCCAAAGGGCATGACTAAGTACTCAAAACTACTGTACCATGTGCAGAACACTGTCTTCCACTTGTGTCCATGGGCAATGCACAGGAGGTTGTAGGCCCCCTTCAAGTCCAGCTTGGTGAAGATTTTTGCCATGGACAGGTGGTTGAGGTGCTCCAAAATGAGGGGGATGGGGTAGCAACCCTTGATGGTGATTGCGTTGAGAGCACAGTAGTCAATGCAAGGTTGGAGGTATTGGAAGGTATGAACCGGCAATGGAGTTACCGCTACCAGTTC
>SBLD01000110.1 GCA_004551485.1 Billgrantia azerbaijanica | reverse complement strand
GCCGTTTTTCGCCGTGAACCGCCGTCTAATCTCATTGAACTTGTCCCTACAGCTCTGCGGAGTGAGCGACGAGAGAGCCGAACTTCGGTTCTGAACTTCCATAGCGATCGAGTCCCAACTCCTGGTCCCGTGGCGGTTTACGGCGCACGCTAGCAACAACTCCTCTAACGTGCCCCACTGGTGCTGCTGCTGCGACGTCGTTTCGTGGCGTTCTCTGGCCATGAAATAAAGAAGCTAATAACTCATATTACTACGCCTACGCTCATGTCATCATCGATTCATTATAATCATTAGATTGTTA
>SBLD01000109.1 GCA_004551485.1 Billgrantia azerbaijanica | reverse complement strand
GGCCTTCGAGAACGCCATCGTCACCTGCTCGGCGCTGGGCGGCTCCTCCAACGCGCCGATCCACCTCAACGCCATCGCCCGCCACGCCGGGGTCGCGCTCTCCAACGACGACTGGCAGGCGCTGGGGCACGACGTTCCCCTGCTCGCCAACGTGATGCCGGCGGGAGCCTACCTGGCCGAGGAGTTCCACCGTGCCGGCGGCGTGCCGGCGGTGCTGCACGAGCTGCTCGCCGCCGGGCGCCTGCAGGGCGAGGTGATGACCGTCAACGGCCGTACCCTCGCCGACAACGTGGTGGGCAACGAGACGCGGGATGCCGAGGTGATTCGCCGCTATGCCAATCCGCTGGTCGCGCAGGCCGGCTTCCTCAACCTCAAGGGCAACCTCTTCGACTCGGCGCTGATGAAGACCAGCGTGATCTCCGCCGACTTCCGCGCACGCTTCCTCTCCGACCCCGACGACCCCGA
>SBLD01000108.1 GCA_004551485.1 Billgrantia azerbaijanica | reverse complement strand
CCGGCTCGTCGTTGTCGACGATCGTCGCCGTGCCGGTGCCGCCGACCTGCGTGCCGTTGCTGTCCAGCTCAGCGGTCAGCTGGTAGGTCTCGGCCGGCTCGTCAACGCTGTCATCGATGGTCTGGGTACGAACCTGCACGGTCTGATCGCCCGCCTGCGGCAGGGTGATCGCCCCGCTGTAGGCCGTCCAGGTGCTGCCGCCGTCCAGGCTGTAGTCGAACGCCGCCTGGTAGTCGTCGCCCTCGGTCGCCGTGCCGTCGTTCAGGGCGAGCGTCAGCGTGCTGCCTTCCGCCGCCTGGGTGACGTTCACGGTGAAGAAGGCCTGATCCCCTTCGTTGACCGCCTCGCCGGCGGCGTCGACGGCGCTTTCGTCAACCGTGACACCCGGCTCGTCGTTGTCGACGATCGTCGCCGTGCCGGTGCCGCCGACCTGCGTGCCGTTGCTGTCCAGCTCAGCGGTCAGCT
>SBLD01000013.1 GCA_004551485.1 Billgrantia azerbaijanica | reverse complement strand
CAGTGTGACGTCGGTGCTGTGTAGCTGATCGCTTACAACACTGGCTGGCACAGCCTACGCCTTGATGACATCGCGGTGGGGTAGGGTGATTGCTGACGTACTGCAGCGGCAGTGTGCCCTGTGGTCGGGCATGATCGCCACGGATGGCGACGCGTCAGGCAGCGGGCTGAGAGTGTGTGCCCGCTGCCTCCCTCATGCTGGCAGCCGCCGATGAACCTGTCCTGCCCGGGCGCTCTGATTCCGGGCCACCCGCCACACCCCGTCCGTGACATCGACCCCGCGCATGAACAGATAGGTCGGGCTGCCCGGTTGCCACCATGACTCATGATCCTGGTCGGCCAGCCGCACCCGGCCGGACACAAGGTGGTCACGCCACACCAGGTGATACTCGATCAGCCGACCCCGCGGCGGGCTCGCTCGGCGGATGCCGGTCCAGCCAGCGCGCTCGAGGCGTTTGCGCCATTGGGTGATGCGGAGGAGGGTAGCGTCGTCCATGGGGTGATCATGGCGCAGGCGTGAGGGCCCGTCGATGGGCCAAAATCAGCGTACAACCCTGGCATAACCAGTTGAATTATTTAGCAGTAGCTGGCACCTTCAGCGTACAAAGAAGGCGGCTAACGTGCTGTTTTTGCTTACGGTAAATGTGTTTCTTGTAATCAGTAGGTCCCGGGTTCGACTCCTGGTGCCGGCACCATTCGATGCCTTGCAGAATCACAGCATGACACGAGCGACTCACAAACCGCCCCTGAGGCGGTTTTTTTGTCTGTGTCGACCCGGCTCGACGGCCGTCAGTTCGAGTCACTGGGCCAGACTTCGCCGCCTCGTCGAGATGGAGCTGAAGTGATCCCCTGGCCGGGGCCCGGCACCTTGAAAATCGTGCCCTTGGCTCCCACGTTACCCACCGCGGGTGGTTGTGCCCGTTTCCAGATGGCCGTGTGGCGGCCACCGGTGCGATCGCGAATCTGAAACTGATCACGGATACACAGGAGGTGATTGGGATGTCAGTGCAGACGTCGTCCGCTAGAAACGTGACCCATACCAGTGACCTGCAAAACACTTGGGACAACCCTCGGCTGATGCCGTTCCGTGGCCGGGACCCCTATCCCACGCGCCTGAGCCGGCCGCTCGACGCACCGTGGATCCCGCGGCGGGAGGCGGTCGTCAAGGGGCGTGCCGAGGATGGACCCTTGAGCCAGGCTCAGCTCGATGAGTTCGACCGCAAGGGCTTTCTCTTCGAGCCGAACTTCATCGGCGGTGAGGAGCTCGCCGAACTGCGCCGGGAACTCAAGGCGCTGCTGGAGCGCGATGACTTCCGCGGGCGCGATTTCAGCATCGTCGAGCCCCAGGGCAAGGAGATCCGCTCGCTGTTCGCCGTGCATTTCCTCTCTGAGCGCTTCAACCAACTGGCGCGGGATGCACGGCTGATGGGGCGTGTCCGCCAGATCCTGGGCGGCGAGGCCTACGTGCACCAGTCGCGCATCAACTACAAGCCCGGCTTCGAGGGCAAGGGCTTCAACTGGCACTCCGACTTCGAGACCTGGCACGCCGAGGACGGCATGCCGGCGATGCACGCGGTGAGTGCCTCCATCGTGCTGACCGACAACCACGAGTTCAACGGTCCGCTGATGCTGATCCCCGGCTCCCACAGGGTGTTCGTGCCCTGCCTGGGGGAAACGCCGGACGACCACCACCGCCAGTCGCTGAAGACCCAGGAGATCGGTGTGCCGAGCCGCGAGGCGCTCGCCGAGCTGGTGCGCGAGCACGGCATCGAGGCACCTACCGGGGCGGCAGGCGGGCTGCTGCTGTTCGACTGCAACACCCTGCACGGCTCCAACGCGAACATGTCGCCGGATCCGCGCAGCAACGTCTTCTTCGTCTACAACCGGCGTGACAATGCCTGCGTGGAGCCGTTTGCCGCCCGCCGCCGGCGCCCGGGTTTCCTGGCGCATGCCGCCGACGAGACCTGGACGCCAGATGCCTGAGACCATCCGCCTCACCCGCGGCGGGGTGGAACAGGGCGCATGGTGCGCTAGACTGTTACGCTTGTCGTTGTGAAACGAGCGGCACGCGTCACGAGAAGGAGAAGACCCGCCATGCGCTTTGTCCCCCGCTTTACCGACGGTCAGGCGTTTCCCCACGCGCTCGGCAAGATCGTCTGCGTTGGCCGCAACTATGCCGATCATGCCCGGGAGCTGGACAACCCGGTGCCCAGCGAGCCGCTGCTGTTCATCAAGCCGGCCACCAGCGCCGTGCCCCTCGGTGGGACGCTCGACGTGCCCTTCTCGCGGGGAGAGGTGCACTACGAGGCCGAGCTGGCCCTGCTGATCGGTGAGACCCTCACCCACGCCACCGCCGACGAGGCGGAGAGCGCCATCGTCGGCATCGGTCTGGCGCTCGACCTGACCCTGCGCGACGTGCAGGCCCGCCTCAAGGAGAAGGGGCACCCCTGGGAAGTGGCCAAGGGATTCGACGGCGCCTGTCCGCTCTCCCACTTCCTGCCGCTCGGCCGCATCCCCAACTGGAATGCCCTGAGTTTCGAGCTACACATCGACGGCGAGCTGCGCCAGCGCGGCGAGGGCGCGGACATGCTCTTCCCGGTGCCGACGCTGGTAGCGGAGATGAGCCGCCACTTCACCCTCGAGCCCGGCGACGTGGTGCTGACCGGCACCCCGGCCGGCGTGGGGCAACTGTCCCGCGGCGCCCAACTGCGCCTGACGCTGACCGGCGGCCTGGAGGTCTCGGCACGGGTCGTCGAGTGAGCGGCATCGAGTCCTTCGCGGACGGCTCCGTGAGGACAAGGGCATGACAGACGCGAGAACGCCCCGTGGCCTGGCCACGGGGCGTTCTTCGTCTTGGGTGTCGTCAGCGCCGGGACCGGTTCACTCCAGGTACGTGTAGCCCTGCAGGCCGGCCGAGAGGTCGTCGAGGAAGTCGGCCTGCTCGTCGGTGGGCAGGCCGCTGTCGGCGAGCTGGGCGGCGAGTCGGCTGCGCAGCACCTCGGCGTTGAAGTTGACGTAGGCGAGCACGTCGGCGACGCGGTCGCCCTGCTGGGCGTTGGTGAGTACCCAACGATCGTCCTCGCCCAGCGCCGCATCCACCGAGTCGGTATCGCCGAAGAGGTTGTGCAGGTCGCCGAGGATCTCCTGGTAGGCGCCGACCAGGAAGAAGCCCAGCAGGCGCTCCTCGCCCTCGCGCCACTCCGGCAGCGGCAGGGTGGTCTCGACCCCCTGGCCATCCACGTAGCCGTCGATGCGCCCGTCGCTGTCGCAGGTGATGTCCTGGATCACGCCGCGCCGCGTCGGCTCGTGGTTGAGGCCGGTCAGCGGCAGCACCGGGAAGATCTGGTCGATGCCCCAGACGTCGGGTACCGACTGGAACAGCGAGAAGTTGACGAACAGCTTGTCGGCGAGCTTCTCGGCGAGCTCGTCGAGGATCTCGCGGTGCGCCCGGTTGCGGTTGTCGAGCAGGGCGCGCAGGCGGGCGCAGGCGGCGAAGTAGACGCTCTCGCCCTCGGCGCGCGCGGTGATATCGGCGATGCCCATGACGAAGCGGCCGTGCAGCTCGCTCATGCCCTCCAGCAGGTCGTGCCACGCCTCCACCAGGCCGCGCGGGTCCACCGCCTGGCTGTGCAGGGCGTCGAAAACCCGCCACAGCTCCACGACCTGGGGGTCGTCGGCGGTGCGCGTGGTCGGGGCGCGTGCCTCGACGCGCTCCTCGCCGATCACGTTGGTGATCAGCACGGCGTGGTGGGCGGTCAGTGCGCGGCCGGACTCGCTGATCAGGTGCGGATGAGGCAGGTCGGCCTCGCTGCACGCCTCGGCAAAGGCGGCCACCACGTTGCGCGCGTACTCGGTCATCGAGTAGTTGATCGAGCAGAAGCTGCGCGAGCGCGTGCCCTCGTAGTCGATGCCGAGCCCGCCGCCCACGTCCACGGTGTCGATGGGCGCGCCCAGCGCCAGCAGGTTCTGGTAGTAGCGCGCGCACTCGCGCAGACCGCGCCAGATGTCGCGGATGTTGGCGATCTGCGAGCCGAGGTGGAAGTGCACCAACTGCAGGCTGGCCAGCGCCCCGGCCTCGCGCAGGCGTTCCACCACGGCGAGGATCTGGGTCGAGGTGAGGCCGAACTTGGACTTCTCGCCGCCGGTGGTCTGCCACTTGCCGCGGCCCACCGAGGCGAGCCGCGCGCGCAGGCCGATGCGCGGCGTCACGCCGAGGCGCTCGGCCTCCTCGAGGATGATCGGCAGCTCGGAGAACTTCTCCACCACCAGGTAGACGCGGTGGCCGAGCTTCTCGCCCATCAGCGCCAGGCGTACGTACTCGCGGTCCTTGTAGCCGTTGCACACGATCAGCGACGGCCCGTCGGTGGAGAGCGCCAGCACAGCGAGCAGCTCCGGCTTGCTGCCGGCCTCGAGGCCGACGCGGCCGTGGCCGCGCTCGCGGGTGGCCAGTATCTCCTCCACCACGCGGCGCTGCTGGTTGACCTTGATCGGATAGACCGCCGTGTAGCCGCCCTGATACTCCACCTCGCGCATGGCCAGGTCGAAGGCGTCGCACAGCTGCTCCACGCGGTCGTGCAGGATGTCGCTGAAGCGCACCAGCACCGGCAGGCGCAGGCCCGCCTCGCGCAGCTCGTCGGCCAGTCGCGACAGCGGCAGGGCGGGGCCCTCGGCCTCGCTGCCGAGCGGGCGGACCAAGGCGTGGCCGTGGTCGTCGACGTCGAAGTAGCCGCTGCCCCACTGGTCCATGTTCCAGGTGCGGCGGGCCCGCAGGGCGGGGCCGGCGGTGGATCCCTTGGATAGCGTCATGCGTGGATCGCCTCGGGCAGGGGTAGCGCGCCATGTTCCAGGCGTGCCTTGAGAATGGTGCGGAACTGCTCGGGGTCGTGAGGCGTCAGGTCGTGGGCCGGCGGGTCCACGTAGATCACCAGCAGCCGTGAGAGCCAGTAGCGCAGCGCCGTCAGGCGCAGCATGGTCGGCCACACCGCACGCTCGGTGGCGGTGAGCGGCCGGCGTGCCTGGTAGGCGCCCAGGAGGGCGTCGTGGCGCTCGGGGTCGAGACGCCCGTCGGGCCCCGACGCCCAGTCGTTGATGACGATGGCCAGGTCGAACAGCAGGTCGCCGGTGCAGCCGTTGTAGAAGTCGATGATGCCGCCCAGGCGGTCGCCCTCGAACAGGGTGTTGTCGCGGAACAGGTCGCCGTGCAGGGCGCCCTGGGGCAGGTCCGGGGCCTCGCCGAACACCCCCTGGTAGATCTCCACCTCGTCCTTCATCAACGTCTGGTCCTCCGCCGAGAGGTAGACCAGCACCTTGTGGTGCATGGCCATCAGCCAGTTGAGGTCGCGCGGGTTGGGGCGATGACCGGGGAAGCGCTGGGAGACCACGTGCAGGCGGCCCAGGGTGTCGCCCAGTTCCCGGCACTGGGCGAGGTTCGGCGCCACGGGGTGGCGGCCGGGCAGGCGCGGGAAGAGCAGCGCCGGCTTGTCGGCCAGGCTGTGCAGGGCGACGCCGTCGCGGTCGTGGACCGTCCCGGGGACCGGCAGGCGGTGTTCGTCCAGGTAGTCGAGCAGCTCGACGAAGAAGGGCAGCTCCTCGTGCTCGCCCTGTTCGAAGAGCGTGAGCACCAGCTCGCGACGGTCGGTGGTGACGAAGAAGGTGGTGTTTTCGGTGCCGCCGGCGACGCCTTGCAGCGTGACCAGCGAGCCGACGTCGAAACGGCTGAGGAACTCCGCGACCTGCGCGTCGCTAAGCGGGGTGAATACGGCCATGTGTCTCTCGCCCAGGTTGCCAAGCCGCCTATTGTAGCGACTTGGTGTTCCGATGCACGTTCGCGGAAGGTGGCACGACTGGCCGTCGGCGACAAGGGCGGGGGAGCCTAGAAGCGGTGCAGCACCCATTCGGGCACGGCGATGCGGTCGCCCTCCTGGCGCGTGAAGTTGCCGTCGCCGTCGCGGTCCACCAGGTAGTAGCGGGGGCCGCTGGAGGGGCGGATCTCGATGGCATAGAGCTGGCCGTTCACACGGTACTCGCGGATGGTACGCTCCTCCTCCTGGCGGATGGTGATGTCCGGCTCCACCTCGCCCGAGGACTGGGCCAGGACGGGGGCCGAGAGCGCCAGGCCGAGGGCCAGGGGCAGCACGCGCGGCCAGAGACGAGCGATGTTCATGGTGACCTCCCACGCCGATGAGCGGCAATCGATGCAGTCACAGTGTACGACGCCGGGCGACGCCTACCCAACGTCCGCGGCAAAAGCGGCGCGCAATGCGTATCATGGATGACCGGGATCATCTTTTGCCACCTCACCTTTTCCATCTCTCGGGGGATGCCGACACATGGCCGACACGCCCATCGTTCTCGTCGACGGTTCGTCCTACCTCTACCGCGCCTTCCACGCCCTGCCGCCGCTCTCCACCTCGGATGGCCAGCCCACGGGGGCGATCAAGGGGGTGCTCGCCATGCTCAAGCGGCTGATCAAGGACTACCCGGACAGTCCCATGGCGGTGGTCTTCGATGCCCCGGGCAAGACGTTTCGTGACGAACTGTTCGAGGAGTACAAGTCCCACCGGCCGCCGATGCCCGACGAGCTGCGCACCCAGGTCGAGCCGCTGCACGACTGCGTCCGGGCGCTGGGGTTGCCGCTGCTGTGCATCGAGGGCGTGGAGGCCGACGACGTCATCGGTACCCTGGCGCGGCGTGCCACCGAGGCCGGCCGCGACGTGGTGATCTCCACCGGCGACAAGGACATGGCGCAGCTGGTCAACGGCCATACCACCCTGGTCAACACCATGAAGGACGAGACCCTGGACACCGCGGGGGTGCAGGCGAAGTTCGGCCTGGAGCCTGCGCGCATCATCGACTTCCTGGCGCTCATGGGCGACAAGGTGGACAACATCCCCGGGGTGCCCGGCGTCGGCGAGAAGACGGCGCTGGGCTTGCTGCAGGGCATCGAGGGCGGCCTCGAGGCGATCTACGCCGACCTCGACCGCGTCGCCACGCTGGGCTTCCGCGGCGCCAAGACCCTGCCCAGGAAGCTCGACGAGCACCGCGACCAGGCCTTCCTCTCCTACCGCCTGGCCACCATCAAGACCGACTGCGACCTGCCGGTGGGGCTCGATGACCTGGACATCGCCCACCCCGACCGCGAGGCGCTGCTCGCGCTCTATCGCCGCCTGGAATTCAAGGCGTGGCTCGCCGAGCTGCTCGAGGGGCGCGACGAGGGCGTCGACGACGTGGCCGGGGGCGCCCCGGCGGCCGATGGCACGGAAGGCGCCAATGGCGGATCGCGCCGCGACCACGTCATCCTCGCCCAGGACGACCTCGACGCCTGGCTCGAGCGGCTGCGCCAGGCCGACGTCTTCTGCTTCGACCTGGAAACCACCAGCCTCGACTACATGGCGGCGGAGATCGTTGGCGTGGGGCTGGCACTCGAGCCGGGGGAGGCGGCCTACATCCCGCTGGCCCACGATTACCTGGACGCCCCCGATCAGCTCGAGCGCGACGCGGTGCTCGCCGCCCTGAAGCCGCTGCTGGAAGATGGGAGCAAGACCAAGATCGGCCAGAACCTCAAGTACGACATCTCGGTGCTGGCGGGCTACGGCATCAGCGTGGCCGGGCCGCTCGAGGACACCATGCTCGAGTCCTACGTGCTCGACTCCACGGCGACCCGCCACGACATGGACTCGCTGGCCCTCAAGTACCTGGGCGAGAAGACCATCAGCTTCGAGGAGGTCGCCGGCAAGGGCGCCAAGCAGCTCACCTTCAACCAGGTCGCCCTGGAGCAGGCCGTGCCCTACGCCTGCGAGGACGTCGACATCACCCTGCGCCTGCACCGCACGCTGCGCCCGCGCCTCGACGCCGAGGGGCGGCTCGCCGAGGTGCTGGAGCGGATCGAGCTGCCGCTCATACCGGTGCTGTCGCGCATGGAGCGCAACGGCGTGGCGCTCGACCCGGGACGGCTGCACGCCCAAAGCCAGGAGCTGGAGGGCCGCATCCGCGAGCTCGAGCGCAAGGCCTTCGAGCTCGCCGGGCGCGAGTTCAACCTCGGCTCGCCCAAGCAGCTCGGCGAGATCCTCTTCGCGGAGCAGAAGATCCCGGTGATCAAGAAGACCCCCAAGGGGGCGCCCTCCACCGCGGAGGCCGTGCTCGAGGAGCTGGCGCTGGACTACCCCCTGCCCAAGGTGATCATGGAGCATCGCGGACTCGCCAAGCTCAAGTCCACCTACACCGACAAGCTGCCGCGGCTGGTCGATCCCGCCTCCGGGCGGCTGCACACCAGCTACCACCAGGCGGTGACCGCCACCGGGCGGCTCTCCTCGTCGGACCCCAACCTGCAGAACATCCCCGTCCGCACCGAGGAGGGGCGCAAGATCCGCCAGGCCTTCGTGGCGCGGCCCGGCTACCGGATCGTCGCCGCCGACTATTCGCAGATCGAGCTGCGCATCATGGCGCACCTCTCCGCGGACCGCGGGCTGCTCGACGCCTTCGCCGAGGGCCGCGACATCCACGCCGCCACCGCCGCCGAGGTGTTCGGCGTGCCGCTCGAGCGGGTCTCCGGCGAACAGCGGCGCAGCGCCAAGGCGATCAACTTCGGGCTCATCTACGGCATGAGCGCCTGGGGGCTCGCGCGCCAGCTGCACGTGGAGCGTGGCCAGGCGCAGACCTACATCGACCGCTACTTCGACCGCTATCCCGGGGTGGCGCGCTACATGGAGCGCATTCGCTCGCAAGCGGCAGAAGACGGCTTCGTGGAGACGGTCTACGGCCGGCGCCTCTACCTGCCGGAGATCCGCTCCCAGAACCGGGTGCGGCGCCAGGGGGCGGAGCGCACGGCGATCAACGCCCCCATGCAGGGCACGGCAGCGGACATCATCAAGCGCGCCATGATCGACGTCGACGCCTGGCTCGCCAAGGAGAAGCGCGATGCGCTGATGGTGATGCAGGTGCACGACGAGCTGGTGTTCGAGGTCGCCGAGGCGCAGGTCGAGTCCTTCATCGAGGAAGTGAAGGCGCGCATGCAGGCCGCCGCCGACCTCGAGGTGCCGCTGATCGTCGAGGCCGAGAGCGGCACCAATTGGGACGAGGCCCACTAGGCTCTCCTTCACCACCCAGAGGGATTGAATGAAAAACGCCACCGCGGCTGCGGTGGCGTTGTCGGCTCGAGCTTATTAGCTGAAGGCTTAGCGCCAGCCGACGCGATCGAAGATCCGAATCGCCTCGGGGTTGTTCTCGCCCAGCACGCTGACGTTGAGCGCGTCCTTCTTGAACTCGCCCCAGGACTCCAGCACCTCGTCCTTGGCCACGCCGTCCACCACCGGGAACTCGTGGTTGCCGGCCGCGAATATCTCCTGTGCCTGGTCGGAGGCGAGGAACTCGAGGAGGCGGATGGCGTTGTCGCGGTTCGGGGCGTTCTCGACCACGCCGGCGCCGCCGACGTTGACGTGGGTGCCGCGGCCGTCCTGGTTGGGGAAGAGGATGCCGACCTTCTCGGCCACTTCACGATCTGCCGCGTCGTCGGACTTGAGCAGACGCACGTAGTAGTAGTGGTTGGCCACCGCCAGGTTGCACTCGCCGCTGGCGACGCCCTTGATCTGGTCGGTATCGCCGCCCTCGGGGTCGCGCGCCATGTTGTCGACCACGCCCTGGGCCCACTGCTCGGCGCCTTCCACGCCATGGTGCTCGATCAGCGAGGCGAGCAGCGACTGGTTGTAGATGTTGTTCGAGGAGCGGATGCACACCTGGCCCTCGAAGGCGGGGTCGGCCAGGTCCTCGTAGCTGTCGATCTGGCTGGGATCGAAGTTCTCACGGTTGTAGAAGATGGCGCGGGCACGCTGGCTGAAGCCGAACCACTTGCCCTCCGGGTGGCGCATCGACTCGGGCAGGCGTTCGTTGAGGACGTCGGACTCGATGCCCTGGAAGATGCCTTCCTGCTCGGCGCGCCACAGGCGGCCGGCGTCGACGGTGATCATCACGTCGGCGGGGCTTGCCACGCCCTCGCGCTGGATGCGCTCGATCAATTGGTCGGAGTCGCCTTCCAGGACGTTGACCTCGATGCCGGTCGCCTCGGTGAAGGCCTGGTAGAGGGCCTCGTCGGAGTCGTAGTGGCGGGCGGAGTAGAGGTTGACCTCGTCGGCGCTGGCGCCGGTGGCGAGCGCCGAGCCGGCCAGCGCGACGGCGAGCGGAAGGGCGAGACGCGCGTGCTTGATCATTGTGTACCTCGTGAGCGTTCCCAGATTAATGATAATACGTTGCATTATTGACAAGCTTATTCAAGCCGTTCTCTTGTCGCTCGTCAAGCACTTGCTGATGCACGGAGCGGCCTGGCACAAGGCGAATGGCGATTGCAACCCGGCTTGGACAAGGAAATGGCGGAATGCGAGTCGCTTTCAGACGCATTTGCCGGACACATCGGGTATGCTGTGAGTGTCATTCTCCTCATCGACCAACCGTCGCGATCCTATGACCCACAAACTGAAGCCAGTGGAAGCGTCGCACACCGAGCCTGCAACCGCGCTGTCGATGCAGGGCGTGCACCACGCCTTCGGCAAGCGCGAGGTGGTGAAGGGCGTCGACCTGGACGTGGCCCCCGGCGAGGTGGTCTGCCTGCTCGGTCCCTCCGGCTGCGGCAAGACCACGCTGCTGCGCATCGCCGCCGGGCTCGAGGTGCTCCAGCAGGGGCGCGTCGCCCTCAACGGCGGCGACATCGCCGTGCCGCGCGCTCGCCACGTGCCGCCGGAGAAGCGCAACGTGGGCCTGGCCTTCCAGGACTCGGCGCTCTTCCCCCACCTCTCGGTGCTCGAGAACGTCACTTTCGGCCTCAAGGGCGAGCCGCCGCGCGAGCGCCGCCGACGGGCCCTGGCGCTGCTCGAGCAACTGGGCATGGCCGGCTACGCCGACACCTACCCGCACATGCTCTCGGGCGGCCAGCAGCAGCGCGTGGCGCTGGCCCGGGCCCTGGCGCCGGCGCCGCAGCTGATGCTGCTCGACGAGCCCTTCTCGAGCCTCGACGCGCGCCTGCGCGACCGCATCCGCGACGACACCCTGCACGTGCTCAAGAAGGTGGGGGCGGCGACGCTGCTGGTCACCCACGACCCGGAAGAGGCGATGTTCATGGCCGACCGCATCGCCCTGATGCGCGACGGAGGCATCGTGCAGACGGGCACGCCGCGCGAGCTCTACTGCGCGCCTTGCGACCCCTTCGTGGTGACCTTCTTCGGCGAGGTGAACGAACTGTCCGGCGTGGTGCGCGAGGGTCGCGTGCTCACCCCGGTGGGGGCGGTGGAGGCCGGCTGGCTGGCCGAGGGCAGCCAGGCCCAGGTGATGATCCGCCCCGAGGCGCTGCGCATCTCCGTGCGCGACGCGCCGCCCGGCGAGCACCGCTACAGCCACGTGATCATGGCCAAGCTGCTCGGCCGCAGCAGCCTGCTGCACATCTGCGCCCATGGCGAGGATGGCCGGGAGGCGCACCTGCACGCCCGCATGCCGGGCGTCTTCCTGCCCGCCGAGGGGCAGGCGGTGGATATCCACCTCGACCTCTCGCAGGTGTTCGTCTTTCCCTCAGCGGCCGCCGGAGCCGGGGCGGGAGCGGCGCATGGCGAGGCTGAGCAGGATCACCGGGATTATGCCCACAGCCACGATGGCCAGTGAGGCCGTGGAGGCCTCGGCGAGCCGCTCGTCCGAGGCCAGGCTGTGGGCGCGCACCGCCAGGGTGTCGAAGTTGAAGGGACGCAGGATGATGGTCGCCGGCAGCTCCTTCATGACGTCCACGAACACCAGGATGCCCGCCGCCAGCAGGCTGCCGCGCATCAGCGGGGTGTGCACGCGCTTGAGGGTGCCGGCGGCGCTCTGCCCCAGGGTGCGGGCGGCGGCATCCATGCTCGGCGTCACCTTGCCGAGGCTCGCCTCCACGGCGTTGAACGACACCGCCAGGAAGCGCACCACGTAGGCATAGATCAGGATGAACGCCGAGCCGCTGAAGATGAGCCCGACGATCACCCCGTAGTGGGCGTTCAGCCAGGCGTTGAGCGTGCTGTCCAGCCAGGCGAAGGGGATCAGGATGCCCACCGCCACCACCGACCCCGGGATGGCATAGCCCATGGCGGCGATGCGGGTCGCCGTGCGCGTCAGCGGGGTGTTGTCGAGGCGTACGCCGTAGCTGAGGATCACCGCCAGCGCCACGGCGATCAGCGCGGCCACGGTGGCCAGCAGCAGGCTGTTGCCGGCGAAGTCGAGGAAGCGCGTGCCCAGCAGGGCGTCGCCCTCCTGGAGCGCCAGCTGGGCGAGGATGCCGCTGGGGATCAAAAAGCCGATCAGCACCGGCAGCACGCAGGCGATGCAGGCTCCGGCGGCACGCCAGCCGTGCAGGCGATACTCGGGAAGCTGCTGGTAGCGGTTGGTGGTGTGGAAGTAGCGGCGCTTGCCGCGCGAGGCGCGCTCCAGCAGCACCAGGGCGATCACGAAGACCAGCAGGCAGGCGGCCAGCTGGGCGGCGGCGACCGGCTCCCCCAGGCCGAACCAGGTGCGGTAGATCCCCGTGGTGAAGGTGTCGACGCCGAAGAACTGCACGGCGCCGAACTCGTTGAGCGTCTCCATCAGCACCAGCGACACGCCGCCGACGATGGCCGGGCGCGCCAGCGGCACGGCGACGCTTCCGAACAGCCGCCAGGGGCCGCGGCCCAGGGTGCGGCCCACGTCCAGCACGCACACCGACTGCTCGAGGAAGGCGGCCCGCGCCAGCAGGTAGACGTAGGGGTAGAGCACCAGGGTGATCAGGGTGGCGGCGCCGCCCAGCGAGCGCACGTCGGGAAACCAGTAGTCGCCGTGGTTCCAGCCGAACAGCTCGCGCAGCCAGCCCTGCAGGGGGCCGGCGAACTGCAGGAAATCGGTATAGGCGTAGGCGATCACGTAGGTGGGCACGGCGAGCGGCAGCAGCAGCCCCCACTCGAAGAGTCGCCGCCCGGGGAAGCGGCACATCACCACCAGCCAGGCCGTGCCGGTGCCGATCACCAGGGTGCCGAGGCCCACCGTGACCACCAGGAAGAGGGTATTGCTCAGGTAGCGCCCCAGTACCGTGCTGGCGAGGTGCTGCCAGACGCCGTCGGTGGGGACCGCGATATGGGCGAGCACCACCAGGACCGGGAGCGCCACGACCAGCGCCACGGCCAGGACCAGCACGGTCCAGGGGGTGAGGCGTTGGGTGAGCCGGCGGGTCATGGCGGCAAGCCCGCTGCTGGCGGATCGGGACAAGCGGGGACTCCTTCAAGGCTGGCCGGGCCTCGGCGATGCGAGGCCGTAACGGCGGTAAATAGTATCAGTTGCCATGGCCCCCTGCAGCCGCCGACGCTGACCGGCGTCAAGGTCGAACGCAAGACGCCCGCCGTCGGGTGACGGCGGGCGCCTGGCGCCTGCGGGCGTGATCAGCCGCTGGTTCGGCGGATCACTGGTAGGCGACGCTCGGCAGCCAGGTGGCGATGGCGGGGAGCAGGAACACCAGGATCAAGGCCAGGAGCTGGATGGCGATGAACGGGGCCACGCCCTTGTAGATGTCCGTGACCTTGATCTCCGGCGGGGCGACCCCCTTGATGTAGAAGAGGGCGAAGCCCACCGGCGGGGTTAGGAAGGAGGTCTGCAGGCACATCGCGAACAGGATGGTGAACCACACCAGGTCGAACCCGAGCGACTGCACCACGGGGGCGACCAGCGGCAGGATGATCAGGGTGATCTCGACCCAGTCGAGGAAGAAACCGAGCAGGAAGACCGCGAACAGGATCACCAGGACGATGCCGCTGGGCCCCAGGGGCAGGCCGAGCAGGGCGTTCTCGATGACCTCATCGCCGCCGAGGCCGCGCAGCACCACGGAAAACGCCGTGGCGCCGAGGAAGATGGCGAAGATGAAGGCCGCCGTGCGGGTCGTCTGGTAGAGCGACTCGCTCATCACCGGCAGCGACAGGCGGCCGGAGAGCAGCGCCAGCAGTGTGGCCCCCAGCGCCCCCACGCCCGATGCCTCGGTGGGCGTGGCGACGCCGGCGAAGATCGAGCCGAGCACCCCCAGGATCAGCGCCGCGGTGGGAATGACCGCGACGATCACGTCCCAGATGACCCGCGGGCCTATCTTGGGCAGGTTGTCCGGCACGGGGGCGGTGTGCGGCTGCAGCAGCGGCCGCAGGATGGCGTAGGCCACGTACATCGCGCCCAGCATCAGGCCGGGGAAGAAAGCCCCCATGAACAGGTCGCCCACCGACGCTTCCGGCACCGCCAGGCGGTCGGCCATCAGCACCAGCATGATCGAGGGGGGGATCAGGATGCCCAGGGTGCCGGTGGCGCAGGCCGTGCCGACGGCAAAACCCTTGTCGTACTTGTGCTCCATCATCACCGGCAGCGACAGCATGCCGAGCAGCACGACCGAGGCGCCGATGATGCCGGTGGTGGCCGCCAGCAGCACGCCGATCACGATCACGGTCACGGCGTAGCCGCCGCGCACGGCGCCGAACAGCTTGACCATGTTGTTCATCAGCTTCTCGGCGATGCCGGACTGGTCGAGCATGATGCCCATGAAGATGAACATGGGCAGGGCCACCAGCGTCTCGCTCTCCACCAGTCCCCAGATCCGTTCGGGGACCAGGGCCATGGAGGACTGGTAGTCGAACCACAGGTTCGCCCCGAAGCTGTCGACGGCGACGACCCCCACGACCGTCCAGATGACGGCAGTGCCGCCGAGTACCCAGGCGACAGGAAACCCGGTCATCAGCAGCAGGCCAAAGGTGGCGAACATGCCGATGACGAAAATCGCTTCTAGTGACATCAGGACGCTTCCCCTTTGGTGGTGTCGTCAGCGATCGGCTTGGGAAAGCCGAACAGCAGCGCCGTCACGCGGAGCAGCCGTGATACCGTCGCGAGGATCAGCAGGGCGAACGAGAGCGCCACCACGGCCTTGAGGATCCAGCGGTGGGACAGGCCGGCGGGTGACTGGCTGGTTTCGCCCTGCAGGTAGGAGCTCATGGCGTAGGGCGCCAGCTCGTAGAGCGAGATGGCGAGAAACGGCAGCAGCAGCAGCAGGATGCCCAGCAGCTCGATGCGTCCCTGGGCCTTGAGGCTCAGGCGCTCGTGGATGACGTCGACCCGCACGTGGTCGTCGGTCGTCAGGGTGTACGAGAGGCCCAGGAGCCAGGCGGCGCCGGCGATGTGCCATTGCCACTCCTCCAGGGTGACCGAGCCCTGGCCAAAGGCATAGCGGCCGACCACGGCCCAGATGATCACCGCGACCACCACCAGCCAGAGCCAGGAGGCGGCCTTGCCGATCGCCGTCAGGACGCTGTCGAGCCCCTTGCTGAGGCGCGTCTGCGGCAGCGCGGTATGGTGGTGCAGCATTTCCTCGGCAATTCTCTCGGCCTCGGCCGTCTTCCTGCCCAGGCCGTCAGACGGTTCCTGATCAGATGCCTTCATGGGCTTTCCCTCATGCCAAGAGAGGCCCGTCGCGACGGGCCTCTCGGCGGTTTTGCGGGCGGACGGGCCGGGGCGCCGTCCGCCATGCTCGGTGCAGGCCTCTCGCCCCGGCAAGGCCTCGTGGTCGCGCTTACTCGCCGTCAGGACCGGTCAGGTCGGTGGGCAGGTAGGCGCGCTTGTCCCACACGGAGTAGCTCTCCAGGAAGGCCTGCTGGCTCTCGTAGACGCGCTTGAAGTCGGCGTCCTTGGCCGCCTCTTCCTCGAGCACCTCCTGGGTGACCTGTTGCAGCTCCTTCAGCACGTCCGTCGGGATCTGGTCGGCGTTGACCCCCTTGCCCTGGAACTCCTGCAGTACCTTGCCGTTCTTGTACTCGCCCTCCGCCAGGCCGAGGGTGGTGGCGGCGGTGCACGAGGCCTCGACCAGCGCTTTCTGGGCGTCGGTGGTGCGCGCCCACTCCTCCTCGTTGATCAGCATGTACTGGGCGGTGAACTGCTGGTGCCAGCCCGGGAAGAGGTTGTATTTGACCACCTGGTCAAAGCCCAGGATCTGGTCGATGGCGGGCATGGAGAACTCGGTGGCGTCGATGGTGCCCTTCTCGAGGGCCTGGAACAGCTCGCCGCCCGGCATCATGGTCACGGAAGCGCCGAGCTTCTCCAGCACCTTGCCGCCGAGGCCGGCAAAGCGGATCTTGAGGCCCTCGTAATCCTCGAGCGTCTCGATCGGCTCGGCATACCAGCCGGCCGTCTCCGGGCCGATGATGCCGCAGAGCTGGGCGTGGACCTTGAAGCCCTTGTTGGCGTAGACCTCCTGCAGCAGCTCATGACCGCCGCCATAGTAGTACCAGGCGGTGTAGGCCCACGGCTTCATGCCGAAGGGTACGGCGGCAAAGAGGGGGATGGCCGGCACCTTGCCCTGGTCATAGCCGATCCAGGTATAGCCGGCTTGCACCTTGCCGTCGGAGACGGCCTGCAGGATGTCGAAGGCCGGCAGCAGCTTGCCGGGCTCGTAGACGCGCACCTGGATCGAGCCGTCCGAGGCGGTCGTCAGGTTGTCGGCGACCCAGGCGGCCGGCGAGCCGAGACCCGGCAGGTTGGTCGAGAAGGCAACCGGCATCTTCCAGCGCAGGTCATCGGCGACGGCGGTTCCGGTGCAAAGTGCCAGTGCGCCGGCAACGCCGACCATGGATTTGACGAATTTCATCAGTGAACCTCTCCCTTTGCTTTTGTTTTGCTCGCGTTGGATGCTTGTGCGCGAAGGGATGTCCCTTCTCGGCCGCGATCGACGCCGCCGGGCAACCCTTCCAGCATGCAACTCCTGTGTAGTCCGTACAATGTAGCCAGAATCAACGCTACGCCATGCCGACCGCGTGGAGTTGTCGCCTCCCGGCCAGGTAAGGCGGGGAGGGGCGCGCTCGGGCCGTTGTCCACCGTGGTCGGGGCCTGCTTGTGACCCCCGTCCGGGGACGGTTCGGCTCTCCGCTTGCCGCCGCTGAGAGTATAGCGGTCCTCCGATTTACTCAATTACGGTAAATTGGTCTTACCAAAGGTGGCGGGCAGTTTCGGCGCCGAAGGCCAGTGAGGACTGGGTGCGAAAAGCGGGTATCGTCGCGAATCGTGCGAAGAAGTCGCGAAAAAGTTGGCGTGTCATGACGCTGTCACATGAGCGGAATGCCGCCGCCTGTCGTCGTATTTTGCGACGAATGGCTAAGAGAGGCGGGCTGTGGAACGACGCGCGACGGCGCTCGCGGAGACTCGATTGGGGGAACGATGACGAGGGTGGAGGCGGTCGGCACGCTGTTGCATTGGACTGACCAACTGGCACGCCGCCGCTGGCGCGGCCTGGCCTGGCTGACCGGCGAGGCGACGACAGTGCGGGCACGCGCCGCCGCGGTGTGGAAGGACGGCGACTGGCGGGCACCCTGCTGGGTAGCGGCCGCATCTCCCCCCGCCGAGGCGGCGGCGCACTGGCTGCCGCCCGCCAAGGCGCGCACCCGACTGGGGGGCGAGCACGACCTGCTGGTGTTCGATGCCGGCGAGGCGGGTGATGCCTTCGACCCGGATGCCTTCGGTGCCCTGACCGGAACGCTGCGCGCCGGCGGCCTGGTGCTGCTGCTCACCCCTCGCGCCTGGGGGGCGGCCTCGGGCTCGTACTACCTGGCGCGTCTCGAGCGGCTGCTTGCCGACTCGCTCGCTGTCGCGCGCTGGCCGGCGGCCGCCGCCGCGCCCCGGCTGCCGCCGCTGGTGGCACCCACCGTGACCGAGTCCGCGCCCACCGTCGACGACCCGGCATGCCTGACCGTCGATCAGGCCGCGGCCGTGGCGCGCCTGGTCAAGCTGAAGCGGCGGCGTCCGCTGGTGCTCACCGCCGACCGCGGGCGTGGCAAGACGGCCGCCCTGGGCATTGCCTGTGCGCGCCTGCTGGCGGCCGGCGAGCGCCTGATCCGCGTCACCGCGCCGCGCCCGGCGGCCGTCGCGGCGCTGTTCGAGCGCCTGGCGGCACTGCGTGCGGACGGGCGGCGCGAGGGCAACGCCTTCGTCGATGCCGGCGGCGGCCGGGTGCACTTTCTCGCCCCGGACGAACTGGCCGACCTGGCCGAGCAGGGCGAGGTGGGTGGGGCGGGCAGCCTGCTGCTGGTCGACGAGGCGGCGGCGATTCCCGCCGCCCTGCTCGGCGCCTGGCTGGCCGCCTTTCCGCGCATTGCCTTCGCCACCACGGTACACGGCTACGAGGGCTCCGGGCGGGGCTTCGCGCTGCGCTTTCGCACGCGGCTGGAGCGCCTCACCCCGGCGTGGCGCGAGTGTCACCTGGCGGCGCCGGTGCGCTGGGCGGCCGGCGACCCGCTGGAGCGCCTGGTCGATACGCTGCTGCTGCTCGACGCCGAGCCGCCCCCGGCCGTGGCCGCGACCACGCCGCTGGCGTGGTCACCCGGCTCGCGCGCGGCGCTGGCGGCCGACGAGGCCCGGCTGCGCGCCCTCTTCGGCCTGCTGGTGCAGGCCCACTACCGCACCGCGCCGACCGACCTGTGGCGGCTGCTCGATGCCCCCGAGGTGGGCGTGAGCACCCTGGCGAGCGACGGCGAGCCCCAGGCGGTGGCGGTGTGTGGCGACGAGGGGGGCTTTGCGGCAGCACTCGCCGAACGCGTGGCGCGCGGCGAGCGCCGTCCGCCCGGCCATCTGCTGGCCCAGTCGCTGGCCGCCCACGCCGGCTCGCGCGAGGCACTCATGGCCCGGGTGCGTCGCGTGCAGCGCATCGCCGTGCACCCCGAGCGGCGCCGCGAGGGGCTGGGACGACGCCTGCTCGAAGCGGAGCGGGCCGCGGCGCGCGGCGATGGCATCGACCTGCTGGGGGCGAGCTTCGGGGCCGAGCCGGGGCTGCTGGCCTTCTGGCAGGCGCTGGGCTTTCGCACGGTGCGCCTGGGGCTGTCGCGCGAGACGGCCTCCGGTGAGCACGCGCTGATGGTCGTCGCCCCCACCAGCGCGCATGGCGAGCGGCTCGCCGTCGACCTGATCGCCCGCTTCCGGCGCCTGCTGCCGGCGCTGCTTGCCTTCGAGCTGCGCGAGCTGGCGCCCGAGGTGGCCGCGCGGCTGCTCGCCGAGGGAGACGGCCCGCGGCTGACGGCGGCGGACCGGTGCGACTGCGTCGACGTGGCCTTCGGCCGGCGCGAGCCGGCCACGGCGCGGCCGGCGCTGCAGGCCCTGCTGCGCCGCCACCTGGCCAGCGGCGGCGACGCTGACGATACTGAGGTGAGCACCCTGGTGGCCTGGGCCTTCCAGGGGCGCGACACGACCTGGCTCGCCACGCGCCTCGCGGTGGCCGGAAGGCGCGGCGTCATGGCCCGGCTGCGCGAGGGGGTGGCGCGCCTGCTCGATACTGCCGCCGCCGACTGAGCCGGCTTTCCCCGCCTCGAGCGGCCCGGTAAGGTAGCGCGGTCATCGTCAGGAAGGTTCGCCATGAATGCCCATCTCGAGCACCTCTCCCCGCAACCGCTGTGGCGTCACTTCCGCACCCTGTGCGAGACGCCGCGGCCATCGGGGCATGAAGCGGCGCTGGCCGAGCGGCTGGAGCGGTGGGCCGAGGCACGCGGGCTCGCCCACGACCGCGACGCCTTCGGCAACCTGCGTATCCGCAAGCCCGCCTCACCGGGCCGCGAGGCGGCCCCCGGGGTGATCCTGCAGGGTCACCTGGACATGGTGACCGAGGCCAACGCCGAGCATCCCCACGACTTCACCCGCGACCCCATCGAGACCTATGTCGCCGACGGCTGGCTGCACGCCCGCCACACCACCCTCGGCGCCGACAACGGTCTGGGCGTGGCGGCGGCGCTGGCGCTGCTCGAGGACGAGCAGTTGGTGCACGGCCCCCTGGAGGCGCTCTTCACCCTCGAGGAGGAGTCGGGCATGGGCGGCGCGCTCAACCTCGCCGAAGGGTGGCTCGAGGGCTCGGTGCTGCTCAACCTGGATTCCGAGGAGCGCGGCGAGGTGTTCATCGGTTGCGCCGGCGGGGCCGACGTGGTGGTGGAGGCCCAGTTGCCCACCGCGCCGCCGGGGAGGGACGAAACCGCCCTGCGCCTGGCGCTCACCGGCCTCAAGGGCGGCCACTCGGGTATCGACATCCACCGCGGTCGCGGCAACGCCAACCGCTTGCTGGTGCGCGTGCTGCGCGCCCTGGAGGCGCTCGACGCCCGTCTGGCGGCCTATCAGGGGGGGAGCCTGCGCAATGCCATTCCCCGCGAGGCCTTCGCCACCCTGGTGCTGCCCGGCGAGGCCGTCGCGGCGGCCGAACGGCGCGTTGCCGAGCTGGAAGCGGCACTGCGCGCCGAGCTCGCCGGGGTCGACGAGGGGCTGTCGCTGTCGCTCACCGCGCTGCGCGAACCACCCGCGGAGGCGCTGATGCCCCACGCCAGCCGCCTGCTGGTGGCGGCGCTGCACGCCGCGCCCTGCGGCGTGGAGCGCATGAGCGTGACGGTGCCGGGCGTGGTGGAGACCTCCAACAACCTGGGCGTGGTGAGCCTCGAAAGCGGCCGCTTCCACCTCTGCGCTCTGGTGCGCTCGCTGCACGACAGCGCCACGGCGGACCTGGCCGAGCGCTTCCGCGCGCTCTTCGAGCTGATCGGCGCGCGCACGCGCGTCGAGAACGCCTATCCCGGCTGGACGCCGCAGCCCGGCAGCGAGCTGCTGGCGCGCTTCTGCCGCCTGCACCGCGACCGGCTCGGCAGCGAACCCTCGGTCGAGGTGATCCATGCCGGCCTCGAGTGCGGCGTGCTGGCCGGCAAGTACCCCCACCTGGAGATGATCTCCTTCGGCCCGCTGATTCGCGGCGCCCACTCCCCGGACGAGCGGGTGGAGCTCGACTCCGTTGGCGAGTTCTGGATGCTGCTGCGGGCCCTGGTCGAGGAGCTGGCACGCTGAGGAGGCACCGCAGTGCGGCACAGCCGGCGCTCAGTGATTGATCTGGATGCGCAGCAGCGGGAAGCCGTCCACGGTGACCAGAGGGATGTCGCTGTGATGCCGGCGGTGGTGGTGACGGCGCACGCCATGCCGATAGGGGCGCTCGATGTAGATGTAGTCGTGGCGCTCGACGAGCCGCCGCGATGGCCCCGCGCGGTGGTGGCGGTGCTTGAAGGCCTTGTGATGATGCTTGCGGAAGGCCTTGTCGCGGTGTTTGAAGTGATGGTACTTGCCGCTCGACAGCCAGCGGTCCCCCTGTTCAAAGTGGGGGGTGCCCTGAATGAGGTAGCTGTCACGGTGGCGGATATGGTCGGCCAGCGCCGGCGAGCCCATGGCCGCTGCCAGCAGGGCGAGCGTGCCGGCGATCAGGAGTGTCTTCATCATGGGGGCCTCTCTTGCCGTGGCGACGACGTTGCGTGGCTGACCCCTCGGGTTCCCTGTGACCAGTATAGGCGATGGTGACGGGCCGACGAACGGTGTTCGCTGATATGCCCCGACTTGTCGATTCTCTCCCCATTGGCGGCGACGCCGTCGCCTGATGACAACGCCGCCCGCAGGCGGCGTCGACAAGGTAGGCGGGGGCTCCCTCCCTCAGGGACTCCTTAGCCGAGGTAGGCGGCGAGCATCCACACGGTCTTCTCCTGCTCGCGGATGTAGTCGCCGACCTGGGCGGCGGTGCCCTCGTCGTCGGCATCCGAGGCCAGGGCGAGGAGCTCGCGCTGCAGCTCGATCAGGGTCTGGTAGCCCTCCAGCACGCCGCGCACGCAGGCTTGGCC
The DNA here is from genome assembly GCA_004551485.1 of Billgrantia azerbaijanica. Lineage (GTDB taxonomy): Bacteria > Pseudomonadota > Gammaproteobacteria > Pseudomonadales > Halomonadaceae > Halomonas > Halomonas azerbaijanica. The sequence goes on along the minus strand of SBLD01000013.1, from coordinate 96,846 downwards.
GTCGTGCACGTCCTTGTCCTCGCTGATGCGCGCCAGCTCCACGTAGTCGCTGTAGGCGTGCACCGGGGTATGGCCCAGGGTCAGGATTCGCTCGGCGACCTCGTCGACCTTGGCCAGCAGGTCGGTGTAGAACTCCTCGAACTTGGTGTGCAGCTCGAAGAACTGCGGCCCCTTCACGTTCCAGTGGTAGCCGCGCACGTTCATGTAGAAGATCTGGTAGTTGGCCAGCAGGTGGTTGAGTTTCTCGGCCAGTTGGCTGGCGCTGGCCTCGTGCAGGCCGATGGCGTTGGTGTCGGTCATGCGGCAGTCTCCTTGTTTCGATGAGTGTCTGTGGTCCTTGGACAACGTGTCTGGTGATCGAGTGTAACCAGCCGGTCCAGACGCGATAAGCAAAATCGTTATATCGTCATCATAGTGCCGACGTATGACATGCTGCCGCAGGTGTCGGCTTTCAAGGGCCGCGTGCTTATGCCGCAGCCGGTCGCCCGCGCCGGGAACCCCGTGCCGCTGCGTCACTCTGATGAACCGTGGCGTGGACTGCACCCTGAAGTCGGGCCGTGTAGACTGCCGTCACCCGGTGTTTCCTGCGAGGTTTTTCCTGGCGCCTGCCTGGTTTGTTGCCTTGCCTGCGGTCGAGCACGACCGCACACCTTGCCCTGACCGACAACCGCTGACCTGGACCTGCTGCGACGCCCATGACGCCGACCGACCCCCGCTTAGCCCGCCGCCCCGTCCTCACCTGGCCGACGGCCCTGTTGCTGTGGCTGCTGCCGGGCCTTGCCCTGGCCCACCCCCACGGCTGGATCGACCTGAGCGTGCGCTTGCTGCTCGATGAGGCGGGGCGCGCCACGGCCCTGTACCAGAGCTGGCGCATGGACCCCTTCTACAGCCTGGTGGTGCTCGAGGAGCTGGAGCAGGCCGGCGGCGAGGCGGGGCTCGATGCCGGCCTGGACCAGCTGGGCGGCGAGATCCGCGACAACCTGCGCCCCCACGACTACTTCACCGAGCTCTCGCTCGATGGCGAGCCGCTGGCCCTGGGCGAGGTAGAGGAGTACACGGTGCTGGCCCGCGATGGGCGGGTCGAGTTCCACTTCCGGCTGCCGCTGGTCGAGCCCCGAGCCCTGGCGGGACGCACCCTGCGCTATCGGGTCTTCGACCCCACCTACTACCTGGAGGTGGTGCACGAGGCCGAGGGCGATGCGCCGCGCGACGACGCCCTCACGGTGAGCGGCGCCCGGGCGTGCCGCACGCGCATCCTCCCGGCCGACCCGGACCCCGAGCGGGTGATGGAGGCAGCGCAGCTCGACCGCACCGACGAGTCGGCGCCGGGGCTGGGGCGCCACTTCGCCGAGACGGGGGAGGTAACATGCGACTGAGCGGCAAGGGATGGCTGACCCTGGCGGGCATGCTCTCGCTGGCCGCCCTGCTGGCATGGCTCGCGCAGGGCGGGCTGGCAGCGCTGAGCCTGCAACTGGTGAGCTGGCAGCGCGAGCTGCACCGCGCCCTGACGCTGGCGATCACGGCGCTCTCCGCCGCGCCGTCGCGCGATACCTGGCTGGCCCTGCTCGGCATCAGCTTCGCCTACGGCGTCTTCCACGCCGCTGGGCCGGGGCACGGCAAGGCGGTGCTGACGACCTACCTGCTCTCCCAGGGGAGTGCGCTGCGTCGCGCCCTGGGGCTGTCCGTGGCCGCCGCGTTGCTCCAGGGCGGGATGGCGATCGCCCTGGTGGTGGTGCTGGTGCACGGCCTGGGTTGGGTGACCCGCCAGGCCATGGGCAGCGTGGTGTGGGTGGAGCAGGCCAGCTTCCTGCTGGTGGCGCTGCTCGGCGTCTGGCTCTGCTGGCGCGCCGTGAAGACGCTGCGTCGCCCGCTGCCGGCCGCCGCTCCCGAGGCCATCGGTGATGCGGGGGCGGTGCAGCAGCATCGCCACGACGGCCACTGCTGCGCCGGCCACCACCATGTGGCGCCGCAGCAGGCTGCCGACTGGCGCACGGCGCTCGTCACCGTCGCGGCCATCGGGTCGCGTCCCTGCAGCGGGGCCGTGCTGCTGCTCGGGGCGGCCACGCTGCTCGGCCAGTTCGCCGTCGGCGTGGCGGCGGTGCTGGCGATGTCGCTGGGTACGGCGCTGACCGTCTCGGCACTGGCAGTGGCCAGCGTCGTGGCGCGCGGCTGGGCCGAGCGGCGCCTGGCACGCCGGACCCACCGGCCGCTCGCCGGTCGCCTGCTGGGCTGGGTGTCGCTGGGCGGCGGCCTGGCGCTTCTCGCGCTGGGGGTGTCGCTCGTCGCGACCGGTGCCGGCCAGCCCACCACGGCGCCGCTACTGGGCGAGCCGCCGGGTCACAGCGCCGACCCGGCCCCGAACCGAACGTTGCCGTTCGGTGGCTGAGGGGGGCCGGCCTCAGTCGAAATCGAGTCCCTCGATCTCGGCGAGCAGGTGGTCGCGCATGGTGGCGAGGCCGTCCAGGTCGTAGGGCTCGGCCTCGCCGTGCCCCCACACCGGCCCCGGCCAGGCGGCGTCGTCCCGCCAGCGTACCACCACGTGGACATGCAGCTGGGGCACGACGTTGCCGAGGCTGGCCACGTTGAGCTTGTCGCCTCGCTGCAGGCGCTTGAACGCCTGTCCGACCCGGGTGACCTCCCGCCACAGCTGCTGCTGGTCGGCCGTGTCCAGCTCGTGGAGCTCGGTGACCCCCGGTCGGCGCGGTAGCAGCACCAGCCAGGGGAAGCGGACGTCGTCCATCAGCCGCAGCTGGCACAGCGGCAGTTCGGTCACCGGGTAGCTGTCCGCCACCAGGCGCGGGTCCGGCTCGAAAGTATCCATGGCATCCTCCCGTCGGCCACCGTCTCTCCTGCCTGTCATGATGACACAGACCCGCCGCCCGGGGGACGCAGCATCGGGGGACGGCTGCTAGAGTGAAGACGTGGCAAGACGCCATTTCCCTGTCACTCAAGGAGGCCACCATGAAACGGGCCCTTGCACTGCTGCTGATTGCACTCTTCACCGTGTCGCTGCTCGGTGGCTGCAACACCATGCGCGGCGCCGGCCAGGACATCGAGGAGGGCGGTGAGGCGATCCAGGAATCCGCCAATGGCGATGGCGACGGTTATTGAGTCGCGGCCCTGCGCGTGCCGTGGTGGCGACGGCCGATGACGTGACGAGGCCGTGGCGCGTCGCCGTACCGCTGGTCGCCGGCCTGCTGCTGAGTGGTTGCGCCATGACCGCCTCCCCGCCGCCCCGTGAGCCGGCGCCGCTGCCGCCGCGGGTCGAGCCGGGCCGCGGGTCGTCTGGCGACGACCCCTGCGGGGCCGGCCGCGTGCAGGATCGTGTGGGGCGCGCCTACAGCGAGGCGTTGGGCGAGGCCCTGCGACGCGAAAGCGGTGCGGGGGCGCTGCGTGTGATGCGCCCGGGCGAGGCCCATACTCTCGAGTACCGTGCCGAGCGGCTCAACGTTCACCTCGACGAGGATGAGGTGATCACCGCCATTCGCTGCGGCTGACCCGGCGTCAGCCGCCGTCGTGTTCGGCCTGGGCGCGGCGCTCCTCCGCCTCGGCCTGCTTGCGCAGCTTCTTGCGCAGGGCCGCCTTCTCGAAGCGCAGCCGCTGCTGCCGCGTCGTCAGCGCCAGCGGCGGGACCGGGGCGGGGCGGCCCTCAGCGTCGACCGCCACCATGGTCAGGTAGCAGCTGTTGGTATGGCGGATCACCTTCTCGCGGATGTTCTCGGCCACCACCTTGATGCCGACCTCCATGGAGGAGCGGCCCACGTGGTTGATGCTGGCCAGGAAGGTGACCAGCTCGCCGACGTGGATCGGCTGCTTGAACAGCACCTGATCCACCGAGAGGGTGACCACGTAGTGGCCGGAGTAGCGGCTGGCGCAGGCGTAGGCGACCTCGTCGAGCTTCTTGAGGATGGCGCCGCCGTGCACCTTGCCGCTGAAGTTGGCCATGTCGGGGGTCATCAGCACGGTCATGGAGAGTTCGTGCTGGCCGGGAAGCGCCTGAGGGTCCATGGTGGGGTCCGTGTCGAGGGGTTCGGGTGTCTTTCAGCATAACGCCTTGCCCCCGCCACGGGGGCAAGGCGCGGTTCGTCGAGTGCGCCGCACCGGGCGCTCTTTCAGCGCCTAGAACCAGGTCAGGCCCGCGGCGATGATGGCGCCGGTGATGAGCAGCTGCACCAGGCAGAAGCCCATGATGTCCTTGGCCTTGAGGCCGGCGATGCCGAGCACCGGCAGGGCCCAGAACGGTTGCAGCAGGTTGGTCCAGGCGTCGCCCCAGGCCACGGCCATGGCCACCCGCGGGACGGCCACGCCGAGCGACTCGGCGGCCGGCAGCATCACCGGCGCCTGGACGGCCCACTGGCCGCCGCCCGAGGGCACGAAGATGTTGACGATGCCGGCGCTGATGAACGACCAGAACGGCAGCGTGGCCTCGGTGGCGAAGGCGATCAGCGCCTCGGAGAGGGTCTCGGCGAGCCCCGACTGCATCATGATCGCCATGATGCCGGCATAGAAGGGGAACTGGATGACGATCCCCGCCCCACCCTTGATTGCCTCCTGCAGGCTCTCGAGCAGGCTGCGCGGCGTGCGGTGCAGCACGATTGCCAGGAACAGGAACAGGAAGTTGACGATGTTGAGGTTGAGCCCGCCGCTGCGCAGCAGGAAATGGTCCGCCAGGAAGAGCACCCCGGGAATTCCCACCAGCCAGGCCAGGGTCACGCTGTTCTCGAGGCGATCGGCGGGACGCTGGATGCGCACGCGTGTGCCCTCCTGCTCGCCGAGCAGGGCCGGGTCGACATAGACGCTCTCCTGCTCGTCGGGCAGCATCAGGCGGTTGACCAGCGGTACGGCGACGAACAGGCACGCCACGATGGCCAGGTTGAACAGCGAGAAGATGGTCTCGGAGGTGCCGATCACACCGATCTGCTCGACGGTGAAGTGGCCGTCGGTGGCGATGGTCAGCGGTACCGAACCGGCGAGTCCGCCGTGCCAGACGATGAAGCCGGAGTAGGCGCTCGCCACCAGCAGCCGGTAGTCCACGCGGATCTGGCGGGCCAGCTCCTTGGCGAACAGCGCCCCCACCACCAGGCCGAAGCCCCAGTTGATCCAGCTCGCCACCAGCGACACCAGGGTGACCAGCACGATGGCGGCCCCGGGATTCTTCGCCTGGCTCGCCAGGTGCTGCAGCAGCCGCTTGACCGGCGGCGAGCTGGCCAGCATGTAGCCGGTCACCAGGATCAGCAGCATCTGCATGGAGAAGGTCAGCAGGTTCCAGAAGCCGTCCCCCCAGAAGCGCATCACGGCCAGCGGCGACTGGCGCTCCACGGCGATGGCCGCAGCGGCAGCGATCACCGTCAGCAGCAGCACGAAGATGTAGGGGTCGGGCAGGTAGCGCTCGACCAGCCGGACGGCCGGCCGCGAGAGGAGCTTGAGCATGGCGGAGTCGCTTCTTCGAGTTGGTATCGCGTATCGACACAAAAGTAGCGCAGGCTCAGGAAGTTGCGCCACGAACCGGTCAACGGTGCCGCGCCTTCACGGGTTTGTCAAAGGCCGTTCGCGGGCCGCGGCGTCATGGCACCAGCGGTGGCGACGGTAGTGGCGGTAGTAGGCGGCCAGCGTCGCCGAGCGCACGGCGGTGAAGAGGGTGAAGGCGAACCACAGGCCGTGGTTGGTCAGGGAGCCGGGCAGCAGCGCCTGGGTGAGCCACCAGGCGGGCAGGTAGGCGGCCAGGCCCGCAAAGATGCTGTTGCGCATCTCACGGGTGGCCGTGGCGCCGATGAAGACGCCGTCGAGCAGGTAGCTCCACACGGCGATCAGCGGCATGGCCACCATCCACGGCAGGTAGTCGGCGGCGGTGGCGCGCACCTCGGGCAGGCCGGTGAGCGCCGCGATCAGCCACTCGCCGCCCGCGGCGAAGGCCAGGGCGGCGGCCGTGGCGGTGACCAGGGAAAAGGCGGCGGCCCCGCGCACGGCGGCGGCGAAGGCGTCCCAGCGGCGGCCGCCCACGGCGCGCCCGGTGATCGCCTCGGCGGCATGGGCGAAGCCGTCCAGGGCGTAGCTGGTGAGCATGATGAACTGCAGCAGCACGGCGTTGGCGGCAAGCACGGTGTCGCCCTGCACGGCGCCGCGCGAGGTGAAGAAGGCCATGGCGAAGAGCAGCCCCAGGGTGCGCACGAAGAGGTGGGCGTTGACCTGGAAGAGCTCGCCGTAGGCGGACAAGGCGAGCAGGCGCTGGCGCGAGAAGTGCCCCGCGAGACGGCGCAGCCGGCGCCTCACCAGCCAGCCGCCGAAGGCCAGCGCCGTGTAGTCGGCGATCACCGTGGCCCAGGCCACGCCGTCGCTGGTCATCCCCAGTCCCACCACGAACAGCAGGTCCAGGGCAATGTTCACGCCGTTGGTCAGCACCAGGAGGGCCAGCGTCACCCGCGCGTTCTGCTGGCCCAGGAACCAGCCGAGGATGGCGTAGTTGGCGAGCACCGCCGGGGCCGAGAGGATGCGGATCCGCGCGTACTCGGCGGCGAGTGCCGTGGCGACCTCGCTGCCGTCGAGCAGCCACAACCCCAGCGCGATCAGCGGCTTGGCGAGCAGGATCAGGACCACCCCGATGCTCGCGGCCATCAGCAGCGACTGCCCCAGCAGGTTGCGCACCGCGGCGTCGTCCTCGCGGCCCGCCGCCTGGGCGGTGAGGCCGGTGGTGCCCATGCGCAGGAAGCCGAAGCCCCAGTAGAGAAAGCCGAACAGGGTGGCACCGAGCGTCACCGCGGCGAGGTAGCGCGAGTCCGGCAGATGCCCCACCACGGCGGTGTCGACGAGGCCCAGCAGCGGCACGGTGACGTTGGAGAGGATGATCGGCCAGGCCAGCGTCCAGATGCGGCGCGAGGCGGTGGTGGCTGGCCGGGCGTCGGCGCAGGGCATGGGGGCTCCGGTGAGGGGCGTCATGCAACAGCCCCGCCGGGGCGGGGCTGCGAGCAAGGCGGGACTGGTATCGCCCTCAGGCGGCGGTGATCAGGCGGTACTTGGCCATCAGCTCGTCGTGGGTCTCGCGACGCTCGGGGTCGAGCGGGATGCAGTCCACCGGGCAGACCTGCTGGCACTGCGGCTCGTCGTAGTGGCCGACGCACTCGGTGCACAGGTTGGGGTCGATGACGTAGATCTCCTCGCCCGGCGAGATGGCGCCGTTGGGGCATTCGGGTTCGCAGACGTCGCAGTTGATGCACTCGTCGGTGATCATCAGGGCCATGGGACTACCTCGCGATCGGGCGGCCGCTGTGCGCGCCCGGGGTGGGGCGATTCGCCGCGGGAATCGCCGAGTGTTTCAGTCAGGTATTGTAATGGCTGCGCAGCGCTTCGGCGACCCTCGGGTGCACCAGGCGGGTGACGTCGCCGCCGAGCTTGGCGATCTCGCGCACGATGGTCGAGGAGATGTAGGAGTTCTCCACGGCCGGGGTGAGGAAGACGCTCTCCAGCTCCGGCGCCTGGGCGCGGTACATGTTGGCGAGCTGCAGCTCGTACTCGAAGTCCGACACGGCGCGCAGGCCGCGCAGGATCACCCGCGCGCCCTGCTCGGCCATCAGGTCGGTGAGCAGCCCCGAGAAACCGACCACCTCGACGTTGTCGAGCTCGGCGACGACCTCGCGGGCCAGCGCGATGCGTGTGCCGAGCTCGAGCGCCGGGCCCTTGCCGGGGCTCGCCGAGATCGCCACCACCACCCGGTCGAAGAGCCGCGCGGCGCGCTCGATCAGGTCGAAGTGGCCATGGGTGATGGGGTCGAAGGTGCCGGGGTAGACCGCGGTCGTAGTCACGTCTCGTCTCCGTCGTCCAGGCGGCCGAAGGGGTTGTTCACCGTCAGCGACACCGGGCGCGCATAGCCGGGGATGTGGATCCGCTCGGCGCTCACCTCGAGCTCGGGGCCTTCCAGCACCCCCTCGCCGAAGCGGTAGCTGACCGGGTAGTGGCCGCGGTCGGCGCCGCTGAGATAGGTGCGGGCGAGCTCGCGGGTCGCCTCGCGGCGCTCGCGCCAGGCGGCCAGCGCCAGCTCGCCGTGGCGACGCGCCAGCAGGCGCTCGGTGACCGCCGGCGAGAGCACCACGCCGGTGGCGTTGTTGCCGCCGAAGCCCTTGGCGTTGATCAGGGCGGCGTCGGCGGCGAAGGGAATGGGCTCGCGGAACAGCCGCAGGTGGTCGGCGTAGACGTCGTCGGCCACGGCGTCGAGGGTGGGAATGCCCGGCAGCAGGCCGTGGGCGAAGCTGCCCAGGGCGCTGGCCAGCTGGTCGCCGGCGGCGCTGCCCTGGGAGTGGCCGACGAAGGCCTTGACCGCCACCACCGGCCAGTTCGCGATGTCGTGGGCGCTCGCCACCCGGTCGAAGACGTGGGACTCGGTGACGCGGTTCTTGGGCGTGCTGGTGCCGTGGGCGTGCAGGAAGGTGCGCTGTCGCAGCGCCTCGGCGCCGAGCATGTCGCGCACCAGGGCGGCGGCCTTGCCCAGGGTGATGTAGTTGCCGATGCCGGGCGCCGAGATGGAGCGCTTCCAACCGTCGGCATTGACGTACACCGCCGGCACGCAGCCGCGGATCTCGGCGCCGGTCTCGAGCGCCAGGGCGTCGTCCATCAGCAGCAGGAACTGGCTCGACTCGGCGATGGTGAAGCCGCAGTTGCGCGCGAAGGGGCGGCAGGCGCGCTGGTAGTCGGCGTCGGTGAGCAGCTCCAGGGCATCCAGCGCCTTGAGGCTGTCGTCGTCGGCCAGCGCCCCCATGGCGCGAAAGCCCTCGATGATCTCGGGGGTCACCGGGGCGTCGGAGGTGCCCACCATCACCACGCGGCGCTGGCCGCTACGGATGTCCTCGAGGCCCAGTCGCAGGTTGTAGAGGAAGCTGGCGCAGGCGCCGAGCACCGCCCCGGTGCCGCCCACGCTGCCCAGTACGTAGGCGTTGAGGAAGTCGGCGGGCATCTGGCCGTAGCCCAGTGGCATCTGCTTGGAGGTGGCGCGGTTGCCGGAGACGAAGCTCTTGAGCAGCCCGCCCCAGCCCTCGTCGTCGAGCTGGCCGATGGAGTTGCCGGCGTAGACGGCGATCTCGTCGGGGTCGAGGCGGTCGCGCAGTGCCTCCCAATCCAGGCCGCTGTCGCCCAGGCAGTCGCTTGCCGCGAAGACCGCCATGGAGAGCCCGCGCGGGTGGTGCACGCTGCGGTAGTAGCCGCTGGGGTCGAAGCCGCTGGGCAACTGGCCGGCGGCGCGTACCAGGGCCGGGCGGGTCTCGGGCAGCAGCACGTCGAGGTCGCCCGGGGGCACCGCGACCTCGAGGGTGTGGCGGTCGAGCTCGCGCACCTGCCAGGTGGCGGGCAGGCGCTCGGGCAGCTGGCGGCGGCGCACGCGGAAAGTCAGCGCCGCCTCGAGGCCCAGGCGGGCGCGGCGGTTGGCGGGCAGGCCCGCCTCGTTGAAGCGGGGATCCTCGATGCGCCGGATCAGCGTGTGGTCGAGCACCTGGGCGCGACACTGCTCGGCCAGGCGCGTGGCGCTCGTCGTCCGGCCCTCGGCGTCCTGCCAGCCGTCGTCGCCGTACCTGCCCAGTCCCATCAGGGCGGCTAGCCCCAGCAGCAGGCCTTGCTGGTCGTCGTCGGGGAGCGCATCGATCACGGTGCGGCGAAACGCCTGGTGACCGGACGTGCGCCCGGCGGGGTTGATGCCGCCCATGCCGACGATCACGGGTAAGTGTGACAAGCCGCTTTCCTCGTGTGCTGTTCGTGCAAGTCGCTTATGAGTCTTGGAGGGCGATCATAGCACCCGGTTCGCCGTGGCGTCATGGGCCACAGGCGGGGCGGGGAGCGGGATAGCGCTGAAACGAACGTTTGATGATCGGCCGCGACTGCGCTACCCTGAACGGGCTGTTTGAGTCATACGAGTGGGTATCGGGCGCCTCCCCGCGGGGCGCCCTTTTTTTGTCGCTGCGCCTGGTTCGCGGCGCTTTGCCACCGGTGGCGTCGGGCGACTCGCGGGCAGCGGCAGGATTGGTAGAATGGATGGCCGTTTTCCTGGCTGAAGGGGGTGCCATGCACGCCACGTCCCGCCCCATCACGTCGAACCAGTCGGGGCCCCACGACGACCTGGCCCGCCGGGTCGACCGCGCGCTCGCCCACCCGCTGCGCAAGCCCGTGGCCGAGCATACCCGCACGGCCTTCGCGGAGGCCCGGGCGTGGCGGGATGCGCACCCGGGGCCGTTGATCCTGGATGCCGGCTGCGGCGTGGGGCTCTCCACGCGGCGGCTCGCCGAGCGCTTTGCCGACCACGCGGTGATCGGCGTGGACCGCAGCGCCCACCGGCTGGCCCGCGACCATGGGGCGCTGCCCGACAATGCCCGGCTGGTGCGCGCCGACCTGGTGGATTTCTGGCGCCTGGCGCTGGCCGCGGGGTGGCGGCCGGTGCGCCACTACCTGCTCTATCCCAATCCCTATCCCAAGTCGACGCACCTCAAGATGCGCTGGCACGGTCACCCGGTGTTCCCGACGATCCTGGCGTTGGGCGGGCGCCTGGAGTTGCGCTCCAACTGGCGGCTCTATGTCGAGGAATTCGCCCTGGCGGTGCGTCAGGCCTCCGGGCTGACGGCCGCGGCGGCGGCCTATCCGCTTGCTGACGGGCAACCGCCGCTGACCCCCTTCGAGGCGAAGTACCACGCCAGCGGCCAGACCCTGTGGCGGCTGGTCGTCGAGTTGCCCGCGGCGCCGTCGTGCCCGACCCTGTTGGAGATCTGAGACATGGCATTCGTCTATCTCGCCCTGGCGATCGTCGCCGAAGTGGTGGCCACCAGCGCCCTCAAGGCCGCCGAGGGCTTTACCCGGCCCGGGCCGAGCCTGGTGGTAGTGGTCGGCTACGGCCTGGCCTTTTTCCTGCTCAGCCTGGTGTTGCGCAGCCTGCCGGTGGGCATCGCCTACGCCATCTGGGCGGGGCTCGGCATCGTGCTGGTCACCGTCGCCGGGGTGCTGGTCTACGGCGAGATGCCCGACCTGCCGGCCATGGTGGGGATCGCCATGATCGTCACCGGGGTGGTGGTGATCCAGCTCTTCTCGCGGGTGGCCGGCCATTGAGCCGGCGCCTGACGTGGCAACTTCGAGGGATTCGTATGCTGCGAGCCGTACTTCTGTCCTGTCTCAGCCTGCTGCCGTTGACGACACTGGCCCACGGCTTCGAGTCGCTTGGCCGCCTCGCCGAGCGCGGTTTCCTGGTCGGCGCCGAGGCGCGGCTGCTGCACAGCGGCGAAGTGCTCGGCAGCATCGCCCCGGAGCGCCAGTTGTCGCCCGCCTCGGTCTCCAAGGCCTACCTGGCGGCGGCGGCGCTGGATCGCTGGGGGCCGCAGCACCGTTTCACCACGCGGCTGGTGAGCGACGGCGAGCTCGACGGCGACGGGGTGCTGCACGGCGACCTGGTGTTCGAGGGCAGCGGCGACCCGGGGCTGGTCACCGAGGACCTTTGGCGCCTGGCCCAGCGCCTCCATCAGCGCGGCGTGCGGGAGGTCGCCGGGCGGCTGGTGGTCAGCCAGTGGCGTTTCGGGCCGGTGGCGTGCCTCACCACCGACCGCTGCGAGGCGCTCGATCGGGTCGCCAACGCCTACAGCGCACTGCTCTCCGCGGCCGGGGTGAACCACGGCAACTGGTGCGTCAGCGTCGCCCCGGGCCCCGCCGCCGGCGAACCGGCCCGCATCACCAACTGCGACAGCCAGTCGCCGATCGTCGCCATCGACAACCGGGTCGAGACCCGTGCCGCCGCTGGCGACACCCGGCTCGACGCCGAGCGGGTGACTCGCGGCGGCGAGGACGTCATGGTGCTGCGCGGCCAGATCGCCCAGGACAGCGCGCCACGCACGGTCTACCGGACCAGCGGCGACCCGGCCGAGCAGACCGCGCGCACCCTGGCGGCGATGCTCGCCCAACTCGGCATCGCCGTGCGCGACGTCCCCGTGACCAGCGTCGAGGCGCCGTCGCCCGCCGCCCGCACCCTGGCCACCGTCGACAGCCGGCCGCTGCAGGTGCTGCTGCTCGACACCATGAACTACTCCAACAACTTCATGGCCGACATGCTGGCGCTGGGGCTGGCCGACACGCCGCGCGCCACCCTGGAGCAGGGCGGCGCGGCGATCGAGCGCTTCGTGGCCGGCATCCCCGACCACGGGCCGCTCACCCTGAACAGCGGCAGCGGCCTGACACCGGAGAACCGCACCTCGGCGCGCGGCGTCAACGCGCTGCTGGCCAGCATGTTCCATCGCGCCGCGCTGTTCCCGAGCTTCGTCGCCGGCTTCCAGTCGCCGGGCAACGGCGTGATGCGCTTCGTGCGGCGCGGCTCCCCGACCTTCCAGAACCACGTCATGCTCAAGACCGGTACGCTCAACCAGCCGGTGGCGGTGCGCGCCGTGGGGGGGTACTTCCGCACCCGGGCCGGGCGCTGGGGCGTGTTCAGCGTGCTGGTCAACGGCACCGCCACCACGCCCTGGCTCAACTGGGCCCAGGTGCTGGATCCCCTGGCGCGGGACCTCGAACGCATGATCGATGCCAACTGATTACTACCCTCGGACAGGGAAGCCTTCATCATGAAACCCGGCCATACCGGCTGGCGCCACCTCATCAGCGCCACCGCCTATTCGCTCAGGGGGCTGCGCGCCGCCTTCCGCCACGAGACCGCCTTCCGTCAGGAGCTGCTCATCTTCGTGCTGCTGCTGCCGCTGGCGGTGTGGATCGGCCGGGGCCCCGTGGAGTGGATCCTGCTGATCGGCAGTTGCCTGCTCGTGCTCGTCGTCGAGCTCGTCAACAGTGCCATCGAGAGCGTGGTCGACCGCGTCGGGGCCGACTACCACGAGCTCTCCGGGCGCGCCAAGGATATTGGCTCGGCGGCGGTGTTCGTCACCCTCGGCATCGCCGGCCTCACCTGGGGCCTGCTGGGCTGGCAGCGCCTGTTCGGCTGAGCGAACCCGCCGTGACGGGTGCCGTCGGCCCCTTGCCTTCGCTATGCTGGGGGCATTCGAGCGACAAAGAGCGAGACGCCCATGGCCCTGCCTCACGACTTCCTGCCCGCCGACGACCTGCCCGCGCCGCTCAGGCCGACCCTCGACAAGGCCTGGCAGCACCTGGTCGAGAGCCTGGCGCAGGCCGACAGCGTCGCCGAGATGACCGGGCAGGAGCGGCCGTCGGAGAGCTGGGAGGCGCTCTCCGAGGCGCGCCGCCGCCAGCTGGCGCGGGTGCTCGCCATCTCCGACTTCGCGGCCCAGACCCTGGTGCGCCGGCCCGACTGGCTGCTGCACCTGGATGCCAGCGGCGAACTGGACGCCGTACCCGACGCAGAGATGCTGCGCGAGGCGCTCGCCGAGCGCCTGGAAGCCGCCGAGGACGAGGCCGCCCTGCACGCCGCCCTGCGCCGCTTTCGCCAGGCGCGCATGCTCGGCATCGTGTGGCGCGACCTGACCCGCCCGCCGGGCCTCGACATGTGGGCGACGGCGGCTGCCGTGTCGCGGCTCGCCGAGATCTGCCTGGAGGGGGCGCTGGACTGGCTGGAGGCGCACTTCGCGCCGCGCTGGGGGCGCCCGGCCCCGCGTCGCGACGGCAGCGAGCAGCGCCTCGTGGTGCTCGGCATGGGCAAGCTGGGGGCCGGCGAGCTCAACCTCTCCTCGGACATCGACCTGATCTTCGCCTTCCCCGAGAAGGGCGAGACGCGCGGCGGGCGCCGCGCGCTCGACCACCAAGAGTACTTCACCAAGCTCGGCCAGCGGCTGATCGGCGCCCTGGACGCGGTGAGCGCCGACGGCTTCGTGTTCCGCGTCGACATGCGCCTGCGTCCGCTGGGCGACGGCGGGCCGCTGGTGGGCAGCTTCTCGTCGCTGGCCAGCTACTACCAGGACCAGGGGCGCGAGTGGGAGCGCTACGCCCTGCTCAAGGCGCGGCCGGTGGCCGGCGACCTCGAGGCCGGCGACGAGCTGCTGGCCAACCTGCGGCCCTTCGTCTACCGCAAGTACCTCGACTTCGGCGCCATCGAGTCGCTGCGCGAGATGAAGGCGCTGATCAACCGCGAGGTGAAGCGCCGCGGCATGCAGGCCAACATCAAGCTCGGCCGTGGCGGCATCCGCGAGGTGGAGTTCGTGGTCCAGGCCTTCCAGCTGATCCGCGGCGGCCGCGACACCGAGCTGCAGGTCACCTCGCTGAAGACTGCCCTGGCGCGCCTGCCCGCGCTCGGGCTGCTGCCCGCCGAGGTGGTCGACGAGCTCGAGCCCGACTACGTCTTCCTGCGCGACCTCGAGCACGCCCTGCAGGCACTGGAGGATCGCCAGACGCAGAGCCTGCCCGACGACGATCTGGACCGCGAGCGGGTGGCCCTGGCGCTGGAGATGGAGGACTGGCCGGCGCTGGTGGCGCGCCTCGACGAGGTGCGCGAGCGGGTGCGCCGGCACTTCGACGCGGTGATCGCCGACCCGGAAGCGGAGCTCGAGGAGGAGCCCGCCGCCCCCGCGGGGAACGGGGTTGCGCTGGACGACTGGCGCGCCCTGTGGCAGGCCGAGCTCGACGACGACGAGGCCCGGGCGTTGCTCGGCGAGGCCGGTTTCGCCGACCCGGAGACGGCCCAGCGGCGCCTGGTCAGCCTGCGCCACTCGCGCGCCGTGCAGGCCATGCAGCGCATCGGCTTCGAGCGCCTCGAGGCACTGATGCCGCTGCTGCTCGACGCCGCCGCCGACAGCGAGGCCTCCGACACGGCGCTCGAGCGCGTGCTGCCGCTGATCGAGGCGGTGCTCCGACGTACCGCCTACCTGGCGCTGCTGCGCGAGAACCCCCAGGCGCTGAGCCACCTCATGCACCTGTGCGGGGCGAGCCCGTGGATCGCCGAGCAGCTGGCGCGTCACCCGCAACTGCTCGACGAGCTGCTCACCCCGGCGACCCTCTACACCCCGGCCGACAAGGCGCACCTCGCCGACGAGCTGCGCCAGACGCTGGGGCGCATCCCGGAAGAGGACGAGGAGGCGCAGCTCGAGGCGCTGCGCGTCTTCAAGCACGCCCACGTGCTGCGCGTGGCGGCCTCCGACATCGCCGGCACCCGCCACCTGATGAAGGTCAGCGACTACCTCACCTACATCGCCGAGGTGCTGCTCGATGCCGTGCTGGCGATGGCCTGGAAGCACCTGGTCCGCAAGCACGGCGTGCCGCCGCGCCGCGACGGCTCGCCGAGCGGTAGCGAGCCGGACTTCCTGATCGTCGGCTACGGCAAGCTCGGCGGCATCGAGCTCGGCTACGGCTCGGACCTCGATCTGGTGTTCCTCCACGACGCCGACCCCCAGGGCAGCACCGACGGGCCACGGCCGCTGGATGCGCCGGTGTTCTTCACCCGGCTCGGCCAGCGCATCATCCACCTGCTCACCGCGGTGACCCCGGCCGGCACCCTCTACGAGGTGGACATGCGCCTGCGCCCCTCCGGCAACTCGGGGCTGCTGGTCACCTCGCTGCCGGCTTTTGCCGAGTACCAGCGCCACCAGGCCTGGACCTGGGAGCACCAAGCGCTGGTGCGTGCGCGGGTGGTGGCCGGCCACCCCGACCTGGCCGCGGCGTTCGACGCGGTGCGCCGCGAGATCCTGGGGCGCTCGCGCGACGTCGAGGCGCTGCGCGAGGAGGTGGTGGCGATGCGCCACAAGATGCGCGAGCACCTGGCCAGCAAGGGCGAGGGGGAGGATTTCGACCTCAAGCACGACCCGGGCGGGATGGTCGACATCGAGTTCCTGTGCCAGTTTGCGGTGCTCTCGATGGGCGCCGAGGCGCCCGCTCTATTGGCCTACAGCGACAATATTCGTATTCTGGAAACACTGGAAGCGACCGGCCGGCTGCCGGGGCGCGACTGCCAGCGTCTGCGCGATGCCTATCTCGCCTACCGCAGCGCCGTTCATCGGGCCTCGCTGACCCGCGAGGCGGCTCGTGGCCGGGACGCGGATTTTCACGCCCATCGACAGGCCGTCGGCGAACTCTGGCAGCGGCTGATGGAGCCCTAGGCTCCGTCCGAAAGGCCGGCCCGCTCCACCGTTTCAGACTCAACCCGATTCACACGTAAGGACGAACACTATGTCGATGGCTGACCGCGACGGTCTCATCTGGTTTGACGGCGAACTGGTCCCCTGGCGCGACGCCCAGGTCCACGTCCTCACCCATACCCTGCACTACGGCATGGGCTGCTTCGAAGGCGTGCGCGCCTACGCCACCGACGAGGGCGCGGCGATCTTTCGCCTCAAGGAGCACACCGATCGGCTGTTCGACTCGGCCAAGATCCTCGGCATGACGATGCCCTACGACAAGGAGACGCTCAACGAGGCGCAGCGCGCCGCGGTGCGCGAGAACGGCCTCAAGGAGGCCTACCTGCGGCCCATGGTGTTCTTCGGCAGCGAGGGCATGGGCCTGCGCGCCGACAACCTCAAAACCCACGTCATCGTCGCCGCCTGGGAGTGGCCCTCCTACATGTCGCCCGAGGCGCGCGAGCTGGGCATCAAGGTGCAGACCTCGTCGTTCACCCGCCACCACGTCAACATCTCGGTGACCCGCGCCAAGGCCAACGGCCAGTACATCAACTCCATGATGGCGCTCGCCGAGGCGCAGCGCGGCGGCTACGACGAGGCGCTGCTGCTCGACCCGCAGGGCTACGCGGCGGAAGGCTCCGGCGAGAACCTCTTCGTGGTCAAGAATCGCGTCATCTACACGCCGATGCTCACCTCCTGCCTCAACGGCATCACCCGCAACACCGTCCTGCACATGGCCGAGCACCTGGGCTACGAGCTGCGCGAGAAGCTGATCACCCGCGACGAGATCTATATCGCCGACGAGGCCTTCTTCACCGGCACCGCCGCCGAGGTGCTGCCGATCCGCGAGCTCGACGGCCGCACCATCGGCGAGGGGCGCCGCGGCCCGATCACCGAGAAGATCCAGTCGCTCTACTTCGACCTGGTGCGCGGCAAACAGGCGCTGGACAAGAACTGGCTGACCCCGGTGGCCTGACGGCCGACATGAAAGCGCTGCCCGGCCGCCGACCCCGGCGGCCGGGCGCCGGCATGAGGATGCACGATCATGAGCAAGGTGCTGGTGCTGCACGGCCCCAACCTCAACCTGCTGGGCACCCGCCAGCCGGAGATCTACGGCCACGAGACCCTCGAGGACGTCAATAATGGTCTCTATGAAAAGGCGGCGATCAATGGTTGGGACATCGAATGTCGGCAGAGCAACCACGAGGGCGAGCTGATCGACGCCATCCAGGCCGCGCGGCTGGACGGCACGACGGCGATCATCATCAACCCGGCGGCCTACACCCACACCTCGGTGGCGATCCTCGACGCGCTCAACGCCTTCGACGGCCGGGTGATCGAGGTGCACCTCTCCAACGTGCACCGGCGCGAAGCGTTCCGCCACCACTCCTACGTCTCGCTGCGCGCCGACGGCGTGATCGCCGGCCTCGGTACCCAGGGCTATCACGCCGCCCTCGACGCCGTGATCCGCGCCGCCGAGCCCGACTGAGCGCCGCTGTGGGCCTCCCTGGAGGGGCCTAACAGTCGGGGCGATATTCTCGCGAGTCAATGTTGGGATACGCCGTGTCCTATCGTGTGACCAGGGCATCCGTGTGGAGCTGATACTCGCACTGCTGCAGCAGATGAGCGTCTACCTGGTGATCGCTTATCTGTTCAGCAAGACACCGCTGTTCAAGCCGCTGGTGGGCGTCTCCGTGCGCTTCCCGCACAAGCTGGTGATCTACCTGGTGTTCTCCGGCTTCTGCATCATGGGGACCTATTTCGGCTTGCAGCTGCAGGACGCCATCGCCAATACCCGGGCCATCGGCGCGGTGCTCGGCGGGCTCCTGGGTGGGCCGGTGGTCGGCTTCCTGGTGGGACTGACCGGCGGTTTGCACCGCTATAGCCTGGGGGGATTTACCGATCTGGCCTGCGCCATCTCCACCACGGCAGAGGGACTGCTGGCGGGGCTGGTGCACTTCCATATGGTGCGAAAAGGTCAGGTGGAGCGGCTGCTGAGCCCCGGCGTCGCCTTTGTGACCGCCTTCGTTGCCGAGCTGATGCAGATGGCCATCATCCTGCTGGTGGCCAAGCCCGTCGGGCAGGCGTGGGCCCTGGTGCAGGTGATCGCCCCCCCGATGTTGCTGGCCAATGCCGGTGGCGCGGCCTTGTTCATGAACATGGTCCGCGACCAGAAGGCGATGTACGAGAAGTACAGTAGCGCCTTCTCCACCAAGGCCCTGCAGATCGCCGAACGGATCACCAGCATCCTCGCCCAGGGCTTCAACGAACGGACCACCGCCCGGATTGCACGCATCGTTTACGAGGCCACGGAAGTGGGAGCCGTCGCCATTACCGACAGGGAGAAGCTATTGGCCTTCATCGGTATCGGCGAGGATCATCATCTCCCGGGGACGCGGATCGCCTCCGCACAGACCCTGCGGGCCATCGACAGCAACGAGGTGATCTTCCTCGATGGTATTGAAGAACCTTACCAATGTTCCCTGTCGCAGGACTGCAAACTGGGCTCTACCCTGGTCATTCCCCTGCAGGGTGACAACGAGGTGATCGGCACCATCAAGCTCTACGAACCGAAAAAGAAACTGTTCCGCAACATCAACCGCACGCTCGGTAACGGGATTGCGAGCCTGCTGTCCAGCCAGATCCTGAGCAGCCGCTACGAGCAGCAGAAGAACCTGCTGGTGCAGGCGGAGCTGAAACTGGTCCAGGCCCAGATAAACCCGCATTTCCTGTTCAATGCGCTCAATACCATCAGCGCCATCATCCGCCGTCGGCCCGAACAGGCGCGCGATCTGCTGTTGCACCTGTCCCACTTCTTCCGCAAGAATCTCAAGCGAACCGGCGATGTCTCCACACTGGCCGAGGAGCTGGACCATGTCCGGTCCTACCTGAAGATCGAGATGGCGCGGTTCGAGGATCGACTGGCGGTGGATGTCGATATCGACGAGAACCTCTACAACCTGCGCCTGCCGACCTTCACGCTGCAACCGATCATCGAGAACGCCATCAAGCATGGCATTTCGACGCTGTTCGAGAACGGCCGGGTGTGCGTGAGCGCCCGAACCACCGACGCAGGCGTGGAGCTGTGCGTCGAGGACAACGCCGGCAACTATCGCCCGGATGCCAATGGCGATGGCCTGGGGATGGGTATCGTCGATAAGCGTATCAAGAATCTGTACGGCGAGCGCTTCGGTGTCAGCATGGAGTGCCAGCCGGAGGCCTGGACCCGGGTCAAGGTCAGCTTGCCCAAGCAGGGAATGACGCCATGATCCAGGCCATCATCGTTGACGATGAACGCTATGCCCGCGAGGAGCTGGAGGCGTTGTTGGCCCAGGACGGCGATATCCGGGTGACCGCCTGCTGCGCCAATGCCATCGAGGCCCTCAAGGAGATCAACAGCCGGCATCCGGACGTGGTGTTCCTGGATATCCAGATGCCGCAGATCAGCGGTATGGAGCTGATCGGGATGCTCGACCCGGACGCCATGCCGCGCATCGTGTTCGTCACGGCCTATGACGAGTATGCGGTCAAGGCGTTCGAGGACAACGCCTTCGATTACCTGCTCAAGCCGATCGAGCGGCCCCGGCTGAACAAGACCCTGGAGCGGCTGAAAAGGGACTGCGCCCCGCAGCCCGTGGCCCGGCTGGCCGCCCCCCAGCTGACCCAGATCCCGTGTTACCGGCACAATCGGATCCGGCTGGTTCGCGCTGAAGAGATCGAATACGCCTACTCGGAACTGTCCGGCGTCCACGTCGCGACCGCCGACGAGACCGCCCACACCCATCTGCCACTCAAGGTATTGGAACAGAAGGCCGGCCTGCTGCGCTGCCACCGCCAATACCTGATCCGACCCGAGGTCATCCACGAGATCCAACTGCTGGAGCAGGGTCTGGCCGAGATTCACACCCGCTCCGGCCAGGTGGTACCGGTCAGCCGGCGCTACCTGAAGGCGCTGAAGGACCGCTTCGGCTTTCGTTGACCGTTTCTTCTCCCCCTCCTGACCGCTCGGTGCTTCCGGCAACCGTTCGCCCCGCGTGACGACCGTTCGGCTCGTCATTCGACCGCTCACCCGCTTCGCGCTTAAACGACGGCGGTCGGCCCGTACACTGAAGCCGCCATCAATCTACAAGAGTAACAAGGAGAGGCGATCGAATGATCTGGTTCTTGCTTTGTGCCGGCCTGCTGATCGTGGGCTACTTCAGCTACGGGGCCTTCATCGAAAGGCTGTTCGGCCCGCGCCCCGAACGTCAGACACCGGCCAACACCATGGCCGACGGCGTCGATTACGTGGCCATGTCGGACCGCAAGGTCTATCTTATCCAACTGCTCAACATCGCCGGTCTGGGACCGATCTTCGGGCCCATCCTGGGGGCGCTGTATGGACCGGTCGCGATGTTGTGGATCGTGTTCGGCTGCATCTTCGCCGGCGCGGTGCATGACTACTTCTCCGGCATGCTGTCGGTGCGTGCCAACGGCGCCAGTGTGCCCACCGTGGTGGGCAAGCAACTGGGCGGCTTCTTCAAGCAGTTCATGAACGTCTTTGCCGTGGTCCTGCTCATGCTGGTGGGCGTGGTGTTCGTGCTGGGTCCGGCCAAGCTGCTGGGCAACCTGTTCGGTATGCCGGTGATGTTCTGGATTGCCGCCATCTTCGCCTACTACGTCATCGCCACCGTCGTTCCGGTGGACAAGATCATCGGTCGCTTCTACCCCTTCTTCGGCGCCCTGCTGGTGTTCATGTCCGTCGGCCTGATCATCGGGCTGGCGGTGAGCGATCACGGCTTCTTCTCCCAGGGCATCGAATTCAGCAACCTGCATCCCACCGACCTGCCGCTGTGGCCGCTGCTATTCATCACCATCGCCTGTGGCGCGGTATCGGGCTTCCATGCCACCCAGTCGCCGCTGATGGCGCGCTGCATGGAGAACGAGAAGTCCGGGCGTTTCATCTTCTACGGCGCCATGATCGGTGAGGGGGTGATCGCACTGATCTGGTGTGCCCTGGGCCTGTCGTTCTACGACAGCACCGAAGCGCTGAACGCCACCCTGGCCAACGGTGGCCCGGCGGCCGTGGTGCATGAAGTCTCGACTTCGCTGCTGGGCGTCGTCGGCGGCATCCTGGCGATCCTGGGCGTGGTGGTGCTGCCCATCACCTCGGGCGATACCGCGTTCCGCAGTGCCCGCCTGATTCTTGCCGATTGGATCAAGTTGCCCCAGAAGGCCCTGCCCAAGCGCCTGCTGATTGCCGTCCCCATGTTCGCCATCGGTTATCTGATCAGCAACGCCGAGTTCGGGGTGATCTGGCGCTACTTCGGCTGGGCCAACCAGACCACGGCCATGATCATGCTGTGGGCGGCGGCCGCCTACCTGATCAAGGAGGGCAAGCTGCACTGGGTCTGCACGATTCCGGCCATGTTCATGACGGCGGTGACCGTGACCTATCTCGCCAACGCGCCGATTGGCTTCAGCCTGCCGATGACCGTGGCCACCCCGATCGGACTGGCGGTCACCGTCGCGGCAACGGCCGCCTTCCTCCTCAAGTTCCGTGGCGACAAAGTTGCCCAGCCGGAGCTGGAGGAGGCGTAACCGACAGTTGATTTGCGGTCTTGCCGGCGGCCTTCGGGCCGCCTTTTTGTTGCATCACCCTTTGCTGGGGGAGACGGCGCGGCGCTTTGGGAAGAAGTCGCTCGTGCAAGAGGGCGGCCGGCCTCAGCTCACGTGGGTGCGGATCTCGCGTGCCTTGGCCTCAAGCAGCGGCAGGTAGTCGCGCAACAGGGTGTCGTAGTCGATGCGTGCGGCGTTGGTGCTGATGTTGATGGCGCCGAGCAGCGTGCCGTGGGCGTCGAAGGCGGGCACGGCGATGGAGCGCAGGCCGGGGTCGAGCTCCTGGTCGGCGATGGCGTAGCCCTGCCGGCGCACCTCGAGAATGCACTCCCGGAGCTCGGCCTTGTCGGTGATGGTCTTGTCCGTGTGGCGCTCGAGCGTGACCCCGTCGAGGAAGGCGTCCAGGGCGGCGTCGTCGAGCTGGGCAAGCAGCACCCGGCCCATGGAGGTGTGGGCGGCGGGCAGGCGGGTGCCCACCGAGAGGGTGATGGCCATCAACCGGTGACGCGCGGCGGAACGGGCGACGTAGATCACCGCATCGCCGTCGAGCACGCCGAGCGACGAGGACTCGCCGCACTCGGCGGTGATTTCCTCGAGCACCTGCTGGATCACGCTGCGGTAGTTGTTGGCCGAGAGGAAGGCGTAGCCGAGTTGCAGCACCCTGGGGGCCAGCTCGAAGGAGCGGCCCTGCTTGCGCACGTACCCCAGCGAATGCAGCGTCAGCAGGAAGCGTCGTGCCCGGGCGCGGTTCATCCCGGTACGGCTCGCTACCTCGCTGAGCGTCATGCGCGGATGGGTCTCATCGAAGGCCAGGATCACCTCCAGGCCGCTGGCCAGCGCCGTCACGTAGTCGCGGTCGTCCGGGCTCAGTACCTCATCCTGCATCGCGTCGTCCCCCTGCCGAGTTGGTGGCGCCAGGGCGGCGCCGTCACGCCCCACTCTACCATGAGTGTTCGCTGAGCGAACATCCGTACTCCCAGTCCTCTCTGACGTGCCGGGCATATTAGACCTTGGTCGCATGCCGTGAACCTGTGGTGCGCGCGAAATCCCTTTGCCGGCAGTCGATTAGCCGCTTCCTCCCTGGCGAGCCGCGAGCAGTGCCGGCCGGACAGCTTTGACTCGCCCCGGCGGTGACGCTAGTTTGTTCGTATAGCAAATTGATGTTCGATATGCGAACTAAATGGCCGACGCCCTCACTCCCGGCACAGGCCACCGAGTCCACCACCAAGAGGTGCATCATCATGGCCGAGCTTCTCAGCCTGCACGACGCGGTGGCGCGTTACGTCAATGACGGCGCCACCGTGGCCATGGAAGGCTTCACCCACTTGATTCCCTTTGCGGCGGGTCACGAGGTGATCCGTCAGGGCAAGCGCGACCTGACGCTGATCCGCATGACGCCGGACCTGGTCTACGACCAACTGATCGGTGCCGGCTGCGCCAGGAAGGTGATCTTCTCGTGGGGCGGCAATCCCGGGGTGGGGTCGCTGCACCGCCTGCGCGATGCCGTGGAGAAGGGCTGGCCCCACAAGGTCGAGATCCTCGAGCACAGCCATGCCGCCATGGCTTGCGCCTTCGAGGCTGGCGCGGCGGGCCTGCCGCTGGCGGTGCTGCGCGGCTACGTGGGCAGCGAGCTACCCAGCGTCAACGACCAGATCAGGTTCATCGAGTGCCCCTTCACCGGCGAGCGCCTGGCCGCGGTGCCGGCGGTGCGCCCGGACGTCGCTATCGTCCACTCCCAGAAGGCCGACCGCGCCGGCAATGTGCTGGTGGAAGGCATCGTCGGGGTGCAGAAGGAGGCGGTGCTGGCGGCGGCCAAGAGCATCGTCACCGTCGAAGAGATCGTCGACGACCTGCGCAGCGAGCCGGGCTATCACCCCAATGCCTGCGTCATCCCCGGCTGGGCCATCGACGCCATCGCCGTGGCCGAGCAGGGCTCGCTGCCCTCCTATGCCCACGGCTACTACCCACGCAACAACCGCTTCTACAAGGAGTGGGACGCCATCGCCCGGGATCGCGACGCCTTCACCCGATGGCTCGACGACAACGTCTACCAGCAAGTCGCCAACCCGGCAGGGGGGAACGCCTGATGAGCCCTGAAGAAAAGAGCCTCGACTACACCGCCACCGAGATGATGACCGTGACCGCGGCGCGCGCCCTGGAGAACGGCATGACCTGCTTCGTCGGCATCGGCCTGCCCAGTGAGGCGGCCAACCTGGCGCGCCTGACCCACGCCCCGGACGTGGTGCTGATCTACGAGTCCGGCACCCTGCAGACCCGGCCCGACGTGTTGCCGCTCTCCATCGGCGACGGCGAGCTGGCCGAGACCGCCCTGACCACCGTCTCGGTGCCGGAGATGTTCCGCTACTGGCTGCAGGGCGGGAAGATCGACGTGGGCTTCCTGGGCACCGCCCAGATCGACCGCTACGCCAACCTCAACACCACCCTGATCGGCGACTACCGCGAGCCCAAGGTGCGCCTGCCGGGCGGCGGCGGGGCGCCGGAGATCGCCACCAATGCCGGCGAGGTCTTCATCACCTTGAAGCACTCCAAGCGCGCCTTCGTCGACAGGGTCGACTTCGTCACCACCCTGGGCTTCGGCCGCGACGGTAAGGGGCGCGACGGCGTGCCCCATATCGGCCGCGGCCCCACGCGGGTGATCACCGACCTGTGCGTGATGAAGCCCGATCCCGAGACCAAGGAACTGGTCGTGGTCTCCCTGCACCCGGGCGTGACCCGTCAGGACGTGGTCGAGGCCACCGGCTGGGAGATCCGTTTCGCCGACGCGCTCGAGAGCACGCCCGAGCCCTCGGCCCGCGAGCTCGAGATCCTGCGCGATCTCAAGGAACGTACCGCCCGCCAACACGCCGGCGAATAACAGGAGCCTCCGATGAGCGATGTCTATCTGTGTCATCCACGGCGCAGTGCCGTGGGCCGCTTCGGCGGTACCCTGTCAAGCGTGCGCCCCGACGACCTGGCCGCAACGATCTTCCAGGCGGTGCTGGCGGAAGCCCCGAGCCTGAAGCCCGAGGCGATCGACGAGGTGTTCATGGGCTGCGCCAACCAGGCCGGCGAGGACAACCGCAACGTGGCGCGCATGGCGACGCTGCTGGCGGGCCTGCCGGTATCCATCCCCGGTACCACCCTGAACCGCCTGTGCGGCTCCGGTATGGACGCGGTGGGCACCGCCTTCCGCGCCATCAAGGCCGGGGAGATGGACCTGGCGCTGGCCGGCGGCGTGGAGTCCATGTCGCGCGCCCCCTATGTCCTGGGTAAGGCCGACGGCGCCTTCTCCCGCGGCCAGAAGATCGAGGACACCACCATTGGCTGGCGCTTCGTCAACCCGCTGATGAAGCAGGCCCATGGCGTCGACTCCATGCCGGAGACCGCCGAGAACGTCGCCGAGCGGTTCAATATTTCCCGCGAGGACCAGGACGCCTTCGCTCTGCGCTCCCAGCAGAAGGCCGCCGCCGCCCAGCAGGCCGGGCGGCTCAAGGAGGAGATCACCCCGATCGAGATCCCGCGGCGCAAGCAGGAACCGCTGCGCTTCGACACCGACGAGCACCTGCGCGAGACTTCCTTGGCGAAGCTGGCGAGCCTGCCGACACCGTTCCGCGCGGGCGGCAGCGTCACCGCCGGCAATGCCTCCGGGGTCAACGACGGGGCCGCGGCGATGCTGGTGGCAAGCCGGGCGGCGGTGGAAACGCAGGGCCTCACGCCCATGGCGAAGATCCTCGGCATGGCCACCGCCGGGGTCGAGCCCGCCATTATGGGCTACGGCCCGGTGCCGGCGGTGAAGAAACTGCTCGAGCGCACCGGTGTATCGCTCGACGAGATCGACGTGATCGAGCTCAACGAGGCGTTCGCCGCCCAGGCGCTGGCCTGCCTGCGCGACCTGGGCCTCGAGGACGACGACCCGCGGGTCAACCCCAACGGCGGCGCCATCGCCCTCGGCCACCCGCTGGGCATGTCCGGCGCCCGGCTGCTGATGACCGCGGCCCATGAGCTGCAGAAGTCCGGCAAGCGCTACGCCCTGTGCACCATGTGCGTGGGCGTGGGGCAGGGGATTGCTACGCTGATCGAGCGCGCCTGAGATACAGAGAGAAGAGGGAAGCATGTCGCGCCGAGCCCCGACCCGGCGCTTCGCGAGAGGAGAACCTCCAATGGCATTTCTGAACATCAATGGTCGCAGCGTCGCCTATCGCCTGCTGGGTGAGGCGGCCAATCCGCTGGTGCTGCTGGCCCACCCGCTGGGCATGACCCAGGCGGTGTGGGACGACCTGCTGCCGGCGCTGCTGCCGCACTACCGGGTACTGACCTGGGACCTGCCGGGCCACGGCGCCAGCGAGGCGTGGCCGGCGGACGGCGGCGAGATCAACCCGGCAGCGCTCGCCGCCGAGGCGCTGGCGCTGGCTGACCACGCCGGCGCCGAGCGCTTCCACTTCGTCGGCACCTCCATCGGCGGGGTGGTCGGCCAGCAGCTGCTCGCCGCGCACGCCGAGCGGCTGCTCTCGACGGTGCTGACCAACACCGGGGCGGTGATCGGCACCCCCGAGCTGTGGACGACGCGCGCGGCCCGGGTGCGCGACGAGGGCCTGGCGGCTATCTCCGGCGAGATCGTGCCGCGCTGGTTCTCCGCCCGGCGGCTCGAGGCCGAGCCCGCCCTGGAACGCGGTTGGCGCACCCAGATGGCGCGCACCGACGCCGAGAGCTACGCGCGGCTGTGCGAGATGCTCGGCAGGAGCGACTTCCGCGGCACGCTCGGTGGCCGCGGAGTGCCCGTGCGTCTGCTCGGCGGCAGCGAGGACGTGGCGACCCCACCCGAGACGCTGCAGGTCCTGGCCGTCGAGTGCGACGGCGCGGCGCTGGAGGTCCTCGAGGGGTTCGCCCACGTGCCCTCGGTGGAGGATCCCGACGCTGTGGCGCAGCGCCTGCTGCGGTGGCTGGCGGCGAACGCCGGCTGAGGTCGCATCGCGATCAGGTGCCAGCGCCGCGGTCGATCTCGCGCAGCTTGAAGCGCTGGATCTTGCCGGAGGCGGTCCTGGGGAGTGCGTCGACGATCTCGATCCAGCGCGGTGCTTTCCACGATTCGAGGCGCTGACGCACGAAGGCCAGCAGCTCGCTCTTGAGCGCGGTATTGGCCTCCGCCTCCCTGAGCACCACCACGGCCAGCGGCTTGAGGTTGCCGGCGTTGTCGGCACGCGGGACCACGGCCGCCTCCCTCACCGCGGCGTGCTCGAGCAGCGCCGCCTCCACCTCGATGGGCGACACCCAGATGCCACCGGACTTGAACATGTCGTCCATGCGGCCGCAGTAGCGGTAGCGGCCGTCGCTGTCCCGGTAATAGCTGTCGCCGGTGTGCGTCCAGCCGTCGACGAAGGTCGCCCGGCTCTTGGCGGGCTGGTTCGCGTAGCACTCGGCACGGCTGGGCCCCTGGACCAGCAGTTCGCCGATCTCGCCAGCGGGTACCTCCTGCCCTTCGGCATCCACCAGGCGCAAGCGGTAGCCGGGCACGGCCCGACCCGAGGTGCCGTAGGCGTTGTCGTCGGGACGGTTGCTGAGGAAGATGTGCAGCATCTCGGTGGAGCCCACCCCATCGATCAGCGGCGTGCCGAAGCGAGCCTCCCAGCGCCGTCCCACCTCCGGCGGCAGCGGTTCCCCGGCGGTGAGGCTGAGCCGGAGGGCGAGGGATCCCGGGCGGGCGGCCCGCTCGCGATGCCCCAGCAGGGCACTGCAGAGCGTCGGGACGCCGCAGAAGAGGGTGGGCTGGTGACGTTCGAGCAGGGTCAGCACCTTTTCCGGGGTGGGATGCCCGTCGTGGAGTATCGCCGTGGCCCCGACACCGAAGGGGAAGGTCATGCTGTTGCCCATGCCGTAGGCGAAGAACAACTTGGCCGCCGAGAAGAGCCGATCCTCGGCGGTGAGGCCCAGCACGCCCTGGCCATAGAGCTCGCTGATCCAGTAGAGACTGGCATGGCGATGCAGGACCCCCTTGGGGGTGCCGGTGGAGCCGGAGGAGTAGAGCCAGAAGGCGATGTCGTCGCGGTGCGTGGCGTGCGTCTCGGCTTGCGGTGAGGCCTCGGCCAGACGGGCGGCCCAGTCGCTCGTGTCCGGGGTGGCGTCGCCCACCACGAGCACGCGCTCCAGGTCGGGGAGTGGGTCCAGCAGGCCGGTGAACGGCGGCAGCAGGGAGGCTTCCACCACCAGCGCCCGGGCGCGGCAGTCCGCGAGGATGTGGCGGTAGTGGTCTGTGGTAAGCCGGGTGTTGAGACAGACCGGCACCACGCCCGCCCTGAGCGCCCCCCAGAAGGCGGTGGGGAATTCGACACTGTCCAGCAGCGCCAGCGCCACCCGGCTGTGCGGGGGCAACCCCAGGCCACGGAAGAGATTGGCGGCGCGGTTGACCCGTTCGGCCAGCGCGCCATAGGTCGTGTCGCCGCTGCGGTCCACCACCGCCACCCGGTTGCCCCGTCCCTGGGCCAGGTGGCGATCGATGAAGTGGGTCACCGCATTGAAGTCGGGGGGCAGGGTGGCCGCGTCCGGGATATCGGGTGTCATGTGTCGCTCCCGCGCCGGCCGCGGCCGGCGTGTCGTTAGCCGGACGTCAGGGGAGGCGGCGCCTCGTCCCGGCGCGCCCTTACCCTGAGGATATACCAAGGGGACGATAGTCGCGGGACGTTGCCTACTCGCGATAGGCATCGATGCTCGGACAGGAGCAGATCAGCTGGCGATCGCCCAGCACGTTGTCGACGCGGTTGACGGCCGGCCACACCTTGGCGGCCTTGACCGCCGACGAGGGGAAGGCGCCGAGTTCCCGGGAGTAGGGGCGCTGCCATTCGGCGTCCATCAGGTCGGCCATGGTGTGCGGGGCATGCACCAGCGGGTTGTCGTCGGCCGGCCACTCGCCGCGCTCCACGCGGGCGATCTCCTCGCGGATACGGATCATGGCCTCGCAGAAGCGGTCGATCTCGACGCGCGACTCCGACTCGGTGGGCTCCACCATCAGGGTGCCGGGCACCGGGAAGGACATGGTCGGTGCGTGGAAGCCGTAGTCCATCAGGCGCTTGGCGATGTCCTCCTCGCTGATGCCGGAGGCCGCCTTGAGCGGGCGGATGTCGATGATGCATTCGTGGGCCACGGTGCCGTTCTGGCCGCGATAGAGCACCGGGTAGTGGTCCTCGAGGCGCTTGGCGATGTAGTTGGCGTTGAGGATCGCCAGCTCGGTCGCCCGGCGCAGCCCGCGCGCGCCCATCATCTTGATGTAGGCCCAGGAGATCGGCAGGATCGACGCGGAGCCGAAGGCCGCCGCCGCGACCGCGCCGCAGTCGGTATTGACGCCGTCGAGCGGCGTCACCACGTGGTTCGAGACGTAGGGCGCCAGGTGCGCCTTGACGCCGATGGGGCCCATGCCCGGGCCGCCGCCGCCGTGGGGGATGCAGAAGGTCTTGTGCAGGTTGAGGTGGCTGACGTCGCCGCCGAAGTCGCCGGGGCGAGCCAGGCCGACCTGGGCGTTCATGTTGGCGCCGTCGATGTAGACCTGGCCACCATGGGCATGGACGATCTCGCACGCCTCGCGCACGCCCGCCTCGAAGACCCCGTGGGTGGAGGGGTAGGTGAGCATGATCGCCGAGAGGCGTTCGCGATGCTGGGCAGCCTTGTCGCGCAGGTCGCCGAGGTCGATGTTGCCGTCGCCGTCGCATTCGACGACCACCACCTGCAGGTGCGCCATGGCGGCGGAGGCGGGGTTGGTGCCGTGGGCGGAGCTCGGGATCAGGCAGACGTCGCGCTGCCCCTCGCCGATGGCCGCCTGGTAGCGGCGGATGGCCACCAGGCCGGCGTACTCGCCCTGGGCGCCGGAGTTGGGCTGCATGGAGATGTGGTCGTAGCCGGTGATCTCCACCAGGAAGGCGGCCAGCTCGGCGATCATCTGCTTGTAGCCGGCGACCTGGTCCTGGGGGGCGAAGGGGTGGATCCGCGCGAACTCCGGCCAGGTGATGGGGATCATCTCGCTGGTGGCGTTGAGCTTCATGGTGCACGAGCCCAGCGGGATCATGGCGTGGGTGAGCGACAGGTCGCGGTTCTCGAGGCGCTTCAGGTAGCGCAGCATCTCGGTCTCGCTGCGGTAGCGCTGGAAGGTGGGGTGCTCGAGGAAGCGTGACTCGCGCACGCAGGCCGCGGGCATGCCGCTCTTGGCTTCGCGTACCACGGCCTCGTCGAGCGCGGTGACCGAGAGGCCGTGCTCCTCGCCGAGCAGCACGTCGAAGAGCACGTCGAGGTCGTGGGCGGTGGTGGTTTCGTCGAGACTCACGCCGATATCGCCGCCGGCAAAGTAGCGCAGGTTGATCTCGTGGGTCAGCGCCCGGCCGTGGATCTTGCCGGCGTCCACTCCGGTCAGGCGCAGGGTGTCGAACCAGGTGTCGTGCGCCAGGCGCACCCCTTTCTGTTGGAGCCCTTCGGCGAGAATCGTGGTCAGGCGGTGGATGCGCGTGGCGATGGTGGTGAGGCCCTCGGCGCCGTGGTAGACGGCATAGAAGCCGGCGATGTTGGCCAGCAGCGCCTGGGCGGTGCAGATGTTGGAGGTGGCCTTCTCGCGGCGGATGTGCTGCTCGCGGGTCTGCATGGCCATGCGCAGGGCGGTGGCGCCGCGGCTGTCCTGCGACACGCCGATGATGCGCCCGGGAATCGCGCGCTTGAGCTTGTCGGTGGTGGCGAAGTAGGCGGCGTGGGGGCCGCCGAAACCCATCGGCACGCCGAAGCGCTGGGTGTTGCCGACCACGATGTCGGCGCCGAGGGTGCCCGGCTCCTTGAGCAGCACCAGGCTCATGAGGTCGGCGGCGACGCAGGTCATGATGCCTCGCTGGCGGGCCGTGGCGAGCAGCGGGGCGAGGTCGCGCACCGCGCCGCTCTGGCCCGGGTACTGCAGCAGGGCGCCGAAGACGTCGTGGTCGCCGAGCGTGTCCGCGGGGCCGACGATCAGCTCGTAGTCGAAGTAGTAGGCCCGGGTGCGCACCACGTCGAGGGTTTGCGGCAGCACGTCGTCGGCGACGAAGAAGGCGTTGCTCTTGGCCTTCTTGTTGGCGCGCTTGCACAGCGCCATGGCCTCGGCGGCGGCAGTGGCCTCGTCGAGCAGCGAGGCGTTGGCCAAGGGCAGGCCGGTCAGGTCCATGACCATCTGCTGGAAGTTGAGCAGCCCCTCGAGACGCCCCTGGGCGATCTCCGGCTGGTAGGGCGTGTAGGCCGTGTACCAGCCGGGGTTCTCCAGCACGTTGCGCTGGATCACCGCCGGCAGGTGGGTGTCGTGGTAGCCCTGGCCGATGTAGCTCTTGAACACCTTGTTCTGGCGCGCCAGGCGCCGCAGGTAGTCGAGCGCCTCGGGTTCGGTGCGCGGCGGGTCGAGGTCGAGCTCGCGCCCCAGGCGGATGTCCGAAGGCACCGTGCGCGCGATCAGCGTGTCGAGGCTGTCCATGTCCAGCGCCGCCAGCATGGCGGCAACGTCATCGGCTCCGGGCCCGTTGTGGCGGCGGATGAAGGCATCGTGGTCGGCCAGGTCGGCCAGGTCGGCCAGGCGGCGAGTGTCAAAAGCCATGGGGCACCCTATGGTTTGATCAGGACCGATGACGTTGCACCGGCCAGCATGAGTGGAAGGGCCGGCCAGCAGCCGGCATGGAAGGTGGCAGCAGCAACGTCAGTCGGCGGCCACCGCCTCATAACCCTTGGCATCCAGCAGAGCGGTCAACTGCGCCACATCTTCCAGGCGCACCTTCATGAGCCAGCCGTCCCCGTAGGGCGACTCGTTGACGGCTTCCGGGGCATCCTCCAGCGTCTCGTTGACCTCGACCACCTCGCCGGCCACCGGGGCATAGAAGTCCGAGGCGGCCTTGACCGATTCGATCACGCCGACTTCCTCCTTGAGCGACAGGGTCTGGCCCGCCTGTGGCAGATCGATGAAGACGATGTCGCCCAGTGCCTGCTGGGCATGGTCGGTGATGCCGATGGTGACGGTGCCGTCGCCGTTGTCCAGCACCCACTCGTGGCTGTCGGTGTAACGCAGGTTGGGAAGGGTCGAGCTCATGTGGTTTTTCCTATAAGAAACATGTTTCGCAGCAACGATCCTAGGATGGCTGGCGAGACAGCGCCAGTCATGCAGGTTAGTATTTTTAAAAATATGTAAATTTCAAAAAAGAACAAGCGGAGTCGAGTGCGCATCTTGCTGGGTTATTTGAATTAATTCAGATGATTGTGTTGGGTTTGGGTGGCTCGTCGATGGCGTTATTGCCTTCAGGACCGACAGGGCTGGCTGTTTCTGCGAGTCGCCTATTGTTTCCTTTAGGAAACTTCGTCTAGTCTGGAGCCATTCCTGCGCGGCCCGCCCGGTGATGTCGGGGCGGTGGTCGACGCCCTTCTCTCCGTCAACCAGAGGCGATTCCCATGAGCGAGTTGAAGCGCACCCCACTGCATGACCTGCATGTCGAGCTGGGGGCCAGGATGGTGCCCTTTGCCGGCTACGAGATGCCGGTGCAGTACCCGCTGGGCGTGAAGAAAGAGCACGAGCACACGCGCGCCGCCAGCGGCCTGTTCGACGTGTCCCACATGGGCCAGTTGCTGTTGCGCGGGCCGGCCCCGGCGGAAGCCCTGGAAACCCTGGTGCCCGCCGATCTTGTCGGCCTGCCGGCAGGCATGCAGCGCTACGCGCTGTTCACCAGCGATGAGGGCGGCATTCTCGACGACCTGATGGTGGTCAATGCCGGCGATCACCTCTACCTGGTGGTCAACGCCGCCTGCCGAGCGCAGGACATCGCCCATCTTCGTCGGAACCTGCCCGAGGGTTACGCGGTGGAGGAGCTTGACCGTGGCCTGCTGGCCCTGCAGGGGCCGAAGACCGCCGAGGTGATGGCACGCCTGTGCCCCGGGGCCGGCGAGCTGGTCTTCATGCAGCACGGTCACTTCGAGATCGACGGCATTCCGGTGTGGGTCAGCCGCAGTGGCTATACCGGCGAGGACGGCTTCGAGATCTCGGTGCCCGCCGAACAGAGCGAGGCCCTGGCGCGCCGCCTGCTGGCGGAGACGGAGGTGGAGGCCATCGGCCTGGGCGCCCGTGACTCCCTGCGCCTGGAGGCCGGGCTCTGCCTGTATGGCCATGACATCGACACCACCACCACGCCGGTCGAGGGCGGGTTGATCTGGGCCATCGGCAAGCCGCGCCGCCGTGGCGGCGAGCGCGCTGGCCGCTTCCCCGGCGCCGACAGGATCCTCCATCAGGTCGAGGCCAAGGATCATGGCCGCAAGCGTGTTGGCCTGCTCGGCGAAGGCCGTGCCCCGGTGCGCGAGGGCACCGAGCTGTTCGATGCCGAGGGCAACCCCATCGGCCAGGTCACTTCCGGCGGCTTCGGTCCCACGGTCGGCAAGCCGGTGGCCATGGGCTATGTGCCCACCGCCCTGGCCGAGCCCGGCACCACCGTCTATGCCGAGGTGCGTGGCAAGCGCTTGCCCATGGCTGTGAGCAAGACCCCCTTCGTCACCCCGGGCTACTACCGCGGCAAGTAAGGTCTTGTTTCACGGTCCGTCCGTTCGGAGGGCGTGCCCCCGATGCCCCGCCGGGCGGGACGATTGGGAATGACGCCGCACCGTCACCGACCATCTAGAGGCACCAACAACCAAGAGGATGTCGTCATGTCGTTCACCCATCTGCAGGATGCCGATAGCGAGCTGCTGCGGGCGATTCGCGAGGAGGAAGGGCGCCAGGAGGCGCATATCGAGCTGATTGCCTCGGAGAACTACGCCAGCCGTGCGGTCATGGAGGCGCAGGGCAGCCAACTGACCAACAAGTACGCCGAAGGCTATCCGGGAAAGCGCTACTACGGCGGCTGCGAATTCGTGGACAAGGTTGAGGCGCTGGCCATCCAGCGGGCCTGCGAGCTGTTCGGTGCTGACTATGCCAACGTGCAGCCTCACTCGGGGGCCCAGGCCAATGCCGCGGCCTTCATGGCCCTGGTCAAGCCGGGTGACACCATCCTCGGGATGAGCCTCGATCATGGCGGTCACCTGACCCACGGCGCCGCGCCCAACTTCTCCGGCAAGTACTACCACTCCATCCAGTATGGCCTGAACCCGGAGACCGGCGAGATCGATTACGCGGAGGTGGAACGCCTGGCGCGCCAGCACAAGCCCAAGCTGATCATCGCCGGCTTCTCGGCCTATGCGCGGGTCGTCGACTGGCGGCGCTTCCGCGCCATCGCCGACGAGGTGGGCGCCTGGCTGCTGGTCGACATGGCGCATGTGGCGGGTCTGGTGGCCGCGGGGCTCTATCCGAGCCCGCTGCCCCATGCCCATGTGGTGACCACCACTACCCACAAGACCCTGCGCGGCCCGCGCGGTGGCCTGATCCTCTCGGCCCACGGCGACGAGACGCTCTACAAGAAGCTCAACGGGGCGGTGTTCCCGGGGCAGCAGGGTGGTCCCCTGATGCACGTGATTGCCGCCAAGGCGGTGGCCTTCAAGGAGGCGATGAGCCAGGAGTTCGTTCAGTACCAGCAGCGGGTGATCGACAACGCCCGCGCCATGGCCGGGGTGTTCCTGGAGCGCGGCTATGACGTGGTTTCCGGCGGTACCGACGATCATCTCTTCCTGGTCTCGCTGATCAAGCAGGGGGTGACCGGCAAGGCGGCCGACGCGGCGCTGGGCCGGGCCCACATCACCGTCAACAAGAACGCCGTGCCGAATGATCCCCAGAGTCCCTTTGTCACCTCGGGGCTGCGTATCGGCACCCCGGCCGTGACCACACGGGGTTTCGGCGTCGAGGCGTGCCAGGACCTGGCCGGGTGGATCTGCGACATCCTGGATGTCCTGGCGGCCGGTGACGACACGGCCGCCATCGAGGCGAGCGTACGTGACCAGGTCGAGACGCTCTGCCGGAGCTGGCCGGTCTATGCATAGGGGGCGGTACCCGACGTGAATTGGTGCGCCCGACAAGAGGGCCGGCACCCTGGGGATGCCGGCCCTCTTCTCTTCTGCGGAATGTCCCGTCTGCGGGTCACTGCAATCAGGTCGTGCCTAGCCGAGGTAGGCCAGTGCCCCTGTCGCCAGCGCCTCGATGCCAGTGCGCAGCGTGACTTCGTTGCCCGGAAAGTAGTACGGCGAGTGGGGCATCTCCAGGTGGCGCATCTTCTCCGCGACGCTCTGGCCAGGCGTCTCGGCCCAGCGCTCGGCCGGGGTGGCGCCGATGAACCAGTAAACATAGGGGATGTCCTCGCCACCAAAGCCGCCGGCCTGGGCGTTGCCGAAGACGGGAAAGTCCTCGCTGCCGTTGAGGCGCGGCATGGCGTAGAGATTGGCCGTGCCGAAGTGCTCGGCGTGGGCGTGACGCACATGGTCGACCGCCACGGGGTCGTTGTGCAGGGCGATGGTCTCGTTGAGCACCCGCAATGCCGGCGGCTGCGGCGAACGGCCGGCCTCGCACTCGGCGCGGATGATGCGCTCGATGGAATCCACCACCTGGCGGTGCAGGGCGTTGTCGAAGCTGCGAATGTTGATTTCGAGCTCCGCGGTGTGGGGAATGATGTTGGCCTGGGTCCCGGCGTGCAGCTTGCCGACGGTGACCACCACGGTCTCCTCCGGCGGCACCTCGCGGGCGACGATGGTCTGCAGGCGGGTGACCACGTGGGCGGCGATCACCACCGGGTCCACCGTCTGGGCCGGCATGGAGCCATGGCCGCCGGCGCCGTGAATCGTCACCGCCAGGTTGGTGCAGGCGGCCATGGCGCTGCCGGCGCGATGGCCGACGGTACCGGCCAGGGCCGGCATGTTGTGCTGGCCGAGGATCACGTCCGGCCGAGCGAAGCGTTCGTAGAGACCATCGTCGAGCATCGCCCTGGCCCCGCCGAAGATCTCCTCGGCGGGCTGGCAGATCAGCATCAGCGTGCCGGACCAGTGCTCCCGGAGTCCGGCCATTACCGCGGCGGTACCCACCACGCAACTGCTGTGCAGGTCGTGGCCGCAGGCGTGCATCAGCGGCACCGTGCCGCTCTCGGTCTCCGCCCGGCGCGTGCTGGCGAACTCGAGGCCGGTGGCCTCCTGGATGGGCAGGGCGTCCATGTCGCCGCGCAGCATCACCGTGGGGCCCTCGCCGTTGCGCAGCATGGCCACCACGCCGGTGCCGCCCACGCCGCGGGTCACCTCGTATCCCAGGCCTTCCAGGGCGGCGGCGAGTCGCTCGCTGGTCTCATGCTCCTGAAAGGGCAGCTCGGGATGCTGATGCAACTGGTGGTAGAGCGCCTGGACATCGGCGAAGACCTGATCCACCTGGGCGCCGATGGCGGTCTTGAGATCCAGAATATCGGTTGGCGTTGTCATCGAAATCTCCGTGGCAGCTTAGTGGTTCGCCGTGTCGGGTAGCGGGTGGCCATTGCGCGAGACGTGGCCCAGGCATTGCCAGGCGGCCATCACCGCCACGTTGAGCAGCATGGCCCAGACACCGGCGTGCCAGCCGAGCGGCGAGCTCCATACGAACTCCATCAGCAGGAAGGCCAGGCTGCCCACGAGCGCTCCTGCCATCACGCTGGTCCGACGCAGCTGTGGCAGGAACAGGGCACCGATCACCATCGGGAAGAGCTGGATAATCACCCCGTAGGCGGTCAGCAGGATCATCACCAGGGAGCCGGGATTGAGCAGGGCGATGCCGTAGGCCGCCAGCGACAGGCCCAGTACGCTCCAGCGGGTGGCGCTCACCGTGGTCGTCTCGCTGGCGCCTTTCATCACCGTCGGCCCCATCACGTCGCGCACCAGCACGATGGCCGCGGTATGCGCCAGGTTGGCGCCGGTGGACATGGCCGCGGCCAGGGCGCCGGAGAGCATCAGGCCGATCACCCAGGGGGAGAAGTTACCGACGTCCATCACCATGCGCAGCAGCACGGTATCGGTGCGCTCGAGCGGTGCTTCGGCGAAGGCCAGGATGCCGGCGAAGCCGATGAACAGCAGCGGCACCAGCAGGTAGGCGTAGAGCGGGTAGAAGACGCTGACCTTGCGCAGGGTCTTGCCGCTGTCGGCGGAGTAGAACTTCATGAACAGGTGCGGCCACATGGCGCCGCCGAAGGCGCTGACCAGCACCGCGGTGCTGAAGTAGCCCCAGTGCATGCCAGTGGCCCCGGGCATCGTCAGGTATTCCGGCGCCGACTGCTGGAGCTCGGCGAACATCTCCGCCACGCCGCCGTAGAGGCGCTCGGAGATGGCCAGCCCCAGGAACCAGGCGATGGCGATCATCATGATGCCCTGGAGCAGGTTGGTCCAGCCGATGCCGCTCAGGCCGCTGCAGTACACATAGGCGGCCACCACCACGAAGGCCAGCAGGCCACCCAACCAGAAGGGCACTGCACCATCGGTGGCGGCCTGGAACAGCAGGCCGGCGCCGGCGATCTGGATGGTCAGGTAGGGCACCAGGGCCACCACGCCGATGATCCCGGCCAGCATGCCCAGCGGCTTGCTGCGGTAGTGATCGGCGATCATGTCGCCCTGGGTCAGGTAGCCGCGTTCGCGACCCAGCTTGGCCACCCGCGGGCCCAGGGCCCAGATGGTGATCGGAACCAGCGACAGGTAGGCCAGGATATAGAAGGCCGGTGCGCCGTGCTGGTAGGCCCAACCGGGGGTGCCCAGGAAAGCGAAGGCGGAGAAGATCTCGGCGCCGAGGATGAAGAACAGGATCACCACGCCCACGTGGCGTCCGCCAGCCACGTAACCCTCCAGGCTGGAGCTCGCCTGCCCACGGGCTCTCAGGCCCACCACCAGCACCATCACGAGATAGGCCAGGGTGATGCCGACGACGATCACGGAGTCACTCATGGAGGTCACCTCCGTGGCGAATCACGAAGGTCACCCACATGCCGGCGAACAGCACCAGCATCCACAGGGTGTACCAGAAGAACAGGAAAGGAAGCCCCAGCACGGTGGGCTCGATACGGTTGGCGATCAGGGCGCCGGGCCAGATCATGGCCAGGGTGCATAGGGTAAAGTGCAGCCCCGTCAGCAGGTGGTAGGTCTTGGTCATGGGTCGTCCAGCTCGCCGCAGCGAGTCTTGTTATGGGTTGTCCTGACACTATGGAACGGCTGTTGCAATAGAAAAAATATAGGTTTTGCATTGCTGACATGCCGGCTTGATATGGGTAGGGTCTGAGACTCCCGTTTGCTCGAGGAGGCGGCGCATGGAATTCCGACAGCTCGGCTACTTCGTGGCGGTGGTGGAGACCGGCTCCATCTCGGCGGCCAGCCGGCGGGTGCATGTCGCCCAGCCGGCGCTGACTCGCCAGATCCGGCTGCTCGAAGAGCATCTCGGCACACGGCTGCTGGATCGCCATGCCCGCGGGGTTCGCCTGACGGTGGCCGGCCAGGCGCTGTATGACGAAGCCATCCAACTGCTCGATACGCGCACCCGGATCAAGGCGCGCCTCTCGGCGCTGGGCAGCGGCCTGACCGGCAAGCTCAGCCTCGGGGTAACGGTGACCCACCTGTGGGTACCGGAAGTGGCGGGGCTGCTGGGCAGCTACCGGCAGCGCTATCCCCAAGTCGGTTTCGAGGTCTTTCCGCTGCTCTCGGGCCCCCAGCTCGAGCGACTCAGGGACGACCAGTTGGACGCCGGCATCCTCTACCTGGACAGCGCCGAGCAGCCTGGGCTGGAGACACGGCGCCTGCAACAGGACCACCTGATCCTCGCCGTGCCGGCGTCATCGCCCTGGGCGATGTCGCCACCCGACAGTCTGGTAGAGCTCGAGGAGGCCGACTTCGTCTGGGGGTTCCGCAGCGCCTCGCCGGTCTACTACGACCGGGTGATGGCCCACTTCGCCCGGCTTCAGTTCGCACCGCGCGTGGTGCAGTACGGCGCTGACAATATCGCCATCCTCAGCATGGTGGCCGCGGGCCTGGGCATCGCCATCGTCCCCGCCGCCAGCAGCTGGCACCCCATGCCGGGGATTCGCTTCCTGCGTCTGTCGGAGCTGGATGCCTGCGACATGCCGCTGTGGATGGCATGGCGTTCGACCAACGATTCGCCGGCGCTCCACAACCTGATTGGCCTGATCGACGAGGCGTTCGGATGAAGAGGATTGGGGCAGTCCACGCTCTCGGGCTTGCAGGGGTGGAGTTACCCTGGTGTCGGAGCCAAGCGCCGGTTGCTGTGGCTGGCGGCGTGGTGCGCCGGAATCGGCGAGCGGGCATGAGCAGCGCCGTCCCGCCGCGCGCCTGGCCGGATCGCCACCGGTGTCCGTGCGCCTGATATCATCCTCGGGACCTGGTTTGCTGGAGTGCCTGGCCGATGCGTGCCGTTCTGTTGCTGCTGATCGCGCTGCTCCTGGCGGGGTGCGAGAAGACCCCCACGGGGCGATCCCAACTGACGTTGGTCCCCGAGCCGTTGATGACCGACCTGGGGCAGGACAGCTTCGCCCGGATGCGTCGCCAGCTGCCCGTGGCGAGCGACCCGGCCATGACGGCTCGGGTGCAGTGCGTGACCCGTGAGGTCATCCAGGCGGCACGCGCCGAGTACCCCGAGGCCGACTGGCCGGATGCCTGGGAGGTGGTGGTCTTCGCTGAACCGTCACCCAACGCCTTTGCGCTGCCCGGTGGACGGATCGGGGTGCACAGCGGCCTGCTGCGGGTGGCGGAGACGCCCGCTCAGCTGGCCGCGGTGATCGGCCACGAGATCGCTCACGTGCTGGCCGATCACGGCAACGAACGCCTGACCCAGCAGCTCGGGATCAAGGCCGTGCTGCTGGTGGTGGGGTTGTTCAGCGACGGGGACGTGCCGCGGGAGCCGTTGCTGCGGGCACTGGGCATCGGCGCGCAGTTGGGCATCGCCCTACCGTTCAGCCGCACCCATGAGGAGGAAGCCGACCTGATGGGGCTTGCGATCATGGCCCGGGCGGGCTTCGATCCCCGCGAGAGCGTCGCGCTGTGGCGCAACATGGCCGCCGCCGGCGGTAGCCAGCCGCCCGAGTTCCTCTCCACCCACCCGGCCCATGCCTCGCGCATCGCAAGGCTCGAGGCGGCGATGGCGTCGGCGGAACGCCGCTTCCGCCAGGCCGCCCCGGCGGACTGTGCCGGCTGACCCCGTTCCGCCGCAGGCCGCGCTGCCTGAGCCGATACCAGCCCCCGCCTTCGAGCGTAAGGCGCAGGCACTTGTCGGGTGACCTGGCTCGACGCAGGCAAGCCGATCCCGGGGTAGCGCCGGGGGCGGTCGACTTAGGCCAGCAAGAGACGGCCCGCCGTCTATGGATAGCGTCCCGTGCGCCGATTCTCCACCAGCACCGCGAGGATGGTGTTGGCCTCCTGCATGATCGGCGAGGGGGTCTCGCCGCGGCGGCGGCTGCACAGGATGGGAATGGTGATGTGCGGCTCCGCCAGGTAGACGTAGCTGATGCCGTCGCGCTGAAGGCGCTTGACCTGCTCGGGCACCAGGGTGATGCCCAGGTCCGAGGCCACCAGCCCCAGCGCGGTCTGCATCTCGTTGGCCTCCTGGGCGACCTCGACCCGCAGGCCGCGACGGCGGAACATGCCGAGCACGGTGTCCGCCATGCTGGGCCGCGGCGTGGCGGGGAAGAGGATCAACGGGTACTCGGCGAGCTGCGCCATGCTCGGGGTGGTGCCCTCCAGCGGGTGGCCCTTGGGCAGGGCGGCCATCATCGGTTCCTCGAACAGCACCTCCTGCTCGACGTCGGGGTCGTCGATGCGCAGCCGTCCGAAGCCGATGTCGATGCGGCCGGCCTTGAGCGCCTGGATCTGCTGCACCGTGGTCAGCTCGGCCAGGGTCAGCTCGACATTATCCTTTTGTCGCAATCCGCGCACCAGCAGCGGCAGCTGGCCGTAGAACACCGAGGGCACGAAGCCGATGCCGAACAGCTGGCGCTTGCTGCGGGCGATCCGTCGGGTGGCCGTGACGGTGGCGTCCACCTTCTCCAGTATCTGCAGGGTATGCTCATGAAAGAACTGCCCCGCCGCTGTCAGGGTCAGCCCCCGGGGCCCGCGCTCGAACAGACGGGTTCCGACTTCTTCCTCTAACTGATTGATCTGTCTTGTCAAAGGCGGCTGGGCCATATGCAGCCTGGCGGCCGCCCTCGTCATGTTCAGCTCTTCGGCCGCCACACAGAAGTAGCGCAGGTGACGCAGCTCCATGATACCTCCAAGGTATGGCAGGGGACTCAAACCATATTGGTTACCGCCGCGGGGCGCAATCACACTGCGAGGCAATTCTTCAGTTCGTAGCCCCGGGAGCCCTCATGTCCGCCGTGATCGAGTCCATCGAGACGCTACTGGTCGACCTGCCGACCATCCGTCCCCACAAGCTCTCCATGACCACCATGGCCTGCCAGACGTTGGTCATCGTGCGCCTTCGCGACAGCGACGGCATCGAGGGGCTCGGCGAGGGCACCACCATCGGCGGCCTGGCCTATGGGCCGGAGAGCCCCGAGAGCATCAAGCGCAACATTGACAGCTACCTGGCGCCGCTGCTCATTGGCCAGCCCGCCGACAACCTCAACGCCCTGCGCGCCCGGCTGGCGCGCCACGCCCGCGGCAACGCCATCGCCAAGTCGGCGCTGGAGACCGCGCTGCTCGACGCCCGGGGCAAGCGCCTGGGCCTGTCGGTGGCGGAGCTGCTGGGCGGGGCGCGCCACGACCACCTGCCGGTGCTGTGGACCCTGGCCAGCGGCGATACCGCCAAGGACATCGACGAGGCTTTCCAGCGCCTCGACGAGGGCCGCCATCGTGACTTCAAGCTGAAGATCGGCGCCAACCCGGTCGACATCGACGTGCGTCACGTGGCGGCCATCAAGGCGGCCCTGGGTGATCGCGCCAGCGTGCGCGTCGACGTCAACCAGGCCTGGGACGAGACCACCGCCGTGCGCGGTATCGCCGCCCTACAGGACGCCGGCATCGCACTGATCGAGCAGGCCATCCCCGCCCGCGAGCACGCCGGGCTGATCCGCCTGGCGGGGCGTTTCCGGGTGCCGATGCTCGCCGACGAGGCGGTAGCCGATGCCCGCGACGGCTTCGCGCTGGCCGCCGGCGGCTTCAACGGTGCCTTCGCGCTGAAGATCGCCAAGTCGGGCGGACCGCGTGGCGCGCTGGCGCTCGCCGACGTCGCCCAGGCCGCGGGCATCGGCCTCTACGGCGGCACCCTGCTGGAGGGCACCATCGGCACCGCGGCCTCGCTGCACGCCTGGGCGACGCTGCCCGAGATGGCCTGGGGCACCGAGATGTTCGGCCCGCTGCTGCTCAAGGACGACATCGTCGCCGAGCCGCTCGCCTACCGCGACTTCGGCGTCGAGTTGCCGACCGGACCGGGACTCGGCATCACCCTGGACGAGGACAAGCTCGCCCACTATTCGCGCAAGTAACCGGCCGCGCAGAGACTGAAGAGGAGAACCCCATGCTGTTCCAGGTGGAAATGACCGTGAAGCTGCCGCCGGACATGCCGGCGGAGCGTGCCGCCGAGATCAAGGCGACCGAGAAGGCCTATGCCCAGGAGCTGCAGCGCGCCGGCAAGTGGCGCCACCTGTGGCGGGTCGCCGGCAGCTACGCCAACGTCAGCATCTTCGACGTCGAGGACAACGCCGAGCTGCAGGAACTGGTCAGCAACTTGCCGCTGTTCCCTTACATGGATATCCGCGTCACGCCGCTGTGTCGCCACCCCTCCGCCATTCGCCAGGACGACAGCTGAGTCACGGATGCCGCACGCCAATGCCCGTCAGCGATGGGCGAGATGACAACAACCGAGGACAACACCATGACCGTGAAGATCTTCGACACCCCCGAGGTCCAGGACTTCCTGAAGAGCGTCGCCGGCTTCGACCAGGCCGGCGGTGACGAGCGCGCCAAGCAGATCATGCACCGCCTGCTCTCCGACCTGTTCAAGCTGATCGACGACTTCGACGTCACGCCGGAGGAGTACTGGTCCGCCGTCAACCTGCTCAACGCCCTGGGCAGCCAGACCCAGTTCGGCCTGCTCTCCCCGGGGCTGGGCTTCGACCACTACCTGGACATGCGCCAGGACGCCATCGACGCCGAGGCCAAGCGCACCGGCGGCACCCCGCGCACCATCGAGGGCCCGCTCTACGTGGCCGGTGCCCCGGTGGCCGAGGGCTTCGCGCGCATGGACGACGGCCAGGACCCGGACGGCGAGACCATGTGGCTGACCGGCCAGGTGCGTGACGTCGACGGCACCCCCATTGCCGGCGCCAAGGTCGAGATCTGGCACGCCAACTCCAAGGGCGGCTACTCCTTCTTCGACAAGACCCAGAGCGAGTACAACCTGCGCCGCACCATCGTCACCGACGGCGAGGGTCGCTACACCGCGCGCAGCATCATTCCCTCCGGCTATGGGGTCCCGGAAGGCGCGCCTACCGACGTGGTGCTCAAGGCCCTGGGCCGCCACGGCGAGCGTCCGGCGCACATCCACTACTTCATCTCCGCGCCGGGGCACCAGCACCTGACCACCCAGATCAACCTGGCGGGGGATCCCTACACCTACGACGACTTCGCCTTCGCCACCCGCGAGGAGCTGGTGGTGCCGGCCGAACGCATCGAGGATCCGGCCGAGATCGCCAGGCGCGAACTGGAGGGGCCGTTCTCCGAGGTGGTGTTCGACATCGAGCTGGCCAGGACCGATGCCCCCGAGCTGCAGGTGCGTCACAAGCGTCCGCGCGCCAAGGAAGACGAACAGGACCAGGCCAGCCGGCTGGCCGGCACCGCCAAGGTCTGATCGGCATCCGGATTATTTCCGTTACCTCCGGCGTGGGGTGCCGGGGACCGGCCGAAGAGGAGGTCCTACGCCAGGGATGGCGTCGGTAGCGCCCAGGGAAGGGTTCACAGCGCCTCCTCGATGGTCCGACACTTCGGGGCCTGCCCCCGGATCAGCCCAAAGCGGTCACGACAAGATAAAGAGGATTACTCCATGACCAGCAAACTTGATCAGCTCGAGGCGCGCGTACGCGGCGCCGTTCAGGACGATCCCGAGCAGGGCATCTTCCGCTGCCATCGCAGCATGTTCACCGACCGCGAGTTCTTCGAGCTCGAGATGAAGCACATCTTCGAGGGCAACTGGCTGTTCCTGGCTCACGAGAGCCAGATCGCCGAGCCGGGCGACTACATGACCGTGACCATGGGCCGCCAGCCGGTGATCATCACTCGCGACAAGCAGGGCGAGCTGCACGGCCTGATCAACGCCTGCGCTCACCGCGGGGCGACCCTGTGCCGCCGCAAGCGCGGCAACAAGGGCACCTTCACCTGCCCCTTCCACGGCTGGACCTTCAAGAACGACGGCAAACTGCTCAAGGCCAAGAACGAGAAGACCGGCGCCTACCCGGACGGTTTCAAGCGGGAGGGCTCCCACGACCTCAAGCGCCTGCCGCGCTTCGAGAGCTACAAGGGCTTCCTGTTCGGCAGCCTGAGCGATGACGTCAAGCCGCTCGAGGAGCACCTGGGCGAGACCACCAAGATCATCGACAACATCGTCGACCAGGCGCCGCAAGGCCTGGAGATCCTGCGCGGCACCTCTTCCTACACCTACAGCGGCAACTGGAAGCTGCAGGCCGAGAACGGCGCCGACGGCTACCACGTCAGCTCCGTGCACTGGAACTATGCCTCCACCATGGAGCGCCGCAACTACGACGCCGGCGGCACCAAGGCCGTGGACGCCGACGGCTGGTCGAAGAGCCAGGGGGGCTTCTACTCCTTTGATCACGGCCACATGATGCTGTGGACCCGGCTGCTCAACCCCGAGGTGCGCCCGGTCTACACCCGCAAGGACGAGATCGAGGCCGAGCTGGGCGCGGCGCGGGCCGACGCCATCGTCAACCAGACCCGCAACCTGTGTCTCTACCCCAACGTCTACCTGATGGACCAGTTCTCCACCCAGATCCGCGTGCTGCGCCCGATCGACGTGGACAAGACCGAGGTCACCATCTACTGCTTCGCGCCCAAGGGCGAGTCCGCCGAGAACCGCCGCGTGCGTATCCGCCAGTACGAGGACTTCTTCAACGTCTCCGGCATGGGTACCCCGGACGACCTCGAGGAGTTCCGCGCCTGCCAGGAGGGCTACAACGGGGCGCTGGCCGAGTGGAACGACCTCTCCCGCGGCGCCCAGCAGTGGATCGAAGGCGCCGACGACAACGCCAAGGCGATCGACATGAAGCCGCTGCTCAGCGGTGCTTCTCCCGAGGACGAGGGCCTCTACGTGCTGCACCACAAGCACTGGGTCGAGGAGATGCTGCGCGCCATCGACAAGGAGCGCAGCCAGTTCATCGCCACCGCGTCCGCCTAAGCGCTAGCGACCATGAAAAACGCCCAGCGACTGTCACGAGGGAGAG
The DNA here is from genome assembly GCA_004551485.1 of Billgrantia azerbaijanica. GTDB lineage: Bacteria > Pseudomonadota > Gammaproteobacteria > Pseudomonadales > Halomonadaceae > Halomonas > Halomonas azerbaijanica. The sequence goes on along the minus strand of SBLD01000013.1, from coordinate 51,896 downwards.
AGACCATGAGCATCAACTATCAGGATATCCAGGCCTTCCTGTATCGCGAGGCGCGCCTGCTCGACGACCGCGAGTGGGACGCGTGGCTGGAGTGCTACAGCAAGGACGCCGAGTTCTGGATGCCGGCGTGGGACGACGACGACCGGCTGACCGAGGACCCGCAGTCGGAGATCTCGCTGATCTACTACCCGAACCGCGAGGGGCTCGAGGACCGGGTCTACCGGATCAAGACCGAGCGTAGCGGGGCCAGCACCCCGGAGCCGCGTACCACTCACCAGGTCACCAACATCGAGGTGCTCGAGGAGGAGGGCGGCAAGGTGGCGCTGCGCTTCAACTGGCACACCCTGAGCCACCGCTACAAGAAGACCGACAGCTACTTCGGGACCTGCTTCTACACCCTGGACGTCTCGGGCGAGAAGCCGCTGATCACAAGGAAAGTCGTACAACTCAACAACGACTACATCCACCAGGTCATCGACATCTATCACGTCTGACCGGGGGAGGAGACCGACCATGAGCTACACCATTGCGCTGAACTTCGAGGACGGCGTCACCCGTTTCATCGGCTGCAAGGCAGGGGAAACGGTCCTCGACGCCGCCTACCGGCAGAAGGTCAACCTGCCGATGGACTGCTCCGACGGTGTCTGCGGCACCTGCAAGGGACACTGCGAACAGGGCGCGTTCGACATGGGTGACGAGTACCTGGAAGAGGCACTGTCCGACGAGGAGGCCGCCGAGGGGCAGGTGCTGACCTGCCAGATGGTGCCGTCCTCCGATTGCGTCATCCAGGTGCCGGTGGCCTCCACCCTGTGCAAGACCCAGGTGGGCAAGGTCGAGGGCAGGGTGGCCGCGGTCGAGCCGCTCTCCGAGGACAGCATCGAGCTGGCCATCGACCTCGACGAGGAGGCCGGTCTGGCCTTCCTGCCCGGCCAGTACATCCACATCGAGGTGCCGGGCACCGGCGAGCACCGCTCCTACTCCTTCAGCTCGCTGCCGGGGGAGGCGCGTGCCACCTTCCTGATCCGCAACATCCCGGACGGGGTGATGAGCACCTACCTGACCGAGCGTTGTGCGCCGGGCGATCGCCTGACGCTGACCGGCCCGCTGGGCAGCTTCTACCTGCGCGAGATCACCCGGCCGGTGCTGATGCTGGCCGGCGGCACGGGCCTCGCCCCCTTCCTCTCCATGCTCGAGCAGCTGGCCCGGAAGCGTGAAGAAGGGCAGGGCTGCGATCAGCCGGTGCACCTGATCTATGGCGTCAACAAGGACGACCACCTGGTCAAGACCGACGCCCTGGATGCCTTCGCCGAGCGGCTGCCGGGCTTCAGCTACGCCACCGTGGTGGTGGACGAGGCGAGCGACCATCCGCGCAAGGGCTACGTGACCCACCACATGGACGCCGAGGTGCTGCACGACGGTGACGTCGACGTCTACCTGTGCGGGCCGCCCCCCATGGTCGACGCCGTGCTCAAGCACTTCGATGCCGAGGGCATCGCGCCGCAGAGCTTCCACTACGAGAAGTTCACCCCCAATCAGGTCGCGGTGGCCGAGGAGGTGGCATGAGCGCGCAACGCGGCGATGGTGCCCGTTTCCCGGGACGTGTGATGGTGATCACCGGCGCCGCCCAGGGCATCGGCCGGCGGGTTGCCGAGCGCGCCGCCGCGGAAGGGGCGCGCCTGGCGCTGGTCGACCGCGCCGACCTCGTCCATGACGTGGTGGCGAGCCTGTGCGAGCAGGGCGCCGAGGCGATCGCCCTGCAGGCCGACCTCGAGACCTGGGTGGGCGCCGAGGACGTCATGGCCCGAACCGTCGCGCACTACGGGCGCCTCGATATCCTGATCAACAACGTCGGCGGGGCGATCAACTTCAAACCGTTCACCGAGTTCAGCGACGCCGAGATCTCGGCCGAGATCTCCCGCTCGCTGATGCCCACGCTGTGGTGCTGCCGTGCCGCGCTGCCCACCCTGGTGGCGCAGGGCAGCGGCGTCATCGTCAATGTGTCGTCGGCGGCGACCCGCGGTATCCACCGGATTCCCTACTCGGCGGCCAAGGGCGGCATCAATGCCCTGACTGCGTCGCTGGCCTTCGAGGTCGCCGAGCACGGCATTCGCGTGGTGGCCACGGCGCCTGGTGGCACCGAAGCGCCGCCGCGGCGCATCTCGCGGGGCACCCCGGAGCCGCGTAACGCGACGGAGGAGGCCTGGTTCCAGGCGCATATCGACCAGACCAAGGCGAGCTGCCTGATGGGCCGCTACGGCAGCCTGGACGAGATGGCCGCGCCGATCCTGTTCCTGGCCTCCGATGAGGCCAGCTACATCACCGGCAGCGTGCTGCCGGTGGCGGGAGGGGACCTGGGCTAGCCGCCCGCCCCCCGATCTGGATTCCAATCACAACAAATCCCCTGGAGCACTCACCATGAAGCACCTCGAGAAAGGCGTCGGCCTGGCGTCGGCGCCCCGCGACTTCCTGCGTGACCTCAACGCCGACAACCTGAGCGCGGGCCTGGTGGCGGGCATCTTCGGCCTCAGCGCCGGGATCATCCATATCAGCGCCGGCACCGCCGCCGGACTTCCCCAGGAGTTCACCCTGCTGTGGGTGATCAGCTACCTGATGATCAACGGCCTGTTCGGGCTCTTCCTGCCGGCCTACTACCGGCTACCGCTGCCGATGGCCAACTCCATCCCCGGGGCGCTGCTGTTCGCCGCCATCATTCCCGTGGTGGGGCTCAACGAGGCGCTGGGCGCCACCCTGGTCGCCGGGGCGATCGCGCTGGTCGTCGGCCTGGCCGGGTGGATGAGCCTGGTCATGCGGCTGATCCCGATGCCCATCGTCATGGGCATGGTGGCAGGCATCCTGCTCAAGTTCGGCACCAATATGGTGATGCCGCTGCAGAACGCCCTGCTGCCGGCGGTGGTGATGATCCTCTCCTTCTTCTTTGCCGCGCGCTACCTGCGCCGGGTGCCGCCGCTGGTCGTCACCCTGCTGGTGGGAGTGGGCTACATGGCGCTCTCCGGCGCCGACTTCTCGAGCGTGACGTTCTCGTTCCGGCTGCCCGAGTTCATCATGCCCACCTTCACCCTCGAGGCCTTCCTGGCCTACGGGCTGCCCCTGGCACTGATCCTGGTGGGCATGGAGACCCCCGCCGGGGTGGGGCTGGTCAAGGGCATGGGCTACAAGACGGCGCCGGCCAACGCCATCACCGCGCTGGGGGGCTTCGGGACCATGGTCTCGGCCTTCTTCAACCTGCACAGCACCTGCATCGCCGCGCCGATGACCGGTATCTGCTCGGGACCGGAAGCCGGCAGCCACGACAAGCGCTGGGTCGCCGCGGTCATCGTCGGCATCATCTTCGTCGTGGCGGCGCCCTTCTATGGCTTCGTGTTCAGCCTGATCGAGGCCATGCCGAGCTACTTCATCGCCATCATCGCCGGACTGGCGCTGCTGCGGGTGATCAGCTCGGCGATGCACATGACCTTCTCCGGCAAGCATGAGGTGGGGGCCATGTTCTCCTTCCTGATCGCCGTGTCGGGGCTGCAGATCTTCGGCATCGGTTCCTCCTTCTGGGCGCTGGTGCTGGGGGCGGGCATCTCGATGCTCGTCGAGTTCCGCGACTTCGAGTTCACCCTCGAGCTGCCCCGGCGTCGCAAGGCCGGCGCCGCGGCCCGCTGACCGTCCACTTCCTCACCCTCCTTGGCCCGCGGCTGCCATGGCAGCGCGGGCCCTTTTTGTCGAGTCCCACCATCAACAGAGGCCAATACCATGTCGTTACTCAGGGACGCCTCGCTTCCCGCGGCCACCGCCGGCCTGGTGGCGGTGCTGGTTTCCTATGCCGGGCCGCTGGCGATCTTCTTCCAGGCCGCCCAGAGCGCCGAAATCTCGAGTGCCATGATGACCTCCTGGGTGTGGGCGATCTCGCTGGGGGCCGCTCTTTCGGGCATCGTGCTGAGCCTGTGGCTGAAGGTGCCGGTGATCACCGCCTGGTCGGCGCCGGGCACGGCGCTGCTGGTCACGCTCTTCCCCGAGCTGACGCTGGCCGAGGCGGTGGGAGCCTACCTGACGGCGGCAGCACTGCTGATCCTGATCGGCGTGACCGGCTCCTTCGACCGTCTCGTCGAGGCCATACCGCCGGGCATCGCCAGCGCCATGATGGCGGGCATCCTCTTTCGCTTCGGCGTCGGGGTGTTCGAGTCGCTCGAGTCGGTGCCGGCGCTCGCCGTCGGCATGCTGCTCGCCTACCTGTTCTTCAAGCGCCTGACGCCGCGCTACTGCCTGGTGCTGCTGCTCGTCGTCGGCGTGATGCTGGCGGTGGCGCTGGAGGGGGCGAGTCTGGCGGGCCTCTCCCTCGAGCTCGCCACGCCGCAGCTCATCGCCCCCACCTGGAGCTGGCACGCCACCCTGAGCCTGGCCATTCCGCTGGTGCTGGTGAGCCTGACCGGGCAGTTTCTGCCGGGAATGGCGATACTGAGGACAGCCGGCTATGACGTGCCGGCCCGACCGATCGTCACCCTGACCGGCCTGACCTCCCTGGCGACGGCCGGCTTCGGTGGCATCACCACGGTGGTTGCGGCCATCACGGCGGCGATCTGCACGGGCCCCGAGGCGCATCCGGACCCGGCGAGGCGCTATGTGGCCGGCGTGGCCAACGGCGTCTGCTACCTGCTGGGCGGGCTGTTCGCGGGCACCATCGTGGCGTTGTTCACCTCGTTGCCCGGCGAGTTCGTGGCGATCCTGGCGGGGCTGGCGTTGACCGGGGCGATCGCGGCCAATATCCGCGCCTTCGCCGCGCAGGCGGCGCACCTGGAGGCCTCGACGATCACCTTCCTTGCCACGGCGTCGGGCATGAGCTTCCTGGGGCTGGGCTCGGCGTTCTGGGGCGTGGTGGTCGGGGGCCTGGCCTACTATGTTCTGCATCGGCGCAGACCGGCGCGAGGATGCCGGGACGGCCGACAGTCAGTACGCAGCGAGAGTGAGCTGAGGAGACGTGACGATGCACAAGCTGTACGTGGCAATGGATGAGAGCGACGACGCCCTGCGCGGGGTGACGCTGGGCCGCCAGCTGGCAGCCCAGCTCGGTGCCGAGCCGGTCGTGACCTCGGTGGTGAAAACGCCCGCGCAGGCCGAGGCGCGCCGCGCCGTCCTGCACCGGATGCTGGCGGCACAGGCGGACGACGACCTGGCGCTGGAGGTGGCGGTGCACGACAGCGTCGAGGCTTACCTCGCCGAGCTGGCGTGCCGCGACGACAGTGCGCTGTGCATGAGCGCCCGCGGGCGTCGCCCAATGTCGGAGGTGCTGCTCGGCAGCGTGGCCGCCGGCGTGGTGCGCCGGGCGAGCCGGCCAGTCCTGCTGTGCGGCCCGCGCTTCGACGCCCGTCGCCACTCCCGGGTGGCGACGTTGATGGTCTGCGTGGACGGCTGCCGCCTCTCCGAGGCGGTGTTGCCGCACGCCGTGACCCTGGCGCGGCAGCTGGGGGCGCGCCTGCAGTTGCTGAACGTGGTGGGCACCGACGCGACCGCGGTGGCCACCGCCGCGGGCGAGCGCCATGCCGAGGCCATGGAGTACGGCTACGTGCGCGGCCTGGCGCGGCGCCTGCGCGACGAGCCGGGGATGGCGGTGGAGTGGGAGGTGCTGCACGGCGAGCCGGGCGACGCCATCGTCCGCTACCTGGCGGACAGCCGCGATGCCCTGGTGGCCATGACCAGCCACGGGCGCAGCGGGCTGTCTCAGGTCATCGCCGGCAGCGTCGCCCAGCAGGTGCTGCACGCTGCGCCCTGCCCGGTGGCCTTGCTGCGACCGGCCGCGGAGGCCGGCGACGGGTGAGGACGGTCTGCCCGCCGCGCCGAGAATCCGCCTTGTCCGGGCTGCCTGGCGGCAGCCCGGGTCTCTTGTCAGGCCGGCGTCATGCCGTCGCGCAATCTCACAGCACGCCCTTGGCCTTGGCGGTGTGGGTGGCGATGGCGTCCATCAGCGGCGGCGACAGGCAGTCGTAGGGCGTCAGGCCGAGTTCCCGCAGGCGATTGCGGACGCCCTCCATCTCCTCCGGCTTGGTGCCGGATTCGATGATCGAGGAGACGAAGGCGGCGAACTCCGGTGCCGCCCACCCCTCATCGCGGGACAGCTCGGGGTGGATGAAGTCCAGGCCGTGGAAGGGGTGGTCGGTGTTCTCGATGCGCCCGTACATGTGCACGCCGCACTCGCGACAGGCATGGCGCTGGATCACCGCGCTGCTGTCGACCACTTGCAGCTTGTCCTCGTTGGCGGTCACCCGCAGCTTGTCGCGCGGCACCACGGCCACCATCGAGAACAGGGCTCCTTCGGGCTTCCAGCACTTGGTGCAGCCGCACACGTGGTTGTGGGCACACTGCGCGTCGACGGTGACCTCCACCGGTCGGTCGCTGCACTGGCAGCGCAGGGTACCGCCGCTGAAGTCGTCGCGGCCGGGGCGCACGCCGTCGTCCACGGCGGGATGAATGTGAATGCTCATGCTGCTCCCTCCTGCCTTGTTCTGGTTCTGGGTCGGCGCCTCGGCGCCCGTCGACGATGCCGGCTGGTCTGCCCGGGGGGCGGTCGTGGTGGAAGTGGGCTTCGTTCCACCGAACCAGCGCTGGATGGTGTCCATCAGGCTCATTGGCTACTCCTCCTGCCTTCATCTCACCACTACCAACTGGGGGTATGTCAGGCCCTTCGCGCGGCTCCAGACGCGTCGTGCTTGCATCGTGCGTCACGCGGCTTCGGGCGTGACCAAAAAGCGGCGCGTGCTAATAGTGCAGCACGGTGCGGATGCTCTTGCCTGCGTGCAGCAGCTCGAAGGCCTCGTTGATCTGCTCGAAGGGCAGGTCGTGGGTGATGAAGTCGTCGATGTTGATCTCGCCGGCCATGTAGCGCTCCACGTAGCCCGGCAGCTCGGTACGCCCCTTGACGCCGCCGAACGCGGAGCCTTTCCACACCCGGCCGGTGACCAGCTGGAAGGGGCGCGTGCAGATCTCCTCGCCGGCCCCGGCCACGCCGATGATCACCGACTGCCCCCAGCCCTTGTGGCAGCACTCCAGCGCCGAGCGCATGACGTTGACGTTGCCGATGCACTCGAAGGAGTAGTCGACGCCGCCGTCGGTCAGCTCGACGATCACCTGCTGGATGGGGTCCGAGTACTCCTTGGGGTTGACGAACTCGGTGGCGCCGAACTGCTCGGCCAGCGTGAACTTGTCCGGGTTGACGTCGATGGCGATGATGCGACTCGCCTTGGCCATCACCGCGCCCTGGATCACCGCCAGGCCGATGGCGCCCAGGCCGAACACCGCCACGGTCGAGCCCGGCTCCACCTTGGCGGTATTCATCACCGCGCCGATGCCGGTGGTCACGCCACAGCCGAGCAGGCAGATCTTGTCGAGCGGCGCCTCCTTCGACACCACGGCGAGCGACACCTCGGGCAGCACGGTGTATTCCGAGAAGGTGGAAGTGCCCATGTAGTGGTGCAGCATCTTGCCATTGTGCGAGAGGCGCGAGGTGCCGTCGGGCATCACCCCCTTGCCCTGGGTGGCGCGCACCGCCCCGCACAGGTTGGTCTTGCCGGAGCGGCAGAACTTGCACTCGCCGCACTCGGCGGTGTAGAGCGGAATGACGTGGTCGCCGGGCTGGACGCTGGTGACGCCCCCGCCGACCTCCTGGACGATGCCGGCGCCCTCGTGGCCCAGCACCGCCGGGAAGTTGCCTTCCGGGTCGGCGCCGGAGAGCGTGTAGGCGTCGGTGTGGCAGACGCTGGTGGCGGCGATCTTCACCAGCACCTCGCCGGCCTTCGGCCCCTCCACGTCGATCTCGGTGAGCTCCAAGGGTTTGCCGGCCTCCCAGGCAACGGCAGCGCGTGATTTCATGGGGTCCTCCTGATGATGGTCGTCGGCCCTGTTGTACGTGCCGTGGGCAACTTCACTATAGTCAAGCGACGCTCACTCATACGTGCCTCACTGGCGACAGAAGACCCGCGACTCGTGCACGTTGCGCGGGATCAGCGACGAAACCGGGCGATCATGGGCGGCCGCCTCGTCGCGCGCGGCCTCGATCAGGTGATGGGCGGGTGCCAGGTCGCAGACCGGGTCGGTGGCCGTGGGGTCGCCGGTCAGCAGGTAGGCCTGGCAGCGGCAGCCGCCATGGTCCTGGTGACGTTCGTCGCAATCGCGGCACGGCCGGGGCATCCACGCCTCGCCGCGGAAGCGGTTGAAGGCGTCGCTGTCGTACCAGATCGAGGCGAGGCTCTGCTCCTGCACCCGGGGGAATGCCATGGGCAGGGCGCGCGCGCTGTGGCAGGGCAGGGCGGTGCCGTCCGGGGCCACGCCCAGGAACAACGTGCCCCAGCCGCCGGTGCACGCCTTGGGGCGATCGGCATAGTAGTCCGGCACCACGAACAGCAGGCGCATGTCGCGGCCGCGCGCCGCCAGGCGCTCGCGCCAGCGCGCGGTGGTGGCCTCGGCGGCCTCGAGCTGGGCGCGGCTGGGCAGTAGCCCCGCGCGGTTGAGCTGCGCCCAGCCGTGCATCTGGCAGTTGGCCAGCTCGACGGCGTCGGCGCCGAGGTCGTCGCACAGCGCGATGATGGCATCGATGTCATCGATGTTGTGGCGGTGCAGCACGACGTTGAGCACCATGGGGTAGCCGGCGGCCTTGACCGCCCGCGCCATGGCCAGCTTCCTGGCGTGCGCCTTGGGCGAACCGGCCACCGCCGCGGCGACCTCGGCGTCGCCGGCCTGCAGGCTGATCTGGATGTGGTCGAGCCCGGCGTCGCGCAGGGCCGTGATGCGCGCCTCGTCGAGCCCCAGCGCCGAGGTGATCAGGTTGGTGTAGAAACCCAGCCCGTGGGCGTGGGCCACCAGCTGTTCCAGGTCCCGGCGAACCAGCGGCTCACCGCCGGAAAAGCCCAGCTGCACGGCCCCCAGCGTGCGCGCCTGGGTGAGCACGTCGCACCACGCCTGCGTGGAGAGCTCGTCGGCGATGGCGGCGAACTCCAGCGGATTCGAGCAGTAGCTGCACTGCAGCGGACAACGGTAGGTCAGCTCCGCCAGCAGCCACAGCGGCGGGCCGGGGTGTGTGGCCAGGTGCGCGGTGTCCGTCATGGTAGCTCCCTGCAGACTGAGGGCATCGGCAGGCGATGCCTCGATATCCGCCCGGCATGTTCCTTGTTGTTAGCGTGTCGTTGTCCAGTTAGTCGGGAGTGAAGCGTTTCCGGTTTACCGGATTTAGTAAATAGCGTGTCGTGGCGCCGCCCAGAAAACTGACGCTCCGTCAGGCGGAGCGTCGGCGGAAGTCACACACGGTACAGGCGTAAAACAAGAATTACCGAATTTAAGAATTTATATATTAGTTAGAAAAGCCAAAGGCTTCTCTGCCTGATCCTCGCCAGTCGCCCGATATCAGCGATTGGCGATATAGAGAGTGACCTCGAAGCCCAGGCGAAGATCGGTGTATGCCGGTTTGGTCCACATGGTGGGTCTCCTGTGAGACGGGTATTGGGTCATTGCCCCTACCAGTAAAGCACGCGTGGCGAAATATGCCAGCGACGCGGGGTGGGCGGTGAGGGGCTGCTTGCAGATCGCCCCGTGCCGTCTCCTGTCCGGTCGTTCCGGGCGCTTGCCGAGGCGGTGACGATTGCGCTGGCCATCGTGTCCCTGTGAAGTCGAGTGAGTTGTGCTAAACCTGAATACGCGGAGTAACACAACAAAACCGAAGATGCGCTGGAGGGAGCCGACGCACCTTCTCCGTTTCGCGGAGACCACGCCATGCTTCGAGAACTCAGCTACGCCCTTGCGGCGGTCGGGTTGCTGGCCGCAACGGCGTCTCACGCCAACCAGAATCAGCTGGAGCTGCAGCAGAATCCGGAGCTCTGGCCGGTCCAGCTTGGCAACTACCAAGGCAACCGACACAGTACCCTTGACCAGATCAACCGTGACAACATCGGTGACCTGCGCGCCCTGTGGCAGTTCTCCACGGGGGTCCTGCGCGGCCATGAGGGCGGACCGCTGTATGTCGGCGATGGCCGCCTCTATATCCATACCCCCTTCCCCAACAAGGTATTCGCCCTGGACCTGGAGGAGCAGGGCCGCATCGTCTGGACCTACGAGCCGGACCAGGATTCGCGGGTCATCCCGGTGATGTGCTGTGACACCGTCAACCGCGGCCTGGCCTACGCCGACGGGCGGCTGTTCCTCAACCAGGCCGACAACACCGTTATCTCGCTCGACGCCGAGACCGGCGAGCTGCTGTGGGAGGCCCAGAACGGCGACCACACCCGGGGCGAGACCATGACGATGTCGCCGCTGGTGGTCCACGACAAGGTGATCGTCGGCAACAGCGGCGGCGAATTCGGGGTGCGCGGCCATATCACCGCCTACAACGCCGAGACCGGTGAAATGGAGTGGCGGGGCTACTCCAACGGGCCGGACGACGAGGTGCTGATCGATCCCGAGACCACCCTGATGATGGGCGAGCCGATCGGCGAGGCCGACCTCGGCGTCTCCACCTGGCCGGAAGGCGAGTGGGAGCGCGGCGGTGGCGCCCCCTGGGGCTGGGTCACCTACGATCCCGAGCTCGACCTGATCTATTACGGAACCGGCAACCCCGGCACCTGGAACCCGGCGCAGCGCACCATCGACGGCGAGCCGGCCGACAACAAGTGGTCGATCTCGGTGTTCGCGCGCGACCCCAACACCGGCCAGGTCAAGTGGGTCTACCAGAAGGTGCCGTTCGACGAGTGGGACTACGACGGCGTCAACGAGAACCAGCTGATCGACGTCGAGATCAACGGTGAGCAGCGCAAGGGGCTGGCGATCATCGATCGTACCGGCTTCGGCTTCCTGCTCGACCGCGAGACCGGCGAGCTGCTGGTGGCCGAGAAGTTCGCCCCGGAGACCAACTGGGCGAGCCACTACGACATGGAGACCGGGCGGCCGGTGGTCACCGACGAGTACAGCACCTTCACCCAGGGGGTGAACGTCAACACCACCGACATCTGCCCCACCGCCATGGGCGCCAAGAACATGCAGCCGAGCTCCTACTCGCCGGAGACGGGACTCATCTATGCCGGGATCAACCGCATCTGCATGAACTATGAGCCCTTCGAGACCGAGTACGTGGCCGGCCAGCCCTACGTCGGGGCGACCCTGACCATGATGCCGGCACCCGTCCAGGACGGGGAGATGGAAGGGCGCATGGGCAGCTTCATCGCCTGGGACCCCGTCGCCGGCGAGACCGTGTGGCAGGTCGACGAGCGCTTCGCCGTGTGGAGCGGTGCCCTGACCACCGCCGGTGACCTCGCCTTCTACGGCACCCTGGAGGGCTACGTGAAGGCGGTGGACATCGAGACCGGCGAGGAGCTGTGGCGCTTCAAGACCCCCTCCGGAATCATCGGCAACATCAACACCTTCCAGCACGAGGGCAAGCAGTACCTGGCGGTACTGTCCGGCGTCGGCGGCTGGGCCGGTATTGGCCTGGCGGCCGGGCTGGAAGATCCCGAGGCCGGTCTGGGTGCCGTCGGCGTCTTCTCGGCCCTGGACGACTACACCGAGCTGGGCGGGGTGTTGACCGTCTTTGCCCTGTCTGACTGAGGGATCAGCGGCAACCTCCTGTCGGCCGTGCCTGTGCCTGGTGGCGCGCACGGCCGACAGCCTGCCCTCCGGAGATTTAAGGAAAGCTCGCATGATGATGAGTGTGAAACCGCGCCGCCCCGGATGGTTCGCGGTCCTTGCCGGTACGCTGCTGCTGTTCGGTGGTGCGTTGCCGGGCATGCTACTGGCCGCAGAGGAGACGTCCGCGGAAACGCAGGGCGAGGGCAAGGAAACGCAGGAAACGCAGGAAAAACAGTGGGGCGAGTACGTCATCGAGGATGGCAAGGTCGACCCCGGCACCTATCAAGGCTATCTCACCTACACGCGGAACTGCCTGGCCTGTCACGGCCCCGACGGGCTGGGTTCCACCTTCGCACCCAGCCTGATACGGGCCGCCGAGCGGCGCAGCTTTGCGGATTTCATCGGCACCATCGCGGCCGGACGCGAAATCCAGCCAGGGCGGGTGATGCCCTCCTTTGGCGACGACCCCAACGTGATGAAGAACGTCGAGAACATCTACCGCTACATGCGGGCGCGCGGCGAGGGCGGCCTGGGTCGCGGGCGCCCCAAGGTGATCGAGTCGATGAAGGAGAAGAAGGAGTCTGACGATGCGCCAGGTGAAACCGCGCAGTGACGAGCGGTGCGGCAGCGGCCGGCCCTTGGGAATGGCGGCGCCATGACTCCGCTTGCTCGTCTGGCCCTCGGACTGCTGGTGGGTAGCCTGGCCGTCATGGCCGGTGCAGAGGTACCGGAGCGTGATGCGCGCGGGGAGCTGCGCGTCTGCGCCGACCCCAACAACCTGCCGTTCACCAACGAGGCGGGCGAGGGGTTCGAGAACCGCATCGCCGAACTGATGGCCGAGGAGTTGGACGTGCCGCTCGCCTACGCCTGGGCGCCCCAGGTGATGGGCTTCGTGCGCAATACCCTGGAGCTGCGCCTCTGCGACGTGATGATCGGCGTGGCGGCCGGCTACGGTTTCGTGCAGAACACCAATGCCTATTACCGCTCCGTCTACACCCTGGTGGTGCCCGAGAATTCCGACCTGGCGGCCACCAGCCTCGACGACCCCGCCCTGGCGGGCCGGCGCATCGGCGTCATGACCCAGACGCCGCCGCTGGTGCCGCTGCGTCGCGTGGGGGCCCAGGTGCAGGGATACCCCTTGCAGGTCGACACCCGGGTCAGGACGCCGGTCAGGCAGGCCGTGGAGGACGTCGCCAACGGCGTGACCGACGGGGCCGTGCTGTGGGGTCCCCTGGCGGGCTACTACGCCCAGCGCCAGTCGCCGCCGCTGCGTACCATTCCGCTGGTCGACGATACCACCGATGCTCGGCTCGACTACCGCATCACCATGGGTATCCGCCAGGGCGAGCCCCAGTGGCGGGACTGGCTCAACGACTTCATCGAGCGCCATCAGGCGGAGCTTCACGCCATCCTCGGCGAGTACCACGTGCCGCTGCTCGACCGGCAGGGCGAGCTGATCACACCGCCCGACGACGCGACCGCCTCTGAGGCCGAAGAGGGAACGCCATGAGGGCTCCGCCTGGCATCATGCTGCTGGCGGTGGTGGGGGTTCTGCTCGCCGCAGCCGTACCTGCCGAGGCGCAGCGCGCCGCCGCCGGGCCGCCCGACTGGCCCTGCGTGCAGCGCCTGATTCCCGAGCTCGCCTGGGGCACGCTGTGGACCGGCCCCTCGCCGGAGGCGCTGGAGCAGCCGTGGTGGGAGGACGAAGCGGTCGGGCGCGTGGTGCGTTTCGCCACGGCCCGGGATACCCCGCGCGAGGCGGCCCTGGCGCGGGTGCGGGCATTCGTGGCGGAGGTGAGCGAGGCGCCCGAGGCCGAACGCGAGCAGCGCCTGACGCGGCTCTTCGCCGGGCTCTTCGAGCGCATCAATCGCGAGCGCAGCCGCACCATCGAGCGTATCCGCAGCGCCGCTCGAGGCCAGATGGCGCGGCTGGAGCGGCTGGCGGCCCTGGTCGACGAGCTGGAAGCGGCTCGCGCCGACGATGCGGGGAGCGACGAGATCGAACGGCTGGAGCAGGCGCTCTACTGGGAACGGCTGACCTTCCAGCGGCGCCAGCAGAGCCTGCCGGCGCTGTGCGAGAAACCCTATCTGCTCGAGGAGGAACTGAGCCGGATGGTACGCGCCATCCGCAACGCCCTGTAGTCGTGGCGACGACGGCCGCGGCAGTAGAACACCAAGGAGGCAACATGCGGGAGAGCAAGCGATTCTGCCGCGCCGCCATGCACCGGGGTACGACGTGGGTGGCGCTGTGTGTTGCTGCGCTGGTCCTGCTCGGCGCGGCGGCTGCCAGCCAGGCCCAGGAGGCCGACGAGCCCGTCGAGACCCTCACCCTGGGCTATCTCGGCGTCGAGCGGGACGAGGACCGCGAGCCGCTGTCGGTGCTCGACCCGGTGCTGGACGACGAGGGCGTGCAGGGCGCGCGCCTGGGCATCAGCGACAACAACGCCACCGGGCAGTTCCTCGGCCAGGAGTTCGTGCTGGTCGAGGCCATCGTGGCGCGCGACGCCGACGTGCGCGAGGGGCTTCACGAGCTGCTCGACGCCGGGGCGGAGTGGATCATCAGTGGCCTGCCCCGCGAGCGGCTGGAGGCGGTGCTGGCGGACGAGGCGCTGGGGGAGCGTATCGTCTTCAATGCCGCGGCCCCCGACAACGTCCTGCGCGGCGAGGCCTGCCGTCCCAACCTCTACCACACGACGCCCAGCCGGCGCATGCTCGCCGATGCCCTGGCGCAGTTCCTGGGCTACAAGCGCTGGGAGCGCTGGGCGCTGGTCTACGGCAAGACCCCCGAGGACGAGCGGCTCGCCGCGGCCTTTCGCGAGGCCGCCGAGCGCTTCGGCCACGACATCGTCGACGAAGCACAGTGGCCTCACGACCCCATGGCGCGGCGGGCCGAAGGGGGCTTCCACGCCATCCAGCGCGAGATCCCGGTCTTCGTGCAGGAACTGGCCGACCATGACGTCCTGGTGGTCGTCGACGAGACCGACTACTTCGGCGAGTACTTCCCCTACCAGACCTGGCGGCCACGCCCGGTGGTCGGCACCCAGGGGCTGATCGCCACCGCCTGGCACCGTGCCCACGAGTCCTGGGGGGCGGTGCAGCTGCAGCGCCGTTTCGAGGAGCATGCCGGGCGCTGGATGACGCCGCGCGACTTCGCCGCCTGGCTGGCGGTGCGCTCCCTGGGCGAGGCCGCGGTCCGCACCGAAAGCGCGGCGCGCGATACGCTGCTCGACTACCTGCTCGGCGATGACTTCGAGCTGGCCGGCTATCTGGGCCTGCCGGTGAGCTATCGTCCCTGGAATCATCAGCTGCGCCAGCCGATCCTGATCACCGGGCCGCGCATGGTGGCGTCCGTCTCCCCCCAGGAGGCGTACCTGCATCCGCACTCCCCGCTGGACTCGCTCGGCGCCGACGAGGGGGAATCGGCATGTCGTTTCTAGCACACGCTGGTACTTGTCCGCGGCGTCTGCTGGTCGGCGGGCTGCTGGCGGCAGCGCTGCTGCTGCCCTTGCCGGGCCACGCCGAACGGGTCTTCGTCTCCAACGAGAAGGACAACACCGTCTCGGTGATCGATGCCGACTCGCTGGAGGTGATCGAGACCATCGAGGTGGGGCGTCGGCCGCGCGCGATGGTGCTCAACGGTGACGCCAGCGAACTGTTCGTCGCGGTGGGCGACGACGAGGCCATCGACGTCATCGATCTCGAGTCCCTGGCCGTGGTGCGCAGCCAGTCCGCCGGCGACGAGCCAGAAGTGATCCGCGTCGATCCGAATCGCTCCTACCTCTACGTTTCCAACGAGGACGATGACGTCGTCTCGGTGTTCGACTATGCGCGGCGTACCCTGGTCACCGAGGTCCCCGTCGGCGTCGAGCCCGAGGGGCTCGGCATCAGCCCCGACGGCCGCTGGCTGGTGGCCACCACCGAGACCTCCAACATGGCCCATGTCATCGACCTGGAGACGCTGGAGGCGGTCCATCACCGTCTGGTGGGCGCGCGCCCACGGCACGCCGAGTTCACCGCCGACGGTTCGGAGGTGTGGGTCTCCTCGGAGATCGCCGGCATCGTCACGATCCTCGATCGCGAGGATGACTTCCAGGTCAAGCATACCATCCGCTTCGATGTGCCCGGCGTGCCGCGGGAGACGGTCCAGGCGGTGGGCGTCGCGCTGACCGCGGACGGGCGCCATGCCTTCGTGGCCCTGGGGCCCTCGAATCGGGTGGCGGTGGTCGACCAGCAGAGCTATGAGGTGCTCGACTACCTGCTCGTCGGGCAGCGCGTCTGGCACCTGGCGCTCAACGATGACGAGAGCCGCCTGTACACCACCAACGGGGTGAGCGGCGATGTCACCGTGATCGATGTCGGGGAGCGCGAGGCGATCCGCTCGATCCCGGTGGGGCGCTTTCCCTGGGGCGTGGTCGTCGCGCCGTGATGGCGTCCGAGAAGACCCAGGCGTCCCAGGGGGCGCTGGCGACGGCTGAGGTAGCGCTGGAGGTCCGCCACCTCGGTTTCCGCTTCGCCGGGCCGGCGGTGCTCGATGACCTTTCATTCACCCTGCGCGCGGGCGAGTTCGCGGTACTCCTGGGCCCCAACGGGGCCGGCAAGACCACGCTCTTCTCGCTGGTCACCAACCTCTATGCCCACCGCCAGGGGACGATCCGCATCGGTGGCTTCGATGTGCGTCGCCAGTCCGTCCAGGCCCACGCCCGCATCGGGGTAGTCTTCCAGCAGCCGACCCTGGACATGGGCCTCAGCGTGGGCCAGAACCTCCTCTATCACGGTGCCCTGCACGGGCTTGGCCCGCGGCGTACCCGCGAGCTGGCCGAACGACAGCTGGCGCGGCTGGGCATGCAGGGCGAGTGGCGCACGCGGGTGCGGCAGCTCTCCGGCGGGCAGCGCCGGCGCGTGGAGATCGCTCGCGGCCTGCTGCACGACCCGCGCCTGCTGCTGCTCGACGAGCCGACCACCGGGCTCGACATTGCCGCGCGGCGCGAGCTGGTCGAGCACGTCCATGCGCTGTGCCGCGAGCAAGGCGTGGCGGTGCTGTGGGCGACCCACTTGATCGACGAGGCCAAGCCGCAGGATCGTGTGCTGGTGTTGCATCGCGGGCGGCTGCGCGCCGACGGCGGCGTGGCGGAGGTGATCGCTCGGACGGGCAGTGCCTCGCTGGGCGAGGCCTTCGAGCGGCTGACCGAGGGGGAGGCGCAATGAGCCTGGCACGTTACGTTCACTGCCTGCGCGGCGTGGTGGCGCGCGAGCTGCTGCGCTTCGTGCACCAGCGCTCGCGCTTCGTCGCCGCCCTGGTTCGGCCGCTGGTCTGGCTGTTCGTGTTCGCCGCCGGCTTTCGCATGGCGCTCGGCGTGGCCATGACCGAGCCCTACCAGACCTACATCCTCTACGAGGTCTACATCGTGCCGGGGCTGGTGGGCATGATCCAGCTGTTCAACGGCATGCAGAGCTCGCT
The DNA here is from genome assembly GCA_004551485.1 of Billgrantia azerbaijanica. GTDB lineage: Bacteria > Pseudomonadota > Gammaproteobacteria > Pseudomonadales > Halomonadaceae > Halomonas > Halomonas azerbaijanica. The sequence continues at coordinate 34,834 of SBLD01000013.1, read as the reverse complement.
GTCGATGGTCTACGACCGCGAGATGGGCAGCATGCGGGTGCTGCTGGTCAGCCCCTTCCCGCGCTGGTACCTGCTGGTGTGCAAGCTGCTGGCGGGGACGCTGGTTTCCGTCGTGCAGGTCTACGTCTTCCTGCTGATCGCCGGCCTCTACGGCATCCAGGCGCCCTGGGCGGGCTACCTGTGGGTGTTGCCGGCGCTGCTCGTCAGCGGCTTCCTGGTTGGCGCACTGGGGCTGCTGCTCTCCTCCTTCGTGCGCCAGCTGGAGAACTTCGCCGGCATCATGAACTTCGTGATCTTCCCGATGTTCTTCCTCTCCTCGGCGCTCTACCCGCTGTGGCGCCTGCGCGAGGGGAGCTACCTCGTCTACCAGATCGCCGCCCTCAACCCCTTCACCCACGCCGTGGAGATGATCCGCTTCGCGCTCTACGAGCGCATCAACGGTGAGGCGATCCTGATCAGCGTGGCGGTGACCCTGGTGCTGCTGGCGCTGGCGATCCTCGGCTACGACCCGGCGCGGGGGCGGATGATGCACAAGGGGGGCGGCGACTGACGCAGACAACGGAGGCGTCACCGGGTGGCGTGCTCGAGGAAGCGTATGACGTGTTGGCGTGAACGCGCGTCGAGCCCCCAGAACACCATGCGGGTGCCCGGCAGGAAGGCATCGGGGTCGGTCAGGAAGCGGTCCAGGGTCGCGGCGTTCCAGGTGTGGTCGGCGGCCTCGAGTATCGGCGAGTAGTCGTAGCCTGCCACCGAGCCGGCGCGCCGGCCGATTAGGCCGTGGAGGCTGGGACCGGCGCGATGCACCCCCGGCGCCAGCGAATGGCAGCCGCGACACTGGCGCTCGAACAAGCGCTCGCCCTGGGCGAACTCGCGATCACCTTCCGCGGCGCTTGCCGCCGTCGCCGGGGCGGCGAGCCACAGGCCGATGAGCAGGAGGGGCAGAAGGGGCATGGCTGGCTAGAAGCAGCGCAGGTCGGCTTCCGTCTGGGCAGCGCGGAAGGCCTCCACCTGTTCCTGCAGGCCGCGCTCCGTGCGGAACAGCACACCCAGTTCGCCGCGCTGGTCATGCATGCTCAGGATCGTCTCGACCGCCTCGTACTGCTCGTAGGGGATCTGCTCGGCGATCACGTCGATGCTGCAGGAACAGCGCTGCATGACCAGGCGGCCCTGGCCGTTGGCGGCCATGCAGCCCAGTACATAGTCCACCCGCGCCTCGGTGGGGTAATCATTGGCGATGGCCGGCGTCGCCGTGACCAGTGCCAGGGTGCCGAGCAGGATACCCAGGACATGGCCTTGGGCGCCGATCCTGCGCGAAGGACGGTGCCTCATGCCTCCCCCTCCAAAGATTGCCAAGCCTGTCTCGTTTCAAGCTATGGCACTTTGCGGTGTTTCGCCACCGTGGAGGCATCAGCGCTTGTCGTCGTCCTTCACCTCGTAGTCGCCCTCCAGCACCTGCTGCTCGCGGTAGCTGCCGGTGGTGTCGCGCGTTTCCCGGTAGCGGGTCTCGCGGTAGTGGTAGCCGCCACCGACGCCCTCGGCCTGCTCGGCGCGCAGCCGCTCCAGGCGCTTCTTCATGCGGTAGCGCACGATGGGCAGCATTGCCCAGCCGATCAGCAGGAAGAAGAGGCCGAGCACGGTGCCGATGATCAGCATCAGGCCGAACAGCAGCCAGGTGAGGATCAGCTTGAGGCCGCCGAGGTTGCCCGAGGGGCGCGCCTTGCGGGCGCGTTCGCGCCACTGCTGGGCGGCCTGCCAGGCCGGGTTGCGGCGCGGGTCGTTGGGGTCGGTCATGCCGGTCTCCAGGACGGTGGGCGCTCGCCGCGGGCGGGCGCGAAAAGGGCTGCCCCTTGGAGGGCAGCGGAGCGGAATCGTTCCGGCGTCAGGCTACCATAGCCGCCCCAGCGCCGCCCTGCACTCCCGGCAAGCGCGGTAGCGCGACGGCGGTGCTCGCCGTAAGCTCAGGGAAAGCACCAACCGGATTGCCACCATGTCGCTTCTCGGCTCGCGTCGCGGTACTGCTCGCCACGGTGCCACCCGGCGTCGCACCCCCCGGCGCCTTGCCCCTGGCGCCTTCGACCGCTGGCTCGACCGCGCGGTGGACGTCGCCGTGATCACCGCCCTGCTGGTCAGCGGCACCGCCCTGGTGTTGACGCGTCTGCTGTGACGGGGCGTGCGCCCAACGCCAGGCCCCCGTACACTCAGGACATCGCTCCCATGGTCGCTGGAAACGAGGCCTATGCTGGGATTCCTGCAGGGATTTGCCTACGGACTCTTCCTCACCTGCCTGCCCTGGTGCCTGGTGGGGCTGGTGAAGCCGAAACTCGCCTTGCCCACCGAGTCGCCCGACCGGCTGCAGGTGATCTTCCGTTATGCGCTCTTCGCGCCTTTCTTGAGCTTTCTCTTGTGGCTCACCTCGCTGTGGGGCGGCTTCGGGCCGAGCCTCGGCGGCTGGCTGGCGGGGTTGACCGCCATCGCCGTGGAGGTGCCGCTGGAGCGCGCCTGGCGGCGCTGGCGCGCGCGGCGTCATCGCCAGCGCCTCGAGGCACGACTCGCCGCCGAGGCCGAGCGGCGCCGCGCCGAGCAGGAGCACGAGGCGCGCGAGCGCGGGGTGGCGGTGCTCGATCCGGCCGATCCGCCGGCCGGCGCCGACGAGGTGGTGCTGGCGCTATGCCGTGCCAAGCAAGGCCTGCTCGACGTGCGCCGCCCCGACCTGGCGATCCAGGCCGACCGTGCCTACAGCCGCTACGCCCACGTGCTCGACGTGCTGGCGGCGCGCTTCGACGCGAGCGAACTGGCCTACGAGCGCGCCCGGCGCCTGGTCCGCGAGGTGTGCCTGGGGGTGGTGGATAACCTCACCGCCATGGCCTCCCAGGCGCGCGGCGTGGTGGGGCTCGACGCCGACTTCGTGCGCCGCCGCCTGGCGCGCGAGTCGCTCACCGTCGAGGAGCGCATCGCGCTCAAGCGTCGCCTGGAGCTGATCGACGGCACCGAGAGCCGCCTGCGCCACCTGGCGGCGCGCAACGAGTCGGCGCTGACGCTGCTCGACGATGCCGCCGTGGCGCTGGCGCGTATCGAGACGGGGCGCCCCCAGGCGTCGGTGGCCACCGACCGGGCGCTGGAGGAGCTACGCCGCTTCATCGGCCGGGCCGAGCGCTACGGACGAACCAGCCAGTGAGATTGCCTGTCTCTATTTGGTACAGGCTTGTCTTATGCAAGGGACCTTGATCCATGAAACAGCCCGCCAACAATGGCTCGCCGCTCTCCCTGCCGCCGGTGGAGGAGATCGAGAGCGAACTGGAGACCGCGTCGCCGGAGCCCGGGGCCGCAGCGCAAGAGCGCGAGGACCCGGAACTCGCCGCCCTGGCCGACACCTTCGTCGAGGAGGTGCTGGCCGGCGGCGAGGACGCCGAGGCGCTCGCCCGCCAGCGCCGCGCCGTCGATGAGATGGGACTCGAGCTGCAGCAGCAGGCTGCCCACCACAGTGCCATGCTGCAGACGCCGCTGCGCAAGCTGGCCCACCAGGGCGACGATGGCGGTCCGGTGGCCAAGGCGCTGATCGACCTGCGTGGGCGCATGCAGTCGCTCGATCCGCGCCATCATCGGCTGGAGCAGGGGCGCCTCGACCGCGTGCTGGCGCGCCTTCCCGGGGCCGGCAGCCGCCTGCAGCGCTACTTCCGCAAGTTCGAGAACGCCCAGCAAGCGCTCGATGCGATCATCGCCGACCTGGAGGCGGGGCGCGACATGCTGTATCGCGACAATCTCACCCTGGGCGACGACCAGCAGGCTCTGCGCGAGATCCTCGGCCAGCTCGAGCGCCAGGTGGCGCTGGGACGCTCGATTGACCGGCGGCTCGTCGCGGTCATCGAGCAGCGCGACGCCGATGATCCGCAGCGCACCTTCCTCGAGGAGGAGCTGCTCTTCCCGCTGCGCCAGCGCATCCTCGACCTGCAGCAGCAGCAGGCGGTGAGCCAGCAGGGCGTGCTGGCCCTCGAGGTGATCATCCGCAACAACCGCGAGCTGATGCGCGGCGTCGACCGGGCCATCCACGTCACCGTCTCGGCGCTCACCGTGGCGGTCGCGGTGGCCCTGGCGCTGGCCAACCAGCGCCTGGTGCTCGACCGCGTCGAGTCGCTCAATACCACCACCTCGGAGCTGATCGCCGGCACCGCCCGTTCGCTGCGCCAGCAGGGCGTGGAGATCCAGACCCGTGCCTCCTCGGCGCAGCTCGACCTGCAGGCGCTCGAACAGGCCTTCGGCGACGTCATGGGCGCCATCGATGACCTCTCCCGCTACCGCCAGGAGGCGCTGCCCCGGCTGGACGCCCAGATCGACCGCCTGGCGGGCCTGGCCCGCGAGGGAGCCGGCGCCATCGAGCGCTTGCAGCGCGGCAACGACGGCCGTGCCGAAACAGAGGTCGACGCCAAGCGCGATCGCCCCTCGCGCTGAGCCACTTCGCCGCCGGTGCTGGACTATGCTGCGGAAAGGGGACGCAGCGCCAGCGGCAGGAGGGCGAAGGCCATGGGTGAGTACAAGAACCTCTTCGTGGTGGGGCTCGATGACGTCAACCGCGAGCGACTGGCGCGTCTGCGCGGCGCCGAGGGCTACCGTTTCCACGGCGTGATCGCGCCAGCGAAGGTCTACGACACCGAGGAGTTCGACATCGCCGCCATGCTCGCCGAGGCGAGCCGGGTGCTCGAGGCCTTTGACGGTCACATCGACGCCATCGTCGGCTACATGGACTTCCCCGTCTCGACCATGCTGCCGATCCTCTGCGAGCGCTTCGGCACCCGCAGCACCTCCCTGGAAAGCCTGCTCAAGTGCGAGCACAAGTACTGGAGCCGGCGCGTGCAGCGCGAGGTGATTGCCGACTACATCCCCAACTTCACCGCCTTCGACCCCTTCGACGACGAGGCGCTGACCCATATCGGCGAGGCAGGGTTATACATTCCCTTCTTCGTCAAGCCCATCAAGTCCTCTGGCTCGCGGCTGGGGTTCCTCATCGACAGCCCCGAGAGTTTCTACCGGGCCATCGAGCAACTGCGCGAGCAGATCGGCCTGATCGCCGATCCCTTCAACACCGTGCTGGAGTACGCGCGGCTGCCGGCGACGGTGGCCGGCGTGGACGGTGGCTACTGTCTGGCCGAGGAGATCATCGGCGGCTGGCAGTGCACGCTCGAGGGTTATGTCTTCGACGGTGAGGTGGTCGGCTACGGTATCGTCGATTCGCTGCGCTACCCGGGCGTGTTGAGCTTCTACCACTACCGCTATCCGTCGGGCTTGCCCGAGCCGGTGCAGGCCAAGATGCGCGAGCTCACCGAGCGGGTCATGACGCACATCGGCTACGACAATGCCGCCTTCAACGTCGAGTTCTTCTGGGACGAGGTGCAGGACCGCATCTGGCTGCTGGAGATCAACACCCGCATCTCGCAGTCCCACTGCGACCTCTTCGAGAAGGTCGACGGCGTGAGTCACCAGCAGGTGACCGTCGACCTGGCGCTCGGCCAGCGGCCGGACATGCCGCACCGCGAGGGGGACTTCCCGCTCGCCGCCAAGTTCTTCTACCGGGTGTTCTTCCGCGACGCGGTGGTGACCCGTGTCCCCACGGCGGCGGAGATCGCCGCGCTCGAGAGCGAGTTCCCGCGGGCCATGATCGATGTCCAGGTGACGGCGGGTCAGCGTCTCTCCTCGCTGCCCGAGCAGGACAGCTACAGCTATGCGCTCGCCCATGTCTGGCTGGGCGCCGACGACGTGGAGCAGTTGCACGCCCACTACGAGAGCCTGGCGGCGCGGCTGAATTTCGAGTTCGAGGCGATCGACGGCTGAGGAGGGCGCATGCGCATCGTCGAGACCTTTCCCCATCGGGTCATGGAGGAGGAGACGTGGATCCCCCTGCCCGACGGCACCCGCCTGGGCGCCCGGATCTGGCGTCCGGTGGACGCCGAGCGTCGTCCCGTGCCGGCGATCCTCGAGTACCTGCCCTACCGCAAGCGCGACCTCACCGCGGAGCGCGACGTGCAGATGCACCCCTACTGGGCGGGGCACGGCTATGCCGGGGTGCGGGTCGACATCCGCGGCACCGGCGAGTCCGACGGCGTGCTCACCGACGAGTATCTGCCCCAGGAACTCGACGACGGCCTGGCGGTCCTCGACTGGTTGGAGGCACAGTCCTGGTGCACCGGCGAGGTGGGCATGGTGGGCATCTCCTGGGGCGGCTTCAACGGGCTGCAGATCGCTGCGCTGCGCCCGCCCCAGCTCAAGGCGGTGATCACGCTGTGCTTCACCGACGACCGCTACGCCGATGACATCCACCACATGGGCGGCTGCCTCCTGGCTGACAACCTCTCCTGGGCCTCCACCATGTTCGACGGCAACGCCTGCCCGCCGGATCCCGAGCTGGTGGGTAGCCGCTGGCGCGAGATGTGGCTCGAACGTCTCGACGGCAGCGGGCTGTGGCTGGCCCAGTGGCTCGCTCACCAGCGGCGCGACGACTACTGGAAGCACGGCTCGGTGTGCGAGGACTATGCACGCATCCAGTGTCCGGTCTACGCCGTCAGCGGCTGGGCCGACGGTTACTGCAATGCCGTCTTCCGGGTGCTGGCGGGGCTCTCGGTGCCACGCAAGGGGCTGGTCGGTCCCTGGGCCCACAAGTACCCCCACCTGGGCGAGCCGGGCCCGGCCATCGGCTTCCTGCAGGAGGCGCTGCGCTGGTGGGACCAGTGGCTCAAGGGCCGTGACACCGGGATCATGGAGGAGCCGATGCTGCGCCTGTGGATGCAGGAGTCGGTGCCGCCCTCGGCGCGCTATGCCGAGCGCCCGGGGCGCTGGGTGGCGGAGCCCGAATGGCCCTCGCCCAACATCGAGACCGCCGCCTTTCGCCTCACCGCCGGCCACGACCTGCTGTCGCAGGCGGCGGGGGAGGGTGACGGCGAGGCCGAGGCCACCCTCGACATCCGCTCGCCGCTCTCGGTGGGGCTCTACGCCGGCAAGTGGTGCTCCTACAACGCCCCGCCCGACCTGCCCCACGACCAGCGCGACGAGGATGGCGGGGCGCTGATCTTCCAGAGCGCGCGGCTCGAGGCGCCGCTGGAGATCTGCGGCGCCCCGGAGGTGGAGCTCGTGCTCGCCGCCGACCAGCCGGTGGCCATGGTGGCGCTGCGCCTCATCGACATCGCTGCCGACGACAAGGCGACGCGGGTCTCCTACGGGCTGCTCAACCTCACCCATCGCGATAGCGACGAGCACCCCGAGCCGCTGGAGCCGGGCCGGCGCTATCGGGTGCGCATCGCCCTCAAGCACATCGCCCAGCAGTTCCCCGCCGGGCACGCCATTCGCCTGGCGTTGTCGACCAGCTACTGGCCGCTGGCCTGGCCCGCGCCGCGCCCGGTGCGTCTCACCCTGTGGCCGGGGGAGAGCCGCCTGGTGCTGCCGGTACGCGCGCCACGGCCCGACGAGGAGGCGCGACTGCCGCCCTTTGCCGAGCCGGAAGGCGCTCCGCCGCTGGCCAAGACGCTGCTCCAGCCCAGCCAGGAGACCTGGCGGGTGATCCGCGACCTGGCCAACGACGAGACGCTGCTGGAGGTGGTCCACGACGAGGGCTGCTACCGCCTCGACGACATCGACCTGACCATCGCCGCCAAGGTCACCGAGCGCTACCGCTACGCCTACGGCAGCTACGACAGCGTCAGCGGCTGGACGGAGTGGCAGCGCACCTTCCAGCGCGGTGACTGGGCGGTGCATACCCTGACCCGCACCCGGCTCACCAGCGACCCGGAGTCCTTTCGCATCCGCGCGACCCTGGACGCTTGGGAGGGGGACACGCGCATCTACGCGCGGACCTGGGACGAGACGATCCCCCGTGACCTGGTGTGATGGCCGGCACTACGACGCCCAGGCGACCTGGTCGCGCCCCTGGTGCTTGGCGCGGTAGAGCTGGCTGTCGGCCCGCTCGAGCAGGTCCTCGCAGGATTGGCCGTCGTCGGCGGGGAGGGCGCTGGCGACGCCGAGACTGACGGTGACGCGGCCGGCGATGGTGGCAGGGGAGCCCTAGGTGCTAGGCTTGCGACGTCCGTCACCACCACACCACAGGGATGTTGCCATGCGTCTGAAGAGTGCCATCGCGCCGCCGCAGAGCCGCGCCTCGCGCAAGGAGATCTTCGGCTGGGCGATGTTCGACTTCGCCAACCAGGCCTACACCCTGCTGATCATCACCGTGGTGTTCGGCGAACTCTTCACCACGGTGATCGTCGGCGACCGCGGCGACGACTACCGGCTGGCCAACCTGCTGTGGAGCCTGGCGCTGGCGGTGAGCTACCTGCTGGTGGTGGTGACGGGCCCGCTGTGCGGGGCGGTGATGGACTACCGGGCGGCCAAGAAGCGCTTCCTCTTCGTCAGCTACCTGGCTACCGTGGCCACCACCGCCATGCTCTACTTCGTGGCGCCGGGCTACGTGGTGCTGGGCCTGCTGCTCATCGTGGTGTCGAACTACGCCTACTCCATGGGCGAATCGTTCATTGCCGCCTTTCTGCCCGATCTCGGACCGCCGGAGGACCTGGGCAAGATCTCCGGCTTCGGCTGGGCGCTGGGCTACGTCGGCGGGCTCTTCGCCGCCGGTTTCACGCTGGTGGCGCTGGGTGAGGCCACGGCGGCAAACTTCGAGCGCATCCGCTGGGTAGGGCCCTTTGCCGCCGCCTTCTTCCTGGTCACCGCCATTCCCACCTTCCTGTGGGTGCACGAGCGCGGCACGCCCCAGCCGCCGGGCAAGGCCTACCGGCAGATCGCCTGGGAGCGGGTCGCGACCACCCTGCACGAGCTCCGGCGCTTCCGCGACCTGGCCATTTTCCTGGTGTCGCTGCTCTTCTCCATGGCCGGGATCTACATCATCATCGCCTTCGCCTTCATCTATGGCGCCCAGGTGATCGGCTGGGACGAGGCGATCCGCAACGTCATGTTCATCATCGTGCAGATCACCGCCGCCGCCGGGGCGCTCGGCTTTGGCTTCGTGCAGGATCGCATCGGCACCCGGATCACCTACCTCTTCACGCTGGTGCTGTGGGTGGCGGCGATACTGGCCATCTGGGCCACGCCGCAGCTCACCGCCTTTCTCAACGCGCGCCTGGGCCTCGCCTGGGAGGCGCAGCACCTCTTCCTGGTGGTGGGCTGCCTGGCGGGCCTGTCGCTGGGCTCCAGCCAGTCGGCGAGCCGTACCCTGGTGGGGCTCTTCTCGCCGACCCGCAAGGCGGCCGAGTTCTTCGGCTTCTGGGGGCTGGCCAACAAGCTCGCCGGGGTGCTCGGCATCATCGGCCTGGGCGTGCTGCAGTCGTTGGTGGGGCTCCAGGCGTCGATCCTGCTCTGTGCGGTGCTCTTCGGGCTGGCCATCCTGATCTGCCTGGCGGTGGACCAGGCCCGCGGCCAGCAGGCGGCACGCGACTGGGAGGCGCGCAACGGTAGCCGCCGCGAGGTCGTATGATGGCATCGCCGTGCCGGTGCGCGTGACTGCGGCACGCCCAACGGACCACGCCGATGCCTGGTCGGTTGGATTGGCGTGCATCTTGCTTCGAGTTGGGTGTCGTTCATTCCGACTCGGGAGCAGTCCATGTCACAGGAAGTCCTTGACCCCCCTCGCGGCCAGTCCCTGGAACGAGGCGATTACCCGGAGCGGGCCACCCTGTCGGGCGAGGTGTTCGCCGGCTTGATCAATCTGTCGGGGCGGCGCCGTTTCACCTCCCAACGCCTGGTGCTTTATGCGGTGTTGGCCGCCCAGGGGCAGGCGGAGGCGCTGGGTACCGCTCGCCATGCACTGAAGATGTTCCATGACGCTCACCTTGCCCTCATCGAGTGCAAGAACGGCCGTCCCGGTGTCTTTTGTGACGAACTCCATGAGGCCTATTACGGCACGCTCGATGGCGATCATGTCATCCGCGACTTCATAGCCCTGGCCGAGCGTACCCTGGACGATCTCGAGGCCGGCGGCGATGGCCAGGGTATGCTCGATGAGCTGGTGCGGGTCGCCACTCCCTTGCTGGAGGTGCTCAACCAGATCACCCAGGTCTACGAGCAGTTGTCTCAGCATCATTCTCTGGCCTTGCGGCACCAGGCGCGCGAGTTGCTCGGCAATATCACCGCCATCGCGCGCCAGGCGCGCATCGTCTCCTTCAATGCCCAGATCGTGGCTTCGAGCGCAGGGCATGCGGGCCGGGCCTTCTCGGTGATCGCTGCCGAGCTGTCGGGCATCACGGGAGAGATCGATGAGCTGGCGCGGGAGGCCTTGGGCAATGCGGAACACTGATGCTGCGGCTGACTGATCAGCCTCAATATTCCCCCCATCTGTCAATGAATTGGTGCTGCACGGATCAGGGCCGGAGGTGTCCCGGCGTTGCGGATGGCGATGAGATGCCGGGGCATGCTTGCCGATATCGTTGATCGAACGGTCGCGAAGTCTGCGCAGGAGGTTATCCTTGTGGTAACAGACGCTCGTCGATGCCGACAGCACACCAGCAGGGGGTGGCGCTGACGTCATTGACGCCGATACCGCTCAAGGGAGACGCGCGATGAGTCGTGATGACGGTTCCATCCGCCGCACCGGGCTCGGCATGCTGCTGCTGTTCTGGATGCTGTTCATCGCCGTCGGTACCTGGTGGTTCCAGGGCTTCCTGGAGGCGCAGCGCAACCCCAACGCCCATCTCGTCAATGCGCTGCCGGGCAGCAACGAGGAGATCACCCTCGAGCGCAGCCGCTCGGGCCACTTCGTGGCCACCGGTCGCATCAACGGCGAGCCGGTGGAGTTCCTGCTCGACACTGGCGCCACCTACGTGGCGGTGCCGGGAGAGCTGGCCGAGCGGCTGGGGCTCGAGCCCTCCGGCTCGGCCTGGTTCAACACCGCCAACGGGCGGGTGCGCGGCGATCTCACCACCCTCGACGAGGTGAGCCTGGGGGGCTTCTCCGCCACCGACGTGCGCGGCTCCATCAGTCCCGGCATGGAGGGCGACGTGGCCCTGATGGGCATGAGCTTCCTCAACCGCTTCCATATCGAGATCCGCGATTCGCGCATGGTGCTGCGGCCCGCCGAGAGCGGCTGAAACGGGGCGGATCGACGGCGCAGGACAGGAGACCGAGCCCTTGCCCCGCCGCCGAGGCGGTACCTGCCTCGGATAGGGGGAGGCGCGCTTGTCTTGTGCTGCCGTTGCCGCGGCGCGCCTGATACCATGGATGCATGACCAGTACCCCTGCCGCCGCGGTGACGGCGTCGCTCGACGACCCGCGCTACTACCTGGCCAACTTCCGCTGCGTGCTCGGCTGGGTGGCCGAGCGCCACGCGGACCTGCTCGCCGCGCCGGAGCGCGCCTTCCTGGCGGGCTTCGCGCGGCTGCCCGAGGCCGCCCAGGCGCTGCTCGTGCGCATGGTGATGCGCAGGGGCGAGCACTTTCGCACCGCGCGACTCGCCTACGCCGAGATCGGCGATACCGAGGCGGCCCTGGCGCCGCTGGTCGCCGCCGGTTTCGTCGAGGCAGCGCCCGAGCTGGATCTCGCCACGCTCTTCGCCCAGTTGCGCCTTCCCGAGCTGCGTCAGGCGCTGGCCGGCGAGATCGCCGCGGCGGGGCTGCCCCGTGCGACGCCCAAGGCGGCGCTGCTCGCGGCGCTGGCGCCGGCGCTCGTCACGCCGCGGCGGCTGGCCGAGTGGTGGCCCGGGGCCCCAGATCGCGTCGTGCGCCTGACGGTGATGGACACCTGCGACCGGCTGCGCCTGATGTTCTTCGGCAACCTGCGCCAGGACTGGGCGGAGTTCGTGCTCGCCGAGCTGGGCGTGCAGCGTTTCGAGACGGTGCCGTTCACGGCCGATTCCCGCGCCTTCCGGTGCCGCGAGGAGGTGGATGCCTACCTGGCCCTGCACCGCCTGCGCGAGCGACTCGAAGCCGGTGAACCCGTTGCCGCGCTGCGCGCCGAACTGCCCGAGGTGCCCGCCGACAACCCCTGGCTCATGGCGCGCCGCGACCGCCTGCTGCTGGCGCTGGGCCGGCAGGCCGAGCGCGAGGGCGACGTCGAGCCGGCGCTGTCGCTGTATGCCACCGCGGGGTGGGACAAGGGCGCCAGCGCGGAGGCGCGGATTCGTCGCCTCCGCCTGCTGGAGCGCCAGGGCCGCCACGCCGAGGCGTTCGCCTTGGCGAGCCCTCTGGCGGCGGCAGGCCGCGAGCGGGCCGGCGCGGCGGCGGAGGCCCAGGCGCTGGGCCGGCTGCTGCCGCGGCTGGCGCGGCGACTCGGCGAGCGCGTGGCACCGCACCCGCCCGAGCCGGCGCCCAACAGCCTCACCCTGGAACTCGAGGCGTCCCGTGCGTCCCTGGGGGTGGAGCGCGCCGTGGCCGCCCATCTGCACCGTGACAGCGCCCCGGTGCACTACGTGGAGAACGCCCTGATCACCGGCCTGTTCGGGCTGCTCTGCTGGGAGGCGCTGTTCGCGCCGCTGTCCGGAGCCTTCTTCCACCCCTTCCACGCGGGCCCGGCGGACCTCTACCGCGAGGACTTCGTGGCCCGGCGCCGCGAGCGTTTCGACGCCTGCCTGGCGCGCCTCGACGACGGCAGCCACGCCGCGGCGATCCGTGCCGCCTGGCGGGCGAAGCACGGCCTCGCCTCGCCCTTCGTGCACTGGGAGGCGCTCGACGAGGCGCTGGTCGAGCGCGCCCTGGCCTGCTTGCCCGCCGCCCACCTGCGCGCCTGCTTCGAGCGCCTGCTCGGCGACCTCAGGGCCAATCGCGCTGGCCTGCCCGACCTCGTCCAGTTCTATCCCGAGGCAGCGCCGGGCGAGCCGCGCTACCGGCTGATCGAGGTGAAGGGGCCCGGCGATCGCCTGCAGGACAACCAGCAGCGCTGGCTGGCCTTCTTCCGTGCCCGCGGCATCCCGGCGGCCGTGTGCCACGTGCGCTGGCGGGAGGCGCCGTGAGCGCGCCGCCGCGCTACCGGGTGGCGGTGCGTGCGCTGTGCGCCTTCACCGCGCGCACGGGCGATCTCGATCACCGTTTCACGCCCGCCCCCAGCGCCCAGGAGGGGCGCGAGGGGCATGCCCGGGTGGCCGCCCGGCGCGGGGCGGGCTACGCAACCGAAGTGCCGCTCGCCGGGCGCTACCGGGGGTTGGCCGTCGGCGGCCGGGCCGACGGCTATGACGCCGCGACCCACCGCCTGGAGGAGATCAAGACCCACCGCGGCAGTCTCGCGCGCATGGCGGCCAACCAGCGCGCCCTGCACTGGGCGCAGCTCAAGGTCTACGGGGCGCTGCTGTGCGCCGAACGCGGCTTGGCCGCGGTGGAGCTGGCGCTGGTCTACCTCGACGTGGCGAGCGGGCGCGAGACGGTGCTCACCGAGCGGGGCGAGGCGAGCGCGCTGCAGGCCTTCTTCGAGGCCCAGTGCGAGCGCTTCCTGGCCTGGGCCGAGCAGGAGGCGACGCACCGCGAGCGGCGCGATGCGGCGCTGCGCACGCTCACCTTTCCCCACGGCGACTTCCGTCCCGGCCAGCGCGACCTGGCCGAGGGCGTCTACAAGGCCGCCGCCACCGGCCGTTGCCTGCTCGCCCAGGCGCCCACCGGCATCGGCAAGACGCTGGGTACGCTCTTTCCCATGCTCGCCGCCATGCCGCGCCATGGCCTCGACCGGCTCGCCTTTCTCACCATGAAGACGCCGGGGCGGCGCCTGGCGCTGGATGCCCTGGCCAGCCTGGGTGCCGCTCCTGCGCCGGCGGGGGCATCGGCCGAGCGACTGCCGCTGCGCGTGCTGGAGCTCGTTGCCCGCGACAAGGCCTGCGAGCACCCCGACCGGGCGTGCCACGGCGAGGCCTGCCCGCTGGCCGCCGGCTTCTACGACCGCCTGCCGGCGGCGCGGGCCGCGGCCGTGGCGCAGGGTTGGCTCGACCGCGACGCCCTGCGCGCGGTGGCCCTGGCGCACGGCGTCTGCCCCTACTACCTGGGCCAGGAGCTGGCGCGCTGGTGCGACGTGGTGGTCGGGGACGTCAACCACTGGTTCGATGCCAGCGCCCTGCTGCACGGCCTGGCCCGGGAGAACGGCGACCGGGTCGGGCTGCTGGTGGACGAGGCGCACAACCTGGTGGGACGGGGGCGCGGCATGTACAGCACCGAGCTCGACCAGCGCCGCTTGAACCGCCTTCGGCGCACGGCCCCCGGCGCGCTGAAGGGGCCGCTCTCACGCCTGGCGCGGCACTGGCAGGCCGTGGTGAAGGACGCCGGCCTCGCCGAGGCCGGCGAGCCGGGGCGGCCCGCCTACCGCGTGCTGGCGGGGCTTCCCGAGGGCCTGGCCGGCGCCCTGCAGGGCGTGGTCGCCGGCATCACCGACTACCTGGGCGAGCACCCGGAGCGCGCCAGTGTCGAGCTGCAGGAGCTGCTTTTCGAGGCGCTGGCCTTCGCCCGCCTGGCCGAGGCGTTCGGTGCCCACTCGTTGTGCGACCTCGCCCGCCACGGGCGCGGTCGTGCCGTGCTCGGCATCCGCAACCTGGTGCCGGCGGACTTCCTGGCACCGCGCTTCGCCGCGGCCCGCGCCGCCGTGCTCTTCTCGGCGACGCTGAGCCCGGCCCACTACCACCGCGACCTGCTGGGGCTGCCGGACGACACGGTGTGGCACGCCGTGCCCTCGCCATTCGCCGCCGAGCAGCTCGAGGTGCGCATTCGCGGCGACATCTCCACGCGGCTCGCCGACCGGCCCGCCTCGCTGGCGCCCATCGTCGCCGAGCTGGCCGGGCAGTTTCGTCGCCATCCCGGCAATTACCTGGCCTTCTTCAGCAGCTTCGCCTACCTGGCGGCGGTCCACGAGCGCTTCACGGCCGAGCACCCGGCGATTCCGGTGTGGGCCCAGACGCGCGGCATGGACGAGCGCGAACGCGAGGCCTTCGTGGCGCGCTTCCGCCCCGGCGGCGAGGGCATCGGCTTCGCCGTGCTGGGCGGTGCCTTCGGCGAGGGCATCGACCTGCCCGGCGAGCGGCTGGTGGGCGCCTTCATCGCCACCCTGGGGCTGCCGCCCGCCGATCCCTTCAACGAGGTGCTCAAGGCCCGCCTGGCCGCGCGCTTCGGCCGCGGCGACGACTACGCCTACCGCATCCCTGGGCTGATCAAGGTGGTGCAGGCGGCGGGCCGGGTGATCCGCGGCCCGGCGGATCGCGGCGTGGTGGTGCTGATGGACGACCGCTTCGCCCGGGCCGAGGTGCGACGCCAGCTGCCCGCCTGGTGGCCGGCGGCGGCGCCGACTCAGGTGTCGCGGTGCGGCGTCTCCTCGACGCGGGTGATCACCTCCTCGTCCGCCTCGTAGAGCGCCTCGAGCTCGCGGGCCGCCTCCTGGATGGTCTGGATCAGCTTCTTCTCGTTGCCGAACACCTCGAGCTGGCGCAGCAGCGCCTGCTCGTCGTGGGCGCGGAAGGTGTCCACGGTGTGCTGGGCGCGCTCGCGGGGGATGCCCAGGCCGATCAGGGCGTCGCGGGTCAGCTCCAGGCTCGCCGGCAGCAGCTCGCGCACGATCTGCCCGACGCCGGCGCGCATCAGCAGGTGGGCGTGGTAGCGGTTGCGCGCCCGGGCGTAGAGCTTGAGGTGCGGGAAGTGGCGTTTGGCCAGCTCGACGATGCGCATCGAGGCCTGGGGGTCGCCCACCGCCACCACCAATACCCGGGCGCGGTCGGCGCCGGCGGCCTGGAGCAGGTCGATGCGCGAGGCGTCGCCGTAGTAGACCTTGTTGCCGTAGCGGCGCACGACGTCGACCTGCTCGGCGTTGATGTCGAGCACCGTGTAGGGGATCTTCAGCCCCTGCAGGGCGCGGCCCATGATCTGGCCGAAGCGCCCGAAACCGGCCAGGATGATCTGCGGCGACTCGTCCTGCGGGCGGTCGAACGCCGGCTTGTGACGGCGCCGGCGCAGCCGCGGGCGCAGGCCGTGCACGTGGAGCTGGAAGAGCAGCGGGGTGGCGGCCATGGAGAGCGAGACGACCAGGATCAGCCGGCTCACCAGGGCATCGTCGAGCAGGGCGGCCGCGGCAGCGGCGGAGAGCAGCACGAAGCCGAACTCGCCGCCCTGGGAGAGCAGCACGCCGAGGTTCGCCGTCTCCCGCCAGCTGCTGCGGTAGAGGCGCGCGGCGAGCCCCACGGCCACGGCCTTGAGGAGCACCAGGCCCAGGGCGAGACCGAGGATCGCCAGCGGCTCCGCGGCGAGCAGGCCGATCTCGGCGGTCATGCCCACGGCCATGAAGAAGAGCCCCAGCAGCAGGCCGCGGAACGGCTCGATGTCGGCCTCGATGCTGTGGCGGTACTCCGAGTCGGCCAGCAGCACGCCGGCGATGAAGGCGCCCAGCGCCATGGAGAGCCCGGCCAGTTCCATCAGCAGCGCGGCGCCGATCACCACCAGCAACGCGGTGCCGGCGAACACCTCGCGACTGCGCGTGGCGGCGGCGTAGTGGAACAGCGGGCGCAGCAGGTAGCGACCGCCGACGATCAGCGCGGCGAAGGCGCCGACGGAGAGCAGCAGTTCGCGCAGCAGCGGCGCGGCGCCGTCGGCCAGCAGCGCCTCGGCGGCGAACAACGGCAGCGCCGCGAGCACCGGGATGGCGGCCAGGTCCTGAAACAGCAGCAGGGCGAAGGCGTGGCGGCCGTGGCGGGTCTGCAGCTCCTTGCGCTCGCCGAGCAGGTGCAGCACCAGCGGGGTCGAGCACAGCCCCAGGCTGAAGCCCACCACCAGCGCCGTGGCGGGGGGCAGGCCCAGTGCCCAGCCGGCGAGGGTGAGCAGTGCCGTGGTCACCGTCACCTGCAGGCTGCCGAAGCCGAACACCGCCTTGCGCATCAGCTTGAGGCGCCGCGGCTTGAGTTCCAGGCCGATGACGAAGAGCAGGAAGACGATGCCCACCTGGGAGAACTGCAGCACCGCCTCGGCGTCGGGCACCAGGGCCAGCACCGAGGGGCCGATGATCACGCCGGCGGCCAGGTAGCCCAGCACCTCGCCGAGACCCAGGCGCTTGAACACCGGCACGACCAGCACGGCGGCGGCGAGGAAGATCAGGGCGTTGTAGAGCAGTTCGGCGGCCAAGGGCACCTCCTGGCGGGGGTCGGCAACGTCATCAGTCTACCCGATGGGGGCCTGCCAACGGACAAGCAAGCCGCGGGCCAGCCGGCGATGCCCGGAACGGTCACGGGGCGGCAGGGTCCGATACCCATGACAGTCACGGCCTGGTCCACGGGCCTGCTTGAAGGAGTGCGCCATGCGACTCAACGCCGACTTTTCCCAGCGGGTGGTGGTCACGCCCGACGCCTATCGCTGGGTGGACTCGCCCACGCCGGGAGTGACACGGATGATGCTGGATCGCATCGGCGAGGAGGTGGCGCGGGCCACCTCGCTGGTGCGCTATGCCCCCAACAGCCGCTTTCCCCGCCACGAGCACGGCGGGGGGGAGGAGATCCTGGTGCTCGAGGGCGAATTCGCCGACGAACACGGTCGCTATCCCACGGGCTGCTACCTGCGCAACCCCATCGGCACCGCCCATACGCCGGAGGTTGGCGAGCAGGGGGCGCTCCTCTTCGTCAAGCTGCACCAGTTCTCGCCGGCCGACCGCGAACGCAAGGTCATCGACACCCGTGCCGCGGCCTGGCAGCCGAGCCCGCAAGCGGGACTCGAGGTGATGCCCCTGCATGCGTTCGACGGCGAGCGGGTGAGCCTGATGACGTGGGCGCCGGATACCCGCTTCACGCCCCGTGACTACCCGGGCGGGGCGGAGCTCCTGGTGCTCGAGGGGACCCTGCACGACGACCGGGGCGACTATCCGGCGGGCAGCTGGCTGCGCTGCCCGCCGCACAGCCGGCTGGCCCCCTTCACCGGCCCGGAGGGGGCCCTGACCTATGTGAAGGAGGGCCACCTGCTGGCAGTCGCCTGAAGGGGGCGATTGAGTCCGTCAACGACTTGTGCTGAGGTGTGCCGACACCCATGGAGCTGCAAAGGAGCTTGCAGATGGGCATCGAAGTGAGTGGCCTGCTGGGCCTGATCTGGCTGATCATCGTGATCTGGGCGATCGTCAAGGTGGCCAAGAGTGCAGCCGGCCCGGTTTCCAAGCTGCTGTGGATCCTGATCCTGCTGTTCTTCCCGCTGATCGGGCTGATCGTCTGGTTGCTGCTGGGGCCCAAAGGATAGGGAGCGGGGCCGGCCTCAGGAGGGCCGCGGGTTGTCGGGTGGAGCGCCTTCGTCGCACTTCTTGCAGGCGAGCGCGAAGCCCAGCATGCGCTGCCGCCCGGCGGGGGTGGTGACCCAGGGGCGCTCGACCCAGGGCGGCTGGTGGCGCACGTGCTGATTGTGGCCGCAGGCGAGCTCGGCGACCCAGTGGTTCTCCTCGTCGCGATGATAGCCGACGATGGGTTGCAGCATGGCGGGGCTCCGCGCTGACGGGATAGGTGATCGGTGATCAGGCGAAGAGTCTTTCAGCAAGCGGCGCCACTTTCCACCCGCACGCGGCCGAAGTTGCTGACAATGACCCGGGCGGCGTTGCCTTGGCTGCCGCAGATGCGAAAGGTGCCGTTGTGGCCACTGGCCCGTCCCAGGGCGTTGTAGCGCGCCGGGTAGTTGCGGCTGAAGGTGATGGTGGGGTCGCCACCGCCTTCCAGCACGCGGAGCGTCTGGGTGCCGGTGAGATCGCCGCCCGGCGCCTGGCCCTGCACGATCACCAGGGGCAGCGACCAGTCGGTGAGCACGCAGTGGGTGCTGGTGGCGCCGGGGCGCGGGCAGACCGACACCGTGGTGCGCCGGGTGATGGCCGCGTTGCGCGCCAGGGACAGCGCCGTCTTGAGGCGCATGACCTCGGCGGCGACCGCCTGGCGGGCGGCCTGGGCCTGGAGGCCGGGCACCGCCCAGGTGGCGAGGATCGCCAGGACGGCGAGGGTCACCAGCAGCTCGATCAGGGTGAAGCCGCGCGGGGCGGCGCCGGACGACGCCCGCCGCGTCGGGCAGCGGCTGTGAAGTGGGGCTTGGCGCATGTCGCTCTCCCGGAGTGAAGTCCCTTGTCTCGGGGGGCCTGGTCACTCTAGTCGAGCGGGAGTATGCCGCTATCGGCCGTTGGCGATGCATGCCGTGCGCCGGGGACGACACGCCCTGTGAGGCACCCTGCCCTTACTCCTCGGGCTTCTGCTCCTCCAGGTAGCGGTCGCGGTGGGCGCTGCAGCAGAACCACTCGCCCGCCCGCTTGTCGCGCAGCGCCTCGGCCTCGGGCACGTGCACCTGGCACCAGGCGCAGCGCACCATCTGGCCGCCCTCCGCGGAGTCATTCGCCTGCTGCCCCTCCTGCTCCAGCTTCCACTCGCGGTACATGCGATAGAGTTTCAGGCCGGCGAGGAAGAGCACGGCGAAGATGATCAGGCGAATCAGCAAGAGGTTCATCCTATTCGGACTCCCAGGGCGGGGCAGGTGACTTTGCCAGCCGGACGCCCTTGCGGGACAATGGCGACACCTTGGATTCTCGAGAGATTTCTACGCCCATGCAAGACTTGACGCTGGTGATGGCTCAGTTGGACCCGCTGGTGGGGGACATTCCCGGCAACGCCGATCGTGCCATCGAGGCCGTGCGCGAGGCGCGCATCGAGCATGGTGCCGACATCGTGGTGTTCCCGGAGCTCTTCCTGAGCGGTTACCCGCCCGAGGACCTGCTGCTGCGGCCGTCCATGGAAACCCGACTGCGCGAGGCGCGCGCCCGCATGGCCGCCAAGGTGGCGCGCGACGTGCTGGTGATCATCGGCTACCCGGGCCGCCGGGAAGGGCACGGCTACAACCTGGCCGGCGTGCTCCACAACGGCGAGTGGCTCGACGAGTACGCCAAACAGGCGCTGCCCAACTACCAGGTCTTCGACGAGCGCCGCTACTTCACGACCGGCGAGAAGAGCCTGGTGATCAAGCACAAGGGCGTGAAGCTGGGGATCCTGATCTGCGAGGACCTGTGGGACGGCGCTCCGGTGCGCGCCGCCCGCGATGCCGGTGCCGAGCTGCTGGTCACGCTGAACGCCTCGCCCTACCACCAGGACAAGCCTGCCGAGCGGCTGCGCCTGCTCGAGCAGCGCGCTGCCGAGGTCGAGCGACCGGTGGTCTACGTCAACGCCATCGGCGGCCAGGACGAGCTGGTCTTCGACGGTGGCTCGGCCTGCGTGGACGCCAGCGGTGCGCTGCGCGTGCTGGCTCCCTACTGGCAGGCGGGGCTGATGCCGGTGCAGTTCGTCCGCGAGAAGGGGTGCTGGGTCCCCCGCGAGGGCGAGATCGAGCCCTCCGTCGAGCCCGAGGAGAACCTCTACTGCGCGCTCGTCACCGGGCTGCGCGACTACGTCAACAAGAGCGGCTTCAAGGGGGTGGTGCTGGGCCTCTCCGGCGGCATCGACTCGGCGCTGTCGCTGGCCATCGCCGTGGATGCCCTGGGGCCACAGCGCGTCGAGGCGGTGATGATGCCCTACCACTACACCGCCGACATCTCCCGGCAGGACGCCGCCGAGCAGGCGCGCCTGCTCGGCGTGCACTATCAGGTGTTGCCCATCGAGCCGATGGTCGAGGCGTTCATGGAGACGCTCGCCGACACCTTCGCCGGCACGACCCGCGACACCACCGAGGAGAACCTGCAGTCGCGCTGTCGCGGGGTGCTGCTGATGGCGATTTCCAACAAGAAGGGGCTGATGGTGCTCTCCACCGGCAACAAGAGCGAGATGGCGGTGGGCTATGCCACCCTCTATGGCGACATGGTGGGCGGCTACAACGCCATCAAGGACGTCTACAAGACCTGGGTCTACCGCCTGGCCCGCTGGCGCAACGCCCAGTCGCCGGCGATTCCCGAGCGGGTCATCGAGCGTCCGCCCTCCGCCGAGCTCGCCCCGGACCAGAAGGACACCGACTCGCTGCCCGACTACGACGTGCTCGACGCCATCCTGGTGCGCTACATCGAGGGCGACATGAGCGCCGAGGCGATCATCGCCGCAGGCTTCGAGCGCGACGACGTCTACAAGGTGGTCAAGCTGGTCGACCGCAACGAGTACAAACGGCGCCAGGCGGCGGTGGGGGTGCGCGTCACGCCGCGCGGCTTCGGTCGCGACCGCCGCTATCCCATCGTCAACGGCTGGCAGCCGGGGGAATGAGAGCTGGAAGCCTGGAGCTGTAAGCTTGAAGAAAAAAACCGGCGCCGCCCTTTGGGGCGGCGCCGGTCATTTGTGTGATTGCCAGCGATCAGGCCGAGAGCGAATCCGCCTCGACGTGACGGGG
The DNA here is from genome assembly GCA_004551485.1 of Billgrantia azerbaijanica. GTDB lineage: Bacteria > Pseudomonadota > Gammaproteobacteria > Pseudomonadales > Halomonadaceae > Halomonas > Halomonas azerbaijanica. The sequence goes on along the minus strand of SBLD01000013.1, from coordinate 13,595 downwards.
CCGGAAGGTACGGCCGCGCAGCTGCTCGTGGCGTGGGGCATTGTCGATCAGCACGCCGAGTACCTCGCGGGCGCGGTCGCGCATGTCGAGGCCCAGGTAGCCCTCCACCATCACCGCCAGGGCGTCGCGGGTGGCCTCGGACTCGGGGTACTTCTCGACCACCCAGCGGCCGCGCTCCACGGCGGCGAGGTAGGCACCCTTGCGCAGGTAGAAGTCGGCCACGTGCAGTTCGTGGCGCGCCAGCAGGTTGCGCAGGTAGACGAGGCGCTGCTCGGCGTCCGGTGCGTACTCGCTCTGCGGGTAGCGGCTGATCAGCTCGCGGAAGTCGGTGTAGGCGTCGCGCGAGGCGCCGAGGTCGCGCTTGGAAATGTCGATCAGGCGCAGCCGCTCGAGGCTGAAGCGTCCAGCCTGCCAGGCGGCCAGCCCGCGCAGGTAGAGCGCGTAGTCGGCGCGTGGATGGGTAGGATGCAGGCGGATGAAGCGGTTCGCGGCGGCGCGGGTGGCTTCCCAGTCGTCGGTCTGGTAGTAGGAGTAGATCAGCTCGAGCTGGGCCTGCTCGGCGTGACGACCGAAGGGGTAGCGGGTATCGATCGCCTCGAGACGGTTGATGGCCGAGGTGTAGCGACCATCCTCCAGGGCCTCGCGGGCTTCCTCGTAGAGCTCTCGCTCGGCGACGCCGGCGAACTCGTCGGGCTCCTGCCCCTCCGATGCCCCGTTGCTGGCACAGCCGACCAGCAGGGTGGAAGCCATCAGCAGGGCCGCAAGGCGGGTGGCGATGGGGAAAGCGCGCATCGTGATCCTCGTGTCAAACATCCCGTGTCGGCCGTGCTAGAATCGGCCGGAACTCATCCACTATAAAGCACCCGGCGTGAAAACGCAGTCCTCGGGTGCCCCGCGACGATACCCCGCTATGCCCCAGACACTGGAAGCCCAGCACCGCGTGCCCGATGCCCTGGCGGGCAGCCGCCTGGACCAGGCCGCGGCCGAGCTCTTCGCCGATCACTCCCGCGAGCGCCTCAAGGGTTGGATCAAGGCCGGCGCCCTGACCGTGGACGGTCGGCCCGGCAAGCCCAAGGAGAAGGTGGTCGGCGGCGAGTGGCTGCATCTGGTGGCGGAGCTCGAGGAGGAGGCCCGCTTCGACCCCGAGGCGATCCCCTTGGCGGTGGTGTTCGAGGACGAGGCGGTGCTGGTCCTCGACAAACCGGCGGGGCTGGTGGTGCACCCGGCCGCCGGCAATCCCGACGGCACCCTGCTCAATGCGCTGCTGCACCACTGCCCGGCGCTCACCGCCGTGCCGCGTGCCGGCATCGTGCACCGCCTGGACAAGGACACCACCGGGCTGATGGTGGTGGCCAAGACGCTCGCTGCCCAGACCGCCCTGGTGGAGCAGCTTCAGGCGCGCAGCGTCTCGCGGGAGTACGACGCCGTGGTCACCGGCGTGATGACCGCCGGCGGCACGGTGGACGCCCCCATCGGTCGCCACCCCCGCGACCGCAAGCGCCAGGCGGTGCACGTGACCGGCAAGCCGGCGGTGACGCACTACCGTGTGGTGGAGCGCTTCCGCGGCCACACCCGGGTGCGCTGCCGGCTGGAAACGGGGCGCACCCACCAGATCCGCGTGCACATGGCGCATCAGCGCTTCCCGCTGGTGGGCGACCCGGTCTACGGAGGGCGCCTCAAGCTGCCGGCCGGCGCCTCGGAGACCCTCAAGGGGCTGCTGCGCGACTTCCCGCGCCAGGCGCTGCACGCCCGCAAGCTGGCCTTTGATCACCCCGTGAGCGGTGAGCACCTGACCTTCCGTGCTCCCCTGCCCGACGATCTGCTGCTGCTGATCGATGCTCTTCGCGATGATGCCGAGACGATGACATGAGCGATGCGCCCCACCTCAAGCCCACCCTCATCACTCCCGACTGGCCGGCGCCGGAACGCGTGGGGGCCTTCGTCACCACCCGCGAGACCGGGCCCAGCCAGGAGGAGTTCGCCTGCTTCAACCCCGCCGACGGGGTGGGCGACAATCCGGCCCATGTGGCGCTGTGCCGTCGCCTGCTCGGCCACGAGGTGGGCGACGAGCGTCCCCTGCTGTGGCTCGACCAAGTGCACGGCGCGCGGGTGCAGGCGACCCGCGCCGACGGCGTGCCCGAGGCCGATGCCTCCGTGGCCTTCGATACCGGTCACGCCTGCGTGGTGCTCACTGCCGACTGCCTGCCGGTGTTCTTCTGCGATCGCGAGGGGACGCGCGTGGGCATCGCCCATGCCGGGTGGCGCGGCCTGGCTGGCGGCGTGCTGGAGGCCACGGTGGCGGCGCTCGGCGCGCCGCCGGAGCGGCTCATGGCGTGGCTGGGGCCGGCCATCTCCAACGCCCAGTTCGAAGTGGGACCGGAGGTGCAGCAGGCCTTTGTCGGCGTGCACCCCGAGGCGGCTACCGCCTTCGATCCCAGCCCCTACCGACTGGGCCACTTCATGGGCGACCTCTACAAGCTGGCACGCCTGCGTCTCGAGCACCTCGGCATGGCGCACATCAGCGGCGGCCACTTCTGCACCGCCTGCGAGTCACGTTTCTACTCCCACCGCCGCGACGATGGCCGGACGGGGCGGATGGCCAGCGTGATCTGGCTTCGTTGATTTGCATCAAGCTGGGTGGCGCTTTCCCTGGCAGAAGCCTTGAAAGCGGCCCACCTTGACTCCATTGAATTGTCAACGCGACTTGACAGGGCAACGCAGCGCGTCCGACCGCGCCGCTACCCCGATGGAGGAAGGATTGATGCGATTCGACAAGTTCACCGCCAAGCTGCAGAACGCCGTGGCCGAGGCCCAGTCGCTGGCCGTGGGGCGCGGGCACAACCAGCTCGAGCCCGGCCACTTGCTGCTGGCGCTGCTCGATGCGCGTGATACCGGCATCAAGGCGCTGGTGCAGAAGGCCGGCGGCGATGCTGCGCGGCTGCGCGACGGCCTGGTGAGCCATCTCGATGACCTGCCCGAGGTCGGCCAGTTCACCGGCGAGGTGCAGCCGTCGCGCGATCTGGTCAGGCTGTTCAACCTCACCGACCGCGAGGCGCAGAACCGCGGCGACCAGTACATTGCCAGCGAGCTGGTGCTGCTTGCTGCGCTGGAGATGAACCATGCGGTGACCAAGCTGCTGAAGCAGGCCGGGGTAAACCGCCAGGCCCTCGAAGGGGCCATCGACAGCGTGCGCGGCGGCGAGAGGGTCGACGACCCCAACGCCGAGGAGTCCCGCGAGGCGCTGGAGAAGTACACCCTGGACCTCACCGAGCGGGCCGCGGAAGGCAAGCTCGACCCGGTGATCGGCCGCGACGACGAGATCCGCCGCACCATCCAGGTGCTGCAGCGGCGCACCAAGAACAACCCGGTGCTGATCGGCGAGCCGGGCGTGGGCAAGACCGCCATCGTCGAGGGGCTGGCCCAGCGCATCGTCAACGGCGAGGTGCCGGAGGGACTCAAGGACAAGCGCGTGCTGTCGCTCGACATGGGCGCGCTGCTGGCCGGCGCCAAGTACCGCGGCGAGTTCGAGGAGCGCCTGAAGGCGGTGCTCAAGGAGCTGGCCCAGGAGGAGGGCCGCATCATCCTGTTCATCGACGAGCTGCACACCATGGTCGGCGCGGGCAAGGCCGAGGGCGCCATGGACGCCGGCAACATGCTCAAGCCGGCGTTGGCGCGCGGCGAGCTGCACTGCGTGGGTGCCACCACCCTCGATGAGTACCGCCAGCACATCGAGAAGGATGCGGCGCTGGAGCGACGCTTCCAGAAGGTGCTGGTCGACGAGCCCAGCGAAGAGGACACCGTGGCAATCCTGCGCGGTCTCAAGGAGCGCTACGAGGTACACCACGGGGTCGACATCACCGACGGTGCCATCATCGCCGCGGCCAAGCTCTCCCATCGCTACATCACCGACCGCCAGCTGCCCGACAAGGCCATCGACCTGGTCGACGAGGCGTGCTCGCGCATCCGCATGGAGCTCGACTCCAAGCCCGAGGAGATGGACCGCCTCGACCGGCGGCTGATCCAGCTGAAGATGGAGCGCGAGCATCTGAAGAAGGAGACCGACGAGGCCTCGAAGAAGCGCCTGGAGGGGTTGGAAGCGCAGATCGCCGACCTCGAGCGCGAATATGCCGACCTCGAGGAGATCTGGAAGGCCGAGAAGGCGAGCATCCAGGGCGCCGCCCAGTTCAAGGATGAGCTCGATCGTGCGCGCGTCGAGCTGGAGCAGGCGCGTCGCCAGAGCGACCTGGCGCGCATGTCGGAGCTGCAGTACGGGGTGATCCCGGCACTCGAGAAGAAGATCGCCGAGAGCAGCGCGGCCGAGGCGGACACCGCCCAGCACCAGCTGCTGCGCTCCAACGTCACCGAGGAGGAGATCGCCGAGGTGGTGTCGCGCTGGACCGGGATCCCGGTGGCCAAGATGCTCGAGGGTGAGCGCGACAAGCTGCTGCGCATGGAGGAGGCGCTGCACGAGCGGGTAATCGGCCAGGACGAGGCGGTCAGTGCCGTGGCCAACGCCGTGCGCCGCTCGCGGGCCGGGCTCGCCGACCCCAACCGCCCCAACGGCTCCTTCCTGTTCCTTGGCCCGACCGGGGTCGGCAAGACCGAGCTGTGCAAGGCGCTGGCCGGCTTCCTCTTCGACACCGAGGAGGCGATGGTACGCATCGACATGTCGGAGTTCATGGAGAAGCACTCCGTGGCGCGGCTGATCGGCGCGCCGCCCGGCTACGTCGGCTACGAGGAGGGCGGTTACCTGACCGAAGCGGTGCGTCGCAAGCCCTATTCGGTACTGCTGCTCGACGAGGTGGAGAAGGCCCATGCGGACGTCTTCAACATCCTGCTGCAGGTGCTCGAGGACGGCCGGCTCACCGACGGTCAGGGGCGCACGGTGGACTTCCGCAATACCGTGATCGTCATGACCTCCAACATGGGCTCCGACATCATTCAGCGCCTGGGTGCTGGCAGCGAGAATGGCGATGTCGACAAGAGCTATGCCGAGATGAAGGAGATGGTGATGGCGGTGGTGGCCGACCACTTCCGCCCGGAGCTGATCAACCGCATCGACGAGGTGGTGGTCTTCCACGCCCTCGGCCAGGAGCAGATCCAGGCCATCGCCGAGATCCAGCTCGACCGGCTGCGCGCACGGCTCGCCGAGCACGAGCTGTCGCTCGAGGTGTCGAGCGAGGCCCTGGCCCAGCTCGCCGTGGTCGGCTTCGACCCGGTCTATGGCGCACGGCCGCTTAAGCGGGCGATCCAGAGCCGTATCGAGAACCCGCTGGCCCAGGACCTGCTGGCCGGCAAGTTCGCGCCCGGCGACGTCATCCGCGTCGAGGCCGAGGAGGGCCATCTGGTCTTCCGCCACTAAGGCAGCCGCCCGCGCCGTGAAGGGCGCGGGCGGTCATCTGCCGGGCGTTGCGTCGTCCCTGCCCGCCGGAATCGCCCCAGGCGGGCTTTTCGTGTCAGGGCGGTCAGGCCTTGGCGCGGGCCTTCGACAGGTGCACGCGGCGCATGCCGACAGTCTCCCCCACCAGGTGCTTCTGCAGGTCTTCGAGGGAGACATTTCTGGTCTCGGGCATCAGGAACATCACGAAGACCAGCTGCAGGAGCATCATCACCGCGAAGAAGGCGAACACCGGGCCTCCACTGAAGGTGCCCAGCACCCAGGGCATCAGCAGGGTGATGAGGGCGGCGAAGATCCAATGGATCGATGCCCCGAAGGATTGGCCGCGGGCGCGGACATGGTTGGGGAACACCTCGGCGATGAACACCCAGATCACCGCCCCCTGGCTGATCGCATGGGCCGCAATGAACAGGCCCAGCAGCAACGGCACCTCGATACCCCCCAGAGCGTTGGCGAAGAAGGCGCGGGAGATCAGTACCAGCGAGACCAGGTAGCCGGCGGAGCCGATGAACAGCAGGGTGCGACGGCCGAACTTGTCGATCAGCGACATGCCGAGCATGGTGAACATCAGATTGACGAGTCCGATGCCGACAGTGGACAGCAGCGCGGCCTGGCTACCGAGTTCAGCGGCCTCCAGCACCCGCGGCGCATAGTAGATGATGAAGTTGATGCCCGAGAGCTGGTTGAAGAACGCGATCAGGAAGGCCAGAAGGATCGGCAGGCGATAGCGCCTCGAGAAGAATCGGGCATGGGCGCTTTGCTCCTCGTTTTCCGCGGCGCGGATACTGGCGATCTCGGCATCCACGTCGGCATCCGGCTCGATCATCCGCAGTACCCGGGAGGCTTCCTCGACGTCACCGCGCTTGAGGATCAGCCAGCGCGGGCTGCGTGGCACTCGGGTGATCATCAGGGTGTAGAGCAGTGCGGGAATGGCTTCTATGCCCAGCATCCAGCGCCAGGCGTCGTCGCCGTGGACGACGCTGTTGATGACGTAGTTGGAGACGAACGCCATCAGGATGCCGAACACGATGTTGAACTGGTACATGGCCACCAGGAAGCCGCGTTGGCGAGCAGGCGCGATCTCGGAGATGTAGGTCGGTGCGGCGACCGAGGAAATCCCGACCCCGATGCCGCCGATCAGACGGAAGAAGGCGAACAGCACCGGATCCGAGACCACAGCCGAGCCGACGGCGGAAACCAGATAGAGAATGCCGATCAGCAGCAGGGTGGCGCGTCGGCCGAGCCGGTCGGTCGGCCAGTTGCCGGTGATGGCGCCAAGCACGGTGCCCCAGAGGGCCATGGACATGATCAGCAGGCCATGCTGGAGGTCGCTCAGCCCCCAGAGCGTCTGGATGGGTTTGTCGGCGCCCGAGATGACCGCGGTGTCGAAGCCGAACAAAAAGCCGGCCAGGGCCACGGTGATGGACCATTGCACGATGCGAGACATGGTGCGTCTCCTCCGGTGAGATGTTATTGGCTTTGTTGTGACGTTGAGATGAATCGATTCACTAGCTGGCCGAGGATATGCCTCATTGCGGTATCCGGTTCAGAAAATCATCAATGGCCGGCTGGTGAATCGTGTCACCTTCGCCATTGAAGCAGACACATCGGGATGACGCGAGTCGAGGGGTATAGACTTTCGTCGCGGGAAAGTGGGGTTGCCCGGCACTCGCCTTGTGCAATCGCCGGATCGAGGCTCGGTCGCCGGGTGGCTCCAGCTCCAGGCCCGCATCGAGACCCCGCTGGCCGGCAAGTTCGCGCCCGGCGACATCATCCGCGTCGAGGCCGAGGAGGGCCATCTGGTCTTCCGCACGCCCTGAAACGTACCGTGCCCGGCCGTTCACAAGTCGTTACGTGGACGGCCGGGCGCGGCGGCGAATGCGGACTAGACTGATTATCAGGTTGCGTCCTGTAACCCCTTGCCCGTCGACTTCCCCAGCCGGCGGGTTTTTTTGCGCCGGCAACCTTGCCGAAGCTGCATCCATGGTCTAGCGAATGGCCCGTGGCGGTTGACACCCTTGCTGCGCTAATGGAATCTTGAGCCTTCCTGATACGCGGGCGCGGCCACCAGCGGGCGATCCCCCACTGCCGCGCGAAGGGTAGGCCAGTGGGCCTCTACCCGCCGAAGGACTTCCGCCATCGGCCAACCGCCGATGACGGCCAACGCCCCGACGCGGCGATCTGCCGTGATGAGAGTGCAGGCCCTATCCGGGTCTATCAACGCCAGGGTTTGGCATCAGGTGCCGGCATGGCCGGCAGCGGCACACCGCCGCACTCGACCCCGTGTTCCCGACTTGGACACGGATCGCACTCGAGACCTCCAGGGGAGAAACATCCGTGGAACTGCTTTCCGGCGCAGACATGATCGCCCGCTTCCTTCAGGACGAGGGCGTCGAATACATCTATGGCTATCCCGGTGGCGCGGCGCTGCACATCTACGACGCGCTGTTCCGCCAGGACAAGGTCAAGCACATCCTGGTCCGCCACGAGCAGGCGGCCACCCACGCCGCCGACGGCTATGCGCGCGCCTCCGGCAAGCCCGGCGTGGTACTGGTGACCTCCGGGCCCGGCGCCACCAACGCCGTCACCGGCATTGCCACCGCCTACATGGACTCGATTCCCATGGTGGTGCTGTGCGGCCAGGTGATGAGTCACCTGATCGGCGACGACGCCTTCCAGGAGACCGACATCGTCGGCGTGACCCGGCCCATCGTGAAGCACAGCTTCTCGATCAAGCACCCGACCGAGATCCCTACGGTGCTCAAGAAGGCCTTCTACCTGGCCGCGACGGGGCGGCCCGGTCCGGTGGTGGTGGACATTCCCAAGGACATGACCGCCCCCACCGAGCGCTACGAATACGTCTATCCGAAGAAGGTCAAGCTACGCTCCTACAACCCGGTGGCGCGCGGCCACAGCGGCCAGATCAAGAAGGCCGTGGAGCTGATGCTCAAGGCCAAGCGGCCGGTCTTCTACACCGGCGGCGGGGTGGTCACCGGGCGGGCCAGCGAAGGGCTCACCGATTTGGTCAAGCGCCTCGGCTTTCCCATCACCACCACGCTGATGGGCATCGGTGCCTACCCGCAGAGCGATCGCCAGTGCCTCGGCTGGCTGGGCATGCACGGCTCTTACGAGTCCAACATGGCCATGCACCACGCCGACCTGATCATCGCCATCGGTGCGCGCTTCGACGACCGCGTCACCAACAACACCTCCAAGTTCTGCCCCACGGCGAAGATCATCCACGTCGACATCGACCCGAGCTCCGTCTCCAAGACGGTGCGCGCCGACGTGCCCATCGTCGGTCCGGCGGGCAGCGTGATCAACGAGATGATCAGTCTCGTCCAGGGGCAGGAGATCGCCCATCCCGAGGCGCTCGCCGAGTGGTGGGAGAAGATCGATGCCTGGCGCGAGGAGCGGCGCGGCAAGCTCTACGAGCCGTCCAAGGCCGGCGAGGCGCTCAAGCCGCAGGAGATCATCGAGGCGCTGTGTGAGGCCACGCGCGGTGAGGCCTATGTGACCACCGACGTGGGCCAGCACCAGATGTTCGCCGCCCAGTACTACAAGTTCGACAAGCCCAACCGCTTCATCACCTCGGGCGGGCTCGGCACCATGGGCTTCGGCTTCCCGGCGGCCATGGGCATCAAGCAGAACTTCCCCGACGAGCAGGTGATCTGTATCACCGGCGAGGGAAGCTTCCAGATGATGATGCAGGAGCTGTCCACCTGTAAGCAGTTCGGTGGCGGTGTGAAGATCATCAACCTCAACAACGCTTCGCTGGGCATGGTGCGTCAGTGGCAGGACCTCAACTACAAGTCTCGCCACGCCCACTCCTACATGGAGTCGTTGCCCGACTTCTCCAAGCTGATCGAGGCCTACGGCTTCACCGCGCTGCGGGTGGAGACCAAGGAGGAGCTGGGTCCGGCGCTCGAGCGCACCCTGGCCGACAAGGACGAGCTGGTGTTCCTGGATGTCATCGTCGATCCGCGCGAGCACGTCTATCCGATGCAGGTGCCCCTGGGCTCCATGCGTGACATGCTGCTTTCCAAGACGGAGCGGACCTGATGCGCCATATCATCTCGATTCTGATGGAAAACGAACCGGGCGCCCTGTCACGCGTGGTGGGGCTCTTCTCGCAGCGCAACTTCAACATCGAGACGCTGAACGTGGCGCCCACCGAGGACGAGACCCTGTCGCGGCTGACCGTGACCACGGTGGGCGACGACCGGGTGATCGAGCAGATCACCAAGCACCTCAACAAGCTGATCGACGTGGTCAAGCTCGTCGACCTCACCGAGGGCAACCACATCGAGCGCGAGCTGATGCTGATCAAGGTCAAGGCGCTGGGCGCGGCCCGCGACGAGGTGAAGCGCACGGTGGACATCTTCCGCGCGCAGATCGTCGATGTCTCGCCGAGCCTCTACACGGTGCAGATCACCGGCGATGCCGGCAAGCTCGATGCCTTCCTGCAGGCCATGGCACCGGTGGGGATCCTCGAGGTGGCGCGCACCGGGGTGTCGGGCATTGCCCGCGGGGACAAAGTCCTGAGCCTCTGATGGCGCCCTGTCGAAGCGTCGCAAGCCGCCTTTCGGGGCGGCTTTTTTCGTTCCCGGGAGACCTAACGCTCCGCCACCTCGTCCCAGAGGGCGCGAATCAGCGGGCTCCTCAGGCGCCGCTCCAGCACGCAGAGGCCGACGTCGTAGTGGGGCAGCTCGGGCTTGACCGGCAGCACCCGCACCCGTTCCACCAGCGGGCTGTTGTCGAGCACGATCTTCGGCACCACACCGATGCCGAAGCCCAGCCCCACCATGCTGACGATCGCCTCGTGGCCGGCCACCTGGGCATAGATCCTCGGCGCCACGCCTAGTGCGCGGAACCAGGTGTCGGCATACTCGCGCGACAGCCCTGCCTCGGAGAGGATCATCGGCACCGTGCGCCACTGCTCGGCGTGCGGCGTCTCCGGCGTGGCGGGGATCCAGTCGTGTGCCTCGTGGGGGGTGATGAACACCAGCGGCGAGCGGGTCAGCGACTTGAACGCCAGCGCCTCGGGGGCCTGGCGCGGGCGGGGGGTGATCGCCATGTCCTCGTCGCCGGCCAGCACGCGGGCCATGGCCTCGGCGGGGTCGCCAGTATGCAGCTTGAGCTCGATGCCCGGGTGACGGCCGCGGAACTCGCTGAGCAGGGCGTAGAGGAAGCTGTAGCTGGCGGTCACCGAGCAGTAGATGCTGATCTCGCCGGTGAGGTGCGCCGCCTCGCTCATCAGCGACAGGCGCAGCGCCTCCCACTGGGCGAGGGTCTCTCGGGCGAAGCGCTGGAATGCCTCGCCGTGGCGGGTTAGGGCGACATGGCGGTTGTCGCGCTCGAAGAGCGGCACGCCGAGGCTCGCCTCGAGCTGGCGGATCGAGCGGGAGAGCGTCGAGGGGCTGACGTGGCACGCTTCGCTCGCCCGGCCGAAGTGCAATGCCTCGGCCAGGGCCAGGAAGTGCTTGAGGGGGCGCATGTCCATGCCGATCATTATTGCATATTCCGGCATGCAACGTTGCAAACATCGCGTTTTACGCAACGGGGTGGCTGGCGTAAGGTTGTCCCCAACGGATGCCCGACGCCCAGCGCCGCGACAGACGGCGCGGGTGGCCATCAACGCTGTGACCTTCACCAATCACTCTTCAGGAGCACTGCCATGCGCGTCTACTATGACAAGGACTGCGACCTCGCTCTCATCCAGGGCAAGCAGGTCACCATCGTGGGTTACGGGTCCCAGGGCCATGCCCATGCCAACAACCTGAAGGAGTCCGGCGTCGACGTCACCGTCGCCCTGCGCGAGGGCTCCTCCTCCGCGGCCAAGGCCGAGGCGGCCGGCCTCAAGGTGGCTTCCGTCGAGGCCGCCTGCCAGAGCGCCGACGTGGTGATGATCCTGGCGCCGGACGAGAATCAGAAGGCGATCTACGAGAAGCAGGTCGAGCCCAACCTCAAGCAGGGCGCCACCCTGGCCTTCGCCCACGGTTTCAACATCCACTACAATCAGGTCGAACCGCGTGCCGATCTCGACGTCATCATGATCGCGCCCAAGGCGCCGGGCCACACCGTGCGCTCCGAGTTCGTGCGTGGCGGTGGCATCCCCGACCTGATCGCCATCCACCAGGATTCGTCCGGCAAGGCCAAGGAGCTCGCGCTCTCCTATGCCGCGGCCATCGGCGGCGGGCGCAGCGGCATCATCGAGACCACCTTCAAGGACGAGACCGAGACCGATCTGTTCGGCGAACAGGCGGTACTGTGCGGCGGCGCCGTGGAACTGGTCAAGGCCGGTTTCGAAACTCTGACCGAGGCGGGCTATGCGCCGGAGATGGCCTACTTCGAGTGCCTGCACGAGCTCAAGCTGATCGTCGATCTGATGTACGAGGGCGGCATCGCCAACATGAACTACTCCATCTCCAACAATGCGGAGTATGGCGAGTACGTGACCGGCACCGAAGTGATCAACGAGCAGTCTCGCGAGGCGATGCGCAACGCGCTCAAGCGCATCCAGACCGGCGAGTACGCCAAGATGTTCATCAACGAGGGCAACACCAACTACCCGTCGATGACCGCGCGCCGCCGCCTCAACGCCGAGCACGAGATCGAGCAGGTCGGCGCCAAGCTGCGTGGCATGATGCCGTGGATCGCGGCCAACCAGCTGGTGGACAAGTCCAAGAACTGAGTCCTGCCGGAGGTCTGGAGCGCCAGGGGTGCGGGTGTCCGCACCCCTGGCGCTGTCGTATGGAACGGTGTCGGGAGAGGCGCGCTTTTCGCCTCGGGGGCAGCGTGTAGAATGGCGGCAGTAGTGCGACATTCATTCCCTTCTGGCAACGGACGAGACGCATGAGTCAGGATCCTCGCAACACCGAGCGTGACACCCATGGGCAAGGTGACGAGCCCGGCAGGGCGGAGCGGGAATCCGCACCGCCCGCGGAGGAGGATCTGGCGACGGCCTTCGTTCGTGAAACGGAAGTGGTCGAAGAATCCATCGAGGATGGCAAGAAGGTGCGGCGCAAGGGCATCTTTCTGCTGCCCAACCTCTTTACCACCTCGGCACTCTTCGCCGGTTTCTTTGCCGTGGTGGCGGGCATCAACGGCGACTTCACGGCGGCCTCGGTGGCGATCTTCATTGCCATGGTGCTCGACGGCCTGGATGGTCGCGTGGCACGCCTGACCAACACCCAGAGCGCCTTCGGTGCCGAATACGACAGCCTCTCGGACATGCTCTCCTTCGGCGTGGCGCCGGCGCTGGTGGCGTTCACCTGGATTCTCCAGGATATCGGCAAGACCGGCTGGGTGGTGGCCTTTCTCTATGTGGCCTGCGCGGCGCTGCGCCTGGCGCGCTTCAACGTGCAGCTCGGCAGCGTCGACAAGAAGTGGTTCATCGGTCTGCCGAGCCCCTCCGCGGCGGCGCTGGTGGCCGCCAGCGTCTGGACCTTCCACAGCTTCGACGCCCAGGCGCTGGGCTTCAAGCTGCTGATGCTGTTCCTCGTTGGGGCTGCCGGCGTGCTGATGGTCAGCAATATCCGCTACTACAGCTTCAAGGACATCGACCTCAAGGGGCCGGTCCCCTTCGTCGTCCTGCTGGCCATCGTGCTCGCCTTCGTGGTGATCTCCGTGGAGCCCTCGGTGATGCTGCTGGCGCTGTTCGGCACCTATGTCGCGTCCGGGCCGGTGATGGCCGTGATGCGCAAGCTGAGGCGGGCGCCAACCAGTTGAGTCGCTGCAAGTCATTCAGCAATAGCCTGCAAAGCGCCCGCCTCGAGCGGGCGCTGTCGTCTCCGGCCGGCGCCCATTTACCCACAGGGGGTTGCTTGCCTGTCCGCCTGTGGATTGACTCACTGCATTGCAGCGAGCGTCGGCCTGAAAGTTTTTTGCCAGAGGCCTTGCGCGAGCCGCGGCGAGGCCGTAAAGTACGCATCCGCTGCTGGCGACGGGCACACGTCGCGGGCGGTGGTGAGTGGCGGAAGGGCTTGTTTCCGCTGGAGTTTTTCGGAGGCTTCGAAAGATTCCAGGTTGACAGGCGCAGTGGAATCGCTAGAATGTCCGCCACTGATGACGGGGCCCGCTGAGGGCTCCATCGGCAGCCACTGCGGTGGCGGCGCCGGTCAGCCCGAGGGGCGGCGAGCACGGCTCGATGCACCTCAGCGATCACCGAGATCGCGGTTGACAGGCAGCGCCGATC
>SBLD01000107.1 GCA_004551485.1 Billgrantia azerbaijanica | reverse complement strand
ACTTCTTAGTAGGATCCCCAGAGACTACATGCGAAACATCTTTTATTACTACTTTTTTATATAGAAATTTGTATAAAATAAAAAAAAAAGGTGAAGATATAGTCCGACTTTACAGGAAACTGTAGAGAAAATCGTATGCCAGCTATGGTTGGTGGATTTGGTAAAATGGAAATTTGAGAGTATTCTATCCTACGTTCTTTTAATAAAATTAATCGATCAAATAAAGAAAAAATCCTTACAAGTATTCGCTACGCTAAAGAAAAAATTCATAATCTTCGGCGCTTTGGTCCTTATCTTGCTGGTCTTATTGAAGGGAATGGGACTTTTGCTATTAAAAATCCTACTAATCTTAGTAACCAATATAATCCTCATATTCTTGTAGTATTTAAAATAGCTGATCTAGAACTAGCTAATTTCCTATGTAAACTTACAGGTTGTGGGAAAGTAGAAGTTAAAACAAATCGTAA
>SBLD01000106.1 GCA_004551485.1 Billgrantia azerbaijanica | reverse complement strand
CAGCGCTTCGGCCTGCACGGCCCCGCCGCTGGCGTCGACGTCCTCCCACAGCACGACGCTGGGGGTTTCGCTGCCGTCGGCCGCGCCGGTGGCGGAGAGCTTGAACTCGCTGGTGGCGGCGACCTCGCCGAGCACCGCGCCGGCGGGCTGCACCTGGCCGGACTCGATGGTCACGGTCATGAAACGGAGCGGGAAATCGCCGGCGAGCAGCGCCGCGGGCGCGGGATGCTGGGTGACCTGTGCTTTAGCCATGGTCGTGATCCTCTATCGGGTGGAGGGGTGATGCGCGATCAGGCCGAGGCCTTCCAGCGTCCGGTGATGGCGTCAACCGCTGCCTGGTGATCCTGATCGCCCTGGTCGCCTTTCGGTGGCTGCGCGGTCGGGGCTTGGGTGCTGTCGCCCTGGATGCCGGCGAGCGAGATGCCGCGATCCTGGGCGGCCTTGAACAGCGCCAGGCCGGTGGCCTCG
>SBLD01000105.1 GCA_004551485.1 Billgrantia azerbaijanica | reverse complement strand
GGTGTCACTCCTGGTGATCATGCACTGGTTATTCACACTTACGGAAACATAGATAATGTTTGGATAACAACTGGAGCCCCTTTCAAACCTGCTGGAACTAAAGGTGTTATAGACAATATCACTGTTGATGTTGACGGTACTGCTACTTTTAAAATTTACGGGAAGGTTTCTCTTTCTGGACCAAATTCCGTTATTGGAAGGGGTCTTGTACTCCACTCAAATCCCAGTCCAAATCCCGGTCCCGGAGTAGCTTGGGGTGTCATCGGTCTCGATGCATGAAATGGCTTCTCTCCAAACCATAATAAATACATTTGACATGATGTTAAATGTGTTATAAATATTTAATAAAATAAATAATATGTTGTACGAAGCATGGCTATACTAAAATAAATAAAAGCCATAGCGTAGCTGTAATATCTTGTACCAAGTAAAATGTAGCTATAAATAAAATAAATAAAAGTCAAGACGTA
>SBLD01000104.1 GCA_004551485.1 Billgrantia azerbaijanica | reverse complement strand
AAGAAAGCACAGCCCAACGGCAAGTCATCCATCTGCAGCTTGAATGCAAATAGGGCACGTGTCCAGATGTTGGCGATTTGCAGAGCCAGCGCGGCTCTGTACCTATCCTCGTCTTTTACCAGATAGCGGACTTCGTCGTGCACCGAAAGCATGAACCTGGCATCAATACTGTACTTCTGCAACATCCACTCCATAGCGGTGATCAGTAGATGCAGGTAGTCGACACCGCTGCTCTGCACCACCCAGTTGATGCGGCTCGGCATGTACTCTTCCGACAAACGGCCATTGCCGAAATCCACTTTGCCGAGGAACTTTTTCGTTAAGGCGTTAGTCACACCGCAGTCCAGGGCAGGCGTTTTGGGGTTGTCAGACAGCGCGATGCTCTCGAGCTTGTTGAAGACATAGCTTTCTGTGCCTCCGAACCAGAATTTGGCACCGAAAAATTCGTCGGTGTGCGTGTTTTGGCCTTTG
>SBLD01000103.1 GCA_004551485.1 Billgrantia azerbaijanica | reverse complement strand
GAGCGCGGCACGGTCGGCATGGATCCGATGGAGCGTTACGTCTACCTGGATGGCACCCAGGACGTTTGGGATCGCCAGCTCAAGCAGCGCCTGCCCAAGGGAGCGGTGCAACTGGCCCTGGGCGATGCGTTCTCACTGTGGGTGAATTCGCCGCAGCGGCGCCAGGTGCCGCATGACAGGCTGGTGTTCGACCCCCGCATGACCAAGGACCCGAGCGAGTACATCAACACCTTCGAGGGCCTGCCCCTCGAGCCGATCGACGACCCGGAGGGCTGCAAGTGCATCCGCTACCTGATCGACTGGTTGTGCAGCTTTGATAAGGATGCCATGCACTGGCTGACATGCTGGCTGGCCTATCCGCTGCAGCACCTCGGGGCGAAGCTGGATACCGCGGTGCTGGCCCACTCGACGGTGGAGGGCTCGGGCAAGTCGCTGCTGCTCTCCGACATCATGGGCGAGATCTACGGCGCCTATGG
>SBLD01000102.1 GCA_004551485.1 Billgrantia azerbaijanica | reverse complement strand
CATCCAAAAACTCACAACATTGAGTGGTCTCCTTCCCATTGAAGGAAATGCTTAAAGGGTGTCTCCATGGACAGTGCCTTTGTAGGGGGCCTGTTGTTTAAATAGGCAGCGTGGAGCAATGCATCTCCCCATAGATAGTGGGGTGCTCCTCCTTGAAGAAGGAGACTTCTGGTGATGTTGAAGAGGGTCCTGTTCATATGCTTGGCAATCCCATTCTGTTGAGGAGTGTATGGTGCCAATGTCTCATGTTGAATCCCTGTGGAGGAAAGGTAAGTATCAAACTCTCTATTGATGTACTCACCACCGTTATCTGATCTGAGCCATTGTAACTTCTTTCCCATCTGGTTTTCCATCAGGGTCTTGTACTCTTGGAAGTGACCAAGTACCTCACTTTTGTGAGCCATGAGGTAGACCGTCACAAACCTACTGTAGTCATTGATGAAGGTTACAGCAAATTGGTGACCTCCAGGCGTTATATCCTTA
>SBLD01000101.1 GCA_004551485.1 Billgrantia azerbaijanica | reverse complement strand
TAGCCATGGAAGTAGGGGGCCAGCCGCTGGGTAACCATGAGGTACCAGTTGCCCAGGCCTCCAATTATGACCTAATCCTGGGCCTTGATAAGCTCAAGAGGTGGAAGCTGAGGATCAACTGGGATACCAGGCAAGTGGAATTTGAGTCATGTCTGGGGAATGTGAAATCAAAGTTAAAGGTACCCTTAAACTCAATTTCACCCATATCAAGTTTAAGGCTGCCTTATCCTCAATTTTGGCAACCACTGGTGCCACACAGCCACAAATTTGTAACAGCTACTCAACTGATCAGGGTGGCATTACATGATGGGCCTATAGGGTTCATGCTATTGGAAGCCTCCCCAAGCTCACTTCCAGCCTTTGGCTTTGTGCCCACAGGCAATGACTGTGGTGTGGAAATGGAGGTAGAGCCTGAGAATCCAATACAAAAGGAGATACTGGCTCCATACAAGCACCTTGAAGGGGTCTTTTGTGAAGTAGAAGC
>SBLD01000012.1:116864-124300 GCA_004551485.1 Billgrantia azerbaijanica | reverse complement strand
ACTCGCGCCAGGGATCGGGCAAACACATTCGCAGGGACCAAACGGTCCCTGCGATACTCATCGGTGAGATAAGCGGGCTAGGCCAGGCGCGAGGACGCCCGGGTAGGCCTACTCGAGGTTGTCGAGACCGCGTTCGGCCAAGGCCACGGCGCGGAACAGGGCACGGCCCTTGTTCAGGGTCTCCTGCCACTCCAGTTCGGGCACGGAGTCGGCCACCACCCCGGCCCCGGCCTGGACATGGAGTTCGCCGTCCTTGATCACCGCGGTGCGGATGGCGATGGCGGTGTCCATGTTGCCGTGCCAGGAGAGGTAGCCCACGGCGCCGGAGTAGATGCCGCGCTTGACCGGCTCGAGCTCGTCGATGATCTCCATGGCGCGGATCTTGGGCGCCCCGGAGAGCGTGCCGGCAGGGAAGGTGGCGCGCAGCACATCCATGGCGGAGAGCCCGGGCTTCAACCGCCCGGTGACGTTGGAGACGATGTGCATCACGTGGGAGTAGCGCTCCACCGTCATCTGATCGGTGACCGTCACCGAGCCGGTCTCGCTGATGCGTCCCACGTCGTTGCGCCCCAGGTCGATCAGCATGAGGTGCTCGGCGCGCTCCTTGGGATCGGCGAGCAGATCGGCCTCGAGCGCCTGATCCTCCGCCTCGGTCTTGCCGCGCACCCGGGTGCCAGCGATGGGACGCACCGTGACCTCGCCCTCCTCGAGGCGCGCGAGGATCTCCGGCGAGGAGCCCACCACGTGGTGGTCGTCGAGGTTGAAGAAGAACATGTAGGGCGAGGGGTTGAGGCTTCTCAGCGCGCGGTAGAGATCGAGCGGCGAGGCGCGGTAGGGAATCGACATGCGCTGCGACGGCACGCACTGCATGATGTCGCCGGCCAGCACGTACTCCTTGATGCGCTCGACCGCGGCCTTGAAGCCCGCCTCGGTGAAGCCGGAGGTGAAGTGCCCCTCCTCCACCGCCGCGGCGCCGCTGCCGCGGCTCGTGGTGTCGAGGGTGGCGCTGCGCAGGCGCATCTCCAGGCGCTCGAGGCGCTCGCTGGCGTGCGCGTAGGCCTCCGCCTCGGCCGGGTCGGCGTGAGTCCACAGCGTCAGGCGGCCGGAAAGGTTGTCGAACACCACCAGCTCATTGCAGACCATCAGCAGGATGTCGGGCACGCCCAGCGGGTCGGGCTTCGCCGCCACCTCGGGTCCGCGCAGGCGCGGCTCGATGTAGCGGATGGTGTCGTAGCCGAAGTAGCCCACCAGGCCGCCGTCGAAGCGCGGCTGGTCGTCGAGGCGCGGCACGCGGAAGCGCCCCTGGAAGCGCTCGATCCAGGCCAGCGGGTCTTCGACCTCCTCCGCTTCGACCTCCTGGCCGTCGATCAGGTGGCGCACCCGAAAGCCATGCACCTCGACGCGCTCGCGGCTGGGCAGGCCGATGATCGAGTAACGGCCCCACTTCTCGCCACCCTGCACGGATTCGAGCAGGAAGGTCCAGGGCTCGTCGGCCAGCTTCAGGTAGGTGGAGAGCGGCGTGTCGAGATCGGCCAGCACCTCGCGGGTGACCGGAATGCGGTTGTAGCCGGCGTCGGCCAGCTCGCGAAAACGTTCGGGGGTCATCATGCCCGGATCCTCGATGTAGCGGAAGGTGACGATGGTGGGCGCGGGCGCGCCATGGGTGAGGCTCGGCGGTCGAGCGTCACCATCGCCAGCCGCCACTCAGGGGCAGCGGGGTACTGGCGCGGGCGGCGCCGGAACGGGCGCCGCCGAAGGAGGTGAGGTCATCCGGCGTCATGCGGCTGGTCATCGAACGTGTTCCGCAAGCTGAAGGTGGTCAAGTGGTGTCGTCTCAAGCAAAGGCAGCTTATAGCAAAAACATATTGATAAAGCACGGTATTATAGCCTTCGCCAAAATCACCCTAAACGAGTTCCGCGAGCGATTCAACCACGCCATCCGGGCCACTGTCGCGTACCGACTCGCCGTGGTTGTAGCCGTAGGGCACGGCCAGGGTGCGGAAGCCCGCCGCCCTGCCGGCGGCGATGTCGTGGCGCGAATCCCCCACCATCAGGCAGGCGGCGGGCGGCACGTCGAAATGCGCGGCCACGTGCAGCAGCGGCGCGGGATCGGGCTTCTTCTGGGGCAGCGAATCGCCCCCCAGGCAGAGGGCGAAGTGCTCGGCGAGCCCGAAGCCGGCCAGGATCGGCACGATGAAAGCCTCGGGCTTGTTGGTGACCAGCGCCAGCGGGTAGCCCGCGCCACGCAGGCCATCCAGCGCCTCGCGCACGCCAGGATAGAGGCGCGTCCGCGAGCCGGGATCGCGCGCATAGTGCGTGAGGAAGGCCGCATGGGCTCGCTCCAGCAAGGCCTTGTCGATCTCACCACGTGTTTCCCGCGAGGCTTTCCCGGCGACAAGCCCCGAAGTGTCGGACCATCGAGGAGGCGCTGTAACCCCGTCCCTGGGCGCTACCGATTCCTTCCCTGGAATCGGACCTCCTCTTTGGCTTGTCCCCGGCGCCTCGTTCTGGAGCACAGCATGGCGCAAGGCCCGCTCCATGAGCGTGAGCGAGCCGTTGCCCACCCAGTCGCGCACCTTCGCCTCGCCCGGGGCAGGCAGACCGAGGTCGTCGAGGGCGGTATCCACGGCCACGGCGAGATCGGGGACGGAGTCGATCAGGGTGCCGTCGAGATCGAAGGTCACCAGGCGGATATCGGTGAGAAGTGGGTGCATGGCTTGCCGGAACGGCCCTCGCGGTTGGCAGGGGAACATGCCGGCATGGTACCCGGCCGCGCGGGCGATGCCTACTGCGCCGCTACCTTCGCAGGTCCATCCCATTTCCCACCTATGATGATTGCAACCGACCTGTTACCGCCCTCACTCCTCCTCGGGCTGGACGGGCTTCTGGTAGGAGATGCGGTAGAGCGCGCCGGCCAGGTCGTCGGAGACCAGCAGCGAGCCGTCGCGCAGCTGGGCGACATCCACCGGGCGCCCCAGGTACTCGCCGTTCGCGTCGAGCCACCCCTCGGCAAAGGGCACGGTGTCGCCGGTCACGTTGCCCTCGGCATCGACCGGGGTGAACATCACCCGGGCGCCGATGGGCTCGGTGCGGTTCCAGGAGCCATGCTGGGCGGAGAAGATGCCGCCGCGGTACTGCTCGGGGAACATCTTGCCGGTGTAGAACACCATGCCCAGATCGGCCGCGTGGGCGACGGTCTCCACCACCGGGAAGACGACGTCTGCCGGTACCTCCTCGTCCTTGTACTCGTTGGTGCGCACGTCGCCGCCGCCATACCAGGGGAAGCCGAAGTGCTGACCGGCGGCCGTCTGGCGATTGATCTCGCCCGGCGGGATGTCGTCGCCCATGCCATCCACCTGGTTGTCGGTGAACCACAGCTCGCCGGTGGCCGGGTGGAAGTCGTGACCCACCGAGTTGCGGATACCGTAGCTGTAGACCTCGCGGTTGCTGCCGTCCTGATCGATACGGATGATGCCGCCGATGCCGACTTCGTTGAAGGTCTCCAGGTACTTCTTGGGCGGCACGTTGTAGGGCTGGCCGAGGGAGATGTAGAGCTTGCCGTCTGGCCCGACGTCACAGACGCGTGCCGTGTGGTTGTAGCTGACGAACTCCTCGGGGATGAGCTCGCCCTCGGCGATGACCGGCACGGCCACCACGTCGGGGCTCTCGTAGAAGAACTCCGCCGCCGGGTAGGCCAGCACGCGATTCTGTTCGGCGATGTAGAGCACGCCGTCCCGCGAGAAGCAGGGCCCGTTGGGAATCGCCTTGGCCAGCGACGGGGCAAAGTTCTTCACCTCGTCGGCGACGCGGTTCTTGGTGCGGTCCGTCACCGCCCACACCTCCTTCTTGCGGGTGCCGACGAAGGTGACCACCCCCTGGGGGCCGACCGCCATGTGGCGGGCATCGGGTACCAGGGCGTAGAGATCGATGGAGAAGCCTTCTGGCAGGCGGATGCGCTCGAGGGTCTGGCGGATCGCCTCGGCGGCCGGGCCACCCTGCTCGACGGTGATGAAGTCGGTAGTGCCGGTCGTCTTGAATGCACCGAGGCGCTCGAGGGTATCGTCGTCGGCCTGGGCAGCGGCGAGACCGGGGACGAGGCAGAGTGCCACCGTAGCAGCGGCGGCACCTGTAGAGACAGCGTGTTTGTACATTGTGGTTATCTCCGGCAACGGATCAGGGGCACGCGGTAACAGTGAGTAAAGTCAGCACCCGGAAAAGCGTCAAGTTGTCGGGCAGTGGGCAGGCAACGTGCCGCCCCGTATGCTGAGGCCTCCCCTGAACGAGGAGAAAACCATGGGCAAGACACGGATCGTGGTGGTCGGCGGCGGGGCCGGCGGCCTGGAGCTGGTAACCCGCCTGGGACGGCGGCTCGGCCGACGTGGTCGAGCCGAAATCGTGCTGGTCGACCGCAGCCCGACCCATATCTGGAAGCCGCTGCTGCATGAGGTCGCCACCGGCGCGCTCGACTCCGGCATCGACGAGATCGCCTACCCCGGGCACGCCCGTGCCCATGGCTATCGCTTCCAGCGCGGCACGCTGTGCGGGCTCGACCGCCAGCGACGCCGGCTGCAGCTGGCCGCGGTGCTCGATGACGACGGCCAGGAGATCCTGCCGGCCCGCGAACTGGCCTACGACCAGCTGGTGCTGTCACTCGGCAGCGTCAGCAACGACTTCGGCACCCCAGGCGTCGCCGAGCACTGCTACTTTCTCGACAGCCCCGAGCAGGCGGAAGCCTTTCGCCGCGCCATGCTCAACACCTTCCTGCGCTGCAGTGCCGCCTCTCCAGGAGAGAAGCCACGGCTGAGGGTGGGCATCGTGGGCGGCGGCGCCACCGGGGTGGAGCTTGCTGCCCAGCTCTACGACGCCCTGCTGATGCTGCAGAGCTACGGCGTGACCGAGCTGGACGGCCGTCAGCTCGACGTCCACCTGATCGAGGCCGCCGAGGACGTGCTGCCGGCCCTGCCCGAACGCGTCCGCCAGGCCGTGCGCGAGGAGTTGCAAGGACTCGGCGTGCAGGTGCACAGCGGCACGCGGGTGACCCGGATCGACGAGGACGCCATCCACACCGCCGACGGCCAGCGCCTCGCCACCGACCTCAACGTCTGGGCGGCCGGCATCAAGGCCCCCGACATCCTCACGCAGCTCGACCTGACGCTGGCCAAGGGCCAGCGGATCGCCGTGCACGAGACCCTGCAGAGCGTCGACGACCCCAACGTCTTCGCCTTCGGTGACTGCGCCAGCTGCCCGCAGCCGGACGGCAGCACGGTGCCGCCCCGCGCCCAGGCCGCTCACCAGCAGGCGCGGCTGCTCTACCGCAACCTGCGCGCCCAGCTCGACGGCAAGCCGCTCGCGCCCTTCGTCTATCGCGACCGCGGCTCGCTGATCTCGCTGGCCCACTTCGAGGCCATCGGCACCCTGATGCGCGGCGCCTCGGCGCGCCGCCTGTTCGTCGAGGGCCACCTGGCCAAGTTCTTCTATGCCTCGCTCTATCGCCTGCACCAGCGGGCCATTCACGGCAGCCTGAAAACGGGGGTGATCGTGCTGGTGGACGGACTGAACCGGTTTATCCGGCCGCGCTTGAAGCTACACTGAGCCATCGCCAACGCCGCCGACCCGCCGAGACAGCCAGGCCCGCTTGCCGGCGGCGGAGAACCGTTTCACGGCGGCCTCGAGCCGCAGCGCCTCGCTGCGGCTGCCTACCGCTTCCTGGTGGATCAGCCTCAGCGGCCCACGGCCGCGCAGTGCCTTGGCGCCGCGCCCGGCCGCGTGCTCGGCGAGGCGCCGGGCGACGTCGGTGGTGATCCCGGTGTAGAGCGCCCCGCCGGCCGTCTCGATGACGTAGAGATGCCAGCAGGGGGGCGTGGGCACGCTCACCGCGCCGTGGCGAGCTGCTCGCGGAAGGCCTGGATCACGCTGTCGTAGCGGTGCGGGTCGCTGTCGCGGGCGGCGCCGAACACCGCGGAGCCGGCCACGAAGGTGTCGGCCCCGGCACGGGCGATCTCGGCGACGTTGTCGACCTTGACGCCGCCGTCGATCTCCAGGCGGATGTCATACCCGGAGGCGTCGATGCGGCGGCGCGCCTCGCGCAGCTTGTCGAGGGTGCCGGGCAGGAAAGCCTGACCGCCGAAGCCCGGGTTGACGCTCATCAACAGGATCATGTCGACCTTGTCCATCACGTAGTCGAGGAAGGAGAGCGGCGTGGCCGGGTTGAACACCAGCCCCGACTTGCAACCGCCGTCACGGATCAGCTGCAGCGAGCGGTCGACGTGGTCGGAGGCCTCGGGGTGGAAGGTGATGTAACTGGCCCCGGCCTCGATGAAGTCGCCGATCAGCCGATCCACCGGCTTGACCATCAGGTGGACGTCGATGGGCGCGGTGACCCCGTGCTTGCGCAGCGCCTGACAGACCATGGGACCGATGGTCAGGTTGGGCACGTAGTGGTTGTCCATGACGTCGAAATGGACGATGTCGGCGCCGGCGGCCAGGACATTGTCCACCTCCTCGCCGAGGCGGGCGAAGTCGGCGGAGAGGATCGAGGGGGCGATGAGAAAGTCGCGGGTGGCATCGGTCATGGCAAGTCCGTCGGGCAGGTTGAGGCTGTCTCGGGAAAAGGCCCAGTCTAACAGGAAGCGCCGAAGGCCGGGGAGTCGGCCGGGGCGGTGTTTCCTGAAGCGCCGGCAGCGGCGCTATACTGCGCTTCGGCGCGTCCGCGCCCGTGCAACCCTTACCGGAGAGAGTCAGGATGATTCGACGCCACTTTCTGCGAGTCGGTGCCCTGCTGCTGGCCACGGCCTGGCTGGCCGGCTGCGCCAGCCCTCACTACCTGCAGCTCAATCCCCGGCGCACCACGGCGGTGCCCCAGACCGGCAACGGCCAGGCCGTCACCGTGACGGCCGCCGACGAGCGCGATGGCGAGGTGATCGGCACCCGCACCGGCAGCGCCATGTCCACGGCGGTGATCACCGTCTCCGCCCACGACCTGGTGCCACGCCTGCAGCGCGAGGCGGAGCGTGCCGTGCGCGAGATGGGCTTTGCCCCGACCACCGAGACCGCCCCCGACCGGCCCCACCTGACGCTCACCCTCAAGGCGCTGGACTACGAGCGCGGCGAAAGCCGGCCGCTGATCGACGAGGCGCGGCTGGTGGCCATCCTCGAAGCCAAGGCGGTCAACGATGGCACCACCTACACCGGCACCTACACCTCGCGGCGCACCCAGAGCTACGCACTGCGCCCCGACCGCGACAAGAACACGCGCATGCTCAACGAGCTGATCGGCGACGCCCTCGATCGCGCCTTCCGGGATCCGGAGCTGGGGCAGCTGCTGGCGCGCTGAGCTCGGTGGGCCAACCCCAGGGGGCGCCTGGCGGCGCCTTCGCCCGGCGGAGCCGGCCTCCCACACTGCATTTCCTGCCAAGGCGGAAGCGACAAAGTGGGAG
>SBLD01000012.1:0-116767 GCA_004551485.1 Billgrantia azerbaijanica | reverse complement strand
GGGGGCGCCTGGCGGCGCCTTCGCCCGGCGGAGCCGGCCTCCCACACTGCATTTCCTGCCAAGGCGGAAGCGACAAAGTGGGAGGGAGCTTCAGCTCGCGAAGCAGCGCGCAGCGTTGCCTGCCTTGGGCGCCTGCGGCGCCTTCGCCCGGCGAAGCCGGCCTCCCACAAGAAGTCCGGGCAAGCCGGCCGCCCACTTAAACTTTAGGGCCGCGGCGCACCAGCGCCCAGGCACTTTCCCGGAACCCCGTGCCCGGTTCCGGCGCGCTATCCTCCAGGTGGGTGACCTGGAAATTGGGCTCGAAGAGCTCGCGCACCTCGGCACCGTCGACACTGTAGGGCGGCCCGCCGCTGTCGCCGGGCGCGCGCCTCAGGCTGATCAGCAACCCCGGCGCCCCGGGCGGGATCAACTGGGCGAGGTGGAAGGCGTAGCGCTGGCGGGTGGCCGGCGGCAGGGCGATCAGCGCCGCCCGGTCGTAGAAGGCACCGATCTCGGCCGCCTGGTCGATATGGAAGTGGAAGAAATCGCCGCACCACAGCTCGACATTGCCCTGCCGGCAGACGGCGAAGGGCTCCTGGCGGTAGCGCGACACCTCTCCCATCCCCTCGGCCACGAACTGCTCGATGGCCTCCTCGGCGAGCTCGATGCCCAGCACCGGGTGGTCATGTTGCGCCAGCCAGCGCATGTCGACGCTCTTGCCGCACAGCGGTACCAGCACCTTGGTGCCCGGCCTCGCCCCCAGCAGTGGCCAGTGGCGAATCAACGCCGGGTGCGTCTCGTTGCGGTGAAAGCCGATGCGCCCCTCGCGCCAGCGGTCGCGCCACTCCTGTGCCATATCGTCTCCTGGAGAGGGTGCCTAGAACCAGCGGTCGTTCTTGCGCCGCTTCCGCGGCAAATGCGGAACGATCAGCCCCACCAGCAGGCCGGCACCGGCCACGCCGCCGCCGTACATGAAGTAGCGCATCAGCAGGTCCTCCTCCTGGGTGTCGAGGCGCGCCTGGAGCTCGCGAATGGTGCGCCGCGACGCCTCCGCCTCGCTGTCGAGCTGGGCATTGCGCGCCTCGAGATCGGCGATGCGCGATTCGCGCACCTCCAGGGTCTCGGTCATGGCCGCGACCCGGCTCTCCCAGGTGTCGTTGATGCCGGCGAGCTCCGTCTCCAGGGCATCGACCCGGCTCTGCAGCTCGGGCAAGCGCTGCCGGGCGCTCGGCTCCTCCTGAAGCTCCCCACTGAGCACCCACACCGAGTCGCCGTCACCGTCGCGCACCCGGCTGTAGTCGCCGCTGGTCTCGAGCACGGTCACCGGTTCGCCGGCGGTCAGGGTGCCGACGATGCGATAGCCGTCGGTCGGCCCGCTGCGCACCCAGGTGGTCAACTCGTCGGAAACCCAGTGCGTCGGGCCGTCATCCTGCTGGGCGGCCAGCGGCAGGGCGACCAGCCCCAGGGCCACGCCCGCCAAGAGTGTCTTGAATCGTTGCATCGTTACGCCGTTGTCCTGACTATCGAAGGCTCCTGCAGCACCCCTGCTGCCGCGACCCGTGTCACCGCCCAACCTCCCGTTGCGACGGCAACCGATGAGACGGTTCGTGTCTGGCCGATGCCCTTGTCCACAGCTTCTGTGGACAACCATCGGGAAAACCACTGGAGAGAGGCGGCCGGGCGCCGATGCTCGGGTCTTCCGGCACCCTGGTCACGT
The DNA here is from genome assembly GCA_004551485.1 of Billgrantia azerbaijanica. Taxonomy (GTDB): domain Bacteria; phylum Pseudomonadota; class Gammaproteobacteria; order Pseudomonadales; family Halomonadaceae; genus Halomonas; species Halomonas azerbaijanica. The sequence goes on along the minus strand of SBLD01000012.1, from coordinate 115,071 downwards.
CGTGACCAATCCGCTCAGCGCTCACCGCGGGGTGGCGACATCGGCCCACGCGGGAATTCCGCCACGCGCGCGTCGCTCTTGACCGCGCGCGCCGGGCCCTCGCGCTCCACCTCGTCGATGCGCACGATGGCGTTGAGGGGCAGGTAGCTGCGGGTAACGCCCTCGAAGGTGCGCCGCAGCCGGTCGGCGGACGGGTCCACGACGAGCTTGGAGGCGTCCCCGAAGATGAACCCCTCCACCTCGATGAAGCCCCAGAGGTCGCTCTGAAACACCTCGCGGGCATAGAGCTCCCAGACCTCGCCCTGCTGGTGGAACACCACCCGATAAATCGGCTTGGCTGTCATGACGCCCTCGTTCCTTCCTTCGCTGCCCATCGGCGTGCCCTGCCGGGCACACCCTCGCCGGGGTCAAGGGTACCACAGACGCCGCGCCGCGATACGACCACGCTGGCCCCGTCCCGGGCGCTCCCGTATAATGAGCGGCCTCCGCAACGGCCCCGCGCCGCATCCCCGCGACGTTCCATTCACCGGTGACACACGTCGGGCAACCGACCACGACCCTATTCTTATGGCGAAGAAACTCTTCATCAAGACTCACGGCTGCCAGATGAACGAGTACGACTCCGCCCGCATGGCGGATCTGCTCGGCGAGTCCCACCAGCTGGAACTGACCGACGACGAAGGCGAGGCCGACGTCATCCTGCTCAACACCTGCTCGATCCGCGAGAAGGCCCAGGAGAAGGTGTTCCACCAACTCGGCCGCTGGAAGAAGCTCAAGGAGGCCAACCCCGACCTGGTAATCGGCGTGGGCGGCTGCGTGGCGAGCCAGGAGGGCGAGGCGCTGCGCAAGCGTGCCCCCTACGTCGACATGGTGTTCGGCCCGCAGACGCTGCACCGCGTACCATCGATGCTCGACGCCCGCCAGCAGGACCAGATCTCGGTGGTCGACGTCACCTTCCCCGAGATCGAGAAGTTCGACCACCTGCCCAAGCCGAGCTCCGACGGCGCCACGGCCTACGTCTCGGTGATGGAGGGCTGCTCCAAGTACTGTACCTTCTGCGTGGTGCCCTACACCCGCGGCGAGGAGGTGTCGCGCCCCTTCGAGGCGGTGATGGACGAGGTGATCCACCTCGCCGACCAGGGCGTGCGCGAGATCAACCTGCTGGGGCAGAACGTCAACGCCTACCGCGGCGAGAACCGGCTGGGCGACGAGATCGACCTTGCCGAGCTGATCGCCTGCGTGGCGGCGGTGGAAGGCATCGACCGCATCCGCTTCACCACCTCCCATCCGGTGGAGTTCACCGACAGCCTGATCGAGGCGTACGGCGAAATCCCCGAGCTGGTCAGCCACCTGCACCTGCCGGTGCAGGCCGGCTCCGACCGCATCCTGGCGGCCATGAAGCGCGGCCACACCATCGAGGAGTACGTCGACAAGCTCGAGCGCATCCGCGCGCTGCGCCCCGACATCAGCTTCTCCTCGGATTTCATCATCGGGTTTCCCGGCGAGACCGAAGCGGATTTCGAGGCCACCATGGACCTCATCCACCGCATCGGCTTCGATCACTCCTTCAGCTTCGTCTACTCGGCGCGTCCCGGCACGCCGGCGGCGAGCCTCGAGGACGACACGCCGGAGAGCGTCAAGAAGCAGCGCCTGGCGATCCTGCAGGAGCGCATCAACCAGCAGGCGATGCGCATCAGCCGGCGCATGGTGGGCACCACTCAGCGCATCCTGGTCACCGGCTTCGCCCCCAGGGATCCCGGCCAGCTCTCCGGGCGCACCGAGAACAACCGCGTGGTCAACTTCCGGGCGGCCAACCCCTTCGAGCTGATCGGCCACTTCGTCGACGTGGAAATCAGCGAGGCGCTGCCCAACTCCCTGCGCGGTGAGCTCGCCTCTCCCGAACTATACTGACGCCAGCGAACCGTCACCGTCCTCCCCGCGCATTGCCCCGGCCCAAGTCGGGGCAGTAAGCTGGGCCCATCACCACACGCAACGCAGGGACCCGTCTGCCTTGAGCCAGCATGCCACTCAGGCCAACCGCATCATCACTCTGAGCCTCGAACCCAACGACCCTCAGCGCCTGGCCAACCTGTGCGGCCAGCGCGACGAGCATCTCAAGCTCGTCGAATCCCGACTCGGTGTCACCCTGCGCAACCGTGGCAACGTCTTCCAGCTCGCCGGGCCCGGCCCGCACGTCAAGGCCGCGGCCAACGTGCTCGAGCACCTCTATCGCGAGGCCGAGGCGGGCGACCTCTCCCCCGACACCGTACACCTCTTCCTGCAGGAGTCCGGTCGCGAGGCGCTCGACGAGGAGGAGGGCCCCGGCGACGACGAGGTGTTGCTGCGCACCCCCAAGCAGGTGATCAAGCCACGCGGGGCCAACCAGCAGGGCTACGTCTCGAGCATCCGCGCCCACGACATCAACTTCGGCATCGGCCCGGCCGGCACCGGCAAGACCTACCTGGCCGTGGCCGCAGCGGTGGAGGCCCTCAACCAGCAGGAGGTGCGCCGTATCCTGCTGGTACGTCCGGCGGTGGAGGCCGGCGAGAAACTGGGCTTTCTGCCCGGTGACCTGGCCCAGAAGATAGACCCCTACCTGCGCCCGCTCTATGACGCCCTCTACGAGATGCTCGGCTTCGAACAGGTGGGCAAGCTGATCGAGCGCCAGGTGATCGAGATAGCACCCCTGGCCTACATGCGCGGGCGCACGCTCAACAACGCCTTCATCATCCTCGACGAGAGCCAGAACACTACCCGCGAGCAGATGAAGATGTTCCTCACCCGCATCGGCTTCGGCTCCACGGCGGTGATCACCGGCGACATTACCCAGGTCGACCTGCCGCGCGGGCAGACCTCGGGGCTCATCCAGGTGCTCGAGGTGCTCAAGGGCACCCCCGGCATCGGCGTGACACACTTCTCCGCCAAGGACGTGGTGCGCCACCCGCTGGTGCAGCGCATCATCGAGGCCTACGACCGCTTCGAGGCCGAGCAGGAGGCGGAGGAGCGCGCCCGCCGCGAGGCGCGCAACCGCGAGCGCGAGGCGCTGCGCCAGGAGCGTCAGGGAGGCACCCCGAACGGCAATTCGCCACAGGATACCGACGCATGAAGCCCGACGTGGTGATCGATCGCCAGGTGGCCCTGGCCGGCGACGCGGCCGAACTGCCCGGCGGGCCGGCCCTGACCGACTGGGTCGCCGCCGTGCTCGCCCGCCACCCGGGCGAGTCGCGCGGCGAGGTTACCGTGCGCTTCGTCGACGCCGACGAGAGCCGGTCGCTGAACCGCGACTACCGCGGCAAGGATCGGCCCACCAACGTGCTCTCCTTCCCTTTCGAGCCCCCGCCGGGCGTCGCCCTGCCGCTGCTCGGCGACCTGGTGATCTGCCACCCGGTGGTCGAGCGCGAGGCCGCCGAGCAGCACAAGCGCCTGGCAGACCACTACGCCCACCTGGTGATCCATGGCATCCTGCACCTGCTGGGCCATGACCACCTCGAGGCGGCCGAGGCCGAGGCCATGGAACGGCTCGAGCGCGAGATCCTGGCCGGCTTCGGCATTGCCGACCCCTATGCCGTTGGAGACATCTCTGATGTGGCGCCGGCGGCGGACGCGGCGCGATCCCCCGATAGCGAGGACGAGAGACTCGACCCATGAGCGAAGACCGAACGACCGGCCAGGGCGGCAAGACCTGGCTCGACAAGCTGCTCGGCGCCCTCTCCGGCGACAGCGACGAACCCAGCTCGCGATACGAGCTGCTGGAATTCCTGCACCAGGCGGCCAGCCGCCTGAAGCTCGAACAGGATGCCATGACGATCATCGAGGGCGCCCTGCAGATCAGCGACCAGCAGGTTCGCGAGGTGCTGATCCCGCGCTCCCAGGTGGCCGCCATCGCCGTCGATCAGCCGCTCGAGGAGTACCTCTCCCTCATCAACGAGACCGGCCACTCGCGCTACCCGGTCATCGGCGAGAACCTCGACGAGGTGAAGGGGCTGCTGCTGGTCAAGGACCTGCTGCCGCTGCTCAACCGCCCCGCCGAGGAGCGCGAACGCTTCCGCCTCGAGGAGGTGCTGCGCCCCGCCATGTTCATCCCCGAGTCGAAACGCCTCAACAGCCTGCTCAAGGAGTTCCGCGACACCCACAACCACATGGCGGTGGTGGTCGACGAGTACGGCGGCACCGCGGGCATCGTCACCATCGAGGACATCCTCGAGCAGATCGTCGGCGACATCGAGGACGAGCACGACACCGAGGAGGAGGACGACATCCGCGAGCTGGGCGAAGGCCGCTACGCAATTCGCGCCCTGACGCCCATCGAGGATTTCAACGAGCGTTTCGGCACCCGCTTCTCCGACGACGAGTTCGACACCGTCGGCGGGCTGGTGATGCAGCGCTTCGGCCACCTGCCGGGGCGCGGCGAGCACGCCGAGCTCGGCGGCTGGCGCTTCACCGTGCTCAATGCCGATAACCGCCGCATCCGCCTGCTCGAGGCGTCACCCTGCGACGAACCGCTCGCCGCCGGGCAGGAGTGATCGGACGCATCCGGCAGCCTCCTGGACGACGTCATCCACAGGGACGACCGATGACCCAGATCCACCGCGCCCCCGCGCTGCACTATCTCGCCGCCCTGGCCGCCGGGGTACTCACCACCCTCACCGCCGCACCTTTCGGCCTGTGGTGGCTGGGCCCCGTGGCCGCGGGCTTGATGTATGCCGGCCTCCCCGCCCTCTCCCCCGGCCGCGCCGCCCTCAAGGGGTGGTGCTACGGGCTCGGACTGTTCGGTTCCGGCGCCTCCTGGGTGTATGTCTCCATCCACGACTACGGCTACACCGGCGTGCCGCTGGCGCTGTTCTTGACCGCCCTCTTCGTGTCCGGCCTGGCGCTCTTCCCTGCGGTGACGCTGTGGCTCTACCGCCGGCTCACCGGGCCGCGGCTGGCCTGGCTCAGCTTCGCCGGCGCCTGGGTGATCGGCGAATGGCTGCGCACCTGGCTCTTCACCGGCTTTCCCTGGCTGCTGCTGGGCACGTCCCAGGTCGACTCGCCGCTGGCCCCCTGGGCGCCGCTCGGCGGGGTCTATGCCCTGTCGCTGATCGTGGCGCTCACCGGCAGCCTCGGCGTGGAATTCCTGCGCCGCCGCTGGTCGGCCGCCGCGCCCATCGCCGTGCTGTGGCTCGTCCCGCTCGCCCTGCCGGGCCTGTGGACCACCCCCGCCGGCGAACCGCTACGCGTGGCGCTGCTGCAGGGCAACCTGCCACAGCTGATCAAGTGGACGCCGGAAGGCCAGCGTCAGGCGGCCAACACCTACCTCGCGCTGACCCGCGAACTGGAGGGAGATCCCGACCTGGTCGTGTGGCCCGAGGCGGCGCTGCCCATGCTCGAGGAGCAGGCGCGGCCCCTCCTCGCCCGTGCCCAGGCGAGCCTCGCCCCGGACACCGCCCTGCTCGCCGGCATCCTGCAGCGCGACGGCGACGGCCTCTACTACAACAGTGTCATCGGCCTCGGCGCGGCCGGCGGCGAGTACCGCAAGACCCATCTGGTGCCGTTCGGCGAGTACCTGCCGCTGGAAGAGTGGCTGCGCGGCGTCATCGCCTTCTTCGACCTGCCGATGCCGACCATGACCCCGGGGCCGGCCAATCAGGCGCCGATCGAGGCGGCCGGCATCCGGCTCGGCAATGCCATCTGCTACGAGATCATCTACGCCGACCTGGTGGCGCGCCGCGCCCGCAACGCCGAGATGCTGCTGACGGTTTCCAACGACACCTGGTTCGGCCGCTCCATCGGCCCGCTGCAGCACCTGCAGATGGCCCGCCTGCGCGCCCTGGAGAACGGCCGCCCGGTGGTGCGCGCCACGAGCAACGGCGTCACCGCGGTGATCGACGCCCGCGGGCGGCTCACCGCCCGCGCCCCGCAGTTCGAGGTCGCGACGCTCACCGCCGAGGTCACCCCCATGACCGGCCACACCCCCTTCACCCGCACCGGCAGCTGGCCGGTCTGGCTGCTTGCCGGGCTGCTGGTGGTGCCGGGACTGCGCCTAAAGCGATGAGGTGTGAGATGCAACACGACAGCGGGGTGGCCAAGGCCACCCCGCTGTCGTGTATGACTCCTTACTCTTTACCTTTACCTTTCACGCCTCACTTGAGGCAGTCTCGCCCAGCACCTCGGGGATGGTCGTCTTGACGTAGCGCCCCGGCGCTTCTTCCAGCAGCGGCAGTTCGCCGTCGCCCGGCTGGCGAGCCGGCACCATTTTCTCGGCGTCGGCATAACCGCCCTCGGTCATCCACGCCTGCCAGTGCGGCCACCAGGAGCCCTCGTGCGGCTCGGCGCCGGCCAGCCAGGCCTCGTGGTCGTCGGGCAGTTCGTCGTTGGTCCAGTAGCCGTACTTGTTCTTGTGGGGCGGGTTGACGATGCCGGCGATATGGCCGGAGCCGCCCAACACGAAGGTCACCGGGCCCTTGGGCAGCAGCGCGCCATAGTAGGTGCTGTTCCACTTGGCGATGTGGTCGTCACGGGTAGAGACGAAGTAGCTCGGCGTGGAGATCTTGCGCAGGTCGATCTTGACGCCGTCGAGCTCGATGCCGCCCGGTTCCACCAGGCGATTCTCCAGGTACATGTGGCGCAGGTACCAGCCGTGGGTGCCGGCCGGCAGGTTGGTGCCGTCGGTGTTCCAGTAGAGCAGGTCGAACGGCGCCGGGATGTCGCCCTTCAGGTAGTTGCTCACGTAGAAGGACCAGAAGAGGTCGTTCTCGCGCAGCAGGTTGAAGGTGTAGGCCATGGAGCGGCCGTCGAGGTAGCCGTCCTGCGCGAGCTTGGTCTCGATGCCCTGCAGAACCGGCTCGCTGAGCAACACACCGAGCTCGCCCGGATCGCGGAAGTCCTGCAGGGTGGCCATGTAGGTCACCGACTTGACCTTGCGCCCGCGCCGCGTGCTGGTGAGGTAGGCCACCGTGGTGGCGGCCAGGGTGCCGCCGATGCAGTAGCTGAGCAGGTTGACCGACTTCTCGCCGGTGGCCTGCTCGATGGCGCCCATGGCGGCGATCGGGCCCATCTGCATGTAGTCGGCCCAGGTCAGGTCGCGCTGCTCGGGACCGGGGTTGCGCCAGGAGATCAGGAAGACGGTGTGCCCCTGGTCCACCAGCCACTTGACGAGGGAATTGTCCTGGCGCAGGTCGAGAATGTAGTACTTGTTGATCCACGGCGGCACGATCAGCAGCGGCGTCTTGAACACCGTCTCGGTGCTCGGCGCGTACTGGATCAGCTGGATCAGCTCGTTCTCGTAGACCACGTGGCCGGGGCTCACGGCGATGTTCTTGCCGACCTCGAAGGCGCTGCGGTCGGTCATGGTCACGTTGAGGCCGTCGGCAGAGTTGGCGAGGTCCTCGCGCAGCTGCGCCAGCCCCTCCACCAGGTTCTGGCCGCGCGTCTCCAGGGTGCGGCGCATCACCTCGGGGTTGGTGGTGATGAAGTTGGTGGGCGCCATGGCGTTGACCACCTGCCGGGCGTAGAACGCCAGGTTGCGCTTCTGCTGCTCGGGCAGGCCGTCGAGCTCGTCGACGAGGTCGTCGACCACGCGCGAGAAGAGCAGGTACTGCTGCATGATCGCCTGGTAGTAGGGCTCGCGCTGCCAGGCCTCGTCCTTGAAGCGCCGATCGCCCTTCGCCGGAGAGACGAGCGGCTCGACCGACTCGCCGGCCAGGGCGCGCAGGCCCTGCTGCCAGAGCTGGAACTGGTCCTGCAGCAGGCGCGCCTGGGTCTGCCACAGCAGCTGCGGATTGCGCATCAGCGACTCGGCGGCCGCCTGGAAGGCGTCGCGGATGTCAGCCTGGATGGAGTCGGCGGCGGCATCGGGCGCCATCCGTTCGAGCAGGTCCTGCATCAAGGCCTGGTACTGCTGACCGATCTCCTGCAACTGTGCGTTCCACTCTTCCAGCTCGGCCTGTGATGGACCTTCCAACCCTGGCTGCATACTCCCTCCTGCGCATCGACTGATGATTTCACGAAAGCATTATGTGACGAATCCCGGCAACACGGCTTCGCCTCCCCGGGCCCTGACAAGGCCGGGGAGGCGAGTGCGTGGCCCGGCCATGCGAGCCTCGCGGCAACCTGGGCTCAGCTCTTGCTGGCGGCCTGGCTGCGCGCGGCCTGGCTGGTGGCCTTGGCCGGTGTCTCGGACTTGGCCGCAGCCTCGGCCTCGGCCTTGGCCGCGGGCTTGGCGCTGCTGCTCGCGGCCGCCTTGGCGCTCTCGCCCGCCTTGCGCGCCTGCTCGCTCATCTGCTGGCCGGTCTCGGTGAACAGGGCCTCCAGGTCGTTCTTGAAGGCCAGGCTCATCTCGCTGAGCGCCTTGGCGTCTTCCATCATCTGCTGGGAGAGCGCGTTCATCATCTCCGCCTGCTGGGTGCCGAACTCGCGAAGATCGTCGGCATCCTGGATCTCGGTGGCACTGCGCATGCGCTCGGTGCCCATCTGGCTGTAGCGCTTCATGGCGTCCAACTGGTACTCGGTCATCTTCTCCATGTTGCCGAGCAACAGCGAATTGAGCCGACGCATGGGCTCGAAGAACTGGCGCGTCTGCTCGTTGAAGCTTTCCATCATCTTGTCCTGCATGGTGATACCCTCCTGTGGACCGGGAACGCACTACGCGCAGCGTCGGCGCCTCCGCCATGCTGCACCGCACAAAGCGTAGTCCGAGCGGCGCCCCGATGCAAGCCGATGCCGCCCACTCGGTGCGGCCGTGCGTCCTCCGGCACAGCGGTATCACTTGCCGCGTCGGGCCCGCGAACTCGCGCTCGCCGTCGAACCGCTGCCGGCCGAGGCCTGCCCCGCATCGCCACTCCCGCGCCCCTCGCCCGGGTTGTCGTCGCTGGCCCGACCCTGCCCGGCCTGGCTGCCCGCCTTGCGCAGCATGTCGAGCATCATCTGCTGGTAGGTACCGAAGCTGGCCAGCCCCTGGGAGAGGCCCTGCTGCAGCATCGGCTGCTGCAGGAACGGCTGCATCAGGCTCATGGGGTCGTAGCCCTCCACCCCGGACTCCATCTGCTTCTGGATGCGGTTCAGCAGCTCCTGCTGGAACGCCTCGACGTCCGGCAGCCCCAGGGCGCGGCGGAACTCCTCGGGGGTCAGGTCGAACTCGACATTGATCTTCATGGTAAACCTCGGCTCCGATGTGCCTACAGTGTAGCAGTGCTGAACTAGCCGCCTCGCTCAGCGCAGCACCGGGGTGTCCACGCGGACGTCGACGTTCTGGGCCCGGTGGCGCAGCAGGTGGTCCATCAGCGTGAGCGCCATCATCGCCTCGGCAATGGGCGTGGCACGAATGCCCACGCAGGGGTCATGGCGTCCCTTGGTGACCACCTCCACCGGGTTGCCGTGCACGTCGATGGAGCGCCCCGGGATGGTGATGCTGGAGGTTGGCTTGAGCGCCAGGTGGGCGATCAGCGGCTGCCCCGAGGAGATACCGCCCAGCACGCCGCCGGCATGGTTGGAGAGAAACCCCTCCGGCGTCATCTCGTCGCGGTGTTCGCTGCCGCGACTTGCCACCGCCGCGAAGCCGTCGCCGATCTCCACGCCCTTGACGGCGTTGATGCTCATCAGGCCGTGGGCCAGCTCGGCGTCGAGGCGATCGAAGACCGGCTCACCGAGCCCCGGCGGCAGCCCCTCGGCCACCACGGTGATCTTCGCCCCCACCGAGTCCTGGTCGCGGCGCAGCTGGTCCATGAACGCCTCGAGCTCCGGCACCTTCTCCGAGTCGGGACAGAAGAAGGGATTCTCGTCCACCGCCTCCCACTGCTTGAAGTCGATGGCGATGGGCCCGAGCTGGCTCATGTAGCCACGCACCGTGATGCCCTGGCTGGCCAGGTATTGCTTGGCGATGGCGCCGGCGGCCACGCGCATCGCGGTCTCGCGGGCGCTGGAGCGACCGCCGCCGCGGTAGTCGCGCAGGCCGTACTTGTGATGGTAGCCGTAGTCGGCATGGGCCGGGCGGAAGCGGTCCTTGATCTCGGAGTAGTCCTTGGAGCGCTGGTCGGTGTTCTCGATCAACAGGCCGATGGCGGTGCCGGTGGTCACCCCCTCGAAGACGCCGGAGAGGATGCGCACCCGGTCGGGCTCGCGGCGCTGGGTGGTGTGGCGTGAGGTGCCGGGCCGGCGACGGTCCAGGTCGCGCTGCAGGTCCGCCTCGCCGAGCGGCAGCCCCGGCGGGCAGCCGTCGACGATGGCGCCGAGCGCCGGCCCGTGGCTCTCGCCGAAAGTGGTAACGGTGAACAGCTTGCCAAAGGTGTTGCCGGACATGGGCGCTCCTCGCAGGTGGAATCAGGGAATCAGGCGAAGGCCTCGGCATGGGCGTCGAGCTGCCCGGCCGTCAGCGCAAAGACACCGTGGCCGCCACGCTCGAAGTCGAGCCACAGGAACGGCACCTCGGGAAAGGCCGCCTCCAGGTGGCGGTCGGAGTTGCCGACCTCGACGATCAGCACGCCGTCGTCGCTCAGGTGGTCGCGCGCCTCGCGCAGGATGCGTCGCACCACGTCCAGGCCATCCGCCCCCGCCCCCAGCGCCAGAGCCGGCTCGTGGCGGAACTCGGCAGGCATGGTGGCCAGGTCGCGGGCATCCACGTAGGGCGGGTTGGCAACGATCAGCGCGTAGCGCTGCCCGGCCAAGCCGTCGAAGACGTCGGAGAGCACCGCCCGCACCCGCGCGCCGACGTCGTGGCGGACGATGTTCTGCTTGGCCACCGCCAGCGCCTCGGCGCTGATGTCGGCCAGGTCCACCTCGGCGGTGGGCAGGTGCAGGGCGGTGGCGATGCCGATGCAGCCGGAGCCGGTGCACAGGTCGAGCACCCGGGCCGGCGGTGCGTCGGGGAACCAGGCCGAGAAGCCATCCTCGATCAGCTCGGCGATGGGCGAGCGCGGGATCAGCACCCGCTCATCGACGGAAAACGGTACCCCGGCGAAGAAGGCCTCGCCCAGCAGGTAGGGCAGCGGGCGGCGGGTGGTGATGCGCTCGCGCACCAGGGAGACGATGCGCGCGCGCTCCGGGGGGAGCAGACGGGCATCGAGCACGGCCGGGTCGACGTTCCACGGCAGGTGCAGCGCCCCGAGCGTCAGCGCCACGGCCTCGTCCCAGGGTGAGTCGGTGCCGTGGCCGTGGAAAAGGCCGGCCAGATGGAACTCGCTGGCCGCCCAGCGCAGGTAGTCGCGCAGGGTCACGAGACCCTCGCACAGGGCGGCATCATCGAGCGAGAGGGTGGAACGGGAAGCGTCGGAAGGCTCGGCCACGGTGGATCCTGTGGGTCGGTGGTGCAAGTGGGTGAACGGTGGCCTGTGATTGTACCCGGGGTGACGGACGGTTCACAGCGGCCACCAGGCCGCTATACTGGGCACCCCTGTTCCACCCACCCCGCCACCGACACGAGTCCTGCATGAGCCGCCGCCGACCGCCCCCCGCCGAGGACGACATCAGCGCCTTCCGCCAGGCGCTGCGCGATGCCGGCGTGCGGCCGATCGAGAGCAACCGCGCCGATCCCGGTCGCTCGCGCCGCGAGGATCCGGCGGCCGCGGCGCGTCGTGCGGCCGCCGAGGCCACGGCGGACTCGACCACGAGCAGCCGTACCAGCGACGGTCGCGTCGAACCGGTGCGCCCGTCGGAGCCACTGGACTTCGCCCTGCCCGACCTGCCGTGGCGCACCCGCAGCCAGCTCAAGCGCGGCCAGATCGCCTGGGAAGCGGGGCTCGACCTGCACGGCTACACCCTCGACGAGGCGCGCGACGAACTGGAGAGCTTCCTGCGCGATGCCGTGGGGCAGCGCCAGCGCTGCGTGCTGGTGGTACACGGCAAGGCATGGGGCACCAGCGCGGACTATCCGGTGATCAAGAGCCACGTCAACGCCTGGCTACGCGAGTGGCCGGGCGTGCTCGCCTTCTGTTCCGCCCGCGAGGCGGACGGCGGCACCGGCGCCGTCTACGTGCTGCTGCGCCGTCGCGGCGAACGGGCGTGAGTACCGCACTTCACTCCCCGCTCTTCCCTTCACTGTCGGTCGCCGGCTCCACCACCACGCCGGGGCTGCCCCAGCCGGGGTGGGTCCGCCCCTCGAAGCGGTCCAGCGCCTCCACCGCCAGGTGCCGGCCGAGCTGGATCAGCGCGCGGGCGCGGTGGAACTCGTAGGCGCCGCACACCGTCTTGGGCACCTCGATCAGCACGTCCGGCGGGTAGCCAGCGATCTTGTACTTGGCCAGTGACGCCTGGGTGATGTCGAAGGAGGCCAGGATCATGTCGAGACGCCCCCAGGCGCGCAGCCCGCGCACCCGGGGTTGAGGGTCTTCGTCCTGAGCGTTGCCGCTGCCCAGGCCGTCGAGCAGGCGACGGGTGGCATCGCGCACGTCATCCATCCAGCTGGAGTACTGGACGCTCTCCATCCGCTCCTCTTCGGTGCGGTCCGTGAGACTGCGCTCGACCGCGGGCAGCAGCTCGTCCAGCGTCACCGGCCGCGGGCTATGGGCCGTGACGTTGACCGCGAGCACGAAGTCCGCGTGGGCCGACACCGTCGGGGTGATCGGCAGCGGGTTGAGCAAGCCGCCGTCGACCAGCACCTGGTCCCCGATGTGCACCGGGGTGATCACGCCGGGCACCGCAATGGAGGCGCGCATGGCCTGCAGCAGCGGCCCGCTCTGGAACCACACTTCGCGCTGGCGGCGCACGTCGGTGGCCACCGTGGTGACGGGAATCGGCAGCTCCTCGATGCGCGTATCGCCGACCAGCGACTCGAGCTTGTTCATCACCTTGCTGGCACGCATGGCGCCCATCGGGCTCCAGGTGACGTCCACCAACCGCAGCACGTCGACGTAGTCGAGCTGGCAGACCCAGTCGCGATAGCCCTCAAGCTGGCCCGCGGCATAGACACCGCCCACCACTGCGCCCATGGAGCAGCCGGAAATCGCCACGATCTCGTAGCCGCGCGCCTCGAGTTCCTCGATCACGCCGATATGGGCATAGCCGCGCGCCCCGCCGCTGCCCAGCACCAGGGCGACACGCTTGCCGGTCTCGTTTGCCGATCGCTTGCTCATGGCTCCCCTCCTTGCCGGCGCGGCCCGCCCGTTGCGTCCAGCCAGGCAACGATGGCCTCGGCGACCGCCGGTACCGCCGCCGACTCCAGGTGCAGATGGTGGCCGCCCGGTAACACCCGGCGCACCAGCCCGGGAAGCGCCGCCCGGGCCACGATCGCCGGCTCACGCTCCCCGAGGATGCCATCCTGCCCCTCGATCAACAGCGCCGGGCAGCGGATCGCCCCCAGCACCGCCTGCACCTGCTCCGGCGAGAGCCGCAGCGGCGAGGGCCACAGCAGCCGACGGTCGGTACGTAACCGCACCCGACCATCCGGCAGGGTCTCGAGGTTGCGCTGCACCAGTGGCGCGGCGGTCTCGGCGTCGATGGGCGTGACGCCGCCGGCCACCCGCGCCGCCACGGCCCTCTCGCTATCAGGATAGCGCGGCGGCGGCGACGGCGGTCGCCGCGCGGCTTGCAGGCCCTTGCGCAGCTGGGCCGGCACGTCGGTCGCCGGCGTGGTCACCGCGCCCAGGCCATCGATGAGCAGCAGGCGCGCGATCCGCTCCGGAAAGGCCGCGGCCGTGAGACAGGCCACGCCGGCCCCCATGGAGTGGGCCAGCAGCGTGAGGCGCTCCAAGCCCAGGTCGTCGGCGGCATCGAGCAGGTCGTGGCAGTAGTCCCACTGCGCATAGTCGCCGTCGCGGTGGGCCGACTCGCCGTGGCCGCTGAAGTCCAGCGCCACCACGCGGATGCCCAGCCGCGCCACCAGCCCGGGCGCCAGCCGCGTGAAACTCGCCGCGTTGTCGAGCCAGCCGTGCAGGGCCAGCCAGGTCGGGGCGCCCTCTTCGCCCCAGGACAGCGCCGCCAGGCGTCCGCCGGCCAGCCGCCGTGACTCAGGTCGGTGCATGCGGGCTCTCCTGCAGTTCGTCGAGCATCGCCAGCAGCGCCCGGCGCGTCGCCTCGGGATGCTCCATCGGGAACATGTGGCCCCCCGGTACCAGCGACAAGGGGATAGCGTGGCGCGCCAGGCGCCTGCGCCGCTTGGGGGTGATCAGGTCCGAGTCACGGCCGGCCACCACGCCGAAGGGCACCTGCAGGCGCCGCGGCAGGCGGGTCAGGTGATCGGGCAGGTGGCGGAAGATCTCGACCTCGATGGCCGGGTCGAACACCAGCTCCGCCTGGCCGTCGTCGCGCAGCCGCGTACCGCCCTCGACGTAGTCGTGCAGCGCCTCCCGGGTGAAGCGCCGGAACAGGCCGCGCCGCCTGAGGTAATTGGCCATCGCCTCGCGGTCGGGCCAGACGGCACGTCGCCCGCGGGTCCTGCCCGCCGGGGTGACGCGGTCGACGAAGCCGAAGCGCTTGGCCATCTTCATGCCCCAGGCATCGACGCCCAGCATCAGCGGCGGGTCGAGCATCACCACGCAGCGGAAGCGCTCGGGGGCGCGCTCCGCCGCCATGGCCATCAGCACGCCGCCCATGGAGTGGCCCACGCCGATTGCCGGCGCGCCACCCGCCGGCAGGTGATCGAGCAGTTCGTCGCGCAGCGCCACCCAGTTGGCGCCGACCGGATAATCGGGATGGTGGCCCAGGCGGTCGACGGGATGGACGTCGAAGCGCTCGCGCAGCGGCGCCAGCAGGCTGCGGTAGCTCAGGCCGGGAAAGCCGTTGGCGTGGGCGAAGAGCAGGCGGGGAAGCTCGGCATCGGAAAAGGAAGGCGTCATGGCACAGGGTTCCGGTGATCGGGGGCGTCTCGCCGGTGGCGATAGCAGGCTAACGGGTTTACCATCCCGACAGACCGAACGCAAGCCATATCAAACGCTCGTTTCCCTCTCACGCATTGTCCACTCACCCGAACGCCCCAGGAGCGCCCGTGCCCGATCCCAAGACCCAGTCCCGCGATACCCGTCTGCGCAACCGCCTGTTCTTCGCCACCGTGCTCGCCGCGGTGATCGTGGGTCTGTGGTTGGCGCGCTGAGATGACACCGGTCGACGTCTTTCTCGGCACCCTGGAAGTCACCCTGCCCGTCTTCGCCATGGTGTTCATCGGCTTTGGCCTGAAGCGGCTGCGCTGGATCGATCAGGCCTTCGTCTCCACCGCTTCACAGCTCGTGTTCCGGGGCACACTGCCGGTGCTGATCTTTCTCAGCATCACCGAAGCCGACCTGGATGCCACGCTCAACCCCTGGCTGTTGGTATTCTTCGCCCTGGCCACCCTGGGCAGCTTCCTCACCGCCTGGGGCTGGGCGTCCCGGCGCGTGCCAAGAGCGGAACGCGGCGTCTACGTGCAAGGCTCCTTTCGCGGCAACTGCGGCATTGTCGGCCTGGCCCTGGCCGCCGGCATGTACGGCGATGCCGGGCTCTCCACCGGCGGACTGCTTCTCGGCGTGGTGATCCTGACCTACAACGCCCTCTCGGTGGTCGCGCTGACCACCTACCAGGAGGCACACAAGGCCGACTGGCGTCACATCGCCTCCCATATCGTGCGCAACCCGCTGATCCTCGCCGTCGCTGTCGCCGTGCCGGTGGCAGCCCTCGAGTGGCGCCTACCCGGCTGGCTGATGACCTCGGGTGACTACTTTGCTTCCTTGACTCTGCCGCTGGCACTGATCTGCATCGGCGCCACCCTGTCGCTGGAGGCCTTTCGCGCCTCGGGTGGACTGGCCCTAAGCGCCAGCCTGATGAAGATGGTCGCCCTCCCCGCACTGGCCACGACAGCCGCTTGGCTGGCAGGATTCGAGGGGCGCGAGCTGGGGGTGATGTTCCTGTTCTTCGCCAGCCCCACGGCAGCCGCAGCCTTCGTGATGGTGAAGGCGATGGGTGGCAATGCCGCCCTCACCGCCAACATCATCGCCATCACCACCTTTGCCTCGTTGTTCACGATCAGCGTGGGCATCTTCCTGCTCAGGCTGGCGGGTCTCGCCTGACCCGGGTCTCCTCGACCACCTCGCACGGCTGCGGGCCACCGCCCTCGCCGAAGGCGTTGCTCGGCATGGGGGTGGCGTGGGCACGCTATTTCACGAAGACACGGTCATTGACGATGACACTCATGGCCCGTCTTCTCGGCTCGTGCCGTCACGGTCTGGCCAGATCGGCCGGGGACGTGAAGCGAGCGAGTCGCAGGCAGCCGGCGGCGCGTACGTCACCCGCGAGTTCGGCGACGGTCGCGGTGGCAAAGCCCACACCGCGGTCGGCACGGCCTTCCACCAGCAGGCCCGTCAGCGCCCCCACCAGAGGCATGTGGCTGACCAGCAGCAGCGGCCGGTCGTCGGGTTCGGTAAGCAGCCAGTCGACGACTGCCGCCGGCGCATCGTCCGGGGTGAGCATCGGCTGCGTCTCGAGCGCGATCCCCAGGGCGGCGGCGATCGGCGCGGCCGTCTGCTGGGCGCGCACGAAGGGACTGGCGACCAGGCGCAGCCGCGCGAGGTCGTCGCGCTGGGCCAGCCAACTCGCCACGCGCGCTACCTCTGCATGCCCGCGCGCCGTGAGCTCGCGGGAGATATCGGGATGCCCCGGCGCCGCCTCGCCGTGGCGCATGATCAGCAAGGGGTCACTCATCGCGGCCCTCCCGGTCGTCGCGGGCCTCGACGCGGCGGTGGGCCTGCTGCACGTCCTCGCGGGAAAGCACGAACTCCACGTCGCTGCTCTGCTCGCCGCGCATCAGCATGCGCGCCATCTCGCGCGGCGGCACACCTTCGAAAAGCACCTGGTAGAGCCCCTCGGCGAGCGGCATGTAGACGCCCTCCTCGCGCGCCTTGTCGCGCACCAGGCGCACGGTGTTGACGCCTTCGGCCACCTGGCCCAGGGCGGCGACGGCCTCGTCCAGGGACTTGCCCTCGCCCAGCGCCTGGCCCACCCGGTAGTTGCGCGACAGGCTCGATGAGCAGGTGACGATCAGATCGCCGACGCCGGCCAGTCCGAGGAAGGTCATGGGGTTGGCGCCGCGCGCCACGGCGAAACGGCCCATCTCGGCGAGCGCCCGGGTCATCAGCATGCTGCGGGTGTTCTCGCCCATGCCCAGCGCCGCGGCCATGCCGGCGGCGATGGCGTAGATGTTCTTCAACGCCCCGCCCAGCTCCACCCCGTAGCGGTCGTTGCTGGCATAGACGCGGAAGTAGTCGCAGCCCAGCGCCTGCTGCACGCGGGTCCGCGTCAGGGCATCGTCGCTGGCCACCACCGTGGCGGTGAGCTGCTTCTGGGCGATCTCGGTGGCCAGGTTGGGGCCGGAGATGACGCCGAGGTGCGTGAAGCCCGTCTCCTCCTCGAGGATCTGGGTCATCAGCTTGAAGCCCTCTTCCTGGATGCCCTTGGTGGTGCTGACCAGGATCTGCTCGGAATGCAGCCAGGGACGCGCCTGGCGTATCACATCGCGAAAGGCCTTGGAGGGGATCGCCACCAGCACCAGTTCGGCGCCTTCGAGCACCTCGGCCATGTCGTTTGCGGCATGGACCGCCGGGTTGATGACGAAGTCGGGCAGGTAGCGCGCGTTGCGATGGTCGCGGTTGATCTGCTCGGCCAATGCGGCATCGCGCAGCCACTGGCGCACCACCGCACCGTTGTCGGCCGCGATGCTGGCCAGCGCCGTGCCGAAACTGCCGCCGCCCAGCACCGCCACGCGCATGGGTTGATCTGACATGGTCGTCCCGAAACAAGTAGGTGAGCGGGAAGTGTAACGAAAAACGCCCTCGACGAGGGAGGATCCCACGGCGAGGGCGTCGCGATCAGGCCCCGGGCGGGCGATGGCCCGGGGCTTGGCTCAGTCGATCAGCGGCAGCAGCGAGTCGATGCTCTCCCGCGCGTCGCCGTAGAACATCCGCGTGTTCTCCTTGAAGAACAGCGGGTTCTCGATGCCCGAATAGCCGGTACCCTGGCCGCGCTTGGACACGAAGACGTGCTTGGCCTTCCACACCTCGAGCACCGGCATACCGGCGATGGGGCTGTTGGGGTCCTCCTGGGCGGCCGGATTGACGATGTCGTTGGAGCCGATGACGATCACCGCATCGGTCTCGGGGAAGTCGCCGTTGATCTCGTCCATCTCCAGCACGATGTCGTAGGGCACCTTGGCCTCGGCGAGCAGCACGTTCATGTGCCCGGGCAAGCGGCCGGCCACCGGGTGGATACCGAAACGCACCTGCTTGCCGGCGGCACGCAGCTTGCGCACCAGCTCACTGACGGCATTCTGCGCCTGGGCCACCGCCATGCCGTAGCCCGGCACGATGATGACGCTGTCGGCGTCGTTGAGCGCCGCCGCCACGCCGCTGGCGTCGATGGCCACCTGTTCCCCCTCGATCTCCGCCACCGGCCCCTGGCTGCCACCGAAGCCGCCGAGGATGACGCTGATGAAGTTGCGGTTCATCGCCTTGCACATGATGTACGACAGGATGGCACCGGAGGAGCCCACCAGGGCGCCGGTGACGATCAGCAAGTCGTTGGAGAGGGTGAAGCCGATGGCTGCGGCGGCCCAGCCCGAGTAGCTGTTGAGCATCGACACCACCACCGGCATGTCGGCGCCACCGATGCCCATGATCAGGTGATAGCCGATGAAGAAGGCCAGCAGCGACATCAGCAGCAGCGTCCAGAAGCCGGCGCCGTTGAGGTAGAGGATGGCCAGCAACAGCGACAGCGCCGCGGCCCCCGCGTTGAGCATATGCCCGCCGGGCAGCTTGCGCGGCTTGCTGTCCACCTTTCCGGCCAGCTTGCCGAAGGCGATCACCGACCCGGTGAAGGTCACCGCACCGATGAACACGCCCAGCACCACCTCGATCTGCAGGAAGGTGAGCTCGGCCGGGGTCTTGTGCGCCACCAGGGCGGCGAAGGCCGAGAACTCCTCAGTACCGGCCTCCAGCGCCTGGACCGCCAGCACCCGGCGCCGTTCCAGATCAGCATTCCAGCCCACGAACACCGCGGCCAGACCGACGAAGCTGTGCAGTGCCGCCACCAGCTGCGGCATCTCGGTCATCTCGACCTTCTTGGCCACGTAGGCACCGATCACCGCGCCGACGATCATCATCGGCAGCATCCACCAGTAGCCGCCGATACCCGGCCCCAGCGCGGTGAAGGCCACCGCCACGGCCATGCCGACGATGCCGTACCACACCGCCCGCTTGGCCTTTTCCTGATTGCTCAACCCCCCCAGAGAGAGGATGAACAGTACACTCGCCGCGATCGCCGCGGCAGATACGAATCCTTGACCCAACATGTCGTGTCTCCGCCGCTTACGATTTCTGGAACATGGCGAGCATCCGGCGCGTCACCTGGAAGCCGCCGACGATATTAATGGAGGCGATCAGCACCGAGATCGCCGCCAGCAGCGCCACCAGGACACTGCCCGATCCGATCTGCAGGATCGCCCCGAGAATGACGATGCTGGAGATGGCATTGGTCACCGCCATCAGCGGCGTGTGCAGCGAGTGGCTGACGTTCCAGATCACCTGGAAGCCGACGAAGCAGGCCAGCGCGAAGACGATGAAGTGCTGCATGAACGACGTCGGGGCCACCTGGCCGAGCAACAGCATCAGCGCACCGCCGACGCCGAGCATCGTCACCTGACGCTTGGTCTGCTCCTTGAAGGCGGCGTGCTCGGCGGCCTTCTTCTCCTCCGGCGTCGGCTCCTTCTCCTTGGGCTTGGGCTTGGCGGCGGCGATCGCCTTCACCTTGGGCGGCGGCGGGGGGAAGGTGATCTCGCCGGCGTGAGTCACCGTGGCACCGCGGATGACGTCGTCCTCCATGTCGTGGACGATCCGGCCATCCTTCTCCGGCGTCATGTCGGTGAGCATGTGGCGGACGTTGGTGGCGTAGAGCAGCGAGGACTGGGTGGCCATCCGCGAGGGGAAGTCGGTGTAGCCCACCACCACCACACCATTGTCGGTCACCACGCGCTCATCCGGCACGGTCAGATCGCAGTTGCCGCCTTTCTCGGCGGCCAGGTCGACGATCACCGAGCCGGGCTTCATCGCCTTGACCATGTCCTCGAGCCACAGCTTGGGCGCCGGCCGGCCGGGAATCAGCGCCGTGGTAATGACGATGTCGACATCCGGGGCCTGTTCGCGGAACAGCGCCAGCTGCTTCTCGCGGAACTCGGGGCTGGAGGGCTTGGCGTAGCCGCCGCTCTCCGAGCCGTCCTCGGCTTCATCGAAGTCCAGGAACAGGAACTCGGCGCCCATGGACTCGATCTGCTCGGCCACCTCGGGGCGCACGTCGAAGGCGCGCACCACGGCGCCCAGGCTGGTCGCGGTACCGATGGCGGCGAGCCCCGCCACGCCGGCGCCGACCACCAGCACCTTGGCCGGCGGCACCTTGCCGGCGGCGGTCACCTGGCCGGTAAAGAAGCGGCCGAAGTTGTTGCCTGCCTCGATCACCGCGCGATAGCCGGCGATATTGGCCATGGACGACAGGGCGTCCATCTTCTGGGCCCGCGAGATGCGCGGCACCATGTCCATGGCGACCACGGTCGCGCCCTTGGCCCGGCACTGCTCGAGCAGCGCCTCGTTCTGGGCCGGCCAGAAGAAGCTGATCAGGGTCTGTCCCTCGCGCAGGCGCTCGACCTCCGCTTCGCTGGGCTCACGAACCTTGATCACCACCTCGGCCTCGGACCACAGCGCCTCCGCGCCGTCGACCACGCTGACGCCGGCCTGGCGGTAGGCGTCGTCGTCGAACCCGGCGGCGACACCGGCCCCCGATTCGATCAGGCAGTCGTGTCCTAGCTTCTGGATGAACTGCGCGCTGTCAGGGGTCAGCGCGACGCGCGCCTCTCCTTTGGCGAGCTCCTTGGGTGCACCAATCTTCACGTTGGATCTCCCTTATGGTTATTGAAATCTTGCATAGGTTAATCCGGGTATTCATACCTGACGATACCGCATTGCACAACCGCCAAACGTATCGACAACGGCCCCCGAAGGTAGCACTATCCGGCTGAAAATTCGGGAGAAGCGGGTGCGTTGACGTTAACGACAAGGACAGATTCCGGATGCGTGACGGCCGCCCGAAGGCGGCCGCAGGGGGATTGAGCGCCGACGTCGCGACGCCCGAATCGGCATGGTTCAGGCGGTCAGCAGGGCGTTGAGCCGCTTGACGTAAGCAGCCGGGTCGTCGAGCTGGCCGCCCTCGGCGATGATCGCCTGGTCGAGCAGCACATGGGCCAGATCGCTGAAGCCCTCGCCCTCGGCCGCCTCGAGGCGTGCCACCAGGTCATGCCCGGGATTGAGTTCGAGGATCGGCTTCACCTCGGGCAGTTTCTGGCCGGCGGCCTCCATGATGCGACGCATCTGGTAGCCCATCTCGTGCTCCGGCAGCACCACGCAGGCGGGCGAGTCGGTCAGGCGATGGGTGATCTTGACCTCCTGCACGGCATCGCCGAGCGCCTCCTTGGCGCGCTTGACGAGGTCTTCCTTGGCCTTGGCGGTCTCCTCCTGGGCCTTCTTCTCCTCCTCGCCCTCGATCTCGCCGAGGTCCAGGTCGCCCTTGGCCACGTCGACGAACGCCTTGCCGTCGAACTCGTGGAGGTGACTCATCAGCCACTCGTCGATGCGGTCGTGCAGCAGCAGCACCTCGATGCCCTTCTTGCGGAAGATCTCCAGGTGCGGGCTCGACTTGGCCGCGTTGAAGCCGTCGGCGACGATGTAGTAGATCTTCTGCTGCCCCTCCTTCATGCGCTCGACGTAGTCGGCCAGCGACTGGTCCTGGGTGGCGCTGTCGGTGTGGGTGGTGGAGAAGCGCAGCAGGCCGGCGATCTTCTCGCGGTTGGCGAAATCCTCCGCCGGTCCTTCCTTGAGCACGCTGCCGAAGATGTTCCAGAAGGTCTGGTAGGCCTCCTTGTCCTTGGCCAGCTTTTTCAGCATGTCCAGCGCCCGCTTGGTAAGCGCGCTCTTGATCTTCTCGACCTTGGGATCCTGCTGCAGCAGCTCGCGGGAGACGTTGAGCGAGAGCTCGCGAGTGTCGAGCACGCCCTTGATGAAGCGCAGATAGAGCGGCAGGAACTGCTCGGCGTCGTCCATGATGAAGACGCGCTGCACGTAGAGCTTCACGCCGCGCGCCCCGTCGCGCTCGTAGAGATCGAACGGCGCACGCCCGGGCACGTAGAGCAGGCTCGTGTACTCGAGCTTGCCTTCCACCTTGTTGTGGCTCCAGGTGAGTGGGTCCGAGAAGTCATGGGCGACGTGCTTGTAGAACGCCTGGTACTCGTCATCGGTGATCTCGCTCTTGGGCCGCACCCACAGCGCCGTGGCCTCGTTGACGGTCTCCCAGGTGGTCGTCTCGCTGCCTTCGATGTCGTTGCCGTCCTCGTCCTTGGCCGTCTCGACCCTGGGCATGCGCACCGGCACCTCGATGTGGTCGGAGTACTTGCGCACCAGGTTCTGCAGGCGGAAGTCGTCGGCGAACTCCTTGGCGTCCGGCTTGAGGTGCAGGACGATCTCGGTACCGTGGCGCTCGCACTCGATGTCGGCGACGGTGAACTCGCCCTCGCCCCGGGAGTGCCACTCGACGCCCTCCTCGGCGGGAGTGCCGGCCTTGCGGGTGCGCACCGTGACCTCATCGGCGACGATGAAGCTCGAGTAGAAGCCCACGCCGAACTGGCCGATCAGCCGGGCATCCTTCTGCTGCTCGCCGGTGAGCTGCTTGAGGAACTCGGCGGTACCGCTGCGCGCGATGGTGCCGAGGTTCTCGATCACCTCGTCGCGGCTCATGCCGATACCGTTGTCGCGCACGGTCACGGTGCCGGCCTCGCCGTCGTGCTCGATCTCGATGCGCAGCTCGCTGTCACCCTCGTAGAGCGCATCGTTGTCCAGCGCGGCATAGCGCAGCTTGTCGCAGGCATCGGCGCCGTTGGAAATCAGCTCGCGCAGGAAGATCTCCCGGTTGGAGTACAGGGAGTGGATCATCAGGTGCAGCAGTTGCTTGACCTCGGTCTGGAAGCCGAGGGTTTCCTCGCGGGTGGCAGTGGACATGGACCTTTTCACCTCATGGCTTGAACCAGCGGCGACGCCCCGATGGCGCCGCCCGTCAATGAACTGCCAAGCGATATGGGGGTCCCTCCGGCGATTTCAAGCATCGCCTTCGAGGGTGGCCAGCACGAAGTGCAGCCGGGCCGTGGCCACCGGCTCGGCCTCGCTGGCCTGCCAGGCCGATACGTGGACGTTGGCCAGGCGCCGGCCCTCGCGCAAGAGCGCGCAGCGCGCGTAGGTCGGCGCGACGCGGGCCGTGCGCAGGTAGTCGATGGCGAAGTCGACGATGCGCGGCAGGCGCGGCTCACGGGCGGCAAGCATCAGGTCGAGGGTGGCGGCGGTCTCCATGAAGGCCGCCACCACGCCGCCATGCAGGGCTGGCAGCAACACGTTGCCGACGTTCCCCTCTTCCGGCGCGAGCCGGAAGATCAGCCCTTCTCCCTGCGGATCGGGCGCGGCGCCGACGCCGATGCGCCGCGCATAGGGGATCAGCGCCAGCCAGGCGGCGACATCGCCCTCGGCGCGGGTCCTGGCCAGCCAGGCCACGTCGTGGAAGCCCTCAAGCATGGTCGTCCTCCTCGGCGAAGAGCGCCCGGGCGAACCCCGGCGGCGTGTTGCGCGCGCCGAGGCGCACGAAGTTGCCGATGCCGCGGGCCACCGGCCGCTCGGCCGACGCCTGCCACAGCGTGCCCTCGGTGAACACCATGGAGGCCGTGACACGCAGCGCCCGGGCCCGCACCCAGAGCGGCTGGCCGGCCACGGCGGGCCGGTAGTGGTCGACGCGCAGGTCGAGGGTCGGGCACACCTCCGGGGACGGCAATGCACAGAGCACCGACGAACCGCAGGCGGTGTCGAGCAGCATGGTCAGCACGCCGCCATGCACCAGGCCGCGCGCCGCGTCGCCCAGCAGGTCATCGTGCCAGGGCAGGCGCAGGAGCACCTCCGGCGGGTCGACCGCCACCACCTCCAGCCCCAGTCCCCGGGTGTGGGGAATCACGGTCACGAAGCGCGTCAGCGCCCGTTGCCACGCCTCGGCACTGACCGCGGCATTCGCTTCGGCTGGCTCTCGCTGGTTCACCCTGCCTCCCCATCGGATAAAACAATCGTTTGACCGTCACCCCCGAAGCCTAGCGACCGCGACTGCGCAAGGCAAGCGGGCAAGCGCTCGCTATCAACGGAAGACGCTAATATGCCAAAGAAGTCGTCGCTCGCCCCTACTCAAGATCGCCATCATGGGCGAGGATACAGAGGCCACAAGAACCGCCCGCCGGAGGCCGACATCATGCGCCACTCTCCCCTGCTACGCCGCATCGCCGCCTGGTCCACCGCGGTCGCCTTCAGTCTCTTCTCGACAACGGCCGCCCTCGCCAACGCCCCTGAAGGGCCCGGCGACGCCACCCTGCGCCAGGCCCTGGACGCCGCCCGCGCGCAGCAGTGGGAGAAGATCGACATGGCAGAGATCAACGGCCATCCCCTGGCCGGCTACATCGAGTACCACCGCCTGCGTGAGCGCCTGCCCAACCTGGCCCCCGAAGCGGTGCTCGACTTCATCGAGCGCCACGCCGACTCGCCGCTGGCCGAGTGGCTGCGCGGCCAGGCCATCGCCCGCTACGGCGCCGCGGGCCGCCACCGACAGCTGCGCCGCGTCGCCGACGGCGAGCCGCAGGGCACGCATCGCCAGTGCTACTACTACACGGCGCTGCTCGACACGGCCCCCGAGACCGCCGCCAAGGGCGGTCGCGCGCTGTGGCGCGTGGGACGCTCCCAGCCGGACGCCTGCGATCCCCTCTTCGATGCCCTGCGCGAACGCGGCGAGATTGGCGAGCAGGAGATCTGGGAGCGCCAGATGCTGGCCTGGCAGCAGGGGGAAGCGGGCATGGTCCGTTACCTCGGGCGCCTGCTGGGCAGTCGCTGGCAAGCGGCACGCGATACCCTGGCGCGCCTGCAGCAGGACTTTGCCGCCATCACCGCGGTACCGCGCTGCATCGGCCCCGACTGCCGCGGCAGCGACGCCCTGTTCGCCGCCGCCATGCACGGCTTCACCCGCGCCGATACCGAGGCCGCGCTGGAAGCGTGGCGCAAGATCGCCACGCACCTCGACCTCGCCCCGACGGTGCACGACGCCATCGAGCGCGACCTCGCCTTCTACCTGCTGGTGCGCGACATCGACGCCCACACCGCGTGGCGCGACGAGGTGGTGGCGCGCCTGGCCGAGCCGGAGCTGCTCGAGCTGCGCGTGCGCACGGCGCTGGCCGAGCGCGACTGGCAGGGGGTGATCGACTGGGTGCATCGCATGCCCGACGAGCCCCGCCGGGAGGCGCGCTGGCAGTACTGGCTGGGCCGCGCCCTGGAGCAACTCGGCGACCCAACCACGGCCCGCGAGGCCTACGCCGCAGCGGCCAGCGAGCGCAACTTCTTCGGCTTCGCCGCCGCCGACCGCCTGGGCCAGCCCTATGCGCTCAACCAGGAGCCCAACGCCGTGACCGACGCCGACCGCGAGCGGGTGGCCGCCTGGCCGGCCGTGCAGCGTACCGAGGCGCTGCTGCGCATCGACGAGCCGGGGCTCGCCGCCAGCGAGTGGTACGCGGCCGTGGCCCGCGCAGAACCGCAGGACGCCCGGGCGCTGGCCGACTATGCCGCACGCCGCGGCTGGCACGCCAAGCTGGTGCAGACCACCATCGCCGGGCAACTGTGGGACGCCCTGGAGTGGCGCTTCCCCGAGGCCTACCGCGAGCACTTCCTGCGCTGGGGCCGTGAAACGCAGGTGGACCCCTACCTGCTGATGGGCGTCGCCCGCCGCGAGAGCGCCTACAACCCCGAAGCCCTCTCGCCTGCCGGCGCGCGCGGGCTGATGCAGCTGATGCCGGGCACCGCGCGCCTCGTCGGCCAGCGCCTCGGGCTGGGCGACCCGGGCCCCTATGGCGTGCTCGACCCGGCCCTCAATATCCGCCTGGGCAGCACCTACCTGAGCAACCTGCTCGAGCGCTACCGTGGCAACCGCCTGGCGGCCGCCGCGGCCTACAACGCCGGCCCCGGCCGCGTCGACCGCTGGCTGCGCGACGCCCCGGAATCCTTCGACCTCTTCGTCGAAAGCATCCCCTTCCGCGAGACCCGCGACTACGTCCAGGCCGTGCTCACCTACCGGGTGATCTTCGAGAGCCTGGCCAACGGCGACGACAGCGAGGCCGTCTCGCTGCTCACCGCCGCCGAGAAGAACGTGCGCTATGACGGCTCGCTGCTGGCCCGCCACTGAGCGGGAAGCGGCATAAGCTTGCCGCACCCCATAGCCCCCCGCAGCACTGCTGCGGGGGGCTTTTTCTTCAAGCGTCAAGCTGACGGCTTAACGCTCCGGGCGCAGCCCGGGCGGCTCCCGGCGAGGCCGGGTCAGGCGGGCTGGCGTTCCAGCGCCAGCCTGACCCCGAAGGCGATCAGCACCCCGCCGGTGAGCCCGTTCAGCCAGCGGGTGAAGGTGCGGCTTGCCAGCAGCCGCCCGACGCTGCCCACCATCACAGCGATGGCGATCTGCCAGAGGTTGGCGATCACGAAGTGCACGCCGGCCAGCAACAGCGACTTGGCGAGCGCCGGGTCGCCGGGCGCGATGAACTGCGGCAGGAACGCCATGTAGAAGACCACCGTCTTGGGGTTGAGCACGTTGGAGAGCAGCCCCTCGCGCAGCGGCCGCCACGCTGGCAGGCGCTCACGGCACCCCGCCACCGCCACCACCGGCAGCCCCTGCCCACGGCGCGCCGCCAGCAGGCTGGCCAGGCCCAGCCACACCAGGTAGCCCGCCCCGGCCAGCTTGAGCACCCCGAACGCCCAGGCCGACTGCAGCAGGATCAGCGAAATGCCCAGCGCCGAGATGGTGGCGTGCACGAAGAGCCCGGAACAGATGGCCAGGCTGGTCAGCACGCCGTCGCGCAGGCCGCCACGAGCGGTGTTGCGGATTACCAGCAGGGTATCCACCCCCGGGCTCAGCGTCAGCAGGGTGATGGCGATCAGAAACGGCCAGAACTGGGCATCCAGCAGCATGAGGCTCTCTCCGTCAGTCGGTGCTCTCGCGAGCGATGTCCTTGGATTCTACTGCAGCGCCTCTCCCACACCAGAGCCCGCGTCACTGCCCCGCCCCTGTATCCATATTTTGTATACGATATTGGACACTAAATGGCGCGCCTGCGATGATCTCCTCGCCAACGACAACAACAGTGGGAGGATCCCATGCGCAGGCTGAACAACCTGTCGGTGAGAATGAGCTGGACCCTGGTACTCGTCGCCTTCCTGGCGATGCTGCTGGGGCTGAGCGCGCTGGGCCTGTATGCGGTACAGCACAGTCAACGCCACTTCGACGCCTTCAGTCGCATCAACGTCGGCCAGCAGGCCGCACTCAACCGCACCAACTCCATGCTGCAGGCTGCCCGTCTGGAAGCCGCGCGGCTCTACGAAACCCTGATCGAGTCCGACGCCGGCCTCAGCAACGTCCGACGCCGCGAGCGCGCCCAGGCGATCCAGGCGAGCCTTCAGCGGGCCCGGGACGCCTTCGACGATTTCCTGTCACTGCCCGCCGAGCCCTCCCACGAGACGCTGATCCAGCCGATCGACGAACGCTTCGAGGCGCTGCTCACGCAGCGCCTGCTGCCCCAGGCGGAGGCCCTCGCCGAGGGCAACACGGCGCGCTACCGGGCGCTGCGCGACGATGCCCACGATGCCTATGGCGCCTTCTACCAGGCCGCCATCGGTTTCTTTCACACCGTCGAGGCGGAGGGCAGCGCCCGTGCCGACGGCTTCACCCGGGTCGTGGACGTCACGCGTATCGCCATCGTGGCGATCTTCCTCGGCGCTCTGGGCGTCGTGGCCATCGTCTACTGGGGCGTGGGGGCCAACCTGATTCGCCCCTTGGAAGGCGTCATCGAACACTTCCAGCGCATGGCCAAGGGCGATCTCTCGGCCCCCATCGAAACCCGCGGTAACAATGAGATCGGTCGACTGCTTCAGTCCCTGCGGGAGATGCAGCAGGGGCTCTCGGCCACGGTGGCCACCGTGCGTGACAGCAGCCAGGTGATCCTTGCCAGCACCCGTGACATCGCCGACGGCAATCGTGACCTGGCGGCGCGCACCGAGCGCCAGTCGGCGGCCCTGTCGCAGACCGCCTCGAGCATGGCGCAGATGACCGCCACCATGGCCCGCAGCAACGACAGCGCCGATGAAGCGAACCGGCTCACCCGCGAGGCTGCCCGCCGCACCGAGCAGGGCAGCGAGGTGGTTTCCCAGGTGGTGAGCCGCATGCACGAGATCCACCAGAGCTCCCGTCAGGTCACCGAGATCATCTCGCTGATCGATGCCATCGCCTTCCAGACCAACATCCTCGCCCTCAACGCCTCGGTGGAGGCTGCCCGAGCCGGCGAGCACGGCAAGGGCTTCGCCGTGGTGGCAAGCGAGGTACGCACGCTGGCCTCGCGCAGCGCCGAGGCCGCGGCCCAGATCCGCCGGCTCATCGAGACCACGGTGGCACAGGTCTCGGCAGGCACCGACCAGGCCGACGCCGCCGGCAGCACCATGGCGGCGCTCCTCGAGGCCGTGCACCAGGTCAATGCGCTGATGGAAGAGATCGCCTTGGCCAGCCAGGAGCAGCGCAGCGGCATCGGCGAGACCAATGCCGCCGTGAGCGAGATGGACCGCACCACCCAGCAGAATGCCGCCCTCGTGCAACAGGCGAGCCAGGCCGCCGGCCAGCTCGAGCAGGAAGTGGAGCGTCTCGACGAGGCCGTGGCCCGGTTTCGTCTCGCCCCCGGCCAGAAAGCGCCCTCCACGTCGAGCGATACCGCCGCCCTCGAGGCCGCGCGCCGCGCCTTGCCGTTCGTCGAGGCGACACCGGCCTGACTGTCGACGGCTTGCGCGAGGCGGTAGAAAGTGACCGTCTCGCGTTTCGCTGGACGCCCCCGGATTTTCACTCTACATTGGGATTGGCGGGGATCAGGGCGGAACGGGCGCGCTGCTTGACGCTCTATCGGCCCTGATGCATCATCCGCTGCGTTGGACAGCAAGTAGAAAGTCGTCTGTTGTATTTCGATTTGTCGATACACCCGAAGCGCACTCTTCTTGTCTTGCCCACGCACTTCGGGCCCGGCACCGCCGTGTGCCCAGCACGATCAATCAGTTTGCAAGGAAATCGACAATGGCAACTGGCACTGTCAAGTGGTTCAACGACACCAAGGGCTACGGCTTCATCTCTCCGGACGACGGCGGTGACGATCTGTTCGCCCACTTCTCCGAGATTCAGGCTGAAGGCTTCAAGTCCCTGCAGGACGGTCAAAAGGTCACCTTCGACGTCACCCAGGGCAAGAAAGGCCTTCAGGCCTCCAATATCCGGGTGACCAACTGAGGGCCTGCCTCAGCTGATCCCGCATCGGCGCTGATGCGCCGATAGCCCCGGACGAAAGGCCCACCGCACGGTGGGCCTTTTTCGTGTCGGGTCGCTCTCAGTCACCCTCCGACGGCGCCGGCACCTCCAGCTCCTCGCGCTCGGTCGTGGGGTCGCGCCGCTCGGCCTCCTCGAACTGCTCGTCGAGCTCGCGCTGCGCCTCCTCGAAGCGCCGCTCCTGCTCCTCGATGATGGCCTCGATATCGCGGCTGGTAGGCTCGCCGGCCCGGGCAGCCTCCTCGTCTATGGCAGAACCCGGCTCGTCGTCGCCCTCCCCCATGGGCTCGAGCTCGGTATCGAACTCCAGGGACTCGTCCTGCGATTCGCTGACGGGCGATTCGCGCTCGGCTTCCTCGAACTGCTCGTCGATCTCGCGCTGCGCTTCTTCGAAGCGGCGTTCGGTCTCCTCGATGATGGCCTCGACGTCGGAGCTGGTCGGCTCGCCCGGCAGGGCGTCCTCCTCTTCCAGGGTCTCGCTGGGCGACTCTTCCAGCGTCTCGGCATCGGCGTCGCCCGACTCCTCCGGGGCCGGGGTCGCCTCCTCGCGCGTGGCGGGAGTCTCACCTGCCGGCTGATCGGGCTCGGCTTCGGCAGGCTCGGCCTGGGCGGGGTCAGTCTCGGCAGCCGCCTCGCCGCCTGCCGCCGCCTCCTCCGTGTCGCTTCCGGCTTCGGGCGTGGTCGGCTCGCCCGTCTCGACGGCGGGCGTATCGGCCGGTTCGGGCGCCTCGGCACCGGCGTCGTCGCCGTCGTCACCGCAGCCGGCCAGACCGAGCGCCAACACCAGCGCCACGGCGGCAGGCTTCCAGGGTGTCTTCACCATTGGCTGTCTCCTGAATTAGGGGGCCTTATTGCAGCAGAGCCCAAGCCCCCTCGCAAGGCAGGGCGCCCGGATCAGGTCGCGAACAGTTGCCCGGCAATGTCACGGAATGCCTTGAATTCAATGGCGTTACCACTGGGGTCGCGAAAGAACATGGTGGCCTGCTCGCCGGGTTCGCCCTTGAAGCGGATGTAGGGCTCGATCTCGAAACGCACCCCGGCCTCGGTGAGGCGATCGACCAGCGCTTCCCAGTCGGCCATCTCCAGCACCACCCCGAAATGGGGAACCGGCACGCCGTGGCCATCCACGGGATTGCGGTGGGTCTCGCCCCCCTGATCACCCAGCGCCGGGTTCAGATGGCAAACGAACTGGTGGCCATAGAGGTTGAAATCGACCCAGGTATCGCTGGCGCGCCCCTCGGGGCAACCGAGCAGTTCGCCGTAGAAGCGCCGCGCCTCGTCCAGGTCACGCACCTGCACGGCCAGATGGAAGGGAGTCAGCATGGCAGTGCCTCCGTGTCGGTCAGGGGGAACTGCCATCTTGCCGCACCCCGCTCATGCTTTACAGCTTCTCCCTTACCTTACTTGCGACAGGGAGCGCTTCCCCGGCGTTCCCGCCCGGCCCGCGAGTGGCCCGGCGATGGCATCAAGGGCGTGCCATTCCCTCCACGTCTTCATTACACTGTGTGCCTACTTCGCGGGTTTCGGAACAGGGAGTGTCAATGATCGAACCGGCCTTTCTCGTTGCCGCCTTCATCGGAGGCTTCATCGCCTCGGCGGTCCGCCTGCCCCCCCTGGTGGGCTTTCTGGCTGCCGGTTTCGCCCTAAACGCCCTGGGCTACGATCGCACGCCACTGCTCGATACCCTCTCCAGCGTCGGCGTCACCCTGCTGCTGTTCATGATCGGCCTCAAGCTCGACGTGCGCACCCTGCTGCGCCGCGACGTCTGGGGCGGTGCCACACTGCACATGCTGGGCTCGACGACCCTGATGGTCGCGTTGCTGGGCCTGCTCAAGGCGCTGGGGCTGGGGCTGCTGAGCGATGCCGGGTGGCAGGTACTGGCCATGCTGGGCTTTGCGCTCTCGTTCTCCAGTACCGTCTTCGTGGTCAAGGTGCTGGAGAAACGCAGCGAGACCCAGACCGCCTACGGCCGACTCGCCATCGGCGTGCTGATCATGCAGGACATCTTCGCCGTGATATTCATCACCGCCTCGGGCGGGGAGCTGCCAAGCCCCTGGGCCGTGCTGCTGCTGCTGCTGATCCCGGTGGCCCCGCTGCTGCGTCGCCTGCTCGACACTCTCGGCCACGGCGAGATGCAGATGCTGTTCGGCATGCTGCTGGCGCTGGTGCTCGGCTACGCCCTGTTCGAGAGCGTCGGCATCAAGGGGGACCTAGGCTCGCTGATCATCGGCCTGCTGCTCGCCCCGCACCCGGCTGCCCAGGCCCTGGCACGCGCCATGTTCAACCTCAAGGAGCTGCTGCTGGTGGGCTTCTTCCTCAGCATCGGGCTCACTGCCATGCCGACCTGGCATCACCTGGCCATTGCGCTGCTGCTGGTCACGATCCTGCCCCTGAAGAGCCTGCTCTACCAACTGGTATTCATGCGCTTCCCGATGCGCAACCGCACCGCGCTGCTGGCCACCCTGAGCCTCTCCAACTATTCGGAGTTCGGGCTGATCGTCGGAGCCATTGCCGTGGCCAGCGGCTGGCTGAGCGACGAGTGGCTGGTGGTGCTGTCGCTGGCCGTGGCCGTGAGCTTCGCGGGCTCGGCCATGCTCAACAGCGTCAGCGAAGGGATCTATCGGCGTCTCGAACCGCTCCTGCCGGCGCGCGACCCCTCCCGGCTCGCCCCCAGCGACCGCCCCATCGAGGTCGGGGATGCCGAGGCCGTGGTGCTCGGCATGGGACGCATCGGCCGCAGCGTCTACCGGCGACTGCACAAGGAGTATGGGCTGCGCGTGCTGGGCATCGACAGCAATCCCCAGAGCGTCGCGACGCTGCGCCAACGCGGCTTCAATGTCCGGGAAGGGGACGCCGTGGACTCCGACTTCTGGGACAAGCTGCTGATGTCGCCCAACGTGCACATGGTGGTACTGGCCATGCCCCACCATGCGGGCAACCTCTTCGCCCTGAAGCAGCTGCGCTCACGGCGCTTTCAGGGACGCATCAGCGCCGTGGTCGAATTCCCCGAGGAGATCGAGCCCATCCGCGAGCTGGGGGCGCACGCCGTCTTCCATGTCTACGACGAAGCCGGCCGCGCACTCGCCGACAGCGCGGCGGAAGAAGCCGGGATCGCCTCGGTATCCCAGCAGCTGGGCTAGCCGCCCCCATGGCAGTCTGGCTGGCCCGCCGATCGCTTTGCCCCTTGCGGGTTTTCTCCGCATGATGCCCCGGCACTCGACCGATCCATACGACCCATCCCAGGCCCTCTCACCATGCACGATTTCTTTACCTGGCTCGGCGGCTTTCTCGGCGACCTGATCCGCTTCGTGGTCGACCTGCTCAGCCGCCTCCACGACCACGTCGGCGACGCCGCCCGCGGCTTCCTGGACGGCCTCACCGAATCGCTCGGCATCGCCCCCTCCCTGGTCAGCCTGCTGGTGCTGGTCGTCGGGCTGTGGCTGCTCTACCTCGCCCTGCGCGCCCTGCTGCGCCGGCGCCTGATCGCCACCGTCATCTGGGGCGCGCTGGGGGTGATGATATTGAGCTGGCTGATCACCTGATTGGGCGGGCGCTCGCCAGTGGAACTCCTGCCCAACGTCAAGGCGTGCCCATGTATGGCGCTTCAGCGCGCGAAGGCTCCGCAAGTGCCCGGCAAGAACAGGGGAGCCTGCGGCTCCCTTCGCCCGGCGGAGCCGGCCTCCCACACTGCATTTCCTGCCAAGGCGGAAACGACAAAGTGGGAGGGCGCTTCAGCGCCGACTCGACGCTTCGACGAAGCAGCGCGTAGCGCTGCCCAAACCGCGTTGCATATTAAGCCAGGGCTTTCTCCACCACTTCGTAGACGTTGGGCGAGAGCTCCTCGGCGCGGATGCGCTCGAGCTCGGCCTTCATCAGCGCCTGGCGCCCCTCGTCGAAGCGCTGCCAGCGCGTCAACGGGGTGATGATGCGCGCGGCGATCTCCGGGTTGAGGCGGTTGAGCTCGATCACCACGTCGGCGAGCAGCTGATAGCCCTGACCGTCGGCGCGGTGGAAGTTGACGCGGTTCTGGCCGGCGAAGGCGCCGATCAGGGCGCGCACCTTGTTGGGGTTCTTGAGCGAGAACGCCGGATGCTTCATCAGGAAGCGCACCCGCTCCAGGGCGTCCGACTGCGGCCGGGTGACCTGGATGCTGAACCACTGGTCCATCACCAGCGGGTCGTGGGCCCACTTCTCGCCGAAGGCGCGCAGCGCCGGGTCGGCCAGGTCGTCGCGCGAGCTGTGGGTGAGCAGCGTCAGCGCATGGCGCACGTCGGTCATGTTGTGGTCGGCCGCGAACTGCCGGCGCGCGTGTTCGATGCCCGCCTCGTCCTCGATGGCCATCAGGTAGGAGAGCGCCACGTTCTTGAGGCTGCGCGCGGCGATTTGCTCGGGCTCCGGCGCGTAGGGGGCATCAGAGCGGTTGGCTTCGAAGACGCGCAGGAAGTCGTCGCGCAGCGCGAGTGCCAGCGACTGCTCGACGAAGGTGCGCGCCGCGTGGATGGCGTCCACGTCCACCAGCGGCTGCTGCTCGGCGATGTAGGCTTCGCTCGGCAGGCTCAGCATCTCGGCGAGCACGGCCTTGTCGTCGGTTGAGTCGGCCTGTGCCAGCAGGCTACGGAAGGCCTCGACGACGCGCGGGTCCATCACCTTCTCGACGCCGTTGCGGTGGGCGGCGATGAGGTCGTCCAGCGCCAGCAGCGCCAGGCGCTGACCGGCATCCCAGCGGTTGAAGCCGTCGGAGTCGTTGGCAAGCAGGAAGGCGAGGTCCTCGCGGCCGTAGGGGAAGCGCAGCTTGATCGGCGCCGAGAAGCCGCGCGCCAGCGACGGTACCGGGGCCTCGGCGACATCGGTGAAGACGAAGGTCTGTTCCTCCTCGCGCAGGTGGATCACCGCGTCGCGGCCCAGGCGCTCGCCGTCCAGGGTGAGGGCCAGGTCCTCGCCGGACTTGGTACCCACCAGCCCCATACGGATCGGGATGTGCAGCGGCAGCTTCTCCGGCTGGTCGGGAGTCGCCGGGGTGCGCTGGCGCAGGGTGAGGCGGTATTCGCACTCGGCATAGTCGTACTCGCCCTGGGCGTCGATCTCCGGCGTGCCGGCCTGGGAGTACCAGCGCAGGAACTGGGAGAGATCCTGCCCCGAGGCCTCGGCCATGCAGGCCACGAAGTCCTCGATGGTCACCGCCTGGCCGTCGAAGCGGGAAAAGTAGCGGTCGGCGCCGCGGCGGAAGGCCTCCGGTCCCACCAGGTTGCGCAGCATGCGCACGATCTCGGCGCCCTTCTCGTAGATGGTCAGGGTGTAGAAGTTGGAGATCTCGATGTAGTGATCGGGGCGCACCGGATGGGCGGTGGGCCCGGCATCCTCGGCGAACTGGGCGGTGCGGAAGAAGGCCACGTCCTGGATGCGCTTGACCGGCGCCGAGTTGGTATCGGCGGAGAAGCTCTGGTCGCGGAACACCGTGAAGCCCTCCTTCAGGGAGAGCTGGAACCAGTCGCGGCAGGTCACCCGGTTGCCCGACCAGTTGTGGAAGTACTCGTGGGCGACGATCCCTTCGACGCGCTGGAAGGCGGCGTCGGTGGCGGTCTGCGGGTGAGTCAGCACGGCCGCCGAGTTGAAGAGGTTGAGCCCCTTGTTCTCCATGGCACCCATGTTGAAGTCGTTGACCGCCACGATCATGAACAGGTCGAGATCGTACTCGCGGCCGTAGGTCTGTTCGTCCCAGCGCATGGCGCGCTTGAGCGAGGCCATGGCATGGTCGGTCTTGCCGAGGTTCTCCTCCTCGACCCAGATCTGCAGGGTCACCTCACGTCCGCTCATGGTCGTGAAGCGATCCTCCACCTTCTGCAGGTCGCCGGCCACCAGGGCGAAGAGGTAGCAAGGCTTGGGAAAGGGGTCCTCCCAGGTGACGAAGTGGCGACCGCCCGGCAAGGTGCCCCGCTCCACCGGGTTGCCGTTGGAGAGCAGCACCGGTTCGCGCTCGACATCGCCGATCACGGTAGTGGAGAAGGTCGCCATGACGTCGGGGCGATCCGGATAGAAGGTGATGCGGCGGAAGCCCTCGGCCTCGCACTGAGTGCAGTACATGCCGTTCGACTGGTAGAGCCCCTCCAGGGCGGTATTGTCCTGCGGCGCGATCTCCACCTCGGTGTCGAGCTGGAAACGCTCGGGGACCTGGTGCACCGTCAGCCCGTGCGCGTCCACGACGTACTCGTCCGCACCCAGCGCCTGGCCGTCGATGGCGATGGCCTTGAGGGCAAGCTGCTCGCCGTCGAGGACGAGCGGCTCCCCCGCCTCGCGCTCGGGATGGCGCTCCAGGTGCAGGCGCGCCTTGACGCGGGTGGCGGCCGGATCGAGGTCGAAGGAGAGCTCGGTGCGGGTGACGCGGTAGGCGGGCGGTCGATAGTCGCTCAGGTAGGTGGGCTTGGGTTCGGACATCGGGAACGGGCTCCTGTCGGAAAACGACGGCCATTGTACGGTGGCGCTGGCCCGAACCTCAAAGCGCCGCAGGTCAACGCCGCGTCAGGGGGGCGGGAGCGGTGGCCAGGCGCGGTTCGGGGCGGGTGACGATCCACAGTCCCACCAGCAAGAGCCCGCCGACCAGGGCGAGCTTGAGCCAGGTCAGGCTCACCGTCAGGACCAGTACCAGGATCGACGCGGCCAGCGCGAGCACGGCGAGCCGCTTGGCGTGGCGGGGAATCGCCCGCTCCCCCTCCCAGGCCACCACGGCCGGGCCGAAGCGGGGGTGCTCGCGAATCCACAACGCGAAGCGCGGCGAGCCGCGCGACGCGGCCCACACGGCCAGCAGCATGAAGCAGGTGGTGGGCATGAGGGGCAGGAAGGCGCCGATGACGCCCAGGGCGAAACTCGTCCCGGCAAGTCCCAGGTAGGCGGCATGACGAATCGACGGCATGGGCTTCCTCCCCAGCGGACAAGGCATGGCGATCGCCACCTCAACGCACCCGGTGGCAGCGCCGCTCCCCTCTATTCAAGCGCATGGGTTCGAGCCACGCCAATCGGCTGTGTCTATGGTGCCGTTCGGTACGCAGCGAGCCCGCCGGTGGGCGGGCTCGCTGCGGGTCGGCAAGCGGCTCACTGGATGGGGATCTCGCGCCGCGCGGCTTTCACCTCACCGCTGCGCGGCACCGTCACCGTCAGTACGCCGTTGGCGAACGAGGCCTTGATGTCCTCGACCTTGGCATCCGCCGGCAAGTCGAGCACGCGGCGGAAGCTACCGTAGGCGCGCTCGACACGCTGGTAGCGCTCCTCCTTGGTGGTGCTCTCCTGGCGCTTCTCGCCCTCGATGACCAGGCGCTGATCGTCGAGGGTCAGCTTGACGTCCTTCTCCTCGACGCCCGGCACCTCGACGGTGATCACGTACTCCTGGTCGCGCTCGGCGATGTCGAGGTGCGGACGCAGCAGCATCGGCATGTCGCCGAAGCGACTCTCGAAGGACGGCATGCCGAACTGGCGCATGACGTTGTCCCTCCAGCGATCCAGCTCCTGATGCATGCCCAGCAAGGGGGAGAGTTCGCCGCGCCGCGGCTGCGTCTCGGCCGGCGGGGCCGCGGCCGGGGCATCGGCCGCCTCGCTCTTGAACCAGTTCCAGGGTGAGAACTTCTGCAGATTCATACGCCACCTCCTTTCCGGTCGATTGCGTGACGCAAACACTCAACTGCAC
This sequence comes from Billgrantia azerbaijanica, assembly GCA_004551485.1. Lineage (GTDB taxonomy): Bacteria > Pseudomonadota > Gammaproteobacteria > Pseudomonadales > Halomonadaceae > Halomonas > Halomonas azerbaijanica. The sequence goes on along the minus strand of SBLD01000012.1, from coordinate 78,023 downwards.
TGCCTGTCATCACTCCTAGAATTGGTGGCGCTCCAGGCATTTTCAAGCCGGTTCGCGCTGCGCTTGACGCACATCAAAATCATCTGCCGGCACGACCGAATCAGTCGCGGAAGTTATTGAACTGCAAAGCAAGGTCAGGTCCCTCCTCGCCCCGCAGCAGGGCCATGACGGCCTGCAGGTCGTCACGCTTCTTGCCGGTCACGCGCACCTGGTCGCCCTGGATCTGCGCCTGCACCTTGAGCTTGCTCGCCTTGATGCGCTTGACGATGTCCTTCGTCTCCTGCGCCTCGAGCCCCTGCTTGAGCCGCACCGTCTGGCGGGCGCGCACCCCGGAGAGCTCGGGCTCGGCCACGTCCATGCAGCGCGCATCGATGCCACGGGCGATGAGCCGGTTGCGCAGCACGTCGAGCATCTGCCTGAGCTGGAAATCCGCCTCGGCTTCGAGTGCCACCGTCTCGCCGTCGAGGGAGAAACTCGCCGTGACGCCGCGGAAATCGAAGCGCCCCTGGATCTCGCGGTTGGCCTGGTCCACGGCGTTGCTGGCTTCGTGCTTGTCGAACTCGGAAACGATGTCGAAGGAAGGCATGGTGGCATCCTGCTGTGGAGAGAAAGTGACGGTCATGATCGGGATGCCGGCAGTCTACACGACTCGGCCCTCGCAGGGCGCGACGAGCGTCTTCTCCATCTGCCAGCCAGCACAGCCGTCCGCGTAGTAATCGTCGAGCCAGCGTCGGAGGCGAAAGCCCGCGCGCCGATAGAGCCCCAGGGCAACGCGGTTGTCGACGCGGACCTCGAGTTCCAGGCGTTCCCCGCCCCGCTCACGGGCGACAGCCTCCAGCGCCTCGAGCAGACGCCGCCCGATGCCGCCGCCGCGCGCCGTGGGGTGCACACAGAAGGAGTAGAGCCGCACCCGGCTGCTGCCGCGGCGAAACAGCAGCAGGCCGTAGCCGAGCAACGCGCCGTGTTCGTCCTCGGCCACCAGGGTCAGCGCATGGGCGCGGTTGAGCAGGTGCCACAGCTGGCGGCGGCTGAAACGGTCGCCTGCGAAGGCCGCCTCCTCGAGGCGGACGATGGCGCCCAGGTCCTCAGGCCTTCCCTGGCGCAGCGTGACGGTCATGGTCGACTTCCCCGGCAGTTTGTCGCGGATTGTCGCCAGCCCCGCCACGGCTGTCAGCGCTCGCGGTCATGAAATATTTTCAGCGACCCTCCAGCTTGTTCGTTGCTCGCCTCAAGGGCATGCTGAGCGAAACTGCCGCCACCCCGCTCGCTGGAAGCCTGCCCATGTGCCCCTTGCGTATCGTCGTCGACCGCCTGGATGACTGGCGTCCCTACTACCCCACCGAAGACCTGGTCAGCGCCGACGACTTCCTCGCCCTCGACCGGCGCCACCGAGCCGGCAACGGCGAGGCGGATCGCACCACCCACGTCATCAACCTGTGCAGCGACCTGGGCTACCTGGGCAGCGGCTACTACGTGTCGCTGCTCGCCCAGGCACGTCGCCAACGCGTGCTGCCCACGGTGGAGACGCTCAACGCCCTGTCGCGCAAGGCGCTGATCGACCTCGAGCTGGCCGGCCTCGCCCCGCTGCTCGGCGAGCTGGCACGCAAGGGACGACTGACCGGCGACACCCTGACCCTGCGAGTGCTGTTCGGGGAGTGCCTCGAACCGGGGTTGGCGAAGCTCGCGCGGCACCTCTTCGAACGCCTGCCCTGCCCGCTACTCGAGGCGCGTCTGATGCGGCGTCACGACCTGTGGCGCCTGGTACGTCTCAAGCCCCTGCGCCTGCGCGACCTCACGCCCCCGGAGCAGGACCTCTTTGCCACGGCGCTCAACCGCCACTCGCGCAAGGTGTGGCGAACTCCCAAGGCGCGCAAGCGCTACCGCTTCGACCTGGCCCTCCTCGTCGATCCCGGTGAGACCCTGCCGCCCAGCAACCGTGGTGCCCTGCGCGCCTTCATCCGGGCCGGGCGGCGGCTGGGCATCGATGTGTCGCTGATCACCAAGCGCGATGCCGGGCGACTGGCCGAGTTCGACGGCCTGTTCATCCGCGAGACGACCAACCTGGACCATCACACCTACCGCATGGCCCGCCAGGCGGAGCACGAGGGGCTGGTGGTGATCGACGCCCCCCAGGACATCCTGCGCTGCACCAACAAGGTCTACCTGCACGCCCTGCTGCGCGCTCGCGGCGTGCCGGCCCCCGAGGGGCGCCTGCTGCAGCGCCGCGACCGCGGCCGCCTGGTCGAGCGTCTCGCCGGGCTGAGCTTTCCGCTGGTACTGAAGGTGCCCGACGGCGCCTTCTCGCGCGGGGTGGTGAAGATCGCCGATGCCGAGCAGTTGGAGCGCGAGGCCGCACGGCTGTTCGAGTCCTCGGCGCTGCTGCTGCTGCAGGAGTGGCTGCCCACCGATTACGACTGGCGGATCGGGGTGCTCGACGGTCAGGTGCTGTTCGCCAGCCGCTACTACATGGCCCGCGGCCACTGGCAGATCTACGACCACTCCGGGGGCCGGATAAAGAGCGGCGGCTTCACCACCCATGACCCGTCCGAGGTGCCACCGGCCGTGCTGCAGGCAGCGCTTCAGGCCACGCGGTTGATCGGCACCGGCTTCTATGGCGTCGACCTCAAGCAGGCCGGCGAACGGGTGGTGGTGATCGAGGTGAATGACAACCCCAACGTGGATGCCGGCATCGAGGACGCCCGGCTCGGCCGCGCCCTCTACGAGCGCATCATGGCGGTCTTTCTTGCGCGCATGGAGGCGCGCCGCCGCCAGGCCGGCTGAGCCAGCATGCCACCGCTTCACCCGATGCCTAAACACTCATAAAATCAAAAAGTTACCTTATCTGCGACACCCCACCGTTGCCAATCGGCAACACTTAACCCACTGATCTGCCGACGTTTATCGACTCGACGCAAAAACTGTTGCCGACAAGCGACACTCCGCGCGCGCCGGTATCCGCCCCGCCACCTCCATCCACGATACAAAACACTGATTCTTAACTAATCACCAAACCTGGCCCGGTTCTTGCTGACGGATTGGCGGACGACCCGTACCAATCCAACCCGGCCTTTCCGCGTCATCCTCCACCGGCAGATGCCGGTGCGGTGGCGCCGATTCCATGGAATGGCCTCGACAGCAAGGAACGACGACCATGAAGATCACCATCTTCGGTTCCGGCTATGTGGGACTCGTGACCGGCGCCTGTCTGGCCGACGTCGGCCATGACGTCATCTGCGTCGACGTGGACCCCGACAAGGTGGCCCGCCTGACGGCAGGCGAGGTGCCGATCTATGAACCGGGCCTCGAGGAGCTGATCCATCATAATCAGGCGGACGGTCGACTGCGCTTCACCACCGACGCCGCCGAGGGCGTTGCCTTCGGCTTGCTGCAGTTCATTGCCGTGGGCACCCCCGCCGACGAGGACGGCAGTGCCGACCTGCGCCACGTGCTCACCGTCGCCGAGACCATCGGCCGCCACATGGACGACTACAAGATCATCGTCGACAAGTCGACGGTACCGGTGGGCACGGCCAGTCGCGTGGAGCGCGCCATTGCCGCTGAGCTCGACCGGCGCGGCAAGGCGGTGGAGTTCGACGTCTGCTCCAACCCCGAATTCCTCAAGGAGGGGGCCGCCATCGAAGACTTCTCGCGCGGCTCGCGCATCGTGATCGGCACCGACTCGCAGCGCGTCAGGACCGTCATGCACGAGTGCTACGCCCCCTACAACCGCCAGCGCGACAAGCTGATGTTCATGGGCGTGCGCAGCGCCGAGCTGACCAAGTACGCCGCCAACGCCATGCTGGCCACCAAGATCAGCTTCATCAACGAGATCGCCAACCTCGCCGAGCGTCTCGGTGCCGACATCGAGGAGGTGCGGCACGGCATCGGCAGCGACCCGCGCATCGGCTACTCCTTCATCTACCCCGGGTGCGGCTATGGCGGTTCCTGCTTTCCCAAGGACGTCAAGGCGCTCGCCCACACGGCCGAGGCGGTGGGCCATCCCGCCGAGATGATCGCCGCCGTGGAGCGCATCAACGCGCGCCAGAAGAGCAAGCTGTTCGACAAGCTCTGCCAGGCCTTCGACGGCAAGCTGGCCGGCAAGACCATCGCCGTGTGGGGGCTCGCCTTCAAGCCCAACACCGACGACATGCGCGAGGCGCCCAGCCGCGACCTGATGGAGGCGCTGTGGGAGGTCGGCGCACGGGTGCAGGCCTACGACCCGGAGGCGATGAAGGAGTGCCGGCGCCTCTACGGCGAGCGCGACGACCTGGTCCTCGCCGAGCGGCGCGACGAGGCGCTGGAGGGTGCCCATGCGCTGGTCATCTGCACCGAGTGGAAGGCATTTCGCACCCTCGACTTCGCGTGGCTGCGCGAGACCCTGCTCGAGCCGGTGGTGGTCGACGGCCGCAACCTCTTTGCGCCCGAGACCGTCAAGGCCGCGGGGCTCGCCTACTATGCCATCGGCCGTGGTGACTCCGTACGGCCGGTGCTGGCCTGAGGAGGGGTAAATGTCGCACGCTCCCCGAGACCGCTCGGTCGCCAGCTGGGCGGCGGAAGCCACCACCCTGGTGCTGGGCCTGACGCTGCTGGTGGTGGTGATCGACGGCTTGCCCCTCGAGGTCCTCTCGCCCGCGTCGCAGAGCTTCTTCTTCGCCGTCGGCGGGGTGGCCGTGTGGCGCTACTCCTGGTGGCTGGTACAGGCCGTGCGGTCGACCTGGTACAACCGCCGCGTCTTCCCGCGGCTGCGCGCCGCCGCCGATGCCGCCGATGCCGCCGGCGACGCCGGGCGTCCGCCGGAACTCTTCGTGCTGTGCACCTCCTTCCGCATCGAGCCGGAGGTGACGTTCCAGGTCTACAGCGCCCTGGTGCGCGAGGCGGCCGACTACGGTGTGCCGACGACGGTCTTCGCCGCCATCGCCGACCGCACCGATGTCGACATCATCACCCACGTGATGGAGGAGCAGGGCTGGCCCGAGAACGTGGAGCTGCGCTACATGTTCCAGAAGGGTGACGGCAAGCGCTCGGCGATGGCCGAGGTGCTGCGAGCCATCTCGCGCCGCCTGCCGGCGCCCGGCGCCCTGCTGGTCTCCATGGATGGCGACATCCGCCTGGAGCCCGGCACCCTGGCCCGCTCGCTGCCGTTCTTCCACATCCAGCCGGGGCTGGGCGCCCTGACCACCAACAACAGCGCCATCGTCACCGGCGGCGATGCCACCCGCGAGTGGTACGACCTGCGCTATGCCCAGCGCCACCTGGTGATGAGCTCGATGTCGTTGTCGCGGCGCCTGCTGGTGCTGACCGGCCGCTACAGCGTGTTCCGTGCCGACCTGGCGACCCACCCGGACTTCATCGACCTGGTGGAGAACGATCAGGTCAGCCACTGGCGCTTCGGGCGCTTCAAGTTCCTCTCCGGCGACGACAAGTCGACCTGGTACTGGCTGCTGAAGAACGGCTGGCGGATGCTCTACCTGCCCGACGTCTACGTCAGCGGCTTCGAGGAACTGCCCGACCGGAAACGCTTCTTCGCCTCGACCACCGACCTGATGCGCCGCTGGTACGGCAACATGCTGCGCACCAGCAACCGCGCCATTGCCCTCGGGCCGCGCCCCATGGGCATCTTCGCCTGGTGGAGCCTGGTCGACCAGCGTCTCTCCATGTGGACCACCCTGGTGGGCCCCACGATGGTGGTGCTGGTGACGCTGTTCGTGCGCCCCTCGTTCATCTTCGCCTATGCCCTGTGGATCCTCTTCACCCGCGGCATCGCCACGCTGATCCTGGCCTGGCAGCACGGGCGCTACAGCCTGCTGTGGATCCCGCTGATCTACTACAACCAGGTATGGGGTGCCATGCTCAAGACCCATGTGAGCTTCCGCTTCAACCGCCAGAAATGGTCACGCCAGGGCATCTCCGCCGGCGAGCCCAGCGACCCGATCGCCGTGCGCCGCCAGCGGCGCATGGGCCTGGTGCTGCACGGTTTCGCCTACGGTCTGATGCTGTTCACGCTGATCCTCGCGAGCGGCGTGCTCATGCCACCCGATCGACTGGCCATGACCATCGCCCGCGAGCAGCCCACGGTCAGCCGGGAGGCCGACGCCAGTCGCTGGTTTGCGCTGCGCCTCGCCGACGCCCCCGAAGGCGCCCCTGTCCGGCTGCCCCCCGGCGAGTTTCGTCTCGGCGAGCGGGTGGTCGAGACCCTCAGCGGCAAGGACCTTCCCGAGCAACAGGACATCCGCGGTACCGACAACCGCCTCCCCACCACCCTGATCATGAGCCCGGCGCTCGCCGCTCGGCTGGAGGGGCCCGCCGGCAGCCGCCCGGCGCAGGGGGCGACCTGCACGACCGAGGCACCCTGCCGCCTGGCGCTGGACCAACACACCCTGACGCTTGTCAACGTTCGTCTGCGGGTCGAGACCGCCACCGTCGACACGGCGGCGGTCTCCCCCGACCGCAAGGAGCAACCTACGGATGGCTGATCACTTTCCACCCATCAACGACCACAATCGACACGAGCCGACCCTGGGCACCCCGCCCGGGCGCGAACCTCCGCCTCAGCCCCGGAGCGGCGACGCCGAACGCCAGGACGAGCCGACCCTGGGCACCCCACCTGGGCACGAACCTCCGCTCCAGCCCCGCGGCGGCGATGCCGAACGCCAGGTGCACGCCAACCGGCTGGCCCACGAGCGTCGCGACGAACGGCGCTACATCCGCGTCACACCGCCTTTCCAGGTCCGCCTGGACGTCCATCAGGCGCCCTATCCCGGCGCCGACGTCTCGCTCGGGGGCTTTGCCCTGTACAGCCAGCATCCCTTTCGGCCCGACGAGACGGTGGCGGCCTCGCTGCTGCTGACGGCCGGGGCCACGGAGCTGATCGTGCCGCTGCGTGCCGCCTGCCGGCACGCCACGCCGCGCTCCAACGGGGCGGGCTACACGGTGGGCTTCGAAATCACCGACATCGAACCGCAGCACCGCGAGCTGCTGCGCCAGGTCATTCGCAGCTGCCTCAGTGGCCGCTCCGTCGACATCGACGGGCTGATGGCCGGAGAGGATCCGCAAACGCCGCGCAAGCGCCACCAGCACCAGAGCGTGCCGCAGTCGCCCTCACGCCCGCCCAAGCCACGCGGCCGTTACATCGCGCTGTTCGCGGCGATCGGCGTGCTGGCCCTGGTGTCCGCCGCCACCGCCTACCGCAACTTCATGCTCATCGAGCCGAGCTTCGCTGCCGTCACTGCGCCACGCATCGACATCCGCGCCCCCGGCCCCGGCATCCTCGCCGCCCACGAACTCCAGGCCGGCGACCGCGTCGAGCGCGACCAGGCGCTCACCCGCGTCGTGGACAGCGAGCTGGAGTCGGACCTTATCCTGGCCAACGCCGCCCAGCGCTACAACAACCGCCTGATCGAGAACCTGCAGGAGCACCTGGCATCGGGCAGCCGCGAGGTGAGCCTGGCCAACTCGGCCCAGCCGGCCAGCGGCGACACCCTCACCTTCGAGTCGGTGTCGCCCGAGATCGCGCGGGCGCGCATCGACCAGTTCGAGACGGCCCGCGACTACGAGAGCTCCCGCGTCACCGCGCTGGAGGCGCGCCAGGCCAGCAACGAGATCTACAGCCCCTGCGACTGCCTGGTGGCCTGGGCGCTGAGCAGTTCCGACGGCACCTACATCAACGAGGGCGAGCGCATCATGACGCTGATTCGCACCGGCGAGGACGACGTCATGGTCGAGGCCCTGGTGCACATGGACGACATCGGCCGCATCGAGCCCGACCAGCAAGCCTACATCGCCCTGCCCAACGCGTCCGAGCCGATTCGCGCACGGGTGCGCAACGTCGCCCTGGATGTGGAGCGCCAGCCGCGCGCCGGCTTCCCCCGCTGGGTGCGCCAGCAGCAGAACGTGGCCAGCGTGCTGCTGGTGCCCGAAAAGGACCTCCCGGCCGACAGCGTCGGGCAGCCCGTAGACGTGCGCTTCACCGAGGCCCCGCTGCTCGGCGCCACCGCCGAGTGGATCTGGCAGGGCATGCGTGCCGTGATCCAGCTCGGCGACAGCATCTATCGCGCAGCCATGGAGGAGGATGACATCAATGGTTGATATGACCCGCGGCGCAGGGCGTCGCCACCGTTACGCCGCCATCCTGGTGGCCCTTTGCACCGCCCCGCCGGCCGGGGCCCTCGCGGCCGACGAGATCGACCCCGAAACGCTCGGCGTCCCGAGCGTCTCGGCCTGTTCCGAGCGCTATCCCCTGGTCACCGCCTGGCAACCCGCCAGCGATGCCGGAAAAGCGCATGCCGCGATCCGCAAGGGATTCGATACGAAGCGCCACTGGGGCACCGACACCAACGTCGAGGTGCTCACCGCCTCGGCTTCGGACCTCGGCAAGCCGGCACTGCGCGTACGCTACCCAGAGGGCAGCTCCTCGCCCAGCGACAAGCGCGGCGGCGGTGCCGGTTTCTACGCCAGTCCCGCGGCCCTCCACGGCGCCGAAAGCGCCTGCCTGCAGTACCGGGTGCGCTTCGAGTCCGGCTTCGACTTCGTGCGCGGCGGCAAGCTGCCCGGTCTCTACGGCGGCAAGGCGCCCTCCGGCGGCGAAACCGCCAACGGCAAGAACGGCTTCTCCATGCGCCTGATGTGGCGCGAGGACGGCCAGGGCGAACTCTACGAGTACGTGGTCGACCATGAAGGCACCTCGGTGGGCCGCGGCGCCTGGACCTTTCCCAGCGGCGAGTGGGTGACCGTCGAGCAGGAACTCCTGCTCAACGACCCGGGGGAAGCCAACGGCGTGGCACGGCTGTGGATCGATGGTCGCCCGGTGCTCGAGCAGCGTGGCATCGTCTATCGCACCACGCCCGAGCTGACCATCGACGGCCTGATGTTCTCCACCTTCTTCGGCGGCACCGGCAAGGGTTGGCGCTCGCCCCGTGACCAGCACGCCGATTTCGCCGACTTCCGTATCTTTGCCCCGGCCCCCTGACACCTTCACCATCACGAGGAACTGCCATGCCCCTTACCCGTCCGTGCGGCTTGTTGGTCAACGCGGCGCTGACTCTCGTGCTGGCCGGACTGTCGAGCCTGGCCACGGCCCAGGAGATCATGACCCTGAAGGAACGCCGGGCGCTGGACCTCTCCGAGTATCGCGTCACCGATCCCGATGCCGGCTACTTCGACGTTGCCTCCCGCATGGCGCTGCTCGACGGGACCGACAACGCCATCCTGCTGCAGGAGATCGACCAGCTCTCCCAGGGGCCGAGCTGTGAGCAGCAGTTGGCGTACGAGCCCATCACCACCCGGGTCCGGATCCCGGGCTACTACCCCAATCCGGAGGAGTGGGAGCTGGCCTCCGAGCCGCTGTTCCGCTTCGAGGACAGCGTCTCGGAGCTGGCCGGTGCCTTCGTCGCCAGCGGCGACGCCTACTACGCCGAGTGCCTGGTGCGCTACCTGGACCACTGGGCCCAGGCCGAGGCGCTCACCGACTTCCACTACGATCCGATGCAGCCCCAGGCTTGGTTCGCCACCGAATCGATGCTGTTCGCCGCCGCCATGGCCTACGCCACCGTGCGCCCCCACGTGGAGGGGTTGGCCGAGGAGCGGGAGCGCGTCGAGAGCTGGCTCAACGGCCTGGCCCACCGGCACTCCTCCATTACCGGGCAGGAGGGCAACAGCTGCTGCAACAACCATTTCTACCGGCGCGCCCTCTACGCCAGCATGGTCGGCGTGCTCACCGAGGACGACGAGCTGTTCCGCTTCGGCGTCAGCGCCATTTACTCCGCGCTGCACGACATGACCGACGAGGGCGCCTTCCCGCTGGAGGTGGCCCGCGGCCGCCGTGCCACCCACTACCAGAACTACGGCATCCTCTACCTGGTGACCAACATGCAGGTCATCGCCCGCCAGGGCTATGACATCTTCGACCTGGAGATCGAGGGCCACACCATCCACGACGCCGTCGACTTCCTGTTCAAGATCCTCGATGACCCGGCGGCCCTCGGCGACTACGCACCGTTGGAACAGTACATGGGCTTTCTCAAGGATCCCCAGTACTTCACCTGGATGGAGATCTACCTGACCCATTTCGACCATCCGCGGGTCGCCGACTTCCTGAACCGCCACCGCCCTCTCTACAACCGCAGTGCCGGCGGCTTCATCACGCTCTACTTCATGCCGCCGAACGCTCAGCGACACATCGTGCAGGACGAGGAGCGGCGACAGACCGAGGCCTTCCGCGGCCTCGGCCAGCAGTGAACACCGCGGCGCTCCATCCACCCGAGAGGTCACCCCATGACGACGCAGATACCCTCCTTTACCCCCCCTCGCCGCCATCCCCTGACCGCCGCCTTGCTGCTGGTCGGGCTGGTGGGGCTGGCCGGCTGTGCGGTCCAGAGCCAGAACCCACCCTCGGGCAGCCCCGGCTCCACCCAGGGCGTGCCGGCCAAGTATGCCGACTGGTTCGACGGGGGTGTCGAGGCCGAGATCGACGGCAGTGACTGGGACACGATCAGCCACAGCCGGGAGCTCATCAAGGAGGGACGCTACGACGAGGCCATCGACCGCCTCGATGCCCTGATGGCGTTCTATGTGCCTCCCGCCTTCTACGAGATGGCCCAGCTCTACGAGGACGGCACCGGCGTCGAGCGCGACCCCGCCGAGGCCGCCCGCCTCTATGGCAAGGCGCTCGAGAAACCCTCGTCGGTGCTCGGCAACGCCTCGCTCAAGCTCGCCCGGCTCTACCGCGAGGGCGAGGGCGTCGCACGCAACGACGTGCTCGCCTACCACCTGATGCAGCAAGCCCTGGAAGAGGGGGTCACGCGAGCCCGCACCCCGCTCGCCGAGCTGCTGGCGCAGGGCGGCGAGGGCGTGGCCGCCGATCCGCAGCGTGCCCAGCGGCTCTATCGGCTCTCCGCGGAGGCGGGCGATGAGAAAGCCCTGCAGGCGCTGGCCGAGGCTTATTCACCGGGCGGCTGGCTCGACGAGAAGCCGGAGCTCGCCATGGACTTCTCGCAACGCTATGCCGAGACACTCGAGGCCCGGGCCAAGGCCGGGGACACCGACGCCATGCGCGGCCTCGCCTCGCTTTACACCGCGGACGGCCTGCTCGGCCACCAGCCCGAACGCCACCGCCAGTGGCTGATGCAGGCGGTCGAGGCCGGCGACGACGAGGTCGTGGGGCAGGCCGGTGCGGCCCTGCTGGAAAGCAACCCACAGGAGGCCCTGCCACTGCTCCAAGAGGCCGCGAAGCGTGGCGATGTCGACGCCATGACCCATCTCGGCCGGGCGCTGCTCGACCCGAACATCGGCCCGCGGCGGCCCGACGAGGCGCGCCACTGGCTCACCCAGGCCATGGAAGCGGGCTCGCTCGACGCCCGGGTGGTGCTGGGCCGGGCGATGATCGAGGGCAAGGGGCGGCTCGGCAACCCGCGTCGCGGGATCGAGCTGCTCGAGACGGCGGCCAAGCAGGAGCACCCGCTGGCCCTGGCCGCCCTGGGCTCGGTCTACCTCGACGACGAGGTCGTCCCGAGCCAGCCCTACCTGGCCGTGAAGTACCTGCAGCGCGGCCATGAACTGGGCCACCCCTGGGCCACGGAGCTGCTGGGGAGCGCCTACCTGACCGGGCGCGGCGTACCGCAGGACGGCCGCAAGGCGGAGACGCTGCTGCGCGAGGCCGCCGATCGCGGCCAGACCGGCGCGCTGCGCCAGCTCGGCGAGGCCTACCTCGCGGAGGACAGCGGCACCCTGCCCACCGAGCCCGGTCGCGGCGAGGCCTACCTCGCGGAGGACGGCAACGCCCTCCCCTTCCAGCCCAGTCGCGGCGAGGCACTGCTCGAGGAGGCCGTCGCGGCCGGCGACTTGGCCGCCATGACGAGTCTCGGCGAAGCCTATCTCGAGGGGCCGCTGGACGACCCCGAGCGCGGACGCGACCTGCTGGTGCGCGCCGCCCAGGCGGGCGACGGCTACGCCATGGTGGCGCTGGGCAGTGCCTACCGTAAAGGCCAGGGCGTGCCGCGCGATCTGGATGCCGCCACCCGCTGGCTGACCCGCGCCCAGCAGGTGGGGCATGCCTCGGCCGAGGAGGCACTGACACGCGTGCAGCACGACCGCGGCGAGCTGGGCGACATCAGCGCCCTGGTTGAGGCGGCCAAGGACGGCCACCCCGGCGCCATGGCCGACCTGGGACGCGCCTTCCTCGACGGCCAGGGCGTCCAGCAAAACACCGGTCATGCCCGGGCCTGGCTGGAGCGTGCTGCCGCCGCCGGCCATGCGGGTGCAAAGGCCGACCTGGGCCGGTTGCTGCTCGACAGCGAGCCCGAGCGAGCCGTCACCCTGCTGCAGTCTGCCGTCAATGGCGGCCATCAGGGCGCGCGCCTCACCCTGGGCGAGGCCTACCTCGCGGGCCAAGGCGTGGCCGTCGACGCCGAGCGTGGGCTCGAGTACGTGCGACCGGCCGCCGAAGCCGGCAACCCGAACGCCGCCCGCCTGCTCGGCGAGGCCTACCTGAACGGCACCGGCGTGACCGCCGATCCGACCGAGGCCGAGAAGTGGCTGACACGCGCCGCCGAGAGCGGCGACATCACGTCACGCGCCGCCCTGGGCCGTGTCCTGGTACGCGGCGAGGGGGGTATGCCGCAGGACACCAAGCGCGGCGTGGCGCTGCTCACCGAGGCGGCCGAGCAGGGCCACACCGGGGCGCAGGCCACCCTGGGCCGCGAGTACCTGCGCGGCGAGAACCTGCCGGTGGACACGCGCCGCGGCGCCGACTACCTGCTGCGTGCGGCGCATCAGGGGCACGAGAGCGCCCGGCTGGCGCTGGCCGAGGCCTACCTGCGCGCCAACGGCCTGGAGAGCGCCAACCGCGAACAGGCGCTGCTGTGGCTCGAGGAAGTGATGGAGAGCGACAGCGACGTGGCGCTTGAGACGCTGCACGACCTGCTCTCCGAAGCGCCGGCCGTGACCCAGGCGCCGGCCGCCGGCGAAGCGCGCTGACATGGCAGAAGGCCGGCACCGGGCCGGCCTTCTGCTTTCGGGCGCATGGAAGCGCGCCACCAACCCGCAGCGCGGGACGCCGGCTCAACCGGCGAAGGGGTTGCGCAGCACGATGGTCTCGTTGCGGTCCGGGCCGGTGGAGATGATGTCGATGGAAGCGCCCACTTTCTCCTCGAGGAAGGCGATGTAGGCGCGGGCATTGGCCGGCAGGTCCTCGACGCGCTTGGCGCCCAGGGTCGACTCGCTCCAGCCGGGCAGGTCCTCGTAGACCGGCTCGATGGCCTCGTACCCCTCGGAGTCGACCGGATTGTCGAGCACCTCGCCGTCCTTGCTGCGGTAGCCCACGCAGACGCGGATGTTCTCCAGACCATCGAGCACGTCGAGCTTGGTCAGGCAGAGGCCGGAGACGGAGTTGATCTGCACGGCGTGGCGCAGGGCCACGGCATCGAACCAGCCGCAGCGGCGCGGTCGCCCGGTGGTGGCACCGAACTCGTGCCCCTTCTCCGCCAGGTGACGGCCGTGCTCGTCGAACAGCTCGGTGGGGAAGGGACCGGAGCCGACACGGGTGGTGTAGGCCTTGGTGATGCCCAGCACGTAGTCGAGATAGAGCGGCCCCACGCCCGAACCGGTGGCGGTGCCGCCGGCGGTGGTGTTGGAGCTGGTCACGAAGGGATAGGTGCCGTGGTCGATGTCGAGCAGCGAGCCCTGTGCCCCCTCGAAGAGGATGTTCTCGCCGGCACGGCGGATCTCGTGGACCAGGCTCACGGTGTCGCACACCATGGGGCGCAGTTCCTCGGCCATGGCCATGGCCTCGTCGAGCACCTCCTGGAAGTCCACCGGCTTCTCGCCGTGGTAGTTGACCAGCACGAAGTTGTGGTAGTCGAGCACCTCGCCGAGCTTGGAGGCGAAGCGCTCGCGGTGCAGCATGTCGCCCAGGCGTAGGCCGCGGCGGGCCACCTTGTCCTCGTAGGCCGGGCCGATGCCGCGGCCGGTGGTGCCGATCTTGGCCACGCCGCGCGCCTTCTCGCGGGCCTGGTCGAGGCGCACGTGGTAGGACAGGATCAGCGGGCAGGCCGGCGACAGGCGCAGGCGCTCGCGCACCGGCACGCCCTTGGCCTCGAGCTCGCGGATCTCCTTGATCAGGGCGTCCGGCGCGAGCACCACGCCGTTGCCGATGACGCAGGTCTTGTCCGGGCGCAGGATGCCCGACGGAATCAGGTGCAGGACGGTCTTCTCGCCATCGATGACCAGGGTGTGGCCGGCGTTGTGCCCGCCCTGGAAGCGCACCACCGCCGCCGCGGATTCGGTGAGCAGGTCGACGACCTTGCCCTTGCCCTCGTCACCCCACTGGGTGCCCAGTACGACTACGTTCTTGCCCATTGTGCTCTCGTCTCTCGTTGCTGCACCGCCGGCTGGCCTCTGGCCCGGGTTCGGCCGACGGGCCGGATGGATCGACCGCTGGCAGGCAGTCCGTTTTCGTCACGCCACGCTCAGCCGTCCAGGTCGGCGAGCTGCCACTCGCCGTCGCGCCACACCAACTCACGGCGACAGCGGTGCGCCTCGGGGCCGGTGGTCTGGCCGGGCAGCGCCTGGACGACGCGCTCGCCGCGGTGGCGCAGTGCTGCGATCGCCTCGGCCACGCCCTCGCCCTCGGCCGGCGCCCAGACGCCGTCGCGGGGCGGCTCGTGCTCCCCCAGGGTGGCGAGCAGCTTGAGGTCCATGGAGAAGCCCGTGGCCGGCCGCGCGCGGCCGAAGGCACGCCCGGTATCATCATAGCGCCCCCCCTTGGCCAGGGCCTGGCCATAGCCGGGCACGAAGGCGGCGAACATCATGCCGGTGTGGTAACGGTAGCCGCGCAGCTCGGCCAGGTCGAAGTAGAGTTCCACCTCGGGGTGCTCCACCGCCACGCCCTGATGCAGGGCACGCAGCCGCGCCAGCGCCTCGCCCACCGCCGCCGGCGCCCCGGCGAAGGCATCGCGCGCCGCGTCGAGCACCTCGGGCCCGCCGTGCAGGGTGCCCAGGCGCTCGAGCATGGCCGCCAGCGCCGGGTCGCGGACGCTGGCCGCCACCTCGGCGGCCAGCGCGCTCGGCGACTTCAGCGCCAGGGCCTCGAAGAGGGCGCGCTCCTGGTCGCTATCGAGCTCGGCCGCCTGCACCAGGCTGCGGTAGATGCCGATGTGACCCAGCGCCAGGTGGATCTCGCCGGCGCCTGCCGCGTCGAGGCTCGCCAGCGCCAGGCGCAGGATCTCCAGGTCCGCCTCCGGACCGGCATGGCCGAACAGCTCCACACCCACCTGCACCGGGCTCCGGCTGCCCTGCTGCGAGTCCGCCTTGGCACGCAGCACGTTGGTGCAGTAGCACAGGCGAGCCGGGCCCTGGTGGCGCATGGAGTGGGCGTCCATGCGCGCTACCTGGGGGGTGACGTCGGCGCTCGCGCCCATCAGGCGGCCGGTGGCCTGGTCGGTGAGCTTGAAGGTCTGCAGATCGAGGTCGCTGCCGGTGCCGGTCAGCAGCGAGTCGAGGAACTCCACCGGCGGCGGCATCACCTGGTCGTAGCCCCAGCGGTAGTAGAGATCGAGCAGCGCACGACGCAGCTCCTCCATGCGGCTCGCCTGGGGCGGCAGCACTTCGTCCATGCCGTCGGGCAGCAGCCAGCGGTCAGCAATGGTCATGATGTCAGTCCTGCAAAGGATGGGGTCGGGGCGGATGGCGGTCCACTGTCCTGCCAACAGCGAGAAGCCCCACAAACCACGAAAAGGTGCCCACAAAAAAACCGGGCCACGCCCGGTTGAAGGATTCTACCACGTTTGCCACCGGGATGAACCCCGCCCTGTATCGAGCGGGGCATCCGGTCCGGCGGCTACTCCTGCGCCGGCTCGTGCACGGCCGGACTCTTGAGGTAGCGGAAGAAGTCGCTCGACGCGTCGAGGACCAGCATGTCCTGCCCATCCTCGAAGCTGTCGCGGTAGGCGTTGAGGCTGCGCCAGAAGCGGAAGAACTCCTGATCCTGGCTGTAGGCCTCGGAGAAGATCGCCGCCGCCTCGGCGTCGCCCTCACCGCGCAGCGTCTCGGCGCGCTCGTTGGCCTGGGCGAGCAGCACCTGGCGGCGACGATCGGCGTTGGCGCGGATCCGCTCGGCCTCCTCCTGCCCCTGGGCACGCCACTCGCGCGCCTCGCGCTCGCGCTCGGAACGCATGCGGTCGTAGACCGCCGCCGAGACGTCGTCGGGCAGGTCGATCCGCTTGACGCGCACGTCGAGAATCGCCACGCCAAGCTCGTCGCGCAGCAGCTCGTCGAGCTCCTGGGTGGGACCGGCCATCAGGTCCTCGCGACGCTCGGAGATGATCTGCTGCAGGTTGACGCGGCCGAACTCGTTACGCAGGCTCTCGTCGACCCGCGGCTGGATCAGGCGGATCGCCTGCAGTTCGTCACCCGAGGTCGCCTCGTAGTAGCGCGTGGGGTTGACCACCTGCCACATGACGTAGGAGTCCACGATCACCGCCTTCTGCTCCAGCGTCAGGTAGCGACTGGGGTCGGTGTCCAGCGTCAGGACACGAGTGTCGAACTTGCGCACCGTCTGGGTGATCGGCACCTTGAAGTGCAGGCCGGGCGGGATGTTCTCCTCGACGACCTCACCGAAGCGCAGCTTGACGGCGCGCTGCGTCTCGTCGACCACGTAGAGGCTGTTGCTGGCCAGCCAGGCGGCGGCGGCCAGGCCACCGACGATGAGCAGGGAACGGTTGTTGATCATTTAGCGGCCCTCCCTGCGGATACCACTGGAACTGCTGTTGCCCTGATTGCTGCTGCGCTGCGAGGAGGTGCCGCGCAGGCGCTCTAGCACGCGCGGATCGAGCTCGCCGCCCTCGCCCGGCTCGGCATCGCCCTCGCCGGCGCGGCGTACCCCGCCCGGCCGCTGGTCGAGCGGCAGGTACATCAGCGGCGCGTCCTCGCTGACATCCACCAGCACCTTGGGCGTCTTGCCGAAGACCTCGGCGATGGCATCCAGGTAGAGGCGTTCGCGCATCACTTCGGGAGCATTGCGGTACTGGGCCAGCAGGGCGTTGAAGCGGTTGACCTGACCCTGCGCCTCGGCCACCACCGACTCGCGATACCCCTGCCCCTGCTCGATCAGGCGCTGCGCCTGGCCCTGGGCGGCGGGGATGATGGCGTTGGCGTAGGCCATGCCCTCGTTGATGGTGCGCTGGCGGTCCTCGCGGGCGCGGATCACGTCGTCGAAGGCATCGATGACCGGATCGGGCGCCGAGGTGGACTCGATGTTGATCGTCTGCAGGCTGATGCCGGTGCCGTAGCTGTCCAGGTAGGACTGCAGGCGACTCGCCACCGAGCTGCCGAGGATCTCACGGCCGGAGGTGAGGATGTCGATCATGTTGGTGCCCCCCACCACGTGGCGCAGGGCGGAGTCCAGCGCGTTCTCGATGGAGAGCTGCGGGTTGCGCACGTTGAGCACGAAGTCCTGTGGGCTCGCCACCTGGTACTGGGCCGAGATCTCCACCTCGACGATGTTCTCGTCCTGGGTGAGCATCGACTGGGTCTGGGTGAGCGAGCGCACGCGGGTCACGTTGACCATGCGCACGTCATCGATCAGCGGCGGGTTCCAGTGCAGGCCGGGGGTCACCACCTGCTGGAACTTGCCGAAGCGCAGCACCACGCCGCGTTCGGCCTGGTCGACCAGGTAGAAGCCCATGGCCGCCCAGATCGCCACGGCGACGACGATCAGCAGCCCCGGCAGGGCGAAGGTGTTGCGCGGGCGCCCCCCGCCACCGCCGCGGCCACCACGGCCGCCGCCCTTGCCACCGAGCAGGCGGTTGAGCTTGTCCTGAAACTTCTTCAGCGCCTCGTCGAGGTCGGGGGGACCCTGGTTACCGCCACGGTTGCCGCCACCCCCGCGCCGGCCGCCGCCGCTCCAGGGGTCGTGCTGGTTGCCACCACCACCAGGCTCATTCCAAGCCATACGTCGTCTCCACTCTGCGTAGCCCCCCGTCACCGCGGAGCGGTCGGCGAGGCGTCGGTTGCCATCCTGTCGGCGCCATGGCCTCTATCTTCTTTTCTATCGGTCGTCTTTTCATCGACCGTGCCATCCGGGCACGACCGCAGGCGCTCATCCTTCCCACACCGGGCGTTCCTGCAGGTCGCGGGGCAGGTAGTCCTCGGCCCGCTCCCCCAGTCGCGCCATCAGCTGCAGGAAGTCGCGACGCGGCAGGCGGATCTCCAGCCGCGTGCGCCCCTCGTCGTCGAAGCGCTCCTCGCGCACCGCGCCGAGCTCGTGCAGCCCCGCGCGCAGCCGCCCCTGCTCGGGGGCGAGCGTCAGCGGGAAGTCGATCACGTCGTCCGCCAGGCACTCGGAGAGCGCCTGGTAGAGCAGATCGAGACCGCGGCCCTCTCGGGCCGAGAGCCACACCACCTCGGGGCGGCCCGCGCCGTCGCGCTCGATGCGCGGGGCGCTGTCGAACAGGTCGATCTTGTTCATCACCTTGAGCATCGGCACGTCGAGCGCGCCGATCTCGTCGAGCACCTCCTCCACCTGCGCCACGTTGAGGTCGCGGTCCGGGTCGGCGGCGTCGATCACGTGGACCAGCAGCGCCGCCTCGGCGGCCTCCTGCAGCGTGGCCTGGAAGGCCTCGACCAGCTTGTGCGGCAGGTGGCGTATGAAGCCCACGGTATCGGCCAGCACCACCGGCCCCACGTCATCGATCTCCAGGCGGCGCAGGGTCGGGTCGAGGGTAGCGAAGAGCTGATCCGCCGCATAGACCTTGGACTCGGTCAGGGCGTTGAAGAGCGTTGACTTGCCGGCGTTGGTGTAGCCCACAAGCGAGACGCTGGGAACCTCGGCCCGCGAGCGCGCACGACGGTTCTCGCTGCGCTGGCTGCGCACCTTGTCGAGGCGCTTGTGGATCGCCTTGATGCGCGCCCTCAGCAGGCGGCGGTCGGTCTCGAGCTGGGTCTCGCCGGGACCGCGCAGGCCGATCCCACCCTTCTGGCGCTCCAAGTGGGTCCAGCCACGTACCAAGCGGGTGGACATGTACTCCAGCTGGGCCAGCTCGACCTGCAGCTTGCCCTCGTGGGTCCGCGCCCGCTGGGCGAAGATGTCGAGGATCAGCCCCGTCCGGTCGAGCACGCGGCACTTCAGCTCACGCTCCAGATTGCGCTCCTGGGAGGGACTCAGTGCGTGGTTGAAGATGACGAGCTCCGCCCCGTGCACGGCCAGCGCCTCGCGCAGCTCCTCGACCTTGCCGGCACCGACGAAGGTCCGCGGATCGGGGCGCTGCCGGCTGCCGGTCAGCAGGGTGGCCGGCTCGGCGCCGGCGGAGCGTACCAGTTCCAGGAACTCGCCCGGGTCCTCGCGCTCACGCTCGTCCTGAAAGTCCACATGCAACAGTACCGCCGTCTCGCCGGCGTCGGGACGTTCAAAAAACAATCAATGACCTCACACGTTGCTTTCCTGGGCAGCGGGATCCTGGGCCGGCAGGCGTACGTTGCGCGACGGGACCACCGTGGAGATGGCGTGCTTGTAGACCATCTGGCTGACGGTGTTGCGCAGCAGGATCACGAACTGATCGAAGGATTCGATCTGCCCCTGCAGCTTGATGCCGTTGACCAAGAAAATCGATACCGGAATGCGCTCCTTGCGCAGGATGTTCAGGTACGGGTCTTGAAGGGACTGCCCTTTGGACATGTTGCCTCTCCCTAATCTCGTTCTCTTTGGGGTTGAATTTCATGTTATTGGGGCTGGTCACCCGGCCTCTCGAAGCGCTCATCTTACGCTAACCGGCCGATTCGCGCACGAGTTTCAGGACGTCCTGTAGTGCCCCCCCAGTCTCGGGATCGATCCAGTGCAGCCCCGGCCAGCGGCGCAACCATGTCAGTTGCCGCTTGGCCAGTTGGCGGGTCGCCACCACGCCACGCTGACGCAGGCGGGCCAGGTCGCCCTCGCCCGCCAGGTACTCCCACACTTGACGATACCCCACGCTCTTCATGGATGGCAGCCCGGCATGCAGGTCGCCCCGCGCCTTGAGCCCCGCCACTTCCTCGATCAGCCCGTTGGCCAGCATGGCCTCGAAGCGCTGGGCGATGCGCGCGTGCAGAAGACGACGATCCCCGGGACTGACCCCTATCGACAGCGTCCGCCAGGGGAAGGTTTCCGGGCGCTGTTCGCGCCACAGCGCGGTGAGCGGTTGACCGCTGACGCGATACACCTCCAGGGCGCGCATCAGCCGCTGCGGGTCGTTGGGGTGGATGCGCGCCGCCGCGTCGGGATCGACGCGGGCGAGCTCGGCATGCAGGGCGGCAAGCCCCTCGCGTTCGGCCGTCCGCTCCAGTTCGGCGCGTACCGCCGGGTCGGCGGCCGGCAGGTTGGCCACGCCGACGAGCAGGCGCTGGGCGTACATCATGGTGCCGCCCACCAGCAGAGGGATGCGCCCCGCGGCGGTGATCTCGTGCATCTCGCGCCGGGCATCGACGCGGAACTCCGCCGCCGAGTAGGGATCAGCCGGGTCGCGAATGTCGATCAGCCGGTGCGGGGCGCGCGCCAGCTCCTGCGGCGAGGGCTTGGCGCTGCCGATGTCCATGCCGCGGTAGACCATCGCCGAGTCCATGCTGATCAGCTCGCAGTCGAGGCGCTCGTGCAGCGCCATGGCCAGGTCGGTCTTGCCGGCGGCGGTGGGGCCCATCAGCAGGATGGCGAGGGGACGGTCGTCGAACATGGGGTTTATTGGCCGCGCAGGAACAGGCGGTCCAGCTCCTTCAGGGTCATCTCGGTCCAGGTGGGGCGGCCGTGGTTGCACTGGCCGCTGCGTTCGGTGCGCTCCATGTCGCGCAGCAGGGCGTTCATCTCGGCCACCGTCAGCTGGCGATTGGCGCGCACGCTGCCGTGGCAGGCCATGGTGGCAAGCAGCTCGTTGACGTGCGCCTCGAGACGGTCGGAGCGACCATAGCGCTCCAGGTCGCCGAGCATGTCGCGAATCAGCGGCTCCACGTCGGCATCACTGAGCAGGGCCGGCACCTGACGCACCAGCAGGGTCTCGGGGCCGGCCACGTCGAGCTCCACACCGAAGCGCGCGAAGGCCTCGCGCTCGGCCTCGGCGGTGGCCACCTCGGCGGCGCTGGCCGCCAGCGATACCGGCACCAGCAGCGGCTGCGCCTCGAGGGTGCCGCCATGCACCTGGGCCTTCATGCGCTCGTAGACGATGCGCTCGTGGGCGGCATGCATGTCGACCACCACCAGGCCGCGCGCGTTCTGGGCGAGGATGTAGATGCCGTGCAGCTGGGCGACGGCATAGCCGAGCGGCGGGGCCCGGGTGGCATCCTCGGCGGGCAGCGGGGCGGGTGGTGCCGGCGGCTGCGCCGCGCGCCGCTCGGTCAGGGCCGCGTCAGCGGCCGCTCCCCCGGCCCCCGGTGCGCCCGGCTGGGGGGTGAGCAGGGTCTCCTCATGCTCGGGGTGCAAGGCGCGGTAGCCGTCCATGAAGGCGCGGACGCGATCCCGAGTCACCGGCTCGCCGGACGCCTCCCGTCGCTCGTGTAGCGCCATCGGTTGCTGCTGCCAGCGCCCGGCCGGCTCGCGCACGCCCGGCCCGGCCTCGGACGCCGGCGTGGCCGTCTCGGCGTCGGTTTCGCGCTCGGCGGGGCGCGCCTCGGCCAGCGCCCGGTGCAGGCTGGAGAAGAGGAAATCGTGCACCAGCCGGCCATCGCGGAAGCGCACCTCGTGCTTGGTGGGGTGGACGTTGACGTCCACCACCGTGGGATCGAGCTCGAGATAGAGCACGAACACCGGGTGGCGGCCGTGAAAGAGCACGTCGCGGTAGGCCTGGCGGATGGCATGCGCCACCAGGCGGTCGCGCACCACGCGGCCGTTGACGAAGAAGTACTGCTGGTCGGCCTGGGCACGGGAGTGGGTGGGTAGGCCGACCCAGCCCCACAGGCGCAGGTGGCCGGCCGCGAGGTCGAGGTGCAGGGCGTTGTTCAGGAATGGCTTGCCGAGCAGCGCCGCGATGCGCCGCTCGTGGCCGGCCGCATCGCCCGCGGCCGGCAGCTGGTGCACGCCCTTCTGGTTGTGGCGCAGCGCCCAGGCGATGTCGAAGCGCGACAGCGCCAGGCGCCGGAAGGCCTCCTCGACGTGGCCATATTCGGTCTTCTCGGTGCGCAGGAACTTGCGCCGCGCCGGTGTATTGAAGAACAGGTCGCGCACCGTCACCGAGGTGCCGCGGGGGTGCGGCGCAGGCGTCACCCGCGGCTCCATCTGGCGCCCCTCGGCCACCACGCGCCAGCCGGCGGTGGGGTCGTCGGCGACGTTGGAGACGAGCTCGAGGCGCGACACCGAGCTGATCGAGGCCAGCGCCTCGCCGCGAAACCCCAGGCTCGCCACTCCTTCGAGCTCCTCCAGGGAGGCGATCTTGCTGGTGGCGTGGCGCGACAGCGCCAGCGGCAGGTCCGCCTCGCCGATGCCGCTGCCGTCGTCGCGCACACGGATCAGGCGCGCGCCCCCCGCCTCGATCTCCACCTCGATGCGGCGGCTGCCGGCATCGATGGCGTTCTCGAGGAGCTCCTTGACCACCGAAGCGGGGCGCTCCACCACCTCGCCGGCGGCGATCTGGTTGGCCAGGCGGGGGGCGAGGACACGAATGCGACGCTGTTCTGACATATCACTCCATCAAGCCGTAACTCGAGGTTGCCACCGTCCTGGCCAGTCGCAACAAATGTTCTTTAAGGCTTACAGCTTCAAGCTTACAGCTCCCCGAAGGGGGTCAGGAACGGGGAATGCGCAGCACCTGCCCGACGCGGATCACGTCGCCGTTGAGTTCGTTGGCCTGCTTGAGCTGGCCGACGGGCACGTTGTGCCGGGCGGCGATCTGCGACAGGGTATCGCCGGGCTGAATGCGGTACTCGTTGCCGGAGGGGCTGTGCTGGTTGTCGCGCTGCCAGGCCAGCAGGCTGGCCGGCGGCGGGTTGCGCCAGAAGTGCTCGCGCAGCCCGGCGAAGACCGCCTTGGCGAGCCGCTGCTGGTAGGCCCCGTCGCGCAGGCGGCGCTCCTCGTCGGGATTGGAGATGAAGCCCGTCTCGATGAGCAGCGACGGGATGTCCGGCGACTTCAGCACCACGAAGCCGGCCTGTTCCACCCGCGACTTGTGCAGGCGGTTGACGCGCTCCAGCTGGTCGAGCACCTGGCCGCCGATCGCCAGGGAGTCGTTGAGCGTCGCCGTCATGGTCAAGTCGAGCAGCACCCCGCGCAGCACCTCGTCCTTGTCGCTGAGCGAGAGGTTGCCGTCCACCCCGCCGATCAGGTCGGCGCGGTTCTCGCTGGCCGCCAGCCACTGGGCGGTCTCGGAGGTGGCGCCGCGTTGCGACAGCGCATAGACGGAGCTGCCGTTGGGCCGCGGGCTGTTGAAGGCATCGGCATGGATGGAGACGAAGAAGTCCGCCTTCTGTTCGCGGGCGATGTGCGTGCGCTGGCGCAACCCCACATAGTAGTCGCCATCGCGGATCATCACCGCGCGGAAGCCCTCGGTGCCGTCGATCAGCCGCTGCAGGCGCCGCGCGATCTCGAGTACCACGTCCTTCTCGCGCGTCCCGCGCGGGCCGATGGCGCCGGGGTCCTCGCCACCGTGCCCCGCATCGACGGCGATGATGATGTCGCGCTTGGGGTGCGGCTTGGCCGGCTGGGTCACCGTCTCCGGCGAAACCGCGGCCGCAGCGGTGCCGTTCGCCCCCTCGCGGCGGGCACGCGCGATGGCTTTCTCCTGCTCGCGGATCATCGCCTCGATGGGGTCGATGGGGTTCTCGACCGCGCTCTCGCCGGGGTACTCCATGTCCACCACCAGGCGGTGGCCGTACTGGTCGTTGGGAGGCAGGGTGAAGTGGCGCGGTTCGATCTCACGGGAGAGCTCCAGCACCACCCGCAGGTCGGTGCCGTCGCGGATGCCGCTGCGCACCTGGGTGATGGCGCTGCCCTCCAGGTTCAAGCGCGCCAGGTCGGTAGCGAGGCCACTCTCCGCGAGGTCGATCACCAGACGCCGCGGCGACTCGAGCAGGAAGACGTCGGCCTCGGCAGGGGTCGAAAGGTCGAAGACCAGGCGCGCATGGTCCGGAGCCGCCCACAGGCGCACGTTGTCGACCTCGGCGGCCGGCGCACGGGCAGCGAGAAACAGCAGGCACAGGGCCAGCCAGCCGGTCGTGACGGGCCGGGCCCGATGCCACGGGAAGCACACCAAGCCCATCACGGCGACGCGCGCTCCGCCTCGAGGAGCGTCGCACCGAGCGCCGGCTCCGCGGACAGCGCCCGCAGCACGGCCCGCCCGTGCGCCGTGCCGGCCTCCAGGCGGGCCTCGCGTCCGGTCTCGGCGAGGCTCAGGGTGACGGCGATGTCCGGCACCGGCAGCCAGCCCTCGCCGCGGCTCGGCCACTCGACGAGGCACAGGGCGTCCTCGGCGAACAGGTCGCGGCCGCCGATGAACTCGAGCTCCTCGGGGTCGCCCAGGCGATAGAGGTCGAAGTGGTAGAGGCGCACGTCGCCGAGCTCGTAGGGCTCGACGAGGGTATAGGTGGGGCTCTTCACCGCCCCGGCATGGCCATAGGCACGCAGCACGCCACGCGCCAGCGTGGTCTTGCCGGCGCCCAGCTCACCGGCCAGGTAGACGCGCCCATGGCCGCCCAGCGCCCGCCCCAGGCAGTCGCCGAAGGCCACCTGGCGCTCTTCGTCGTCGAGTCGCACGCGCATCATCGCTCGCTGCCCTGCCCCCAGTTCCGGGAAGTGACGTCGGGGTTGATCAGTGTTCGCGCATAGGATGCCAGATCGCCGGCCAGCAGACCACGCTCGCCGGCGTCACGGGCCGCCTCGTCCGCGGCCCGGGCATGCACCACCACGCCGAGCCGGGTGGCGAGGGTGAGCGGCAGGCCCTGGGCGAGCAGCGCCCCGAGCATGCCCGAGAGCGCATCGCCCATGCCCCCCGAGGCCATGCCGGGATTGCCGTAGGGGCACACCGCCAGCCCCTCGGCGGTCGCCACCAGGCTGCCGGCGCCCTTGAGCACCACCACGCCGCCGCGGCGGCGCTGCAGCTCGGTGGCCGCGGCGGGCCGGTCGGCCTCCACCTCGGCGGCGCTCACGCCCAGCAGCCGAGCGGCCTCGCCGGGATGAGGGGTGAGCACCCAGTCGTCGCGCCGCTCGCTCGGCCACTGCGTGGCCAGCAGGTTGAGGCCGTCGGCATCCACCACCAGCGGGCGACGGGCGGCGAGCGCCGCCTGCAACATGCCCTGCCCCCAGGCGCCCTGCCCCAGCCCCGGCCCCACCACCAGCACGTCCGCCGCCTCGGGCAGCGCCCCCAGGTCGGTGGCCCCGCGCATGGCATGGACCATCACCTCGGGCCGCCGCACGAGGCTCGCCGTGACGTGCTCGGGGGCAGTGGCCAGGCTCACCTTGCCAGCGCCGAGACGCCCCGCCGCCTCGCTGGCGAGCAGGGCCGCCCCGCCGAACCCCGGCGCCCCGCCGAGCACCAGCACGTGCCCCATGGTGCCCTTGTGGGCGTCGCGGGCCCGCGGCGGCAGCAGGGCCGGGATCAGCGCCTCGTCGAGGAGGTGGGCGGCCGGCACCAGGTCGCGGTGGGCGGTCGCATCGACGCCCAGCGCGCGGAAATGCACCTCGCCGGTGAGCGCCGGGGCACGCCCGGTGTGCAGGCCGAGCTTGTCGCCAATGAAGGTCACGGTGCGGTCGGCGCGCACGGCAACGCCGAGCTCGGCCCCGCTGTCGGCGGCCAGGCCCGAGGGGATGTCGATGGCCAGCACCGGGCGACCGCAGGCATTGATCGCCTCGATCGCCTCGCGCATGGCGCCGCGCACCTCGCCACCCAGCCCGGTGCCGAGCAGCGCGTCGACGACGACCTCGCCGGTGAACGTGAGGCCTTGCCGCCAAGGCTCGAGGCCCACGCCGGCGGCGCTCGCCATCTCGGCGGCGCGGGCGGCATCGCCCTGGAGTTCCTCGGGCCCCTTGAGCACGATGCGCTGCACCGCCACGCCGGTGACCGCCGCCAGCGCCGCCAGCACGTGGCCGTCGCCGCCGTTGTTGCCGCCGCCGCACAGCACCGTCAGGCGCTTGACGCCGGGCCAGCGCGCCTTGAGGCTCTGCCAGGCCGCCGTGGCGGCGCGCTGCATCAGCGCGAAGCCCTCGATGCCGCCGGCGATGGTGCGGCGGTCGAGCTCGCGCACCTGCTCGGCCCGGTAGAGCGGCCGCAGGGTCGGCAGGGTCGAAGCGCTAAGCGGGTCGGTCATCCGGTGTCTCCCCAGGTGGCAATGCCGTATCATGGTAGCCGCCGCGGCACCGGGTTATGAAACAGTGGTTCGCGACTGCTGTGAAGTGTGTCCGCTTCCTGGCCGCTTCGCCACCCCTGCCGCCCACTTGCGCGATTTTTTCCCGATCATGAGCACCGTGACGCCCGACCACGACACCGACCTGGCCACCCTGGCCGACACCATCAAGCGCTGGGGGCGCGAACTCGGCTTCCAGCAGGTGGGGATCACCGACATCGACCTGGCCGAGGACGAGCGGCGCCTGGCCCGCTGGCTCGACGCCGGCCACCACGGCGAGATGGGCTTCATGGCCAAGCACGGCACCAAGCGCACCCGCCCCCAGGAGCTGGTGCCCGGCACGCTGCGCGTGATCAGCGTGCGCCTGGACTACCTGCCGGCCGAGGTGGAGAGCGCCAAGGTTCTGGGCCAGCCGGAGACGGCCTATGTGTCGCGCTACGCCGTGGGGCGCGACTACCACAAGCTGATGCGCAAGCGCCTGGCGACGCTGGCGCAGCGGATCGAGGGCGAGGTGGGCCCCTTCGGCCATCGCGCCTTCGTCGACTCCGCCCCGGTGATGGAGCGGGCGCTGGGGCGCAAGGCCGGGCTCGGCTGGGTGGGCAAGAACGCCATGCTGCTCAACCCGCGGGCCGGCTCGCTGTTCTTCCTCGGCGAGCTCTACGTCGACCTGCCGCTGCCGGTGGACCCGCCGTACGAGCGTGACCACTGCGGCAGCTGCAGCGCCTGCCGCAGCGCCTGCCCCACCGGCGCCATCGTCGCCGACCGCGTGGTCGACGCCCGCGCCTGCATCTCCTACCTGACCATCGAGCTGTTCGGCGCCATTCCCGAGCGCTATCGGGCGGCCATGGGCAACCGCGTGTTCGGCTGCGACGACTGCCAGCTGGTGTGCCCCTTCACCCGTTTCGCCCGCGCCACGGCGGAGGACGACTTCGCCCCGCGCCACGACCTCGACCGGGCCAGCCTGCTGTCACTGTTCGCCTGGGGCGAGGAGGAGTTCCTGGAGAAGACCGCCGGCAACCCGATCCGCCGCATCGGCTACGAGCGCTGGCTGCGCAACCTCGCCGTGGGGCTCGGCAACGCCCCCTGGAGCGCGGCCGTCGAGGCGGCCCTCGCCGCGCGCCTCGCCTACCCCTCGGACCTGGTGCGCGAGCACGTGCGCTGGGCGCTCGACCGCCAGCGGGAGAAGCGCCAGGCGGTGATAGCTGCTGGCTGACCTGGAGCACGGCAAACGCCGACTGTGGGAGCCCGGTTTACCAGCGGTTCGACGCCTCGACGAAGGCGCCGCCAGGCGCCTGGCGGTTGCCGCCTTGGCAGCGCTGCGCGCTGCTTCGCGAGCTAAAGCTCCCTCCCACAACTGCCTGGCAGCCAAGCGCGAAGTGTCCCGGCGGGAGGTCGGTTTACTGGCGGTTCGACGAAGGGAGCCGCAGGCTCCCCAAACTGCCGACGGACAGCCGACTTACTCCCCTTCGTTGTGCTCATCCTTGGCCAACCGCAGAAACGTCCGCCGGTAATGGGCCAGCTCGGCCACGGACTCGCGGATGTCGTCCAGCGCCAGGTGGACGTTGCGTTTCTCGAAGCCCGCCTTGGCCCCGGGGTTCCAGCGCTTGGCCAGCTCCTTGAGGGTCGAGACGTCGAGGTTGCGGTAGTGGAAAAAGGCCAGCAGCTGCGGCATCTCGCGCTCCAGGAAACGGCGGTCCTGGTGCACGCTGTTGCCGCACATCGGCGAGGTGCCGGCCTCGACGTACTGGCGCAGGAAGGCGAGGGTCTCGCGCTCGGCCTGGGCGGTATCGACGCGGCTGGCCTTGACCCGCGCCACGAGCCCCGAGTCGCCATGGGTCTTGCGGTTCCAGTCGTCCATCGCGTCGAGCAGGCTGTCGGGCTGGTGGACGGCGATCACCGGCCCCTCGGCGACGAGGTTCAGGTCGTTGTCGGTGACCAGGGTGGCCACCTCGATGATGCGCTCGCGGTCGGGGTCGAGCCCGGTCATCTCCAGGTCGATCCATACCAGGCGGTTCTTGCGCGGGTCCTGGGCGTCGCGGCGGGTGTTCTGCGTCTCGGTCATGGCGGGGTCCTTGCACGGCGCGGCTGACGACAGCGGGCGCCCGGGGTGAGTACAATGCCGCCATTGTAACGAGCGACAGGGCCCCATGAGCAAACGCAAGCTGACCCGCCAGCAGCGCTGGCGGATCGAGAAGATCCAGGCCGAGCGGGCGCGCCGTGCCGAGAAGCGCGACGGCCACGCCTCCGCGGCGCTCGCCGCCGGCGAGTACGGCCCGGAGCAGTCCGGTCGCGTCATCGCCCACTTCGGCCGTACCCTCGAGGTGCGCCCCGAGGCGAGCGACGCGGCCGTGCGCTGCCACCAGCGCGCCAACCTCGACAGCCTGGTCACCGGCGACCGCGTGGTGTGGCGTGCCGCCCACGACGCCGAGGGCCACGTCATCGACGGCGTGGTGGTGGCGCGCGGGGAGCGCGACAGCGTGCTCGAACGCCCCGACGCCCGCGGCCAGCTCAAGCCGGTGGCCGCCAACATCGACCAGATCCTGATCGTCTTCGCCGTGGAGCCGGCACCGTACGCCAACCTGATCGACCGCTACCTGGTAGCCGCCGAGGCCACCGGCATCGCCCCGGTGCTGGTGCTCAACAAGATCGACCTGCTGCCCGAGGACGGCGGCGAACTGCGCGAGCTGCTCGCCCGCTACGCGCGGCTCGGCTACCCGGTGGTGACCACCACCACCGCCCGTGACGAGGGGCTCGAGGCGCTGCACGCCCAGCTCGCCGGGCGCACCTCGGTGTTCGTCGGCCAGAGCGGGGTGGGCAAGTCGTCGCTGATCGACCGCCTGCTGCCGGAGGAAGCCCTGCGCATCGGCGCGCTGTCCAAGGAGTCGCGCAAGGGAACCCACACCACCACCACGGCGCGGCTCTACCGCATGCCCGGCGGCGGCGAGCTGATCGACTCCCCGGGCATCCGCGAGTTTGGCCTGGGCCACCTGGACGAGCGGCAGGTCGCCGAGGGGTTCGTCGAATTCCACGACTACCTGGGGCGCTGCCGCTTCCGCGACTGCCGCCACCGCGAGGAGCCCGGCTGCGCGCTGCTGGCAGCCGTTGAACGCGGTGCGATTCACCCCGAGCGCTTCGCCAGCTATCGTCGTATCGTCGATGGCTTGAATGACGACTAAGCTCAGGAACACGCCGATCAGGAGAGAGTCATGAGTTCCGAAGACAACCTGTTGCCGCTCATCGTCGAGCCCGAGCGGCTCGCCGAGCGCCTGGACGCCCCCGACCTGCTGGTGATCGACGTGCCCCTGCGCCCCGACAGCCATGCCCAGGGGCATGTGCCGGGCGCGGTCTTCCTCGACCACCGCCGCCTGCTGCGCGGCGAGGGGGAAGCCCCCACCGACGTCCCCTCACCCGAGGCGCTGTCGCGCCTGTTCAGCGAGCTGGGCCTCACCCGCGACACCCACGTGGTGGCCTACGACGACGAGGGTGGCGGCTGGGCCGGGCGCCTGCTGTGGACCCTGGAGTTGATCGGCCACACCCGCTACTCCTACCTCAACGGCGGCATCCACGCCTGGCGCGACGCCGGTCTGCCCCTCTCCACCGAGACGACACCGCCGACTCCCAGCGACTACCAGGCGGAGATCCTCCACCCCGAGGTACGCATCGATTGCCTGGAGCTTCAGGAGCGCCTCGGCGAGAAGGGGCTGGCCATCTGGGACGCCCGCTCGCGCGCCGAGTATGACGGCGAGCGCGGCAACAACCGCCGCCTCGGCCATATTCCCGGTGCCGTCAACCTGGAGTGGACCCTGGCCATGGATCGCGAACGCGGCCTGCGCATCCGCGACTACGCCGAGCTGATCACCGAGCTCGAGGCGCTGGGCCTCAACCCGGACATGGAGGTGGTGACCTACTGCCAGAGCCACCACCGCAGCGGCTTCACCTGGCTGGTGGGGCGAGCGCTGGGCTTCGAGAAGATACGCGGCTACGGCGGCTCCTGGCAGGAGTGGGGCAACCGCGACGACACCCCCGTGGAGCGTTAAGTGCGTCATGCATCCCGGGCTGCGGACCACGGGCGTTTGGCAGTATCATGGGCCGCCCGTAGCCCTAGGGCGATCGCATGATGCAACGTTTTCTCATCGAGTGGCTTCTGAATGGCAAGGAGAGACCTGTGGGAGGGCGGCTTTGCCGCGCGAAGGCGCCGTCAGGCGCCCATTTCGGGCAGCGCTGCGCGCTGCTTCTCGAAGCGTCGAACCGCCGCTGAAGCGGCCTCCCACAGCTGGAATCACCCTTTGCCGAGAGTCATTCTTGTCGTGCGATTGCCCTGCCCGTAGCCCTAGCCCGTAGCCAGAGTATCCCCCCTTGTTGCTGTCCCGACTCTTCTCGCTGATCCAGTACCCGCTGCCCCACCACCTGCTGTCACGCCTCGTGGGGTGGCTCGCCGACTGCCGGCTGCCGTGGCTCAAGAACGCCCTGATCCGCGCCTTCATCCGCCAGTTCCGGGTCGACATGAGCCAGGCGCTGGAGCCCGACCCCACCGCTTACCCCACCTTCAACGCCTTCTTCACCCGGGCGCTCACGGCGGACGCCCGCCCGCTCGGCGACGGCGTGCTCAGTCCCGCCGATGGCACCCTGTCGCAGTTCGGTCCCATCGAGGCGGGACTGCTGCTGCAGGCCAAGGGGCACCGCTACGCCATGGCCGACCTGCTCGGCGGCGACACCGAGGCGGCACGGCGCTACCTCGGCGGCAGCTTCGCCACTGTCTATCTGTCGCCCCGCGACTACCACCGGGTGCACATGCCGCTCGCCGGCACGCTCAGGGAGATGGTCTACGTGCCGGGACGGCTGTTCTCGGTCAACGCCGCCACCACCCACCACGTGCCCAACCTCTTCGCCCGCAACGAACGCCTGGTGTGCCACTTCGACACCGAACACGGCCCCATGGTGATGGTGCTGGTGGGGGCGATGATCGTCGCCGCCATCGAGACGGTGTGGGCTGGCCAGATCACCCCCCTGCCCCGGAGCGGCGTGCAGCGCGTCCGTTTCGACACCCCGGTACACCTCGAGAAGGGCGCGGAGATGGGCCGCTTCAAGCTCGGCTCCACCGTGGTGGCGGGCTTTGCCGAGGCGGTCGACTTCGCCGACCTCACCCCGGGCGGCATGGTCAGCATGGGGCAGTCGCTGGGCGCGCTGCCGGCAGCACAGCGTGCTGACAGCCAGGCCGCCAGCCAGGCGCAGGATTAGGCTTTGTCCGAAAACTCGAATTTGCTAATGTTACCTATGCCTCAGCAGCATAGGTGACCCATGGCAGGACGCTACGAGATCTCCGACAACGGCTGGGCCCTTATCGAAGACATCGTCTCGCCGCCGCAGAGGACGGGCCGTCCGCGTCGCGATGACCGCCAGGTGTTAAACGGCATCTTCTGGATCCTTTGCTCGGGCGCCAAGTGGCGCGACCTGCCAGAGCGCTACGGCCCCTGGAAGACCGTTTATGACCGCTTCCGTCAGTGGCGCGATGACGGCACCTTCGAGGCAATTCTGGCGCGCCTCCAACTTCGCCTGCGAGAGGATGGCCTGATGGATCTGGACACCTGGATGATCGATTCGACATCGATCCGTGCCACCCGGGCCGCCTCTGGAGGCGGCAAAAAGGGGGACAGGAAGAACCCGTAGACCATGCCCTGGGACGGAGTCGAGGCGGCCTGACGACCAAGATCCACATGCTCTGTGACCGGCATGGTTGGCCGCTGACCTTCACGCTGTCGCCGGGGCAGGACTCGGATTCGCGGCACTTCATTCCCACCATGGAGGAAGTTCATCTGCCTGGGGCCAAGGGCAGGCCTCGCAAGCGTTGCCGCTTCATCGTGGCGGACAAGGGCTACGATAGCGACCCGCTTCGCCGCTACTGCGACCGGCATCGCATGAAGCCGATCATTGCCCGGCGCAAGATGAAGCGAAAACCGCGCCCTGGTGCTCCGAGAGGCTTTGACAAGCCCCGGTATCGGGAGCGAAACATCATTGAGCGTTGCTTCGGTTGGATCAAAGAACTACGCCGGGTCTGCACCCGTTACGACAAGTTGGCCAGCAGCTTCCGGGCCATGGTATGCCTGGCGTGCATAGACCGCTGCCTTCGTGCCGACTTTCCGGGGAGAACAGGGCGGCGGCCACGGCCGGATGATAGAAGCGCACCATTCCCAGCCGCTCGCCGTAGAAGCGTACATCCAGGCAGCGACGCAGGTGTGCCAGGACATCGGCCTCGGCAGCGTGGCTGGTGACCAGGATGCCGGGGAAACGCCCGCCGACGGGGTCCTCCCGAAAGGCCTGGAACAGCTCACTGCGCAGGCTCTCTACGCGAATGACCAGCGGGCTGTGCTTCAGGAAACCGGCAAAGCCGGTCTCCAGGAAGAGCCACTCGTACTCGGGCGTCGTCGACAACTCGTACAACGCCTTCAGGGTCGTCCCCGTTTCCTCGAGCACCAGCCAGCGGGCTGCACCGTCGTCCAGCAACGCCTCCAGCGTATTCACACGCAATGTCTCCATCAGGAGGCTGCATTACGGCAGGGACAGTCGCTCAGCGGACAGCTGCCGTCGGTCTGCTTCTGGCAACGTTCCACCAACGGAATGTCGTCCGCCATGGCCTGATCGAGACGCTTACCGAACACCGGCCCCATGGTGACATCCTCATGCGTCTCCTCCGTCGCCTCCCCCGGCAGGATCGGCGCCTGGGCGCTCTGCCCGGTGCCCGAGCCGGGGCTCCCGCCGGAGTTGATCTTCACGCTCGGCCCGACGATGGTCACCCCGCTAGGGTCGAGCTTCACGAAGCTGCCGCCGGCCTTGAGGGTGATCTCGGCGCCGGCCTCGATGACCACCTTCATGCCGGCCTGGTGGTGCACCTCGCTGCCGGCCTCGACGAGCTGGGCGCGGCCGATCTTCTCGTGGCGGGTCTGGCCCACGCTGAGGTGGTCGTCGCCGTCGATCTGGGTGCGCCGCTCGCCGTGCACGGTGAGGTGGTCGTCGCGGTCGAGCTCGCTGATGCGGTCGCGCTTGATGGCCAGGTGGCTGTCGCGGCGGATCTCCTCGGTGCGGTCGTTCTCGGTGAGCAGCTCCAGGTCCTTCTGGGCATGCAGCCAGATCTGTTCGGCGTCGCGCTGGTCCTCGAAGCGCAGCTCGTTGAAGCCCTCGCCCTGGTGGGTCTGGGTGCGCAGCACGGTGCGCGTCTTGTGCTCGGGCAGCGGGTACGGCGGGGTGTTCACCGCGTGGTAGGTGCGCCCGGTGATCAGCGGCTGGTCCGGGTCGCCCTCCAGGAAGGAGACGATCACCTCGTGGCCGATGCGCGGGATCGCCATCATGCCGTAGCCGCCCCCGGCCCAGCCCTGGCTGACGCGAATCCAGGCGCTGGCCGTCTCGTCCGGCGCCGCGTAGCGGTCCCAGGGGAACTGGCAGCGCACCCGGCCGTGCGCGTCGCAGTGGATCTCCTCGCCCTCGGGGCCTACCACGAAGGCCACCTGGGGGCCGTCGACCCGCGGCTTGGGCTCGGGTTCGGGGCGCCAGGCGGCGTCGTCCGGGGTCAGCACCACTTCGTTGTGGTAGCGGGTCATGCCGTCACGATCCCCGGCGGTCACGCCCACGGCGTCTTCCTCCAGCGCCTGGGGCTGCTCGCCCTCGTGGACCACCTTGACCACCTGCCAGCCGCGGTTGAACTCGGCCACGTCGTGGTCGGCCAGGATGAAGCGCGTGCCCGGGGCGAGCTCCGGCAGGTCGCTCTCGCCGGCCAGGGTCAGGGCGTCGCTTCTCAGGTGCTCCAGGCGATGGCGGGTGAAGGCCTGTCCCGAGGCGTCGGCCTTGTAGCGGCCCGGGTAGTCGTAGTGCTCGTAGTCCTTCCGCTGGCTGTACTGCTCGAGCTGCCGGCGGTCTCCGGCGTGGAGGGAAAGCCCTCGTGGTCGGTGCCGAGATCCCATCCCGGCCGGACCGTCTGGCCACGCTACCGCCAGGTCAGACGACAGCGCGCCTTCCCGGGCGAGAATATGTGACACGGCATCCTTGCCGCGATAACGCTAATTGTCGGGTCCCGTCAGATCGATGAAGAAACCGCAGGTGATAAATCATGCAACGCGTCAGCGCAGACGGGTGTTCTTGCGGTACTTGTCCTCCTGGATCTTCTTGATCTCGTCTTCGGACTTGTCACGCCAGAAGCGGGGGTTGCGGCGCCGCCGCTTGTCCGCCGCGGCGGTGGTCGGGTCCTTGTGGCGATGGATCTCCAGACCGGGAACGTCGGGCAGCGGCTGGGACACATCCATGTAGCGCTGAAGGAACTGCCAGCCGGCGATCAGCTCACCCTGCATCTTGGTCGAGGGAAAAAAGCTCTTCATTTTCTGGGAGACACGAGTCTGGGGATGATAGAGAGTCAACGTATAGGTAGCGCTGCCCTGAGTATCGGGCGAGCTCTGCAGATAGGCGTCGAATTCATAGAATGGGGCTTCGACCCGCTTCTTCCACGCTTTCTTTGGATGATAGAGGGTCAAGGTTCCTGTTTGTCGATCAGCCTTCCACACAGGACCTTTACGGAGGCCAAGAAAAATATCTGGGTGTTTCTTTTCTAGAAATTCACCACCCTTCCAGGCAACAAAGAAAAAAACAGATAATGGGAGAATCATTCCCCCCCCCTCCAAAACCGCGCCAAAAGACTCTCCAAAACTCTTGACCTGAAAAACAGCCGCCCCCAGGAAAGCCAAAATCATCAAAGCATAAACAATAACACTTATGAAAAAAAAACCTTTTCCAAAAGCAGTAGTCATATAAAAAACCACAGCTGTAATCTTATAGTTTGGCGGCATCATGGCTTGATGATCATAGCGAGCCTTAAGCTTTTTAAAGACATCGTCGCCTTCAACATCCGAAGCTTGGCGTTTTTCCTCCTCGACTTCTGCCATCTCGATATGGCTTGGGTCATACATTTCCTTGGGGCCAGTATCCTGGGTCTTGCGATCCCAAGACAGCCGACTGCCTATAATTTTGTCGCGCTCGGGATTTTCTTCCTCCCAGTGCCGGCGCTTATCTGGCGTATAGGCCGTGTCGGCGTAGTAGCCGCCGAAGGACTCATTAGCGGACATCGAGGGTTTCCTTGATCCAGTAATCGTCAGGGTCGTTAAGCACCACAGCGCCATCGTCCAGTGGAGCAGGTGCGGGAAAGATATGCGGCAACAGGGGGGGGCGCCGTGCTGACTCCTTGAACTGCAATCGAACGTCCCAGCGGTAGGAATCGAAGCTACCGAAGCCCCCTCGGCGTTCCGTCGAGGGAGCCGGCGTATGAAGAAAGTAGCTGATCGTGTATTGCCCCAGCCGGGTCAGTAGTGGACGCTGTCGACTGCCAGTGTCACGCTCCCAGATGCTGCCCGCCGGCGAAGTCGTGCGCGTACCCAAGACACGCTCCAACACCACGACATCTTCTAGCTCACTGCCCATCCCAGGCAGGGCGCTGCGCACCTCGATGGCGGTATTGATATCCTGCAGGCTGTTCTGTGTCTGCCAGAGGCCACCTCGTGGCAGCGTGCTCCAGTTCGAGGACTCCCTGGCTCCCCCGATCTTCCCCAGCAGGGCATCACGCTCCACCACCGAGACGCGGCGCGCCGAGACTTGGATATTGGCCAGCACGCCCTGCAACCGGTAGTAAGCCTCCTCAGGCTCCTGCAGCCAAGGGGCATCATCACGCTGGTCTCCGAAGGGGCCGTGCTTGAGCCACTGTTCCAGCGGACCATCCATCAGCAGAATGCCGGTGACGCCGCCGCCCAGCAGCATGGCCAGACCGATCCAGCCCACCGGGCCACCGAAGACCAGCAACAGTGTCGCACCGGCGGCGGCGGTAGCGAAGGCGATACCGGCATCCATATCCCCTTCATCGAAGCGTTCGAAGGCTTCCCAAGTCATAGTGATGGCGAGCAATAAAGCTGAGCCCTTCGCCACCAGCCAGTTGACGGTGATGAGCTCAGGGAACAGCCTTGCGATAATACCGCCCCCTTGGTTCCGCATTATCACCTTTTGGCTGATGTCGCTGACTCTAGCAATGGGCTGAGCAGCCTGATGACGCTTTGTTATGTAGTCACTCAGATTTAGCGACGCAAGCCCTAAATCTGTGGCAGCTGCTCCAAAGTTAAGGACAGATTTGCTATTCATTCTTTCAATCATAGCGAATGTGCCTTGCCCTAAATTCATCGCCTCGACGACGACCAGAATATAAGGCAGCTTGGTCGCCTGGGCAGCCCGTTCCGCGAAGCCGATGCGCTGCCGCCCCTGGCGCGCCAGACGCGCGGCACGCGAGTCAGCATCGGCGACGATAAAACGTATCTCACGCGCCTCGACCAGCTCGGCCATTGAGCGCAACCGCTGCTGGTTGGTGCCGCCCAGGAGCTCGCCATTCGAGGTGCGGTACACCTCTCCATAGAAGCGGCGGTGATGATTGCTGGCGAGGTATTCTCGTTCGGCCTTGTCGAGACCAAAGGTGAGCCCCGAGGCCACGTCTTCGACGCCCAGGATCACCTTGCGCCCGAGGTCCACCTGACCGAGTGGCTGCAAGGTCAGCTCGCCGATCAGGTTCGGCAGGGCGCTGCGCGAGGCATTGAAGGCCGGCAGATAGAGGCGGGCCGCCATGGCGGTCCGCTCACCCTCGTCGGCCACCTGGGCCAGCAGGTTCTTGCCGCTCTCGGCGATCTTGCCGAGGATCCCGTCCAGGGTGTTGGTCCAGCGCTTGAGCTCACCCGTGCCGCTGCTGTTGGCCGCCATGGCGGCAGGTAACGCCGCCCACCAGGCCTGCAGTTCATCCGGTGCCGGCGGCTCGCCGCGTTCGGCTTCCTGCGACAGCGCCAGGGGGCGGAAGCGGCCGCTGCCGTCGTTGACTTCCTGCTCGGGCATCACGAAGGGCGCGTCCACCGGGTGCGCCTCGACATCCGGGAAACACATGGCATGCAACGGCTCACTGCTGCCCTCTTCCAAGAGGCGCTGCAGGGTACGCGCAGCGTCTTCGCCCTGGGGCGTCCCGAACTGGGCAGCGATATCACCATCCCACAGGGTGTCACTACGCTGGCGATCCATGCTCAGACAGGTGAAGCACAGCTGCGCCAGGTAGAAGCCCGCCAGATAGTCGCCGTCTTCCAGGCTGAAGAGATCGGCCAACAGCCGTTGCGTGTCATGATCACCGAGCGACTCGGCCAGCCGGCTCTGGTGGGCCTCCCAGAGTTCATGGGCGATGTCACGCGCCAGGGTGGCTACGGCGGTATGGAACGGGCCGGCCCGGTAACCGAGCACCTCGTCGTCGGCGAACTCGTGGTACGGGTTGGCCTGCCCGCGAATACGCTCGGGCATGACGCGTTTCTGGAGCATCACGGCACTGCGATGGTGCGGATGCTGGGCACAGTGCTCCAGCAACAGCGAGAGATACTGCTGGGCCAGCTGCGTCTGCTCCAGGGCATGGCTCAGGTCGAACAGGGTATCGTCCAGCACCAGGCCGGGTATCTCCCGGGTTCGAGCATCCGCCAGCACATCGCTGCCCGCCGGCGCCGCCTCCTTGAGGGCCGACTCGCCCCCAGCGTCCTCGTTTCCACCGGACTGCCGGCCTTCGGCACAGATGGCCTCCATGGCCGCAGCCCTTAGCCCGGCCTCCAACGCCAGGGGGGAGTCGGACATCTTGGCCTTGTTCCAGGCCCCATTGATGGCCTCGCTGCCGCCTGCGGCGAGCTGACGCTGCTCGGCCTCCGCCTGGGCATAGCGGGAAGCGATGGCCTCACCGCCCAGGTCTTCGGTCCACAGGGGCGGATGGGCGATGCGACACTCCAGCCCGGGGCAGCGTTCGCGCTGCACCGGCAGCGCCGAGGCGGTGAGCAACCGACCGCTGCGAACGTCATCCGTCGGATGGCAGAGCGATACAGACTGGAAGCGCCGCTGGCGCTCGCTGTCGTTGGCCTCGAGGTAGTTCAGGCGCGGCGCCGACCACTGCACCTCGGAGAAGGCCACCCTGACCGCCGATGAGAACCAGGCGAGGTCCTGACGAGCCGGCAGCCAGACTTCCGTCAGCGGCTTACCGACACTCTCCCGACGGTTATCGGTATAGCGCCCCTCGCCATCGCGGTGACGTGACAGGTCGACATCCCGGAACTCCCACTGTCCCTGCTCGGTGATCGAGAGTTCGATCTCGCGCCAGATGGCGCCACGATAATGGATGTACAGATACCCGGAGCGTACCGGCAAGGCATGGGATTGACGATCCCGCAACGACTCCCACAGCGCCATCGGCATCACGGGCTGTACCACGTGATGCTGCCAGGTGGTCCGATGGGGGTGCTCTAGCCAGGGTGTCTCGCTAACCTCCCGGAACAGCGGCACCCGGATGGGGGCGCCTTGCTCGGCGGCGATTTCCAGCCACACATTGCGGCGTGGCTCGTCGGTCCAGTCCCAGCCATGGATATGGCTTACCGGATCGGCCACGTCCTCCTCCTCCAGCCGTTCGGCGATGGCCAGCTGTTCCTGTTGATCCTCGAGGTCATAGAAGACGAAGCGATGCCCCTCGGGATGCTGCTTGCCCATGACCTGGATGAAGAGCTTTGGCGGCTCACATGCCTTGTGCTGACTGAGTTCCTGACTCATCGGGCACTCCGTTTCCCGTGATCTACAATCGGCGCTTGCCATGCCCCCCAACGCTGCTCAAGGGGGACGTCCTCTATCCTCGCCAGGAGGTCTTCGGGTAGCCGTGTTCGACTATCCGCAAAGAAATCTGCACGCTGATCGGCCGGTATCCCCTGAGTTTCGGCCAGCTGAAAAGCGGCCCAAAAGTGCCGACGCGTCTCGGCGTATTCCAGGAGCTCGCCGGGACGCCGATAAGTTCGCCAGTCGCGCTGTTGGCGGATGTAGACCTCCAGGGCACGCTCCTGGCCGCTCGAGAGTGGGATCGGCGACGACGAGTCGCTCTCCGAGAGAGACGCGCCCTGTCCATCCCCTTTCCCGAAGCTATACCAACCAGGCCCGACGTCCGCCTGCTGAACCAGGGTGCCACCGAACCAGATCCAGCGCTCCAGCAACCCCAGCCACTCGGCACCGGGCTGCGATTCCGGGGAGAACAGGGCGGCGGCCACGGCCGGATGATAGAAGCGCACCATTCCCAGCCGCTCGCCGTAGAAGCGTACATCCAGGCAGCGACGCAGGTGTGCCAGGACATCGGCCTCGGCAGCGTGGCTGGTGACCAGGATGCCGGGGAAACGCCCGCCGACGGGGTCCTCCCGAAAGGCCTGGAACAGCTCACTGCGCAGGCTCTCTACGCGAATGACCAGCGGGCTGTGCTTCAGGAAACCGGCAAAGCCGGTCTCCAGGAAGAGCCACTCGTACTCGGGCGTCGTCGACAACTCGTACAACGCCTTCAGGGTCGTCCCCGTTTCCTCGAGCACCAGCCAGCGGGCTGCACCGTCGTCCAGCAACGCCTCCAGCGTATTCACACGCAATGTCTCCATCAGGAGGCTGCATTACGGCAGGGACAGTCGCTCAGCGGACAGCTGCCGTCGGTCTGCTTCTGGCAACGTTCCACCAACGGAATGTCGTCCGCCATGGCCTGATCGAGACGCTTACCGAACACCGGCCCCATGGTGACATCCTCATGCGTCTCCTCCGTCGCCTCCCCCGGCAGGATCGGCGCCTGGGCGCTCCGCCCGGTGCCCGAGCCGGGGCTGCCGCCGGAGTTGATCTTCACGCTCGGCCCGACGATGGTCACCCCGCTAGGGTCGAGCTTCACGAAGCTGCCGCCGGCCTTGAGGGTGATCTCGGCGCCGGCCTCGATGACCACCTTCATGCCGGCCTGGTGGTGCACCTCGCTGCCGGCCTCGACGAGCTGGGCGCGGCCGATCTTCTCGTGGCGGGTCTGGCCCACGCTGAGGTGGTCGTCGCCGTCGATCTGGGTGCGCCGCTCGCCGTGCACGGCGAGGTGGTCGTCGCGGTCGAGCTCGCTGATGCGGTCGCGCTTGATGGCCAGGTGGCTGTCGCGGCGGATCTCCTCGGTGCGGTCGTTCTCGGTGAGCAGCTCCAGGTCCTTCTGGGCATGCAGCCAGATCTGTTCGGCGTCGCGCTGGTCCTCGAAGCGCAGCTCGTTGAAGCCCTCGCCCTGGTGGGTCTGGGTGCGCAGCACGGTGCGCGTCTTGTGCTCGGGCAGCGGGTACGGCGGGGTGTTCACCGCGTGGTAGGTGCGCCCGGTGATCAGCGGCTGGTCCGGGTCGCCCTCCAGGAAGGAGACGATCACCTCGTGGCCGATGCGCGGGATCGCCATCATGCCGTAGCCGCCCCCGGCCCAGCCCTGGCTGACGCGAATCCAGGCGCTGGCCGTCTCGTCCGGCGCCGCGTAGCGGTCCCAGGGGAACTGGCAGCGCACCCGGCCGTGCGCGTCGCAGTGGATCTCCTCGCCCTCGGGGCCTACCACGAAGGCCACCTGGGGGCCATCGACCCGCGGCTTGGGCTGCGGCGCCGGGCGCCAGGCGGCGTCGTC
The DNA here is from genome assembly GCA_004551485.1 of Billgrantia azerbaijanica. GTDB lineage: Bacteria > Pseudomonadota > Gammaproteobacteria > Pseudomonadales > Halomonadaceae > Halomonas > Halomonas azerbaijanica. The sequence goes on along the minus strand of SBLD01000012.1, from coordinate 37,240 downwards.
CGGGGTCAGCACCACTTCGTTGTGGTAGCGGGTCATGCCGTCGGCCTGCACGGCATCTTCTTCCAGCGCCTGGGGCTGCTCGCCCTTATGGACCAGATTGACCACCTGCCAGCCACGGTTGAACTCGCCGACGTCGTGATCGGCCAGGGTGAAGCGCGCGCCCGGGGCGAGCTCCGGCAGGTCGCTCTCGCCGGCCAGGGTCAGGGCGTCGCGTCTCAGGTGCTCCAGGCGGTGACGGGTGAAGGCCTGGCCCGAGGCGTCGGCCTTGTAGCGGCCCGGGTAGTCGTAGTGCTCGTAGTCCGACCGCTGGCTGTGCTGCTCCAGCCCCTGGCCTTGATGATCGTGGAGCTGAGCGTACGCCGGCTGCTTGAACGAATAGTCCTTGAGCTGGGCGCGGGCCGGGCGCACCCGGGCGGTCTGGGTCAGCCGCCGCAGGTGACGCTGGGGCGCGCTGCCGCCGGCACGGTGATGATAGGTCCGCTCGCCGAGGGCGGTGAGCACCTGGGGGTCGTCGGCGAACACCAGCCGGTGGGCGCCGAGGTCGGCGTCCTCGAACTCATGGAAGTAGAACAGCCCCTCCTCGGCGGCCAGGCGCTCGAGGAAGGCGAGGTCGGTCTCGCGGTACTGCACGCAGTACTCGCGCTCCTCCGGCTCGCGGGTCACCGCGAAGGCCACGTCAGTCAGGCCGCGCTCCTCGCACAGGGTGTTGAGGATCGTCAGCGGCGAGACGCGCTGGAAGATCCGCGAGTTCTGGCGCAGCGAGAGCCGCCACAGCGAGGGGCGGATCACCGCCTGGTAGTGGCTGCGGCGATGGCCGCGGTCGCCACGGCCGAACTCGGCGACGATGCCGTGAACGCGGCGCAGCGGCTCGCCGTCCTGCCACACGGTGAGGCTCGCCGGGCGGTCGAGCAGCGCCGCCGGCGCGAGGTCGGCGGCGCGGCTGGCGAAGCGCACCCGCAGGTGGAAAGGCGCCGACAGCGCCTCCTCGTGGGTGAAGTCGATCACCGCCAGCTCGGCCTCCGCTTGTTCGGAAGCGACGCCGGCGAGGCTCAGGGTGAACTGCAGTCCGGTCTGGTCGGCCATGTCAGCTGCCCTCCCCGCTGGCGGACCCGATCACCACGCCGCCGCAGTCCACGGCGTGGCCGGTGAGCGCCGCCGGCTTGCCGTCGACCAGGATGCTGCCCGAACCGCCGGCGATGGCCCGCGGGTGGGGGGTCCCCCCCGGCCTGGCGTGGGGCACCAGGGGGTCGCCCTGGCGTGCCACGGGCTTGCCGTCAATCACCGTCGTGGGGCTGCCGGCGATCACCGGCGTGGGGGGAAAGCCCTCGTGGTCGGTGCCAAGATCCCCCAGCAATACGAACTTGCGTCCCATGCGTCGTCCTCCTGCCGATGCGCGTCGCCGCTCAGGCGCCGCGCGTGCGTTCGCGTTGGTCGTTCCACTGCGCCGGGGCCTCGAAGCTGGCCACGCCGCCGGCGTTCACGTGCATGCGCCGAAAGCCCGCCGCCTCGAGGCAGGCCGGGGCGGCCCCGGCCAGCGGCAGGCGGGTCTGCAGCGGCGTGCCCCGCAGCTGGCGGCGGGCGGCCAGCAGCAGGCGGGCGCCGTGGCCACGGCCCTGCCACTCCGGGGCGATGAAGAAGAAGCGCAGCTGCCAGGCGGCCTCGGCGTCGCGCCGGCACACCAATAGCATGCCGAGCACCGGCCCCTCACCGTGGCGCAGGGCCAGCAGGCGGCCCTGCCAGTGGGCCACCTCGCCGGCCTCCCGCTGCAGCCAGAGGCCCCGATGGACCACGAACTCCAGCGAGCGGCGCAGGGTCTCGAGGCGGCGCTCGTCGCGCAGCACCCAGGGCGAGAGCCCCTCCCCCTCGGCGCGCCGGGCGGCCTCGAGCAGCAGCGGAATGTCCTCCGTGCCGGCGGGTACCAGCCCCGGCGGAGCCGCCTCCCGCGGCACCTCGCGGGCGGACTCGGCCGGCGCCGCGCCCAGCCAGCGCTTAAGCGTCGTCAGCATCGTCACGCTCTCCTTCGGCATAGAGGGCCGTGGGCAGCCGGAAACCCGCCACCAGCGGCCGGGTGAAGGGGTTGCGGGGCCCGTCGGCGATCAAGCGATAGCGCATGCTGCCGCCGTCGACTTCGAAGCTGAGCTCCAGCTCGCGTTCGCCGGCGCCGGTCAGTTGGGCCTCGTCGAGCAGGCGGAACCAGGCCCAGGGGCCGTCGCGGCGCAGGGTGCGCGGCGAGCGGTTGACCTGGCTCGGCACCAGGGTGACCCGGCTCTCGTTGCTGTCGCGCAGGCCGTTGGGCCAGATCATCGGCACCCGGCGGCTGGCGCCGTGGGCGTAGTCGATCAGCTGGCCATCGACGCTGATCACCCCGCGGCGCTTGTCGGCGCTGAGGCTGAGCGGCTCCAGGCTGAAGGCCACGTCGAGCACGCCGTCGCCGTTGAGATAGGCCTCGCGAATGCGCTCGGCGCGCCGCACGGCCTCGAGCACGCCCTGGCGCAGCAGCGAATCGCCCTCGGCGGTGCGCAGGGCCTCCGGGGCGCCTTCGATGAAGGGCTTGAGGTTGCGCTGGTAGAAGGCATCGAGAATGCCGTTCGGGGCGAAGAAGGCCTCGAAGTCGGCCAGCGCCACCTCGCGGGAGGCCTGGGGCGCCAGCGGGTAGCGGCCGGCCAGGCGCTGCTGGAAGGGCACCACGACCTCGTCCATCCACTGGCGCTCGAGGTGACGGATCGCGCTGGCCATCAGCAGCTGCCAGCTCTGGTCGGCCAGGCTCTCGAGCATGCCGCCCACCGGCGCCGGGGTATCCTCGGCGATGCGCTGCAGGCGGGCGACGGGGTCCTCGCCCTGCAGGGAGAGGCGATCCCGCGCGAGCAGGAAGGCCCGGCGGCCACGGTCGCTGGCTTCATCGACCTGGCGCAGGTAGTCGCGCAGCTCGGCGATGGCCCCCTTGATCTCGTCGAGGTTCGTGGGGGTCTCACCGCGCGCCTCGGTGAGCTCGTTGAGCGAGACGAAGTGGCGCTCGATCTCGCTGGCCAGCCGATAGCGCGGCGAGCGCTGCAGGGCCACTCGAGCGGCCTGGTCGTCCGCCGGCAGCTCCGGGTAGAGCCGAGTCTGCTCGCTGACCTCGTCGAGCAGCCGGTCCAGCGGCCGGCTGGCGCCGAGCAGGCCGTCGGCGACCACCACCGCCTGGTGGAGGTCGGGCAGCGGCACCAGGTGGATATCGGCCAGCGCCTCGCGCCAGGTCACGTGATAGTCGCTGATATAGCGCTCGCGCAGGGCATCCTGCAGGCGGCGACGATCGGCGTCGCTGAAGTCAATGTCGTCGCGCTGGCCGAGCACCCAGGTGTCGATGAGCGCCAGCTCGGTGGCCTGGTCCAGCTTGTCGAGGAAGTAGCCCTCGAAGCCGTCGCGGGTCAGCAGGGCGGGAATACGCACCCGCTCGGGGTCGTCGTCGCGGGCCATGAACACCAGGCTGAAGGCCGGGCCGACGCTCGAGCGCAGGTCCAGTCCCGCGGCGCTGCGCCGGGCGATACCGGCCTTGAGCGAGGCATAGACCCGCTCGTGCATGGGCTGGCGGGCCAGCTCGCGCTGGGCGGCTTCGATGCTGCCCCTCATCGGCGCCATGGCCTGGCGGGCCCCCGGCTTCCCGGCCTCGGCGTGACCGTCGAGGTCGGTGTAGGCCAGGGCATTGTCGAGTTGGCCGAGCAGGCGACGCTGCACGTCGCCACGGCCGGGAAAGGCTTCCTGCCAGCGATCCTCCATGAAATGGTGGACGCGCTCGGGCTGGCGGCCGCTGGCGTCGGCCATCATGCGCAGGATGCGCAACAAGGCCAGCTTGTCGTTGCTGCCCGGCTCGGCCCGGTTCATGTCGTCCATGATGCCGATCATCAGCGCCGGCAGGAACGCCTCCTCGAGCAGCCGCAGGTAGGCATCGTCCACTTCGACGCCCAGTTCGTGTCCCTGGTAGAGCCCCATGTCGGCCAGCAGCCAGGGGCGCGACCGGTAGTCGCCGAACTCCAGGGTGGCACTGAGCAAGCGGTCCAGGGGCTCGAGCAACGCGTAGCCGGTGGGGTCGTCACGCTCCCAGTCGTCGGGCTGGACGGCGAGGAAGGCTTTGGCCTTGCCCTCCACCGCCGCCAGGGCCCGGGCGTTCTTCTCGTAGAAGTGATACCAGCCGCCGACCAGGGCCGCGCCGGCGAACAGACAGGCCAGGGCGCTGGCGCGACGCAGACGGTGTCGGCGCCGGGCGGCGCGGGCGTTGTCGCCGGCCAGCCCCGACTCGGGGTAAATGATGCGCTCGAACAGCTCCTCGGTGAAGTAGAGGGCCGAGCGGGTCGCCCGGTGGGCGGGATGGACGCCGTCGGTCATGCCGTAGCGGCGGGCGGCGGCATCGACGAAGGGGTCCTCCGGCACGCCCTGCTGGTAGACCGAAGTGAAGTAGGTGCCACGCACCAGGGCCGCGGTGGAGAAGCGGTCGCTGGACAGCGCCTCGCCGAGGAAGCCAAGCAGCACGTCGCGCAGGCCGGCGAGCTGACGAACGAAGCGGAACACCGCCTCGCGCTCGTCGCGGTCGCGGCACTCGGCCAGCAGGGTCGGCAGGATCTGGTTGAGCCGCTCGAGCATGCCGTCGTAGGCCTCGGCGAACTCCGCCTCCCAGCGACCGGGCTCGTTGAGCGAGGCGGCGGAAAAGGTGAAGCCGAGCGGGGCCCGCCGGGCGGCCCGGGAATAGTGACGGAAGAAGTCGTCGAAGCCGTGCAGCAGGTCCATCTTGCTGAAGGTGACGTAGACCGGCAGGCGGCTGCCGTGACGCTCCATCAGCTCGCGCAGCCGGGCGCGCAGCAGCGAGGCATAGGCCTTGCGCACCGCCACCTCGGCGTCGCTGAGCCGGGCCAGGTCGAGCACCAGCACCACGCCGTCCAGGGGCCGGCGCGCGCGGTGGCGCTCCAACCAGTCGACGAAGTGGTCCCAGAGCCGGCTCTCGAGCTCCGCCGGCTCGCCGCCCTGCAGGGCACCCTGGGTCAGCAGTTCGCCGTCGGGGTCGATCAGTACCGCCCTGTCGCCGATCCACCAGTCGAAGCCCAATCGACCACCCTTGCCCCGGCCGGAGGCCTTCATCACGTGGGTCAGGGCGAAGTTCTGACCCGAACGGTTGATCAGGCTGGTCTTGCCGGCGTTCTCGACGCCCATCACCAGGTACCAGGGCAGCTTGTAGCGGGCGTTGGCCCCACCGCCCAGGCTGTCGGTGAGCTCGCGCAGGGTCGCGTCCAGGCGCTCCTCCTGGCGTTCGAGCTGGCCAAGCACCGGGTCGCCCTGGCGCTGCTCCTCGTGGCGGCGCTCTTCGTCCAGCTCCCGCAGCCGCCGGGCCAGGCGGACGCCCCACACCACCGCGACCACGCCGGCCAGCGCCAGGCTGGCCAGCAGGCGGTTGACCCAAGGGGCCAGGGGCCGGCCGCCGAAGGCCTGCCATTGCGGCCCCAGCCACCAGATCGCCACCAGCAGGGCGATCACCAGCACCCCCCACAGCCAGACGCCCAGGCGCTTCAGCCCCTTGGCCTTGTTGGCGTGTCCCCGGGCCTGGTTGAGCTGACTCTGCGCCTGGGACATTCCCGGCACCCAGCGGCCCAGACCGGCCTTCACTCGTCTCCACATGAGCCTTGCTCCCTCATCCCTGTCGATTCCGTCATCGTGCCGTCTCGTCCGCCTCGAGCGACGCCGCCAGCCGGGCTGGCAGCGCCGGTTCCCAGCGCTCCAGCGCCAGGTCCGACACGCTGTCGTGCAATGCCTGATAGTGCTGTCGGGCCAGGGCGGCGAGCCCGGCCTCGCGCAGCAGGTCGGCGCTGGCCAGGCGCCAGTAAACCGCCTCGCGGGGCGAAGCCGCCGCCGCCAGGCCCGCGTCGAGCACCGCCAGCGCCGGCGCCAGCCCCTCCTCGGCGAGCCGCTCCCGGGCCGTCTCCAGGCCGGCCTGCCAGGGGTCGCCGCCGCCCATGGCCGCCACCGGCGTGCCGGGGCCCGGCGTGTCCGCGAGCCAGGTTCGGGTCTCGCGGTCGAGGAAGGGGGTGCCGTCGCTGAAGGTCAGCGCCTCGATCCCCGGCAGGCGGTCGACGAAGCGGGCGGCCTCGTCGCGGATCGCCTCGGCGCAGCGCGGCTGCTCGAGCCGCCGGGCCACCTCGGCACTCAGCCGATGCCCCTCCAGCCAGTAGGGGGCGAGCGCCAGGCTGTTCTCGATGCGCTGCCAGTCCTCGGCGCTCGGCCGCCCCGCCGCCACCTCGCGATACTCCGCGGCCCGGTCGGCGGACACCGGCGCCAGCTCGGTGCGCTGGCCGTCGCGGGTCATCGGCAGCCCCTGAATGGCATGCCAGACGGCATGGCGACGCAGCCGATAGCCGAGTGCCTCGCCCGGCGACTGCTCATTGAGAAAGTCGGCCATCTTGAGCAGCGCCTGGCGGTTACCGCGCTCGTTGCCGGCCTCGAGCCGGGCATCGGGGACCGGCGGCGCGGAGACCGGCTGCGGGGCGGCTCCCCCCTGCCCCTTCGCCGCCTCGTCGTCGCCGGCTGCCGAGGCCGGGGAGGCCGACACCGCGGGGGGCGCCGCCGTGGGCGTGACCTGCTCCAGCAGCCGGGCCAGCTCCACCAAGGCGTCGTCCGGCAGCTCGCGCTCGGCGGCCCGATCGCGCAGGACCGACAGGCCCTCGCGGCAGGCGGCGTGCGCCTCGACGGCGCCCTGGAAGTCCAGTCCTCCGGCCAGCTTCAGCGCCCGCTGGACGAACTGCTGGAAGAGCTTCGGCCGGACGCGCTGGCCACGCGATCCGGCGAAGGGGTGGGCGTTCTCCCACCAGCGCTCCAGCGCGCCGGCCAAGAGCTCGAGCGACAGCGCGAAGCGCGTGGGGTCACCGCCCCGCTGCAGGCAGTGCAGCAGGTGGCCGAGGACCTTGAGGTCCTTGCCGGTCTCGGCGAGCAGCCGCGTGGCGCGAGTCTCGGCGCCGGCCCAGTCGACCTCGCCGTGCTGCAACGAGCCGACCTTCATCATCTCCTCGTCGAGCCAGGCGTAGTTCTCGGTCTCCCCCACCGGCTGGCCGACGCCGTCCGCGAGGGGGGCGAGCAGCGGTTCGAGCTGGGTGTCCCGGGTGATGCGCATGTTCCTCCTCGCTACCAGCGGCACATGGCACGCAGCGGCTCGATCGCCGTGCGCAGCCCGCGGAGGTCGAAGCGCAGCCCGTCGAGGGGGGCCAGCTGGCTGGACAGGGTCAGTTGCTCACTGCCCAACAGCCGCTTCAGGGTGCCGATGGCCGGCAGGCCCCGGCCGCCACTGACCACGTGGCCATCCTCGAGCACTCGCCAGGTCTGGCTCAGAGAAATGCCGTCCCCCTGAAGCCGCAGCGGTGCGTGCGGCGACTGGAGAAGCTCGCTCAGGTGGAGCTGGAAGCGGGTGATGACGTCGTCGCAGCTGATCACCAGCAGCGGACGTGGCGGCACCGTACCCAACGCCGGCACGCTCATCAGCACCGTGTCCGCCGTCTCGCGTACCAACAGCCCGAACGCCTCGGCGTCTCGCTCGGCTTCCTGGTCGATGACGGCCTGCCATAGGGAGGATCGGGGCTCGGCCGCGACGGCGTCGTCGCGCTCGTGAAACAGAGCGTCATAGCATTCGAGACGTGCCAGTCGGGACGTCTCCTCGGCGCAGGCCATGGCCGCCTGCAGGCGCGCGTCCTGGGCCTGGGCCAGGGTCGGGGCCGATGGCAGCCCGGCGGCCAGCAGTAGGGCCAGGCCGGCCAGCCAGCGCAGGCCGGGAAGAATGTCGATCGCGTTCATGGGCTATCCAGTTGCAGCTGTCGGCACTTGTGGGCCAGGGTCCGCTTGGGCAGGCCCAGGCTCTCGGCCGCCAGGGTGCGGTTACCGTCGTAGCGGGCCAGGCGCTGACGGATCAGCGTGGCCTCGTAGTCGCGCAGCGCGCGGCGCAGGTCGACGACCTCCTCGGGGCCGGGCCGTCGCGGCGGGGCCGTGCCCTCGGCCGGCACGCTCTCCTCCTCTCCGCCCGCCTCCACTTCGCCCGCCTCCTCGGGCGGCAACGCCTCGGGCTGGATGTCCTCGCCCTCGGGAGTCATGGCGCAGGCGTAGTCGATGAGGTTTCTGAGCTCGCGCACGTTGCCGGGGAGGTCCCGCGCGGCCAGCGCACGCAGGGCAGCGCGGCCGAGGCCGATGTCCCGTCGCCCCTCGCGGCGGCAGAAGTCGGCGATGAAGGCCTCAGCCAGCTCGGCGATGTCCTCGCGGCGCTCGCGCAGAGCGGGCAGCGTCAGCGGGAACTGACCGAGCCGGTAGTAAAGGTCGGCCCGGAAGGCGCCCTCGCGGATGCGCCGATGCAGCGGCTGGTGTGTGGCCGCCACCAGGCGCAGGTCGACCCGGCGCTCCTCGTTACCGCCCAGCGGCCGGTAGCACCCGGACTCCAGCACCCGCAGCAGCTTGGCCTGCAGGGCCAGGGGCATGTCGCCGATCTCGTCGAGGAAGAGGGTCCCGCCGTCGGCCTGGCCGAGCAGCCCCTCGCGGCTGCGCTCGGCGCCGGAGAAGGCACCCCGCACGTGACCGAACAGCTCGGCCTCGAGCAGGCTCTCGGGAATCGCCGCGCAGTTGATCGCCATGAAGGGCCCCTCGGCCCGGGGCGAGACGCCGTGGATGCCGCGAGCCACCAGCTCCTTGCCGGTGCCGGTCTCGCCCTGAAGCAGCACGGCGAGGTGGGTCTCGGCGACCCGCGACAGCTGGTCGCGCAGGGCGCGGATGGCCGGCGAGGCGCCGAGGATCTCGCGGCTCAGGCGCTCGCTGAGGGTCCGCCGCCGCGCACCGTCGTTGAGCTCGGCCAGGGAGTCACGCAACCGCGCCTGGTCGCGGCGCTCATCGTGCTGGCGGGCCAGCCAGGCCCACAGGTGGCAGAGCAGCGCCTCGAAGGCCCGGAAATCGTCGCGCTCGGAGAGCGCCTCGAGACGCTCGGCGGGGCCGGCGAGCGCCAGCACACCCAGCCACTCGCGGCGGCCGTCCCGGGCGCGCAGCGGGCGCGCCAACAGCCGCCAGTCGAGCGGCAGGCCGGCGATCGAGGCCTGGAAGGCCTCGTGATCCAGGCGCGAGCGGGCCTCGCCGAGTCCGAGACTCAGCGGCTCGCCGCGGCGGATGGCGTGGGCATAGGGGTGGCGGAAGTCGTCGCAGGCCAGCGACGCGTCCTCGGCATCCTCGGCCAGCCAGCGTCCGCTGGCGTCCAGCGCCAGGCAGCGCCCCCACGGCAGGGCCAGGCGCTCGCGCAGCAGCCCGAGGGCCCGCCGACGCAGTTCGGCGGGCGAGCGGCCCTCGACCAACCGCAGCGCCTCGGCCATGCCGGCCAGCGCCATGGCCTGCTCGCCCCTGTCGCGCACGCCCGGCTCCCTCACGTCAGGCCACCTCCGCGGTGAAGCCCTGCGCGGCCACGCCGAGCACCACCCGAGAGACCGGCTCGCGGCGCGCCAGGCGCTCGAGCAACGCCCGGGACACCGGCGGCAGCAGCTCGCCGTCGATCACCGACTCGAGCATCCGCGCGCCGTTCTCGCTGCGCGTGGCGCGGTCGCAGATGGCCTCGGCCAGCGCCGGCTCCAGCACCACCTCGGCCTGGCGGTGGCGCGCACGGATGCGCGCGGCCACCGTCTCGAGCTTGGCGGCGACGATCGCCTCGAGGACATCCCGGGATAGCGGGAAATAGGGCACCACCTCCATGCGCGCCAGCAGCGCCGGCTTGAAGAAGTCGGCCAGCACCGGGTAGAGCGCCGCGTCCATGGCCTCGCGGTCGTCGCGGTGACGCACGATGGCGTCATAGCCGAGGTTGGAGGTCATGAAGAACAGCACGTTCTGGCAGTCGATGCCGCGCCCTTCCCCGTCGGCCAGCTCGCCCTTGTCGAAGGCCTGGTAGAAGAGGTTGAGCACGTCCGGGTGGGCCTTCTCGACCTCGTCGAGCAGCACCACCGAGTAGGGCCGCTGGCGGATCGCCTCGGTGAGCAGCCCCCCCTCGCCGAAGCCCACGTAGCCGGGGGGCGAGCCAATCAACCGGGAGACGGTGTGCTTCTCCTGGTACTCGGACATGTTGATGGTGGTGAGGAACTGGCGGCCGCCGTAGAGACTCTCGGCGATCTGCACCGCGGTCTCGGTCTTGCCCACCCCGCTGGGCCCGACCAGCAGGAAGACACCCTGCGGGCGGCCGGGGCGGCGCAGGTCGGCGCGGGCGGTGAGCAGATGGCGGTGCAGGCGCTCGATGGCCAGGTCCTGGCCCTTGATCAGCCGGCCCAGGGCCGCCGGCAGCTCGGTGAGCCGCGCCAGCTCGTCGCGGGTCATGCGCTCCACCGGCACGCCGGTCCAGTCGCCGATCACCTCGGCGACCTGGGCCTCCTCGACGCTGGGGCTGACCAGGGCGAACTCGCGCTGCAGCTCGGCGAGCCGGGCCTCGTGCTCGGCCAGCGCTTCGCCCTGGTGGGCGCGGGCGGCCTCGTTGCTGCCCTCGCCGTCGAGCAGCTCGCGGTGCAGGGCCAGAATGGCGTCGACCACCTCGCGCTGTTCCCGCCAGGCGGCCTCCAGGGTCTCGCGCTCCTCGCCGAGCCGGGCCAGGCGCTCGTCCAGGGCGTCGCGATGGGCGGCGTCGGGGGGCCGCCCCAGCAGCGCCTCGCGATCGAGCTGGTCGTGCTCGCGCTGGGCGGCCCGCTGCTCGCTCATCAGGTGGCTGAGCCGGCGCGGCGGCGTGTCCAGCGCCTGGGCCAGGCGGGTAGCGGCGGTATCGAGCACGTCGATGGCCTTGTCGGGCAGTTGACGCCCGGCCAGGTAGCGCGCCGAGAGCTCGGCGGCGGCGCGCAGGCCGCTGTCGCCAATCAGCACCCCGTGGGTCGACTCGTAGACGTCGCGCAGGCCGCGCAGGATGACCAGCGCCTGCGCGACGTCCGGCTCGCCCAGGGCGACCGGCTGGAAGCGCCGCGACAGCGCCGGGTCCTTCTCGATGTGCTTCTTGTACTCGCGCCAGGTGGTGGCGGCGATGGTGCGCAACTCACCCCGGGCCAGCGCCGGCTTGAGCAGGTTGGCGGCGTCGGCGCCACCCTCCGGGTTGCCGGCGCCGATCAGGGTGTGGGCCTCGTCGATGAACAGCAGCGTCGGGGTGGCGGCGTTCTTGACCTCTTCGATCACCGCCTTGAGGCGCTTCTCGAACTCGCCCTTCACCGAGGCACCGGCCTGCAGGGCGCCGAGGTCCAGCGCCACCAGCTCCACCCCGGCCAGCGCCGCGGGCACCCGCCCCTCGACGATGCGCGCGGCGAGGCCCTCGACCACGGCGCTCTTGCCGACCCCGGCGTCGCCCACCACGATGGGATTGTTCTTGCGCCGGCGGCCGAGGATGTCGAGCATCTGGTCGATCTCGGGGTCGCGGCACAGCACCGGGTCGAGCTCGCCGCGGCGGGCCTGCGCGGTCAGCGAGGTGGCGAAGCGTGCCAAGGCGCCGTCGTCGCCCGCCGTGCCAGCCACCGGGCGGGCCGCGGACACGGCCTCGCCCTGTGGCGCCTCGGCGGAGCCGAGCGTCAGGCCCGCGAAGTCGCGACGCAGCGTCTCGCGGTTGATATCGGCGAGCAGCGCCACGCTGCCGGGCCCCAGGTAGCGGCCGGCGTTATGCAGCAGGGCCAGGAAGATCATGCCGGTGCGCAGCTCGCGGTGGTCGAACTCGGTGGACGCCAGCAGCCAGGCATCCTGCAGCAGCTCGACCAGCAGCGGCGAGAAGCTCGGCGTGGTGACCTCGAGGTCGCGGGGCGGCCGCGCCTCCTCGCCGAGCCAGGCGCGCAGCTCGTCGAGTTCGATGCCCTGCCCCTCCAGCAGGCAGCGCATGTCGCACAGCGGCTGGTCGAGCATCGCCAGCAGCAGGTGGACGGCGCCGATCTCGGGCGCCTGGTGGGCGGCGCAACGGGCAGCTGCCTCTTCCAGGCCCTGGCGGGCGATGGCGTTGAGTCGGCCGATCAGTGCCGGTAGCTCTACCCTGAGCATGGTCTCTCCCTAGGTGTTGGCGTCGATGGCTAGTTGATGATCCGTTCCAGCAGCAGGCCGACCTGGTCGGCCTGCTCTCCCAGCGACCACGAGAAGCCGGCGTAGACCGCCGCCATGGCCAGGGCGAAGAGCGCGAAGATGCCCCACAGCGGCAGGCCGTCGCCCTGGCGGCGCGCGGCGGTGAGCACATTGTCGAGTGGGCGGGTCAGGCCCTCCTCGCCGGGCTCGTCGAGGGCCACCAGTTGGTCGCCCAGTTCACGCAGCACCTGTTCGTACTCCTCGCGGCCGTGGGGCATGACCTTGTAGCGGCCCTCGAAGCCCAGGCACAGGCAGAGGTAGATAAAGGCCAACAGGTCGCGATAGCGTCGTGGTTCCTGGCGCAAGCGGGCCAGGATCGAGAACACCTTCTCGCCGCCCCAGGTCTCGTTGTGAAAACGCGCCAGCAGGGAGTGCCCCGCCCACTGGCTCTGGTTGCCCCACTCGGTGCCCATCACCGCCTCGTCGATGAAGGAGCACAGCACGTAGCGGTAGGCCAGCAGGGTCGGCCGGTCGTAACCCTGCTCGGTGAGCTCGACCTCGATGGCGGCGATCTCGTCGACCACCTGACAATAGAGGCGCTCGATGTCGTCCAGGCCGTCGAGTTGGCGAACCCGCACCACCATGCCCAGCAGGGAGCTGGCGGCATCCACCAGCGGATTGAGGCTGTGGCCGCGCAGGCGGAACCAGTAGTCCTCGTCGGCGTCCAGGTGGTCGGCGTGGCTGTGAATCAGCCGGTCCAGTCCCTGGACGTCGATGCTGTCCTCGTGGCGTCGGGCGTCGTCTCGGATGGCGAGTTCGGTCATGGCTTAGCTCCTGATCGCCCAAAACTGCATTTCCAGCCCCGGGAAGTCACCGGCGACGTGGAAGGCGAAGCCGCTGGCCCCGTGCAGCATGCTCCAGGCCTCGCTCTGGCGCCCGAGCCGGAAATAGGTGTGGCCGGCATGGAAGGGCAGCTGGCGCGGTGCCACCGGCAGCGGCTCCAGGGGGATACCCGGCAGCTGCAGGCTGATGAGGTCGCGAATGCGCTCGACGCTGGCCACCTTGGTCTGCTGCACGAACAGCTTGCGCAGGCGCTCCGGCGGCAGGTCGGCGCGTACCGCCAGGATGAAGTCGGCATCGTCGAGCAGGCTGCGGTCGGCCAGGGTGGCCACCTTGAGCCCGTAGCGCCGCGACTGCAGCTGGATGGCCATGGCCCGCGGCTCGAGCACCGTGGACAGCGACTGGCGCAGGCTCTGCATCAGCGGCCGGAAGGCCGCCTCCGGGCGGTCATGGTCGTAGGCCGGAAACTCCGGCGGCAGCCGCGATTCGGCGGTGAAGGTGGTCAGCTCGCAGCAGATCTCGAGCATGCTGGCGTAGAGCCGCTCCGGGTGCAGGTGCCCGAGCCGCGCCAGGTGCTGGAAACGCGGCTGGGCCCGGTTGAGCGCCTCCAGCAGCATGAAGTCGGTGACGTCCGCCACCCCCGTCTGGTTGGGGGTGGACAGGCGCTGGGCCAGGTTGCGCGCCCGCTCGCGCATCAGCCCGGCCATCTCGCCGACGAAACGCTGCAGCAGCGGCGCCGCCTGGACGTTGAGCAACGTCGGCAGGAACGCCTCGTCGAGCACCAGGCTGCCGTCGGGCCGCAGCTCGAGGATCCGCGCCACCGCCAGGCAGGCGTAGGCGCTGCGGTCCTCGTGCTCGAGCAGCAGGCGCGGTGCCACCCGGGCCAGGTCCAGGTCCGCCAGGTCGCCCACCCGCGAGTGCAGGTCGCGCACCCCGCGCTGGGTGGCCCGATAGCGCGAGGAGAGGGCCGAGGCTTCCCAGCTCACCTCCGCCACGCCGTCGGTGGCCAGGGGCACGCCCAGGTACACCACCTGGTTGGCCACCGAGGCGTCGTCGATTTCCAGCGGCTGTGGCTCCAGATCGTCATCGGGCAGCCGGAAGGGGGTGCCGTCGGGCATCACGCCGCTGGCCTGGCTCAGGGCGATGCGCCCGAAGCTCAGGTACTCGGTGTTGAGCGTCAGGGTCAAGAAGCCATGGAGGTGGCCGCCCAGACCGCGCAGGCGGGTATCGACCAGGCCCTCCAGGCTGCGTTGCTGCTGCTGGAAGTGCTGGGGCTTGATGAACAGCCCCTCGCTCCAGACCACGGGGTTGCGACTGGCCATCAGGTCTCCTTCCTCAGCGCGGCCTCGCGCTCCAGTAGATGCACCAGCAAGTGGTAGTCGCGCCCGCGGGCGTCGACCTCCACGACCTTCTTCCACTGCGCCCGGTTGGGCTCGGCGTAGAAGGCGATGATGCCGATGTAACGGGTGTCCTCCTCGACCTCGAAGGGCTCGTAGAACTTGAACTGGCCGGGCAGCAGGGTGAAATCGTCGTGGGCCAGGTAGTTGGTGCCCAGCGCCTCCTCGAGATCCTCGCTGAGCTGGCGGTGGTCGGCCGCCATCAGCATGGAGTCGTCCTTGAGTTGCAGGACCTGGAAGCGCACCGGTGTCCCTTCGCCCTCGGCGTTGGGGTTGATGTCGGACGCGGCCAGCATGCTGAGGTCGACCCGCGACGGGCGATCCTCGGGATAGCCCACCGGGATCGAGGGATCCTTCAGCACCTCGTAGGTCTTGCCCGCGGCCTCGAAGGTCGAGGCGCAGCCGGCCAGCGCCAGCAGCAGGACGCCGCCGAGCGCCAGGCGCCACGACACCATCGGGGCCCTGGCCGGTCGCGGCATCATGCGCCCTCCCGCTGCTGGCGGCGCAACGAGCGGTCGTAGGCTTGCTCGAAGACCTCCCAGAACAGCTTGTCGAAGCCCTGCTGGCGGCCGGAGTTGAGCTCCTGGTAATAGTGGTGATACATCTCCCAGGCCCAGCCGCCCTCGTCGTCGCCCTCGCCCTGGCGACCGGCGCCGCGGTAGGCGTGGAAGCGCTTGAGCAGCGCGTTCGGCGAAAAGGCGTCGAGGATCGCCTTGAGGGCCGTACCGATGGCCTCTTCCACCGCGGCCTGGTGCTGCTGCTGGTGTTCGAGGCACTCGGCCACCGCCGCCGGCGCGGAGAGGTGCACGGGGCTGCGCTGGGTGGCGAACAGGGTGGTCAGGGTCTGCTCATAGGACTGACCGAGACGCAGCGGGTTGTCCTCGATGGGCTGCAGACGACGGTCACGCAGCGGATAGCGGCTGCCGTCATGGGCCTGGTGGAGCGCCAGCAGTCCCTCCACGGTGGCCTTGAGGGTCCGCCCCGCTTCCTCGAGAAAGGCGTGCTGCTCGGCACTGTCACGGAAGCGCAGCTCGCCGTCCAGGGTGCTTAGCAGCGGCGAGGCGCCGACGTGGTCGACCTCCCCCACCTTCGTCTCCTGCCACCGCTCCTCGAGCTGCTCGCCGACCGAGCGTTCCAGATCGTTCAACAGGCGTTCATCCATGTCGGGTTCCTCGTAGCGTCGGCTCCTCGGCGCGGCCGGCGCGCGGGCCGGCCTGCCCTGCCCGTCCAGGGCATCGAGCAGTTCGTGATGATCGTCTTCTCCGGCGGGAGCCCCATCGGCCAACGCAGCCATGGGGTCCTGGTGGCGCTGGGCCGGCGAGGCCTCGCCCAGCGCCTCCAACGGGTCGTGCCGCGGCCGCGGAACGACGGCCGTGGCAGGGGCCAGCTCGCTGCCCTCGAGCGCCTCGTGCTCCTCGTCGACCAGGGTCGCCAGGGGCTGCACGCCGGCGGCATCGGCCTGGCGGTCGCCCAGGTGCACCCGCAGGCGGTATTCGCCCACCTGCAGCTCATCGCCGTCGCGCAGCGCCACCCGGCGTTCACGGCCAATGGGCAGGGTCGCGTGGTTGACGAAGGTATGGCCACTGCGATCGATCAGGCAGAAACGGCCATCCAGGCGCTGTATCTCGGCGTGACCGGGGCGTACCCGGCCGGCGTGATCCTGCAGCAGCCAGTCGTCGGCCGCCGCGCTGCCCAGGGTCCCGCCCGCCGCCGGGAAGACATGGCTGCTGGTGGAACGTCCCTCGAGCCGTTCGCTGTTGATGACCACCAGGGTGATGGCCTGCTGAGTGAGCGTTGCGTTCATGGGGGGTCACCGTGTCATCTGTATCCGCACCCGGCGCCGCCGGGGCGTCGCACCGGCCCCGGGCTGGACGAAGGTGGTCCAGCCCAGTTGGCAGCTGCCGCCGTCGCCCAGGCGCATGGGTCGCACTTCGCGTTCCAGGAGCTCGAGCTCCAGGTCGTAGGCCAGGGGCTCGCGCATCACGAACTCCATCAGGGTGCGCAACGCCCGGTGATCGCGCCCGTCGGGCAGGAAGTCCCGGAACCGGGCCAGGCTCAGGCCGCGCAGGCACAGCGCGAACTTGCCGCTGATGTCGTCGACCCGACTGCCGGCGACCATGTCCTGGCCCAGGGTGGAGGCGCCCAGGCCGGTGCGGCTGCGCTGGTCGGGCGGGATCTCGACCCGCCGGTGTACCCAGGGCTCGACCTCGACCTCGCCGAGGTCGAAGCAGTGGCCGACGATACCCGCCACCACGTCAGGCGAGCGGGAGCGGCCGGCCAGCAGCCCGGCATAGGCCAGCATCTTGCCCCAGTTGATCGGCGTCGTACCCCGCAGCCGTTCGTCGGCCAACCCGACCAGGGCGAAGACCGCCGCCGAGAAGCCATCGGCGGCGCCATCCTGATAGCGCACGTGATGCCGGTACTTGCGCCAGCCGCGATGCAGCAGCGACAGCATTCGGTGGTTGAACAGGTTCAGGAAGTCGCCGGCCGCGCCCTCGCGATGGGCCTCGGCGTGCGCCAAGGCCTCCAGGTAGTAGCCCGGCAGCGGCGACTGGGTGCCCTGCAGCCCCAGGAAGCTGACGCGCATGGCGTACCCGCCCGGCTCACGGGGCTCGAGGGCCACGATGTCGCTGCCCGGAAAGCCCAGCGACGCCGAGGCCTGGAAACGCACGCGCTCGGCGGCCGGGTCGGCCTCGCGGTCGCCCTCGAGATCGTCGCCGTGGTGCCGGTGGAGCAGCTCCACCAGCTGGTAGAAGTCGTAGCGCCGGGCCCCGTCGACCAGGGGGGAGAGCGCTACATCAGGGGCTGCTGGCCCGACTGCAAGGTCCATGCGTAGCGCTCGCGGTTGTGAAGGTTGGTGACGTGCAACTCGTGAAACGAGTTGATACTGGCGTACAGCGAGAAGAACCGGGCCAGCACGCTGGCGAACAGGAAGAGGCTGCCCTCGTCGCCGAAGGCCTCCTGGTCGAGGGTCATCTCGGAACGCAGGCCGCGCACCGGCAGGCCGCGATGCAGCCGGTCCACCGGCTGGGTGCGGATGTCGACGATGCCGGCCAGGCGCTTTTGGGCGATGCGTTCGGCCTGGCGGTCGACTAGGGCACGGAAGTCGTAGACCCGCAGCACCGAGCACAGGGCGTCACGGTCGAGCAGCGACAGGTAGTTCAACGACAGGTTGGAGATCAGCGTCCACAGCAGGCTGCCGTCCAGGGTCGGTCGCATGGCCGGGGTCGGCCGGGTGATGTTACGAAACTCGGCGAAGGCCGGGCTGTCCTCGGTGGGCACGCAGACATCGCCCACCGTCAGCCGCTCGGGCAGCTCGCGGTTGGAGCAGGTCAGGCGCAGCGAGATGGTCTCGCGCAGCCCCAGGCAGGCCCGCTCGTCGCCGCGCACGAAGGCGATGTCGTGATCGAAGCCATCGCCGCGCAGGCTGTCGCGGACCCGCACCCGGTAGTAGCGGGCCTGGCGACCGCGGTCGCGCTCGATCTGGTGCTCGAAACTCTCGAAGGGCACGTAGCGGCGCAGCTCGCCGCGGATGCGGCCGGTCTCGCTCTCCAGCCAGCCCTCGACGTCATCGACGCTGAACACCTCGTAGTGGGCGGGAAAGCGGCTGCTCGGCCGGATGCGGTATTCGCTGCGCTCGCCGCTGAGGTCCACTGGGTCGGCGTCGTGGGCGAAGAGGTTGATCGCCGGGGTACAGTAGAGTGCCAGGCTCTCGTCGCCCACTCGGGCGTCCGCCGGCAGGGTGCGCGAGAAGGTGAAGCGCAGCGTGACCCGCTCGGCCGGGAGCGCGGGTAGATACTCTCCCAGGCGCTTCAGATCGACGAACTGAAAGGCCTCGGGGAAGCACAGGTACTCCTGCAGGATGCGATAGCCCTGATAGACGTTGCGCGGGTACGGCAGCAGGGCGTCCTCGGCGGCGAAGCCCACCGGTGCCAGCAATCCCGTGGGCAGCGGCAGCCGCTGGCCGTCGACCTCCAGCTCGAGGCCGGCCAGATAGTGACTGAGCCACAGGTAGAGCGTCCGGGCCGTGTAGCCGTTGCCACCCAGGTGCAGGCGCAGGTCGCCCACGCCCAGGGCGTCCAGGGGCTGGTCGCTGTGCACCGCCAGGTCCAGCTCGACCACCGAGGCCTCCCGGGAGTGGCGCGCCGCGACCCCGTCGTGGGCCAGCGGATAGACCGTCAGCGCATGGCAGGTGCGGAAGCCACAGGCGGTGCCCTCCACCTCGCGGCTGGCCAGGGTGGTGCCGCGAGGGATTGTCTGGGCGCCGCTCAATCCGTGCCAGTGCGGGGTGAACTGCACCACCGTCATGCTCGGCACCGGGCGCAGGTAGTTGGGCCACAGCATGCCGATCAGCGAGTGGGTGAGCTCGGGGAACTCGTCGTCGACCTTCTCGCGCAACCGCCCGGACAGGAAGGCAAACCCCTCGAGCAAGCGCTCGACGTCGGGGTCGGTGCTCTGCTCGGACAGGAAACGGCTGAGCCCGGGATTGCCCTCGGCGAATTCCCGGCCCTGACGCTTCAGGAAGTCCAGTTCGTCCCGGTAGTAGCGGTTCAGCATGTCGGCCTCAGTTCAGGCACTGGTAGCGCTTGTCGTTGAGCAGCAGATCGATGGTGGTCTGGGTCGAGTCCCGCCCCAGGGCCAGGGTGGCCTGGACCTGGAAGCGCAGCTGCAGCGGCGTGCCCTCGTTGGGCAGGGTCTCGACCTGGACGCGGCGCACCCGCGGCTCGAAGCGCTCGATGCACTCGCGGATGGCGCGCTCGACCTTGAGCTCGAGGTCCAGCACCCCGAGGGTGGCGTCGTTGAAGTCGAGCAGCCCCAGCGCCGGGGCACACTCGCTGTGCCCCGGGTGGCTGTTGAGCAGGTCGACCAGGTGGCGCTTGATCGAGGCCAGGGTGGCCTCGATCGCCTCGTCGCCCTCCGGCACCGGCCGCGCCGGGGCCGACAGGCGCTCGAACAGCCGGGCGCCGAGCGGCCCGCTGCGATCCCTGATGGCGGTCATGGGCTCAGTCCTTGTCGAGGCGTCCCACCAGCGAGAGCTCGAAGTTGGCCCCCATGTACTTGAAGTGCGGACGCACCGCCAGCGACACCTGGTACCAGCCCGGATCGCCCTCGACGTCGGAGACCTGCACCGAGGCGGCGCGCAGCGGCCGGCGGCTGCGCACGTCGGCCGGCGGGTTCTCCTGGTCGGCGACGTACTGGCGGATCCAGGTGTTGAGCTCGCGCTCGAGATCCTGGCGCTCCTTCCAGGAGCCGATCTGCTCGCGCTGCAGCACCTTGATGTAGTGCGCCAGGCGATTGACGATGAACATGTAGGGCAGCTGGGTGCCGAGCTTGTAGTTGGTCTCGGCCTCGCGCCCTTCGGGGGTGTTGGGGAAGGACTTGGGCTTCTGCACCGAGTTGGCCGAGAAGAAGGCGGCGTTGTCGCTGCCCTTGCGCATGGTCAGCGAGATGAAGCCTTCCTCGGCCATCTCGAACTCGCGACGGTCGGTGATCAGCACCTCGGTGGGGATCTTGCTCTGCAGCTGGCCCAGCGCCTCGTAGGTGTGGACAGGCAGGTTCTCCACCGCCCCGCCGCTCTGCGGGCCGATGATGTTCGGGCACCAGCGGTACTTGGCGAAGCTGTCGTTGAGGCGCTCGGCGAGCAGGTAGGCGGTGTTGCCCCACAGGTAGTGCTCGTGGCTCTCGCTGACCGATTCCTCATAGTGGAAGGACTTGACCGGGTTCTCCACCGGGTCGTAGGGCATGCGCAGCAGGAAACGCGGCGCGGTCAGCCCCAGGTAACGGGCATCCTCGGACTCGCGCAGGCTGCGCCAGCGGGCGTACTTGGGCCCTTCGAAGATCGCCTTGAAGTCCTTGATGTTGGGCAGCTCCTCGAAGCTGTCGATGCCGAAGAAGCTCGGCGCCACCGAGGACAGGAAGGGCGCGTGAGCCATTGCCCCCACCGAGGCGGTGTACTGCAGCAGCTTGATGTCCGGGGTCGCCGGCGTGAAGTCGTAGTGCCCGATCATAGCCGCCACCGGCTCGCCGCCGAACTGGCCGTACTCGGCGGCGTAGACGTGCTGGTAGAGCCCGCTCTGGCTGATCTCCGGGGCGAACTCGAAGTCGTCGAGCAGCTCCTCCTTGGTGGCGTGCAGCACGTTGAGCTTGACGTTCTCGCGGAAGTCGGTGCGGTCTACCAGCAGCTTGAGCCCCCGCCAGGCCGACTCCAGGTGCTGGAACCCCTGGTCGTGGAGGATCTCGTCGACCTGGTGGCCGATCTTGCGATCCAGCTCGACGATCATGCGGTCGACGACCGACTTGTTGACCTGCTGGTCATCGTCGCTCTTGAGCAGCTCGCCGATGAAGGCCGCGACGCCCTGCTTGGCCACATCGTAGCCCTCGTCGGCGGGGGCCATGCGGGTCTGAGCCATCACCTGATCGAGCAGGGAAAGGTCCTCGGTGCTCTCGGCGGACTGAGCCTGGGATTGAGTGGATTCGGTCATGATGGGTGCCTCGCGTCCGTGCGTGGAAATCAGGAATCGCCCGTGGGGGCCTCGCCGTCGAGCAGTTCGAGCTCGTTGAGCAGCTGATCGCGAGCCTCGGGGCTTTCGATCAGCGCCTGCAGACGCTCGCGGAAGGCCGGCACGTTGCCGAGCGGCCCCTTGAGCGCCACCAGCGCCTCGCGCAGCTCGACCAGCTTGCGCAGCTCGGGTACCTGGCGCGCCACGCTGTCCGGCGAGAAGTCCTGCAGGGAGTTGAACTGCAGCTCGACGCCCAGCTCGCGCCCCTCTTTCTCGGCCCCATCCTCGAGTCGATTCGGCACGCTGGTCTGCAGACCGAGGCCAGCCTCGCGCATCACGGACTGGAAGTTGTTCTTGTCCACCGAGACGGCCTCGCGCTCCTCGATGGACGCCTCCTCAGGGCGGCCCTTGAAGTCGCCGACCACCAGCAGTTTCTGGGGCAGCTCGGTCTCGGCCTGCTGATCCCCGGTGGCGGGAACGTACTTGATGTTGATGCGCTCTTTGGGCGCGACGGAGCCTTCCTTGGACATGGCGAACCTCCTCCCTGCGAATGACGACGCGATACGGGATCCCCCCGGCCCTGCGTGGAACACAGCGGCCGGCCAGGCATCGATAAACGGACTACACCTGTCGATGGGCTAGTGATAGAGGCCACCCGACAGGCTTCGAGATTGGGCGCGAGGTTAACACTCCTGAAGTGACTGTCGAGTGACAACGACAGCCTCATCAGCGATGAACCGTCAAGTCCGCCGGATCAAGGTTATGGCGATTTTGTCGCCAAAAATCGCCAAAAATGCCACGAAGTCGACGACAAAAACGCATTCTCATATTCGTTAATTCGAATATGTAAGAGATGTCCTACACAAAACAGATACAATGAATTACCCCAAGCACTCTTGGTGTAAGACATGAAGACTCGCACCGAGAGCCGTCGGCACTAGGATCAGATATCCTCAACCTATCGGTTATCGTCCCACGAAGGACCAGCGCCCCCTCCTGGACATGCACCTGTGCCGCCTGCCGGGTATGCAAGACCATGGTGCCCGGCCCCCAGAAGGGGTGGATGCCTGACTCCAGCGGCCAGTACCCGGCGCAGATCACCCGGATGGCCGTGTTGTCTTCCGCCCTCCCCAGCCCTGTCGGAAACAATTCGAGAAGGTAAAGGCAAGACCGGAGTCCTGACCTAATAACCCTCTACTGTTTGAGCCACCGCTTCGCAGTACTGTCGAGTAGCCACCAGCTCTCCACTCGCTGTCACCAGATCCACCTCTTCTACTACCGCTAACACGGACTCGCTATGCCCATCAGGTTCTCCCGCCCGGAAAAAACGATGAGCAATATAGAAGGCCTGGGCAAGTCGCTCGTCTTGATCCCTGTTGTCAGGTCCCAGTGATCAAATGAGCCATGGGAGGTATCCCTTGCTGGCGGCCATTACTCGACATACCTGTCAATCAGCCAATGCGCCGTCCAGAATATTACGGCAAAAACCAAGATATGGACTCCCTCAGCCATCGGGTATCCGGTCCCAAGAGGGCGGTATTGAAAAATCACTATCAAAGGAAGAATTACAATAACCCTTGCCAAAAATACCTTCACTACCACTTCCTTATGGTTACCTGGCATGTCAATGTACGCAGTTCCACTACGGCGTGACGCTCGCCGGCGCGGCCGCGCAGCCGCCAGGGCTCACCGCGCTCGATCAGTTCCAGAGTGTGGAACATCGGTAGCAGCTTCTCCTCGGCCAGCTCCCGGCCGACGAGCGGCCAACGTTCTCCCTCCTGGATATGCACCTGTGCCGCCTCCCGGGTATGAAAGACCATGGTGCCTGGCCCCCAGAAGGGGGTGATATCCGACTGCAGCGACCAGTCGCCATCGCGGCAGATCACGCGGATGGCCGTGTCGTCGACCTCTACCCGTTCCAAGTCGATATCGGGAAAGAGCTGACCGGGGAACCACGCCAGCGGAAAGTCCTCTCCTTTCGACGATATATCGCTCATGGCACATCCCCCTGTGGACTAAAACGGGCCAACCAGGCCTGATAGGCTGCATCGTCGAACCACTTTTCATGGCGATAGCTGGGCGAAAGTGGCGCGTGAATGCCCGGATGGTCCTTGATGCGTACCGGCTCGATGATCGAGGCGACATGCCGATAGTCGGCCAGGGCGGCATTGGCCTCGGGGTGTTCACTGTCGCCAAGCTGCGGCATGGAGCCGGCACGCAGGATGGCTCCACCGTCGTATTCCAGCACCGGCAGCTCACCCATCTCGGCCTTGACGCGTTCGAGGCCACCGAGCCGCTCCAGATAGCGATCGGAGAGAATGGTCAACCAGTCGACGCCCTTGAGGCCTCGGTGCAGGTTCAAGGAGTGTTCAGTAAATTCATTAACCTGCAGCCCGGGAAAACGTTGCCCAAACTTATACTCAAGAATAGCCGCCTCATCCGTTTCCTCGTAGCCGTAGGATTGGCCCAGCCAAAAACCGGCATAGCCGTGCTCGGGCTTTAGCTTGTCACACCAGCGCTGGACTAGGGCAGGCAGCTTTTGCTCACGTTCGATAAATAAGTCGATAGGAAACTGAAAGTATAAACGACTAAGCTGCCCTCTTTCTTCGACTACAGGTAGCTTTCCTAACACTACAAAACCATGGTCATCGGCATCACTTCGTCGCTGGCCACCATGATAATCGAACTCCCACTCCCCTTCACCATAGCTGGGCAGCCAGTTGAAGGGGGTGATATAGCTATCGAAGCCATGGAGCTTTTTCCACTTGCCGGTGGAGGGGTTGGTGGTCCAGGTGAGCTGGTCGCCCACCAGATCCCGATAGTCGGCGAGAATCTCGAGCACCGCCTGGCGCTTTTCCTCCTGCTGAGAGCCGGTAAAGAACAGCGCCACGCCCAGGCAGGCCTTGAAGAGCACGCCGTTATCGGTCTCGACGGTCAGCAACTGGTCGAGCGGGGCATCCAGTACCTCGGGCGTCCTTGCCATGATGGGCTCCTTGTCGTCAGGCGTCGGCGGCGTGCCAGGTGATGGCGGTGATCTCGGCGCGTAACTCCACCATGGCATTGCGTTCCCCGGCGCGGCCGCGCAGGCGCCAGGGCTCGCCGCGCTCGATCATCTCCAGGGTGTGGAAATGGGGCAGCAGTTTCTCCCGGGCCAGCTCACACTCCACCAGGGGCCAGCGGCCTCCCTCCTGGATAAGCACTTCGATCTCGCCTTGGGTGTGGAACACCATGGTGCCCG
This sequence comes from Billgrantia azerbaijanica, assembly GCA_004551485.1. GTDB lineage: Bacteria > Pseudomonadota > Gammaproteobacteria > Pseudomonadales > Halomonadaceae > Halomonas > Halomonas azerbaijanica. Next base: position 13,232 of record SBLD01000012.1, on the reverse strand, counting down.
GCCCCCAGAAGGGGGTGATATCCGATTGCAGCGACCAGTCGCCGTCACGGCAGAGTACCCGAATGGCCATATCATCGATCTCCACCCGCTCCACGTCGATATCGGGAAAGAGCTGGCCGGGAAACCACGCCAGCGGAAAGACGTCGCCCTGGGGGTACGATTCGCTCATCACTCACCTCCCCGGGGGCTAAAGCGGGCCAGCCAGGCCTGGTACTCCTGGGCATCGAAGCGCTTCTCATGCCGAACATCGCCAAAAAGGCGTGGATGAATACCAGGGTGATCCTTGATACGGATCGGTTCGATAATGGCGGCGACGCGACGATAATCCGCCAGGGCGGCATCGACTTCGGGGTCTTCGTTATCGCCGAGTTGCGGCATGGGTCCGGCACGCAGGACGGCGCCACCCTCATAGTCCAGCACCGGCAGCTCGCCCATCTCGGCTTTGACGCTCTCGAGGCCGCCCAGTTGCTCCAGCCACTGATCGGAGAGAATGGTCAGCCAATCGACGCCCTTGGGGCCTCGGTGCAAATTCAACGAATGAGTGGTGAACTTATTAATTTGCAGCCCAGAAAAACGCTGGCCGAATTTGTATTCAAGTATCACCGCTTCATCGCTTCTTTCGTAGCCAAAAGAGCGGCCTAGCCAGAAGCCTGCATGGCCTTGCTCGGGTTTAAGTCTATCGCACCAGCCTCGTACCAATTCGGGTAGCTTCTGATCGCGCTCAACAAAGAAATCAACCGGGAATTGGCAATACAAATAGCTAAAATCATTGTTTTTTAAAACACCAAGAGCTACGAAGCTATGCTCATTAGCATCACTGCGCCGTTGGCCACCATGGTAGACAAACTCCCACTCGCCGGGGCCATAAGTCGGCAACCAATCGAAGGGGGTGATATAGCTATCGAACCCCTGGAGTTTCTTCCATTTGCCGGTGGTGGGATTGGTGGTCCAGGTCAGTTGGTCACCGACCAGATCCCGATAGTCGGCGAGGATCTCCAGCACCGCCTGGCGTTTCTCCTGCTGCTGGGAGCCGGTAAAGAACAGCGCCACGCCCAGACAGATCTTGAAGAGCACGCCGTTATCGGTCTCGACGGTCAGCAACTGATCGAGATCTTGCGATGTTTGCATGGGATTACCTCCTTGATGACGTTACCAGGCCGCCGCGGCGCCCAGACCCAACCCGCCGAGCGCCATACCGGCCCCCTGGCGTATGGCCTGGCCGCCCACTGCCGTTCCTAGCCCCCCGGAGAAATAGGTCGCGGCGGCGCCGATGGCCACCAGGCCGACCCCGGCGGCCACGCTGCCCCAGGAAATACCCTTTTCCTCCAGGCGATCCCGATAGATCTCCGTGGCCGGCTGGGTCTCCGTCTCATAATTTGTCTGTCGGGGGCCATCGCAGCCACAGCGTTCAGGTGTCAGTAGATGCAGATCGTCCTCGTCGCCCGCGATTTCCTCATAAGCCCTCTCTTGCCCCTCTCCCCAATCATCCGGCGGAAACTTGACCTCGATCACCCCCAACAGGTTGTCCTGGGTGGGCTTGCCATTGGGGTCACGCAGCGCCACGGCATCGGGAATGCGCAGCTCGCCTCGGGTATAGCCTTCCGATCGATTCTTCGCGCTTTCGCTCAGCAAGGCTCCATCGCGCTTCATGCGGATGATGCGGTTGATGGCATGGCCGAAATTGCGAATCGGCTCTCGGGTCTCTCGGCCTTCGGCATCCTTGAGCAGTAGCGGTGAGGGCGGAGAATCTCCCATATAATAGGGTACCTGCACGCGCAGGCCGGTATCGCAGGCCTCGTTGAGCCGCTGAATGCCCACATCGACACAGCTCTGCTTGAGGTTGATGCCACCGCGGCCCTGATTGGGCACTTCGTTGCAGGTACAGACGAAGCTGCAGACGATGCCCAGGCGGCTCTCGATGTCGTTGTCCAGCGGACACTGCTGGGCGCCGGTCTCGCTCATGGGTGAGTTCCTTCTCGTGGCACTGGTGCCATCTGCGGTCCATCGGGCAGCCAGGCGGGATCATGATACAAGCGGTCGGATAGCTTGCCGTAGGCATGGGCCTGCCAGTTGGCGAGGGTCGCCGTCAGGCCATGCCGCGCAAGATCATGTTGGAAGTCGTCGCGCCGCTCGGGGTGCGAGCAACTGGTCACCGCCAGCAGGCAGAACCGGGCGGCCTCTTCGCGGCGAGGTAGGGCGCCGCCATTGAGTACTGTCAGCCGATCAATGGCATCGGCGATCCGCGCTTCGACGCCCGCGCTATCCAGATGCATCAGCCAGGCGCCTGCCTCGAGCAGCAGGCGCTGCCGAGTGTCATGGATCAATTCGCGGCGATACAGCGGTTGCAGCGCCTGCTGGTGCCGGGCATTCAATTTCCACCAGGGAGGCGGCGGCAGCCGCTCCGAGAGAACGCCCACCCGGGAGAGCTCACCGCGGTGCCAGGTGGTGAAGCCGGTGTCGGTTCGGCAGTGTACCGCCGAGAGCGGCCCGAACCACCGCTGATGCTCGCGCTCATCGAAGGCGCCGAGGAAATACGGCAATACGTCGGGATCATAGAAGCGGAAGATCACCTCGTTGCCCTGATGATCGAGAATCGTCAGCCAGTGGCGAAAATGCGCGGCCAGCTCGTCAGGCGTCGCCGGGCTTTCCAACAGCAGCCCCCAGTTCAGGCTCGGCCGTTCGGCCATCAGCCAGTGCAGGAAGGGGTCGTCCGGTGCGGTACGGGCCACCAGCGGCGACACCTCGATCAGATGAGCGAAAGGTGTGCCGGCATACAGGGCCTCGCTGGTGGTGCAATAGGATGAGCGCCGATACCACTGCTCTCGCAGATCGGGTAACGCCGCATCGAGCAGAATGTGCGTGCAGGATGGCAATGCGCTCATCGTGAATCCCGTGATGAGGTCTTGAGCGTGTCGGCGCAGATGCCGCACAGCGCCTTGCCGCTACTGGCGGCGCGCTGTAGCGCCATCGCCTGACCCGTCGTTTCGGCAAAGGCGGTGGGCACCATGGAGACCGGTGCAATCCGTTCGTGGACCTCCTCCCCTGCCTCGCCCGGCAACAACGGCGCCTCGACCGCCTGCCCCGTGCCGCTGCCGGGGCTGCCGCCAGTGTTGACGCGCACCGACGGGCCGACGATGGTGATGCCACCGCCATCGAGCTTGAGGAAGCTGCCGCCGGCGGCCAGGGTCAGCTCGCTGCCGGCCTCCAGCACCACCTTCTGGCCGGCCTTGATGTGCAGCTCACGGCCGCTCTCGGTGAGCCAGGCCTGGCCCGCGCTCAAGTGCAGGCTGCCGTCGATGGTCAGGTGCTGGGCGCCGTCGCTCTTCTCGCGGCGCTCGCCGTGCACGCTGAGGTGGTCGTCGCGGTCGAGTTCAGTGATGCGGTCGCGCTTCACCGTCAGGTGGCTGTCGCGGCGGATCTCCTCGGTGCGATCGTTCTCGGTCAGCAGTTCCAGGTCCTTCTGGGCGTGCCACCAGATCTGTTCCTGATCTTGCTGGTCCTCGAAGCGCAGCTCGTTGAAGCCCTCGCCCTGGTGGGTCTGGGTGCGCAACACGGTGCGCGTCTTGTGCGCCGGCAGCGGGTACGGCGGTGTGTTCACGGCATGGTAGGTGCGCCCGGTGATCAGCGGCTGATCCGGGTCGCCCTCGAGGAAGGAGACGATCACCTCGTGGCCGATCCTCGGGATCGCCAGCATGCCGTAGCCGCCCCCGGCCCAGCCCTGGCTGACGCGCAGCCAGGCGCTGCTGGTTTCATCACCAGGTGCATAGCGGTCCCAGGGGAACTGGCAGCGCACCCGGCCGTGTTCATCGCAGTGGATCTCCTCGCCCTCGGGGCCGACCACGAAGGCCACCTGGGGGCCGTCGACTCGCGGCTTGGGCTGCGGCGCGGGGCGCCAGGCGGTGTCGTCCGGGGTCAGCGTCAGGGTGTTGTGATAGCGGGTCATGCCATCCGCCTGGACGGCGTCCTCCTCCAGCGCCTGGGGCTGCTCGCCCTCGTGCACCACCTTGATGACCTGCCAGCCGCGGTTGAACTCGCCGACATCGTGGTCGGCGAGGGTGAAGCGCGTGCCCGGCGTCAGCTCGGGCAGATCGCTCTCGCCGTCGAGGGTCAGGGCGTCGTGGCGCAGGTGCTCCAGGCGGTGACGGGTGAAGGCCTGGCCCGAGGCGTCGGCCTTGTAGCGGCCCGGGTAGTCGTAGTGCTCGTAGTCTTCGCGCTGGCTGTGCTGCTCCAGTCGCTGGCCCTGGTGATCATGAAGCTGGCCATAGGCCGGCTGCTTGAAGCTGTAGTCCTTGAGCTGGGTGCGGGCCGGGCGCACCCGGGCGGTCTGGGTCAGCCGCCGCAGGTGGCGCCGGGGCGCGCTGCCGCCGGCGCGATGGTGATAGGTGCGCTCGCCGAGGGCGGTCAGCACCTGGGGGTCATCGGCGAACACCAGCCGGTGGGCGCCGAGGTCGGCGTCCTCGCCTCCTTCCATAAATTCATGGAAGTAGAAGAGCCCCTCCTCGGCGGCCAGGCGCTCGATGAAGGCCAGGTCCGTCTCGCGGTACTGCACGCAGTACTCGCGCTCGGCGGGCTCGCGGGTCACCGCGAAGGCCACGTCCGTCAGGCCGCGCTCCTCGCACAGGGTGTTGATGATCGTCAGCGGCGAGACGCGCTGGAAGATCCGCGAGTTGTGGCGCAGCGAGAGGCGCCACAGCGCCGGGCGGATGACCACCGCGTAGTGGCTGCGGCGATGGCCGCGGTCGCCACGCCCGAACTCGGCCACGATGCCGTGGACCCGGCGCTGAATGAGGCCGTCCTGCCACAGAGTGAGGTTCGCCGGGCGGTCGAGCAGCGCCGCCGGCGAGAGGTCGCCGGCGCGGCTGGCGAAGCGCACCCGCAGGTAGAAGGGCGAGGAGAGCGCCTCCTCATGGGTGAAGTCGATCACCGCCAGGTCGGCCTTTCCCCGTTCGGAAGAAACGCCGGCGAGGCTCAGGGTGAACTGCAGTCCGGTACGGTCGGTCATGGCTTCCTTCCTGGAGGCGGTGTCCGTTCCATGGCCCGCCGGCACCGAAAGCCCGGCGGCAGGGATAGGTTACGCGAGCGTATCACCGAGACAAGCCGTCGGCGGCAGGCGTAAGCAGTCGCTTACACAGCGCGTAGACAAACGCTGACGCCTGCCGCCGCCAGGGCCGAAACCCTGGCGGCGGACACGGTGCCCGCCGGCGCGAGCATTGGCAGGGGCACCGTCGGTGGCGTGGGGCTCAGCCCTCGATCGGGGCGCGCCAGTCGTCGGAGCCGGAGGTGCCGGCCACGGTGTGCTCCCAGTCGATCTTGCGGTAGGCCAGGGAGACATCCATCAGTTGGGTGAACTCGGCCTTGGTGGCGTCCTGGGCATGCGGCATGCGCAGGTTGATGTCGACGATGGTGGCGTCGGTCAGGGTGGTGGAGAAGAAGTGCTCCTGCTTGCCCTCCACGGAGGTGCGGTACCACTTCAGCTCGACGTTGGGCAGCATCTCACCGGAGGCCAGGGCGTTGTACAGCAGCGGCACGGCCTTATTCAGGGCCACGGTGAAGATGAACGGCTTGTGGGCGCGCTGGCCGGAGGGCTGGCCGGACTGCGGGTCGGTCGGCACGGTGACGATGTGTTTGAACTCTTGCACCAGCATCTCGTCCTCGTGACCCTCGACGTAGATGTTGCCGACGGACTCGGGGGTGAAGGCACCGGCGGTGATGTTGCCCTGGGTCTGACCTTCGATGCTGATGTAACACGGCGTAGGCATGTGTCTGCTCCTTGACGTTGAATGGCGGTGTCCGATGGACACTCATTCAATAGCAAACCGCATGCCAGACGCTTTCATTCTTTTAAAATCATGAAGTTACTAGAATACCGCCCTCCAAGCAGAAGTATGATTAGGCAAGATCTTGCCCAAACCAGGCAAGATCTTGCCCGACGAGCAAGTTATTGCTCGCCCTTCTCAGGCACGAGGCGTGGCGAAGGCCATCACCTCGGCCACGCTCGCCTTGCCCAGCGCCAGCTGGATCAGCCGGTCGAGGCCCAGGGCCACGCCGCTGCCCGCCGGCAGGCCGGCCTCGAGTGCCGCCACCAGGCGCTCGTCGACGTCCACCTCGGGTAGCCCTGCCGCACGGCGGGCGGCGTTGTCGGCGGCGAAGCGCGCGCGCTGCTCGGCGGCGTCGGTGAGTTCGTCGTAGCCGTTGGCCAGCTCCAGGCCGGCCAGGTAGACCTCGAAGCGCGACGCCACCCACGCACCGTCCTCGGGGTCACGATGGCGCCGCGCCAGTGCCGCCTGGTTCGCCGGGTAGTCCACCACCACGTCGAGGCCGTCACGGCCGAGCGTCGGCTCGATGACGAGGCTCATCAGCAGGTCCAGGCAGTCGTCGCGAGCGGCGTCGCCCATGTCGAGCCCGCCCCGCTCGCCGGCCAGCCGGCGCAGGTCGGCGAGCGCCACGGTAACGGGATCGACCCCCAGCGCCTCGCGGAACAGCGTGCGATAGCGGCGAGGCCGCAGCGGCCCCGGGTCATGGCCGAGGACGGTACGGATCAGCGCGGCCGTCTCCTCGATCAGGGCGTCGAGCGTCATGTCGGGGCGGTACCACTCCAGCATGGTGAACTCGAGGTTGTGGCGGCGTCCGACCTCGCCGTCGCGGAAGCTGCGCGAGAGCTGGAAGATCGGCCCGCTGCCGGCTGCCAGCAGCCGCTTCATGTGGAACTCCGGCGAGGTCTGCAGCCACAGCCGCTCGCGCCCCGCCGGCGTGGTCGCCTCGCAACAGAGCGACGCGAGGTGCAGGTCGGTGCTGCCGCCGTGGCCCAGCACCGGCGTCTCCACCTCCAGCACCTCGCGCGCGGCGAAGAAGGCGCGCACCGCGGCGAGCAGCCGCGCGCGCTCGCGCAGGGTCTCGATACTCGCCGTGGGTCGCCAATCAGTCACCATGACATCTACTCCAGAACGACAAAAGCCATGCCGACTAAGCATGGCCTTCGTTGCGCAGCTTGGAAGCGCGGCTTGTCGGCGACAGGGCTATGCGGACACGCTGTGACCCCCTCCCTGGGCGCTAGCTTTTTCATCCCTGAAAAAGATGTCCGCTCCGCCCTGTCCCCTGCGCCGCTTGCCCTATCCGATCCAGTAACCTTATCGCCCTCTCCGAGCGATGCTCAGGGCTAGGCCCGTTCCCGACGGGCCCTTCGCACTTCCCACATCCTTGTGGGTCGCTAGGCGAATCCTGGCTAAGGCGGCGGAGTTTAGCAGCGCTAAATGAGCACGCCGTGCCAGGATTCAACGCAGTATGAGCGAGCGCAGGAAGGGCCGCACCTCAAGCGCGGGAGACGTACTCGCCGCTGCGCGTATCCACTTTCAGCACTTCGCCCTCGTTGATGAACAGCGGCACGCGCACCACGGCGCCGGAAGAGAGGGTCGCCGGCTTGGATCCGCCCTGGGCGGTGTCGCCCTTGAGGCCCGGGTCGGTCTCGGTGACCTCGAGCTCGATGAAGTTGGGCGGGTTCACGTTGATGACATTGTCGTTCCACAGCGTCACGGTGTAGACCACCTGCTCCTTGAGCCACTTCTCGGTGTCGCCGAGCGCCTTCTTGTCCACCGCGTACTGCTCGAAGGAGCCATCGGTCATCATGAAGTACCACATGTCGCCGTCGGTGTAGAGGTACTCCATGTCCAGGTCGAGGACGTCGGCGCTTTCGAGGGACTCACCGGACTTGAAGGTGCGCTCCCAGACACGCCCGGTGAGCAGGTTGCGCAGCTTGACGCGGTTGAAGGCCTGCCCCTTGCCCGGCTTGACGAACTCGTTCTCGAGGATCGCGCAGGGGTCGCCGTCCAGCATCACCTTCAGACCGCCCTTGAATTCGTTGGTAGAATAGCTCGCCATGATCGCTCCATGTTCAAGCGCGCCGCCGAGCCTGGCCGGGGGCGCGCATGCCGTAACATTCGACGAGGACTCCCTCGCCCGTATTGACTGGTGGACCGCATGATAACCCGAAGCCCTGCCGTTTTGCAGCGCGCGCCGGCCCGCGAGGCCGATACCGAGCCGCTGACGGTGACGCCCGCCTGGCAGACTCAGCTCGCCCGGGCGATCCGCGATCCCCGCGAGCTGTGCCGTCGGCTGCGCCTCGACCCGGCCTGGGTGCCCGGCGCGGAGGCCGGCCATGCGCTGTTCGAGGTGCGCGTGCCCGAGGCCTTCCTCACCCGCATGCGCCCCGGCGACCCCGCCGATCCGCTGTTGCGCCAGGTGCTGCCGCTCATCGACGAGGCAGCGCCGGCGCCCGGCTATGTCGCCGACCCGCTCGCCGAGGCCGAGCACACTCCGCAGCGCGGCCTGATTCACAAGTACGCCGGCCGCGTGTTGTTGATCGCCAGCCCCGCCTGCGCGGTGAACTGCCGCTACTGCTTCCGCCGCCACTTCCCCTACGCCGAGAACTCGCCGTCCCGGGCACAATGGGAGCGCACGCTCGACTACCTGCGCGACGACGCCTCGATCCGCGAGGCGATCCTCTCCGGCGGCGACCCGCTGGCCGCCAGCGACCGCCAGCTCGCCTGGCTCGTCGAGCGGCTCGGCGCCATCCCCCACCTCAAGCGCCTGCGGATTCACACGCGCCTGCCGGTGGTGATCCCCGACCGCATCGACGGTGCCCTGCTCGACTGGCTCACCGCCACGCGCCTGCAGACGGTGGTGGTGCTGCACATCAACCACGCCAACGAGATCGACGACGCCGTGATCGCCGCCTGCCAGCGGTTGCAACGCGCCGGGGCGACCCTGCTCAACCAGAGCGTGCTGCTGCGCGGCGTCAACGACTCGGTCGACGCCCTGGCCGACCTCTCCGAGCGCCTCTTCGAGGCCGGCGTGCTGCCCTACTACCTGCACGTGCTCGACCCGGTGGCCGGCGCCGCCCATTTCGACGTCCCCGACGATGAGGCCCGCGAGCGGGTCGCGGGCCTCCGGGAGGTGCTGCCGGGATTTCTCGTGCCGCGCCTGGTGCGGGAGATTCCCGGGGAGGCGAGCAAGACGCCATTATAATGCTTGCGTGACAGGGCGCCTACGGCGCCTTCGCCCGGCGGAGCCGGCCTCCCACACGGGCACCCCTACCGCCGTTCTAGCGTCCATGTGGGAGGGCGCTTCAGCTCCGGTTCGACGCCTCGACGAAGCAGCGCGCCGCAGAAGTCTAGCGGGCAACCGCCGGCGCAAGCGGCGCCGGGGACAGGTCAAAGCGGAGGTCATCCATGGCCAACCCTGGCCCAGCAAGCGAAGCAGGATGCGAGAGCGCTGCTGGACAAATGTAGCGTCCAGGGAAGGATTCACAGCGCCTCCGCGTAGACCTGTCACCGGATCAGCCGCGTTTCGGCCACGCCAACTCGCTTACACCAAGCTTTCAGCGGTCACATTGGCCGCCGGGGCCTGGTTGGAGCGCTGGCGGTTGATGGCGCTCATCACCGCGTTCATCGAGGCGGTGGTGATGCTCTCGTTGATGCCCGCGCCGAACACCGCCTCGCCGTCGATGCGCACCTCCACGTAGGCGACCGCCTCGGCATCGGCGCCCTGGCCGCGGGAGTGCTCGTGGTAGTCGATGATCTCCACGTCATGACCTTCGGCGGCCAGTGCGCGGATGAACGCCGCCAGCGGCCCGTTGCCCTCGCCGCGGATGGTGCGCCGCTCGCCGTTCTCGGCGATCTGCGCCTCGAGGTGCACCCGCGGGCTGTCGGGCTCCGAGGAGAGGCGGTGGTTGACCAGCGCGAAGGGCTCGGCCTGCTCCAGGTACTCGTCGGCAAAGGCCTGGTAGATCATCTGCGAGGTGATCTCCTTGCCCGTGCGGTCGGCCACCTCCTGCACCACCTGGCTGAACTCGATGGAAAGCCGGCGCGGCAGCTCGATGCCGTGCTCCTGCTCGAGCAGGTAGGAGATCCCGCCCTTGCCCGACTGGCTGTTGACGCGGATCACCGCCTCGTAGCTGCGCCCCACGTCCATGGGGTCGATGGGCAGGTAGGGCACCTCCCACACGGCGTCGGGGTTGGCGCGGCGCTCGGCCATGCCCTTCTTGATGGCGTCCTGGTGGGAGCCGGAGAAAGCGGTGAAAACCAGGTCGCCGACATAGGGGTGGCGCGGGTGTACCGGCAGTTGGTTGCAGTACTCCACCTCGCGCATGATCGGGGTGATGTTGGAGAAATCGAGCGCCGGGTGCACCCCCTGGGTGTAGAGATTCATGGCCAGCGTCACGATGTCGACGTTGCCGGTGCGCTCGCCGTTGCCGAACAGCGTGCCCTCCACGCGGTCGGCGCCGGCCATCACGCCGAGCTCGGCGGCGGCGACCCCGGTACCGCGGTCGTTGTGCGGGTGCAGGCTGACGATCAGGCTGTCGCGGTTCTTGACCTGGCGGCAGAACCACTCGATCTGGTCGGCGTAGTTGTTGGGCGTGGCGGCCTCCACGGTGGCTGGCAGGTTGACGATCATCGGCGCCTCGGCGCTGGGCGCATAGGCGTCCATCACCGCCTCGACGATCTCCACCGCGAAGTCCATCTCGGTGGTGGTGAACAGCTCCGGCGAGTACTGGAAGGTCCAGTTCGTCTCGGGGGCCGCCTTCATGCGGCGCCGGATCTGCTCGGTGGCGGCCACGGCGATCTGGATGCACTCGTCACGGTCGACGTTGAACACCACGCGGCGGAACACCGGGTCGGTGGCGTTGTAGACGTGGACGATGGCGTTCTTCGCCCCCTTGAGCGCCTCGAAGGTGCGGTCGATGAGATGCGGCCGCGCCTGGGTCAGCACCTGGATGGTGACGTCGTCGGGCACCTTGTCCTGCTCGATCAGCGAGCGCACGAAGTCGAAGTCGGTCTGGGAGGCCGAGGGGAAGCCCACCTCGATCTGCTTGAAGCCGACCTTCACCAGCAAGTCGAAGAAGCGCTGCTTGCGCTGCTGGTCCATGGGGTCGATCAGCGCCTGGTTGCCGTCGCGCAGGTCGACGCTGCACCACTGCGGCGGCGTCTCGATGCGCCGGTTGGGCCACTGGCGGTCGGGCAGGTCGACGGCGACGAAGGGACGGTACTTGGCAGCGGGGTTATCGAGCATCATGGCGGCAGTCTCCCGGGACGCGGTTGCAGGGGAACGGTTCGGAAACGGCAACGCCCCGCCGGCCGCAGCCAGTCGGGGCGTTGTCGAGGACCAGGCACGGCCCGGCGGCGTGGCGCACGACAGGCGCGCAACCGGCAGGCACTACGGGGCAGGCAAAGCTGAAACAGGGGTTGACGGACATTGTACGACCTCGATGGAACCAGGACTGGGCAATGCAACAGGCATCGCCCGGCGCGCTCAGCGGCGGGCTAGTAGTCGTAGGTCTAGATCGAGGCGGTGCAATGTCGTGTTCATGCCTCTAGAAAATCAGCCCCGGTCACTTTTGTCAACTCTCGCCTCCCGCTTCGCCGGCACCGAAGCGCCCAGCATGGCCTCCATCCGGGTGAGCTGGTCGCGCAACTGGCGGACATCGTCGCGCAGGCCGTGGAGCTCGGCGGCCTCGCCCTGACCGCTCTCCAGCTCGATGGCCGCGCTCTCCTTCTGCATCACGTCGAGCACGATGCCGATCATCATGTTCAGGAACACGAAGGCGGTGAGGAAAATGAAGGTGATGAAATAGATCCAGGCGTAGGGGTAATGCTCCATGGCGGGATAGAGCACGGCCGTGGCCCAGCTCTCGAAGGTCGCCACCTGGAAGAGCGTGAGCATGGCCAGCGAGATGTTGCCCCACAGCTTCTCGTCGACGTCGTGGAACAGGAAGCTGCCGATGGCGCCGTAGATGTAGAAGATGATGAACATCAGCAGCGCCACGTACCCCATGCGCGGGATCGACTTGGCCAGCGCCACTATCAGCAGGCGTAGCTCGGGGATCATCGACACCAGACGCAGCACGCGGAAGATGCGCAACAGCCGGGCCAGCAGCACCATCTCCGAGTCGTCCAGAGGCACCAGGCTGGCGGTGACGATCAGGAAGTCGAAGACGTTCCAGCCCTTCTTGAAAAAGTCGCGCAAGCGACGCTCCGCCGCCATGCGGATCAGGATCTCCACCAGGAAGAACACGGTCACCGCCACGTCGAGCGCGAGCAACCACTGCTGGAAACGACTGGTCTCCTCGTAGGTCTTGGCGCCGATGAGCAGTGCCGAAAAGATGATGATGGCAATGACGGCGGTCTCGAACAACTTGTTCGCTCGCAGCCGCTCGAAGCGCTCGCGCCAGGTGATGAAGGCAGTGCTCATGGGGTCGGGTTCTCACAAGCGGTTGAAACAGTGGGCTTCTATCGGACGGCGGCATTATATGGGTTGCACCGATATGGCCGGGTAGACTCAGTTACGTACAATTCGACGTACAATCCCGCCGCCCGAACCGGCGAGATATTACCACGCAGCAGGCCTGCTCCCGACCATGGACGACCACACCCTTCTCCGTATCACCCGGTGGCCCGGTGGCCCGGTGGCCCGGTGGCCCGGTGGCCCGGTGGCCCGGTGGCCCGGTGGCCCGGTGGCCCGGTGGCCCGGGAATGATGGACGTGTACGACCTCAGCAGCAGTGCGTGGAGTTCAGCAACCTCGCCCCTACAGGCTTTGTGGTAAATCGCTTACAACTTATTTACGGCTTGTATCTCCTCAACACCAGGTGGACAAAGGGAGGGCAGCTCAAGATGCTGCCGTATTCACCACCACTACGCACGGGAGCCCCCATGTCTGGGTACTACGTAATCAAGCCATCCGGTAGCCAATACCACTTCACGCTTCACGCAGGCAACCATGAAGTCATTCTCAGCAGTGAGCGATACACTTCAAAACAAGGTGCCCGAAATGGCATCGCTTCCTGCCAGCAGAACAGTCCCGATGACACTCGTTACGACAGAAGGACCGCCAGCAACGGAAAGCCCTACTTCAACCTGCGGGCAGCCAATGGCCAAGTGATCGGGGTAAGTGAAATCTATTCATCACTTGCAGCTCGCGAGACAGGCATCAGTTCTGTCAAGGCTAATGGACCTACCACTCGCATTGATGACAGGACATAAGCCACGAAGGCCTGGCCGATCGGCCAGGCCCCTCATATTGCGCGTTGATCCGTAGCACACCTCTCCTTTGATGCTCTCCGTGCTCGCCACGTTGCACCCTCGCTGAGCAGTTGAAATTCCTGAATTCAAGCAATAAGCGCAGCACCTGCGGTGTCCAGGGCTCCTGAGTATTCTCCCAGGAACACCTGTGCCGGTGTCC
>SBLD01000100.1 GCA_004551485.1 Billgrantia azerbaijanica | reverse complement strand
TCGTAATGAGCCGAGATCATATACTGCGTATCATCAAAACCGATGCGCTGCATGAAGTCCTTTGCCACGTCCAGTTTCTCCGCATCGGTGATGTGTTCTCCCGGTCTCCATGACAAGACCCAGTGATACACTGGCTTGCGTACGCCGCGTGCATTGTCGGAATCAGGCGTTCTGTAAGCGAGTGCCTGCTGACGGAAATCGAAAGCGACCTGACGCGGATCAATCTTGATATTGCCGTCCTCATCATAAGAGAAATCGACACCGGAGAGACCGAGAAGCACCGACATGGAACTGTTGTCCATGCCGAACTTCATATCATATCGGACTGCTCCTCCAAAGCCGTTTCCTGTTGTGAGTTTGGCTATCATCTTACCTTGATTTTACCTTAATGTGTTTCTTATCTGAAGAAGAATTGCTGAAAGTTCTTCAGCCTCTTTCTTGCAGTTTTGCAATTCCTTCAAGTATCTTTCCAACGAAAAAGAATCT
>SBLD01000099.1 GCA_004551485.1 Billgrantia azerbaijanica | reverse complement strand
GTTAAAAAATAACACGATCTTAAGTCAAACAAAATGCTAGTAAACCCAATGCATTCATTTTTTATTTATTTATTTTTATTTTTATTTTTTTAATTTAATTTAATTTTTTTAAATGATGTTTGTGGGTATCATCGCTGAAGCCCTCACGAGACTATAACTCGTCTACTATGGCCGCCTAGGGGTTTAAAGGCTTGTTGCATACGCTAAATGCAATCGCGATTACCTGCGAAAGTGGTTTAGTTAGGATTTACTTTTTGTTTCGTTGTTTTTATTTTTATTTTTAGTTTTAGTTTTGCTCGAGTACTAGCAAAATCTAAGTTTGACGGTATTTGATGAGCATATAATATATACATATTTTACCCTTAATTATATAATTGCTAGTTATGTTTATTTATTATTTTTAATTAATTGAATTATTTTATTGAATAGGGAATTAATTGGAGATTATGGATAAAAAGTGCATAAAGAATGACAAGTTTAGGAGAGAAT
>SBLD01000098.1 GCA_004551485.1 Billgrantia azerbaijanica | reverse complement strand
GGTTCCTTCGAATTTGCAAATGCTCCACTATTATCACAGTCGACTGTAATAGACGACTGCACTGAAGGTACCACTCCCAAATCTATAAAAAAATTTCTGAGCCACACTGCTTCCTTAGTTGTTTATGAAGCTGCTACGTATTCGGCCTCCATGGTGGAGTCAGCAATGCTAGATTGCTTCACATTCCTCCAACTTATGGCTCCACCACCAAGGGTGAACACATATCCCGAGGTAAATTTTTTAGACTCAATATCTAATTGAAAATCAGAGTCGGTGTACTCAATGGTACTAGACTCTTTGTCTGGTAAACCAGCATATAATCTCGATTCCTCTAAAGATACTTGAGAATATGCTTTACCGCTATCCAGTGCTCCTCGCCAGGGTCTGACTGGTATCTGCTAACCATGCCAACGGCAAAGCAGATGTCAGGCCTCGTACACAGCATTGCATACATGAGACTTCCTACTGCCGAAGCATAAGGAATTCCTC
>SBLD01000097.1 GCA_004551485.1 Billgrantia azerbaijanica | reverse complement strand
GTCTACACACAGTTGCAGGCCACCATCCTTCTTTGGTACAAAGATAACTGGTGATTGCACAGGGCTCTTTGAGGGTCTGATGAAGCCCTTCTTGAGGTTCTCCTTGAGGTACTTCCTGAGCTCTGCCATCTCTTTGGGTCCCTTGAGGTACAACGGGCCCTGAGGGGGTTTCCCTCCGGGTACCAGCTCAATGTGCAAGTCGTGATCAGCATGAGGAGGCAGCTTGTCAGCTTCTACCTCACAAAAAACCCCTTTGAGGTGCTTGTATGGGGCTGGTATCTCCATTTGGATTGTGGTCTCAGGCTCCACCTCCATTTCCACACCACAATCATTGCCTGTGGGCATGAAACCAAAGGCTGGTAATGAGCTGGGAGGGGCTTCCAGTAGCATGAATCCTATGGGCACATTGTGCAGTGCAGCCTTGATCAATTTAGTGGCTGAGATGAATTCATGGCTGTGTGGCATGGGTGGTTGCCGGAATTGAGTTTA
>SBLD01000096.1 GCA_004551485.1 Billgrantia azerbaijanica | reverse complement strand
TAAGGATCTTGGTGATAGACATAATTATATACATCTGTAAATGGGGTGGTATGTTTGTCAAATGACGCGTGAAGCTTTTAGCTTAATAATTCAAAGGCAAACAGTGAAAAGAAAAAGCAAACAGTGATTAGATAAAATAAAGAAAAAAAACACAACAATAATAATAATAATGCAAAAGATAAAAGAACAGTAAAATAAAAGGATATTTACTGGTAGTTG
>SBLD01000011.1 GCA_004551485.1 Billgrantia azerbaijanica | reverse complement strand
ACTCGCGCCAGGGATCGGGCAAACACATTCGCAGGGACCAAACGGTCCCTGCGATACTCATCGGTGAGATAAGCGGGCTAGAAGCCTTCCGACACCATCGCCATCGGCTGCCCCTACCCCTGCCCTTGTCCGCAATCGCCCGAAAACACGCAGGCTTTCCACCGTTGCCGACGGAAAGCCTGCACGAATGACTGGGCAAGAGCGGTGTGGCTACGAGGCCTTGAGGATCAGTTCCCGCTTCTCCTCCTTCATGGCGGCAAAGTCATCCTCGTAGAAGAAGCGCTCCTCGCCCAGCGCCGGCTTGAGGTGGTTGAGCCAGGTGGCCTGCTCGTCGTACCTGGCGAAGAAGGGCCGCTGCACCCAGTCGGCCTCGCGCCCCTGGATGAAGCGCAGCACGAAGACCTGCTCGCCGTGGATCTCGGTGACGCCCTGGATCTCCACCTTGCCCGGGTCGGCGGACATCGACGGCCCACGGGCGGTGCGCGCCAGGCCGGGCACCCGCTGGATCGCCTCGCGGTAGATCTCCCAGGCGCGCACCAGCGGCACCTCGAAGTAGTGGCGGGCGCCGGTGTCGCGCTCGACGAACATGTAATAGGGGATCATCCCCAGCCGTACCTGGGTGGTCCACATGCGCGCCCACTGCTCGGCGTCGGCGTTGATGTGGTTGAGCAGCGGCGCCTGGGTACGGATCTCGGCGCCGGTGGCACGAATACGGCGGATCGCCTCGCGACAGATCGTCGTCTCCATCTCGCGCCAGTGGTTGAAGTGCGCCATGAAGGCGACGTGCTTGCCGGCCGCCACCAACTCCCTGAACAAAGCGAGGATATCCTCGGCATCCGGGTCGGTGACGAAGCGGTAGGGCCAGAAGGTCAGGCTCTTGGAGCCGATGCGGATGTCCTGGACGTGATCCAGTTCAGGCTTCATGAGCCCTTCCAGGTACATGCGCAGGTGCTTGGCCTTCATCACCATGGGGTCGCCGCCGGTCATCAGCAGATCGGTGACTTCCTTGTGCTCGGCCAGGTAGCGATGCAGGGAGTCGGCCTCGCTGGAGGCGAACTTCAAGTCCTTGTCGCCGACGAACTGCGCCCAGCGGAAGCAGAAGGTGCAGTAGCTGTGACACACCTGGCCCTGGCTGGGGAAGAAGAGCACCGTCTCGCGGTACTTGTGCTGCATGCCGGGCAGCGGCTCGCCGTCGAGCAGCGGCAGGTTGAGGTCCATCTGCCCGGCCGGATGGGGATTGAGCTCGCCGCGGATGCGCTCGATCACCGGCTTCATCTCGGCCGCCGACGCCTCGCGGCGCATCAGTTCGGCGACCTCGTCATAGTGCTCGGGGCGCAGCATGCCGCGCTGGGGAAAGGTGAGCTGGAAAACCGGGTCGTCGGGAATGTTGTTCCAGTCGATCAGTTCCTCGATCACGTACTCGTTGACGCGAAACGGCAGCACCTGGCTGACGACCCGCATGTCGAAACGCAGGTCGTCAGGCAGATTCTGGATCGCCTCGATCTTGTCGAGCTGGCGATGGGTGTAGACCTTGAACTGACGGGCTTCGAAGGCTTCGGCTGTGGGGCTGCCGAACTCGATGTTGACGCGCTGGTTCATGCCACCTCCTCTTGTCTGACACGGCGGGCGGGGGCCGGGCACGACGGCCGAGACCGAACCGCCGGGTAAGCGGCCGATTCGCCGTGGTCTCTTCGGGGGGTGCCATTGGTACTCACTTGGCGGCCAAGTTGCAAGTTTCTGCAGGGATTTGCAACGAATGTCACGCAACGCACCTGGAGGCGCAACAATTCATCCGCTCGCTGCCGAACGGCGGGGCGCGCATCGCCCCCTTACCACCCGGAACGAAAAGATTGCCGGCCTTGATGGCCAGGGCAGGAAGCCACCAGACTGAAAAGCGTGACCAGCCATGCCACAGGAGACCGCCATGATCTCTCCCCGCGAGCGTATCGAATGCCGGCAGGGCGACATCGCGAACCAGCCGGACATCACTGCCGTGGTCAACGCCGCCAATGCCGAGCTGCGCCCCGGCGGCGGCGTGGCCGGCGCCCTGCACCGCGCCGCCGGTCCCGAGCTCGACCGGGCCTGCCGCCCGCTGGCCCCCATCAAGCCCGGCCAGGCGGTGCTCACCGACGCCTTCGAGCTGCCTAATCGCTACGTGATCCACTGCCTGGGACCCATCTACGGCGTCGACGAGCCGGCCGACGAGCTGCTGGCAGGGTGCTACCGTCATGCCCTGGAGCTCGCCGAACAGCACGCCATCGACTCCCTCGCCTTCCCCGCGCTCTCGTCCGGGGCCTTCGGCTACCCGGCCGCGGAAGCCGCACGCATCGCCCTGGCCACGGCGATCCAGACGCTGCCGACCTGCCCTCACGTCGAGCGGGTGCGCTTCGTGCTCTTCGACGCCGCCAGCCACGACCTCTTTCAGCGCACTCTTGCTTCGTTCGAGTAGGCGTCAGACGTTGTAGCCAAGCACGCGCGGCAACCACAGCGCGATCTCGGGGAAGAGCGCCACCAGCGCCAGAGCGCCGGCCATGGCCACCACGAAGAGCAGCGCCCAGCCCAAGGTCTGCTCGAGGCGGATCTTCGCCACCTCGGTGGTCACCATCAGGTTGACCGCCACCGGCGGCGTGAACTGGCCGATGGCGATGTTCATGGCCAGCAGGATGCCGAACCACACCGGGTTCCAGCCGAAGTGCTGCATCACCGGGATGAGGATCGGCATCATGATCAGGTAGATGGAGATGGCATCGAGCACCATGCCGGCGGCCAGCACCGCCAGCATGACCAGCACCAGCAGCAGGGGGCCGCTGTCGGTCAGGGCGATGATCCACTCCGCCAGGTGACGGAAGGTGCCGAGCATGGTGCCGGCCCAGGCGAAGATGCCGGCCAGGGCGATGATCAGCATCACCACCCCGGAGATTACCGCCGCCTCGCCGAACAGCGCCCAGAGGTCGCGCAGGCGCAGCTCGCGGGTCAGGAAGAGCCCCACCAGGGCGCCGTAGGCCACCGCCACCACGGCGGCCTCGGTGGGCGTGAAGAGCCCCGAGCGCAGCCCGCCGAGGATCAGCACCGGGGCGAACAGCGCCGGCAGCGCTTCCCGAAAGCTTGCCGCCACCCGGGGCCGCCGATACTCGGCGGTGACGGTGGTGCCCTCCCAGCCATGGCGCCGGGACACCAGCAGCGCCGGCACCAGCAGCGCCAGCCCGGCGAGGATGCCGGGGAAGAGCCCGGCCGCGAACAGCGCACGCAGGTCGACCCCCGGCACCACGATGGAGTAGAGAATCAGCGCCACGGAGGGGGGAATGAGGATCGCCGTGGAGGCCGAGGCGGCAATCAGGGTCGCCGAGAAGGGCCGTGGGTAGCCGGCCTGGGTCATGCTGGGCAGCATCACCATCGCCACCGCCGCGGCATCCGCCGGGCCGGAGCCGCTCATTCCACCCATGATCAGGCACACCAGCACCGCCACCAGGGCGAGCCCCCCGTGACGCGGGCCGATCAGCGCCTGGGCGAAGCGCACCAGGCGCGCGGCGACCCCGGCCCGCTCGAAGATCAGCCCGGTCAGGATGAACAGCGGAATGGCGATCAGCGGGTACTTGGCGATGCTGTTGTAGGTGTTGGTGCCGAGGGTGGCGAGCATCGAGGCGGGAAGCCCGGTGAGAATGCCCACGGCGCCGGCCAGCGCCAGCGAGAAGGCCACCGGCACCCCGCTGATCAGCAGGCCCGCGAAGGCCAGCAGCATCCACAGGTCAGGGCTCATCCGCGAGCCTCCCCGTCAGGCGGTCGCGGGTCTGCTGCACCTGGCGCACCAGCATCACCGCCGAGAGCAGCGGCAGCCACACCAGGTACCACCACTGCGGCACCCCCAGCCCCGGCGACAGCGACTGCCACTGGTACTCCTGCCAGGCCAGCTTGGCGCCATGCCAGGTGATCAGCGCCAGCACCGCGACACCGCACAGCCCCTGGAAGGCGATCAGCGCCCGGCGCGGGGCGCTCGGCAAGGTACGCTCCACCAGCCCGATGCGAATGTGACCATTGCGGCGCAGCGCCACGGCGGCGCCGGCGAAGGTGAGCACCACCAGCAGGAACACCGAGAGTTCCTCGGTGAAGGCGAAGGAGCCGCCGGTGAGGTAGCGCGTGACGACGTTGCCCAGGCTGATCAGCGCGATGACGAGTAGTGCCAGGGCACCCAACCAGCGCTCCGGGCGGGCCTCGGGAGACGGAGTCATGGCGATCTCTCGGGAATACGAACCGGCCCCGCGCGGGGCCGGTATACTGGGAATGCCTCAGTGCGCCTCGATGGCCTCGCGGGCCGTCTCGATGAGTTCCTCGCCGATGCGCGACTGCCACGCCTCGTGGACACCGGCCGTCGCCTCGACGAAGGCCTGGTGCTGCGCCTCGCTCAACTCGGTGACCTCGACGCCGCGCTCCCGAATGGCGGCCAGCCGCTCGCTCTCCTCCTCGCGGGTCATGGCGATCTCCCACTGGCCCGCCTCGACCGCGGCCTCGCGCAGGATGGTGCGGTCCTCCTCGGAGAGCGAGTCCCACACCCGCTGGTTGACGGCGAACACCAGCGGGTCGTTCATGTAGTTCCACAGCGTGAGGTACTCCTGCCCCACCTGGTCGATGCGCGCCACGTCGAACACCGACAGCGGGTTCTCCTGGCCGTCCACCGCGCCGGTGGTCAACGCCGGCTTGGCGTCGGCCCAGCTCATCTGCGTGGGATCGGCGCCCAAGGCCGAGAAGGTGTCCTGGAACAGCGGCGAGCCGACCACGCGGATCTTCAGTCCCTCGAGGTCGGCCGGCTCGTCGATGGGGCCGCGGGAGTTGGAGAGCTGACGAAAGCCATTCTCGCCCCAGGCCAGCGGCACCACGCCGCGCGACGCGATGGCCTCGAAGACCATCGCGCCGGCCTCGCCGCCGGTCACGGCGTCCACGGCGTCCATGTCGGGCATGAAGAAGGGCAGCGAGAAGAGGTTGAGCTGCGGCACCTGGGGCGACCAGTTGATGGTGGAGCCCACGGCGGCATCGATCAGCCCCGAGCGCATGGCGGAGAACTCGCGGGTCTGGTCGCCATTGACCAGTTGGGAGTTGGGGTAGACGCGCAGGGTCAGGCGCCCCTCGGTGCGCGCCTCCACCAGCTCGGCCCACTTCTCGGCGGCCTGCCCCCAGGGGAAGGCGTCGGAGAGCACGGTGGAGACGGAGAGCTCGCGGGCCTGGGCGGCGAGCGAGGCGCTGAGCACGGCGGCACCGGCCAGGGCCGCGGCGAATCGGGAGAGTCGGCGTGTAGCAGTCATGAGGTGTCCTTGCAGCGGGGCGGTCGACGTGACCGCTCGTTCTCGTTCTGAGCCAACCTTAGCAATGGGTGCGACCGTTCCCATTCTACGGCCTGGGGCGTTGAATGATAGCCCGATAACGGTTCTCGCGACGCACCCCCGACCCAACTGATACCCTCTTGGCGCCATTCGCCGGAAGGAACGCCGCCACGTGCCGCTACGCGACCTGCTGCTGGGCCTCGTGATCGTTGCCCTGTGGGCCCTGAACATCATCGTCATCAAGCTCGGCGTCACCGAACTGCCGCCGCTGCTGCTCACTACCCTGCGTTTCGCCCTGGTGGCGGCGCTGCTGGTGCCCTTCCATCCGGTGGCCCCCCACCAACTGCCCTTCCTGGCCCTGCTCTCGGTAACCTTCGGGGCACTGCACTTCGCCCTGCTGTTCATCGGCCTGAATCACGCCGAGGCCGGCACCGGCGCGCTGCTGGTGCAGATGGGCACCCCCTTCGCCACCCTGCTCGCCGTGCTGTTCCTCGGCGAACGCCTCGATGCCCGCCGTGTGGCGGGGCTCATCCTCTCCTTCGGCGGCGTGGCGGTGCTCTCCGGCGGGCCCAGCCTGCCTTCGCCGCTGCCCATGGCACTGCTGCTGACCAGCGCCCTGGGCTGGGCGGTATCGCAGCTGCTGATCAAGCGCGGTCCCCACCTGGCGCCGCTGGCCCTGGCCGGCTGGGTGGCGCTGTTCGCCGTGCCCCAGGTGGGACTCGGCTCCTGGTGGTTCGAGCACGACCAGCTCGCCGCCCTCGCCGACGCTGGGTGGCGCGGCTGGGGGGCCGTCTTCTACACGGCGGTGATGTCCTCCATCGTCGCCTATGGCCTGTGGTACGGCCTGCTGCGCCGCCACCCGGTCAACCGCCTGGCCCCGCTCAGCCTGCTGGTGCCGGTGGGTGCCGTGCTGCTCGGGGTGGTGCTGCTCGGCGAGACGCTCGATCCGCACAAGCTGGGTGGCGGCGCCCTGGTGATCGCCGGCGTCGCCCTGATCGTGGTGCGCCTGGGGCGCCGCGCGAGCACCCCCACTACCGATTCCCCGGGCGAGTGAGTCCGCTAGTCGCGCCCTCCCGCCGCGGCGCAGCCGTTTTTCTGGCCAGGCCAGGCGACGCAGTCGCCGACCTCGATGCCGCGCGCGGCAAAATAGCCGGCGTTGACCTCCAGCGCCGCCCGGAAGGGCACGCCGGCCCGCGTGGCCGGGCAATCGCCGGGGTCGGGCGACCCGCAGGGCTGCATGGCATGGATGGCGGCGATGCGCCCGCTCGCGTCGAGGAAGGCGATGTCCAGGGGGATGCGCGTGCGGAACATCCAGAAGCCGCTCCACGGCGGCTGGCGATCCGGGTAGAGGAAGAGCATGCCGGCCGCCTCGTCCAGCGCGTCGCGCTCCATCAGGCCGCGGCTGCGCTGAGCCGGCGTGCGCGCCACCTCCACCGTCAGGCGGTGGGTGGCATCGGCGGCGTGGATAACCAGCAGCCGCTGCGCGAACGCCACGGGCGGGGCGGCATGCGCGGCCACGCCGGCGGTCACGAACAGCGCGGCGACGAACCGCCACGCCAGCCACCCAGCCCTTCTCCTGATGATTGGCGTCGTCACGGCACTCCCCCGTCAGCGGCCATGTGCCCCATCGCCTCGCCTCCCGCGTCGTGCCCCGGCATCAGGTGGATGCCGCCGGCCAGCAGC
Source organism: Billgrantia azerbaijanica (assembly GCA_004551485.1). Lineage (GTDB taxonomy): Bacteria > Pseudomonadota > Gammaproteobacteria > Pseudomonadales > Halomonadaceae > Halomonas > Halomonas azerbaijanica. Next base: position 132,490 of record SBLD01000011.1, on the reverse strand, counting down.
GACACCGTGGCGTGCTCCCCGCGCGCCAGGCCATTGCGCCGCGCCGCATGAGTGGCGATGTCGAAGCGCAGCGTCTCGCGCCCGTGGTCGAAGCCCAGGGTGATCGAGGTCATGCCGCCGAGCACCACCATCTCGGTCACGCGGCCGGTCACCGGGTTCTCGCGCTCGCCCCGCGAGGGGCGGTCGCGACGATGCAGCACCACGTCGGAGTCGGGCAGGTACCAGGCCAGGCGGCTACCCTCGGCCAGCGCCTCGAGCCCCTCGGCCACTTCCAGCCGATAGGGGCCCCAGCGCAGGTAGCGCCGCCCCTCGAGCGTCACCACCTCGCCCTCGAAGACGTTGTGGCGGTCCAGCAGGCGCGCCACCTCGGGGCTCGCCGGGTGACGCAGCAGCTCGCCCGGCGGCCCCGCCTGCAGCGTGCGCCCGCCGTGCAGCACGCACAGCCGGTCGGCCAGCGCCACCGCCTCGTCCAGGTCGTGGGTGACCAGCACGATGGGGATGCGGATCTCCTCGCGCAGCAGCGCCAGCTCGCGCTGCAGGCGCCGCCGGGTGACCTGGTCCACCGCCGAGAAGGGCTCGTCGAGCAGCAGCACCCGCGGTTCGCGGGCCAGCGCCCGGGCCAGGGCCACGCGCTGGCGCTGGCCGCCGGAGAGCTCGGCCGGATAGCGGCCGGCCAGCCCCTCCAGGCGCACCCGGGCGAGCCACTGCTCGGCCACGGCGTGACGCTGCGCCGGCTCCAGGTGCCCCAGCGCCAGGCGGACGTTGTCGCGCGCGGTGAGGTGGGGAAAGAGCGCATAGTCCTGGAAGACGATGCCCACGCGACGCTGCTGGGGACGGCGCACGATGCCGCGGCCGGCATCGAGCCAGGTCTCGCCGTTGCAGGCGATCACGCCGGCGGCGGGCCGGTAGAGGCCGGCGATGGCGCGCAGCAGGGTGGTCTTGCCGCTGCCGGAAGGGCCGACCAGGGCGAGCAGTTCGCCGGCCGCACAGTCGAAGTCGGCCGCCAGCGGGATCGGCCCGGCCTGGTGCACGGCCACGGCGAGGCGTCCGCCCGTCTCGGGCAGACGCGGCGCCGGCGTGCGCTCAGCCACGGCGCCACCGCCTGCGGCCCGCCAGGCCGTAGACCACGCCGATGGTCACGAAGGAGACCACGAGCAGCGCAGCGGACATGCTGGCCGCGCCGGCCTCGTCGAAAGCCTGCACCCGGTCGTAGATGGCGATGGCCAGGGTGCGTGTCTCGCCGTCGATGGCGCCGCCCACCATCAGGATGACGCCGAACTCGCCCAGGGTATGGGCGAAGGTGAGCGCCAGCGCCGAGACCAGTCCCGGCCATACCAGCGGCAGCTCGATGCGCCACAGCGTCTGCCAGGCGGAGAGGCCGCTGCACCAGGCCGCCTCGCGCAGGTTGGGGGGGATCGCCTCGAAGGCGCGCTGCACGGGCTGCACGGCGAAGGGCAGGTTGGCCACCAGCGAGGCGAGCAGGATGCCGGTGAAGGTGAAGTTGAGCCCGGAGCCGAAGAGGCGCTGCCACAGCGCGCCCAGTGGCGCCTCGCTGCCGAAGCTCATCATCAGGTAGAAGCCGAGCACCGTGGGCGGCAACACCAGCGGCAGGGCGACGAGCGCCTCGCACAGCGGCTTGCCGCGAAAGCGTGCCCGGGCCAGCGCCCGGCCGAGCGCGAGCCCCACCGGCAGCAGCAGCAGGCAGGTGAACGCCGCCAGGCGCAGCGAGACCGACAGCGCCGCCCAATCCATCAGTGCGCCCGGGTCTCGTCCGGCCGTGCGGGCGGTTCGAAACCCACGGGCGGTTCAAAACCATAGCGGGCCAGGATCTCGCGGGCCGCGTCCTGCTGCAGCCAGGCGTAGAGGGCGCGCGCCGCGTCGCCGGCACCCTCGACCAGCGCCATGCGCTGCGCCAGGCGCGCATGCCAGTCGTCGGGAATCGGCACGTACTCGCTGCGCGCGGCCACGGCCGGCGCCACGGCCAGGGACTGGGCCACCAGGCCACCGCGGGAGTCGCTGGCCAGGGCGAACTGCGCCGCCTGGGCGACGTTCTCACCCATCACGCGCAGCGGCTCGCTGGCCGCCCACAGGCCGGCGTGCTGCAGGGCCTGGCGCGCCGCCACGCCGTAGGGAGCATGCTCGGGATTGGCCAGAGCGATCCGTTCGCGGCCATCACCGGCGGCGTGAGCGTCGAGCGCCGCCCGCACCGCGGCCAGCGGCGTTTCGCCATCCGGCAGGACGTCCTCCCCGCGGCGCTGCAGCCAGACGAGCCGGCCGATGGCATAGACCGTGCCGGCATCCTCGAGGCGCCCCTCCTCGTGCAGTGCCAGGACGCTGACCTCGTCGGCGGAGAGGAACAGCTCGAACGGCGCGCCCTGGCTGATCTGCCGACGGAAGTTGCCCGAGGCCCCGTAGTTGACGCGCACGTCCTGGCCGGTCGCATCGCGAAAGGCGGCCATCAGCTCGGGAAACGCGAACTGCAGCGAGGAAGCCACCGCCACGATGGGCGTGCCGGCCTGGGCAGCGCCGGCCGGCAGCAGCAACAGCAGGGCCAGGCCCCAGTGGATCAATGCGCGCATCACAGCATCCGTGTTGAGCGATGGAGACGGCAGCATTGTCGGGCAGGAGGCGCGAGGGGTAAAGCGCGTTACAGCGTCGCGCCCTGGCCGAGGATCGCCATCAGGTCGATGCGCGACTCCCGGGCACTCAGGTCGAGCAGCGACTCCAGCGAGTTCAGGTGCGCATGGATGCAGCGCCGCGCCGCCTCCCCCTCCCCGTCGCGCAGGTGGGCAAGCAGCGTGGGGTGGTCGTCGGCCAGGTAACAGCTGGCCACCCCGGCGTGCTTGTAGAGGGCGATGACGATGGAGGTGCGCAGGATCAGGTCGGTGAGCATGGCCCCCAGCACCCGGTTGGGCGAGCGCTCGGCGAGCAGATGATGAATGGCCAGGGAGTGCTCGATGCGCGTCGGCTCGTCGCCCGCGGCGTGGGCACGCGCCTCGCTCGCGACATGCGCCTCGAGGGTGTCCAGCGTCGCGGCGTCCAGCCGCCCGGCCAGCAGCGCGGCGACCTCGCCCTCCACCAGCCGGCGGGCATCGAAGGTTTCCCGCGTTTCCTCGACGCTCGGCGCCCGCACCCGCGCCACCTGGTTGGGCTGCTGGGTGACCACATGGTCGGCGGCGAGCCGTGTCAACGCCTTGCGTACCACCGAGCGGCTGACGCCGAAGATCTCCCCAAGGGTCACCTCGGGCAGCCGCGTGCCGGGCGGCAGGCGCTGGGCCAGCACCGCCTGGCGCACCTTGTCGACGATGAAGCGGTCGCTGATGCGGTTGCCCGCGCGCGTGGCCGCTGCCACTTCCTCCTGCCAGGCACTGCTCATGCTGGGTGGCCTCCTGCTCACTTCACTTACGAAAGACCCCAGCTTCGCACGTTTGCCGGATCGTGACCACAGCAACACAACCACCCTGTATACAAAGCACTCAGCGGTGCCGTTCGGCGATGTCGAGGATCTTCAGGGTGTTGGTGCCGCCGTGGGCGTTCATGTGGTCGCCGCGGGTGAGGATGACGTGGTCGCCCGGCTCGGCGATGCCCTTCTCCACCAGCAGGGCCAGCGCCCGGTCGTTGAGTTCGGCGGCCGCCATGGTGCTGGTGTCGAAGGGCAGCGACACTACCCCTCGGTAGAGCGCCATGCGCCGCTGGGCGATGGGGCTGTGCGCCAGGCCGACGATGGGCAGCCCCGAGCGGATGCGCGAGGCGATCAGCGGCGTGTAGCCGGTGGCGGTCATGCAGGCGATGGCCGCCACCCCGGCCAGGTGGTTGGCGGCGTACATGGCGGAGAGCGCGATGGTCTCGTCGACCTGTGAGAAGCCCTCGTGGATGCGGTGGCCCGACTCCTGGGCGATGCGCTCGCGCTCGGCGCCCAGGCACACCCGGTGCATGGCCTCGATGGTCTCCACCGGGAAGTCGCCGGCGGCGGTCTCGGCGGAGAGCATCACCGCGTCGGTGCCGTCGAGCACCGCATTGGCCACGTCGAACACCTCGGCGCGGGTGGGCAGTGGCGACTCGATCATCGACTCCATCATTTGCGTCGCGGTGATCACCGCGCGATTGAGCGTGCGCGCACGCTTGATGATGCGCTTCTGGGTGCCGATCAGCGCCTCGTCGCCGATCTCCACGCCGAGGTCGCCGCGTGCCACCATCACCGCCTCGCTGGCCCGGATGAGGGCGTCCAGGGTGGCCTCACTGGCCACCGCCTCGGCGCGCTCGAGCTTGGCGACCAGGCCGATCTCCTGGCCGGCCTCGCCGAGCAGCGCGCGCGCCTCGGCCATGTCGGCGGCCGAGCGCGGGAAGGAGACCGCGAGATAATCGACGCCGATGGCCACGGCAGTCTCGAGATCGGCCTTGTCCTTGTCGGTGAGCGCCGGGGCGGAAAGGCCGCCGCCCTGCTTGTTGATGCCCTTGTTGTTGGAGAGGCGGCCGCCCACCGTGACGGTGGTGTGGATCTCGCGGCCGCGGACCGCCGTCACGTCGAGCACCACCCGGCCGTCGTCGAGCAGCAAGCGGTCGCCGGCGGCGACGTCGGAGGCCAAGTCCTGATAGTCGCAGCCCACCCGTTCCACGGTGCCGGCATCGCTGGCAAGCGCCATGTCGAGGATGAAGGGCGCCCCCTCCGTGAGCTCCACGGCGCCCTCCTGGAAGCGGGCGATGCGGATCTTGGGGCCCTGGAGGTCGCCTAGGGCGGCGACGCTGCGCCCCAGTCGGGCGGCGATCTCGCGCACCTGGGCGAGGCGGCGGCGGTGGTCGTCGGCCGAGCCGTGGGAGAAGTTGAGGCGCACCACGTCGACGCCGGCGCGGAGCATCGCCTCCAGGACGCCCTCGCGGTCGCTGGCCGGCCCCAGGGTGGCGACGATCTTGGTGCGACGGATGGGCTCGTGGATGGGAGCGTGCGGGGGAAGGGTCATGGTGTCCTCGGTGCGATCAGGATGGCGCGGAAGTCATTGACGTTGGTACGGGTCGGGCCGGTGACGATGAGCCGACCCAGTGCCTCGAAGAAAGTATAGGCATCGTTGCGTGACAGAAAGTCGACCGGGTCGAGGCCTTTCTCACGTGCGCGCGCCCACTCCTCGGGCCCGAACAGGGCACCGGCATTGTCCTCCGAACCGTCAATGCCGTCGGTGTCGATGGCCAGGGCGTGAATGCCGGGCGCGCCCCTGAGCGTCTCGAAGAGCCCCAGCAGGTACTCGACGTTGCGCCCACCGCGTCCGTCACCCCTGACGGTGACGCTGGTTTCGCCGCCGGAAAGGATCAGCAGCGGTCGCTCGAGCCCATCCTGGCTGCTCAGCGCCAGGCGCCCCTGGGCCCGGCCCAGCTCGCGGGCCTCACCCTCCAGGTTGTCGCCCAGCACGCGCACTGCTACTCCGGCGCTTTCGGCGGCGTGCCGTGCCGCCGCCAGGGCATCGGCGGCCCGGGCGAGCAGCAGCGTCTCGTCGCGGGCGAAGGCGACATCCGTCGGCGCGGGTGCCGCGTGGTTCCCGGCGAGGTGGCGGCGCACCGCCTCGGGCACGGCGATGGCGTAACGCTCGAGCACGGCCAGGGCGTCCGCCGGCGTGGTGGCGTCCGGCAGGGTCGGCCCGGAGGCGATCAGCGAGGGCTCGTCGCCGGGCACGTCGGAGATCAGCCAGGTGACCACCTGGGCGGGATGGGCCGTGGCGGCCAGCCGCCCGCCCTTGATGGCGGAGAGGTGGCGGCGCACGGTGTTGATGTCGCGAATCGGCGCCCCGCAGCGGAGCAGCTCACGGTTGAGCGCCTGCTTGTCGGCCAGCGTGATGCCCGGCGCCGGCAGCGTCATCAGCGCCGAGCCGCCGCCGGAGATCAGCGCGATCACCCGGTCGTCCGCGGTGAGCCCCTCGACGGCCTCGAGCATGCGCCGGGCCGCCTTCTCGCCCAGATCGTCGGGCATGGGGTGCGAGGCTTCCAGCACCTCGATGCGCTCGCAGCCGGCGTCCTGCCCTTGCAGACCATGAGCGTAGCGGGTGACCACCAGCCCGGAGAGAGGGGCCTCGGGGCACTGCGCCTGCCAGGCGCGCTCCAGCGCCGCGGCCATGGCGGCGGCGGCCTTGCCGGCGCCCACGACCACGGTACGCCCCGGGGGCGGGTCGGGCAGCCGGTCGGCCACCAGGCTGTCGGGGTGGACGGCCGACACGGCAACGTCGGCCAGCTGCCGGAGCCAGGCAGCGACGTCCGCCGTCGGGTCCAGGGGAGGCAGGGAGAAATGAGCGTTCATGGGCAAGGCTCCTTGCAGCCGGCCGGAAATGGGGCTCCACAACCGGCGACGAGGGTCGTCGGCGGGAGGGAAAAAGCCCGATGATGGACGGGGTCCAGTCGGGGAGTCCAGCATCGGGAAGGGGCCACATGCCTGTGGCCGGGTGGGCGACGACCCGACGCCCACCCTCGAGGGAACGTATCGCGGCTGGCGACGACCTAGCGACCGACCTCGTGATCGGCCAGCGCCTCCAGGGCACGCAGGATGCCGGCGTGGTCCCAGTCGGCGCCGCCGTGGGCCGCGCAGGCCTGGAACAGCTGCTGGGCGTTGGCGGTGCCGGGCAGTGCCAGGTTGAGGCTGCGCGCCCCTTCGAGTGCCAGGTTGAGGTCCTTCTGGTGCAGCTTGATCTTGAAGCCTGGGTCGAAGGTGCGGTTGATCATGCGCTCGCCGTGCACGTCGAGGATCTTCGACTGGGCGAGACCGCCGAGCAGCGATTCGCGCACCTTGGCCACGTCGGCACCGGCCCTGGAGGCGAACAGCAGCCCCTCGGCCACCGCCTCGATGGTCAGGGCGACGACGATCTGGTTGGCGACCTTGCAGGTCTGGCCGGCGCCGTGACCGCCGATATGGGTGATGGTCTTGCCCATCACTTCCAGGATCGGGGTGGCGCGCTTGAAGCCCTCTTCGGTGGCGCCGACCATGATGGTCAGGGCCGCGTTGATGGCGCCGCCCTCGCCGCCGGAGACCGGCGCGTCGACGTATTCGCCGCCGGCCTCCACGATGCGCTTGGCGAACGCCTGAGTGGCCAGCGGGGCGATGGAACTCATGTCGATCACCAGGGTGCCCGGCTTGAGTCCCTCGATGACGCCGCCCTCGCCGAACAGCACCTCTTCGACGTCCGGGGTGTCCGGCACCATGGTGATGATCACCTCGGCGGCCTCGGCCACCGCCTTGGGAGCGTCGAGTTCCCGCATGCCCTTGCTGGCCAGCGTCTCGTCGAGCTTGCCGCGCTTGACGGTGACGAGTTCGTGGCCGGCGTCCAGCAGGTGACCCGCCATGGGACGGCCCATGATGCCCAGGCCAATAAAACCGATCTTGCTCATTGCCTCTCTCCTTCTCGAGTCCTGTTGTCAGTGTTAACGGGGAGGAACCACGCTCAGCGGACGCTATCCAGCCAGCCCAGCCCCTCTTCGGTCGTGGTGGCCGGTTTGTACTCGCAGCCGATCCAGCCCGCGTAGCCCAGACGGTCGAGATGGGCGAACAGGAAGGGGTAGTTGATCTCGCCGGTGCCCGGCTCGTGGCGGCCCGGGTTGTCGGCGAGCTGAACGTGGGCGATGCGATCGAGGTGCTTCTCGATGGTCGGGGCCAGGTCCCCTTCCATGATCTGCATGTGATAGATGTCGTACTGCAGCTTGAGGTTGCCCGAACCCACCTCGTCGAACAGCGCCAGCGCCTGCTCGGTACGGGTGAGGAAGAAGCCCGGGATGTCGCGGGTGTTGATCGGCTCGGCGACCAGCAGGATGCCGGCAGCCTCGAGCTTCCCCGCAGCATAGCGCAGGTTCTCGACCAGCGTCTGGCGGGCCTGGTCGTCGCTGACGCCCTCAGGCTGGATGCCGGCCAGGCAGTTGACCTGGGTGTTGCCCAGGACCTTGGCGTACTCGATGGCGCGGTCGACGCCGGCGCGGAACTCCTCGACGCGGTCCGGGTGACAGGCGATACCGCGCTCGCCGGCGCTCCAGTCGCCGGCCGGCAGGTTGAACAGCACCTGGGTCAGCCCAAAGTCGTCGAGGCGACGCTTGATCTCGGTGGCCTCGAAATCGTACGGGAAGAGGTACTCCACGCCCTTGAAGCCGGCCTTGGCGGCGGCCTCGAAGCGATCGAGGAAGTCGACCTCGGTGAACAGCATGCTGAGGTTGGCGGCGAATTTGGGCATCTTGGTCTCCTCTTGGGTCGTGGCTGGGGTTCGCCTTGGCATTACCACCGGGGCTGCCCCGGGAGCAGGGCTGCGAGGAGGCGCTGTGCCCCCTCCCTGGACGCTACCTTTGCCATCCCTGGCCAAGGACCTCCTCTACGCCCTGTTCCCGGCGCCCCTCGTCACGCTTGACGGCATTTCCCCTGGGGCCATTGCGGGGAGCGGTCGATGCCGCTCCCTCGGTCTTTGATCGTTGCTATGTTGCTATCACGTCAGCGCCGCGATGGAGGTCGGCGCATCCGCCTGGTTCTCGGCCAGCGCCTCGAACTCGTTGATGCCGGCCAGGTCGGTGCCCATGGCGATGTTGGTCACCCGCTCCAGGATCACCTCGACCACCACCGGCACCCGGTACTCGGCCATCAGCTTGCGTGCCTCTTCGAAGGCCGGGGCGATCCGGTCGGGCTCGGTGACACGGATCGCCTTGCAGCCCAGCCCCTCGACCACGGAGACGTGGTCCACGCCGTAGCCGTTGATCTCCGGGCAGTTGATGTTCTCGAAGGAGAGCTGCACCTGGTAGTCCATGTCGAAGCCGCGCTGGGCCTGGCGAATCAACCCCAGGTAGGAATTGTTCACCAGCACGTGGATGTAGGGCAGATTGAACTGCGCCCCCACGGCCAGCTCCTCGACCATGAACTGGAAGTCATAGTCGCCGGACAGCGCCACGATCTCGGCCTCCGGGTCGGCACGACGCACCCCGAGCGCGGCCGGGATGGTCCAGCCCAATGGGCCCGCCTGGCCGCAGTTGATCCAGTGACGCGGTTTGTAGACGTGCAGGAACTGGGCACCGGCGATCTGTGACAGGCCGATGGTGCTGACGTAGCGGGTATTCTTGCCGAACGCCTTGTTCATCTCCTCGTAGACACGCTGCGGCTTGACCGGCACGTTGTCGAAGTGGGTCTTGCGCAGCAGGGTGCGCTTGCGCTCCTGGCACGCCTCGGCCCAGACGCTGCGATCCTTGAGCCTGCCTTCGGCCTGCCATTCGCGGGCCACCTCGACGAACAGCGCAAGGGCAGCCTTGGCGTCGGAGACGATGCCGTAGTCAGGGCCAAAGATGCGGCCGATCTGGGTCGGCTCGATGTCCACGTGAACGAACTTGCGTCCCTCAGTGTAGGTGTCCAGCGTCCCAGTGTGACGGTTGGCCCAGCGATTGCCGATGCCCATCACGAAGTCGGATTCGAGCAGGGTCGCGTTGCCGTAGCGATGCGCGGTCTGCAGGCCCACCATGCCCGCCATCAGCGGGTGGTCGTCGGGAATGGTGCCCCACCCCATCAGCGTCGGGATGACCGGCACGCCGGTAATCTCGGCGAACTCGGTGAGCAGGTCGCTGGCATCGGCGTTGATGATGCCGCCCCCGGCCACCAGCAGCGGCTTGTCGGCCTCGTTGAGCATGCCCATCGCCTTCTCGATCTGCGCCCGGCTGGCGGTCGGCTTGTAGGCGGGCAGCGGCTCGTAGGTGTCCGGGTCGAACTCGATCTCGCTCATCTGCACGTCGATGGGCAGGTCGATCAGCACCGGGCCCGGACGCGAGCTGCGCATGATCTGGAACGCCTGCTGGAAGGCGCGCGGCACCTGGGCCGGCTCGAGCACGGTGACCGCCCACTTGGTGACCGGGCCGGCAATGGCCTTGATGTCCACCGCCTGGAAATCCTCCTTGTGCAGCTTGCTCGCCGGCGCCTGGCCGGTGATGCACAGGATGGGGATGGAGTCGGCGGAGGCCGAGTACAGGCCGGTGATCATGTCGGTGCCGGCGGGCCCGGAGGTACCGATGCACACGCCGATGTTGCCGGCCTGGGTACGCGTATACCCCTCGGCCATGTGCGAGGCCCCCTCGACGTGGCGCGCCAGGACGTGATCCACGCCGCCGACCGTGCGCAGGGCGGCATAGAAGGGATTGATGGCGGCGCCGGGCAGCCCGAAGGCGACATCGATGCCTTCCTTCTTGAGCACGTGAACGGCGGCTTCTGCTGCAGTCATACGAGCCATGACAGCTTCCTCCCGTGAGTGGCGTTCTTGTTGTGCGGAAATATTTTTTGGAAATATTTTCTGTATACAAAGCTAGACCGCTGTTCGGCGGCCGTCAATATTTTTCGGAAAATATTTTCAAAAAACCTCATGGCACAAAAAAACCCAAGCAGCATCAGCTGCTTGGGTTGTCAATGACGCTGCCGGGGAGGCCTTCCCGGGTCAGTCCAGGGTCACGCGGACCGCGAGTGGATGCTCGTCGCAGTTATGGCCCTCGCCGCCGCGGTCGACGACCAGGAACTCGCCTTCGCGCTCCAGCACCGACTGGATGGCGTGCCAGGTGCCGGCGCGGTAGTTGACGCCCTGGCGGCCGTCGGTGACGAAGGCGCGCACCGCGGCGGGGTCGATGGCGTCCCCCGGCGGCGCTACCACGACCAGGAAACGCTCCTCGTGGAGCGGCATGAAGGCCTGGCTGCCCAGCGGGTGGCGCTCGAGGAAGTCGAGTTCGAGCGGCAGAGTCACCGGCTGGCTGACGAAGATGCTGATCAACGCCCGCGCCTGCTCGCCCAGGGTCTCGACCCGGGCCAGGTCGTGGTAGCGCCGGGTGCGCCCGGCGTTGATGGGGAACCACTCCGCCGTGCGGGTATCGATGACGTCGCCGAAGGGGGCGAAGGCCTCCGGCGTCAGCGGCTCGGCTTTCAGTTCCAACATGGCTATCTCCTTCAACAGGCCCATTGTCGATCTCTCAGTGGAGGGGCTGGTCTGCCGGCTCGCCTGCAACTGCCCACTGCGAGAGGCACCGGAGACAGGTCGAAGAGGGGGGCCTACGCCATGGATGGCGTAGGTAGCGCCCAGGGACGGGTTCACAGCGCCCCTCGGCGACTTGTCACCGGAGCCGCCTCGAGCGACGTCAGGCACCAACACCCAGGCGCCCCCCCTTACTTGCTCAGCGAGCCCCGAGCCGCAGCGTGGCGTGGCGATTGACGTCCTTGTAGAGCAGATAGCGGAACGGTCCCGGGCCGCCGGCGTAGCAGGCCTGGGGGCAGAAGGCGCGCAGCCACATGAAGTCGCCGGCCTCGACCTCGACCCAGTCCTGGTTGAGGTGGTAGACCGCCTTGCCCTCGAGCACGTAGAGGCCGTGCTCCATCACGTGGGTCTCGTCGAAGGGGATCACCGCCCCGGGCTGAAAGGTGACGATGTTGACGTGCATGTCGTGGCGCACGTCCTCGGGGTCGACGAAGCGCGTCGTCGCCCAGCGCCCCTCGGTGTCCGGCATCTCGTTCGGCGCAATGTCGTTCTCGTTGACGACGAACGCCTCGGGAACCTCGATGCCCTCGACGAATTCGTAGGCCTTGCGCACCCAGTGGAAGCGCACCGGGGCGTCGGATTCGTTGCGCACCTGCCAGCGGCTGCCCGGTGGCAGAAAGGCATAGCCGCCCGGCGCCATGGCGTGGCACTCGCCGGCGATCGTCAACGTCATCTCGCCCTCGACCACGAAGAGCACGCCCTCCGCCTGGGGATCGAGCTCGGGACGCTCACTGCCGCCGCCGGGGCCGACCTCCATGATGTACTGCGAGAAGGTCTCGGCGAAGCCGGAGAGCGGGCGCGCCAGCACCCACAGGCGGGTGGCCTCCCAGAACGGCAGGTTGCTGGTGACGATGTCGCGCATCACCCCCTTGGGGATGAAGGCGTAGGCCTCGGTGAACACCGCCCGGTCGGAGAGCAGTTGGGTCTGGGGCGGATGGCCGCCGTGCGGGGCGTAGTAGGTGCGATGGCTCATGAGATGTCCTGAAAGGGTGCCGAGATAGGGCTCAAGCTATCACGACGGATTCGTCTCTCGGGGCTGAACCGGTGCCAGGCCGCCGAGGAGGCGCTGTGAACCCTTCCCTGGGCGCTACCGATGCCATCCCTGGCATCGGACCTCCTCTTCGGCCTGTCCCCGGTGCCCCTCGTCGGGCAGCCTGGCTGCCCGGTCGGGATTTGACAGTTAACGCGCCGGCGCCGGATGGTGCTCGGCCCAGTGGCGGGCGATATCGACGCGCCGCGTCACCCACACCCGGTCGTGCGCCTCGATATGGTCGAGGAAGCGCTGCAGGGCGCGGAAACGGCCGGGACGGCCGAGCAGCCGGCAATGCATGCCCACCGAGAGCATCTTCGGTGCCTCCTCCCCTTCCGCGTAGAGCACGTCGAAGGCGTCGCGCAGGTAGGTGAAGAAGTGCTCGGCGGTGTTGAAGCCCTGCGGCGCGGCGAAGCGCATGTCGTTGCTGTCCAGGGTGTAGGGCACGATCAGGTGGTCGTGTGCCTGGCCCTGGCTGTCCGTCGCGCGCGTCCAGAACGGCAGGTCGTCGCCGTAGTAGTCGCTGTCGTAGAGGAAGCCGCCTTCGTCGAGCACCAGCCGGCGGGTGTTGGGGCTGTCGCGGCCGGTGTACCAGCCCAGCGGCTTCTCGCCGTAGAGGCGCTGGAAGATCGCCATGGCCTGCCGCAGGTGCTCGCGCTCGACCGCCTCCGGGACCTCCTGGTAGTGGATCCAGCGGTAGCCGTGGCAGGCGATCTCGTGGCCCAGCTCCTTGAAGGCGTGGGCCACCTCGGGGTGGCGCTCCAGCGCCATGGCCACGCCGAACACGGTGAGCGGCAAACCGCGGCGCTCGAACTCGCGCAGGATGCGCCAGACCCCGGCGCGCGAGCCGTACTCGTAGATCGACTCCATGCTCAGGTGGCGGTCGGGAAAGGCCGGTGCGCCGATGATCTCGGAGAGGAACTGCTCGGAGCCGGCGTCGCCGTGCAGCACGCAGTTCTCGCCGCCCTCCTCGTAGTTGAGCACGAACTGTACGGCGATCCGTGCGTTGCCGGGCCAGTTGGCGTGGGGCGGCGTGCGGCCGTAGCCGATCAGGTCACGGGGATAGTCGCGGTGGACGGGGCGGTCTGCCGAAGTGTGCATGGCGGTGTCCTGTCTTGTTGTTGGCTCGCACAGTGGGCCACACCCACGTGCAACAATTTATGTATACAATACAAGCTATGCTTCTGCTCCGCGCTTTGCAAGGTCCGATCACCGGCCGGAGACAGACGTTGAGCAGCGGACAGGGAGGCGATCACGGCGTCGCTCTCTTCAGCCTATATTTTGTATACAAAAAGTCAAACCGCTTTCTCAACCCCACCGTCGGCCGCTCTCCGCCACGGAAACGCCGGCATTGTGGCGAAACCCCCACCATTGGCGGCATGGACAACGGGATTCTGTATACAGCATTGCGGCACGATAGTCGACTCTTCGCTCATCAGGCAGCAGCCTTAGACTTAAGTTTCATCCACTCCATATCGATACCCTTCCCCAATGACAAATCCAAATATCTGTTTTTAAAAGGAAAATAGAGGCGCCACAGGCGTCGACCAGATGACTTGCGCATCGGGCATCGGCCGCCTATCTTTGTGTACAAAACAATAATTCCTTGTCCACAAAGCAACGAGAGGCGTCTCCATGCGCATCCGGGTCATCAACCCCAACACCACTTCGGCCATGACGACGGCGATCGGCGAGGCAGCGCGCCGCATCGCCGCCCCCGGCACCGAGATCGTTGCCACCCAGCCCGATGGCGGTCCGGTCTCCATCGAGAGTCACTTCGACGAGGCGATCAGCGCGGTCGGCGTGGTCGACGAGATCCTCCACGGGGAGCGCGACGCCACCGACGCCTACGTGATCGCCTGCTTCGGCGACCCCGGCCTGCTGGCGGGGCGCGAGCTGACGCGCGCCCCGGTGGTCGGCATCGCCGAGGCGGCCTTCCACATGGCCACGCTGATCAGCACGCGCTTCTCGATCGTCACCACCCTGGGCCGCACCGCCATCATCGCCGAGCACCTGCTGGAGCAGTACGGCTTCCGCCACCACTGCCGGCGCGTGCGCGCCGCCGAGATCCCGGTGCTCGACCTGGAGGAGAACGGCGAGAACGCCTTCGGGCGCATCGTCGACGAGTGCCGCCGCGCCCGCGACGAGGACGGCATCGGCGCCATCGTGCTCGGCTGCGGCGGCATGGCCAAGCTCACCGACGCGATCAGCGAGGCGGTCGGCCTGCCGGTCGTGGAGGGAGTCACCGCCGGGGTCAAGCTCGCCGAGGCGCTGGTCGGCCTGGGGCTCGGCACCAGCAAGCACGGCGACCTCGCCTACCCGCGGCCCAAGGCCTTCACCGGACGCTTCGAGGGCTACTCCGGTCTCCGCCCGGCCCGCTGATCGGCACGTTTCCTGCTTCCCATAACGACAAGACGCCACAGGCGCACGCCAAGCCGCAAGCCTCCCCGGCCACGATGCCGGGAGACAACCACAACGTAGAGCAACGACTTGCGAGGACATCACCATGAGTCATCCCACTCCCCACAGCCCGGCCGCCGACCCGGCCGTCACTCCGTCACCGGAGGTGGCCGATGCCACCAAGGCGCCGGGGGATGAATCGCTGGCGCCCCAGACGACGCGCATCATGGGGCGCACCTCCTACTTCCTGGCCTGGTTCGGTGGCTGCGTCTCGATCGGCACCTTCACCATGGGCTCCAGCGTGGTGGGCACGCTGAACCTGATCCAGGCCACCCTCGCCATCGCCATCGGCTGCTTCGTGATCGGCATCGCGCTCGCCATCAATGGCGCCGCCGGCTACAAGTACGGCATCCCCTTCATGGTCCAGGCGCGCAGCGCCTTCGGCTTCTCCGGCACCCGCCTGCCGGGGCTGGTGCGCGCCGTGCCCGCCGTGGTGTGGTACGGCTTCCAGAGCTGGATCGGCGCCGGCGCCCTGAACATGGTCTCCGCGACCCTGTTCGGCTTCGACAACCTGGTGTTCTACTTCATCGCCTTCCAGTTCCTGCAGATCGGCCTGTCGGTGATGGGCTTCCAGGGCATCAAGTGGCTGGAGAACGTCGGCAGCGCCTTCATCCTCGCCTCGCTGGTCTACATGTTCTACAGCACGGTGCAGCGCTACGGCGACGTGCTCTCCGCCAACCTGCTGACCATGGAAGGCTCCTGGGGCGTGCCGTTCTGGGGCGCCACCATGCTCTTCCTGGGCATCTACAGCACCATGATGCTCAACGTCGGCGACTACGCCCGCGAACACAAGCGCGGCACCGGCCCGGGCCTGTTGACCACCATCTACGCCATGTCGATCCTGCCCTGCACGCTGTTCATGGGCCTGATCGGCTTCATGGTCTCCGAGGCCACCGGCACCGCCGACCCCATCCAGGTGTTCGCCAATGCCGTGGACAACACCCCGCTGCTGATGACCACCCTGCTGTTCATCGCCTTCGCCCAGGTCACCACCAACGTGCTCAACAACGTGGTGCCGCCGACCTACGTGCTGATGGACGTCTTCAAGCTCAAGTTCCGCACCTCCACCGTGCTCGTCGGCCTGCTCGCCTTCGCCACCTTCCCCTGGAAGCTGGTGCAGCCCGACTCCGCCGCCGGCCTGCAGCTCTTCGTGCAAACCTATTCCGCGTTCCTCGGCCCCATCTTCGCCGTACTGGTGGTCGACTACTACGTGATCCGCCGTCGCAGCCTGGATCTCGGCAAGCTGTATGACGAGACCGGCCCCTACCAGGGTGTCAACTATGCGGCGCTGGTGGCCACTGCGGTGGGCATCGTGGCGGCACTGAGCTTCTCGGCGGTCTCCTGGTACGCGAGCCTGATTCCCGCCGGCCTCACCTACTACCTGCTGATGCAGTACTGGACCCCCTGCCAGCGCTTCCGTCAGTGACGGCGCGACCCGATCGCCCGCCCGGCCGTGCCGGGCGGGCCCACCAATGACAACGACAACGGTGACGACGACATGAAAGAGAGCGAGCTGGACATCCAGCACATCGATCCGACGCTGTACAACGAAGACCTCGCCCCGCTGCCGCACGACAAGCGCAGCTGGGGGGCCTTCGAAATCTTCAATGTCTGGTCCAACGACATCCAGAGCCTGTTCGGCTACACTCTGGCGGCCTCGCTGTTCCTGACCTACGGCCTCAACGGCTGGGCGGTCATGGCGGCGATCATCCTCGCCGGCGTGATCGTGATGTTCCTGGTCAATCTGACCGGCAAGCCCAGCGTGAAATACGGCATTCCCTTCCCGGTGATGGTGCGCGCCAGCATGGGCGTGCGCGGCGCCAACCTGCCGGCGATGCTGCGCGCCATCATCGGCATCTTCTGGTACGGCGTGCAGACCTACTTCGCCTCCACCGCCGTGGCGCTGCTGCTCACCGCCCTGTTCGGCGCCGGCGACGGCAGCACCTTCCTCGGCCTCTCGGGGGTGGCCTGGGTGTCGTTCGTGATCGTGTGGCTGTTCCAGATCGCGATCTTCTGGTCCGGCATCGAGCGCATCAAGCACTTCCTCAACTGGGCCGGCCCGCTGGTCTACGTGGTCATGGTCGCGCTGATGGTCATCGTGTGGTTCCAGGCCGGCGGCGAGTTGCTGCCTGCGGTGAGCAGCATCTTCAGCGCCGATGGCGAGCGCTCCGGCAGCGCCGTCGGTGCCTTCCTGGCCATCGTCGGCACCATGGTCGCCTACTTCGCCGCGGTGGTGATCAACTTCGGCGACTTCACCCGTTTCGTGACGAGCGAACGCCAGATGAAGCTCGGCAACCTGCTGGGGCTGCCGCTCAACGTGGCCTTCTTCTCGTTCATCGCCCTGATCATCACCGCCGGCACCCTGGTGCTGTTCGGCGACGCCCTGACCAACCCGGCAGACATCGTCGAGCGGGTCGACTCGCTGCCGCTGACCATCGTCGCCGCCCTGACCTTCTTCGCCGCCACCGTGGGCATCAACCTGGTGGCCAACTTCATCCCGCCGGCCTACGACCTGGCCAACCTCTTCCCCAGCAAGATCACCTTCAAGGTGGGCGGCCTGATCACCGCATGCGTGGCCTTCTTCGTCGGCGCCCTGTGGGTGTCGGTGATCAGCCAGATCGGCGTGCCGGGCTTCGTCAACGCGCTCGGGGCCGTGGTCGCGCCCTTCTACGGCATCATCGTGGTGGACTACTACCTGGTGAAGCACCAGCACCTCGACATGCAGCAGCTGTTCTCCTCGGAGCCGGGCACCGCCTACTACTACGTCAACGGCTGGAACACCCGGGCGCTCCTGGCCTTCGGCGGCGCGGCGCTGTTCTCGCTCTCCACGGTGCTGGTGCCGGCCCTGTCCGGCCTCGACGGCTACGGCTGGATGATGGGCGCGGCGCTGGGCGGGCTCATCTACTACGGCCTGATGCGCGGCTATCGTCCCGCCAGCGTAGCGGCCGGCGCCTGACGCCACCCTCCTCCCGCCGCCACCCCCGAGCCACCAGGCTCGGGGGTTTTTGCATGACGGCCTCAAGTCCGGCGCCCTTGACTATCCTGAGAGGAAGCCTCGCCCTCCCGCATAGGATGCGCCACCATGGCTGACGACCTGACCATCACGCAGATCGACTCGACCCTCTACAACGACGACCTGGCCCCCATCCCGAAGCAGGACCGCTCCTGGGGCTGGTTCGAGATCTTCAACGTGTGGTCGAACGATATCCAGAGCCTGTTCGGCTACACCCTGGCGGCCTCGCTGTTCCTGACCTACGGCCTCAACGGCTGGGCGGTGATGGCGGCGATCATCCTCGCCGGCTTCGTGGTGATGGTGCTGGTCAACCTGACCGGCAAGCCGAGCGTCAGGTACGGCGTGCCCTTCCCGGTGATGGTCCGCGCCAGCCTGGGGGTACGCGGTGCCAACTTCCCGGCCATGCTGCGCGCCATCATCGGCATCTTCTGGTACGGCGTGCAGACCTACTTCGCCTCCACGGCCGTGGCGCTGCTGATCACCGCGCTGTTCGGGGATCCCGGCGGCGAGTGGCTGGGCATGACCGCGGTGGGCTGGGTGTCGTTCGTGATCGTCTGGCTGTTCCAGATCGCCCTGTTCTGGCAGGGCATCGACCGGATCAAGCACTTCCTCAACTGGGCGGGCCCCCTGGTCTACGTGGTCATGGTCGCGCTGATGATCATCGTCTGGTTCCAGGCCGGCAGCGAGTTGCTCCCGGCGATCGGCACCATCTTCGGCGGCGAGAGCGACTACCAGGGCAGCGCCCTGACCGCCTTCCTGGCGATCACCGGCACCATGATCGCCTACTTCGCCGCGGTGGTGATCAACTTCGGTGACTTCTCACGCTTCGTGAAGAGCGAGCGGCACATGAAGCTCGGCAACCTGCTCGGGCTTCCCCTGAACATCGCCTTCTTCTCGTTCATCGCCCTGATCATCACCGCCGGCACCCTGGCGCTGTTCGGCGAGACCCTGACCAACCCCTCGGATATCATCGCCCGCGTCGATGCCCTACCGCTGACCATCGTTGCCGCCCTGACCTTCTTCGCCGCCACCGTGGGCATCAACCTAGTGGCCAACTTCATCCCGCCAGCCTACGACCTGGCCAACCTCTTCCCCCGCCGCATCAGCTTCAAGATCGGCGGCCTGATCACCGCGTGCGTGGCTTTCTTCGTCGGGGCGCTGTGGGTGTCGGTGATCAGCCAGATCGGCATCGCCGGCTTCGTCAACGCCCTGGGCGCCGTCATCGCCCCCTTCTACGGCATCATCGTGGTGGACTACTACCTGGTGAAACGCCAGCGGCTGAACATCCAGGAGATGTTCTCTGCCGATCCGCAAGGCGCCTACCACTACGTCAAGGGCTGGAACCAGCGAGCCCTGGGCGCGTTCGCCCTGGCCGCGCTCTTCTCGATCTCCTCGGTGTGGGTGCCGGCCCTGGAGGCACTCGGCGGCTATGCCTGGCTGATCGGCGCCGCCCTCGGTGGGCTCTTCTACTTCCTGCTGATGCGAAGCCAACGGCTGCCGGCTTCCGCCCACCCGTGAGACGGCCCCTCTCAAGACGAGCGGCGCAGTCGAAACCTTCAGTGCCCGAAGATGCGGTGCAGGTCGGGCGCCTCGTCCACCTCCTCGACGATGGAGAGCGAGGCCTCGATAGCCTTGAGGTGGCGGCTCATGAAGGCCGCGGCGCGCTCGCCGTTGCCGGCCTCCAGGTAGCCGATCAGGTCGTCGTGGTCGTGGGACTCGCAGCCGAGGTGGCCGGGGCTGCCGTACACCGCGAGGATCAGCGAGGAGCGCGAGCAGAGACGGCCGACGAACTCGGCCAGGGTGGCGTTGCCGGAAAGCCGGGCGAGCCGCTCGTGGAAGGCGGCGGAGAGCTTGATGGCGGTGCTCTGCTCGCCGGTGCGCAGCGCCTCGCGCTCGCGACACGCCATGTCGCGCAGCTCGCGCAGGTCGGCCTCGGTGATGCGCCGGGCGACCTCGGGCATCAGCCCGCACTCCACCATCTGCCGCGCGTCGAAGACATCCTTGGCCTCGTCGGCGGTGGGCCGGGTGACGCTCGCACCGCGCCGCGGGGTGAGCGTCACGAGCTGCTCGAGGGCCAGGCGCTGGAGGATCTTGCGGATGCCGGTACGGCTGATGCCGAACACCTCGGCCAGTGCATCCTCGCGCAGCCGCGCGCCGGGGCGCAGGCGGTGCTCGATGATGGCATCGCTGATCGAGCGGTAGATCGCCTCGTGGCGCTCGGCCCCGTCGCCGTTCTTGCCCAGGCGCCGGGCGCGCCCCTTGCGGGACTCGGCATGATCCGCCAGCTGGTTCATGGTACTCCTCCTTGCCTGCACCGGGTCACGCTTCAATTGTATACGTAACCGGTGCCTGCAATCGAACCCGCGCGATGGTCGCAGCCGCCCGGCCGCGTCACTCCGTCCAGGCGGCGATGGCCGCGCGCTCCTCGTCGGTCATGCCGGTCATGTTGCCGAGCGGCATGTAGCCGCTGGTCACCACCTCGCGGATCTTGGCCTGCTGGCTTTCGATCTGGGTGGTGGTGTCATAGGCCAGGCCGGCCGGTGCGGAGTTGAAGCCCGCCTGGCTCGGGTTGCTGGAGTGGCAGGCAACGCAGCGCGCCTCGATGATCGCCTCGACCTCGGCCAGGCTCGTCGACTGCTCGGCCGCCACGGCATTGGCGGTCGTCGAGGCGCTGGGCATGGCCACCCAGAAGGCCGCGGCAATCAGCGCGGTACCGGCCACGGGGTAGGCGGGCTGGATCTTGCCGGCGTGCATCAGCACGAAGAACTGGCGAATCAGCGCGCCGCCGAAGATGAACAGCGACATGATCACCCAGGCATGGTCGTGGGAGTAGGCGAAGGAGTAGTGGTTGCTGATCATCAGCAGCACCACCGGCAGGGTGAAGTAGGTGTTGTGCACCGAGCGCTGCTTGCCGCGCTTGCCGTCCAGCGGGTTGGGCGCTTCGCCCGCCTTCATCGCGGCCACCATGCGACGCTGGCCGGGAATGATCCAGAAGAAGACGTTGGCCGACATCGCCGTGGCCATCACCGCACCGGTGAGCAGGAAGGCCGCGCGACCGGTGAAGAGCTGGGTGCTGAGATAGGCGACCACCACCATCATCACCGCCACGGCGATGCTCAGCAGGCCGTCCCGGTCCATGTTTGGGCTGATACGCTTGCACAGCTCGTTGTAGACGACCCAGCCGCCGAGCAGGAAGAGCAATGCCAGCACGTTGGCCTGCCAGCCGCTCATGTTGGCCACCCAGGCCCAGTCGCTGTTGGTGTTGACCAGGTAGAAGCCGGGGCTGGTCATGTAGAGCATGACGAACAGCGCGAAGCCCGACAGCCAGGTGGTGTAAGCCTTCCAGAACGACCAGTGCAGGTCTTCCGGCAGCTTGGCCGGCGCCGTGGCGTATTTCTGGTTGTGATAGAAGCCGCCGCCGTGCACGGCCCACATCTCGCCGAACACGCCCTTGTCGCGGTCCTCGGTGGCCTTGGGCGTGCGCAGGCTGTTGTCCAGCATCACGAAGTAGATCGATTCGCCGATCCAGGCGATGGCCGCGATGACGTGCAGCCAGCGCATCATGAAGTTGGCGAAATCCAGCAGGTAGGCTTGCATGAAGGGAACCTCACCTCATTGTGTTGTTGTTGGAAGTCTTGTCGAACGCCGTGTTGGCAGTCGGCCGTGAGAGCCGCGGGCGGCGTCGCTCAGCTGCCGCGGTAGGTGGAGTAGCCATAGGGCGAGAGCAGCAGCGGCACGTGGTAGTGCTGGCTGGCATCGGCCACGCCGAAGCGCAGCGGGATGACGTCCAGGAAGCGCGGCTCGTCCGCAGCGACGCCCTGTGCCCGCAGGTAGTCGCCGGCATGGAACACCAGCTCGTACTCGCCGGCGGCGAACGCCTCGCCCTCCAGGATGGGACCGTCGCAGCGGCCGTCGTCATTGGTCACGACCTCCGTGACACGGGTGCGCTCGCCGTCCATCAGGCGATAGACCTCGATGCGGATACCCTCGCCGGGGCGCCCCTGTGCGGTGTCCAGGACGTGGGTGGTCAGATAGCCCATGGGTTTCTCCTCTTGCACGCTGGTTATACCGACACGTGGCCGGCATCATGTGGATACCATATGGAACAGTTTTAGCGCCTATTGGGGTACATTTCAAAGTTTTTCTGTATACAATTTATGAACACCAATCACAACGGAGCGCGAAATGACCGAACAGACTCTTGCCCCCCGCCCCAGTAGCCTCGACCGCGACGCCTTCGTGGATGGCTATGGCGACATCTACGAGCACTCCCCCTGGGTCGCGGCCGACACCTGGATGCGCGGCCTGACAACCCGCGAGGACACGCCCTCGGGCCTCGCCGCGGCGATGGGCCGGACGCTGCGCGAAGCGCCGCCCGAGCGTCAGCTCGAGGTGATCCGCGCCCACCCGGACCTGGCTGGCAAGGCTGCCATCGCCGGCGAACTGACCGACGACTCGACCCGCGAGCAGGCCGGGGCCGGCCTCGACCAGTGCACCCCAGAGGAAATGGCCCGCTTCGAGCGCCTGAATGCCGCCTACAAGGCGAAGTTCGCCTTCCCCTTCGTGATGGCCGTGAAGGGCAGCGACCGCCATGCCATCCTCGCCGCCTTCGAGACGCGCCTGGAGAATTCGCTCGAGGAGGAGCGCCGCACCGCCATCGAGCAGATCAACCGCATCGCCCGCTTCCGCCTGGAGGCGCGCGCCGCAAGCTGACGCCCCACATGTCTCACGCAGTCGAAGCGAGCGGCGGGGGAACCCGCCGCTCGCCTTGCGTTGCACGATCGGATGCGGCCGCCGGGCGACGGCCGCACGCCGCTTAGCCGCCCTGAGCGCCGTTGGGCGCCGTCTTGCCTGCCGCACGCCGCTCGCGCGGCGCCTCCGTCGAGCCGGCCTCCTCGGCCCCTGCCTCGGCCGCGGCGATCGCCTCGCGCTCACGCGCCTCATCGGCCAACGAGGCGTGGGGCAGCACCAGGTTGAGCACGAAGGCAGTGATCGCCGCCACCACGATGGGCGCACCGCCGATCACGCTGCGCAGCCACTCGGGGAAGCGCTCGATCGCCGCCGGCACCTCGGCGATGCCCAGGCTCAGCGCCAGCGCCAGGCCCACGATGGTCATGTTGCGCGCGGAGAGCTCGTCCTTGATGAGCAGCTTGATGCCGGTCATGGTGATCATCCCGAACACCGTGATGGTCGCCCCGCCAAGCACCGGGTAGGGGATGGTGGTCATGATGGCGCCGAACTTGGGGCTGAGCCCCGCCAGCAGCATGAAGCCACCGGCCAGCGCCAGCACGAAGCGGCTGATCACCTTGGTCATGGCCACGATGCCCACGTTCTGGCTGAACGTGGAGGTGGGCAGGGCGCCGAAGAAGGCGCTCACGGCCGTGGTCAGGCCGTTGCCCAGCAGGCCGCCGGTGAGCTCCGGTGTCTTCAGCTCGCGGTTCATGCCGCCCACGGTGGTCGCCGACAGGTCGCCGATGGTCTGCACCGAGTTGATCACGCAGATCACCACCATGGCGATGAGCGCCGAGGTATGGAACTCCATCTCGAAGGGCATTACCTGCGGCACCGCCAGCCAGCGGGCCTCGGCGACCGAATCGAAGCTGACCATGCCCAGAAACAGCGACATGCCATAGCCGACCAGAATGCCCACGATGATCGCCGAGAGCTTGACGACGCCCTTGCCGAACTGCGAGGCGGCCAACACCGTGACCAGCGTCACGAGCCCCACGATCCAGTTCAATGGCTCGCCGAAGTCGGGGGCGTTGACGTTGCCGCTGCCCGCCATGTAACGCACGGCGATGTCGTAGAGCGACAGGCCGATCACCAGCACCACCGTGCCGGCAACCACCGGCGGGAAGAGGTGGCGGATGTACTGGATGAAGTAGCCCACCACCATCATGGTGATACCACCGATGAGCTGGGCGCCGAGGATGCCCTCGATGCCGAACTGACCGCCCACGGCGATGAGCGTCGGCACATAGGCGAAGCCGACGCCGAAGATCGCCGGCAGACGCGCCCCGAACTTCCAGACGCCGTAGAGATGGAAGAGCGTGCAGACGCCCGAGGCCAGCACGGCCACCTGGATCAGCAGCAGCTTCTCCTCGGGCGTCGCGCCCACCACCCCGGCGATGATGATGGGCGGCGTGATGACGCCGGCGATCATGGCCAGCACGTGCTGGAGCGACAGCGGCAGCGCCTTCGCGAGCGACGGCTGCCCGTAGAAATCGAAGATCGAGGTGTTCTTGTGTTGATGCGTTCGCATGGGTTCACCCAGTCGCATTGTTGTCTGGCGGCCCGTACACCATCGGCGTGGCCTGCACTGCTCCGGGCAGGTGCGCGCGGGCCGAACGGGGAAATCGGCACCGCCTAGAAGTGCCACTCCAGGTTGAGCGTCAGCGCATCGGTATCGACGCCCGGCTTGTCGTGGTTGCCGAACTTGTTGCGCCAGTACTCGTAGCCCAGCCCCACCCACAGGGTGTACTCGCTCCCCCAGGCCAGTTGGCCCACGTCGACCATCAGCGAGGTGCGCATCAACTGCTCGGGCTTGGTGGCCACCCCGAAGTAGTCGTCGCCCTTCTCGCCGTTGTAGTTGTAGAAGCCCTGGAACTTCATCGGCACCGCCCCGGCCTCGAAGGGCAGGCCCCACGCCAGGTTGATCTGGTAGTAGGGATCGAAGGCGATGGCGTTGCGGTTGCCCGGCAGGCCGCAGGCATCCAGGCCGCAGTGGTTCCACTCGCGGCTGTAGAAGAGGCTGAGATCGAAGAAGCCGCGCGGCACGTCGAACTTCAGCGTCGGGCCCACCAGCAGCTGGCGCTTGCGCGGAGCGAAGGCGGTGTTCTTGGTGTTGAGATCGAAGCCGGCGGTGAGCGCCACCTCCTTCACCGGCCCGAAGGCGACGGGCTCGCCGCGGAGCTTGCCCAGATGCAGCTGGTGGCGGTAGACGAGATAGGCCTCGGTGGCACCGCGGTCGCTGCCGTTGGTCGGGTCGGCGTCATCCGACTGCAGGAGGTCCAGATTGAGGAAATGCTGCCCCAGCGAGTGGCCGCTGGCGTGGGTGAACTGCAGGACGTGCTTCTCCACGTCGCGGGGGTTGCTCGGCTCATGGAAGTCGGTGCCGTAGCGGTAGCCGATGGCCGTATCGCTCCAGGTCGCGGCCTGGGCGCTGCCGGCCGCCAGGACCGCTGCCAGGGCGGTGACGACACGGTGGCGAGAAGGTATGCCGCGCTTCATGCGCAAATCTCCTGTTATTGCTGTTGTCGCGAGATCGGCGTCGGGGACGCCCGATGGGCGGGCCCATGGCATGAGCCATGTCATGAACCCAACCATTGGCAACAATACACAATATTTTTGTGTACACAAAAATATTTTCCATGAATACATTTGGCAGGGTCGCCGTGCCGCCATCCGCCGGCCCCTTGCTCATTGGCATTGCCCAGCCGCTACACTGGGATGAAGAAGACGTCCTCAGGAGGTCCACCATGTTCCGCGACCGTCTCGACGCCGCCGACCGCCTGGCACGGCGCCTGGAAAGCTTCAAGGGGCAGAATCCGCTGGTCCTGGCCATTCCCCGCGGCGGCGTGCCCATGGGACGCCGCCTGGCTGATGCGCTGGCAGGAGAACTGGACGTGGTGCTGGTGCACAAGATCGGCGCGCCGGGCAATCCGGAGTACGCCATCGGCGCGGTCAGCGAGACCGGCAGCGTGCACCTGGACCCGGCAGCCGCGCACTTCCCGTCCGACGCCGTGGAGCGGGAGATCGCACGCCAGCAGGAGGTGTTGCGCGCCCGTCGCGAGCGCTACACGCCGGTGCGCCCGCCGATTCCACCCGATGATCGCGTGGTGATCGTGGTCGACGACGGCAGCGCCACCGGCGCCACCATGGAGGCGGCGCTGGAGACGCTCCAGGGTCGCCCGTCACGCCTGATCGCCGCGCTGGGTGTCGCCTCCCCCAGCGCCGCGAGCCGCCTCGAGGCGCTGGCCGACGAGGTAGTGTGCCTGGCGATTCCCGAAGGGTTCATGGCCGTCGGCCAGTTCTTCGCCGACTTCGGTCAGGTGGAGGACGAGGAGGTGATCGAGCTGCTCGGCGAGTGACCGCGTGAGCAAAGAAAAGGCCGCCGTCCGGAGGGACGGCGGCCGCGAGCACTGATGGCACGCCGCGGTGGCGTACCGGGCGGCATGGCTTACCGGGCGGCGCTGGCCGCCTTGACGTTTTCCTCGGTCAGCTTCTGCCCCTTCTGCAGGAACTCCTGGCTCAGGGTAACCACCTTCTCGGCGTCGCCCTTGACGCGCTCGCCCAGCTCCTGGGCGGCCTTCTGCTGGGCCTCGACGACCTGCTTGAGCCCCTCGATGTCCTTGACGTCGAGCCAGGCGCGGGCCTGGGCCAGGCTCAGGTCGGTGTAGGCGCGCGCGGCGTCGAACTGGGCGGCCAGCAGCTTCTCGGTGTACTCGAGGCCGAGCGAGCCGAAGGCACGGCTCGGGGCGACGAACAGGGTCTCGAACTGCTGGGTTGCGGACGGGTTGGTCTTGCTCATGAAACACCTCCTCTGATTCGGGTGACCAAGGCAGGATCCACCGGAACCGCCTTGTTGCATTGCAGCATAGCAAGGTGTTTTGTGCAATGCAACATGCGTGATGTCACGCCAGATGCCCAGCTCGCTCCCTCCCTCGCACCTCGCCCGCCACGCCGCGGAACACTGCCCGCGGTGCGGCGGACGTAACGCTGTCGTGCCGCGTCACATGGCCGCTGCCTGGCGTGCCTGCTCGAGCCAGCCATCGACCTGCTCGCGGTTGGCTTCGATCCACTCCTCGGCGTGGCGCTGGATGTCGCTCTCGCTGTCCTCGCCGTCGAACATCTTGGCGTTCTGGGCAAAGATGTCGTCGACAGAGATCCGCACTACCTCGAACAGCTTGGCCGCCGCCGGGTTGTTGGCCGCGAACTCGCTGTTGACCACCGGGCGGATGTCGTTGGCCGGCCAGCCCAGATTGCAGGGATCCTCGGTGCAGCCCGCGACGTCCTCGACCACGGTGGCGTCCTCGAACTGCTTCTGGTCCTCGGGCAGGCTAGCCTCGTCCACGGTGAGCCAGACCACGTCCTCGCCCGGCTTGAGCAGGCCCACCGTCCAGTTGGGGGTCCAGGTGTAGAAGAAGATCGAGCCGCCCTCTTGGTAACGGCCCAGGGCGTCGGCCATGGAGGCGGAATAGCTCGCCTTGATCGGCTCGACGGTATCGGCGAGGCCATAGGCCTCGAGTTGGTGGGTGATCACCAGCTCGCAGCCCCACCCCGGCGGGCAGGCAACCAGTTCAGCCTTGCCGTTGTCGTCGGAGTCGAACAGGGCGGCGATCTCGGGCTTCTTGAAGTCCTCGAGACCGGTGATGCCGTGCTCATCGGCGGTCGCCTTGTCGACCAGATAGCCCTGCAGGGCCCCGCCCTGGGCGACGTAGCCGATCAGCTCGGCGCCCTGTTCGAAGGTGCTGCGGTAGGTGTTGTGCAGCGGGAACCAGCCGTTGACCCAGAAGTCCACGTCGCCCTGGGCCACCGACTGGTAGAAGGGCGGGTTGTCGAGGGTGGTGGGACGATCCACCTCATAGCCCAACTCCTCCAGAAGATGGCTGTAGACGGCGGCCGGGAACCAGCCGGTGTCCCAGGTGGCGCGGGCCGGTGTCACCGCGACACCCTCGCCCGGAAGATGCGCGTCCGCAAGGAGCTGGCCGGCCGGCGCCAGCAGCAGTGCCGCCATGGCGCCTGCCAGCAGGGTGCGTTGGCCTGTCTTGCGTGTCATGTCCATGGTGTCTCCTCCTGCGTTGCAGGATCACGGCACGGACGTACCGCGATCCGCTCAGCGGCGTTCGTCGTATGCCCTGCTCCCTTGAAAGAGTCCCTTGAACAAGCGGATCAGGGTGTTTTTCACTCCCGGCCTTCGGGCCTGACGTCCCTCGCCGAGCGCCTGGGTGATACGGTCGAGCATGATGGCCAGCAGCACGATGCCGATGCCGCCCAGCGTGGCCCGGCCGATATCCAGGCGCCCCAGACCGGTGAACACGGTCAGCCCCAGGCCACCGGCGCCGATCAGGGCGGCGATCACCACCATCGACAGCGATAGCATCAGCGTCTGGTTGAGGCCGGCCATGATGGTGCGCAGCGCCAGCGGGATCTGAATCTCGAAGAGCAGCTGGCGGCGCGTCGAGCCGAAGGCGAGCCCCGCCTCCACCAGTTCCGCCTGCACCTGGCGGATGCCCAGGTTGGTCAGGCGGATCACCGGTGGCAGGGCGAAGATGATGGTGGCGATCACCCCCGGCACGATGCCCACTCCGAACAGCATGACGATGGGCACCAGGTACACGAAGGGCGGGATCGTCTGCATGATGTCGAGCACCGGGCGGATGATGCTGGCGAAGCGGTCGCTGCGCGCGGCGAGGATGCCCAGCGGCACCCCCACCAACACGCAGAAGGCCACCGCCGTGAGGATCATGGCGAGCGTCACCATGGTCTCCCGCCAGATGCCCAGCAGGTCGATGAACAGCAGCGACAGCAGGGTGAAGAGCGCCACGCCACCGCCCGCCACGCGCCAGGCGATCAGCGGCACCACCACCACGAAGACCGGGTAGGGCAGCCACAGCAGGAACGCCTCCAGCCCGCCAAGCACCTGGTCGATCGGCCACTGCACCGCCTGGAAGACCGGCCGGAAGTTGGGCACCAGCCAGTCCTTGACGAAGAACTCGATCCAGTCGTCGAGGGGCAGCGTGTAGTAGTCGGAAATCCGGTCAGCCATGGTTGCGCCTCCTCATCTCCAGCGAGCCGGCGTGCTCGCTGGGCCGACTGGCCGTATCGCCCATGGCCTCGCCACCGTCGGACTCGCCGCCGTTGCCGCCCAGCAGGCGAAACACCTCCAGCGGCTCGACCACGCCGGTCAAGCGCCCCTCCCCGTCGACGAGGGCGACCGGCAGGCCGGTGGCACAGACGTCGTAGAGCTCGACCAGTTCCTGGTCCTCGTGGGCGGTCGGGAAGTCGCGCTCCAGGAGCGCCTCCAGCGTCGGCGCGGCAGCCGACTCCAGCGATGCACGGCGCACCACGCCCTGCGGGCGGTCGTGCGCATCGATCACGTAGAGCGCCGTGCGTTCCAGCTGCGCCAGGCGCTCGCGGGCCTTCTCGACCGAGGCCTCGGGTCCCAGGGCCTCGGCGTCACGGCGCAAGGCGCGAGCCCGGAACACCCGCGCGCGGTCGACATCGCGGGTGAAGGCGGCGACGTAGTCGTCGGCGGGCCGTGCGACGATCGCCTCGGGGGTGCCCAGCTGCACGAAACGGCCGTCCTTCATGATGGCGATGCGATCGCCGAGACGCAGCGCCTCGTGCAGGTCGTGGGTGATGAAGATGATGGTCATGCGCAGCCGCTGCTGCAGGACCAGCAGCTCGTCCTGCATGTCGCGCCGAATCAGCGGGTCCAGCGCGCTGAAGGGTTCGTCCATCAGCATCAGCTCGGGGTCCACGGCCAGGCCCCGGGCCAGGCCGACGCGCTGCTGCATGCCACCGCTGAGGTTGTCGGGGGGGACGTCGGCGTGGGCGGCCAGCCCCACCTGCTCGAGCGCCTTGAGCGCCTTGTCGCGTCGCTCGCGGGCGGGCATGCCGCGAATCTTCAGCCCGTACTCGACGTTCTCGCCGACGCTCTTGTGGGGGAATAGCGCGAAGTGCTGGAACACCATCGACAGCTTGTCGCGGCGCAGCCGGCGCAGCGCCTCGGCGTCCAGGCCGACGATGTCCTCGTCGTCGATGAGGATACGCCCCCGAGTGGGCTCGATCAGGCGGTTGATGCAGCGGATCAGCGTCGACTTGCCGGAGCCGGAGAGCCCCATCACGACGAAGATCTCGCCCTGGTGCACGTCGAAGGAGACATCGGCGACCGCGGCCACCGAACCGGTGTCGGCATAGATCCGGTCCTTCGTCTCACCGGCCTGGAGGCGTCGGAGGGTGTCGTCGGGTTGCGCGCCGAACACCTTGTAGAGGTGTTCCACGCGGACCTTGGCCTCCTTGCGTGCGGCGTCATTACCCGTGGTGTCGATGCTCATACCTGACCCGACAGGGTTCTCTGCGCGACGGCAGCCTGACCGGGCTCGAGCGAATCCGAGGCGGCACCAGCAGGCTGGTCAAGGGACGGTGCCGAGAAGGAAGAGGCAAGGCGAGCCCTGAGTCAGGCTCGTTGAGGCCATCACGGCCTTGTTATCCACAAGCTAGGTGGCGGGGGATGGACCGTCAAGCCGGGGGCGGTCCATCCCAGTCAGCCAGGGCGGCGCTCGACGCAGGCGAACGCCGGTGATTCACCGCCCCGGCGTCGCTGCCTCAGCGGTAGGCGCCCTCGATGTCGGTGATGCGCAGGGCGCTGCGTCCCAGGCCGTCGTAGAGGTCGAGCATG
This sequence comes from Billgrantia azerbaijanica, assembly GCA_004551485.1. Taxonomy (GTDB): domain Bacteria; phylum Pseudomonadota; class Gammaproteobacteria; order Pseudomonadales; family Halomonadaceae; genus Halomonas; species Halomonas azerbaijanica. The sequence continues at coordinate 102,584 of SBLD01000011.1, read as the reverse complement.
CGCTCGAGCCAGGCGTAGACCGGGTCGGCGTTGGAGACGAGATCGGCTGTGGAGACGCAGCGCGCCCACATGAAGTTGCCGAACAGCAGGTAGTCGGCCGCCGCCGGGGCATCGCCGTCGATGAAGTCGGCGTCCTTGAGACAGCCGCGCAGCGGCTCCAGGGCGCTGTCCAGCTGGGCCAGCCCCTTGGCCGGGGAGTGGAACTCCTCGAGGGTTCGGCCGAAGCGTTTCTCGCGTGTCTCGCGGAAGTAGTCGCGGTCCTTGGGATGGATGGCGTTGAGCAGGTCCATGATGATGGTACGCAGCATCGCCGGGGCCAGCGCCCGCTCGGCATAGGCCTTGAAGAAGCGCGCCCGCGCCTCGGCCAGGCCGTCGCCCAGCAGCGGCGCCTCGGGGTAGGCGCGATCCAGGTAGCGCAGGATGGCGTAGCTGTCGGTCACCACCTCGTCGCCGTCGATGAGCACCGGTACCTTGTCGTGGTCGGCGAAGGCCAGCGCTTCCTTGTCGGTGAAGTACCAGGGGCGCCGCTCCGCCTCCAGCCCCTTGTGGGCCAGCGCGTAGCGGACCCGCCAGCAGTAGGGCGAGAAGCGCAGCCCCTCGTCGATCCCGCAAAGTTCGTAGAGCACCCGTGCCATTGATGGTCTCCCGGCTTGGTTGGCATCACTCCGGACGGAACTCCCCGCCCGGCCATGTAAGATAGTGCCAGCCTATGACGGATACTGCCAAGCCAGCGCAACGCCGGCCTGACCGTTATCCAGGATTGTCCATTAGTCGAACCCCTGCCGCCCGACAGGCACCTACCCCACTCAGGACTCCCCTGCCCAACTTGCTGTTTTTACGAACACTTGCCTTCGATACGGCATTCCTTGGAATGGACTCGATATTGGTCATACCAATTACCCATCAGTGGTCTTTCGCCGCGACTCGACGTATCTTGCGCCTCGCCCGCGACGACCGGTTGCCGGCCTTCCTCCACCAACCCTTCATTGCGAGGTCATGCTGCCCATGACGGACACGACTCTTGCGCTGCTCGCCTTCACGCCGCTGCTGCTGGCGGGCATCCTGCTCATCGGCTTTCGCCTGCCCGCCCGCACGGCCATGCCCGCGGTCTACGTGGTCACGGCCCTGATCGCCCTGTTCGCCTGGGAGATGAGCGCGAGCCGGGTACTGGCGTCGACCCTCCAGGGCCTGATCCTCACGGTCGCCATCCTGTGGATCATCTTCGGCGCCATCCTGCTGCTCAACACCCTGAAGCACTCGGGCGGCATCAAGGCGATCCGCAACGGCTTCTCCGGCATCAGCCCCGACCGCCGGGTGCAGGCGATCATCGTCGCCTGGCTGTTCGGCTGTTTCATCGAGGGCGCCTCGGGCTTCGGCACCCCGGCCGCCGTGGCGGCCCCGCTGATGGTGGCGCTGGGCTTCCCGGCACTCGCCGCCGTGGTGGTGGGCATGATGATCCAGTCCACCCCGGTCTCCTTCGGTGCCGTGGGCACGCCCATCGTGGTCGGCGTGACCGGCGGCCTCAACCAGGCCGGGATCACCGAGCAGCTCGCCACCGGCGGCCACACCTGGCTGGAGTACTTCCGCCTGATCGCCGCCGAGGTCGCCGTCGTCCATGCGCTGGTCGGCGTGCTGATGCCGCTGATCATGGTCGTCGTCATGGTGCGCTTCTTCGGCGCCAACCGCTCCTGGAAGGAGGGGCTCTCCATCGCGCCCTTCGCGCTCTTCGCCGGCGTGGCCTTCGTGGTGCCCTACGCCCTGGCCGGGGTACTGCTGGGGCCGGAGTTCCCGTCGATGATCGGCGCCATGGTCGGCCTGGCCATCGTTGTGCCCGCCGCCCGTCGCGGTTTCCTCGTGCCCAAGGAGAGCTGGGACTTCCCCGAGGCCAGCAGCTGGCCGGACAGCTGGATCGGCAAGCTGGAGATCAAGCTCGACGATGTCACCGGCAAAGCCCCGATCTCCACCGTCATGGGCTGGGTACCCTACGTGCTGCTGGCCGTCTTCCTGGTCGCCTCGCGCACCGTGGCGCCGCTCAAGGAGGCCCTGACCTCGTTCTCCTTCGGCTGGAGCAACATCCTGGGCGAGACGGGCATCTCCGGCAGCATCCAGCCGCTCTACCTGCCCGGCGGCATCCTGCTGATGGTGGTGCTGGTCACCGCGGTGATCCATCGCATGCGCGCCGGCGAGCTCAAGGCCGCCTTCGGCGAGTCCTCGCGCACCCTGCTCGGCGCCGGCTTCGTGCTGATCTTCACCATCCCCATGGTGCGCATCCTGATCAACTCCGGCGTCAATGCCGCCGACCTGGTCTCCATGCCGGTGGCCATGGCACGCTTCGTCGCCGACGGCGTGGGCGATATCTACCCGCTCTTCGCCCCGGCGGTGGGCGGGCTCGGCGCCTTCATCGCCGGCTCCAACACCGTCTCCAACCTGATGCTCTCGGACTTCCAGTTCAACGTGGCCCAGCAGCTCGGCCTCTCCACCGCCCTGCTGGTGGCGCTGCAGGCGGTTGGCGCGGCGGCCGGCAACATGATCGCCATCCACAACGTGGTGGCGGCCTCGGCCACGGTGGGCCTGCTGGGGCGCGAGGGCGACACCATCCGCAAGACCCTGCTGCCGACGCTCTACTACTTCCTGCTCGCCGGCGGGATCGGCCTGGTGGCCTTCTACCTGCTGGGCGTCTCCGACCCGTTGCTCGGCCTCGGCTGAGCCGCGCCCTTCCTCCACTGAACACCGCCCCCACGGCCAGGCCGTGGGGGCGGCATTCGTTCTCCCCTATCCGTCTTTCCACTCCTCCAGGCGCATGGCCGAGCGCTCCAGGCGCTCGTCCTCCGCCTCGATCTCCCGCAGGGCCTCGCCGATGCCGGTGAGGTGCTCCAGGGCCACGCGCCGCGCCAGCTCCGGCTTGCCCTGGATCACGGCATCGTGCAGCCGGGCGTGCTGGCGGTTGATCATCTCCCGCGGGGCGGGCCGGTGGTAGAGATTCTTCACCGAGGCGAACACCGAGCTCAGCAGCAGGTCGGTGAGACTCTGCAGGGTGTGCACCAGCACGGGGTTGTGCGAGGCCTGGGAGATCGCCAGGTGGAACGCATGATCCAGGCGCGCCAGCCGCTCCACGTCGACGGGATCGGCGCCCGCCACGTAGTCGGCCATCTCGCGGTAGCGCCGGGAGATCAGCACCCGATCCGCCGGGGTGCCACGCCGGGCGGCCAGCCGCGCGGACTCCCCCTCCAGCAGCGCGCGCACCTCCAGCAGGTCGAACAGGGTCCGCGGGTGGTCGCGAAACAGGTGCATCAAGGGACTCTGCTCGCGGGCCGGCAGCAGCGAGGCCACCCGCGACCCCTGCCCGTGGCGAGTCTCGATGATGCCCTTGCTGCGCAGGATCCTTAGCCCCTCGCGCAGCGAGGCGCGGGACACGCCGAGCCGCTCGCCGAGGCGGCGCTCCGAGGGCAGCAGCTGGCCGGGGCGGAAGACCCCGTCCAGGATCATCTGCTCCAGGCGCGCCGCCACGCCCTCCGGGGTCCGTTGCGGCGTCAGGGCCGCGTCACGGGGTGTGCTCATCGGTCACCTCCAGATCACCACATCGAGTGGCAAGTTGCCCATCGGCGGATTAGGCTTCTATCGTAGAATATGGAAAATGCTTCCATATACTATACCAATTACTGGTCTGACCACTGTACCGCGGACTGGACAAGTGCCTTCGCAGCGCACAGATTGTGGGCCGAGATGTCATCCAACCCGTTTCTCCGAGACGAGACGCCTGGGGAGTCACCATGAACATCCTCTACGATGCCAGGCTCGACGGCGAGCTGCCGCGCCGCGACCCGGCCGAGGTGCGCGCCGACCTGGCCCGCCACCTGCCCGACATGACCCTGCTCGACCGCGAGGAGGACATGCGCCCCTTCGAGTGCGACGGCCTGTCGGTCTACCGCGCCCTGCCCATGCTGGTGGCGCTGCCCGACACCCTCGACCAGGTGCGCACCCTGCTCGCGCGCTGCCACGCCCTGGGCGTGCCGGTGGTGACGCGCGGCGCCGGCACCGGCCTCTCCGCCGGTGCCCTGCCGCTCGAGCAGGGCGTGCTGCTGGTGCTGTCGCGCTTCGCGCGCATCCTCGAGATCGACCCCGAGGCGCGCACCGCGCGCGTCGAGCCCGGGGTGCGCAACCTCGCCATCTCCGAGGCGGCGGCCCCCTACGGCCTCTACTACGCCCCGGACCCCTCGTCGCAGATCGCCTGCTCCATCGGCGGCAACGTCGCCGAGAACGCCGGCGGCGTGCACTGCCTCAAGTACGGCCTCACCGTGCACAACGTCATCAAGGCGGAGGTGCTGACCATCGAGGGCGAGAGCCTGACGCTCGGCAGCGACGCCCTGGACGCCCCCGGCTTCGACCTCCTGGCGCTGTTCACCGGCTCCGAGGGCATGCTCGGCGTGGTCACCGAGATCACCGTCAAGCTCTTGCCCCAGCCGGAGACCGCCAAGGTGCTGATGGCGAGCTTCGACGACGTGGAGAAGGCCGGCCTGGCGGTGGGCGACATCATCGAGGCAGGCATCATCCCCGGCGGGCTCGAGATGATGGACAAGCTGGCCATCCAGGCCGCCGAGGACTTCGTCAAGGCCGGCTACCCGGTGGGCGCCGAGGCGATCCTGCTGTGCGAGCTGGACGGCGTGGAGGCCGACGTCGACGACGACTGCGCGCGGGTGCGCCGGGTGCTCGAGGCCGCCGGCGCCACCGAGGTGCGCCAGGCGCGCGACGAGGCGGAGCGGGCGCTGTTCTGGGCGGGGCGCAAGAACGCCTTCCCGGCGGTGGGCCGCATGTCGCCGGACTACTACTGCATGGACGGCACCATCCCGCGCCGCGCCCTGCCGCGCGTGCTCACCGGCATCGCCGAGCTCTCCGAGCGCTACGGGCTGCGCGTCGCCAATGTCTTCCATGCCGGCGACGGCAACATGCACCCGCTGATCCTCTTCGACGCCAACCAGCCCGGCGAGCTGGACGTCGCCGAAGCGCTCGGCGGCGAGATCCTCGAACTGTGCGTGGCCGTCGGCGGTACCATCACCGGCGAGCACGGCGTGGGCCGCGAGAAGATCAACCAGATGTGCGCCCAGTTCCGTCCCGACGAGCTGGCCACCTTCCGCGCCGCCAAGGCCGCCTTCGACCCCACCGAGCTGCTCAACCCGGGCAAGAACATCCCCACCCCGGCACGCTGCTCGGAGTTCAAGACCATCAAGCAGGCGGCGGACGCCCCTGCCCTCACTGCCAACCCGCACGGCTGACAGGAGCGCCCATGGCCACGACCCCCACCGAGTACCCCGGGCAGGACGCCAGCCAACCGCTTGCCGAGCGCATCCGCGAGGCGGCCCGCGAGCGCACGCCGCTGCGTATCGTCGGCGGCGACACCCGCGCCTTCTATGGTCGACAAGTTCAGGGCCGTCCGGTGGAAAGCGAGACGCTCTCCACCGCCGAGCACCGCGGCATCACCTTCTACGACCCGGTGGAGCTGGTGGTCTCGGTGCGCGCCGGCACGCCGCTCACCGAGCTGGAGGCCGCGCTGGCCGAGCACGGCCAGATGCTCGGCTTCGAGCCGCCGCGCTTCGGCGAGGCCGGCACGGTGGGCGGCATGATCGCCACCGGCCTCTCCGGGCCGCGCCGCCCCTGGGCCGGCGCCGTACGCGACTTCGTGCTGGGCATCCGCCTGATCAACCACGAGGGCATCGAACAGCGCTTCGGCGGCCAGGTAATGAAGAACGTCGCCGGCTACGACCTGTCGCGGCTGATGGTCGGTGCCCAGGGCACCCTGGGCGTGATCAGCGAGGTGTCGCTGAAGGTGGTGCCGCGTCCGCTCACCACCCACAGCCTGCACCTCGACCTGCCCCTGGCCGAGGCACGTCGGCGCCTTGCCGAGTGGGGCCGCGAGCCGCTGCCGATCAGCGCTGCCGCCTGGCTCGACGGCGCGCTGCACCTGCGCCTGGAGGGCGGCCCCAGCTCGGTAGCCGCCACCCGCGAGCGGATCGGCGGCGACGACCTCGACAACGCCTTCTGGCCCGCGCTGCGCGATCACCGCCTGGACTTCTTCACCCGCGAGGGCGCCAGGCCCCTGTGGCGCCTCTCGCTGCCGCACCGCGCCCCCGACCTGGGCCTGGCCGAGATCGATGACACGGCCATGCTCCACGACTGGGCCGGCGCCCAGCGCTGGCTGCGCGCCGACGTCGACGCCGAAGCGCTGCGCCGCGCCTGCCGCGAGGCCGGCGGCCACGCCACCTGCTACGGCCCCTGCCCGGCCGGCATCGAGCCCTTCACCCCGCTGCCCGCGGCGCTGGCGAAATACCACCGCAACCTCAAGGCCGAGCTCGACCCCCACGGGATCTTCAACCCCGGTCGGCTCTACGCCGACCTCTGAAGACTGATGAGAAGCTGACATGCAGACGCACTTCACCGAGGAAGCCCTCAAGCAGCCGCACATCCGCGAGGCCGACCGCGTGCTGCGCACCTGCGTGCACTGCGGCTTCTGCAACGCCACCTGCCCGACCTACCAGCTGCTCGGCGACGAGCGCGACGGGCCGCGCGGGCGCATCTACCTGATGAAGCAGATGCTCGAGAACCCGGACGACGACGGCCTGGTGACCGAGCAGACCCGGCTGCACCTCGACCGCTGCCTGACCTGCCGCAACTGCGAGACCACCTGCCCCTCCGGGGTCGAATACCACAAGCTGCTCGACATCGGCCGCGCCGAGATCGAGCGCCGCGTGCCGCGCACGGCGCCCGAGCGCGCGCTGCGCTTCGGGCTGCGCTTCGGGCTGCGCAAGGCGCTGGTCGATCCCCGGCGCTTCCAGGCGCTGCTCAAGCTGGGCCTGACCTTCAAGCCGCTGGTGCCGGGCGCGCTCAAGGCGAAACTGCCGCCCACGCCGGTGGACGCCGGCACCCGCCCCGACCACCAGCGCCACGCGCGGCAGATGCTGATTCTCGAGGGCTGCGTGCAGCCGGGACTCTCGCCCAACACCAACGCCGCCACGGCGCGGGTGCTCGACCGCCTGGGGATCGGCCTGACGCCGGTCGGCGAGGCGGGCTGCTGTGGCGCCATCGACTTCCACCTGAACGCCCAGGACGAGGGGCGGACCCGTGCCCGGGCCAATATCGACGCCTGGTGGCCGCACATCGAGGCCGGGGCCGAGGCGATCGTGCAGACGGCGAGCGGCTGCGGCGCCTTCGTCAAGGAGTACGCCGACATCCTCGCCGACGACCCGGCCTACGCCGAGAAGGCAGAGCGCGTCAGCGCGCTGGCCAAGGACCTGGTCGAGGTGTTGCGCGACGAGGACCTCGAGGCGCTGTCGGTGAAGGAGAGCCGCAAGCTCGCCTTCCACTGCCCCTGCACCCTGCAGCACGCCCAGCGGCTCGGCGGCGCCGTGGAGGCCGTGCTGGTCAAGCTCGGCTTCACCCTCACCCCGGTGGCCGACGCCCACCTGTGCTGCGGTTCGGCGGGCACCTACTCCATCACCCAACCGGAGCTCGCCACCCAACTGCGCGACAACAAGCTCGACAACCTGGAGGCCGGCGAGCCCGAGGTGATCGTCACGGCCAATATCGGCTGCCAGACCCACCTGGCCAGCGCCGGCCGCACCGAGGTCCGGCACTGGATCGAGATCGTCGACGAAGCCCTTGCCAACTGATTCACCCTGAAGGAGTCCCTGATGAACACCAAGCCCGTACTGACCCTCAGCGAGGTCAACGCCCTCCTCGACGCCGCCCAGCAGGAAGCCGAGGCCAACGGCTGGAAGGTGACCATCGCCGTGGCCGACGACGGCGGCCACCTGCTCGGCCTGCGCCGCCTCGACGGCGCACCGGCCATGACCGTGGGCATCGCCACCGAGAAGGCGCGCAGTGCCGCCCTAGGCGCCCGCGAAACCCAGCTCTTCGAGGAGATGATCAACGGTGGCCGCGACGCCTTCCTCTCGGTGCCGCTGCAGGGCCTGCTGTCCGGCGGCGTGCCGGTGCTGGTCGAGGGTCAGATGGCCGGCACCGTGGGCGTCTCCGGGGTCAAGCCCGACCAGGACGTGCAGATCGCCAAGGCCGCCATCGCCGCCCTCGGCTGAGGCGACCGGGGCCACCGACTCGGGCCGGCACGGCCGGCCGCGGCGCACTACACTTAGCGGTGTCCGCGGCCGGTCATCGCGAGGCCGGGAGTAGCAGTACCGACTCGCGGACCGACCACGCCCACCCCAAAGACCCGGATCGGGAGGCTACCCGAGATGATCAAGCAAGCGTTCGTCGCCCTGGGCTTCATGCTGCTGACCACCTTCGCCTGGGCGAACATGTGTCCGTCCCTGATGGGCGAGATCGACCAGGCCCTGCAAGACCAGGCCGTGGTCGCCGAGCTCGATGAGGCCACCCTCGAGGAAGTCCGCGACCTGCGCGCCCGCGGCGAGGAGGCCCACCAGGCGGGCAACCATGACGAGTCCGTGAACCTGCTCAACCAGGCCAAGGAACGTCTCGGTATCTGATGGCGTCAGCCGGCCGGGGCCTCGGCCCCGGCCGGCCCTCCCTTGGCTTACGCCGCCCCTGCCGACGCACAGTCCAGCACCCAGGCCTGCAGGGCCTGCTTCGCCTCACCGGCCACCTCCGGCCTGCCATCGATCAGCCCGTACCCTCGCTGCGTGCACAGCCCCAACTCTGGCAAGCCAACCAGCATGCCATTGTCGAGCATATCGTCGACCAGGCCTCGCCACCCCATGGCGATGCCCTGGCCAGCGATCGCCGCCTGGATCAGCAGCGTGTAGTTGTTGAACGTCAGTTCCGACGACTCCAGGTAATTGACGCCCGCCAGCTGTTCGAAGTAGCTCGGCCAGTCCAGCCAGCTCTGTCCTTGATCGGCGGTCAACGTCAAGAGCGGTGCCTTGCTGAGGGCCTCGAGATCGTCGACGGGGCCATATCGCTGCAGGAAACCTGGGCTGCAGACCGGGAAGACGTCTTCATTGAGCAGCAGGGGAATGCCGCTGGCGAGGGCACGCTCGTCGCAGAACATGATCGCAATGTCGACTTCCTGGGCCCGCCAGTCGAGCACGCCCTGGTTGGTGACGATGCGCACGTCGATATCCGGATGCAGTTCACGGAAGCGAGGCAGACGTGGCATCAGCCAATACGCCGCGAACGAAAAGTCGGTGAGGATGTTCACGTGCGGGTGGCGATGCCTGTGCTGGAGACGGTCGATCGTGCGATCGATGGTCGCGAAGCCCTCCTGCACGCTGACGAACAACGCCTGTCCCGCCTCGGTCAACCTCACCCCACGGTAGATCCGCTCGAACAACGCCAAGCCGAGGTTCTCTTCCAGGGTACGGATCTGCTGGCTGACGGCCGACTGGGTCGAGCGCAGTTCGCGTGCCGCGGCGGTGAAGCTCAGATGGCGAGCCGCCGCCTCGAACACCCGCAGACTGTTGGGCGACGCCGCCCTGGCTATCCACGACATTAGACAGACTAATGCCTCCCATAAAAATCCAGCGAGTTTACAGGGTCTGAGATTAGCAGAGAGACTGTTGCGACAGCCAGTCACGGCTCGACTCGAGCCTGCATCCACCGCACGCATCGACGACTCGTCGCTACAACAAGTCGTCGCTACAACAACGGGAGGCCCCATGACGCGCAAGCGCCCCAACATCCTCTTCCTGATGGCCGATCAGATGGCCGTCCCCTCGCTGCCCTTCTACGGCCACCCGGTCGTCAAGACGCCCCACCTGTCGCGCCTGGCAGCGGAAGGCGTGGTCTTCGACTCGGCCTATTGCAACAGCCCGCTGTGCGCGCCCTCGCGTTTCACGCTGATGGCCGGCCAGTTGCCATCGCGGATCGGCGCGTTCGACAATGCCGCCGAGTTGGCCGCCGATACGCCGACCTACGCCCACTATCTGCGCGATGCCGGTTACCTCACCGCCTTGTCCGGCAAGATGCACTTCTGCGGCCCGGACCAGCTCCACGGCTTCGAGCAACGCCTGACCACCGACATCTACCCGGCCGACTTCGGCTGGCACGTCGACTGGGAGGACTTCGAGGAGCGCCCGAGCTACTACCACAACATGTCGTCGGTCACCCAGGCCGGGCCCTGCGTGCGTTCCAACCAGCTCGACTTCGACGACGAGGTGACCTTCCGCGCCCAGCGCTTCCTCTACGACTACGCTCGCAACAACCAGGCACGCAGTGACCGGGAGCGCCCGTTCTGTCTGACGGTCTCGCTGACCCACCCGCACGACCCCTACACCATCCCGCAGGAATACTGGGACCGCTACGACCATGACGACATCGACATGCCCCGCGTGCCCTACTCCCGGGAACTGATGGACCCCCACTCCCGGCGCCTGCGCCACGTCTACCAGTGCGACGAGGACACCGTCAGCGACGCGCAGATCTGCAATGCGCGCCACGCCTACTACGGGGCCATCAGCTATGTCGACGATCAGCTCGGCAAGGTGCTCAAGGCGCTCGAAGAGACCGGGCTGGACGAGAACACCATCATCGTCTTCTCCGGCGACCATGGCGACATGCTCGGCGAGCGTGGCCTGTGGTACAAGATGAGCTGGTTCGAGGGCTCTGCCCGGGTGCCGATGATCGTCCATGCGCCGGATCGCTTCGCCGCCGGTCGGGTCAGCCAGTCGGTGTCCACCATGGACCTGCTGCCGACCTTCGCCGAGCTGGCCAACGACGGCGAGGCCCCGGAGTACGCCGTGCCCATCGACGGTCGCAGCCTGATTCCCCACCTGACCGGAGAGGGCGGCCACGACGAGGTGATCGGCGAATACTGCGGGGAAGGCGCCATCGCCCCGCTGCTGATGATTCGCCGGGGACGCTACAAGTTCGTTCACTCCGCGCCGGACCCCGACCAGCTATTCGACCTCGAGGCCGATCCCCGGGAGCTGACCAACCTGGCCGAGGCCCCCGAATACCAGGACCTGCGCAAGCAGTTCCGCGACGAGGTCACCCGGCGCTGGGATACCCAGGCGCTGCACGACGCGGTGATCGCCAGCCAGCGTCGCCGCAAGCTGGTCGCCCGCGCGAACATGAAGGGCCAAGTGACGCCCTGGGACCATCAGCCCTGGTTCGATGCCAGCACCCAGTACATGCGCAACACCATCGACCTCGACGACCTCGAGGCGCGGGCCCGCTTCCCGACAGCGTCCGCCGACCGCGGATGACGATGCCCTCGTCCGGTCGCAAGTCGCCACCGCCCCAGGGCAGCCAGTGGCGCTGGCTGCCCTTCATGAGCTGGCTTGGCCGCCAGCCCCCCGGGGCGCTGCGCCACGATGCCATGGCCGGCCTGACCGGGGCCGTGCTGGTGGTCCCGCAGGGCGTGGCCTACGCCCTGCTCGCCGGGCTGCCGCCACAGTACGGCCTGTACACGGCGATCGTCCCGGCGGCGCTGGCGGCGCTGTTCGGCGCCTCGAAGCAGATGGTCAGCGGTCCCACGGCGGCCCTGTCGATCGCCTTGTTCGCCACCCTGCAGCCCTTCGCCGAGGCGGGAAGCGGCGAGTTCCTCACCCTGGCGCTGACGCTGACCTTCCTCGCCGGCGCCTTCCAGCTGTTGCTGGGCCTGGCCCGGCTGGGGGTACTGGTCGATCTCGTCTCGCACTCGGTGGTGACGGGGTTCACCGCCGGTGCCGCGCTGATCATCGCCACCAGCCAGGTGCCCTATGCGCTGGGGCTGGCCTCCCTGGAGAGCAGCGGGTTTCTCGATATCTGGCCACGGCTGGTCGCACGGCTCGGCGACATCCGCCCCGATGCCGCGCTGATCGCCGGCTTCACGCTCGCCGCCAGCCTGGCGTTTCGGCGCTGGCTGCCACGCTGGCCGGGCATGCTGCTCTCGCTCGTGGCCGCCTCGCTGCTGGCCGCCTGGCTCGACCCCGAGCAAGTCGAGATCCTGCGCATCGCCGAGGTGCCGGCCGGCCTGCCACCGCTCTCGGCACCGGATCTCTCGCTCGACACGCTGCGCCTGCTGACGCCGGGCGCCATCGCCCTGGGGCTGCTGGGCCTGGTCGAAGCCGCCGCAATTGCCCGGGCCTTCGCGGCGCGGGCCGGGGAGCGCCTGGACGCCAACCAGGAGTTCATCGGTCAGGGCCTGTCCAATCTGGGTGGCGCCTTCTTCTCCGGGTATGTCTCGTCGGGGTCGTTCACCCGCTCGGGACTCAACGCCAGCGCCGGGGCCTGCTCGCCGCTGGCGGCGGTGCTGTCGGCGCTGCTGCTCGTTCCGCTCATGCTGCTGGCGGCACCGCTGCTGCACCACGTGCCGATGGCGGCCATGGCCGGCCTGCTGCTGCTGGTCGCCGCCAAGCTGGTCGACCGGCACGGCATCCGCGAGGTGCTGATCACCAGCCGTTCGGAAACGGCGGTCTTGCTGATCACCTTCTTCAGCACCCTGCTGCTGGCCCTGGAATTCGCCATCTACTTCGGCGTGCTGGCCTCACTGGCGCTCTACCTGCGCCGTACCACCCGCCCGCCGGTGGTCGAGTGCCCGCTCACACATGCCCCCCGGGAGATCCAGCAGGCCGTGGAGGAGCCCTGCTGTACGGTAGTCAGAATCGACGGTTCGCTGTTCTTCGGCGCCTGCGAGTCGGTCGCCCGACGGCTCGAGCGCCTCGAACGCCCCAACCTGGTGATTCTGGCGGCGGGCATCAACTTCATCGACCTGAGCGGTATCCATCTGCTCCAGCGCCAGGCCCGTCGTTGCCAGGCCCGTGGCGGAAGACTCTACCTGGCCTGGACCAAACCCGACGTCATGGCCCGCCTGCAACGCGCCGGTCTCGTCGACCACGGCCACGCTCACCACCATGACAAGCCAATGGCCGTGGCTATCTAAAATGAGAGGCAAACCCCCATGCCCCCCAGACCATTCGAACACGAGCGAAGCGCTACCGCCCATCCATGACGCCAAGGCCTTCCGCTCATGATCAAAAAAACCTGACGATCGCAAACATTACAATAAGGAGAGGTATCTCATGACTATCCCGAGCGACTCGGCGTCGCACCCCATGACCAGTGACATGCAAACGGACTATGTTGTCGGCCAGGACAATATCGAGGGACAACTGGGCCCCATCGGCTTCGATATCCACAACCGGGTCTTTCTCGTATCGGCGCTCGCTTCGGTCGTCTTCATCGTGCTCACCCTGTTGTTTCCGGAGCGCGCGGGGAGCATTTTCCAGTCCATCGTCGGTTTCTCCACCGGGACGCTGGACTGGTATTTCATGATCGTGGTGGATTTCTTCATCCTGTTCTGTGTGGCGCTCGTCATCCTGCCCTATGGGTCGGTCAGGCTGGGGGGTCCCGATGCCCGCCCGGAACACAGCTACCTGTCCTGGTTTGCGATGCTGTTCACCGCGGGCATCGGCATCGGACTGCTGTTCTTCAGTGTGCTGGAGCCGGTCTATCATGCCAACGTCTCCTTGCCATTGGGCATTCCCTCGCCTTTCGGGGCCGATGGTGAACTGAATCCGGCGGCCATTGACGACGCCAGCGCCCTGGGCATCGCCGGCACCTTTCTGCACTGGGGCATACATGGTTGGGCCGTCTATGTGGTCATGGCGTTGGCCCTGGCCATTTTTTCCTATAACAAGGGCCTGCCCTTCTCCATTCGTTCGGCGTTTTTCCCGATTCTTGGCGAGCGTGTGTGGGGCTGGTGGGGACATGTCATCGACATCCTGGCGGTGTTTTCCACCCTGTTTGGACTGGCCACGGCACTCGGCCTCGGTGCCCAGCAGGCCAATGCGGGGATGAATTTCGTCTTTGGCCTGGATATCAGCACCACCTTCCAGGTCATCGTCATCGTGCTGGTCACGGCGGTGGCACTGGTGTCGGTCTGGCGCGGACTCGAGGGCGGCGTGAAGAAGCTTTCCGAGATCAATATGATCCTGGCCGTGCTGTTCTTCTTCTTCGTGCTGTTCGCCGGCCCGACCCTGGTGGGCCTGAACGGGTTCTGGACGGGGCTTTCGACCTATGTGACGGAGTTCGTCCCGTTGTCGGCGCCCTTCGGTCGTGACGACGATGCCTATCGTCAGGCCTGGTCGGTCTTCTACTGGGCCTGGTGGGTCAGTTGGGCACCCTTCGTCGGCATGTTCATCGCTCGGGTCTCACGCGGGCGCACGGTTCGGGAGTTCGTGATCTGCGTGCTGTTGATTCCCAGCCTGTTCATCTTCATCTGGATGGGCGTCTTTGGCGGCATCGCGCTCGATCAGCTCTATGCCGACCCCGCGGGCAGCCTGGTCAAGGACTTCGTGATCGACAACTACAGCCCCGAGTTGTCGCTGTTCGGGATGCTGAACGAGCTGCCGCTGACGGGCCTGATGTCCACCCTGGGCATCACCCTGGCACTGATCTTCTTCGTCACCTCGTCGGATTCCGGCTCCCTGGTGATCGATACCATCACGGCCGGCGGCAAGATCGATGCGCCCAGGCCTCAGCGGATGTTCTGGGCCACGGTGGAGGGACTGATCGCCATCGTGCTGCTGCTCGGCGGCGGCCTGTCGGCGCTTCAGGCCGGGGTGACGGCGACGGCGATTCCGTTCTCCATCGTGATGCTGCTGATGTGCTACACCATCATCAAGGCGCTGAAGGGCGAGCTGCGCCGCAAACCACCGGCAGCAGGTTGATTGCGTCATGATCATGACGTCCCCCCGGACATGCCCGGCCGCAAGGCGGCGGTGTCCGGGGGATCCCTCTTCTGGCCGCAGGGCATGGCCAGCCACACCGATACCGACAGCGGAGTTGCTGATGATGTCGGCCAGTAATGCCATCACGGCCGCCCGGAGTGAAACCCTCCCTCAAACATGAGCTCAACGCTCGACTTCCGCGGAGATTCCCACGTGAATTCACGGCAGGCATCACGCCCGTTCCACCTGCTCATCAAACCGATAGGCCCCCTCTGCAACCTGGATTGCGACTATTGCTTCTACCTCAAGAAGGAGGACCAGTTCTCGAAAGGTCGCTCGTTTCGAATGACCGACGCGGTTCTCGAGCGACTGACGCGCAGCTATATCGAGCAGCAGCCCGAGGGAACCCGAGAAGTCAACTTCGCCTGGCAAGGGGGCGAACCGACGCTGATGGGGCTCGAGTTCTTCCGCAAGGCGGTGGCGCTTCAGCGTCGCTACCGCCGGCCCGGCATGACGATCACCAATGCGCTGCAGACCAACGGCACCCTGCTGAACAGGGCATGGGCACAGTTCTTGAAGGAGGAAGGGTTCCTGGTCGGCATCAGCGTCGATGGTCCGATGCGGCTGCACGACCAGTACCGGAAGGACAAGAAAGGTCGGGGATCCTATAGCGCCGTCACGAAAGGTGTGGAGTGGCTACGCCGGCACGAGGTCGCGCATAACTTTCTGTGCGTGGTCAACCGGAGAAACGCCGACCACCCGAACAAGGTGTACCGGAAGCTGAAGGCGCTGGGCGCCGAGCACATCCAGTTCATTCCGCTCGTCGAGCATGACCTGTTCGATCTGACGTCACATCCCGGCTCGGCGATGATGTCGCGCAGCGAGCGGAAAGTCTCCGAGCGCAGCGTCGGAGCGGAACAGTACGGCAAGTTCTTGAACAGGGTGTTCGACGAATGGCATGCCGAGGATATCGGCCGCGTCTCCGTGCAGAATTTCGAGGCCACCTTCGCCACGCTGGTGTACGGCACCGCCCACCTCTGTGTCAATGCCGCACAATGCGGGCGCAACCTGATCGCCGAGCACGACGGCAGCATTTACAGCTGCGACCACTTCGTCTATCCCAGCCACAAGCTCGGCAACTTGACCGAGACCGCGCTCGGCTCGCTGGTCGACAGCCCACGGCAGATCGAGTTCGGACGCAGCAAGACGACTCGACTGACATCGGACTGCCAGCGCTGCCCCTACCGGAAGTACTGCCACGGTGGTTGCCCCGCCCACCGGATTCAACCGAAAGGAACGGAGCCCCACTACGGCAACTACCTTTGCCAAGGCTACAAGGCCTACTATCGCCACACGCTGGACAAGTTCAAGTCGCTGCACCTCGCCTTCAGCATGAACAATGTCATCGCCAGGCAGTGATCGAGAACCTCTCTTCGTTTCGGGCCTCGTCGATTTCCGCCCAGGGGTTCTCCTCGGCTGCCGGCCACTCATGGCAGAGAAGACAGTGGCCGACCGCCACCAGGAACGCGGACGTCCCCCTGCTTGTCCCGCGGACATCGGCAACGGCTCATGCACAGTCACGGGGCACGCGCCGCCGGGAGCCGCTTGCTGCCGCACCGTGGCGCACCTGCTGCGGGCACCCAGGCGCTTGACCGGCCCAGGCTGCCAGATATCAAGAAACTGAAAATAAAAGACTTTTTCTTGCATCCCCGCCTTGGGCATGGCCCTTGCTTCAGGCAGGGCCAACGGTGATTCTCGGCGATCACCCGGGCAATGCCGCCCGATATGCTCGAACCTGACGGGACAACGGCGTCCTCACCACCCGGTAACGGGTGCGTGCGGGCGCCGTTTTCACGTGCCGTCAGCGTCGACAGGTCCCGTCCGGGACGATCGCCGGCATCACGCCACCCTGCACAACGCATGAGGAAGACCATGTCTTATCTGGTTCCATCGGAATTCGTCACCAAGATGGTGGACGCGGGCGAATCCAAGGTGCACATGTCGACGCGCGACACCCTGATCCGCGCCTTCATGGCGGGCGCCATCCTGGCCCTTGCCGCGGTCTTCGCGGTCACGGTGGCCGTCCAGTCCGGTTCCTTCCTGCTGGGGGCCATCCTCTTCCCCGTCGGCTTCTGCATGCTCTACCTGATGGGCTTCGACCTGCTGACGGGGGTCTTCATGCTCACCCCCCTGGCCCTGCTCGACCGCCGCCCGGGCGTAACCCCCGCCGCTATCCTGAGAAACTGGGGCCTGGTCTTCGTCGGCAACTTCGCCGGCGCCCTGACCGTGGCGGCGATGATGGCGTTCGTCTTCACCTACGGCTTCAACACTGACCCCGGCCCCGTAGGGGAAAAGATCGCCGGTGTCGGCGAGGCGCGCACCCTGGGCTACGCCGAGTACGGCCTGGCCGGCTGGCTGACGATCTTCGTGCGCGGCATGCTGTGCAACTGGATGGTCTCCATGGGCGTGGTGGGCGCGATGATCTCCACCAACGTCAGCGGCAAGGTCATCGCCATGTGGATGCCGATCATGCTGTTCTTCTTCATGGGCTTCGAGCACTCCGTGGTGAACATGTTCCTGTTCCCCTCGGCGATGATGATGGGCGGCGGCTTCTCGGTGATGGACTACCTGATCTGGAACGAGATCCCCACGGCCCTGGGCAACCTGGTGGGCGGCATCGCCTTCACCGGCCTGACGCTCTACACCACCCACGTGCGCACCGCGCCCAAGCGCGCCACTGCACGCCCCATCACCCCCTGATTCGCCACCTGAGAGCCCCGGCCTCGGCCGGGGCCCGCTTTCATGAGCCCACTGCGCATCGCCCTGGGGCAGCACAGCGAAGCGGGCCGCAAGGCCCGCAACCAGGACTTTCACGGCTGCCATGTCCCGCGAGAGCCCCAGCTCGGCGCCAAAGGGATCGCCCTGGCCATGGCCGACGGCATCAGCAGCAGCGCAGTCAGCCACATCGCTAGCGAGACGGCGGTCACGAGCCTGCTCGAGGACTACTACGCCACCTCGGAGGCCTGGTCGGTCCGCCACGCGGTGGAGTGCGTGCTGACGGCCACCAACGCCTGGCTCTACGCGCAAAGCCGCAACGGTCCCTACCGTTACGAGAAGGACAAGGGCTATGTGTGCACGCTGAGCGCCCTGGTCATCACGTCGACCACGGCCCACCTCTTCCATGTCGGCGACACCCGGATCTACAAGCTTCACGCCCATGGCCTGGAGCCGCTCACCCACGATCACCGCCTGTGGGTCTCCCGGCAGGAGAGCTACCTGAGCCGGGCACTCGGCGCCGACGCCCTGGTGGAGATCGACTACCAGGCCCTGCCGCTCCAGGTCGGCGACACCTTCCTGCTGGCCACCGACGGGGTCTACGAGCACAGCGACGCACGCTTCATCCTCCGTACCGTCGAGGAGCACGGGGGGGATCTGGACGCGGCCGCCCGACGCATCGTGGCGCACGCCTACCGGCAGGGCAGCGAGGACAACCTGAGCCTCCAGATCGTGCGCGTCGAGGCACTGCCACAGGCGGAAACCCCGGCCCTGCACCGGCAGGTCGAGCGGCTCCCCTTCCCGCCCATCCTGGAGCCCCGCGCCCGGTTCGACGGCTATACGATCCTGCGCGAAGTGCACGCCAGCAGCCGCAGCCACGTCTATCTCGCCCGGGACGACGAAACCGACACCCAGGTGATCTTGAAGACGCCCTCGATCGACCTGCGCGAGGACCCCGGCTACCTCGAGCGGCTGCTGATGGAGGAGTGGATCGCCCGGCGCCTCAGCAGCCGCCACGTGCTGAAGGCCGCCCTGCCGACCCGCCAGCGCCATTACCTCTATACCGTCACCGAATTCGTCGAGGGGCAGACCCTCGCGCAGTGGCTGATCGACAATCCCCGGCCCGACCTCGAGACCGTGCGCCGCATCGTCGAGCAGATCGCCAGGGGGCTCCAGGCGCTGCATCGCATGGAGGTCCTGCACCAGGACCTCCGGCCCGACAACGTCATGATCGACAAGACCGGTACGCTGAAGCTCATCGATCTCGGCTCGGCGCGCGTCGCCGGCATCGTCGAGACCGCCACGGCCGAGCCGCCCCCGTTCCCGGGCACGGCGCTCTACATGGCCCCCGAATACATCCTGGGGGACGTGGGGACCGCGCGCTCGGACCTCTACTCGCTCGGCGTGCTGGCCTACCACATGCTGTCGGGCCGCTACCCCTACGGCACCCAGGTCGCCAAGACCCGCACCGCCGCGGCACAGCGTCGTCTCACCTACCGCTCGGTGCTCGACGACGAGCGGGCGATCCCCGCCTGGGTCGACGCGACCCTCAAGAAGGCCGTCCACCCCAACCCCGAAAAGCGCTATCAGGAGCTCTCCGAGTTCACCTTCGACCTGCGCCACCCCAACCAGGCCTTCCTCGACAGGACGCGCCCGCCGCTGATCGAGCGTCACCCCGTCGCCTTCTGGCAGGGCGTCTCGGCCATTCTGGCGGTGGTGATACTCGCCCTGCTCCTGCGCTGAGCCCCGACCGCCAACCGCCGCGAGGACATCAGGTGGGGCGGTTGCATTGGCCAGGTCCCGCCAGGTATTCCAGACTGTGTGGATAGACCAGACAGCCGGCGCGCGAAGCGCCGAGGGAGAGGAGATCATGGCAGGAGGTTGGTCGAGGGACGGTGCCGTGCAGGAGCAGATCGACAGCACCATCGAGGACGCACTGCAGCGGGCGCGCAGCGAATTACCCAGGGGCGAGAGCCGGCGTCACTGCGAGGAGTGCGACGAAGAGATTCCCCAGGCCCGCCGCGAGGCGGTGCCAGGGGTGCGACTGTGCATCGCCTGCCAGAGCGAGCGCGACAAGCAGCACACCACCTTCAGCGGCT
The DNA here is from genome assembly GCA_004551485.1 of Billgrantia azerbaijanica. Classification (GTDB taxonomy): domain Bacteria; phylum Pseudomonadota; class Gammaproteobacteria; order Pseudomonadales; family Halomonadaceae; genus Halomonas; species Halomonas azerbaijanica. The sequence continues at coordinate 83,095 of SBLD01000011.1, read as the reverse complement.
ACAACCGGCGCGGCAGCAAGGACAGCCAGCTGCGTTGACGCAGGGGCAGGTGGGCCTCATTCGCGTCCTCATCAGTTGCCGCGTATCATTCGGCTCCTGTGCACAAGACTCGAGAGCCCCGACCGCATCGGGGCTCTTGCACGTTAGAGGTCGCCATGCCCCTGCTCTACTTCCTCCCCCCGCTCGGCGCCGTGCTGATCTGGTCGGGCAATATGACCATCAACCAGCTCACCGTGGGCAGCATCGCCCCCAGCAGCATCGCCTTCCTGCGCTGGGTGCTGGCGCTCGCCGTGCTCACCCCTTTCGTGCTGCCCGCGGCCTGGCAACACCGCCATTCGCTGTGCCGCGAATGGCCAAAGCTGGCGATACTGGGGCTTTTAGGCATGGCCATGTGGCAGGGGCTCGCCTACGTCGCCGCCGAGACTACCACGGCCACCAATATGGGCATCCTCGCCGCCATGGTGCCGCTGCTCACCGTGCTGCTCAGCGCACTGATCCTGCGCGAGGCCCCCAGCCTCGGTGGCACCCTGGGCGGCCTGCTCGCGCTGATCGGTGTCACCGTGCTGCTGGGCCGTGGCGACCCGCTCTCGCTGCTGGAACTGCAGGTCGCCCTCGGCGATGCGCTGATGGTGGCGGCCGCCACCTGCTACGCCCTCTACGGGGTGATGCTCAAGCGCTGGCCGCTGGGCCTGCCCCCCTGGGTGGTGCTCTACGCCCAGGTCTGCTTCGCCGTGCTCTTCCTGCTGCCCCCTTACCTCATGGGTCCGATGACGCCCGTCGACGGCCATAACGTCTGGCTGATCCTCTACGCCGGCATTCCCGCCTCGATCATCACCACCTTCCTGTGGATGCGTGCCATCCGCCAGATCGGCGCCAGCCAGGCGAGCATCTTCATCAACCTGATGCCGCTGTTCAGTGCCCTGATCGCCATGGCCTTCCTCGGCGAGCGGGTCTCGCTCTTCCACTTCGTCGGCGGAACGCTGGTCCTGGCCGGGGTACTCATGGCCCAGACGCTGACGCAGCCGCTGGCGGTGGGCCAACGTGTCCGGGGCTAGGTGGAACGGCAAGTCACGATCACGGCTGCTGATCCACCAAGCCGCGCTGAAACCATGGTGATTCAGGATGTCGTCGAAGACACCGAACAACAGCAATCAGGCCATTATCACTGGCTTTCCGGCTCACCTATACTGCAAATGCCTGTCCCTCCTCGCGCGCCGAGTCTCTCGGCAGCCGCTCCGTTGGGAACGCCGGCGTGCCGGGCGCGGGCCTGATCATGCTGTCGCTGGTGATGACGACCGTCGGCCTGCCGATGGAAGGCCTGGCGAGCATTGCCGTATTGAGTATACCCCCCAATCCGTCACGATTCTGAGTCAAGGAATTCCTCGATCAGCCGTGCCGTCAGCTTCGGAGAGTCGGTGTCATCTTGCATCATCACCGCTTCGCCAAGATAATCCCCATGCCCACCGGGAAGAATCAGCAGGCGTGCCCCGAGATCAGCCGGGTCAGCTCGATGGTGGACCCGCCGCCATGCAGCAGAACAAGGGGCACACCGCCGTTGCGGCCATGCAGCTCATAGTACATCTGGATACCATTGACCGATGCATGACCACTTTCAGTTGGTTTCGATTGATGAGTCGACATGTTATCTCCAGAGTTCGGGAGCCCCTGAATGATTGCCTGCGCGAACTCACGTGGCCGGTGGTGGGCTATCTGTCTCATGGCGAGATTTCCTGGAACGCCTCCGCAATGCGGGGTGGCGCGCTGGGACGTGCATACATGCGCTCCAGATACGCACGCAGCCGCGGATGGTTGCCAAGCAAGTCTTCCTCGTTTGCCCAGTCCATGAGATAGGCTGTCACACAATCGGCGACCGTGATGCTACGGCCGACGATGAATTCCCGCCCTTCCATGTGGCGATCCAGTACGGAGGCCATATCCACGAAATCCTGTCTTGCAAGCTCGATGTCGGCGGGCAAACGCTGTTCCTCTGGATATAGCATCGTATGTCGAACGATCCGCCACAACGGCTGCTCCAGTTCGGTCACCGCAAACATTACCCAGCGATAAGCTTGCGCCCGCTCCTTGGTATCGCTAGGCAATAATCCCTTGTCGGGATACTTTTCCGCCAGATACAGGACGATCGCCGCCGATTCGGTCAGCACGAGGTCGCCATCTACCAGCACCGGGACCTTGCCGGCGGGATTGAGACGCAGGAATTCTGGATGCCGGTGCCCCCCTTCCAGGAGGTTGACCGGCACGAACTCGAAGTCCGCGTCAAGTTCTCCCAACGCCCACAGCGCGCGCAGTGAACGGGTGGGGCCAAAGCCATACAGTTTCATGTCGATCCTCCCATGGCTGCGGGAAAGCCTCCGACCAGCAATGGCCGGTGCCCTGTTCCCTATCCCATGGTCGAACACGTCCTTACGGATTCGACATCGTCGTCCAGACGGGGCTGACTCGGCTCGGTGTCCGCGGCGGCTCGGCAACACTGCCTCTCGCCGGCAGCCAACGAATAAGTCGACGTATCACAGCGACTTACTGCGAACGGCCGACTCTCGAGGGTCGGGAGAGGCACGGCATGACCTGCCTCCCCCTTGAGGTGAATCAGGCGGCGCTGGGCTGGACGGCAGCATGCGCACGCGCACGCTGGTAGACGCTCTCGTCGAGCTCGTTTTCGCTCCTGGCCACCAGGGTCGCTACCATCAGATCGCCACAGACGTTGACGGTGGTGCGCGCCATGTCCAGCACGCGGTCGATACCGGCAATGATCGCCAGGCCTTCCATCGGCAGGCCGACGGTCGTCATCACCAGCGACAGCATGATCAGGCCCGCGCCCGGCACGCCGGCGGTACCGATGGAGGCCAGGGTGGATGTCGCGATGATCAGCAGGTAGTCGGAGAACGCCAGATCGACGCCAAAGGCCTGGGCGATGAACAGCGCACAGACCCCTTGGTAGAGCGCGGTGCCATCCATATTGATGGTCGCCCCCAGCGGCAGCACGAAACTGGAGACTCCTTCGGAGACCCCCATCTCCTCCCGGGCGGCCTTGATGGAGGCCGGCAGGGTCCCGGCACTGCTGCTCGTGGTATAAGCCACCGCGGCCGGATTGATCAGGCCTTTCAGGTAGCGCAGCGGATTCAGGCGTCCCAGGCCGCTGATCAGGCCGGAATAGAACACCACCACGTGAATGACACAGCCCAAATAGACCACGGCCACCACCTGGATCAGAGGCAGCAGGATGTCCAGGCCATAGGTGCCGGCCACCCAGGCCATCAGGCCGAACACGCCGTAGGGGGCCAGTTTCATCACCAGTTCGGTCAGCTTGTACATGCCTTCCGCCAGGCTGTCGAACACCTGCACCGCCGGCTTCGCTTTCTCACCGCACAGGTTCAGCGCAATGCCCAACCCCAGGGCGAAGACGATGATCTGCAGGATGTTGCCCTCCGCCAGGGCACTGACCGGATTGGTCGGAATCATGTTGAGCAGCGTCGCGACCAGGGTCGGCGCCTCCTGGGCGGCAACGGCGCTGTCGGCCGCCGCCATGTTGACGCCCTCACCCGGCGAGAAAAGCGTGCCCATGCCCAGGCCGATGCTGATCGCAACCGCGGTGGTACCGAGGTAGAGCACCAGGGACTTGAGGCCGATGCGCCCCAGCTTGCGGGTATCCTGCATCGAGGTGACGCCGACGACCAGCGAGCAGAACACCAGCGGCACGATGAGCATCTTGATGGCGTTGACGAAGAGGGTACCGATCGGCTTCAGCAGCTCGGCATCGGGGCCCAGAACCGTCCCCGCCACCATCCCGAGGGCCATGCCGATCAGGATCTTCTTCCAGAGGCTCAGCCGGCCCCAGAAACCGGCACGACGTGGTCCCATGGTTGCGTGTTCCATCGTTCTCTCCTTCGTTGTCGTTGTGGTGGATCAGCCCGGGCGACGGGTGCCACCGGACAGCGAGCCGCTGGCCGGCAGCGGCCCGAACCCTGGCCCTTGTCTGGCAAGAACGGTGCCAACCCAGGAACCCAAGAATAAGCCGCTGTTTTTTCTGATGAATTTTCAGGAAGGCGAGGACGAGAGCCGTCAGGAGGGGTATAACGAAGGTAATGGACTGCGCCGCCACCCTCTAGAAAATCACTTTTGATTCAACAGATTACGCAAAGAACAAACCAGGGTTATCGCTATAACCCTGGTTATGGGGAAGAGGCTGGCTGGCTCAGGACGACTCTCAGGATGACTGCGACTTCTTCAGCCGCTTGCTCAGCGCCGGCTGGGAAATGCCCAGCAGACGCGAGGCCAGGGTCTGATTGCCCTGCGCCCGCTGCATCGCCTCGGCCACCAGCAGATCGGCGACTTCCTGCAGGGTCGGCAGCGGCTGATCGGGCGCGAAGAGCGGCATGGCCGCGTCCGTGTCGAACGCCTGCAGCGCACCTCCCTGCTCGACCGCCCGGCGAAACACGTCCATCGACAGCACACCTCCACGATGGCGGCCGAGGGCGTCGAAACAGAGGGCGCGCAGCTCCCTGACGTTGCCGGGAAAGGCATAGTTGCCCAGCAGGGCCGGCAGTTCCTTGGGGACCACAGGCTTGTCCCGGCCCAGATCCTCGGCGGCTTCGGCAAGGAAGTAATCCAGCAACAGGGGTATGTCACCCTGGCGCCGGCGCAGCGGCGGCAGCTCCACCTGGTGGGTGCGCAGGCGGTAGTAGAGATCCTTGCGAAAACTGCCGTCACGCTGCTTCTGGTCCAGATCGTGGTGGGTGGCCACCAGCACCCGGGCCTCGAGACGCTTGGGCCTGTCGCTGCCGAGGGGGTAGTACTCCCCCTCCTGCAACAGCCGCAGCAGCTTCACCTGAGACGCCAGGCTGAGGTCGCCGATCTCGTCCAGCAACAGGGTGCCGCCGGCGGCCTGGTCGATCATGCCCGCCCGGGCCTTGTCGGCGCCGGTGAAGGCGCCGCGATGATGGCCGAACAGGGTGTCGGCAAAGATGCTGTCGTCGAGGCCGGCGACATTGACGCTGACCATCGCGCCGCTGCGTCCGCTCAGCGTATGGATGGCCCGGGCGATCGCCTCCTTGCCGGTTCCGCTCTCGCCGCTGATCAGGACCGGCTGGCTGCTGACCGCTACCGCCTCCAGATACTGGAACACCGAGCGCATGCCCTTGTCCCGGGTAATGATGTCGGCGAACACCTCCGGCCGGTCCAGCGTGTCGCTGAGAAACCGCCGGCGCATCCCCTGGTTCTCCAGGCGCATTTCCTGCATCCGGATCGCCCGGTGAATGCCATCGATCAGGCGATTCTCTTCCGTCGTCTTGATGAAATAGTCGTAGGCGCCGAGGCGAATGCAGTTCACCGCCGTCTCCAGCTGGTTCAGACCGCTGATGATGATGACGCCGACATCCGGATGCTCCTCGACGATCTGCCGCAGCAACGCTTCACCGGACAGGTGGGGCATGGTCAGGTCGAGCAGCACCAGTCCGATCGGATGCTCGGCGATGGCCTGCATCGCATCGCGGCTGTCCTGGCACTGGTAGAGGTGGTTGATTCCGCCCTGGGTCTCCAGCATCAGGCTGAAACTGCGGAGAAACGAGGCCTCGTCGTCGACCAGTAGCACGCCGAAGGCCGGGTAGAGATTACTGCTCATTCGCTTGAGTCCCCGGGGATCGGTAGCGAGAGCACGGCGCGGGTCCCGTTGCCGGGTTCGGAGTCGTGATCCAGCGTGCCACCGTGCTCCTGCACGATGCTCATGGATACCGAGAGGCCGAGCCCCATGCCGCCCCGCTCCCTGTTGGTGGTAAAGAAGGGGTCGCCGAGCTGCCGGAGATGGTCCGGCTCGATCCCCCGCCCCTCGTCCCGCACTTCGAGACGCAGCCGTTTCCGGCCGGCATCGTACTGCGTCGTCACGTCAATGGCCTGGTCGCGGGATTCCAGTGCCTGGCAGGCATTGACGATCAGGTTGATCACCACCTGCTCGATCTTCTGGGCATTGCCCCGGAACGGCGGTACCGATGCGTCATAGCGGACCTGGAAACGGTCGGTGGACTTGCGAATGGTGCCGTCGACCAGACGGATGGCGGCGGCCACCACCGCGTTGAGGTCCATCGGTTCGTCCAGCGCGATCGTCCCCTGACGGGCGAAATCACGCAGGTCATCGACGATCCGCCGGATACGCTGGGCGCCGCTGGAGATATCCTCCAGCATTCGCGGTATCTCGTTCTTCATCCGGCTGTAGGGCAAGCGGCCAAGCACGAAATCGCCATGCTGCCGAAAAAACGCCTCGTAGGCCTCCTCGCTGTCGCGAAGCACCTCCTTGAGCATCGACAGGTTCATCATCACCAGGCTGCAGGGATTGTTGATCTCGTGCGCCACGCCCGAGACCAGCACCCCCAGGGAGGTCATCTTGTCGGCCTGGATCAGCTTCTGCTGCTGGAGTTGCAGCTCACGGGCGCGCCGGGCGACTTCCCGGGAGAGCATCCGGTTCCAGACCACGATCCCGCCCAGCACCACCAGCAATACCGCCGATATCACCGCGGCGACTTGGCCGATCTTCTTCCAGGGCACGCCGCGGTTCTCCAGCGGCCCCAGCCACTTGTCGTAGATCGCCTGCTGGCGCCCGGTGTTCTTGAGAATCGCCAGGCCTTCGCTGAACTGCGCCAGCAGTTCCTCCCGACCCTCGGTGACACTGTAGCCGTAACGCCGCGCACCGAAGGTTCTGCCCACCGGCTCGATGTTCGAGAGTTCCAGCTCACGTCCCAGATAGAGTCCCGGCAGGTTCGCCACCAGCGCGTAATCGTGCTTGCCCGAGGCCAGCATGCGCAGGGCATCGGCATGCGTCTCCGCCAGAATCAGCCGGGCGCCAACGTCGTTCTGCAGCATCAGATCGTGCATGACGCCGCTCTCCTGCACGATCACCGCCTTGTCCCGGAGCTCCTGCAGGTCGGTGATCTCCGCCTGCCCCTGGCGAGCGAAGACCGACTGATGAACGATGGCGTGGGGCGGCGAGAAATCGTAGCGGCTGGCGCGATCCGGCGTGTAGGCCATCCCCTGCACCACGTCGATTTCCCCGGCCTCCAGGAGCCGGCGTATCTCGGCCCAGTTCCCCAGCCGAATCTCGACCTCGATCCCCATCACTTCGGCGATGGCCCGGGTCAGGTCGGTGTTGTAGCCGTCCGGCTGCCCCTCCTCGTTGAGGAACTCGTAGGGCGGATAGTTGTGGTCGCCACCGACGACGATCACGCCATCCCGGTCAGCCCCCTGACCCTGGGCGGTCGCCTCGGCCATGCCCAGGGACAGGACCAGCCCGAGCAGGCAGCCCAACGCATGGCGCAGCAAGGTAAGAACGGGGATGGCCATCCCCCCAATGGCCGACACGCTACCACGAGCCAAGTCAACGAAATCCTCGAGTCCTGCAGGTCGCTTACCTTGCCATGCGACGAGCGTGCGTGCCAGTTCAACGAATCCCCGCCCTCAGGAACGACTGCACGAACTGGCGCTGGAAGAGCAGGAAGGCGACCAGCAGCGGGGCGATGCTGAGCAGGGTGGCGGCGCTGATGGTGGCCCAGTTGACGCCGGTCTCCGGGGCCGAGAAGATCCCCAGCCCCACGGTGAGCGGGCGGCTCTCCACCGAGTTGGTGACCACCAGCGGCCACAGGAAGTTGTTCCAGTGGTGGCTGATCGAGACCAGGCCGTAGGCCAGGTAGGTGGGCTTGGCAAGTGGCACGTAGACCTTGAGCAGCACCGCCATCCAGCCGCAGCCCTCCACCCGGGCGGCCTCCTCCAGCTCGCGGGGAATGGTCTTGAAAGTCTGGCGCAGCAGGAAGATGCCAAAGGCGCTGGCGACATATGGCAGGCCGATGCCGGCGATGGTATCGACGAGCCCGAGGGCGCTGGCGATGCGGTAGTTCTCGACGATCAGTACCTCGGGAAACACGAACAGCTGGATCAGCACCAGCATGAACAGCACGTCACGCCCGGGGATGGGGAAGCGCGCGAAGGCGAAGCCCGCCAGGGTACACACCACGAACTGGCCGGCGACGATGCCGGTGACCAGCAGGAAGGTGTTGAGGTAGTAGCGCGCAAACGGCGCCTGGTTCCAGGCGTCGGTGAAGTTCTCGAGCGTCAGCGGCGCCAGCAGGTCGAAGCGCACCATGAATGCCGACGGGTGGAATGCCGCCCACACGGCATACAGCAGCGGGAAGATCCACACGATCGCCAGCAGCCAGGCGGCCACGGTCTCCAGCCGCGGCAGGCGCAGTGCGATCCGGCGAGAGGTGACGGCGGCGGTATCGGGGGCGGTCATGGTCGTCTCCTGCAGCCGTCACTGGTAGTGCGTGCGGCGATCGAGCACGCGGAACTTGATCGTCGCCACCACGGCGAGTACCAGCAGGATCACCACCGTGATGGTGGCGGCGTAGGTACGGTCGAAGAACGAGAAGGCGTTCTCGTAGACGTAGTAGAGCAGCAGGTTGGTGGCGTTGTTGGGGCCGCCCTTGGTGAGGATGAACAGGTGGTCGACCACGCGCACGGCGTTGATCAGCGCATTGATCAGCACGAACAGCGTGGTCGGCATCAGCAGCGGGAAGGTGACCCGCCAGAAGAAGCTCCAGCGGCCGGTGCCCTCCAGGCTGGCCGCCTCCTCGAGCTCCGGCGGGATGCTCTGCAGCGCCGCCAGGTAGAAGATCATGAAAAAGCCGGCCTCCTTCCACACCGTCATCACGATCACCGAGGTCAGCGCCACCGCCGGGTCGCCCAGCCAGTTGGGGCCGGCGATGCCCAGCGTGCCCAGCAGCTTGTTGAACAGGCCGATCTGCGGCGCATAGAAGAACATCCAGATGTTGGCGGCGGCGATCATCGGCAGCACGGTCGGCGTGAAGTAGGCCATGCGCACCAGGCCGCGCCCCGGCAGCCGCCCGTTGACGAACAATGCCATGCCCAGGGCCAGGGCGATCGCCGTGGGAATGGTACCCAGCGCATAGAGCAGGTTGTTGCGCGCCACCTGCCAGAAGGTACGGTCCTCGATCAGCAGCGCATAGTTCTCGAGCCCGACGAATTCCGGCGGTGCGCCACGAAAACCGGGCAGGAAGAGGCTGTTGACCAGGGTCGCAACGGTCGGCAGGTAGGCGAAGGTGCCGAGCAACACCGCCGCCGGCAACAACAGCAGCGCACCGTAGATCTGCAGGCGGCGATCGGACGCCCGGTTTGCCATGTCACGTCCTGTCCTGGGGGCGCCCCTGGGACAAAGGCCCATGAGGAGGCGCCATGAATCCTTCCCTGAACGCTACATTTGCCATCCCTGGCAAATGACCTCCTCCTCGGCCTTGCCCCCGGCACCCCGAATTGCGTTGTTCCATATCAGTCAGCGCGCGTAACGCCGCAGCGCAGCGTCGGCCTCGCGCTGCGCCTGCTGCAACGCTGCCTCGGGCGTCATCTGCCCGGTCAGCGCTGCCTGCACGGCATTGTCGAGCGCGCGGCGCACCCGGCCGCCCTGATAGGTGGCCAGTTCCGCCGTGGCGTGCTCGAGCTGGTCGCGGGCCACCGCCGCCGGCGGGAACTCGGCGACGTAGTCGCGCAGCGCCTCGGTCTCGTAGGCCGCCGGGCTCACCCCCATGTAGCCGGTCTCGATCGACCAGGTGGCGGCGCGCTCCGGGGCGGTCATCCAGCGGATGAAGGTCATGGCGGCGCGCCGCTCCTCGGCGGTGGCGTCCTTGAAGAGATAGAAGTTGCCGCCGCCGGTGGGGCTGCCGCGCTGGGTATTCATGGGCAGCATGGCCACGCCGAAGTCGAAGCCGGCCTCGTTCTTCACCGCGGTGAGGTTGCCAGTGCTGTGCCACATCATGGCGGTGGACTGCTCGATGAAGTTCTGGCGCAGGGTGCCCCATTCGATGGTGCCGCCGGGCATGGCGCCGTGCTCGTCGGCGAGCGATACCCAGTATTCCAGCGCCTCGATGGCCGCCGGGTCGTCGAAATAGACCTCGGTGCCGTCCTCGCTCATCAGACGGTGGCCGTTCTGGAAGGCAAAGGCCTGGAACATCCAGTACGGGTAACCGGTGGAGGGCACCATCACGCCCCACTGCTCGCCGCCGCTCGCCTCGCGGATGGTGGCCGCCATCTCGGCCATCTCCGCCCAGGTCTCCGGCGGCGTCTCCGGGTCGAGCCCCGCGGCGGTAAAGGCGTCCTTGTTCCAGTAGAAGACGATGGTGGAGCGCTGGAAGGGGATGCCGTAGGTCGCTCCGTCGAGCCGGCCATTCTCCATCAGCGCCGGGTAGAAGCTGTCGAGCCACTCGCGCTCCTCGTCGGTCTCGACAGCCTCGTCGAAGGCGACGATGACGTCCTGCTCGAGCAGCTCGTAGAGGTCGATGGAGAACATCACCGACAGCTGCGGGGCGTCGCCGGCCTCCACCGCCGACATGGCGCGCACCCGGGTGTCGTCGTAGTTGCCGGCGTAGATGGCATCCACCGCAATGTCCGGATGTTCGGTCTCGAAGTCGGCGACCAGGCCGTCGATGACCTCGGTCAGGGCGCCACCGACCGCCACCGGGTAGTACATGGTCAGTTCGACCGGCGCCTGGGCGGAAGCCTGGCCGGCACTCAACAGCCCGGCAAGGGCCAGGGCGTAGGGGAGGCGTGCGCTCATGGATTGACTCCTGGAGGGTGGGTGCGGTGCGGGAAAGGCACGGCCAGCGCCTCGCCCGGGTTGGCATGGCGGCGCGAGGTCGCGACGTCATGGCCGGCGAGATCCAGACGCTGTCCGCTCTCGCCGTCGAAGAAGTGCGCCTCCCCCGGCGCCCACTGCAGCCGGCAGGCGGCCCCCGGGCGCAGCTCGGCCACCCCCGGCTGACGGGCACGCAGCGTCTGGCTGCCCACCTGCAGGCGCACGATGGTGTCGGCCCCCAGGTACTCGGCGTCGAGCACCTCGGCCGGCACCCCGGGGGCATCGCCCGGGGCGAGATGGATCGCCTCGGGGCGCACCCCGAGCAGATGCCCCTTGGCCGCGTGACTGGCGACGCTGCAGTGCGGCTCGCCGTCGATCACGGCGCCGTCGGCCGCGGCGGCCAGCGGCACCAGGTTCATCGCCGGGCTACCGATGAAGCTCGCCGCGAAGGCCGTGGCCGGGGCGTTGTAGAGCTCGCTGGGGGTGCCCTCCTGGATGATGCGCCCCTGCTGCATCAGGATCACCCGGTCCCCCATGCTCATCGCCTCCACCTGGTCGTGGGTGACGTAGATCACCGTCATGCCGAGGCGGCGCTGCAACGACTTGATCTCGCGGCGCATCTCGCCGCGCAGACGGGCATCCAGGTTGGAGAGCGGCTCGTCCATCAGGCAGATGGGGTGCTCGGAGATGATCGCCCGGGCCAGCGCCACCCGCTGACGCTGGCCACCGGAGAGCTGCGCCGGCTTGCGCGCGAGGTACTCGGTGAGGCCCACCAGCGCGGCCACCCGGTCGAGTCGCTCGCGCCGCTCGTCCTTGGCCACCTTGCGGCTGCGCAGCCCGAAGACGATGTTGTCGGCCACGCTCAGGTGGGGGAAGAGGGCATAGGACTGGAAGACCATGCTGATGCCGCGCTCGCCCGGTGCCAGCGGCGTCACGTCACGCTCGCCGATGAAGATACGCCCGCCGGAGGCCGGCTCGAGGCCGGCAATCATGCGCAGCGTGGTGGACTTGCCGCAGCCGGAGGGCCCGAGCAGGATCACGAACTCCCCGGGCGCCACCGCAAAGGTGGCATGATCCACGGCCGGCACCCCGGCCCAGAGCTTGCTGACGTCTTCCAGCCGAATGCGCTTGTCGTTGTCGCTCATCGCTTGCCCGGTATCGCTGGCCCCGCCGCCGGCCGGGGCATCGCCTGATCGGTCGCCCTGCTTCCCTCAAGCGTAGCCGCTCATGCGTGATTGTCTGCCCATCAGGATCACGGCGCCCCATGACAGGACGGTGACGGTGTGTCCGGCGTCGCTCCCCCCACTCGGGAGGCGTGCGACGGCCATGCTAGAATGCCGCTTTCGCACACGGCTCAGGACCTTCCCCCCATGTCCCTTGACGACCTGCACCTGAACCTGCGCAACCTGACGCAGGAGGACTACCCGCAGCTCAAGGCGCTGATGGATGCCGTCTACGACGACATCGGCGGCGCCTGGCCGCGGCATACCATCGACCGGCTGATCCAGGAGTTCCCCGACGGCCAGATCGCCATCGAGGACGACGGCCGGCTGGTCGGCGTGGCCCTGACCGTGCGGGTCGACTACGACGAGTTCTCCAATCCGCACCGCTACGACGACCTGATCGGCAACCGCGAGATCATCCTCAACGACCCGGAAGGCGACGCCATGTACGGGCTCGACGTGCTGATCCACCCCGACTACCGCGGCTACCGCCTGGGCCGCCGCCTCTACGAGGCGCGCAAGGAGCTGTGCCGCTCCATGAACCTGCGCGCCATTCTGGCTGGCGGACGCATCCCCCAGTACCACGAGCACGCCCACGAGCTCTCGCCCAGCGAGTACATCGAGAAGGTGTCGCGCAAGGAGATCCACGACCCCATCCTCTCCTTCCAGCTCGCCAACGACTTCCAGGTCAAGCGCCTGCTGCGCAAGTACCTGCCCGAGGACGAGAAGTCCCAGGGCTACGCGACGCTGCTGGAGTGGAACAACATCCTCTTCGAACCCGCTGAGCGGGTGCTCGAGAACCGTCCCACCCAGGTGCGGGTGGGCGCGGTGCAGTGGCAGATGCGCGAGTTCGACTCCGTGGAGGCGGTGTTGCAGCAGGTGGAGTACTTCGTCGACGCGCTCTCCGACTACCAGAGCGATTTCGCCGTCTTCCCGGAGCTGTTCAACGCCCCGCTGATGGGCCTGCAGGACCGCGCCGCCCAGCAGGATCAGCAGGCGGCGATCCGCTTCCTGGCCGGTTTCACCGAGCAATTCGTCACCGAGCTGTCGCGCATGGCGGTGGCCTACAACATCAACATCGTCGCCGGCTCGATGATCGAGCTGCGCGAGGATGAGCGCCTCTACAACGTCAGCTACCTGTGTCACCGCGACGGCGCGATCGAATCCCAGGACAAGCTGCACATCACCCCCCAGGAGCGCCGCGACTGGGTGATCGACGGCGGCGACGAGCTGCGCGTCTTCGACACCGACGCCGGCCGGGTGGGCATCCAGATCTGCTACGACGTGGAGTTCCCCGAGCTCTCTCGGCTGCTCGCCGACCAGGACATGGACATCCTCTTCGTGCCCTTCTGGACCGACACCAAGAACGGCTACCTCCGCGTGCGCCACTGCGCCCAGGCGCGCGCCATCGAGAACGAGTGCTACGTGGTGCTGTGCGGCAGCGTGGGCAACGTGCCCTCCATCGAGAACCTCGACATCCAGTACGCCCAGTCGTCGGTCTTCTCGCCCTCGGACTTCGCCTTCCCCCACGACGCCGTGCTCTCCGAGACCACCCCCAACACCGAGATGGTGATGTTCTCGGACCTCGACCTGACGCGGCTCACCGTGGTGCGCGCCGAGGGCTCGGTGACCAACCTCAAGGACCGTCGCAAGGACCTCTTCGACCTGCGCTGGCGCGACTGGTCGTGGAAGTCCGGGGGACGCGACCTGGAGCAGGAGGAGAGCTGAGCCGTGCTCGAGCGCCTGAGACAGTGGCGCGAGGCGCGCTTCGCCGCCCGTCACCCCCTGCCCGCGGCCGACTGGGCCGAGGCGCGCGGCCGCCTGCCGCTGCTCGCCGCGCTGCCCGACGCCGCCGCCGAGCGGCTGGGCTGGCGTGCCTGGCGCTTCCTGCACGGCAAACGGCTCTCCCTGCACCCGGACCTGGCCGAGAGCACGCCCTTCGACCTGCCGGCGCAGCTGGCGCTGGCCGCCCAGGCCTGCCTGCTCACGCTCGGCTGGTCGGACGCCGACCACGACGACGCCTTCGCCGGGGTCCACGAGATCCAGATCCTGCCCGACGCCTTCCGCCGCCAGGTCGAGGAGATGGACGAGTTCGGCGTCATGCACGCCTACGAGGACGAACGCGCCGGCGAGACCTCCTCGCAAGGTCCGGTGGTGCTCTCGTTCACCGACCTGATGGAGAGCGGCGACTTCTCGGGCTTCAACGTGGTGATCCACGAACTCGCCCACAAGCTCGACCTGGGCAACTCGCTCGACGTCGACGGCTTCCCGCCGCTGCCGAGCGACATCGACCCCAAGGAGTGGCACCGCGTCTTCACCGCCGTGTGGGACGACCTCCAGGCGCACCTCGCGCGCGGCGAGGCCACGCCCATCGACGACTACGCGGCCAGCCACCCCGGCGAGTGCTTCGCGGTGTGCTGCGAGCACTTCTTCACCGCCCCGGACGTGCTGCACGCCGCCTACCCGGAGCTCTACGCCCTGCTCGCACGCTACTTCCGCCAGGAGCCGCTGTCCTGGGTCGGGACGTTGCGGCATCCTTAAGCCTGCCTTAAGCGAACCGGGGTAGCCTTTCCAGCTTTCCTTCCTGCTGGATAACGAAGAGCGACCCTCGTGAAAGTGCCCCTAGTCTCCGTGATCATTCCCGCCCGGGACGAGTCGGGCAACCTGCCCGCCCTGCTCGACGAGATCGCCGTTGCCCTGGCGACCATCGACCACGAGGTACTGGTGGTGGACGACGCCTCCCGTGACGCCAGTTGGTCCCTGCTCCAGGCCCGCGCCCGCCGGGACCCGCGGCTGCGCCCCCTGCGCCATGCCGAGAGCACCGGGCAGAGCACCGCGGTGTGGCAGGCCGCCCAACTGGCCCGCGGCGAGTGGCTGGCCACCCTGGACGGCGACGGCCAGAACGTTCCCGCCGACCTGCCCCGCCTGCTCGAGCGGGCGCGCCAGGGCGACGTCAGCCTGGTTGCCGGGCATCGCACCCGGCGTCACGACGACTGGCTCAAGCGCCTGTCGTCGCGCGTGGCCAACGGGGTGCGGGCCCGCCTGCTCCGCGACGCCACACCGGATACCGGCTGCGGCCTCAAGGTCATCCATCGCCGGGCCTTCCTGCGCCTGCCCTACTTCGACCACATGCACCGTTTCCTGCCGGCCCTGGTCCTCTCCCAGGGCGGCCGCTGCGTCTCGCTGCCGGTCAACCACCGTCCACGCGGCACGGGGCATTCCCATTATGGCCTCCACGATCGGCTGTGGGCCGGGCTGGTCGACATGCTGGGAGTCATGTGGCTGCGCTACCGCTCGCGACTCCCCGCCGATCTGGAGCCTCTCGAGCGGGAGGCCGAAGTCGATGCCGCGGCTCCCCGGGCGACCACGGGGTGCGACCCATGAGCGCCGAGTGGCTGTGGCTGGGCGTCGGCTTCCTGGGCCAGGCGCTGTTCTCCGCCCGCTTCCTGGTGCAGTGGCTGGCCAGCGAGCGCGCCCGGCGCAGCATCGTCCCCCGGGCCTTCTGGTTCTTCAGCCTGGCCGGCGGCATCACCCTGCTCGCCTACGCCCTCTATCGCCGCGACCCGGTGTTCATCGCCGGCCAGGGCGCGGGGCTGTTCATCTACACCCGCAACCTGATGCTGATCCGCCGCGAGATCCAATTGCGACGGGTTCACCAGTGACTCACCGACACGCTTGCCTGACCGTTCCCATGCACCGTCCCCGCTACCTGCGCCGCCTTCCGTCCCTCTCCTGGTGGTGGCTGCTGGCACTCGCCGCCGTCTTTCTCGGCGTCGGCCTTGGCCTGCGCGACCCCTGGCCCGCCGACGAGCCGCGCTTCGCCTTGAACGCCCTGGAGATGCTCGAGACCGGGCAGTTCTGGATCCCCCACCGCGGCGGCGAGCCCTATCCCGACAAGCCGCCGATCTTCATGTGGGCCCTGGCCGCCGGCATCCAGTTGACCGGCTCGGTACGCCTGGGCTTCCTGCTGCCCTCGCTGCTCGGCGCCCTGGGCACGCTGGCGCTGGTCATGGACCTGTCGCATCGCCTGTACGGGCGTCGCGTGGCGCTGCTCGCGGGCCTCGCCCTGCTGTCGAGCTTCCAGTTCGGGCTGCAGGCACGCACCGCGCAGATCGACATGTTGGTCACCTTCTGGATCACCCTCGGCGCCTACGGCCTGCTGCGTCACGCCTTGCTGGGCCCCGCCCGCGGCTGGTGGTTCGCGGGCTGTGCGGCCATGGGTCTGGGCATCCTCACCAAGGGCGTGGGCTTTCTGCCCCTGCTGATGCTGCCCGTGTGGGCCCTGCTGGCCCGGCGGGGGCAGGCGGTCCCCCTGGCGTGGCGCGACCTGGGGCTCGGGCTCGCGGTGCTGCTCGGGGTCATGGCGCTCTGGGGCGTGCCGATGATCCTGGTCACGACCGTCTCCGACGACCCGGCGCTCGCGGCCTATCGCGACAACATCCTCTTCAAGCAGACCGGCGAGCGCTACGCCGACTCCTGGCACCACCTCAAGCCCTGGTACTACTACCTGCTGGAGGTGATCCCCTGGGCCTGGCTGCCGCTGGTGCTGGCGCTGCCCTGGCTGGTGCCGGCCTGGTGGCGCCGTGCCCGGCGCCTCGATGCCCGAGTCCTGCTGCCGCTCGGCGGCCTGGTGCTGATCGTCGCCTTCTTCTCGCTCTCCCCCGGCAAGCGCGGCGTCTATCTATTGCCGACGCTGCCCCTGCTGGTGCTGGCCTCGGCGCCGCTGCTGGCGGGCCTGCTGTGCCGCCCGCGCCTGCACTGGCTGGGGGCCGGCCTCCTCGGGCTGTTCGGCCTCGTCTTCCTCGTCGCCGGGCTGCTGGGCGCCCTGGGGCTGCCGGCCCTGGCCGACCTCGCCGAGGAGCAGGGCGTCATCCCCTGGGCCTGGTGGGGCCTGCTCGGGCTCAGCGCCCTGGGGCTGCTCACCTGGGGGCGGCCGCACCGCGGCCTGGTGACGCTCTCGGCCTGGCTGGCGGTGTTCTGGCTGAGCTGGTCCACCTGGGGCTATGCGCTGATGGACCACGCCCGCTCGCCCCGCGACCTGATGGCCGAGATCGCCGACCAGACCGGTCCCGACGCCTGGCTGACGATGCCCGACTTCGACGAGGAATTCCTGCTCCAGGCGCGCCAGCCGATGGTCCACTTCGGGTTTCACACCCCGGACGCCGACCAGTTCCAGCGCGCCTTCGCCTGGCTGAACGCGGCCCCGGACCAGCGCTGGATGCTGGTGCCCCAGGACCGCGACGAGGCGATCGCCTGCGCCGACCTCAGCCGGGCCCGCGACCTGGGCATGCAGAACAGCGAGACCTGGTGGTTGATCCCGGGCAGCGCCTTCACTGCCTGCCCCGGCGCCCCCGAGGCGGCGCCGCTGTACGTGGTCCCCACCACCGTCGGCGCCGACCCTCAGTCGTCGGGTCGCGTCGAGTAGCGCCGCAGCCCCTCGATCGGCAGCCGGTCCGGACAGGCCAGCCGGCGCGTCGACCAGGTGATGCGGCCGCGCTGACGGCACACGTCCGGGCCGCCCCGGTCCTCGAGGGCCTCCAGGCCGCGCCAGCGCTCCAGCCACTCGCCGTCGACGATCACTTCGACGTCCGCCGAGGGCTGGCGCCGCTCGGGCCACCGCTTCCGCCACGGCGCTCGCTCGTGCCACCCTCCAGCAGGTTCCCCGACACGCCATTCACGGCTCTCGGGGGCCTCGGCACGCACCGTCGGCGTCCCCAGCCCCGACAGGGCCAGCCCCCCCAGCAGCGCGATGCCACCCAGCGCGATGCATCGCATGTCTCTCATGACGCCCCTCCCGTCACCGACGGCCGCAACCATTCCCACAATAGCAGCGCCTCGGCGTGGTCGCTGCGACGGCGCGGACGCACCAGCCAGAACGCCTCCTCGCTGGGCACGCTCAGCGCGAAGGGGGCGACCAAGTCGTCACGACTCTCGGAAAGGCGTCGATGGGTCAGCGCCACGCCGCCGCCCCGACTGGCGAGCGTCAGAGTCATCACCTGGTTGTCGCAGGTCAGCGCCGGGCAGTGGCGGTCGAGCCCGGCCACCCCGGCCTGCTCCAGCCAGGTCGGCCAGCCCACGGCGAAGCCCACCGCGTGCAGCAGGGTGTGGCCGGCCAGGTCGGCCGGCTCGCGCAGCCACTCCGCCAGCGCCGGCGAGCAGACCGGCAGCAGGCGCTCGGGCCCCAGCGACACGGCGTCCATGTCCGCCCACTCGCCGCGCCCGTAGCGGATCTCGAGGTCGGCGCCCTGGGGGCCGAAGTCGTCGGGCCAGATGGCGCTGACCAGGCGCACGGCCACCGCCGGGTGGGCGCGGTGAAACGCCAGCAGGCGCGGCGCCAGCCAGCTCTGCTGGATGACCGGCGTGGTGCGCAGGGTCACGGCACGGGTCGGCGCGCTGCCGAACACCTCCTGGGTGCCCTCGGCGAGCCGCGCGAAGGCGTCGTGGATGCTGGGCAACCAGGCCTGCCCCGCCGGGGTCAGCGTCAGGCTGCGCGGGTGGCGCACGAAGAGCTTCTGGCCCAGGCGGTCTTCGAGCAGGCGGATGCGCTGGCTGATCGCTGCCTGGGTCACGCCCAGCTCGCGGCCGGCCGCCGTGAAGCTCAGGGTGCGCGCCGCGGCCTCGAAGGCCTGCAGCCAGATCAGGGGAGGCAGGGTATCCATGAGTAAGCGAGCCATAAGCTGAACTTGGGCATTGGGCCCAGATTAATCGCTTGTCAGGCGGACGGCCACTCACCACCCTAATAGGCCTTGCCCAGCGTCAACCCCGACCCGCCACGGCTGAACGCACCATCCATTCCGCCGGCCACACAACCATGACATCCGCGCCGGCGCGGCCCACGGAGGAGACACCATGCGCCATTCCCTGCCCCACGCCCTGACCGCCCTGACCGCCCTGCCCCTGACACTCGGCCTGGCGAGCGTCGCCCAGGCCGACGCGGAGACCCTGGATTTCGGCGTGCCCGCCTGGCCGGGCATCACCGTCAAGACCGAGATCGCCCAGCAGTTGCTCGAACCGCTGGGCTACGCCACCCGCCGCCACGACGTCGGCCTGCAGGTGGTCTACCAGGGCCTGGCCAGCGGCGACATCGACGTCTTCCTGGGGGGCTGGCTGCCGGCCCAGCGCGAGATGTTCGCGCCGCTCGAGGCCGACGGCACCATCGTGAGCCTGGCCAACAACGTCGACGGCGCGCAGATGACGCTGGCGGTGCCGGTCTACCTGCAGGACGCGGGCATCCGCAGCTTCGCCGACCTCGACGAACACCGCGAGCGCTTCGACGGCAAGATCCACGGTTTCGGCGCCGGCTCGGCGGCCAGCGAGATCCTCCAGGCGGCCATCGACGACGACGTCTGGGGCCTTGGCGACTGGCAGCTGGTGGACACCAGCACGGTGGGCATGCTCAGCGCCGCGCGCGACGCCATCTCGCGCGAGGAGGCGATCGTCTGGGTGGGCTGGACGCCGCACTGGATGAACCTGGAGCTGCCCATGCGCTACCTCGACGACCCCCGGGATCTGTTCGGTGCCAACAACGGGGAGAGCGACGTGCTCACCGTGATGCGCGGCGACTACGCCGAGGCCCACGCCAACCTCGTCACCCTCTTTTCGCAGATCACCTTCCGCGCCGAGGAGCAGAGCTGGATGATCCGCGAGTACGGCCTGGAGGAGCGCGACATCGAGGCGGTGGCCGAGCAGTGGATTGGCGACAACGCCGAGCGCGTGGAGGCCATGCTGGTCGGCGTCACCGACCGCGACGGCAACCCCGCCTGGCCGGCGGTGCGCGAGGCGTTCTCCCTCTGACCCCGGAACGATACGCCACGAGTGACATTGGCTGGCGGGCGCCGCCCCCGTATCCTGTAGCCCCCTTCGCAGCCCAGGCGTCCGCCCATGCCCCGTTCGCTCCTGCTCATATCCGCCCTGCTCGTCATGCTGGTCGCCCTGGGGCTCGGCTGGCAGTGGCTGGCCCTCGAGGAGGTGCTGACCGTCGAGGCGCTGCTGGCGCTGGCCAAGGGGTCGGTGGCCTGGCGCGACGCCAGCTGGGCGGTGCTGGTGGTGATGGCGGTCTACGCCGCCGCCTCGCTGGTGATGTTCCCGCTGAGCCTGCTGGTGGCGCTGACGGGACTGCTGTTCGGTCCCTGGTGGGGCTTCGCCTATGCGCTCGCCGGCACCCTCACCGCCTCCATGCTCACCTGGTGGGTGGGGCGGCGGATCGGCCGCGAGGCGCTGGTGCGCCACGGCGGCAAGCACCTGCGCGGCCTGTCACGCTACCTGGCTGGTCGCGGCATCCGCACCATGACCCTGGTGAACCTGCTGCCGCTGGCCCCCTTCACCCTGACCAACCTGATGGCCGGGGCCTTTCACCTGCGCTTTCGCGACTACATGATCGGCTCGGCGCTGGGGATCGTCCCGGGGCTGGCTGGCGTCACCCTGCTCGGCAGCCAGCTCGGGGAGCTGGCCACGGCGGAGAGCCGCACCGAGCTGCTGTGGGCCCTCGGTGGGCTACTCGCCGGCGTGGCCCTGCTGGCGGGCCTCAAGCGCTGGGCGGAGCGCCGCCGGCGCCGCTGAGCGTCACTCCGGCGAGCCTTCCGACTCGCTCTCGCGGCGCCGCGGCCACCACGCCGGGCGCTCCTGCTCCCACTCCTCCTGCATCAGCTGCTTGAGCAGCCGCCCGCGGTGGCGCAGCATGCGCCACTCGGCGCCGAGCCGGGCACGCACCCGGTCCCAGCCACCGTCGTCGGCATGGGTGAAGGGGCCGCCCCGCGCGATGACCTGCCGGTAGACGTCGAGGCAGCGCTCGGCGCAGCGCAGCTCGTCGTACGCCGCCGCCGTGGCCCGCGCGGCTGCGGCCAGCCGCTTCCGGGTGGCTGGTGCGGCCAGCACGACCAGGGCCTCGGCCATCGCTTCGGTGTCGTCCGTGGCGAGCAGGTGGCCGTTGACGCCCTCCTCGACCACTTCGCGCACCCCCGGCGCATCCACCGCCACCACCGGCAGCCCCGTCGCCATCGCCTCGGCGATCACCATGCCCTGGGTCTCGCTGTGCGAGGCGAAGGCGAAGACATCCATGGCGTGGTAGGCGTCGATCAGCGTCTGCCCCTCCAGGCGGCCGGTGAAGTGCACCCGCGCGGCGACGCCCTGGGCCGCCGCGGCATCGACCATGGCCCGGCGCGCCTCGCCGTCGCCCACCACCAGGAAGTGCGCCCCCGGCAGGGCAGCCAGCGCACGCGCCACGGCGGCGGCGAGAAAGGCCAGGTTCTTCTCCCGCGCCAGGCGCCCCAGGTGGCCGATCACGTAGGCATCGGCGGGAATGCCCAGGCGGCGGCGCCACGCCACGCCGTTGCCCGCCGCAAAGCGCGCGGTGTCCACCCCGCTCGGCACCACGGTGATCGCCGGGTTGGCGCCGCGGGCGAGCAGCAGGCCGCGGATGCTCTCGCTGGGGGCGATCACCTCGTCGCACATGCGGGTGTACTCGGTGGCGAGCGCCTTGGCGAAGCGCTGCATGCGCGGCGAGTCGCCGGGGACGTAGTGGGTGTAGTGCTCGTAGAGAGTGTGGTGGGTGAACACCAGCGGCAGGCCGTAGGTGTCGGCGGCCCGGGCAGCCGTATCGCCGAGCAGGAAGGGGTGGTGGGCGTGCACGACGTCGGGCTCGAACGCCTCGATCGCCTCGACGAGCTGACCGGGAATGGGCACCGGCAGGGAGAAGTCGCTGCCGTTGAAGTGCTGCACCGCCGTCACCCGCACCACGTCGGGCTCATGGCGCGGCTGCCCCTCGAGACGCGGCGCCACCACCAGCACGCGGTGCCCGGCGGCCTGCAGTTGCGCCTTGAGGCGCTGCACCGACTCGCTGACACCGCCGACGATCGGCAGGTAGGTGTTGGTGAACATCAGCACATTCACGGCGACGGCTCTCCCGTAGAGGCGGCTTCCGGCACCGGCAACGGCGGCACGCGACGGCCCATCTCCTGCTCAAGATAGGCGATGAAGGCGCGAATTCGCAGCGGCACGTGGCGCCGCTGGGCATAGACGGCATGAAAATCCGCGCGCACGCCCTGCCAGTCGGGCAGCAGCTCGACCAGCGCACCGCTCTCCAGGTGCTCATGCACATCCCACCAGGAGCGCAGGGCGATGCCGTGACCGTCCAGCGCCAGGCGCACGATCACCTCGCCGTCATTGCTGGCCAGGGGACCGCTCACCTTGACCGCCTGCGTGGCCCCGTTCGCGCCGCGCGGCTGGAAGCGCCACACGGCGTAGTCGCTGGCGTTCTCGCGCAGCACCAGGCAGGGGTGGGCGGTGAGGTCGGACGGGCCGTCGAGCGGCGTCATGTGCGCCACGTAGTCGGGCGCGGCACACAGCACACGGCGGTTGGCGAGGATGCGCCGCGCCACCAGGCGCGAATCCGGGGGTTCGCCCACGCGGATGCCGATGTCCACCTCGCGCTCGCCCAGGCTCAGCGGGAAGTTGCTGAGCTCGAGCTGCGCCTCGATGCCGGGATGCTGGCGGCAGAAAGCCGACAGCAATGGCGCCACGTGGCGCCGGCCGAAGCCGAAGGTGGCATTGACCGTCAGCGGCCCCGAGAGCGCCGCCCGCTGCTCGCCCAGCGTCTCCTCCAGTTCGGCAAGCTCCTCGAGAATCACCGCCCCGCGAGCCAGGTACCGCTCGCCCTCGGCGGTCAGGGTCAACCGGCGCGTGGTGCGCTGCGCCAGCGTCACTCCCAGGCGTGCCTCGAGCTGCTTCAAGCGCTTGCTCACCGCGGACAGCGACAGCCCGAGCGTGCGCGCGGTGGCGGTCAGGCTGCCGGCGCACGCCAACTGCCGGAAGAAGGCCAGGTCATCGAGCGGGGCCACGCGAATTCTCCACCAGAATTCAACAATACCTTTCCATAAAGCCCGATTATTCGCAGGCTGACAAGGGTTAGACTGGGCTCGTCATCCCGACGGGAGTGATCCCTCACTGCCTGGCCGAGCCGCTGGCGCGCCACTATACCCTAGTGGCCGTAGTGGTCACCAACCCGCGCAGCGGCGACGCTCCCGCCAGACCGATCGACACACCAGCGTACCGACTGCTTCCCCCACGACCGCAGAGGAGACCGTCATGACCCATCGCATCGCCGTCATCCCCGGCGACGGCATCGGCAAGGAAGTGATGCCCGAAGGGCTGCGTGCCCTCGAGGCCGCCGCCAGATGCTTCGGCATCGACCTCGCTTTCGAGCACTTCGACTTCGCCAGCTGCGACTACTACGCCAGGCACGGCCAGATGCTGCCCGACGACTGGTTCGAGCAGCTCAAGGACTTCGACGCGCTCTTCTATGGCGCCGTGGGCTGGCCGGAGACGGTGCCGGACCATATCTCGCTGTGGGGCTCTCTGCTCCAGTTCCGTCGCCGCTTCGACCAGTACGTCAACCTGCGCCCCTGCAAGCTGCTGCCGGGGGTGAAGAGCCCGCTCGCCGACCGCGAGCCCGGCGACATCGACTTCTACGTGGTGCGTGAGAACACGGAGGGCGAGTACTCCAGCGTCGGCGGCAAGATGTTCGAGGGCACCGAGCGCGAGGTGGTGATCCAGGAGACGGTGATGACGCGCACCGGCGTCGACCGCGTGCTCAAGTTCGCCTTCGACCTGGCGGCCTCCCGCCCCCGCAAGAAGCTCACCTCGGCCACCAAGTCCAACGGCATCGCCATCACCATGCCGTGGTGGGACGAGCGCGTGGCGGCGATGGGAGCGAACTACCCCGAGGTGACGGTGGACCAGTTCCATATCGACATCCTCACCGCCAACTTCGTGATGCACCCCGACTGGTTCGACGTGGTAGTGGCAAGCAACCTGTTCGGCGACATCCTCTCCGACCTGGGGCCGGCCTGCACCGGCACCATCGGCGTGGCGCCCTCGGCCAACATCAACCCCGACGGCACCTTCCCGAGCCTCTTCGAGCCGGTGCACGGCAGTGCCCCGGACATCGCCGGCCAGGGCATCGCCAACCCCATCGGCCAGGTCTGGTCCGGTGCCATGCTGCTCGAGCACTTGGGCTACAAGGAGGCCGCCGACGCCATCGTGGCCGCCTTCGAGGCGGTGCTCGCCGAGGGCGACCACGCGGTGCTCACCCCCGACCTGCGCGGCCGAGGCACCACCGAGCGCCTGGGGCGGGCCATCGCCGAGCGCATCGCGGGATAAGGAGACGGCCCGACGCACCAAGGCCCCACCCGAACGGATGGTCCGGGTGGGGCCTTGCGGTACAACCGGCGAACGCCGCGGCGCTCAGACGGCGAGACGGGCGGCGATGGTGCCGTCGGCGGGTTTCGCTGTCATCGACGCTGCCACACGCCCTCGAGGATGCGCACCTTGCCGGCCGCCAGGTTGTCGCGCAGGTTGCGCCCCATGAGCGGGAAGTCGTCGCCGAAGAGCAGCGCCGGGCCAGGCAGGTTCTGTGCCGCTGCCGGCGCCGCCCCTCTCTCGCGGTCGCTGCGGCTTTGCCGCCAGGCCAACGCCGCCTCGGTGACATCGCGCACCTGCTCGGCCGCGAAGCCGGCCAGGACCAGGCAGCGTTCGAGCGACTCGCGGCGGCGCAGGTGGCTGGTGGCCTCGCTGCGCGCCCAGGGTACCGGGAGGGCCAGCGGCTCGGCATTGTCGCCGGCCACCACCTCGTGCAGCAGTACCCGTCCGCCCGGCACCAGCAGGCGCCGCCACTCGGCCAGCACCCGCGGTACCTGGGGCATGTTCATCAGGGCGTGCTGGCACCACACGACGTCGACGCTGCCGTCGGGCAGCGGCACCGCCGCTGCATCGGTACACAGGAAGCGCGTGCGCTCGTCGAAGCCGGTTGCCGCGCTCAGCCAGCCCGCCACCTCGACGAAGGCGGTGGTGATGTCGACGCCCGTCACCGTGGCGCCGTATTCGGCGGCCAGCAGGCGGCTCGCCCCACCGGTCCCGCAGCCCACGTCGAGCACGCGCTCGCCGGGGCTCACCCCGCCCAGCGTCGCCAGCGAGCGGCTCGCGGTGCGACCGCCCAGGTGAAGTTGATCGATGCCGGCGACGGCGTCCAGGGAGAGGCGCTCCGGATCCTGGCCGGCCTGGCGAAAGGCGTCGCGCAGCCGCGCGACCAGACCGCTCCCGGCGGAATCCGGCGCGGCATAGTGGTCGTTGAGGCGGCGGCTGAGATCGAGCGTAGCATCGGACATGAGACACTCCCGGCATGGCATGGCGAGGTGGGCAAGGCGACAGCCACGAGCTTACCCGTCCCGGCCCGCCAGCCCCATTGGGCCATGGTCAGAGTCGCGTCGAGGATGCTGGTCAGTTTCACTATCGCACCACGGCTTTCACCAGCCCGACACCGGGGCTTGTGGGCCGCCACGCCTCGCCGGAAGGTTGCCTGCAGCCGCTTCCAACAACAACGCATTCGACAACAATGCATTCCACAACAACACAGGGACGCCGCATGCCCGCCGCCCGCATTGCTCATCGCTTGCCCTGTCACGACCGCCAGCCGGCCGCCGGAGGCCGTCATGCTGGGTGAGTGGCTCGAGGCCAGCCTGGCCGACGACGACGCCGTCCCCCGCGAGGGCGAGGTACCCGGCGGCCGCTACGTGCGCCACGCCCCGGGCGTGCTGGAGCTGATCCCCGACCATCCCGGCCCCGCCGCGCGCGCCTGCGTGCTCTCGGCGGGCATCCACGGCAACGAGACCGCGCCCATCGAGCTGCTCGGCGAGAGCCTGGCCCGCCTCGAGGCGGGGCTGCTGCGCCTCGGCGCCCCGGTGCTGGCGATCCTTGGCAACCTCGAGGCGATCCGTCAGGGGGTGCGCTACGTGGGCACCAACCTCAACCGGCTGTTTCGCCGCGACCTCGCCGAGGAGGGGGCCGAACCGGCGCGCGCCCGCGAGCTGATGGCCGCGGTGGACGCCTTCTTTGCCCGCCATCCCGGGCTCGGCCGCCTCCACTACGACCTGCACACGGCGATCCGCGACAGCCGCTACCCGCGCTTCGCGGTCAGCCCCTTCGCCGCCACCGCAGTCGACGCGGCGCAGTGGCGCTGGCTGGCCGCGGCCGACATCCAGGCCGTGCTGCATCAGCACCAGCACAGCTGGACCTTCTCGCACTATGCCAAGCACTACCACGGCGCGGCGGCCTTCACCCTCGAGCTCGGCCGCGTGCGCCCCTTCGGCGCCAACGACCTGGCCCCCCTCGCCCCCATGGGACGGCTACTGACGGCGCTGCTCGCGGGCGACGAACCGCCCGGGGCGGACCCGGCGCGCCTGGCCTTCTTCCGCGTCGCTCACGAACTCAAGCGCCGGGCCCAGGACTTCCGCCTCTGCTTTCCCGACGACACGCCCAACTTCACCGAGTTCGCCCCCGGCACCCGCCTCGCCGAGGACGCCGAGGCCGGGCCCTTCACGGTGGGTGAGCAACCGCTGTGCGTGGTCTTTCCCAACGCCGAGGTCGAGCTGGGCGCCCGGGCGGCGCTGCTGGTGCGCCCCGACGCGCCGCCGGGGGAACGCGGCGGACAGGCAAAATAACTGCGATTTCTGTACAATCCAGCAATATCAATGACCACACAACAACAACTTGGAGGTATTTCATGATCACCCGCCATGCGCAGCCTCTCCGCGGCCCCCGGGAAGGCGACGGCAGCGCCCCTGCCGAAACCCCGTCGGCCTGCTAGAATCGCCCTCTTTTCGTGCCAGCCCGTTCGTCCCGACCTGGAGCCCGACCCATGGCCGATACCCCGATTCCGCTCGAGGTTCGCAACATCAAGAAACGCTTCGGCGATACCGAAGTCCTCAAGGGCCTGTCGCTCGAGGCCCACAAGGGGGATGTGATCACCCTGATCGGAGCCTCCGGCTCCGGCAAGAGCACCTTCCTGCGCTGCATGAACCTGCTCGAACAACCCGACGAGGGCGAGCTGATCGTCCACGGCGAGGAGGTGCGCTTCAAGCAGACCCGGCACGGCCGCGAGCCGGCCGACTGGAAGCAGGTGGTGCGCATGCGCGCCAAGCTCTCCATGGTGTTCCAGAGCTTCAACCTCTGGGCGCACATGACACTGCTGGAGAACGTCATCGAGGCCCCGGTGCACGTGCTCGGCAAACCGAAGAAGGAGGCCGTCGAGGAGGCCCACGCCCTGCTCGAGCGGGTCGGGCTGTCCGCGCGCGCCGACGCCTACCCCGCCCAGATGTCCGGCGGCCAGCAGCAGCGCGGTGCCATCGCCCGGGCGCTGGCCATGGACCCGGAGGTGATGCTCTTCGACGAGCCCACCTCGGCGCTCGACCCGGAACTGGTGGGCGACGTGCTCAAGGTCATGCGCGACCTCGCGGCCGAGGGGCGCACCATGATCGTGGTGACCCACGAGATGGCCTTCGCCCGCGACGTCTCGAGCCAGGTGATCTACCTGCACCAGGGGCTGGTCGAGGAGGCCGGCCCCCCCGCCGAGGTGCTGGGCAACCCGCGCTCCGAACGCCTGCGGCAGTTCCTGGCCCCCAAGCACTGACGGGCAATCGAGGAGAGTTCCATGATCGACCTGCACGGCTATGGGCCACGCCTGCTGGAAGGCGCCCTGATCACCATCGAGCTGGCACTGCTGTCGCTGGTGCTGGCCATCGTGCTGGGCCTGCTCACCGCCAGCGCCAAGATGTCACGCAGTTGGCTGGCCCACCGCATCGGCACCCTCTACACCACCATCATCCGCGGCGTGCCCGACCTGGTGCTGATGATGCTGCTGTTCTTCGGCGGCCAGATCGGCGTCAACATGATCACCGACTGGCTCTACTACCAGTTCGATGTGGACATCTTCATCAACATCAATGAATTCGTGGCCGGTGTCGTGACCATCGGCCTGATCTTCGGCGCCTACATGGGCGAGACCTTCCGCGGCGCCTTCCTGGCCGTGGACAGCGGCCAGATCGAGGCGGGGCGCGCCTACGGCATGGGCCCCTGGCTGGTGTTCCGGCGCGTCCGCTTCCCGCAGATGATGCGTCATGCGCTGCCCGGCATCTCCAACAACTGGATGGTGCTGCTCAAGACCACGGCGCTGGTGTCGGTGATCGGCCTCTCCGACATGGTGCGGGTGGCCTCCGAGGCCTCCAAGGCCACCCGGGAGCCGTTCACCTTCATGATGATCGTGGCGATCATCTACCTGCTGATCGCCAGCGTCTCGGAGTGGACCTTCGCCCGCCTGCAGAAGCGCTACAACATCGGCTACGGGGAGGCAGAGTGATGGACGCCCTCATGTCCTGGCTGCAGGCATACCTTGCCGAGAACAGCATCTTCACGCTGCAGACGCTCTCCTACTACGGCGAGGGGCTGGTGACCACCGTGCAGCTGGTGTTCCTGTCGCTGGTGATCGGCCTGGTGGCGGCCGTGCCGCTGGCCATCGGCCGCGGCTCGAAACGCCCCTGGGTCAAGTGGCCGATCTTCGCCTACACCTACGTGTTTCGCGGCACGCCGCTGCTGGTGCAGCTCTACCTGATCTACTACGGGGTAGTGTTCGTCGAAGGCATCCAGGAAACCTGGCTGTGGGTGATTCTCGAAGAACCCTTCGTGCCGGCGCTGATCGCCTTCACGCTCAACACCGCGGCCTACACCACCGAGATCTTCCACGGCGCCATCAAGGCTACCTCGCGCGGCGAGATCGAGGCGGCGCGCGCCTACGGCATGTCGCGCGCCCTGATGATGCGACGCATCGTGCTGCCCAGCGCCTTCCGCCGCGCCCTGCCCGCCTACGGCAACGAGGTGATCTTCATGCTGCACGCCAGCGCCATCGCCAGCGTGGTCACCATCATGGACCTGACCGGCGCGGCCCGCTTCGTCTACGCGCGCTTCTACGCCCCCTTCGAGGCCTTCCTGTTCGTGGCAGCGATCTACCTGTGCCTGACCTTTGCCATCCTCTATGTCTTCCGCGCCCTCGAGCGTCGGCTGCTCGCCCACCTCAAACCGGCGGGCGGCTGAACCAGCGTAAAACGTTCGTTGGGAACTGGCGTTTCATTTCCCGTCGGTTCCCCTTCCCGACTCGGACGGCGATCCGCTAAGGTTGACGGGTCGCACCCTCCGGGGAGCTCCCATCGCAACAGGAGAAATACCACCATGAAACTGAACAAGATCCTGGGCCTCGGCCTGGTCGGCGCCGCCCTGATCGCCGGCACCGCCAGTGCCGAGGTTCGCGACATCCGCATCGGTGTCGACGTGCCCTACGAGCCCATGGAGTACCGCACGCCCGAGGGCGAGCTCACCGGCTTCGACATCGAGCTCGGCAACGCCCTGTGCGCCGAGATCGGCATCCAGTGCGAGTGGGTCGTGCAGGGCTGGGACGGCATCATTCCTGGCCTGATGGCACGCAAGTACGACGCCATCATGTCCTCCATGACCATCAACGACCAGCGCCGCGAGCAGGTGCTGTTCTCCGACCCCTACATCACCCCGCCCTCGGCCTGGTTCGCCCCCGCCGACGTCGAGATCGGCACGCCCTCCGACGAGACCCTCGAGGGCCTGACCGTCGGCGTGCAGCGCGGTACCTTGCAGGACAACTACGTCACCGACATGTACGGCGACGTGGCCGACGTCAACCGCTACGCCACCGCCGACGACATGGTGCTCGACATGGACTCCGGCCGTCTCGACGCCGTCTTCCTCGACTTCCCGATCGGCAAGTCCACCCTGCTCGACAGCGAGGCCGGCAATTACAAGGTGGTGGGCGAGATGATCACCGAGCCCAAGGAGTACTTCGGCGAGGGCTTCGGCATCGCCTTCCGCAAGCGTGACCAGGAACTCGCCCAGGCCTTCAACGAGGCGCTGGCCACGCTCCAGGAGAACGGCACCTACGACGAGATCCACGCCAAGTACTTTGGCGAGGAGTAAGCCCGTCGTCGCCGCTGATCCAGACGACCCACTATTCGTTGCACGGAAGGCCCCCGACCCTCGGTCGGGGGCCTTCTTTTTTAGTTCTTCGCAGACTGGCGTGGAATGGTTTTGTGGGAGGGAGCTTTAGCTCGCGAAGCAGCGCGCAGCGCTGCCCCAAGGGCGCCTGCGGCGCCTTCGCCCGGCAGAGCCGGCCTCCCACCATGTAGCCTGTAGAACAGATTCACGCCGATCTGCGAAGAACCTCTTTTTTGCCCGCTCAACCGCCGCGGTGCGGTCCCGGCACGTGACTGGCCTCGCTCGGCACCGCCAACGCCGCCTCGGCCAGCGGCTGCGACAGCTCCTGGAGGATGCCGCAGTGCCCCGAGTCGGCCGCCCCCTGACAGCGCGAACGCAGCGAGACCAGGGCCTCGCGCAGCGCCTCGAGCTGGGCGATGCGCGCCTCCACGTGTGCCAGGTGGTCGTCGATCAGGCCGTTGACGGCATGGCACGGCTGGCGCGGATGGTCGTGGTAGTCGAGCAGCGTGCGGATCTCGTCGAGCGTCATGTCCAGCGCCCGGCAGTGGCGGATGAAGCGCAGCCGCTGGGCGTGGGACTCGCCGTAGAGCCGGTAGTTGGCGCGGCTGCGCGCCGGCTCGGGCAGCAGCCCCTCGCGCTCGTAGTAGCGGATGGTCTCCACCGCGCAGCCGGTGGCCGCAGCCAGGTCGCCGATCTTCATGCCTCGTGCCTCCGGTCGCCCTACCTTATAGTCACTATAGAGTATGTGCTCCGCAACAGTGAATCACCAGGCGGTACGCGAGGACGGCCCGACCATCGTGATTGGCCTGATGGTCGTAAACGCCTAATCTGGGCAAATCCAACCAGACGCTCCAGGGACGACGATGATTCGCACCTTCCAGCTCAATCGCCAGACCATCCAGGAAGTCACCGAGGACACCCGGCCACTGTCCGAGCGCCTGGCCCAGGCGACCTGGATCGATGCCCACGAACCCGACGAGGACGAGCGCAAGCGGCTCAATGCCTTCCTGGCCGATGAACTGCCGGCCACCGACGACGTCGAGGAGATCGAGTCATCGGCGCGCTATTTCGTCGACGCCGACGGCATTCACGTGCACTCGCTGTTCCTGTCGCAGAGCGAGGGACGCCACGGCAACACCACCGTCGCCTTCATCCTGCAGCCCGAACGGCTGATCACCTTCCGGGACACCGAGCTCGCCGACTTCCGCCTGCTACGCTTGCGTGCCCGCAGTGGCCAAGTGGAAGCCGACTCGGCGCAGAGCTTGATGCTGACGATCTTCGAGCAAAAGGTGGAAAACCTCGCCGATACCCTGGAGGACGTTCACCGCAAGCTCGAGGACATCAGCCACCTGGTGCTGGAGGAGGAGGACGCCGACCTCGAGGATGCCATCGACCAACTGGCCAAGCTCGAGGACAGCAATGGCAAGATCCGTCTGTGCCTCATGGACAGCCAGCGCTCGATGTCCTTCCTGGTCCGCCACCTGCGCGGCCATGCCGAACTCCAGGAAACGGCCCGCGAGGTCAAGCGCGACGTCGATACGCTGATGACCCACACCGCCTTCCTGTTCGACAAGATCAACTTCCTGATGGATTCCACCCAGGGCTTCATCAACATCCAGCAGAACCAGATCATCAAGACCTTCTCGATCGCCGCCGTGGTCTTCCTGCCGCCCACGATGATCGCCAGCATCTATGGCATGAACTTCAACGTCATGCCCGAGCTGTCCTGGCCCGTCGGCTACCCCTTCGCCCTCGGGCTGATGGCCATTGCCGGCATCTCACCGTACCTGTACTTCAAGCACAAGAACTGGCTATAGCACAGCGTTGCCGCTTGACCCTGTAGCCACTACAGGGTGTGTCATGTGGGCAGCATTGGCAAGGAGCCCGAGATGACCACACGACCGTCCTGCAACAGCTGCGGCGGCGAGCACGAGTCCCGCTCAGCCGCCACCGCCGAGGCGCCGCCTGCCGGCACCCGCCCCCTGCGCCTGCACATCGCCGACATGTGCTGCCCCACCGAAGAGGGGCTGCTGCGCCGCGCGCTCGAAGGCACGCCCGGCGTCGCGACCCTGGAGTTCGACCTCATGGGGCGCGTGCTCACCGTCCACCACCGCGACGCCAACGAGGAGGCGATCCGCCGGCGCATCGCCGCCACCGGCATGACCGCGCAAACCCTGGATGGCACCCGCCGCCCCGAGCCGCCCAGCGAGCGCGAGCCCTGGGCCAAGCTGGGTGCGGCGGCGCTGATCGCCCTGGTCGCCGAGGCGAGCGAGTGGGCCGGCCTGCTCACCCCCTGGCTGCCCGCCGCCCTGGCGCTGGCCGCCATCGGCCTGGTCGGCCTGCCCACCTGGAAGAAGGGCTTCATCGCCCTGCGCCACCGCACGCTCAACATCAACGCCCTGATGAGCGTGGCGGTCGCCGGCGCCCTGCTCATCGGCCACTGGGCCGAGGCGGCCATGGTGATCGTGCTCTTCACGCTGGCCGAGCGCATCGAGGCCCGCTCGCTGGGGCGCGCGCGGCGCGCCATCCGCGAACTGCTCGACCTGGCCCCGGAGACGGCCAACGTGGCCCAGCCCGACGGCCGCTTCGAACGCCGACCCGCCGACGGCGTCGCCGTGGGCAGCCTGGTGCGGGTGCGCGCCGGCGAGCGCCTGGCGTTGGACGGCGAGGTGGCAACGGGCCACCCCACGCTCGACGAGTCGCCCATCACCGGCGAGAGCCTGCCGGTCGACAAGGCCCCCGGAGCGAGCGTCTTCGCCGGCAGCGTCAACCGCAACGGCGAGTTCACCTACCGCACCACCCGTGCCGCCGGCGACACCACCCTGGCGCGCATCATCCACGCCGTGGAGCAGGCCCAGGCGAGCCGCGCCCCCACCCAGCGCTTCATCGACCGCTTCGCGGCGATCTACACCCCGGCGGTGTTCGTTCTGGCCGTGCTTGCCGCGATGACCTGGCCCTGGCTGTTCGGCGTCGGCTGGTTCGACGGGGTCTATCTGGGCCTGGTGCTGCTGGTGATCGCCTGCCCCTGCGCCCTGGTGATCGCCACGCCGGTGACCATCGTCAGCGGCCTGGCCGCCGGCGCCCGGCGCGGCATCCTGATCAAGGGCGGCGCCTTCCTCGAGCAGGGCCACCGCCTGGCCTGGCTGGCCTTCGACAAGACCGGCACCCTGACCCGCGGCGAGCCGGTACAGTGCCACTGGGCGGCCCTCGACGCGGCCGCGGACGGCCCGGCACGGCAACGGCTGCGCGCCCTGGCGGCGGGGCTCGCCGCGCGCTCCGGCCACCCCGTCTCGGCCGCCATCGCCGCGGCCGCCGAGGCGGACGGCATTGCCCCGCTCGAGGTCGGCGAGGTCAACGAGCGGCCCGGCCAAGGCATCGTCGCCTCCCGGGAGGGTCGCCTGGTGTGGCTCGGCAACCGCCGTCTGCTGGAAGCCCACGCCCCCCTGGACGACGCCCTGGCCGCCCGGCTCGCCGAGCGTGAGGCGCGCGGCGAGACGGTGGTGCTGCTCGGCGAGGCGGACAGGCCGCTGGCGCTCTTCGCGGTCGCCGACCCGTTGCGCACGACGAGCCGCGCCGCCGTCGACGCCCTGCACGCGCGCGGCGTGAAGACGCTGATGCTCAGCGGCGACAACCCGGCCAGCGTCGCCACCATCGCGAGCGCCGCCGGCATCGACGAGGCGCACGGCGCCCTGCTGCCAGAGGAGAAACTGGCGATGATCGAGGCGCGCGCCGCCCAGGGCCCCGTGGGCATGGTCGGCGACGGCATCAACGACGCCCCGGCGCTGGCGCGCGCCGACATCGGCTTCGCCATGGGCGCCGCCGGCAGCGATGCGGCCATCGAGACCGCCGACGTGGCGCTGATGGACGACGACCCGCGGCGCCTGGTCGGCTTTCTCGACCTCTCGCGCACCACCCGCCGGATACTGATGCAGAACATCGTGCTGGCGCTCGGCATCAAGGCGGTGTTCTTCGCGCTCGCCTTCAGCGGTCACGCCACCCTGTGGATGGCGGTATTCGCCGACATGGGCGCCAGCCTCCTGGTGGTCGCCAACGGCCTGCGCCTGCTCGGTGGCGGCCCGCCGCGACGGCGCGACACGGCCGCCGCCGGCACGGACCGGCCGGCCCCGCAGCCCGCCCGGCCGTGACGGCCAGCGCAGAGGGTGTTTACAAACGTCACGAGCGACGGCCAGGCAAGGCGAAATCAGCCGAAAAAGCGCAGTTTACGTGTTTGTAAATGAGCATTTTAAGGGTGATTTCAACGCAGCATGGCCTAGCGCAGTAGTTTGTAAATACCCTCTCAGCGCAGGACGCGGCGCACCAGCAATGGCCCCACCACCTCGAAGAGCACCGTGGAGGCGACCACGACGGCGATCAGTTCGGGCCCGTGCTGGGGAAAGCGTTCGGCGGCGAGCAGGGCCATGCCCATCGCCACCCCGGCCTGGGGAGTGAGCGCCAGGCCGATGTCGCGGGGCAGCTCGGCCTGGCGCTCGCGGGCCAGGCGCACGGCGAGCCGCCCGCCCAGGTAGCGTCCCCCCAGGCGCAGCAGCAGGTAGGCCAGCGTCATGCCCAGGGCATCGTCGAGCCGCGCCAGGTCGACGCTGGCTCCGGAGAGCACGAAGAAGAACACCAGGAAGGGCCACTCGATGTGCTCGATCTCGTTGAACGAGCGGGTGTGGTGACGCGAGAGGTTGGCCACCAGGGTACCGGCCACCATGGCGGCGAGCAGGGCCGAGACACCGAGCCAGTCGGCCAGGCCGGCGAGCAGCAGGATCAGCGCGATGGCCTCGACCTGGGTGGGTTCCCCCGGGCGCAGCCGGCCGGTGAGCCAGGCGGCCGGCAGCCCCACGGCGGCGCCGAGCAGCGCCGCCCCGCCCAGTTCCCAGCCGGCGAGCAGCAGCGCCGTGCTGCCGTCGCCGGAGAGCCACCAGCCGAGCAGCGCCATGGCCAGGCCGAAGGCGAGCACCCCCCAGCCGTCGTCGATGGCCACGATGGCCATCAGCAGCCGCGCACGCAGCCGCGTATCACCGCTCTCGTGCACCGTTTCGTGCACGGCCGCCGGGTCGGTGGCCACGGAGATGGCGGCCAGGCTCACCGCCACCGCCAGGGGAAAGCCGAGCAGCCACAGTCCCGCGCCGACGACCAACGCCCCCACCCCGATCACCGACAGCGAGACGATCAGGATCAGCGGCCCGGTGGTGCGCAGGCGTTCCCAGGTCAACTCGCCGCCCAGCAGGAAGGCCACCATCACCAGCGCCACCTGGATCAACGGCTCGCCGAGGCCGGCCAGCGGCCGCGCACCGGGCGACTCGAGCATCAGCTGCTGGACCACCGCCACGCCGACGCCCACCACCACCAGCAGCGAGATGCGCGGCAGCCGGGTCCGGCTCGCCACCGCATCGGCGAAGATACTCAGGGACAGGATCCCGCCCAACAGGATCAGGCCGGCCGACGCCGGCCCGAACTCGGTCATCGACGACTCCACGCGCCGGCTCCTCCCTGATCGGCCGGCTCGCGACCTCGCGAACACTCCTCGGCCATGGCCCTAGGGTGGACCGACGCTGCGGCCTCGACAAGCCTGACGCCGGCCGGGCGCGACCGGGATCAGGCCGGGGCGCGAGCGTCCAGGGCGCGCCGCAGGAACGCGAGGATCCAGCGCGCCATCAGCGCATCGTCCACCGGGGCATGCAGCGAGGCGAGGCCCTCGCGGACCCGCTCGGGGCCGACCTGGTCGCGGCGCAGGGCCATCAGGTCCGCCGAGTAGGGCTTGGCAAACTCCGGATGGCCCTGGATGCCGAGGAAGGTCTCGCCCACCTGCATCAGGTAGACGGGGCAGAAGTCGCTGCCGGCCAGCACCCGGGCCCTCTCCGGGGGCGTCACCACCTGGTCCTGGTGGCTGACCACCAGGTCCAGGCCCTCCTGCCAGGGTTCCATCCAGTCGGCGCGGCCGGTCACCCGGTTGAAGGACATGCCCACGCCCCAGCCCCGAGGACTCTTGACCACCTCGCCGCCCAACGCCCTGGCGATCAGCTGATGACCGAAGCAGATGCCCACCAGGGGCTTGCCAGCCGCCCAGAGCTGGCGCACGAAGGCCTCGAGGTCGGCCACCCAGGCCAGACCGTCGTTGACGCCGAACCTGGAGCCGGTGGTCAGCCAGGCGTCCACCGCCTCCGGGTCGTCGGGGATCTCCCCGTCCAGGCAGCGCCAGACCCGGAACTCGAGGGTCGGGTCCACCGCGGTGAACAGCCGCTCGAACATCGCCGGGTAGTTGCCGTGGCGCTCGCGCAGCTCCGGCGCCACGTCGTCGCATTGCAGCAGTCCGATCCGCATCGGCCCGTCTCCTTAGGCAGGTTACAGGCGCCCCTCGACGGCCCGGACGAAGATGTCCCGGTACTGGCCGGCCGAGAAGGCGATGGGGTTGGAGCCCGAGGACGGGTCGGCGACGGCCATCTGTCCCACCTTGTCGGCTCGGTCGGTGCCGATGTCCAGGTCGGCCAGGGTGTGGGGAATGCCCAGGCGCTCACGCAGGTCGAGCACCCAGTCGATGACCGCGCCGGTGCCCGGCTGGCGCAGGTCGAGGTAGCGGCCCAGGCGCACCATGGGCTCGCCGATGGCCCGCTCGTTGGCGCGCAGCACATAGGGCATCAGCACCGCATTGAGCGTCCCGTGGTGGGCGTCGTAGAGGGCGCCCAGGGGATGGGCCAGGGCGTGCATGCCGCCGAGCCCCCGCTGGAAGGCGGTGGCGCCCATCATCGAGGCGACCAGCATGTTCATGCGCGCCTCGAGGTCGCCGCCGTCCCGGTAGGCCCGGAGCAGGTGGTCGCGGATGCGGCGCATGCCCTCCACGGCGATGCCTTCGGCCATGGGATGGTAGTTGGGCGAGCACCAGGCCTCCAGGCAGTGGGACAGGGCGTCCATGCCGGTGGCCGCGGTAATCGCCGGCGGCAGGCCGGTGGTCAGCCCGGGGTCGAGGATCACCGTGGCCGGCACCATGGCCGGGTGGAAGATGATGCGCTTGACGTGGGCGGCCTCGTCGGTGATCACCGAAGCGCGGCCCACCTCCGAGCCGGTACCGGCGGTGGTGGGCACCGCCACCACCGGGACCACCGCCTCGCCGTCGGCGTGCCGCCAGTTGTCGCCGACGTCCTCCAGCGCCCACAGCGAGAGGTCGTCACGCTGGCGGGCCATCAGTGCCACCGCCTTGGCGGCGTCCAGGCCGGAGCCGCCGCCGAAGGCGATCACCCCGTCGTGGCCGCCCTCGCGGAAGGCCGCCACCCCGGCGGCGACGTTGGCGCCGGTGGGGTTGCCCTTGATGTCGCTGAACACGGCGATGCGCAGGCCGGCCTCGGCGCAGGCGTCCACCAGCGCCCGGACCATGGGCAGGCCGGCCAGCCCCGGGTCGGTGATCAGCAGGGGCGCGCGCATGCCCAGCGCCCGGCAGGCCGCCGGCAGC
The DNA here is from genome assembly GCA_004551485.1 of Billgrantia azerbaijanica. GTDB lineage: Bacteria > Pseudomonadota > Gammaproteobacteria > Pseudomonadales > Halomonadaceae > Halomonas > Halomonas azerbaijanica. Next base: position 45,939 of record SBLD01000011.1, on the reverse strand, counting down.
TCCCGGGCCCGCCCCACGCCGGTGAGGATCCGGGCGGGATAGTTCCAGCCCGTGGTGAAGGCAGAAAGGTCCATGTCACTCATGGGGGCTCCTCGATCAGGCGTGCTTGAGATGGAAGGACTTGGGCCGAGTCAGGGTCTCGTACCCGAGCCGGGACAGCGAGCAGCCCCGGCCGGACTGCTTGACGCCGGTCCAGGCCAACTCCGGGTCCAGGTAGTCGCAGCGGTTGGTGAACACCGTGCCCGCCTCCAGGCGCCGAGCCAGCGCCTCGCCGACGGCGATGTCGCGGGTGAAGAGTGCCGCGGTGAGGCCGAAGTCGCTGTCGTTCATCAGGGCCACGGCCTCGTCGTCGTCGGCCACCGGCATGATGCCCACCACCGGGCCGAAGCTCTCCTCGCGCATGACTCGCATGGAATGGTCCACCCCGGTCAACACCTGGGGGGCCAGATAGGCGCTGCCCGGCCGCGAGAGCGGGTAGTCGCCGGGGTCGATCCAGGCCTTGGCGCCGGCGGCCACGGCCGCCTCGACCTGGCCGCGCACGAAATCCGCGGCGGCGGGCTTGACCAGCGGGCCCAGGGTCGTCGCCGGGTCGGTGGGATTGCCCAGGCGCAGCTCACGGACCCAGGCCACCGCCCGCTCGACGAAGGCGTCGAAGATCTCGCGGTGCACGTAGATCCGCTCGATGCCGCAGCAGCTCTGCCCCGAGTTGAAGAAGGCCCCGTCCATGACCCCGGGCACGGCGGTGTCCAGGTCGGCGTCGGCGCGCACATAGGCCGGATCCTTGCCGCCCAGTTCCAGGCCGGTGGCGATGAAGCGCCCGGCGGCGTTGCGCTCGACCATCTCGCCGCCGCCCACCGAGCCGGTGAAGGAGACGTGGTCGATGCGCGGGTCGCGAATCAGCGCCTCGGTGGCCGCATGGGACAGGTGCAGGTGCTGAAAGACGCCCGCGGGCAGGCCGGCCGCATCGAAGGCCTCCTGGAGGCGCTCCGCGCACAGCGGGGTCTGGGCCGAATGCTTGAGGATCACCGCATTGCCGGCCATCAAGGCCGGGACGATGGCGTTCACCGCGGTCATGAAGGGAAAGTTCCAGGGCGCGACGATGAAGGACACGCCCAGGGGCTCGCGGGTGATGTAGCGGGTGAAGCCGGGCTTGTCGGGCAACACGATGGGGGCCAGGGCGCCCTCGGCCAGGCCGATCATGCCCCGGGCGCGCTCCTCGAAGCCGGCGATCTCGCCGCCGCCGGCGGCGATCGGCCGGCCCATCTGCCAGGTCAGCTCCTCGGCCAGGGCGTCGCGGCGGGCGACGATGGCGTCGACCATCGCCGAGCAGTAACGGGCGCGCTGGCCGAGCGGCGTCTCGCGCCAGGCCCGCTGGGCCGCCACCGCCCGCGCCAGGGTCGCCTCCACCCGGGCCGGGTCGGCCAGCTCGCGCTCGACATAGACCGAGCCGTCCACCGGGGAAATCGTCTGTTGTATCGTCATACCTTGTCGGTCCTCTCGTATCACTGCCAAGAATCAGGGGGATCGCATGGGTGATGTACCGCGGCTGATCCGGCGACAGATCTTCGCGGGGGCGCTGTGAATCCCTCCCTGGACGCTACTTCTTCCATCCCTGGAAGAAGACCCCCGCTACGATCCATCCCCGGCGCCGCTCGTCGCCTAGATGATTTCGAAGTAGCGATCCAACTCCCAATCCGTGATATGCCGCCGGAACTGCCGCTCCTCCCACTCCCGGGTGGCGGCGAAGTGCTCGACGAAGGCATCTCCGAACAGCGTCCGGGCCGCTTCGGAGGCCCGGAGCCGCTGGGCGGCCTCCCAGAGGGTGGGGGGCAGCGCCTGGTGGGCGGGGTGATCCAGCTCGTAGGCGTTGCCCTTGACCGGCTCGTCGGGCTCCAGGCGCTGCTCGATGCCGTAGAGGCCGGCGCCGATGGCGGCGGCCAGCGCCAGGTAGGGGTTGGCGTCGGCACTGCCCAGGCGGTACTCGACCCGCTGGGACTTGTCGCTGCCGGGGATCACCCGCAGGGCCGTGGTGCGGTTCTCCACGCCCCAGGTGGCCTCGGTGGGCGCCCAGAAGCCGGGGATCAGCCGGGTGTAGCTGTTGATGGTGGGCGCGAACATGGCCAGAAACTCCGGCATCAGCTGCTGCTGACCGGCCACGAAGTGACGCTGGACATCGCTCATCCGATAGGGCTTGTCGGCATCGAAGAAGGCCGACCGGCCCGAGTCGCGCTCACGCAGCGAGAGGTGGATATGGCCGCTCTGCCCCGGGTAGTCCGGCGACCACTTGGCCATGAAGGTGGCCATCAGGCCGCGGCGCTGGGCCCAGACCTTGGTGAAGGTCTTGAACAGCGCGCCCTTGTCGCCGGCGGCCAGGGCATCGTCCACGGCGATGGCCGCCTCGAGCACGCCCGGGCCGGTCTCGGTGTGCAGGCCCTCGATGGGGAAGTCCATGGTCTCGGCCAGCGCCAGCAACTCGTGGTAGAGCTCGCTGTGCACCGAGCTTCTGAGCATGGAGTAGCCCATCATGTCCGGGGTCAGCGGCCTCAGGTTGCGAAAGCCCTTCTCGCGCACCGACTCGGGGGTCTCCTGGAACAGGAAGAACTCGTACTCCAGGGAGCCGAAGGCGTCATAGCCCATCTCGCGGCCCCGCCCGAGCACCCGCTTGAGCAGCCCCCGTGGGCAGATGTCGCCGGCGGGGCCGGCGAAGTCGGCCAGGAACAGCAGCATGCCGTCGCCCTCGCTGGGCAGCTCCCGGCAACTCTCCGGGACGACCCGCAGCGGGGCGTCGGGATAGCCGGTGTGCCAGCCGGTGAAGGCGACGTTGTCGTAGAGCTCGTCCTTGCTGTCCCAGCCCAGCACCACGTCGCAGAAGGCGAAACCCTCCTCCAGGGCCGAGAAGAACTTCTCGCGCTGCATGTACTTGCCGAGCATCACGCCGTCCATGTCGAACATGCCCACCTTGACGTGACTGAGGCCGCGCGCCTCGACGATGCGCCGGGCATCCTCCGCGGTCTTGATCTCTCTGGCCTGCATTCCGCTCATCGTGGGTTCCTCGTTGGCTCTGTTGTTGTCGGAGTCGCCGCCGGGCCACTCCCTGGGCCCGGCGTGTCGGGTGGTTGCCCGGTTAGACCGCATCCGGCGCGGTTTCATCCGCCAGCTCCTGCTCGGCGCGGGCGATGGCCTCGAACTCCTCCTCCGGCGCCTGGGCCACCAGGTGGTGACGGCTGTAGAGGCCGAAGTAGGCGAGCATCACGGCGTAGAACACCGCCGACCACAGCGCCGCCTCGACACTGACCACGAAGGTGGAGAGGAAGGCGACGATGGCCAGGACGAAGGCCACGCCCGAGGTCAGGGTGCCGCCGGGGGTGCGGTAGGGCCGTTCGAGCTCCGGCTCGCGGCGGCGCAGCAGGAGGTGCGACAGGGTCATCATCGCGTAGGAGATGGTGGCGCCGAACACCGCCATGGTGATCATCAGGTCGCCCTTGCCGGTCAGCGACAGCAAAAAGCCGATCACGCCGGGCACGACCAGTGCCAGGTAGGGCACCTTGCGCTCGCCGGTGACCGACAGCCAGCGCGGCAGGTAGCCGGCCCGGGACAGCGCGAAGGTCTGGCGCGAGTAGCCATAGATGATCGAGAAGAAGGAGGCGATCAGCCCGGCCAGGCCCACCAGGTTGACGAAGCCGGCCGCCCAGGAATCGCGGCCGTAGACCGCCTGCAGGGCACCGACCAGGGGCGCGGCGTGCTCGCTCATGGCCGCCGCCCCGGCGCCGCCGGGGGCCAGCAGCAGCACGCAGGCGGCGAACACCAGCAGCACCAGCATGGCGGTGATGATGCCCCGCGGCATGTCGCGCCCCGGGTCGCCGGCCTCCTCGGCGGCCAGGGGCACGCCCTCGACGGCCAGGAACAGCCAGATGGCGAAGGGCAGCGCCCCCCAGATGCCCATGACGCCCTCGGGCAGGAAGGCCGAGGCCCCCACCGCGCCGGCGCTGGGCGCGATGTCGAAGAGGTTGGCGACGCTGAAGTGCGGCAGCATGCCGACCACGAAGACCAGGATGGCCACCACCGCCAGCGCCGTGATGCCCATCATGATCTTCAGTGCCTCGCCGGCGCCCCACAGGTGGATGCCGACGAAGAGGGCGTAGAAGGCGGCATAGACCAGCGGCCCGTTGAGACCGATCAGCTCATTGACGTAGCCGCCGATGAAGATGGCGATGGCCGCCGGGGCGATGGCGTACTCCAGCAGGATGGCGGTGCCGGTGATGTAGCCGCCCCAGGGGCCCAGGGCACGGCGCGCGAAGCTGTAGCCGCCCCCGGCGGTGGGCAGCGAGGAGGACAGCTCGGCGATCGACAGCACCATGGCGGTGTACATCAGCGCCATCAGCACGGTGGCCACCAGCATGCCGCCGAAGCCACCGGCAGCCAGGCCGAAGTTCCAGCCGGCATAGTCGCCGGAGATCACGTAGGACACGCCGAGACTGGCCAGTAGGATCCAGCCCGCCGCGCCCTTCTTCAGCTTGCGTTTCTCGAGGTAGGTCGTGTCGACGGACTCGTAGTCCACCGAGGAGGTGCGGGAAGTGCTCATCGAAGTCTCCCTCCGGCTTCTTGTCATTGTCTGGGACGACCGGGTCGCGGCCCGGCCGAGCGGGAATTGCCACGAGCCTGGGCCAGTGTGGTACCCCGCGATCGTGGGCGGCAAACAGCATCGGCCCGGCCGACGGTCCGGCTATAGGTAAAATCGATAGTGCGCGTCCAGAGTGCGCCCCAGGGCCCTTCAGCCCCGGAACGGTGCGGGATCAGAGTCCCCGGATCTCGGGCACCACCCAGGGCAGGTGGCGCTGCAACTCGCCGAGGAAGCGGCGCTCCAGCAGGCGGCGACTGTCCCGAGCGAGTCGGGCGGGCAGGCCGCCAAGCTCGTCGCGACGGGCCACCAGGGTCAGGTCGCGGCGCAGGGGCTCGATGGGCAGGGGAACGACACGCACGGCCAGCTGATCCAGCCCCACCTGGTAGAGGCACAGCGGCGTGGTGATGGTCCAGCCGGCGCCGCCGGCGACCAGGCTCAGCACGGCATAGGTGTTGTCCAGGTGCAGCCGGCCCGGCAGTTCCAGATCATTGAGACGCAGGTGGCCCTCGATGGCCTGACCGATCAGCGCCTGGGGGGTGTAGCGCACGAAGTCCAGCCGCCGGGTCAGCCGGCGCAGGTTGTCCACCGGGCCGTCCCAGTCGGCGGGCAGCACCATCACGAAGGGCTCGCCGAGCACGGCGTGGCGCTCCAGGCCGTCGTAGCTCTCCAGGCGATCGTCGGAGAGGATGATGTCCACGTGCCGGGTCAGCAGCGCATGACCGTGCATGTGGGAGAGCCCGGTGGTCAGGGTGTAGTCGGCGGTGTGCCGGCGGATCACCTCGAGCAGCGGCTGACCGACGGCGGTGGCCAGGGAGTCGACCAGCGCCATGCGCACCTGGTGCAGCTGGCCGAAGGCGCCGGCCTGGAGCTCGCGCCGGGTGGTGCGCGCTTCTGCGAGCAGCCGCTTGGCCCGGTCATAGAAGAAGCGTCCGGCGCCGGTGGGCTCCAGGGGGCGCGAGTGGCGATCGAGCAGGACCACGCCCAAGGCTTCCTCGAGGTTCGCCAGACTCTGGGAGACCGAGGATTGCTTGACCCCCAGGTGGCGGGCAGCGGCGGTCTGGCTGCCCCGCTCCAGGGTCTCGACGAAGATTTCCATGCTGCGCAGGTCGAAGCCGAAGCCGTGTCGCATCCCGCTCCCTCGGTGACGTGGGTGACGTGGGTGACGTGGGTGACGCTCCAGTCTACCCCGCCCGCGGCGTGCCGGCCTCCCACAGCAGGCGCACACAGGTCCCGAGTCCAGCCGCTGTCGCCCGATGGCAACAGGGAACCCCGGCGGACGGGCGCCGGTCAACGCGTCGCTATCGTCATCGGGAAGACCCAGGAGGACAGGATGTACGCCTCGAGCCCCACGATCCCACGCCCCGCGACCGCCCCGTCACGCCCCGCCTCCACCTGGACCGGCTGGGGGCAGTGGCTGGCGCTCGCCACCATGACCCTCGACCACCTGACCCGTTACGTGCTGCCCGGCGGCTGGCCGCTGGACTGGGCGGGCTCGTCCCTCGGACGCATCGCCTTTCCGCTGTTTGCCGCCATGGTCGCCTGGCACGGGCTGTTCAATACCCGCAACCCGCTGCGCTACGCGCGGCGCATCCTGGTGATCGGCCTGGTCGCCCAGCTGCCCTACATGCTGATGCCTCGCGCCTCCGACGCCCTCATCCTCAACGTCTGCTTCACCCTCTCCCTGGGGCTGAGCTGGGGGGCCATGGCGCACGCCCTGCTGGAGCGCCACCGGCGAGGGGACCTCGGCACCCCCTGGCTGGTGCTGGCCGCGCTGGGGTCGCTGGTCGCCTGGCAGTGGCTGGGCAGTTGGGTCGAGTACGGTCACGAGGGGCTGCTGCTGATCCCGCTGTTCATGCTCGCCATGCACCACCTCCACCACACCGGGGAGGCCCTCGCCCAGCGACTCGTCGCGGTGGCCTGCGCCACCCCGGCGCTGGTGGTGACCGGGCTGCTCAACAGCAGCGACCTCGCCAAGTCGTTTGCCGTGGCCACCTGCCTGGCCGTGCTGGGCCTGGCCGCCGGTGCCCACCGCCTCACCCCCGTCGTGCCCCTGGCCATGCCACGCTGGCTGTGGCTCGCCTGGTACCCCGGCCACTTCGCCCTGATGGCGCTGGGGGTGTGGGGCCTCGGTTGAAGGCGCTACGACGCCGCGTCGTACTTCTTGACTTGCGTCAACGCAGGATACGCCATGGGGACCACACTGAGGGCAACCCTTCGCGACAGGGGTGGGCCCCATGGCAACGACTGGCAACGACGCACGTCCCTGGCTGGCACTCGGCCTGCCGCTCGCCCTCGGCGTGGCCTGGCTGACCCAGGGCAGCGGGGTGGTCGGCAACGATGTCGAGCGCAACATCTGGATTCCCGACGCCCTGACCCTGCCGCTGCAGGTACAGGCCGCCTACGACGACACGCGAATCTTCTTTCGCTATCGCTGGCCCGCCGAACGGCCGCACATCTACCACGACATGCTGCGCTTCGAGGATGGCGACTGGGTACGCTACGGCAGCAGCGTCGCCGGGCCGCAGCCGCAGGGCGTCTACGAGGACCGGGTCACCATGCTGGTGGACGACGGCGGGGTGCCGGAATTCGGCCGCTACGGGGGCTACGTCACCGTCGGCGACCGGATGCGCTTCTTCAGCGACGAGGCGAGCCCCGACGAGGTCTCGGCGCACCCCCATCTCGGCGGCACGCTCGGCGCCAGCGACGTACGCAAGTATCTGCCGCAGACCCGTAGCGACCAGGACGACTGGCGCAGCGTGGTCGATGCCGAGACGCTCGCCGCCCAGCGCGAAGCGGGCTACTTCCTCGACCTGTGGCACTGGCGCGCGGGACGCGCCAACCCCATCGGCGCCTCCGACGACCAGTGGGTCGGCGAGTTCCGCTTCGGCGACGCGGGCAGCGGGCCCTACACCACCAACTGGGACGGCGACAGCGCACAGCCACGCTGGATGTTCGACCCGGAAACCACCGGCCGGCACGCCCTGCGCTGGGAGGATGTCGAATCGGGCCAGGCCGACTTCGAGGGGCTCTACTATCTCTCCGAGGCCCTGGCCACCGATTTCGATCCGGACCACGACTGGCAGGAGGGCGATGTCATTCCCCGCCGTCTGCTGCGCGAGCCGCAGGGGTCGCGGGGCAGCATCGCCGTCGACGGCGAGGCCCGCTGGGCGGACGGCTACTGGGACGTGACCCTGGTGCGCGACCTGGACACCGGCAACCCCTCGGACGACAAGGTGTTCCGCGAGCAGGGCCGTTACGACATTGGCATCGCCGTGCACCGCAATGCCACCGGCAGCCGCTGGCACTATGTCTCCCTGCCCCACAGCCTGGGGCTGGGACGCGACGCGGACATCCGCGCCACGGCCTTCGACGGCGCGTCGCCGGACTGGGGCGAGGCATGGTACGAAATGACGCTCTTCTACCCCGGCCAGGTCGACTGGCCGCTGCTCGTCAGCCGCGCCCATGCGGGCGCCGAGGCCATCGCCGCGGGCACCCCGGTGCGCGCCCGTCACAGCGAGGCGCAGCTGGCACACTACGGCGTGGAGATGGAGTTCAACGACGCCATCATCGCCCAGTGGCGCCTGACCCTGATCGCCGGCCTGCTGGTCATGCTCGGCGTGGGCCTGGCCCTGCTGCCCGCCTTCACACCCGCTCGCCAGGGAGACCGCCCATGACCGGCCTGCACCACATGCTCGTCCACTTCCCGGAAGCCTTCTGGGCCCTGGCCACGCTGATGGTCCTGGTCGGCGCCCTGCTGTCCGGGCGCCTGGCCGAGCTGAGCCGGGCCGCCCTGCTGCCGGTGCTGGCGCTCAGCCTGCTCGGCGCCATCGCGGCCATCGTCAGCGGCTTTCTGGTCTGGTCGCTGGAGGCGACCCTCCACAGCCCCCTGGCGCGCAATCACCTGCTGATGGCGCTCTGGTCGCTGGGGGTCTATGCCCTGCTCGCCGTGCTGGTGTGGCGCGCCGGCCCGGCCGCGTTCGACGGGGCGCGGCGCTGGGCGCTGGTGATCCTCGCGCTCGTCGGTGCGCTGCTGTTCGCCGCCACCGGCACCCTGGGCGGCCACCTGGCCGGCGCCCCCACCGCCTTCTCCGAGCTGCTGCGCCTCACCGGCTGGGAGGTCTACACCACCTTCTACGCGCCCACCTGGGCCGTGGCGGTGATGCTGCTGATCGCGCTGGGGGCCGCCGTGCTGGGCTATCGCCGGCGGCACCGCGCCGGCAGCGGTGGCTGACGGCCACCGGCACGCTCATCCCGAAAACCGCGAAGGCCTCGCAATGCGAGGCCTTCGTCGTCGATGCGGCGCTGTCGCGTCCGTCGCGGCCCGGCTATTCGAAGCTGAAGGTCGGCGCCGGGGCCTCGGGCAGCAGCGCCGCACAGGCGCGCACCCGGTCGAGCAGTTCGGCGTGGGTCGGCGCCAGCAGGTTGACGTGGGCCAGCTTGCGGCCGGGGCGTTCGCTCTTGTCGTAGCGGTGCAGGTGGGCGTCGGGCAGCGCCAGCAGCTCGGCGGCATCGCCTTCGCGGCCGATCACGTTGACCATGCAGGTGGGCATCCGCGCCGCGGTGTCGCCCAGTGGCAGGCCCTGGATGGCGCGCAGGTGGTTCTCGAACTGGCTGGTCACCGCGCCGTCGATGGTCCAGTGGCCGGAGTTGTGCACCCGCGGGGCCATCTCGTTGGCGAGCAGGCCGCCGTCGCGGGTCTGGAACAGCTCGAGGGTCAGTACGCCGACGTAGTCGAGCTCGTCGAGCAGCGCGCGGATATAGTCATCGGCGGTCTGCTGCACGGCGTCGTCCAGGTCCGGCAGGGGCGCCAGCGAGTAGCGCAGGATGCCGTCGACGTGGACGTTCTCGGCCATGGGGTAGAAGACCACCTCGCCGTCGCGGCCGCGCACGGCGATGATCGACACCTCGCGCACGAAGTCGACGAAGGCCTCGACGATCAGCCGCGGGTGGCCGATCGCCCGCCAGGCATCATGAGCCTCGGCCGGGTCGCGGATCACCGCCTGGCCCTTGCCGTCGTAGCCCTCGGTGACCGACTTGGCCACCACCGGGCAGCCCAGCTCGCGGGCCGCCGCCTCCAGCTCGTCGGCGTGCTCCACCAGGCGGTAGGCCGGGGTGGGAATGCCCAGGCGGTCGAACAGCGCCTTCTCCTCGGCGCGGTTCTGGCACACGCGGATCGCCTCGCTGGAGGGATAGACCGGCTTGCGCTCCTCGATGGCCTGTACCAGCGCCACCGGCAGGTGCTCGAACTCGTAGGTGACCAGGTCGACCTTGGCCAGGAAGTCGTCGAGAAGATGGTGTTGATCCGTGTACACCATGACATCGCCGATCCCGGCGCTGGGGTGGCCGGTGGTGTCCAGGAAGGTAAAGCGGTTGGCCAGTGGATAGCCGGCGAGCGCCAGCATGCGGCCCAGTTGGCCGGCTCCCAGTACGCCGATGTTCATGTCGCAGTCTCCTCTCGCTGGCTCATTCGGCCTCGGGGCGCGGGTCGGGGTTGTCGAGCACCGTCCGGGTCTGCTCGGCGCGGAAGGCCTCCACGGCGGCACGCACGCCGTCATCCTGCAGGCCGACGATCTGCGCCGCCAGCAGCCCCGCGTTGGTGGCCCCGGCCTTGCCGATGGCCAGGGTGCCCACGGCGATGCCGCCGGGCATCTGCACGATGGAGAGCAGCGAGTCGAGCCCCTTGAGCGCCTTGGACTCCACCGGCACGCCAAGCACCGGCAGGGCCGTCTGCGAGGCGACCATGCCGGGCAGGTGCGCGGCGCCGCCGGCACCGGCCACGATCACCTGGAGGCCGCGCCCGGCGGCGGACTTGGCGTAGTCGAACAGCAGGTCCGGGGTGCGGTGGGCCGATACCACCCGCGTCTCGCAGGGCACACCCAGGCGCTCGAGCATCGCCACGGCGTGCTCCATGACCGGCCAGTCGGACTTGGAACCCATGATCACGCCAACGCGCGGCGCCTGATTGGAGGTCGACATCTGCGGCTCCCGAAGTGTGTCGGCAGAAGAAAAAGTGTGTCGGCAGAAAGCGAAGGGCAGATATTCTAACGGCGCCTCTCGGCGCCGTCATCTTGACCAGTCGGGCAGCCCCGCTCAACCCGGGGCGGCGCGCGCCTCGCGACGGCTCGCCAGCCAGTTGCCGGCCAGCGCCAGCACCATCACCGCAGCCCCGCCCGCCTCCACCATCAGGTGGGGGTAGAAGACCGCCACGATGGCGGGCAGCAGCACGGCGCGCAGGAGCCACGACATGCGCGTGAAGAGATAGCCCTCCAGGGCGGTCGCGAAGGCCGCCAGCGCCAGGAAGGCGAGCAGCACGTTCCACACCACCACCGGCAGCGGCCCGCCCATGATGATCTCGGGGTTGTAGACCATGAACACCGGGATGAGGTAGAGCCCCTTGGCGAACTTCCACGCCTGGAAGCCGGTGTCCATGGGCTTGGCGCCGGCGATCGCCGCCCCGGCGAAACCGGCGAGCGCGATCGGCGGGGTGACGTTGGAGTCCTGGGAGTACCAGAACACCACCAGGTGGGCGATCAGCAGCGGCACGCCGAACTCGTTGGTCAGCGCCGGGCCGACCAGCACGATCAGCACGATGTAGCTGGCGGTGACCGGCAGGCCCATGCCCAGTACCAGGCTCGCCAGCAGCACCATCACCAGGGCGAGCAGCAGGTTGCCGCCGGAGAAGGCGAGCATCATGGAGGAGAACTTGAGCCCCAGGCCGGTGAGCCCCACCACGCCGACGATGATCCCGGCCACGGCGCAGGCCATGGAGACCGCCACGGCGTTGCGCGCCCCGAGTTCCAGCCCGCCGACCAGCTTGGCCAGGCCGGTGCGCACGGCGTGGCGCAGCGTGGCACCGGTCACCGGCTGCCCCTGTTTCGGCGCCACGAAGAGGAACCACACGGCGAAGCGCAGTACCGCCACGGCGAGCATGGTGAGCACCGCGTAGTAGCCCACACGCATGGGCGACATGCTCATCGCCAGCAGCCAGATCAGCACCGCCAGGGGCAGCAGGAAGTGCCAGCCGGCGGCCATGACGTCGCGCATCTGCGGCAGCTCGCTCTTGGCCATGCCCTGCATGCCCTGCTTGAGGGCGATGATGTGCACGAAGAGGTAGACGGTACCGAAGTACATGGCCGCCGGCAGGATGCTCACCTTGACCACCTCCAGGTAGGGCATCCGCGTGTACTCGGCGATCAGGAAGGCGCCGGCGCCCATCAGCGGCGGCATGATCTGCCCGCCGGTGGAGGCCGCCGCCTCGATGCCGCCGGCCTGGTGCGGCTTGTAGCCGAGGCGCTTCATCAGCGGGATGGTGAAGGCGCCGGTGGTCACCACGTTGGCGATGGCGCTGCCGGAGATCGAGCCCATGCCCGCCGAGGCGATCACCGCCGCCTTGGCCGGCCCGCCGCGCTGCCGCCCGGTGGCGGCGTAAGCAAGGTCGATGAAGAACTTGCCGGCCCCCGTCACCTCCAGGAAGGCGCCGAACAGCACGAAGATGAAGATGTAGGTGGCCGCCACGCCCATGGGCAGGCCGAAGATGCCCTCCTGGCCCAGGTAGAGCTGGCCCACCAGCCGGTCGAGGTTGTAGCCGCGGTGCTCGAGGATGCCGGGCAGGAACTGGCCCAGCCAGGGCAGCTCGCCGCGCGGACCGGCGAAGGCGTAGAGGATGGCCAGCACGCCGATGACGGTCATGCCGAGCCCCACCGCACGGCGGCTCGCCTCGAGCACGGTGACGGTGGCGATGCAGCCGACGACGATGTCGGTCTGGCTCCAGAAGCCGGCGCGGTTGATGATCTCGTCCAGGAAGAGCACGAGATAGCCACCGGTGATCAGCGCACCGGCGAAGAAGGCCGCATCGATCAGGCCGCTGATCGCGCCGCGGCGCCGCCGAGGCCCGAGCAGGGGGAACATCAGGAAGGCCAGCATCATGATCAGCATCAGGTGGATGCTGCGCTGGTAGAAGAGCCCCAGCGGCTGGATGCCGGCGGAGTAGAGCTGGAACAGCGACAGCCCCACCGCCACCAGGGTGATCAACCACAGCACGGGGCGCGAGTGGCTCGCCTCGCTGCCGGGGACGATGGGAGAGGTTCCCGTTTCGCTCATCGTGATTCTCTCGACGGTATCAGTCGCTCGCGGCGGCGGTGGTCAGACGTACGGTCACGCGGCGACCGGCGGCCAGGGCGCTGAGGCTGACCCGGCTGCCCTCGGCGACCAGGCGGTGATCGACCGCCATCGAGCCGACGCGCAGCCGGTAGGCGTTGCCCGGTACCGGCTCGTCGATGGCCTCGATCCAGTAGCCGCCCTCGCCGTCGGAGACCTGGCGGCCCCGGCCGGGGATGTGATCGAGGCCGGCGGCAAAATCGGGGAGGTGACTGCGCTCCAGCACCATCCGCCCGTCGCGGTGACGGTAGCAGTCGCGTACCGGAAAGCCCTCCACGGAGTGGTTCCACTCCAGGCACCAGCCGGCGCCCTCCGGCATCGCCAGGCTCACCAGGCGCTCGCCCTCCGCGTCGATCACCTCCAGCACCCCGGCCGCCGACTGGGCATGGGCCAGCATCGCCAGACACGACGCTACCAGACACAGTAGCAGGGCGGGCAGCCAGGCCCGCCCTGCTCTCCGACGCCGGTCACGCTTTGCGGTCATCGTTCAGGGCCGCTGATGATCGGCGATCTCGGCGCCCACCTCCTCGTAGTAGCGCAGCGCACCCGGGTGGAAGGGAATCGGCGTGGATTCGATGCTGAATTCCACGGTGGTGTCGTTGGCCGCGGGGTGAATGGCGATCAGCTCATCGGTGCGCTCGAAGAGCATCTGGGTAACCTGGTAGGCGAGCTCCTCGTCCATCTCGCTGCTCACCGCCAGCACGTTGGGAATACCGATGGTCTGCACGCCCTCATCCATGCCTTCGTAGAGGCCAGCGCGCAGCGTATAGCGGGCGAACACCGGCGACTCCTTGCGTGCGTTGGCCACCTCCTCGTCGGTGAGGCCGATCAGGCGAATGTCGCGGGTGGTGGCCAGGTTCATGATGGAGCTGGTGGGCGGACCCACGCTCCAGAAGCCGGCGTCGATGTCGCCGTCGCGGATGGCATCGGCGGTCTCGTTGAAATTGAGGCGACGCGGGTCGATGTCGTCGTAGGTGATGCCGTTGGACTCCAGTACCGCCCGGGCGTTGAGCTCGGTACCGCTGCCCGGCGCGCCCACCGAGACGATCTTGCCGCGCAGGTCCTCGAGCGACTCGATGCCGGAATCGGCCAGGGTGACGATCTGCACCGCGTTGGGGTAGACGGAGGCCAGGGCGCGGATGTTCTCGAGCTGGCGGCCCTCGAAGTCACCGCTGCCGTTATAGGCCTGGTGGACGGTGTCGGCCAGCGCCAGCGCCATGTCGGAGTCGCCGCGCCACACCAGGCCCATGTTCTCCACCGAGGCGCCGGTGACCTCGGCCACCGCATCGTACCCCTCGATGTGCTTGCCGATCATCTCGGCCAGCCCCCCACCCAGGGGGTAGTAGGTGCCGCCGGTGCCGCCGGTGGCGATGGACAGCTGCTGAGCTGCCACCAGAGGGGCGGTGGCCAGCAGGGACACGGCCACCGCGTATTTGAGAGCTCGCATGGAATGCCTCCATCCTGAAAGCGGGTTGGTATTGTGGTTGTGAGCCTTGCCCGAGCGCGTCAGGCACCTCAGAAACCTAGCATGCCCGGATCACGGTCGGCCAACCCGCACTTTCTACGTTTCCCCCGATTGCCTACGTTTCGCGATGGGCTCCATGCTCGGCATCCCCGTCCGTCACCCCGGCAGGCCGTCGGGGCGCGCCCGGCACAGCAGGCGCGCATAGCTCAGCACATAGAGGCCGAAGGCCAGTAGCCACAGCAGGCTCGCCCCCACCACGCCGAGCACCAGGTAGTGCTGCGGCCACAACAGCGGCACGCCGGTGCGCAGCGCCACGGCGGCCAGCAGGCAGGCGAGCGCGCCCCAGATCGCCCGCGGCAGCCGCAGCGGACGGCCGGTATGGCGCAGGCCCGCGATGCACAACACCGCCAGCACCGCCGAGCCGATGGCGCCGAGGAACAGCGCATGGCGGCCGGCGTAGGCCGGCCAGCCCTCGAGCAGCGCCGCGAGGCCCACCAGCGCCAGCCCCAGGGTGAGCCATACGTAGGCCAGGGTGAGCAGCAGCAGGTAGAGCCGCCCCATGGCCCGCCCCCAGGGCCACTCGGCAAGGCGGTCGGCCTGGGCGGCGGCCGCGGCCAGGGCGATCCAGCCGGTCACCGGATGGCCGCGTGCCACGAAATCGGCCGCCACGAAGAGCAGCAGCGTGGCCACGGCCAGGTGCTCGCGGGCCGGGGTGAAGCGCACGGGCCGCTCGGCACCGCTGGCGGCGACGGCGGCCATGGCCACCACCCGCACGATGCGCGAGGCGGTCACGGCGATCAGCACCAGCAGCAGGTTCGCCGCCAGGTGCAGCCAGTCCAGTGGCGCGAAGCGCGCCGGCAGCGCGCCGAGCCAGGCCAGGTGGAAGCCGAGCTCGGCCGCCGCGAAGAGCGTGAGCAGCGCCCCCAGGCTGAGGTGGCGCCGCCCCTCACCGGTCAGCAGCGCCGGCAGGGCCCAGGCCACCAGCACCAGCGGGAAGGCCAGGTTGACCGCGGCCACCAGCGGCGCCGGCAGCCAGCCGGCCAGCCATACCGCGGCCCGCCCGGCCAGCCACAGCAGCGCCAGCGCCGCCAGGGGCAGGTTGGTGAGCGGGGCCACCTTCGCCCAGGAGGGGATCGCAGTGAGCAAGAAGCCGGCGAGCGCCGCGGCCACGAAGCCGAACAGCATCTCGTGGGCGTGCCACAGCAGGGGCGGCATGCCGGTATCGAGCGTCAGTTGCTGCAGCAGGCCGCCCACCCAGGGCACCAGCGCCAGCGGCGCGTAGAGCGCGGCCAGCAGGAAGAAGGGGCGAAAGCCGTAGGCCAGCAGCGCCACACGCTGGCCGGGAATCGCCGCTGACGAAGCGGACATGGCATCTCCTCCGTTGCTTGCCTCAGGTGTCGGGCAAATAGAAGGCGTCGTCCGGTAGACCGCCGCCGATGAAGCCGCTGGAGAGCTCGGCCAGCGCCGAGAAGAAGGTCTCCAGGGCCGGACGCGCCGCCGTGGCCGTGCGCATCTCCAGGCGGGTGCGGGCGATGGCGCCCTCGAAGACTGGCGCCGGCAGAGGGGCGTGCTCGGCACCGAGCCGCGCCGCCGCCGCGGGGTCGGCGTGGACCCAGGCCACCGCCTCGCCCACCGCGCCCTGCACGGCGGCGATCCAGTCGGGGTGCGCCTCGAGCAGCTCGAGACGGCAGATCACCCCGGCCTGGGGCAGCGCCGGCGAGTCACCGGTGAGGCGCGCCCACTCCTGCTGCAGGTCGAGTTCCCGCGGTTCGAGCCCCAGCGAGCCGGCCTGGCGGCGGGTGGCGGTGCGCATCGGCTCCGGCAGCACGGCGGCCTCCAGGCGCCGGGCGAGGAACAGCTGCACCGTCTCGAAGGGGCTGCCCTGATACAGGATGTGCACGTCACGCCCCACCTCGAGCCCCTCGCGCGCCAGGAGGTAACGCAGCACCAGGTCGGGCATGTCGCCGCGCCACGGCACGCCCAGGCGCTTGCCGGCCAGGTCGGCGAGACTCGTCAGCGGACCATCGAGGGCGAGCAGGCCGAGGGTGCCCCAGACGTTGACGTTCATCAGCACCACCGGCACGCCGCGGTTGTAGAGGTTGGCGGCCACGTTGGTGGGCGTGGCGGTGAGCGACACCTCGCCGCCGGCGATCCAGGCGCGCAGTTGGTCGGGGTCGCGCCAGGCGCGCAGCTCGCTGCCGCCGACCAGCGCGTCCAGCCGCTCGTCGGCCAGCGCCCGGGCCAGGATCACCTGGGGCAGGCCCAGCGGCGTGGCGGCACGCAGCCCGGGCCCGGCAGCAATCCCCAGGCCCGGCAGCGCGGCCAGGGTGGCGGAAGCGGCCGCGAACTGCAGCAGCTCCCGGCGTCGACGGTCGATCATGCACTCACCTCATCGGCTCGGTACAGGAAGCTCTCGGCCACGTCGGGATGGCGCAACAACGCGCCGGCGGCCTCGTAGAGAAAGGCGGTATCGCGCTCGGCAAAGGGACGCTCGACACGCGCCTCGTGGACGATCCGCCCCGGCGCCGGCGACAGCACCACCACCCGGTGGCCCAGGCGCAGCGCCTCGGTCAGGTCATGGGTGACCATCAGCGAGGCGATGCCGCGGCGCGCCAGCAGGTCGAGCAGCAGAGCCTGCGCCTCGCTGCGCAGGCCTACGTCCAGGGCGCTGAACGGCTCGTCGAGCAGCAGGCAGTCGGCCTCCACCGCCAGCGCACGGGCCAGGGCCACGCGCTGCTGCATGCCGCCGGAGAGCTCGTGGGGAAAGTGGTCGTGGCACTCGGCCAGACCCAACTCCGCGGCCAGCGCCCGGGCGCGGGCCAGCCGCTCGCGGCGCGGCACGCCGGCCGCCTTGAGCCCCAGGGCAATGTTGTCGAGCAGGCGACGCCACGGCAGCAGTCGCCCCTCCTGGAAGACCACGGCACTGCGGCGGAAGCCGTCGTTCACGCGCCCTTCGGCGGGGGTGACCAGGCCCGCGGCGATGCGCAGCAGGGTGGTCTTGCCGCAGCCGGAGGGCCCCACCAGGCAGACCGACTCGCCCGGGGCAAGCGACAGGCTCACCCCACCGAGCACTCGGGTCATGCCGAAGACATGGCCGATGGCATCGAGCGTCAGCATCACGGCGCTCCCCGCCCGGCCTGGCGCCAGGGCTCCATGCGCCGCTGCAGGGGGCGCAGCAGGCCGTGCTCGGCGACGATCAGCAGCGCCACCACCAGCAGGATCCAGGCCATCGCCGCGGCGGTGTCGAGATTGACGCGCGCCACCGCCAGGCCCGCGCCGATGCCGTCCTCGGTGGCGAACAGCTCGGCCATCACCGCCACCTTCCAGGCCACGCCCAGGGCCGTGATCAGTGCCGGGAAGACATAGGAGACGATGTGTGGCAGGTAGACATCGAACAGGCGCATCAGCGGCGGCAGGCGGAAGGCGTCGGCCATCTCCTGCAGCCGGCGATCCCGCGTCAGGGCGCCCATCTGCGCCCCGGCAAAGGTCACCGGCAGCGTGGTGGCCATGACGGTGTAGACCGTGGCCATGGCGCCGCTGCCGAACCACAGGATGGCCAGCACGATCCAGGCGATCGGCGGGATGCCCAGCAGCACCGTGGAGAGCGGCTCCAGCGCCCGACCCAGGGTGCGCGAGAGCCCCGCCAGGATACCCAGTGCCGTGCCCACCAGCGCCGCCAGGGCGAAACCCGCCATGGCGCGCCAGGCGGTGGCCCATACGGCGCTCACCGCCTCGCCCTCGCGAGCCAGCCGTTCCAGGGCCGCCAGGGCATCGCGCGGGCCCGGCAGCAGGAAGCTGCCGTAGGCCAGGCTACCCCACTCCCACAGCGCCACGAACAGCAGCACACCGGTGAGACTGCCGCCCCAGCCGAGCAGCGTCTCGAGGCTCCGTGTCGGTAGCGAACGCTTCATGCCCTCTCCCATGAACCAAACAAGAATGATTGGATTTTGCTCCACCCCGCCCGTCGTCGTGTTGATGCCGGTCAACCGAGAAGGTCGGAAGCGCACAGGGCGCATGACGCCTTCACTGATGCACGTCAAAATGCGAATCTTTATTAAAAGTATTATACATGCATCTTTTGACCGGAGGAGTCCCATGCGACCATCGACCACCCTCACCCCCTTGGCCCTGGCCATTGCCGGAACCCTGAGCCTGACGGCCACGGCCGCCGAACCCACGCCGGACTATGCCCTGCCGAGCCTCACGGTGACCGCCAAGGGCTATGCCGCCGACGAACTCGACACCCCCAAGGCCACGCTGCGCCTCGATCCCGCGTCGGCCGCGGTGACCGAAAGCGTCGGCAGCCTGTTCCGCGGCCAGCCCGGCACCGCCGTGCACAGCGACGGCGCCTGGGGGCAGAACCCCGTGCTGCGCGGACTGAAGAAGGAGAGCATCGTGCTGCAGGTCGACGGCGTGCGCGTCAACTCGGCCCAGCCGGCGGGTGCTCTGGCCTCGTTTGCCAGCCTCGGCCTGCTCGACAGCATCGAGGTGGTGAAAGGCCCCGGCTCGGTACTGCATGGCAGCGGCGCGCTGGGCGGCGCCGTCAACCTGCGTACGCCGGAGGCCGAGTTCACCGCCGCCCCCTCGGTGCACGGCCGCTTCGCCGCCGGCGCCGGCAGCGTCGACGACAGCCTCGGCGGCGGCGCCGTGGTACAGCTGGCCAATCGCGACCACGCCCTGGTGCTCGGTGGCACGGCCCGCGACGTGGGCGACTATGACACGCCCGAGGGCCGCGTCGAGAACAGCGGCTTCGAATCCGGCGCCTTCCTGCTCAAGTACGCCTTCCGCCTGGCCGACGACCACCGCCTCACGCTCAACGTCCAGGCCCAGGAGGATCGCGACGTCTGGTATCCCGGCTCGGCCAAGCCCGGCCCCCATCCGGCGCTGGGCACCCTGACCATTCACTCGCCGCGCCAGCAGCGCGAGCTCTTTGATCTCGGCTACGAGGGACAGGTGGGCCCCGGCACCCTGGAGGCGAGCCTCTACCGGCAGGAGGTGTTCCGCCAGATCCGTGCCTGGTCGAGCGGCCTCGAGCGCAACCAGGTGCGCAACGACGTCACCTTCACCACCGACGGCGGACGCCTCCAGTACCGCCTGCCGCTGGGCGAACGCCACCTGTTGACGACCGGCGTGGAGGCCTGGGAGATGACCGGCGACCCGCAGCGCTTCCAGTTCAACCCGCCGCTCTCCAACAACGCCGCGCCCACCTCGCCGTTTCGCGACGGGGTGATCGAGAGCCGCGGCCTGTTCGTGCAGGACGAGATACTGTTCGACGACTGGACGCTGATGGCGGGCGCTCGCTACGACAGCGTGACCGGCGACGCCGACGTCAAGGGCAGCGGCCCCAGCGCCACCCGCGAAGGCTTGAAAAGCACCAGCGATACCCTCTCCTGGTCGCTCGGCGCCATCTACAACGTCTCACCGCTGCTCAATCCCTATGTCAGCCTGGGCTCGGCCTACCGCGCGCCGGACATGCGCGAACGCTTCGAGGACGCCGCCCGCGGCGACGGCTACTTCCACATCGGCAACCCGCAGCTCGACCCCGAGCGCTCCACCAGCCTGGAGATCGGCCTCAAGGGACGCAGCGAGCGCGGCGAGTACCGCCTGGCCGCCTTCCACACCCGCATCGACGACTACATTGCCGGCCGGGTGACCGGCCAGGCCCACCCGCGAAACGGACTGCCGATCAAGCGCACCGAGAATCTCGACCAGGTCGAGATTCAGGGCGTGGAGGCGGGCTTCACCTTGCCGCTCGCCGGCCAGCTGGCCGGCGGCCACTGGCAGCTCGACGGCAGCCTGACCTGGCTGCGCGGCACCAACGAGCAGGACGACGAGCCGCTCCACGAGATGCCGGCCCCGGAGGCGACACTGGGCATCGGCCAACAGCCACCGACCGGCTTCCACTGGCATGCTCAGGTGCGCGGCGTCGCTCGCCAGGATCGCACCGCCGACACCTTCTCCGGCGGCACCGAGCGCGCCACGCCGGGCTATGCCACCGTCGACCTCGGCCTGGGCTGGCGCTTCGGCAAGAGAGCCGGGCTGTCGTCGCTGGAGGTGGGCCTGGACGTCAACAACCTCTTCGACCGCGGCTATCGCGAGCACCTGACGGACCAGCCGGTGGGCGGCGAGTTGCTCGCCCCCGGTTTCGGCGTGGTGGCCACCCTGCGCGGGCGCTTCTGAGGCGGTTGCCGCCCGGCCATGCCGGGCGGCAACCCTGCCGGAACAGAATGCGACGAATCGGGACTGGCAAAACCGCGACAAAGCCCCCATGATGTGTACGTCGTCATTCTCTTCATGGAGCATCATGAGTACGGCACGTCCGACCCCCAGCGCGGAACGCAACGAGCCTCCGCCTAGATGCCCTGACCTCGACGTCAGGGATCTGGAAAAACGTACACGCCTCATGCGCATCGTCACCCGGCTGATCGCCGTCTCCGACCTCGGCAGCCGTGACATCGCCCGCCGCGCCGGCCTGCCGGTGCAGAAGATCAGCGACCTGCTGGCCGGGCGCCTGGAACACCTCTCGCTCGACGAGCTGCGCCTGGTCTACCGCACCATCGACCCGGAAGGGGCACCACACTAGCGCCTCTACCCACCAGGCAGAACAGCACACAGCACACGCCTCGCCCTACCGGGGAGGCGTGATTGCGTTGATGACGACGTCTTTGGGAAGCGCCTTCCCGGCGGGACCTCTCAGCGCTCGCCCTGCTCGAACGCTTCGGCGGCCTGGATGGCCTCCTTCCTGCTCAGGTGTTCGGAGACGACCACCTCGTTCTCGGGTTGTGTCTCGTCGACGACATTCCAGCCGACGACGTTGTGATGGAGACCGTCGGCGTCGTAGATGGGCTCGATCCGGGCCTGCCGCTCGTTCGCCTTGGGCATGACTCCCTCCTGTAGTGGAACGACGCTAGCGTTTGCCTCCCCGCCGGCGCCAGCGTAGCGCCGACGCGAGTGCATCTCATCAAGCTAGCCAAGCGGCCGCCGGCTTGGCAACCCGCCCACGCCCGGAACCGCGGGCCGCACGCGACCGGCAGGCGGCCAAACCGCTGCGGTGGATGCTAGAGTCGGCAATGCAACCCCACTCGCGTTTCGCCAAGGAGCATGACCATGGAACAGGGCACCCCGCAGGCCTCCCTGCGCGATCTCATCGAGCCACTCTACCGCGGCAAGTTCTGGATGCAGCTGACCGGCGTGATGCTGATCCTTTCGGGCATCATGACCGCACTCTCGATCATCGGCCTGATCGTGGCGTGGATCCCCATCTGGGCGGGGGTGGTGCTGATGCAGGCCGCCGGCGCCGCCCACCGCGTCTATACCGGCAGCGACGCGCACGAGATGAAGTATGCCATGGGCAAGCTCAAGACCTACTTCACCATCTTCGGCGTGCTGATCCTGATCTACCTGATCCTTGCCGTCCTCGGCATGGTGATGGGCTTTGCCGGCATGGGCTTCGGCATCATGGGCGGTCACGGCATGGGTGGCTTCGGGGGGACGGGCCACTGGTAACCCTCCCCGCCTGCCCCGTCGGCGGCGTGGCGCGGTTGCGCCTGGGGAAAGGCGAGGCTGTGCCGGGCGTCGACAGCGGTCAGGGCGTCGCCAGGTAATGCATGCTGAACAGCCCCTGCGGATCGGTCCACACCGCCGCAGGGGCATAGCCGGCGCGGCGTGCCAGGGCCTGGAAGCCCGCCACGCTGTACTTGCAGGAATTCTCGGTATGCAGTCGCTCCCCCGCCGCCAGCGGGAAGCGCTCGCCTGCCAGGCATATCGCCTGGCGGTGCCGACTCACCAGGTGCATCTCGATGCGTGACGCCGCCGCGTTGTAGAAGGCCAGGTGGTCGAAGGCCGTCGCCTCCACCTCGGCGCCCAGCTCGCGGCGCATGCGCACCAGCAGGTTGCGGTTGAAGGCCGCGGTGACCCCGGCAGCATCGTTGTAGGCCGCCTCGAGGACGCGGCGCGCCTTGACCAGGTCGACCCCGATCAGCACCCCGCTGCCCGGTGACAGCATGCGGCGCAGTCTGGCCAGGAAGGCCTCGGCCTCCGCCGGTTCGAAGTTGCCGATGCTCGAACCGGGAAAGAAGGCCACGGCCCGCCGCCCGGCGATGCCTTCGGGCAGGGCCAGGCGCCGCGAGAAGTCGGCCCAGGCCGCATGCACCTCGAGCCAGGGGTAGTCGGCGGCCAGCCGCCGCGTACTCTCGAGCAGAAACTCGCGGGAGATGTCGATGCCCAGGTAGCGGCGTGGACGCAGCGCCTCGAGCAGCAGCCGCACCTTGCGGCTCGCGCCGCTGCCCAGCTCGACCAGCAGCGATTCGGGCCCCGCCAGGGCGGCGATCTCGTCGGCCGCCCCGACCAGGATCCGCTCCTCGGTGCGCGTCAGGTAGTACTCCGGCTGACGGCAGATACGCTCGAAGAGCAACGAGCCGCGCCGGTCGTAGAAGAACTTGGGTGACAGGGCGCGGGGCCGGGCGCGCAGCCCGGCGATCACCGCGTCACGGAACGCGGTGCGCGATTCGGCCACGTGCTGGTCGTGAAAGCGTACCGCCAGGCTCATGGCGTATCCTCAGGGATGACGGGGCAGCTCCCTTCACTCTAGCAGCCTGTCGGGATTGACCGATCGTCGCGAGAAATTCGGATTTCGAGACAAGTTTATCGATCGGATAAGGCGAATAGCAGGCTATTTAACGAATCCGATCGAATGAAATTGGCCGAAAGCCCGGGTTTCGCAGCAGATCAGCGTTAAGTCCGACAGGCTGCCAGAAGCGTCGCCTGCCTCGAGCCAGGTCCCCACGCACAGGGAGTCTCTTCATGCAGCAAGCGGACGCCCCGGTCCTTCGCGACATCGTGCTGGTCGGCGGCGGCCACAGCCACGTCGGCGTGCTCAGGCGCTTCGCCATGCGCCCCGAGCCAGGCGTGCGGCTGACGCTGATCTGCCGCGACACCCACACCCCCTACTCCGGCATGCTGCCGGGCTACGTGGCTGGCCACTACGGCTTCGACGAGGTGCACATCGACCTGCGCCGGCTGGCGGAATTCGCCGGCGCGCGCTTCTACGGCGACGAGGCGGTGGGCATCGACCATGCCGGACAGCGAGTACTGTGCCGCTCGCGCCCGCCGGTGCCCTACGACCGGCTGTCGATCAATATCGGCTCCACCCCGCGGGTCGCCCAGGTCGCAGGGGCGGACACCCATGCGGTGCCGGTCAAGCCGATCCATCGCTTCAACGACCGCTGGCAGGCCCTGCTCGAGCGCATTCGCCGGCATCCCGGCACCACTCGCATCGCCGTGGTCGGCGGCGGCGCGGGGGGCGTCGAGCTGCTGCTGGCCATGCACTACCGCCTGCGCCGGGAACGCCTCGCCCAGGGCGGCGACCCGGAGACGCTGGCCTTCGCGCTGTTCACGCGCAGCGCGCGGATCCTGCCGACCCACAATGCCCGGGTGCGGGCCCGTTTCGAACGGGTCCTCGCCCGGCGCGGCATCGCGCTGCACACGGCCACGGAGGTGACCGGCGTCGAGGCCGGCGGCCTGCGCTGCGGCGCGCAGTGGCATGCCGCCGACGAGATCGTCTGGGTGACCGACGCCGGCGGCGCCGCCTGGCTGCGCGACACCCGCCTGGCGCTGGACGACGACGGCTTCATCCGGGTCGACGCCACCCTGCGCTCGGTGAGCGACCCGCGGGTCTTCGCCGCCGGCGATGTCGCCAGCCAGGACGGCCATCCGCGCGAGAAAGCCGGGGTCTTCGCCGTGCGCCAGGGCCGCCCACTCGCCGACAACCTGCGCGCCGCGCTCACCGGCCGTCGCTTGCGGCCCTATCGTCCCCAGCGGCGCTGGCTGGCGCTGATCAGCACCGGCGATCGCCACGCCGTGGCCTCGCGGGGCGCGCTGTGCCTCGCCGGCGACTGGGTGTGGCGCTGGAAGGACTGGATCGATCGGCGCTTCATGGCTCGATTCAACGAGCTGCCGCCGATGGAGGAAGGAACCGGCCAGGCCAACACCGCCAGCCGGGTGACCCTGGCGGAGGAAGAGCGTGACCAGGCGATCTCGGCACTTGCCATGCGCTGCGGCGGCTGCGGCGCCAAGGTCGGCGCCTCGGTACTGTCCCGGGCGCTTTCGACGCTCGCCCCTTTCCCCCGCGACGAGGTGCTGATCGGCCTGCACGCCCCCGACGACGCCGCCGTGGTGCGTGTCCCGCCGGGCATGGCCATGGTGCACACCGTGGACTTCTTCCGCGCCTTCATCGACGATCCCTACGTCTTCGGCAAGGTCGCCGCCAACCACGCCCTGGGCGACATCTTCGCCATGGGCGCCGAGGCGCAGACCGCCACGGCCATCGCCACGGTGCCCCAAGGGCTGGAGGCCAAGGTCGAGGACACCGTCTTCCAGATGATGAGCGGCGCCCTGGAGGTGCTCAACGCCGCCGACTGCAGCCTGGTCGGCGGCCACACCGGCGAGGGCCGCGAACTGGCCCTGGGCTTCGCCGTCAACGGCCTGATCGACCCCGACCGCGCGCTGCGCAAGGCCGGCATGCGTCCCGGCGATGCGCTCATCCTCACCAAGCCTCTCGGCACCGGCACGCTGTTCGCCGCCCACGCCCGGCTGGCCGCCCGGGGGCGCTGGATCGACGCGGCGCTCGCCGCGATGTGCCAGTCCAATCGCCTGGCCGCGCGCTGCCTGCGCGACCACGGCGCCACCGCCTGCACCGATCTCACCGGCTTCGGGCTGCTGGGGCACCTGGTCGAGATGACCCGCCCCTCGGGCGTCGACGCCGAGCTCGACCTCGCCGCCCTACCGCTGCTCGAGGGGGCCGAAGAGACCGTCGCCGCCGGCATCCTGAGCTCCCTGCAGCCGGCCAACGTACGCCTGCGCCGGGCCTTGCGCGACCAGCCGCAGTGGGTCGAGCATCCGCGCTACCCGCTGCTGTTCGATCCCCAGACCGCCGGCGGCCTGCTGGCCAGCGTACCGGCCGACCGTGCCGCCACCTGCGTGACCGCCCTGCACGCCCTGGGCTACACCCGCGCGGCGCTCATCGGCCGGGTGTGCGAGGCGGGCGAAGCGCCGGAACCCATCGTGCTGCGACACGCCGCGCTCACGCCCTCTGCGCTCGACAGCTGAGCCCGCAGGCGGCAATGACCCGCGCCAGGGCCTCGCGCTCGGCCGCGGGCGTGAACAGCGGCGCCCGCGCCCGGACTCGCTCGCCCAGGGCGGCGAAAAAGGCCGGCTCGCACTCGGCGCGCCGCAGGCCGCGCCGCAGTGCCGCGGTATCGGCCACCGGGAAGTAGCCTGGATAGTCGGCGCCCAGCAGCCCCCGGTTGCCGGGAATCGCCGAGGCCAGCACCGGCAGGCCGGCCACGCAGGCCTCGCTGACCACGTTGGCGCCGCCCTCCATGCGCGAACTGATCACCATCAGCCGCGCCCGGGCCATCCAGCGCCGTACCTGCCAGTGGGGCAGGTCACCCAGCCAGCGGTAGCGTGGGTTGCGCGCCATCTCCTCGCGGGCCGCCCGCGCCCAGTCGTCGCCGTGGGCACCGCCCAGTTGGATGACCCGCAGCCGCGAGTCCGACGGCAGGCCGCGCACCGCCAGCGCCGCGCGCAGCGGATCCTTCTCCTCGCGCAGGTGCCCAGCGACCAGCACCTCGAAGTGGCGCCGGCCCGGCCCCGGGGCGCCGGGCGGCAGGGGCAGCGCCGACTGGTGCACCCTGTACAGGCGCGAATGGAAGCGGGACGGGATGTCGGCGGCAACCTCGTCATGCAGGCCGACCAGGACGCTGGCCTGGCTCAGGCTGTCGTGCACCACCGCCGGGTGGCTGTGCTGGAAGCGATAGACATCCGTGCCGGTTAGCACCACCACCAGCGGACAAACGGGATACGCCTGCCGACAGGCGCGGATCGCCGCGTGGCTGCGCCAGGCATGCAGGGCGATCACCAGGTCCGGCGGCGGGCCGGCGGTGGGGTCGGCATCCGACGCCAGCAGCGTCACGCGACACCCCAACTCGCCGAGCAGGCCCGCCCAGCGCGTCGCCGTGGCCCGGTTGCCGGCCCGCGAGCCTCGACCGGCCGGCGTGATCAGGACTACCTTCAACACAATCCCTCTCCCTTGGCACCGCCCCTATCCGGCAACGAGGTCGGCATGCTCCAGACACCCCCGACGCCCCCGCAACCCGCCGATGCCCTGGCCGCGATGCTCGTCGATGCCCGCACCCGCAGCCTGGCGCTGATGCAGGACGTCCTCGCCTCGCGCCTGCTGGGCCCGCAGCTGGCGATCGTCAACCCGCCGCTGTGGGAGCTGGGTCACGTGGGCTTCTTTCACGACCATTTCGCCCTGCACCGTCTCTACGGCCTGGCCGACTACCAGTTGCCCGGTGCCGAACGCCTCTACGACTCCAGCAGCATCGCCCACGACGCGCGTTGGACGCTACCGCTACCGTCGACGGAGGAAACCCTGGCCTATCTGGAGCGGGTGCAGCGGGCGATGCTCGAGCGCCTGCCCGACGGTGAGGCGAGTCCTGCCCAGAGCTACGTCTACCAGCTCACCGCCCTGCACGAGGACATGCACGGCGAGGCCTTCGTCTATACCCGCCAGACCCTCGGCGACCCGCCGCCGGCCCTCGGCCCCGCGCCGCCGCCGCCCGAGCCCGCTGGGGCACTGCCCGGCGACGTGGCGATTCCCGGCGGCCGCCACCGGCTGGGCTGGGCGGCGGACGAGGTGCCGTTTCGCTTCGACAACGAGAAACCGCCCCTGGAGGTCGCGGTGGCCCCCTTCGCCATCGCCCGCGCCCCGGTGACCAACGCCGAGTACGCCGCCTTCGTCGACGACGACGGCTACGCCCGGCGCGAACTGTGGAGCGACGCCGGCTGGCGCTGGCGCGCAGGGCACGACCGGCAGGCCCCGGCCTACTGGCGCCGGGCCGCCGACGGGACCTGGCAGGAGCGCCACTTCGACCGCTGGCGAACGCTGCCGCCCCATCGACCGGTGGCGCACGTCAACTGGTACGAGGCCGAGGCCTGGTGCCGCTGGGCGGGGCGCCGCCTGCCCACGGAGGCCGAGTGGGAGGTCGCCGCCAGCCGGGCGCCGAGCGATGACGGCCGCGCCCTGGCCCCCGGCAAGCGCCGTTACCCCTGGGGCGAGGCCGCACCGGCCGCCCACCGGGCCAACCTGGATGGCGCGCGCCAGGACCGGGGCGACGTGGCCGCCCTGCCCGGCGGCGACAGCGCCTTCGGCTGCCGGCAGATGCTGGGCAACGTCTGGGAGTGGACGGCCTCGCCCTTCGGCCCCTTCCCGGGGTTCGAACCCGACCTCTACCGCGACTACTCCGCGCCCTGGTTCCGGGAGGGACGCTACGTGCTGCGCGGTGGCGCCTGGGCCACTCGTGGCCGGCTGATCCACACCGGCTATCGCAACTTCTTCACCCCCGAGCGCCACGACATCCTCGCCGGCTTTCGCACCTGCGCACCCTGAGAGGGTGCCCACGACACGGCAGGCCCCCGCGACCTGACAGGAGCCCTCATGATCAAAGGCCTGATGCTTGCCCTCGCGCTGCTGCTCGCCCCCGCCCTGGCCAGCGCCGCCCCCTTCGTGTTCACCGCGATTCCCGACGAGGACGAGACGCGGCTGCAGCAGCGCTTCCAGAAGGTCGCCGACTACCTCGCCGAAGCGCTCGGGGTGGAGGTACGCTTCGTGCCGGTGAAGTCCTACGCCGCCGCGGTCACCGCCTTCCGCAACAACCAGGTGCAGCTGGCCTGGTTCGGCGGGCTGTCCGGCGTGCAGGCCCGCGAGCACGTGCCCGGGTCGCGCGCCCTGGCCCAGGGCGTCGAGGACGCCGAGTTCGTGACCTACTTCATCGCCCACGAGAGCACCGGCCTGGCACACGACTCGGGCCTGAGCGAGGCGATGCGCGGCATGACCTTCACCTTCGGCTCCAAGGGCTCCACGTCCGGACGCCTGATGCCCGAGTACTACCTGCGGGAACACTTCGGCGAGCCGCCCGAGGAAACGTTCTCGCGGGTCGGCTTCAGCGGCAACCACAGCCGCACCGCCTCGCTGGTCGTCTCCGGCGCCTACCAGCTGGGCGCCCTCAACTACACCGTCTGGGAAAACGAGGTCACCGCCGGCAACCTCGACACCGGCCAGGTGAACGTGGTCTGGCAGACACCGCCCTACCCGGACTACCAGTGGACCATTCGCGGCGATGTCGACGAGCGTTTCGGCGAGGGCTTCGCCGATCGTGTCCAGCGGGCCCTGCTCGACATGGACGATCCCGAATTGTTGGCCAGTTTTCCACGCTCCGGCTTCATTCCGGCCAGCAACGAGGACTATGCCGTGATCCGCGAAATCGGCCGGGCACTGGAGCTGCTCGACCGATGAACGCCCTGGCCCTGCGCGATGCCGTCGCCGAATACGGCACCATCCGCGTCCTCGGTCCACTCAGCCTGACGCTGGCTCCCGGCGAGCATGTCGCGCTGGTAGGCAAGAGCGGTGCCGGCAAGTCGACGCTGCTGTCGGTGATGTTCGATCGCTGGCGCGACCGGCACCCCGCACTGATGCCCCAGGAGCTGGGCCTGGTACCCACCCTTTCGGTCTTCCATAACGTCTACATGGGCGGGCTTTTCCGTCACCGTGGCTGGTACAACCTGATGACGCTGGTGCGTCCCTTCGGGCGCGACGTCCAGACCATCAAGCTGCTACTGGAGCGCCTGGATATCGCCGACAAGTGCTGGACGGCGGTCGGTGAGCTGTCCGGCGGAGAGCGCCAGCGGGTCGCCGCGGCCCGGGCCATCCATCAGGGCGGCGACCTGCTGCTGGCCGACGAGCCGGTCTCGGCGCTCGACGGCCCGCTTGCCGAACAGCTCATGGCGGCGCTGACCACCGCCTACCCCACCGCCGTGCTGGCCATGCACGATGTCGAGCTGGCGTTGCGCTTCACCGACCGCGTGGTCGGCATCGCCGACGGTTGCATCGCCCTGGACGAGCCCAGCCACCGGCTCAATGCCCAAGACCTGCTGCCACTGTATTGACCACCATGGTTTCCATGTGGCACTCCGCAACGGTTCGCACCAGCCTGGGCTTCATCGCCCTGGCCGCGGTGTGCGCCCTGTTCGCCGACTTCCAGATCAGCACCCAAGACCCCTGGCAGGAAGTGGGGCGGTTGATGCTGGGCCTGGTAATGCCCGACTTCCTGGCCGTGGACTTCCTGGGGCAAGCCCTGCTGCGAACCCTCGCCTTCGCCTTCGTCGGCGTGGGATTGGGGGCCCTGGTGGGCCTGCCGCTGGCACTGGCCTTTCACAGTGCCTGGGTACGTACCGGCTGCGCCTTCGTGAGAGCCATTCACGAACTGTTCTGGGCGCTGATCTTTCTGCAATTCTTCGGTTTGCACCCGCTGACGGGCGTGCTGGCCATCGCCATCCCCTATGCCGGCATCTTCGCCAAGGTCTATGCCGAGATTTTCGACGAAACCGACCCGCAGCCCGCGCGGGTGCTGCCTCCGGACAGTGGGCGCATCTCGGGACTGGCCTTCACGCGGCTCAGCCAGGCCTGGCCCCATCTGGTCAGCTACACCGCCTACCGCCTGGAGTGCGGCCTGCGTTCCAGTGCGGTGCTGGGCTTCGTCGGCATGCCGACATTGGGTTACTACCTGGAGTCCGCCTTTGCTCAAGGGGCGTACGGCTCGGTGGGCGCGCTGCTGATCCTGTTCTATGTGTTGATCGCCACCCTCCGGCTATGGGTACGGCCACGCCTGCTGCCCTTCTATCTGCTCGCCGCGCCATTCCTGCTCGGCAGCGGCCTGCCGATCATGTGGAGCAACGTGTCGCGCTTCTTCACCCAGGACATCGTGCCCGCCCCGCTGCGCCAGGGCGAGGGGCTCACCGGCCTCGGCACCTGGCTGTGGGAGCTGCTGACCACCCAGGCGCTGCCCGGCATCTGGCACACCCTGCTGCTGACCCAGGTCGCCCTGGTGATCACCGGCGCGCTGGCCATGGCGCTGTTCCCGCTCGTCTCTCACCATTTCACGGGGCGCCACTTCACCGGGCGGGTGCGCGGCACCCTGGGCCACGTGGTGCTGGTGGTGATGCGCTCGACCCCCGAGTACCTGCTGGCCTTCATCCTGCTGCAGCTCTGGGGCCCCTCGATGCTGCCGGCGGTGGTGGCACTGGCGCTGCACAACGGCGGCATCATCGCCCACCTGGTCGGCCAGCGCAGCAACCAGCTCACGCTGCGCCAGGACGCCCCCCGCGGCCTCGACCGCTACGCCTACGAGATTGCACCGCGCGTCTACGGCCCCTTCCTGGCGCTGCTGTTCTACCGCTGGGAGATCATCATGCGCGAGACCGCCATCCTCGGCATTCTCGGCATCGCCACCCTGGGCTTCTACGTCGACAGCGCCATCCAGGAGATCCGCTTCGACCGCGCCCTGGTGCTGATCCTGATCACCGCCGCGCTCAACATCGGCGTCGACATCCTCGCCCGACGCTTGCGCGCCCGCCTGCGCCTGCGGCACACCGTCCACAGCGAGCCGTGAAGCTTACCCCCCCGAGAGACAAACGCCCCTGTCGGCAAACCGGCAGGGGCGTTTGCATGACCAGCTTTCCGGATCAGCTGGCGGCATGCTCCTCATGACGATGGAACTGCATCGAGAGATCGAATCCACAGGCCCGCGCGTATCGCTGGATTGTCTTCCAGCCAGGATTGCTGTCACCACGCTCCAGGCGGCTGATATTTCCTTTCTGGGTATGCATGCGCCGCGCCAGTTCCTCCTGGGTCAATCCTGCCTGCCGACGCATGCTGATCAGGGTAGTGGCCAGCTCGAACTCCGGTGCAAGCCGGTCATACTCGGCCTTGACCGCCGGGTTCTGGAGCGCCTTCTCTTTCAGTGCTTTCAGACTCATCTCTGCTGCACCTCTCGCTGCCGTACACGGGCAAGTTCAATCGCCTTGCGCGGCGTCTTCTGACTTTTCTTCACAAAGGCATACAGGATCACGATGCGACGCCCCTCCATATAACAGAACAGAGAGCGCCCAAAGCCCTCCTTTGCCTTGGCTCTGATCTCGAACAATCCGTCTCCCATGGATTCCGTATGCGGCGGCCCGAGATTGGCGCCATGCTGCTCCACGAGCTCGAGCAGTCTCAGCATCCTGGCCTGTATCTTGGGAGGCATGGCGAGGATCTCCTCCTCCACACCGGCATAGAAGTCGATCTGCCAATCCATCCGGGCCATCCTTGGCATGGGAAAGTTATCAAATAAGATAACACGGCAACGACAAAGTTCACCAACACCGGGGGCACTCGCTATTCGGCATGATCCGTCACCGCCCCGGTACTGGCGGAGCTGACCAGCCGGGCGTACTTGGCCAGTACGCCGCGGGTGTAGCGCGGCTGGGGCTTCTGCCAGGCGGCGCGGCGGCGTTCGAGTTCCGTCTCATCCACCGCGACGTCGAGGGTATCGGCCTCGGCATCGATGGTGATGGTGTCGCCATCCTCCACCAGTGCCAGCGGCCCGCCGTCGAAGGCCTCGGGCGTGACGTGGCCGACCACGAAACCGTGGCTGCCGCCGGAGAAGCGCCCGTCGGTGATCAGCGCCACCTCGCTGCCCAGCCCACGCCCCATGATCGCCGAGGTGGGGGTGAGCATCTCGCGCATGCCCGGCCCGCCCTTGGGGCCCTCGTAGCGGATCACGACCACGTCGCCGGCGACCACGCTGCCGTCGTTGATGCGCGCCTGTGCCTCCTCCTCGGAACCAAAGACCCGCGCCGTGCCGGAAAAGCGCGTGCCCTCCTTGCCGGTGATCTTGGCCACCGCCCCTTCCGGGGCCAGGTTGCCGTAGAGGATGCGCAGGTGGCTCTCGGCCTTCAGAGGCGCCTCGAGCGGGGCGATGATCGCCTGGCCCTCGGGATAGGGGGTCACCTCGGCGAGGTTCTCGGCGAGCGTCTGGCCGGTCACCGTCAGGCAGTCGCCGTGCAGCAAGCCCGCGTCGAGCAGCGTCTTCATCAGCGGCTGGATGCCGCCGATCTCGACCAGCTCGCTCATCATGTAGTGGCCGCTGGGGCGCAGGTCGGCGAGCACCGGCACGCGCTTGCCGATGGCGGTGAAGTCGGCAAGCGCAAGCGGCACACCGACGCTGCGGGCCATGGCGATCAGGTGCAGCACCGCGTTGGTGGAGCCGCCCAGGGCAATCACCACGGTGATGGCGTTCTCGAAGGCCTCGCGGGTCATGATGTCCGAGGGCTTGATGTCGCGCTCCAGCAGCGTCAGTACCGCCTCGCCGGCCCGGCGACAGTCGTCGCGCTTCTCCTGTGACACCGCGTTCTGCGCCGAACTGCCGGGCAGGCTCATGCCCAGCGCCTCGATGGCCGAGGCCATGGTATTGGCGGTGTACATGCCGCCGCAGGAGCCGGGACCGGGAATCGCCGTCTCCTCGATCTGCTTGAGCTCGATGAGGTCGAGATCGCCGCGCGAGTGGGCACCCATGGCCTCGAACACCGAGACGATGTCGGTATGCCCCTTGCCGGGGAGGATGGTGCCGCCATAGACGAAGACGCTCGGGCGGTCGAGGCGCGCCAGGCCCATCAGGCAGCCCGGCATGTTCTTGTCGCAGCCGCCGATCGCCACCAGGCCGTCGAAGCCCTCGCAACCGGCCACCGTCTCGATGGAGTCGGCGATCACCTCGCGCGACACCAGCGAGTACTTCATGCCCTCGGTGCCGTTGGCGATGCCGTCGGAGATGGTGATGGTGTTGAACACCACGCCCTTGCCGCCGGCGGCGTCGGCGCCCTCGCGGGCCTGCTCGGCGAGTTCGCCGATGTGGCTGTTGCAGGGCGTGACCATGCTCCAGGTCGAGGCGATGCCCACCTGGGGCTTGGTGAAGTCACTGTCGGTGAAGCCCACCGCGCGCAGCATGGCGCGGCTGGCCGCCTTGCCGGGGCCATCCACCACCGGGGTGGAGTGGCGGCGGCGGGGATCCTGCGGCGTATCGCTCATGGCATGGCCTCCTCGGGTCGATCAGGGGTGATCTACAGAGGGTGGCCGGCCAAAGGAGAGCTGTCCATGCTCGAAGCCGCATGGCATTTGTGCCGAACGCCGAAGCGCGCCAGACTCCATCGCAGATTGCGATACAAGGATCGTTGTGCATATCATCACACAGAAACGGATCTGGGAAGCCAAGGAGAGATGGCCCCAGGCAGCCTCTGCGCTGGATGCCTGGTACCGTCTGATGAAATCAAGCGAGCCTGGCAGCTTCGCCGAGATGAAGGCCCTGTTCCCGGCTACCGACAAGGTGGGTTCCCGGCATGTGTTCGACATTGGCGGCAACAAGATCCGCCTGATTGCCGTAGTCCACTATCGCTTCAAGAAAATCTACATCCAGCACGTGCTCGATCACACTGAATACGACAAGGGACGCTGAAAGGAGTCGCAATGAGCAGTCTCGTTCAACAAGCCGCTGCCCACTGGCGCTTCGTCGCCCCCTTGCTCAACGCCCCCGAATCCGAGGGCGACTATGACGCCCTCGTCGAGGCACTGGATGAACTGCTGGAGCAGATCGGTGATGACGAGGAGCACCCGCTGGCCAGCCTTGCCGCTCACATGGGCGACCTGCTCGAGGCGTACGATGAGCGCCAGCGTCCCATGCCCAACGTGCGAGGCGCCGAGATGCTGCGCCACCTGATGACGTGGCACGGCCTCGACCAGTCCAGCCTGCCGGAGGTCGGCACCCAGTCGGTGATTTCGGAGATCCTGAGTGGCAAGCGACGCCTGAACGTCCGCCAGATCAAGGCCCTGACGGACCGCTTTGGGGTGCCCGCCGATCTCTTCCTCGATTGATCCCCAACCTTCACCCTCGGACCAAACCACCCGGGCGCCGACGTTCCGGCGACAGTCAAACCCGGCGATCACTGCTACCCTAGGGGCCGCTCATCAAACCCAGGAAAGCCACAAGGAACTCGATATGCGTTTTCTCATCGCCGGCCTGCTGATGGCCACCACCCTGCCCGCTCTCGCCGACGGCCAGGCCACCATGGAAAGCGGCACCGCCGAGAACCACGCCACCCTGAACGTGAGCTGGAGCGGCGACAACCTGCGCATGGACTTCCCCGGCCAGGCCCAGGCCGGTTTCCTGCTGCTCAAGGACGGCACGGGCTACATGGTCAGCGAGATGCAGGGCCAGACCGTCATCATGGAGATGGCCAAGCTCAAGGCGATGGCGGAAGGCATGGCCGGCGACGCCGGTGCCGACCCGGCCATTGCCAACCAGCAGGCCAGCGAGGTCACTTCCCTCGAGGCCACCGGGGAGACGGAGACCGTGGCGGGCCTCGAGGGCGACGTCTACCAACTGGCCTGGGTGGACAAGGCCGGCAACGCCCATACCGACGAGCTGGTGCTCAGCGACAACCCCCAGGTGCGCGAGCTCTCGGCCGGCTTCGATGCCTACCAGCAGTCCGTGACCGGCGAGCCGGACGCCATCGCCGTCGCCCTGGCCGAGCGCGAACTGGGCCTGCTGCGCTTCGGCGACCGCTTCCGGCTCACCTCGCTCTCGACGGAGAGTCCCGCGCCGGAGCGCTTCACGCTGCCCGAGGATGCGCAGACCTTCGAGGACATGATGCGCTCCGCGCTCACCCAGTAAGCGCTTCCGTCAGCGGCGGCCGGCGCGCCTCAGGGCGTGCCGGCCCGCGTCGCAGGGCGCACCCCGGCGACCAGCACGCTCACCAGGCTGGACGCCACCAGCGCCCCCAGGAAGGGCGGCAGGGTCGGCACCCCGCCGGGGAAGCTCGCCGCCAGCAGGCCGGCCGCCAGGCTGCCCTGCGCCAGCCAGCCGGGCAGCACGGCGCCGGCGAGGCCCGCCACGCCGCCGGCCACGGCCGCCAGCGGGCTCATCCGGCGCCACAGCCCCAGCAGCACCGGCACCACGATCGCCGCGCACAGCAGGTCGGCGATCAAAAACAGGCGCAGCACCGACAGCCCCTGAAGCGCCACGCCCACCACCGGCACCATCAGCGCCACCGTGACGAGCCGCGCCGCAGTAATCGACAGCCCCTGCCGGCCGGAGCCCGCCACCGCCAGCGAGGCGATGCCGTTCTGCAGGGTATCCACGCTGGAGGCCACCAGGGAGACGGCGAGCACCAGCGCCGGCAGCGCCAGCCACGCCGGCGCCTCGGCGAGCAGGGCGAAGAACGGGATCGGCGGCTCGCCGAGCGCCAGGCCGCTCATGGCCGCCAGCATGCCCAGGCCGCCCACCACGCCGACGACGACCACCGTGATACCGCCCCCCAGCCAGGCGCCGCGGCCCAGGGCGCGATCATCGCGCGCGGCCCACACCCGCTGCCAGTAGCCCTGGTGGAAGAGGTTCGCCGCGGTCACGGCGATCACCAGCGTCAGCGCCACGGCGAGCGCGCTGCCGGCGGGAGCGGCCGGCAGGGAGGCTCCGGCCGGCATCTCGGGCAGGCGTGCCAGCGCCACCCCGCCCACCACCAGCAGCAGGGCGATCAACAGCCACGCCTGCCAGCGATCGGTGGCGAGGCTCGCGCGCAGGCCGCCGATCGCCGTGTAGAGCAGCGTGGTCACCGCCACGCCGATCACCACCAGCGCCGGCGGCACGTCGGAGAGCAGCGCGGTGATCGAGCCGATGGCGGTCAGCTCCGCGGCCAGGAAGCAGGCCATGTAGAGGATCGAGACCAGCGACACCCAGCGCCGCACCCCGGCGCCGTAACAGGCCTCGGCGAACTCGCCGATGCTGCGCCCCTCCGGCAGGTGACGGCGAATCGCCGGACCGTAATGGCCGAGCACGATGAACGGCAGCGCCGAACCGATGGCGTAGCCGGCCACCGCCACCGGCCCCACGAAGGCGCCGATCTCCGGCGGCGCGAACAGGATCCAGGCCCCCATGCCGGAAGCCAGGAAGGAGAGCCCCAGGGTCGAGGCCGTCTGGGAGTTGCGGGCGGTGACGTAGTCGTCGAGCAGGCCATCGGCCCGACGGGCCTTGAGGCCCAGGAACGCAAAGCACAGGAGCGCCGCGCCGAGCACGGCAGACGTCAGATAGGGCATGTCGCACTTCCTCCGCCGGCATGAACCGGATCAGGTTCCAGGGTCGGTGCCAAGTGGCGCCCTCTCAGCCCTGCCGCTGCCATGGCGGCAAGGCTCCCCTGGCGACAGTGAATGGATTGTGGCCCGCCAGACTGCTGGCCGGGGAGATCATCTTCAAGCGACAGGCAACGACTGTAAAGGCGTCACGCACTTCCATCAGCCAGCGGCAATGGTCATACTGACGTGTTAGTACCTGTCGCCGCACCACGACACCGAGACCGCCATGCCCTACAGCGAAGCCAAGGAACACGCCCCCGGACGGCTGCACGCCATCTTTGCCGAGCCCTACAGCGCCTTCGACAACGCCGCCATCGAACGCCTGCTGCACCTGCGCGTGGCCCTCGATGTCCTGATCCGGCGGCCGATGGCTGACGGCTGCCTGCGGCTGCGGGTGATCCATGGCTGGGAAAACGGCGGTTTCGAGCCCGCCGACCTCAAGCACAGCGAACACTCCCTCGCCTCGCTCGACGACCTGCGCCGGGTCACGCAGGGCTACCAGCAGGCCTTCCGCGACCAGCAGCCGCTGCCCTGTGACGACGCCTCGCTGCTCGCCGCACCGCTCGCCGCCGCCATCGCTCACGCCGAGGCCCAGGGGCAGGCCCTCGACGAAGGGACCCGCACCATCCCCGCCCGCTGGCCCGCCTTCGAGCAGGGGCTCTACCTCTACACCTTCTTCAAGGTCTACCACCGCCTCACCTACGGCGAGGACGACGCCTACCGCTCCATCTACTGCGAAACGCCCGACGGGCCGCGCGAGGTGCACGAATTTCACGTCGAGGAAGGCGAGTTCGCGGTGGTCGCGCCCACCGAAGGCGATGCCGGCGAGAGCGTGCTGATCCTGCACGAGAGCCAGCTGGCACCGATGCTGCAGTTGCTGGAGGCGTGTTCAGCCACCATCTAGGACCGACTCTTCTCCCGGCCGCCCTCCCCGGTGGCTGAATATGGATCGCTCACTTCTCCCTTGGCACCCGCCCCATCAGGTAGAACGCCTCGTTGGGCGGAGTCCCGGTGAGGGTGACCAGACGGTTGGAGAGGCCGAAGAAGGCGGTGATGGCGCCGATGTCCCAGATGTCGTCGCGGGTGAAGCCGACCTCGATCAGTCGGTCTTCCCATTCATCGGTGAGTTCCCCCACCTCCAGGCCGCAGTGCAGGGCGAAGTCGAGCATCACCCGGTGACGCTCGCTGATCGGCGCCGTGCGGTGATTGACGGCCACCTGGTCGGCGAGCAGCGGGTTCTTGCTGTAGATGCGCACCAGCGCGCCGTGAGCGACCACGCAGTAGAGACAGCGGTTGCGGGCGCTGGTCGCCACCACGATCATCTCCTTCTCGGCCTTGGTGAGGGTGTCGGACTCCCGCTCCATCAGGGCGTCGTGGTAGGCGAAGAAGGCGCGGAACTCGTCCGGCCGGTGGGCGAGCATCAGGAAGACGTTGGGCACGAAGCCGGCCTTCTCCTGGACGGCGAGGATGGCGTCGCGAATGTCCTCGGGCAGGTCGTCGAGGGTCTCGGGGACGGGAAAGCGACTGAGGGGCTGGCTCATGGGGCGCTCCTGGGGTTGTGGGTCATGCGGTTACGCCAAAATACCAGTTAACGTCAACGTCAACACACCTGCTAAAGTCGAAGCTCCCGCTCCCCTACCTTCCCAACGGTCCCTATGCTGGCCTCGCTTCCTCGAAGAGCTCTGCAGGCATTGGATATTCCAGCTCCCAGGTCATGGCAATGGGGCGGTCTCCTTGGTAGCTCTTCAACGCCTTCGCCGGGCCAAGAAAGATAAACGGTGCCGTCTCGCCCTCGATGCGCTTGGTCAAGCGGGCGAAGAACAGGATCGTATAGCCGCGCTCTTTATGGTGGAGGTAATTCTGGCCGGTAGCGCTGGCTTGAGTGGTATTCGACTGGCTTTCCCAGTGCAGCAAGGTACGGCTGATGGGATAGTCCCGATAGCGCGTGGTCGGAGAAAAATCCCGCTCATCCTTCTGGAAGGTTACCAAGTGAACATAGGCGCGGATTCCCTTGGCATGCATCACGCCCAGCCCCATCGCGCCCGGCTTATCCAAACTCGCCAAGCCCAGCGCTGCCTTGATCTCCGCGGTGCCGTAGGCGCCATGCAGCAACAGATTACAAGTGAACGGCAGTTCGTCTAGTGTTTGCAGCGGCACCCGCTGATGAGCACGGCGCCAGGCAGCAATCTCCGCGGCATCCGCTGCCACGCTCGGATTAGTGCGCCACTTTTGCAGTGACTGTTCGAGGTCATCAACGCCCACTAGGCTTCCCTTCTTGCCCCACAGCAGATAGTGCAGCGCCGTTTGCTGCGCAGAATCGTAGCGCCCCGGCGCCTCCCAAACTGCCCCTTCTTGCCTGCCAAGGGCTTCGATAGCCTTCAAGAGCTCTGGATCGGTACGCAGAGCGATACGCGGCAGCGCCCTGCGGGTCTGCTCGAGATCTGAGTCATCGGGCAGTGACCTGCATTCAGCCAGCGCCTTCCATTCCGACCAGCTTCGGCGCGCCAGCACCTGAACAGGGGAGAGTCCCGTCACCTCCAAGAAGCGCCCGAAGGTAAGCGGTTTGCCTACCTCCTCAGGCCAGGTGCGAAGGGTCTCGGGAATGAATTGATTCAGATCGCTGAGAACCGCACGAATCTTACTGAGTATTCTCTCCCTCGCCACTCGTTCCAGTTGAATACTGCAGCCAGGCGGCAGGCTCGGGAAGTCAGCTTCAACCTCACGATCCAGCCGCTGCCGCTGTCCCGACAACAGCGCGGTGAACTTGGTGTCGAGCCGATAGCGCCGGTGGGTCTGCCCCACGAAATCGAGCACGGTGAGGCACTCCTTGCCGGGCGCATGACGCAGCCCTCGCCCCAGCTGCTGCAGAAAGACCGTCAGACTGTCGGTAGGGCGCAGGAACATCACCAGATTGATGTCGGGCACATCGATGCCCTCGCTGAGCACATCAACGGTAAACAGGAACGGCAGCCTGCCCTCGCGAAACTCCTGCAGCCGCTCAGCCCGGAGCTCCGCGGGCGTGTCACCGAGGAGAACCGCGGCTTTGTACTCATCCTTCTCCAGCCGATTAAAGTACTCGGCCATGTACTCGGCATGGCGAACACCGGCGCAGAACCCCACCGCACGCACGCCCCTCAGGTCAGGCTGATAGCGCTCCAGCGCCTGCCGAACGGTATCGACCCTTTGCCGGGCACGGAAGTCATCCCCGGTCAGCAGGTTCTCAAGCTGGCGAGTGTCATAGCGGCCGTTGCGCCAAAGGCTGTCATCGCTGAGATCGACGCTATCGCTGACGCCGAAGTAATGAAACGGGCACAGCAGCTTCTCTTCCAGCGCCTCTGGCAGGCGAATCTCCGCAGCGAAGTCCTCGTCGAAGTCCGGTAGGATGCTGCTGCCATCCATCCGCTCTGGGGTGGCGGTCAGGCCCAGCAACAGCTTGGGACTCAACGCATCGAACAGCGCCCGATAGCTGCTGGCGGCTCCATGGTGCGCTTCATCGATCACCACGTAGTGGAAATGCTCCGCCCCAAGGGACTCCCAAGGCAGCTGACGGTTGAGCGTCTGCACGGAGGCAAACAGGTGGCGATGCTCTGTAGGTGTCTGACCACCCACCCAGAGCTCGCCGAAGTTCTGATCACGGAGCACGGTGCGGAAGCAGGCTCGAGCCTGCTCCAGGATCTCCTTGCGATGGGCGACGAACAGCAGCGGCACCTGGCGCTCTTCATGCTCGCAGAGCCGGCGATAATCCAGCGCCGAGATCACGGTTTTTCCTGTACCTGTCGCCGCAACCACCAGATTCCGAAACGAGCCTCGTTGCCGCGCCGCCTCGAGCGCCTCCAGGATTCGCTGCTGAAATGGTCGCGGCGTGATCTCGGCGAAGAAGGCCACCCCATGGCGGTCGCGCTCTTTGTGCGCTGCAATCGCTTGACGAAACCGTGCGAAATCCTCC
This sequence comes from Billgrantia azerbaijanica, assembly GCA_004551485.1. Classification (GTDB taxonomy): domain Bacteria; phylum Pseudomonadota; class Gammaproteobacteria; order Pseudomonadales; family Halomonadaceae; genus Halomonas; species Halomonas azerbaijanica. Next base: position 5,693 of record SBLD01000011.1, on the reverse strand, counting down.
TGGCTGTAGGACTCGAACTCATCGCTCTCCCAGTAGGCGGAAAACTCCGCTTCAAAGCGCCCCAGGATGTGTGGCATGTCCTGTGCGGTGACCTTGACGGTCCACTCGAGCCCCTGAGTCATCGCTGAGTGAGACATGTTCGCCGAGCCGATATAGGCGGTTGAATAGCCGCTATCTCGCCGGAAATGATAAGCCTTGGCGTGCAGCCGGGTGCCGCCGGTGTCATAGGAGACGCGCACGGTAACGTTGGACTGCTGCGTGAGCCACTCCAGCGCCGTCGGGTCGCTGGCACCCATATAGCTGGTGGAGATAAGGCGCACCGGAACGCCCCGCTTCGCCAGGCGCTCGAAGGCCGGCATCAACAGCCTCAGGCCCGACCACTTGATGAAAGAGACGAGGATGTCGACGCTATCAGCCGTGGCCATCTCGGCACGCAGCTCATGCTCGAGGGGCGGATCATGCCCCAGGCCGGTGAGCAGCGCGCTGGTGGCCAGTGGCGTGGCAGGGCGAGATAGAGGCTGGCCTCCCCGCCCGATCTCGCTAAGCACCGGTTTATCCGAGCTAAGCAACCGCTTGCGGTTGAGATAGTCGAGCCCATCGGTCGCCGATACCAGCTCGATGATGCGGTTCATCAGGGGCAAGCGCTGCTCGGCATCCACGCTCCGCAACGCCCGATGAAGCAGCTGGCCGATAAACTGGGAATAGGCGTGGGGTGCCGTTTCATCGTCCAAGGAGCGCAGCACTGGCCTTAGCTCGGGATACGCATCCAGCTGCGCCTTGAGATCTTCATCGAGTAACCGCTCGTAAAGCCCTTCCGGTAGCTGATCCATCCCGTATCCCATCGCTGTCCTTTCGATGCTCCAAGGTAACAGTAATTTGGATGACCGTGGGCACCTGTGGACCCTTTCACGCAGCGCACTGCTGTACTCCTATAACGTCAAGCCGCTTTCCAGCGCCTGGGCTCCCGCGGGGATTGCCCCACGCAGCCAGGTCGGCCACTATCGCGGCATGGGGCCGGTCCTCCTTCCCGACCCGAGGGCGACGATGCCCAACCCGCCCCTCGTCAGCCCCCCGACATGACGCAGCATGCATGGACTCCCGGTATGCCCGATCGAGATGGTTGCGAGTTTTCGGCGTGGAATCCCGGCCTGGAGGCCGACCTGCCCGGGCGCTACAAGGCCCTGGAGACGATTCATCACACGGCCAACGTCTACTCCCGCCTTGACGACATCCCCGAGCTGAGGGCCCTCACCGGGCTCGCGGAAGAGGAGCTGGTGGCGTTCCGGGCGGAGCGCCTGGTGCTGCACGAGTTGATCGTCCAGGTGACGGCCGATGTCGTGGTCCTCGAGGGTGAGGAGGAGGAGCTCCTGGGGCAGCACTTTCGCGGCATCGCCCTCAAGATCCTGTCCGAGTACCTGAGCCCCTACCTGCCGGCGCTGCAGCGGGAGTATGACCGCCTGTATGACGAGATACACGGTCGGGTGGGCGACCTCCTCGCCACGGCCTTCGCGCCCGAACCGGCACGGGCCGATCCCGACCCCGAGCCCGTCTCCTTCCTGTCCTGGTGGTTTGGCAAGCGGCCTCCACCACGCCGGCAGGCAGACCCTCGGTCCATCGAGGAACGCCATCATGACGTGATCCAGGGCATCAAGGACCAGGGGCTGGCGGCCCGCGGCAAACTGGAGCGGGCCATCTACAAGAGCACTTACCGTGTCCTGACGTCGATCGGCGGCACCCAGGGGCATATCGGGGTGGACCGGGAGCTGCTGGCGAGGTTGATTACCCGGCACGTGTGCAACGACTTCGGCAGCCGCCACCTCGGTGAGCAGATCGCGCCCCATGTCGCGCGGGCCATGAGCGTCGAGGGTTACGGCCGGCTCCCCTGTGCCAGCGAGCCGATCCTGATCAGCCTCAAGGGGGCCTCGGCGGCCGGCAAGAGCTCCCTGCGCCCCTTCCTGAAGAACACCCTGCGCGACCTGGGCATCCGACCGGACCAGTACGGCACCATCTCCCCCGACATCTGGCGCCGCCTCCTGCTCGACTACGAGGCCCTGGGCGAAGCCTACAAGTATGCTGGCCGCCTGGCCGGCAAGGAGGTCAAGCTCATCGATGCCAAGCTGGACCGCTACATCCGCGACAAGGCCCAGCGGGACCGCTCCATCCCCAACCTGCTGATCGACCGGTTTCGCTTCGACAGCTTCTCCCTGGACAGGGTACCGCGGCTGCTGGATGCCACCTACGCGAAATACGTCGCCACCATGTACTTCTATTTCATCGTCACCCCGCCAGAGGCGACGGTGGAGCGCGGCTGGGAGCGAGGGCTGACGCGGGGGCGTTACAAGGCGGTGGAGGACTTTCTGGGGCACTGCGTGGAGGCCTACGACGGCATGCCCAAGCTGCTCTTCAAGTGGCTGGACAGCCGGCATCCCCGGCTCGAGTACTACTTCCTGGACAACAGCGTCCCCAAGCACACCCCGCCGACGACCATCGCCCATGGCACCCGCGAGGTCCTCCACATCCTGGCGCCCCTGGGCCTGGTCGACATCGACCGCTACAAGAAGATCAACACCCGGGCGACCTGCCCGGCGGAGGTCTATCCCGACGATGACAGCCTGGCGATCGGCCGGAACTGTACCTTCCTCAAGCAGTGCCTCGCCAAGGTGCCGGAGGTCCGCTTCGTCGACGCGGCGACCGGAAAGGTGTACCTGCGCGCCACTGCCGGCCGCTTCTCGGTGGAGGCCCCCGACATCCTGCGGGCCCAGCGGGAGGCCCCGGAACTCGCGGAGCTGTTCGCCACCCTCGGGGTGCCCGAAGGCTAGAAAAAACGGCCCCGCCTCGAGGAGGCGGGGCCGTGGCGGTGGCGCGTCAGGCACTCATCAATGCAGCGAGATGGTGCTGTTGATGCCGCTGGAGATATTCTCCGGCTCGAACCAGCGCGCGGTGACGGTCTTGGTCTGGGTCCAGAAGGCGATCGCCTGCTTGCCGTTGGGGCCCAGGTCGCCGAGCTTGGAGCCGCGCGAGCCGGTGAAACTGAAGTAGGCCACCGGCACCGGGATCGGCACGTTGATGCCCACCTGGCCGACGTCGATGTCGGTCTCGAAGCGGCGCGCCACCCAGCCGGAGTTGGTGAAGATGGCGGTGCCGTTGCCGTTGGGGTTGGCGTTGATGAACTCGATCGCCTCGTCCAGGGTGTCGACGCTCACCACGCACAGCACCGGGCCGAAGATCTCCTCCTGGTAGATGGTCATCTCCGGCTTGACGTCGGCGAACAGGGTGGGGCCGACGAAGTTGCCGTCCGGATAGCCCTCCACCTGACAGCCGCGGCCGTCGAGCATCAGCTTGGCGCCCTCCTGCTCGCCGGCAGCGATCAGTCGCTCGACGCGCTCCTTGGCCGCCGGCGAAACCAGCGGGCCGAGGTCGGCATCACGCTGGGTGCCGGGGCCGACCTTCATGTTGCGGGCGCCTTCGACGATGTCGTCGAGCCACGCGTTGGCCTCGCCCACCAGCACCACCACGGAGTTGGCCATGCAGCGCTGGCCGGCGGCGCCGAAGGCGGAACCGAGCACGTTATTGATCGCCTGGCTGCGGTTGGCGTCAGGCATGATCACGCAGTGGTTCTTGGCGCCCATCATCGACTGCATGCGCTTGCCGGCCTCGCTGGCGCGGCGGTAGAGCTGGGTACCCACGTGGGTGGAGCCGATGAAGGAGAGCGCCTTGATGTCGGGGTGGTCGCAGATCTGGTTGGCCACGTCGGGACCACCGTGCACCACGTTGAGCACCCCGGCCGGCACGCCGGCCTCGTGGGCCAGCTCGACCAGGCGCAGGGTGGAGCTCGGGTCCTGCTCGGAGGGCTTGAGCACGAAGGTGTTACCAGTGGCGATGGCCAGCGGGAACATGAAGCAGGGCAGCATCACCGGGAAGTTGAAAGCGGTGATACCGGCCCCGACGCCCAGCGGCTGGTTGAGGGTGTAGACGTCCACCTCGTTGGCGGCGTTCTCGGCCAGCTCGCCGAGCTGCAGCGAGGTGATCGAGCAGGCGTGCTCCACCACCTCCAGGCCGCGGCCCACCTCGCCGGCGGCGTCGGGCAGGGTCTTGCCGTGCTCCTCGGTGATCAGGGCGGCGAGTTCATCGGTGTTCTCGCGGATCAGCGCCTGGAGCTTGAGCATGATGCGCTGCCGCTTGGCCAGCGGCACCTTGCGCCAGCTCTTGAAGGCCTCCTTGGCGCTGGCCACGGCGCGGTCGACCTCCTCGGCGGTGCAGAACGGCACCCGCGCGACCACCTCCTGGGTGGCGGGGTTGACGACGTCGCGCCAGTCCTGGCTCTGGGACGGCACGGGCTGGCCGTCGATGTACATGGGAATCTCGCGAACGGACATGGTGACGTGCTCCTCTCTATGCTCTTGGCGTTGTTGTGTCGTGCTAATCCGGGTCGTCGTGCGACTTTGTGTGTATAAAAACACGAACTCCGATACCATTGAGTCTATCCAGGCGTCAGTTGACGTGACAACGAGCACCCGGGCACATTGATTGTGTGTTGACGCACAACCAGCCCCCTTCACCGGAGCGTTGCCGATGCTGGACTGGCAGGACATCCATATCTTCCTCGAGGTGGCACGCAGCCAGCGCCTCACCGATGCCGCCCGGCGGCTGGGGCTGGACCACTCCACGCTGTCGCGACGCACGCGACGCTTCGAGCAGCAGCTCAACACCCAGCTCTTCGAGCGTAGCACCCACGGCTACCACCTGACCGAGGCCGGCCAGCAGTTGCTCGCCCACGCCGAGGAAATGGCCCGCCACGCCTTCGAGGCCAGCGAAGGCCTCGCCGACAAGAACCACCAGATCAGCGGCCAGATTCGCCTTGGCGTGACCGAAGGGTTCGGCACCTGGGTGATCACCCCGCTGATGGCAGGTTTCGGCGACCGGCACCCCGGCCTGACCCTGGACCTGCTGGCGCTGCCGCGGGTGGTCAACCTGAGCCGTCACGAGGCGGACCTGGCGATCACCGTGGACCGCCCCAGCAGCGGCGGCCTGGTGACCTCGCGGCTGTGCGACTACCGACTGCGCCTGTACGGCAGCCGCGACTACCTCGCGCGCCACGGCACGCCACGACGCCTCGCCGAGCTGGGCCAGCACCGGCTGATCGGCTACGTCGACGACCTGATCTTCAGCGATCAGCTGCAATACCTGGAGCCGCTGCTCGCCCCTGAGGTGGTCGGCAAGACGCCCCACTTCAGCATCCGCAGCACCAGCATCACCACCCAGTACCACGCCGCCCTGGCGGGGGCCGGCCTGGCGATCCTGCCCTGCTTCATGGCGGAGACCGACGATGCCCTCACCGCCGTGCTGAAGGAAGAAGTGGAGGTGGTCCTCCAGTTCTGGATCACCTCCCGCCAGGAGCAGCGCCGTCTCGCCCGGGTCCGGCTACTGTGGGACTTCCTGCGCGAGGCCATCGAAGCCAATCAGGGACTGTTGATGGGCCATGAACGCACCGGGCTCGTGATCCCCGATCACGAGCCCGGCGAGACGGCCTGACCCTGGAGCCGTCCGGAGATCAGGCCTCGGCCTGCTGTCGATAGAGACGCAGGATGCTGGAGAAATCCAGCTGCCCGTTACCCTGGGCGCTGTGCAGCGCGAAGAGGTTGCGCGCCTGGGAGCCCATGGGCACCGTGGCCTTGCTGCCCAGCGCCAGCTCC
>SBLD01000095.1 GCA_004551485.1 Billgrantia azerbaijanica | reverse complement strand
CGGTGTCGATCAGATGAAAGCACCCCATCTTGCGGCCGAATTTCGGGAACAGCTTGGTGCCCAGGTGGTTGATCGTCTGCAGCGACCACAACTTTCCGCCCGGGGCCCGCAGCGGCACCACCACGTCGTTGGGGCGCAGCTGGAAGAAGTGCAGGTGATCGGGCCGCGGCTTGGGCATATCGGCATAGAAGCGGCGCACCTCCTCACCGGCCCACAGGTCCACCCGCTCGCGCTTGCTGTCCACGTTGACCACCACCGCCCGGCGCGGGAACCACACGCCGTAGGCGCCGACCCCCTTGCGCTCCAGGTAGGGCGAAGGGCCGTGATCCTGAAGATGCTCCTCGAGCACCCGCTGGCACGCACCGGCCACGGCGCACTGCATACGCTCGAGCTTGGCCTGATCGGCCTCCACCTGCTCGGCCACCCGCCGGCGGCGTTCCTCGGCTTCCGCCTTGAGCCGGCGGCGATCCTCGGCGCTCATCTCGCGCTGTTCCCGCTGCCAGCCGGCATCGGCTGCC
>SBLD01000094.1 GCA_004551485.1 Billgrantia azerbaijanica | reverse complement strand
TCCTGGGTGCGAGCCACCGTGTACGGCACCCCGAGGATTCCCTCGCGCCAGGCCACCAGGAAGTTCTCCCATGCCGAACGGCTCAGGGCCACCAGCCGCTCGCGAGCCCGCGTCTTCGGGGGCCGCGTCCGCTCGTCGAACTCGCCGGTGTCGTAGTTCAGCAGGTAGTGGAAAAACGCCGCCACCCCGCCGTTGGCCAGCTCCTTACCCAACGCCTTGCTTGCCTCCGGCGGCAGCGTCTTGTCGGGCCAGATGACCAGCATGCGCCGGTCGTGCTCGCTGATCGGCCACGGCATGATCTCGTTGCTCAGGAACGCCGCATTCATGTAGTTGGCCTGCTCCCAGCCGTTCACGAACTTGGCCTCCACGCGCATCGTCTTGCCCGTGATCATGTGCTTGATCTTGCCAACCTGGTTGTAGCGCTGGTCCCGCGAGACCACCTCCTCGAACACCCCGTACAGCTTGCTTTCCTGCCACTGGTTCCAGTTCATCTCGAGCTGCGCCTGGCCAACGGTCGC
>SBLD01000093.1 GCA_004551485.1 Billgrantia azerbaijanica | reverse complement strand
GGCTTCCCCATGCGAGAGTAGGTCATCGTCAGGCACTTATTCAGAAACCCCAGCTTCGAGAGAGGCTGGGGTTTCGTCGTTGGAGCTATTCCGAACCCCCGGGCTCGATCGAGCCCGGGGGTTTTGTCGTTCAGGGCGGGCTGCAACACGATGTGGGTAGTGAATGCGGGCAGGAGGCACTAGGCTGGAGGGTGGTTGTCCTGACCTGCAACACTTCCAGGAGGAAATGACCATGAAACACGGAACGATGCGCAAGTTCGGCCTGGTCCTGTTGATAGCCATGCTGGGAGCTGGCCTGGCGGCCTGTGAGGAGGAGCAAGGGCCGGTCGAAGAGGCCGGCGAGAACGTCGACGAAGCCATGGACGAGGCGGGCGAGAACGCCGGTGAAGCCATGGGCGAGGCGGAGGAGAACGTCGGTGAAGCCATGGGCGAGGCGGAGGAGAACGCCGGTGAAGCCATGGGCGAGGCGGAGGAGAACGCCGATGAAGCCATGGGTGAGGCGGACGAGAACGCCGAGGAG
>SBLD01000092.1 GCA_004551485.1 Billgrantia azerbaijanica | reverse complement strand
AATCGTTTATCCCCCCGTCTTGATCTATTACTTGCATATCCTCGTAGTTATAAGCAATTTAGAATAATACAAAAACATATAGACTAAGTACTGAGGGATTAGCAAAGCGTTTAATAGATTTAGAAAGGTAAGAACGAAAAGAGTTAGGATCTATAGGGGAAACCACGTTAATGAAAAGCATGAGTCTAGTTAACAGGATCAATCTACAATTTAAATAGTCAAAAGTCCGAGGATGCGCTGCTATAATTTATAGAGCAGCGACCGCGCAGCGCGGATAAGGCAAGGGATTATAAAGGGGGTATATTTTTGGGTAGTTTTTATAAGGATACAAATAAGGGGTATTCTAGGGTTTAATTGAGGGTACAAACTAAATAAGCCTCTATTAAGAAGGGGTAACATATAGAAAGTAATTAATATTGGAGATAATATAAAAAAATATATATCAGTAAATTATTTATTTTTTATATCTTTTGTTTCTTTATTTTTTTGTTCTTTTTCCCTACACGCTAAATTTCTTATAAATATAGTTGCTAGAGTGTCAAACATTTATCG
>SBLD01000010.1:69184-145002 GCA_004551485.1 Billgrantia azerbaijanica | reverse complement strand
AAAGCAGGGAGGGTACCGGCGCTGGCCCTCCTGCCTCCACCGTGGTGCCCAAAGTGCTGCGGTTATTCTATGAATCCAGGCATTTCGGCCCGAACACGGATTTCGGTGCGCAACCAAAAAACCGTGAGAAGGCAGCGCTGAAGTTGCTGGGATGCTCATAGCCGACCGAATACGCTGCCTCGGCCACCTGGCAGCCGGTTTCCAGTAATTGCCAGGCTTTCTTCATCCTCACTTCCAGGAGCAGACGATAGGGACTCCTGTTGAATCGGTGATGGAAGCCTTCTCGCAACTTGCTTTCATTGAGGCCAACGGTGGCGGCAAGCTCGGAAATTGTCAGCCTCTCGTTCATTCGTGTTTCCAGAATCATCCTGGCTTCATCGAGCTTTTCTATATCCCTTTGGCAATAACGAGGCATGCGCTTCGGCAGTTGCAGATCCAGATAGCGCAGCTGCTCGGCCAGCAGGTTGAGGACGTGAATATGGGCTTGCAACTTGTCCAGTGACTCGTTCTCCGTTTCCCTTAACAGGGCATTGACGTAGGCCTGGCTGATTCCAGTCGTTGGGTGATGGGCCAACTGTTGTACGCCGCCTTCTCCTCCTAGCAGGAGTTTGCAGGTTGTTTCGCTCCCCAGATAGTAATCCAGCATCTCCGCCCCAATCAGCACCCGTACCTGCGTCACCCCGCTATCGCACCGGTAGTGGCGTTCGCCTTGGATGCAACGGAAGGTTGACACGGTCGTGTAACCCCCGCGGAAGTACAGTTCTTTGCCGCAACGGCTGCGGTACATCGATTCTCCGGACAACCCCAGCGTGATGGCGAGTACCGGCTGTTCCAGTTGCTTGAGGCTGTCTTCTACCAGGTCCCTCTGCGGCTGGTATCGCGTCTGGAGAAGACTGAAATCCGGACCGATGCAGAGGCTGTCAGTCAGGCATTCGCCTAGCTCGTCCGGTAACTGTTGTCGCACCCAACCTTGTTGTCGTGTTTCCCGACGTCGCGAAATTTCGAGTGATACCCGGTATGGCATATGACCTCCCTGTGCACCGTGCCTCCAGTCCGATTGCACGGATTGCATACGAAACACATTGGTTTCGATATAGATGGCAATGATAACCATTTCTATCATGGAGTATGATTATCTATCAGGCATCTGTCGTCAACACCATTGGCGACATGCTTGTCAAGCAGCCGGGCTTCTCTGTCTGCCGAGAAGCAAGTTGAGCAACGACTATCTATCTGGAACCAAGGAAATGGTGTCAAGCCGTACAAACCCTCGTACCAAGCAACTTTGGCTGTTGGCTCTGCTGGCAAGCCTCAGCGTAGCGGCACAGGCGGAGGTCGAACTCCCGGCGGTGACCGTGACGGCCAACAAGCAGGCCCAGCCACTCGAAGCGGTGGCGGCCAGCGTTTCAGTATTCGGCGGCGATGAACTGGCAGCCGCCGGAATCGACAGCCTTGAAGGCGTGGCGCGGATGACGCCCGGCTTTACCTTCCAGGCGTCTGGGCAGTCGGGCCTGCAGCCGCCGGTGATGCGCGGCCTGACGGCCAACATCATGGGGTTTTCGTCCTCGGTCGCACTCGTGGTCGACGGCGTGCCGACCCTCAGAGGCCAGGGCTTCGACGACAATCTGCTGGGCATCGAGCGGGTGGAGGTGCTGCGCGGGCCGCAGTCCACGCTGTACGGGCGCAACGCGGAGGCCGGCGTGGTCAACATCGTCACGCGCAAGCCGGGGAACGATCCCTACGCGGCCGTTTCGGTCGACCTCGGCAGCCGCGACAAGCGTGCGCTGCGCTTCGACGCAAGCCACGCCCTGATGGCGGACACGCTCTACCTGGGAGTGGCCGGCGAGTTCTTCGAGCAAGACGGCTTCATCGACAACACCTTCAAGGGGCACAAGGAGGATGACCGCGAACGCCGCAATGGCCGCCTGGCGCTGCGCTGGACACCTGGTGACCGAACCGATGCCACGCTCCGCTATACCCAGCGGGCCTATCGCGATGCGGGCTCGCTGTGGGGATCGGTGACGGCGCCACGCGCCACCGTTCGCTCCGGTACCGACAGCTGGAACGATTCGACGGCGCACACCGTGTCGCTCGACGTCGAGCGCGAGCTGGCGCCGGACCTGCGTCTGCGCTCGATCACGGCGAACAACGAATTCATCGACCGCATCCAGCAGGACATCGACTTCATGCCGGCGGACATACTGCATGTGAGCCGCGACCATCACTTCCGGACGTTGTCGCAGGAATTCCGCCTGGAGGGGCGGTTTGGCCAGGCGCGGTGGCTGGCGGGGTTCTACGCGGATCGCGACGATCATGACCTGAGCTTCGGGCAGAAGATTCCTGTGGGCTCGACGACGACCTCCGCAAGGCAAAAGGGCAGCTCGGCCGCACTGTTCACCCACTGGATCGTCCCGCTGGCGGATCGGTGGACGGTCACCGCTGGCGGTCGCATCGAGCGGGACGAGGTACGTTTCGCCCTGGCTGGAGGCAGCGAACAGTCGCGCGACTGGACTCGCTTCTCGCCCAAGCTGGCCCTGCAGTATCAATGGCACCAGGATGCGCAAGTCTATGCCAGCGTCGCCGACGGCTTTCGTGCAGGTGGATTCAATGCCTTTGCGCCCGAGACCTACCGGCGTTACCAGCCGGAACGGGTGCGCTCCTTCGAGCTCGGTGTCAGGGGGCGGCTCCTGGATCGGCGGCTTCGCTACAGCGCTTCGGTTTATCTGATGGACGTGCGTGACATGCAGGTCCAGCAGATCGGCTTGCCCGGCCAAATGTTTCTCACCAATGCGGCGTCGGCGCGTCCGGTCGGCATCGATGCCGAATTCCAGTACTGGCTTGGCTCGGGCTGGCAGATTCAGGCTGCTCTCGGACTGAACCGCACCCGTTTTCGCAAATTCCAGGACGGCGCCAACGACTACAAGGGCAAACACAACCCGCTCGCACCGGATGTCACCGGGTACCTCGGGGTACGTTACGACGCTCTGCAGGGCTGGTATGCCCAAGCCCACCTCAATGGTGTCAGCAAGGTTTATCTCGACGCCGCGAACACGAATAGCCGTGCCGGGTATAGTGTCATCGACCTGATGGCGGGTTACGACTTCGGACACACCGAGCTGTCCGCCTATATCCATAATGCCGGAAATAAAAAGTACGACACCATAGGCTTCCTCAATGGCACAACCACCATCTATAGCCCGCCGCGCGAAGCAGGCCTGCGCTTAACCTACCGCTGGTGAGAATCATCATGAAATTTCAACATCCCCACCCTCTGCAACCCTACTGGGATCTTGTGCTTGCGTCTGTGCAGGCCGATGCGCTGGCTACCGCGTTAAATCTCGGCTTGTTTGAGGTGCTGACCGAGTACTCCAGTGCCGAAGAGATTGCAACGCGGCTCACCCTTGATCCGAGCAAGCTGAAACATGTTCTGGATCTGCTGTGGAGCATGGAGCTTCTCGAACGGATTCAAGTGAATGCCAGTGGAGTGATAACGCCTTGCTATCGCACCAGTCGCTGCGCAAAGCGATATTTCGTCACATGCTCTCCCGATTACTGTGGTGATGCCTGGCGTTTTCGCCTTGAGTCGCTACGCGAGTCCGGGGCAGAGTTGACGAGCTATCTGCAACGGCAGGCCAATGAAGCGGACTCGCTCCCGGCTGCGCCAACCGATCGATGCTGGGCTACGCTCGCCCGGACAAAAATCGTACAGGAACAAACGGCGGTCACGGTCGAGGCTGCGCTGGCAGTAGTCGATCGCCTGCCGGAACTAAAGAACACTCGACGTTTCCTGGATCTCGGTTGTGGGCCCGGCATGGTCGCTATTGCGTTGGCAAACGCCCTTCCCGAGAGTCATGGCACCGTCTTTGACCTGCCCTCAACCGCCGCTGTGGCAAGACAGAAGATCGAGGCGGCGCAGCTTGGCGCGCGCCTGTCAGTGCTGGAAGGCGACCTGACCCGCGATGATCTTGGCCATGGCTACGACCTCATCTGGTGCGCTTCTGTTTTGCACTTCGTGCCGGATCTCGCGCAGGCGCTACGCAGGATTCGTGCGGCACTTGCGCCGGGAGGGCGGTTCGTCAGCATCCATGCCGAGATTCCGCTCTCGGCGTCGCAGGCTGCCACGGTGCTGGCGTATTACCTGCCGTTACTGATGCGCGGCCACCATGTCGGACGCCAGGGCGAACTCACCAAGGCACTGCTCGCTGCCGGGTTTGACAGCGTCGAATCCTTCGAGATCGACCTGTTCCCGTTGGCGCCAGTGCAGGTGCAGGTGTGCCGATGAGTGCCGTGGGCCGAGGTTCGGCGCTGGCCGCGATGAATGACAGCGTTAGACACGGGGTGCGTCAGGCCATGTTTGGTTTCCTGCATCTCGCCTTGATTGCACCCAGCATCTATCTGGTGCTGGGCCTGCCGCTCGTACTGCGCCAGCATGGCTGGTCCGGTACCGAAATCGGTATGCTTCAGTTGGCGGGGCTGCCGGCAGTGTTCAAGTTCCTGCTGGCGGTACCCGTGGAGCGCATGCGTTGGGCGGCCGGTCACTACAAGATCTGGGCGATAGGGATCTGCGTGGCCTACATGGTGCTGCTGCTCGCTATGGGGCAGCAGGGCCTGGCGGCCGGTGGCGGCGGCCTGTTCCTCATGGCGCTGGGAGCGGGGCTGATGGCCACTTGGGCCGACATTCCCGTGAACGCACTTGCCATAAAGATCCTGCCACCTTCGGAACGGATGCGCGCCGGTGGCGTCCGTTCGGCGGCAATCTTCCTGGGCGCCATCATCGGCGGCGGCTTGATGCTCCTGGTGCACGAGCGCTGGGGTTGGCAAGCGCCTTTTGTGGCGATGACGGTGCCTATCCTGATCGGGATCGGTCTGCTTGCCGTGCTCGAGGAGCCGGCAACCGAGCACTCAACGGCAGGCACACAAGGTGTAACCGGTCAAACGGCCCTGCTGGCAGGATACTTCAAACAACCGGGTGCCAAGGCCTGGACCCTGCTGCTGCTGTCCTACTTCCCGATGGTGGGTGCGGCCTGGATTTATCTCAAACCCTTGTTACTGGACCACGGATTTGCGGCCGATCAGGTGGCATGGGTGGCCGGGGTGCTCGGCAGTGCAGTCGGTGCGCTTGCCAGTATCGGAACGGCAAGGTTGATCAAGGTCATCGGCGTGTCTCGCGCCCTCCCTTCATTCGCGGCTCTGAACATCCTGGCCCTGGGGGGGCTGACACTGCTGGTAGGGAATGAAGCAGGGCAAACCGCCTTCGCCATCGGGGTGATCGCGCTGGCCTGCACCATGGGTGCGACATCGGCGCTCGCGTTCGGGCTGATGATGGGTTTCACCCGGCCTCAGTACCAGGCAGCCGACTATGGGACGCAAGCCAGCCTGTTCACCCTCAGCCGCCTGCTCGTGCTGCCGGTGGCCGGAGTGATGCTCGATCGCTTCGGGTACACCGGCATGCTGTCGAGCCTGACGCTGGCCATGCTGGGCGTGTTTGTCTTGGCGATGCGACAACGGCATCGCATTGACAGGGCGGTACGCGGTTACCACGCAAGCCATTTCAGTGAGTTCATCGAGTGCAAGAGCAATAGTTGATGTTCAAGACAGACCCGCGAGGTTGTTGCCACGTTTCCTGGCGCGGCACAGGGTGTGTCCAGTGAATGGCCAGTCAATGCGGTTGTCGTGCAGACGCATGTGATCATGCGATGGGTCGCATGCAAACTGCCTGCCATCCGCCCCAGTCCTGATTTGAGGATCGAAATGGTCGAGACCGTCGGCGTGTGCCTTGTTTCATCGGACACTGCATTGCTAGAGGATTTATCTTTCACTGTTGAACAGATAAAGACGTTTCGCGAGGAGGCGTCCCGTGAGCGGGTTCCCATGTTGGTGCGGGATCGCACACCCGACCATGCAAATGACGGCACGGTACTGCAGTCTGTGATCGCAAACGCGTCGAAATACTTGTCTGCAGGCGGCGTGGCACCTTGCCCGGAATTGCACCTACTGCACTATTCATCGACTGCAGCAGCCATGAATGGTCTATCGACCTTGAGCGGGCGACTCTCGGTCGAATTTTTCGTTGTCGATGCCACACTTCTGGCTCGAGACGAAGGTGGCCTGTCGAATGTGGAGTCTGGGCTGGCAGCACTCATGTCGGCGAGCAGTGAACAAGAGCAGCAACCGCGCCTGTCGCCCGCCTCGGTGGTGGTGTATCTGCCGGCACAGTCGTATCGAGAACTGCATCGGTGCGTGCAAGGCAACCTGCAGCTGCGCCTTCACGGCTCAGACCGGCATGCGCGCCGTGCGGACCTGCTGCGCCTGTTGATGGATCACCTGGAACACGCCCATTTCAACCGTTTTCTGGCGCGTGCCATCCAGGCAGCCCTACCGCCAGGGCGGGTTGCGGTGGAGATCAACCGCTGCATGCGGCAGTGCTGGGGAGAGCAATGGGATGTGCATTACTACACCGGCTCCATGGTCGCCAGTCTCATCGATTCGCTGCAGAGCCTTCAGGTCGGGACCGCAGTACGCTGCCTCAGTGCATGCAATGAACACGCGCTGGTGGTAAGTGCACTGGCCGGCTGGCAGATGTTCCGTAGAGCCTACGTGATCGTGGTCACGTCGGGAATGATTGATGAGTTCCGCGGCACGCTCGCCAATCTGGCCCGCGCCGGCGCTCCTGGGCTGATCGTCTGCGCCGACAGTCCGCAGAGTACCTGGTTTGCCTTTCAGGGCACCTTGGATATTGACCACGACGGCCATGCGGTCATCGCTGCACGGGGTCTGCCCAGTGTCTTCATCAGCAAGCCCGATGAGATTGCCGCGCAGTTGGAGCGGGCGTTTTCCCAACTGAGCCAGCACGCCAAGCCGGTATTCGTGTTCGCCACGCAGGCGGTGCTGGAGTCGCGCACCGAAAGCGGCCGCCCGATTTCGCTGCAGCCGGTTTCATCGCCAGCCAATGGCGCCGACGACACCGAGCTGGATGCGGTGATGCACCTGATCAACAACGAGCCTGTTCACCTCTTGTGGCAATGCGGTGCGTTGACCGATGACGAGCGCGAGCTCGTCTACACGATTGCCGGGCGCGCCGGGATCGCACTTGCCGACAGCCTTGTGCATCCTGGCAGCGTCGCTCCCTTTCATCGCGGCAGGCGCATTCGCAACTATCTTGGAACATTGGCGATGTACGGCTTCAGCCGCCGCATCCATGCCTTCCTGCATAATGAGGACGAGCTGAATCCATCGGATGAGCAGTGCGTGTTCTTCCTGAAGAGCAAGCTCGACCAGGCGGCGACGCCGTTTTCCGAGGGGAAGATCAAGCGCCAGCTGCGGGTGGTCCAGGTGAACCGGCAGGCCCGCCATATTGCACCGTTCACCCATATCGCCCTGGTGATGCCCGTGGCGAATTTCCTGCGGCAGGTGATGGTGCGCTTGAACGTGGCTCCCGAGGTACTGCGCCACCGGCAGGCGAAGCTCGATGCCCTGGTGCAGCTTCCCGAAACGGTACCGGTGGATCGCATTCCCACCTCGCCAATGACCCCCAACTATTTCTTCCAATGCCTGGGCGGGCTGGTAACTGCGCTGATCGAGCGCCAGGACTATCGCTATCTCGGCGTCTATGACGTGGGGCGGGGCGGGATCTCGGCGGTACGCAACGTGCCGCGTACGGGGCCGGGATTCTCTGGATGGTATGGACGGGCGCTGATGGGCGATGCGCTAACGGCTTTGCCGTATCTGGCTGCCACCAGTCGCCAGAACGTGCTGGCCTTTGTCGGCGACGGCGCGCGGGCACTGGTTCCCGACATCGAGCATCGGTTGCCCGGCTGCCTCGCCAGCAATCCGCTTGGCGGCGTGCTCAACGTCACTCTGTTCTACCTCAACAATGGCGTGCTGTCGCTGATCCAGACTTATCTCGACAAGCGCTACTCGTTGAACGGCAAGGAGCAGGTCACGCTGTTGCCGGTGCCGCGCGATAGCCAGATAACGACGGAGGAGGGCGTTACCGTCGAGCGCCAGACACTGGCCATGTTCGATGTGGGGGCGGTTCATCAGGCCCTTACTGCACGCGGTTGTATTACGATCTTCGAGGTTGCCTTGGCCCACAACTCGGATGGCGACGGACTGAGCCTGCTGTCCGAGTCGGCATGGAGCCGCCAGTAACGTCTAACAAGGGAAACAACGGTGAAATTCGGATTTATTGCGCATCCGACCTCGGTCGGCTTGAAGCGGCACGTCAAGATCGTGGACATGCTCGATCGCATGCTGGCGGAACAGAGCGGCGGTCGTGGCGAGCCAGCCTGGCAGTGGCGGAATCTGGTGCCGTTTGTCGATTTCGGGCGCATCGTCAGCCCCCGGGGGACGACTTGCGAAGGGTTGGTGCACTACCTGCCTCTGACCGCCGAAGAGATGCTCGCCCAGCCGCGAGAGATTTCCCGTCGCGTGATCGCCGGCGTGGAAGAGCTCCAATCCCGCGGCGCCGCGTTGGTGGGCTTGGGCGGCTTCACCGGCATCGTCGGCAATCGTGGGCTGCAGACGGTGGAGCGCGCCGGCATCCCGGTGACGACCGGCAATTCGCTCACCGCCTACGCCGCATTCCACAACATGCTCGACGCAATGGAGTGCCTGGGCGTATCGCCCGCCGGCAAGCGGGTGGCAGTCGTCGGTTATCCGGGCTCGATTGCCCTGGTCGTGACGAGGCTGCTCGGGCAGCAGGGCTGTGAACTGGTGCTGGTACACCGCGGCGACGACCAGCAGGATCGCAATGCCCTGCGGTATTTGCCGGAAGACCTGAGGCCGAGGGCCGTCACGACCAACAGTATCGAACATTGCTATGACGAGGTGCAGTTCTATGTGGCCGCCACCTCCAGCGGCGGCATCATCGACCCCTATCGTCTGGCCCCCGGCAGCGTGGTGGTGGATGCGGCCCTTCCGAAGGACGTCATGCCCTACCGTGGCGGCCGTGACGACATCCTGATCATCGACGGCGGGCTGATTTCCGCCGGGCACGGAGTCAGGTTCGGGGGCGAAAGCCTGGGGCTGTCCCCGAAGCAGTTTCTCAACGGCTGTCTGGCCGAAACGGTGATCCTGGGGCTGGAAGGCCGCGCCGAGGCCTTCTCCATCGGTCGCGAGCTGCCAGAGGACAAGGTGCTGGAAATCGGCCGCCTGGCCGAGAGCCACGGGTTCTCGCCCCACACGATGATCGCTTGCGGACGCAAGCTGGCTCAGGCCGATTTCCAGCCGCTGCGGCGTTTTCATTCCCCGGCCACGGCAGTAGCTGGCGCAGCCGGCGGCGAGGGAGAACCTGCGCCGGCGCCGCGCGACGAGATACTTCACCTGTTCGGCAAGCACATCAATCCCGTGCTGCGCGAGTTCTACCGGTTCAACCATATCGAGCGCGTGTTCGTCGAAGGCAAGGGCTGCTGGCTGACCGAGCAGGATGGCCGCCGCTTTCTCGACTTTGTCGCCGGTTACGGTTGCCTGAACACCGGACACAATCACCCGGAAGTGAATCGGGCCCTCAAACGTTACCTGGACGAGGGGCGGCCTACCTTTGTGCAGTACGTTTCCGTCCCGTACCACACCAGCTTGCTGGCCAGGCGCTTGAGCGAGCTGGCGCCGGGCAGGCTGGAACGGGTCTTCTTCAGCAATTCCGGCACGGAGGCCATCGAAGCCGCGTTGAAACTGGCGATGGCCGCCATGCAGCGTCCGCGTATTCTCTACTGCGACAACGGCTACCACGGCAAGACACTGGGGGCGCTGTCGGTGACCGGGCGGGACAAGCACCGTACGCCTTTCGAACCGCTTCTGCCGCGCTGCGAAGCCATTCCGTTCGCCGACCCGACCGCGCTCGAAGCGGCGCTGAAGGCCGGCGACGTCGGCGCCTTGATCCTGGAGCCCATCCAAGGGGAGGGGGGCGTGCAGGTGCCGCCCACCGGCTACCTCAGGCAGGTGCGCGAATTGTGCACGGCGCACGACTGCATCCTGATCCTCGACGAGATCCAGACCGGCCTGGGACGCACCGGCAAGATGTTCTGCTGCGAATGGGAAGACGTGGAGCCGGACATCATGGTGCTCGCCAAGTCGCTCTCGGGAGGCGCCGTCCCGATCGGGGCCACACTGGCGAGGGCCGGGCTATGGGACCGCGCCTATGGGAGCATCGGCCGCTTCGCATTGCATACCTCGACATTCGGCGGCGGCAACCTCGCATCCGCCGCCGCATTGGCCACGCTCGACACGATCGAGCGGCTGCAGCTGCCGGCCCACGCCGAGCGGGTAGGCGGCATGCTCAAGGCCGCATTGCACGATGCGGTGGCCGGCTACCCGTTCATCCGCGAGGTGCGCGGCCGGGGGCTCATGTTGGCCATCGAGTTCCACAACCCGTTTTCCGGCGGTGTGGATGCCTTTGTCGAAGAGTTCGCCAATCGCATGCCGGGCGATGCCCGCGCCACCTATCGCATGCTATCGGACAAGGCGCGATACCATTTGCGCGAAGCGGTGGTAGAGCTGGAGAACGGCTTCGAGGAGATGTTCGTGATGCGTTTCGTGCGCAAGCTTTCGGAGGAGCACGGAATCCTGACCTTCGTCACCGCCAACAGCAATAAGGTGCTGCGAATTCAGCCGCCCCTGGTGCTGGACGAAGTGGATGTAGAGCACTTTGTTCAGGCGTTCGCCAAGGTATGCAAGGACATGTCGACCTTCCTCGACTGAAGGCACGCCTCGATCCCGCTTGCCGCCCCGGCTTTTCCCCGGGGCGTTCTTGTATCTGGGCCACGCCGGGGGCGATGCGCCAGAAACGCATACGTTTTGTCTCATAAATAATATTAACAATTATTATTGTTTGCGAGAGAGTCATAGCGTGCACGAATCTCCGAGGAGACACCATGAAATTGCCGCCACTGGTTTCACCTGATGCGGAACTCTCCGCAGCCGAAATCTCCCGCTACAGCCGGCACCTGCTGCTTCCGGATGTCGGCCTGGAAGGCCAGAAGCGCCTCAAGCACAGCCGCGTCCTGGTGATCGGTGCCGGCGGCCTGGGTTCGCCCGCCTTGCTGTACCTGGCTGCCGCCGGTGTCGGCACCCTTGGCATCGTCGACTTCGACGTGGTGGAAGAATCGAACCTGCAGCGTCAGGTGATCCACGGCGTGAGCCGCCTGGGGTGCAACAAGACCGCAAGCGCTGAGGCGACGATCCGAGAGCTTAATCCCTGGGTCGAGGTGATTCAGCATCGTGAGCGGCTGGAGGCCGCCAACGCGCTGGCCCTGATCGGGGCTTACGACCTGGTCCTGGACGGCACCGACAACTTCGCCACCCGCTATCTTGTCAACGACGCCTGCGTGCTCGCGAAGAAGCCCTATGTCTGGGGCTCGATCTTCCGTTTTGAAGGTCAGGCGTCCGTGTTCTGGGAGGATGCTCCCGGTGGGATCGGCCTCAACTATCGCGACCTTTACCCCTCGCCACCGCCGCCAGAACTGGCGCCGTCATGCTCGGAAGGCGGTGTGCTGGGCATTTTGTGCGCCTCCATCGGCGCCATCATGGCCACCGAGGCCATCAAGCTGATCACGGGTATCGGCGACAGCCTTCTCGGACGCCTCGCGGTCTACGATGCGCTGGACATGCAGTACCGTTTCCTGCCGCTGCGTCGCGCCCCCGGGCGTGAGCCGATCACCGAACTTGCCGACTATCAGGCTCTCTGCGGCTACGAACTCGATGTTTCGGGCGGAGAGGGGGTGCCATCCATCACGGCCCAGGAGTTGAAGGTGCTGCGTGGCCGTGGCGAGCCCTTCACCTTGATCGATGTGCGCGAGCAAACCGAGTGGGACATGGTGCGCATCGATGGCGCATGCCATATCCCCAAGGACGAAATGGCCCGCCAGGAGGTGCTGGCGCGTTTCCACAAGGACGAGCCAATCATCATCCACTGCAAACTCGGCGCCCGGTCGCGCAAGGTGCTGCAGGACATGCAGAAGCAGGGCTTCAGCAATGTGAGGAATCTGGAGGGCGGCATCATCGCCTGGATCCAGGATGTCGAACCCCACCTGCCTCGGTACTGATCCGACGCCAAGAGACTGTTCGACGGTATCGAGCCATGCCTCACCGGGAGAATAGACGATGCTGATCATTCACCAACTGTTGGTTGATGCCATTGTCCGTCAGGCACGTACCGACCATCCGATGGAGACCTGCGGTGTCGTGGCAGGTCCTGCCGGCTCGGGCACCCCCACGCGGCTCTTCGCGATGGACAACGCTGCAAAATCGGAGAGCTACTTCCAGTTCGGCCCCCATCAGCAACTCAAGGCGTGGCGCGAGATGGAGCGCAACGGTGAGGAGCCGATAGTCATCTACCACTCGCACACCAGCAGCAACGCCTACCCCAGCCGGGCGGACATCCAGTACGCATCCGAGCCGAATGCGCATTACCTGATTATTTCCACCGACAGCCGATATGGACCAAGCCTGCGCTGTTTTCGAATCTGCAATGGAAGAAGCGTCGAGGAAAGGATGAAGGTCGTCAGCGCATACCGCGATGACGCCTTCAACCGACTGATCGATGTCGGGGCACCGGCTGCGGTTGCCTCAGTCTGAATCCATCCAAACAACAGGGAACGTTTATGCAAATCGCCGTCACCATTCCTACTATCCTGCGTCCACTGACCGGGGACCAAAAGCAGGTTACCGCCCATGGTCGCACTCTGGCCGAACTGATCGACAACCTCGAACAATTCTATCCCGGCATCAAGAAGCGTTTGGTTGCCGAAGGCAAGGCGCACAGCTTCGTCAATATCTACGTCAATGACGACGACGTGCGTTTTGCCGACAACCTCGACACGACTTTGCGCGATGGCGACAATGTCACCATCCTGCCGGCGGTGGCGGGAGGTTGATCGAGGAATGGCCGCGATGACCCGACCATTGATCGATTGCTCCCTGCGGGCCGCTTTCGGCTCCGAACCGCCGGGTTTCGCCGCGGTGTGCCACCGCTTGGGCTACCAGGCCGGCGCACTCGGCATGCGTTGCGAGCAGACCGAGGGGTTGCGAACGGCACATGGTTTTTCCTTCGGCTTGTGCACGCCCTTTACCAAGGTTGTGGATACCACCTTGCATGGGTGGGGTGAGCAAGATTCCCGCCCGGTGAGCGAAATGCTGTTGCAGGCGGCATCCGGCCTGATGTCGGTCCATGGCCGCGCCGCCGGCGGTGCACGCCCGTTGGGGGTGGACTATGTGTCCACGCTTGCGAGCGTACTGGCACTGCAGGGCGCCATCGCTTGTGCCGTCGGCCAGTTGCGGGGAGGGCGCTTCGATCGTTGCGATACCTCCCTATATGCCGCGGCCTTGCTTGCCGTCGGCCAGTACCTGGCCGACGCCACGGCACCGGAAGACGCCGAGCACCTGTTGCCGGGACGGCTCTTTGCGGATGATCAGCCCCCCTTCGTATCGGCCGACGGCGTGCGGTTCGAACTGGAGGCTCTGGAGGCCGGGCCGTGGCTGCGGTTCTGGGAGGCTGCCGGCGTTGCTCGAGAAGTGGCCGGAGCGGGATGGCGATCCTTTCAGCTGCGCTATGCCAAGGCAATCGCGCCCCAACCCGCCCCATTGCTGGCTGCCGTTGCTGCCCTTCCGTACGCGCGAGTGTACGAGCTGGCGGGGGAAAGCGGCATCGCGCTATGTCCGGTGCGAACGCTCGCCGAGCGCGCCCGCGATCCGGACGCCGCTTCGCTGCTGGCGCAAGGGCCATGGGCCTTCTCCTTTACCGGCCGGCCTGGAGGCGAGTGGCCGGCGACAGCGCCGGGCAAGCTGCCTTTGAGCGGCCTGACCGTCGTCGAGTCGTGCCGCCGCATCCAGGGGCCGCTGGCCGGGCATCTGCTGGCGTCGCTGGGGGCGAAGGTCATCCGCATCGAGCCGCCCGGTGGCGATTCCCTGCGCGGCATGCCGCCGATGGCCGGAGGATGCTCGGCCCGGTTCGATGCGCTCAACCGCCTCAAGATGGTGATAGAGATCGACCTCAAATCGTCCGCTGGGCAAGCCCAACTGAAAGCGCTCGTGCGTGACGCGGACGTCTTCCTGCATAACTGGGCGCCGGGCAAGGCGGCCGAGTTCGGGTTGGACAAGGGCGATCTGCTTCAGGTGCAGCCAGCGCTGATATACGCCTACGCGGGAGGATGGGGCAGCGACTCCGATGCGCCCGGCTTGCCCGGTACGGATTTCATGGCGCAAGCCTGGACGGGGGTTGCCAGTCGGATAGCCGAGGCTTCCGGTGCGCGTGGCGGCACGCTGTTTACCGCCCTCGATGTGCTGGGCGGAGCGGTTGCGGCACAGGGCATCACGGCAGCGCTGTTCGGGCGGTTCGTCGCCAATGCCGGGGGCGCCGTATACACCTCGCTCGCCGGTGCTGCCAGCCTGCTTTGTGGTGATGCATTGGAGGCAGCCGTGAGAGGCGAGGATCTCTCGCCAAATGTTGCCGCCAGCGCGGTATTTGCCACCGCCGATGGTTTGCTGGCCGTGGATTGTAGCCGCGGCCAAAGCCGGGTGCGCTTGAGCTCGGTCCTGGGACTGCCGATTGCTGCCGACTTCGACGAACTGGCGCCGCAACTGGCCCAGGCCCTCCTGGCAAAGCGTGCCGAGGACTGGCTACGGCTTTTCGAAGAGGCGGGCATACCGGCCGCCCTGGTGATCGAGGACCTTTCCCGTTTGCCGCTGGACGCGCTAGCCAGCCGTTCGATGTCCGCCGGCGCCTATGCGCAGGTCAATTCTCCATGGAGCTTTACATGAACAGCGCAGGCATCATCGATCTGATCCCGTCCCCGCTTCGCCGGCAATGGAAGGAGGACGGCAGCTATCCGGACCGCTCCGTATACCGCTTGTTCGCCGAGCAGGTACAACGCCAGCCGGATGCCCCGGCCGTGCTCGCGCCCGGCCAGCGCATTACCTATGCGCAGTTGCACGATGCGGTCCTCCGGCTGGCCGGCGGTTTCCGGGCGATGGGAATCGTGGCGGGGGACGTCGTCGCCTACCAGTTGAGCAACGGTTGGCATTGCAGCGCCATCGACCTGGCCGTGGCCGCGCTGGGCGCCGTGGTGGTGCCATTCCCGCCGGGCCGGGGGCGGCTGGATATCGAGTCGCTCCTCAGGCGCTGCGGTGCCCGCGCCTTCATCGTCAGTCAGCACGACGCCGACATGGACATATGTCAGTTGGTGGAGGATTTGCGGCCGACCGTCCTGTCGCTGCGTTTCCTGATCGTGGACGGCACTCCGCGGGATGGCTGGCACAGGCTGGAAGCCTTGCTCCAGGGGGCGCCCCTGGCTGATGAGGGGCTGCCCGAAGTGTGCGCCGATACACCGGTGCGGCTGCTGGTCTCCTCGGGTACGGAGTCAGAACCCAAGCTTGTTGCCTACTCGCACAATGCCCTGGTCGGCGGCCGGGGGCGTTTTCTCCAGTGTCTGTATCCAGATGGTAAAAACTTCCGTGGGATGTACTTGGTGCCGCTGGGGTCAGCGTTTGGCTCATCCGCCACCTTCGGCGTGCTGTCGTGGCTCGGGGGAAGCATCGCACTCTTGCCCCAGTTCGACGTATCCGCGGCCATTCGCGCCATCGAGGAGCTGAAGCCGACCCACCTGCTGGGGGTGCCCACCATGTTCCAGCGCATCGCCGCCGATCCGGCGTTGGCGGTGGTGGACAAATCCAGCCTGCAGGCCATCGTCAGTGGCGGTTCCGTCATCGACCAAACCACTATCCAGCGCTGCGTCGAGGCCTTCGGATGCCGCTTCGTCAGCCTCTATGGTTCCGCCGACGGGGTGAATTGCCACACCACCCCGGATGATTCGCCGGAGGTCGTGTTCAAGAGCGTGGGCCGCCCCAATCCCTCGGTGTGCGAAATCCAGATCGTCGACGACGAGGGCAATGCGATGCCTTCAGGAACGTGCGGCGAGATCGTCGCCCGCGGCCCGCTGAGTCCGATGCAGTACGTCAATGCGCCGGAACTGGACGCCAGGTACCGCGACAATGAAGGCTGGGTCCATACCGGCGATCTGGGCTACCTCGACGCTCAGGGCTATCTGATCCTGGCCGGCCGCAAGAAGGACGTCATCATCCGGGGCGGAGCCAACATCAGCCCCGTCCAGATCGAGAACATCGCCACCTCGCATCCCGATATCGTGGGTTCGGCCTGCATCGCGGTGCCGGACGCCGACCTTGGGCAGCGCGTCTGCATTTGCCTGACCGTGAAGGAAGGTTCGCCGCGGCCGTCGCTGGAGGAGCTCAATCGGTATTTCCGCCAGCAAGGGTTGGAGACCGGCAAGCTGCCCGATTACCTTTGCTTCTATCGGAACCTGCCGCTCAGCCCGGCAGGAAAGGTGGACAAGAAGCGGCTGGCCGCGGAACTCGAATTCGTGGGGTCCGTGGCGGGAGCGCCGGCATGACGGCCATCACCGCGATACCCGCCGGGCGCGAGTTCGGCATCCGGACCCTGCTGGTGCTGGCCATGGCGATGCCCATGCTGCTGCTCTACGCCGTCAGCGCACTCGGCCCGCAACTGGTGCGCGATCTGGCGATCGCCCCGGAGTCGCTCGGCTATTTCACCGTCGGCTCCTTCGGCGTGGCGGCCATCCTCTCGCTTCGGGTGGGGGCGCTGGTCAGCCGCATTGGGGTGCGCTACGGGCTTGCCATGCTGTTTGGGTCGGTCGCGCTCACCTTCGCGCTGATGGCCAGCCTGCCCGGCTTCTACAGTCTGCTGCTGGCTAGTGCCTTGCTCGGCATGGCGCAGGCGATGGCCAATCCGGTGACCAACCTTCTGATCGCCCAACGCGTGGCGCCGCAGCACAAAGCATTCGTGGTCGGCCTCAAGCAGTCGGGGGTGCAATTGGCCGCTCTCTTTGCCGGTGCAGTTTTGCCAAGCTGCGCGTTGCTACTGGGCTGGCGCGGGGCGTTCGCATTGGTGGTGCCGCTCGCACTGACGTTGAGTCTTTTGGCGCTGCGCCAGACCGGACAGGCCGTAGCCAAGGATGCGGCCAAAGCGGCTGCGACCACCCT
This sequence comes from Billgrantia azerbaijanica, assembly GCA_004551485.1. Lineage (GTDB taxonomy): Bacteria > Pseudomonadota > Gammaproteobacteria > Pseudomonadales > Halomonadaceae > Halomonas > Halomonas azerbaijanica. The sequence continues at coordinate 127,992 of SBLD01000010.1, read as the reverse complement.
GAATCTGCGGCTGGGACTGCTGATGGCCGTCCAGTGCTGCGTGGGTATTGCCTTGTCGGCCTTCATCACCTATCTGCCGCTCTATGCCGTCAGCCTGGGGATGGCTCAGGCCGAAGCGGGGCTGCTGGTGGCGCTCTTCGGTGTAGTGGGTATGGTGTCCAGGCTGGTGATGACCCCTTTGGGAGCGCGCCTGCGGGAAGAGGCATTTCTGCTGGCCGGCCTCCTGCTGGTATCCGGGATGTCGATTGCGCTTGCCCTGCAAGCCAATGCAGCCAGCAGTACCTTGCTATGGCTCGCTGTCATGGGGGTGGGGCTGACCGCCGTGGCGACCAACGCCATCGCCATGAGCATGCTGATCCGGGATGAAGCGTTTGGTGGCGTCGCATCGACCTCGGGGATGGTGTCGGCCGCCTTCTTTGGCGGGTTTGCCATCGGTCCCGCCAGCATCGGCGAATTGGCGCGACGCAGCGGCTCCCTGGGGAGCGCCTGGGAAGCCTTGCTGGCGGTGCTGGCGCTGGGCATCGTGTTGTCGTTGTTCCTGGCGCAATTGCGGCGCCGTGGAGGCACCGGTGTCGCAGAATGATGGCCGGCTGATCGAAGGTGCCTTGTCCATGGAGGAATGCCGCAACGCGCTGGAAGCGCTGCTTGCGAGAGTGGAAGTGTTGGGGCGGCGGTTTCCGAAGCGAGTGCCGCTCTATGCGCCAGGACGTTCCGATGAATGGACGGTGAGCGAGGGCGGCTCCTGGGTCGGCGGATTCTGGTGTGGCTTGTGGTGGCTGCGGGCGCTCCTCGGCCACGCCCCGGTGGATCGTGAGCGCGCTGCAGAACTGTGCCGGCATCTGCGCAACAAGCTCGATGTCGACACCGTCAATCGCAGCCTGATCTTCTGGTATGGGGCGGCCGGTGGCGCCTACGGCTTCCACGACGAGGAAGCCGGTGCCTTGCTGCAAGAGGCCGCGAGCCGCCTCGCCGCCACCTACAGCCATGACTTGCGGGCCATACCGCTGGGCACGGCGATGGGGGGAGGAGCGAAAGGGCGCTTTCGCATCGACGTGGACTCGCTTGCGTCTCTTGTTGCGCTGCTGGCCCATGCCGGCACGGACGCGCCAGACCATGCCCGCCAGCATACCGACACGCTGATTGCGGTCTGCGCCACCGAGAGCGGGGCGTTCTATCCTGGGGCCTCTCGCAGCGAAGGCGGCTGGCAGGGACATGGCGAGGCGGGGGCGTGGCCGCGCGGGCAGGCCTGGGTCATGCTGGGACTGGCACAGGCGGCGATGCGTTGGGGCGAGCCCTACATCACCCTTGCTCAGGACGCCTGCCGCTACTGGCTGCGCCGCTGGCCGTCAGGCAGGCCACTGCAGCCGGCCGGCAGCGGCCTGTATGACCTTTCCGCTACCGCCATCGCCGTGGTGGCGATGATGACCTTGGCCCCCCAGCTTGCCGATGGCGCCGATCTGGAAAGGCACGCCCGCGCCCAGCTCGCCGCCATCGTCCGCAGCGAATACCTCGTGCTCGACGAAGCCGCGGGCAGCCCCTTGCGCGGCCTCTTCTACGGAGCCTGCTACACCACCCGTCCAGGCGTCATCGAACAGGTGGAATCCCTCTGGGGCACGTATTTCCTCGCTATCGCCTTGAGCCGTCAGGCCGGCCTTGCGGCCTGGCCAGAAATCCGAGAGCCGACGAGATGATCGATTTTTCCCTTCCCAACGAAGCGCAGATGCTGGTTGCCACGGTGCAACGGTTCGTGGCGAAAGAACTCAACCCGCTCGAAGACGAGATCGAAAGAACCCATGCGATTGATCCCGGGATCGCCGACAGCCTGCGGCGCAAGGCCCAGGAGCTGGGGCTGTGGGCCATGCATATGCCGGAGGAGGTGGGAGGAGGAGGGCTGAGTACCGTCGAATTCTGCCTGGTCAATGAGCAGATCGGCCGCACCAAGGATGTGCTGGCGCGGCGCGCGTTCGGTCATGTTCCCGGGATCCTTGTCCGTTGCACCGGCGCCCAGCGCGAGAAGTACCTGCATGCCGCCATGCGTGGCGATATCCATGTGTCGGTGGCGATGAGCGAGCCAGGGGCCGGTTCGGACGCAAACGGTATCAGAACCACGGCCAGGCGCGACCGTGAGGGCTGGCTCCTGAACGGCAGCAAACACTTCATCAGCGATGCCGATGTCGCCGGCGCGTATATCGTTACGGCGCGCTGTGAGGAAGGCATCTCCTGCTTCCTGGTTGACCGCGACACGCCGGGCCTGGAACTGGGACGGATGCAGGAAATGATGGGGCATCGTGGCACCCATCAGCACGGGCTGTTCTTCACCAACTGCCGGATCGGGGCGGAGCAGTTGCTCGGCGAACCGGGGCGCGGCATGTCGCTCGTGCTGGGCCTGATCAATGTCGCGCGGCTTGCCTATGTCGGCGCCAGGGCGGTCGGCATGGCCTCGAAACTGCTGGAAATGTCAGCCGAGTTCGCACAGCAGCGCTGCCAGTTCGGAGCCCCGATCGGCAGCTTCCAGATGGTGCAGAAGATGCTGGCGGACATGCAGACCGAAATCTATGCCGCCAGGATGATGGTTCTCAATGCAGCCTGGGAAATCGACCAGGGACGGGATGCGCGCGAGAAGGTGTCGATGGTGAAGTTGTTCGCTTCGGAAATGCTGGGGCGCGTCGCCGACAGCGCGGTGCAGATCTTTGGCGGCATGGGCTATTGCACGGAGCTGCCGATCGAGCGCTGCTACCGCGACGCCCGGGTTTTCCGGCTGTACGATGGCACCTCGGAAATCCATCGGGTCATGATCGCGCGCAGCCTGCTCGAGAGAGGGGTGGTGCCGCTGTGAAGCCTCTTGCTTTGTTCTCATCGCCCAATGCAGCCTCAACCTTGTGATGGGAGTAGCGCATGATGACTCACGACCTTGGACTTTGGCAGCACCGGCATGATTTCACCACGCGCGCCGAGCGTCGTGCCGAGCGGCGGACCCTGTGGGTGGTCGGGCTCACCTCCGTGACCATGCTCCTGGAGCTGTGGGCCGGCTGGTTGACCGGTTCCATGGCGCTGCTGGCGGATGGCTGGCACATGGCCGGCCATACCGCGGCGCTTGGTCTGGCCGTGCTGGCTTATCGTGTGGCGAGACACTACGCCGGCAGTGAGCGCTTCACCTTCGGTACCGGCAAGATTGCTCCATTGGCTGGCTATACCAATGCTCTGCTGCTGGGAGCCGGTGCGCTCTGGATGGCCTGGGAGTCGCTGCAACGGCTGATGCAGCCGGTGGCCATTCACTTTGGCGAGGCGATGCTGGTGGCCCTGCTGGGACTGACGGTCAACCTGGCCAGTGCTTGGCTGCTGCGGGACGATCACCACCACGAGCATGGTCATGGCCACGGAGACGGCCACGGCCACACGGATCACAACCTGAAGGCCGCCTACCTGCACGTCCTGGCCGATGCCTTGACCTCGCTGCTGGCTATCGCGGCATTGGGTGGTGGCATGTTCTTGGGTTGGAGCTTCCTGGACCCGCTCATGGGGCTGGTGGGCGCCGTGGTCGTGGGCTATTGGGCCTGGGGGCTGGCGGTGAGCAGTTCACGGGTGTTGCTGGATGCCGAGGATCATAGCGAGGTGGTAGATGAGGTGCGTCGCCTCATTGGGGCTCAGCCGGATCATGAAGTCGCTGACCTGCATGTGTGGCGTGTCGGGCAGGCGAGCCGAGCCTGCATCCTGTCCGTGGTAACCCACTACCCCCGGCCCACGGCGCATTATCATCGCTTGCTTGCCGAAGTGCCGGGAATCGATCATCTCACCGTCGAAGTGAATCACTGTCGCGATTGCGAGGAGTAAGGAGGGGCGCGCCCCTGTTTGGTGATGGCTTCCTGCGCAGCCGTCGCTTGGGCAACGAAGAGCAACCATTGACAGCGTAGGTGGTATTGAAAAAGAATAAGAATCGTTTTCGAAGATATGTGCAGATACCGCCCATGCCGGCATCGCCCCCGCAGACCGAGCCCATCGCCTATCACACCGGCTGCCGAGTGTCGCTCGGCCAGCTTTACCGTCATCATCAGCCCTGGCTGCACCGCCTGCTGCGCCGGCGGCTGGGCTGTGGCGATACCGCCGCCGACCTGGCGCAGGACGCCTTCCTGCGCCTGTTCCGGAAACCCCGCCGCTTCGACAGCGACGACGGGGCGCGTGCCTACCTCAGCCGCATGGCCAAGGGGTTGTGCGTGGATCACTGGCGGCGGCTCGATATCGAGCGCGCCTGGCAGGAGGCCCTGGCCACCGGCGCCGAGGGGCACCTGCCCTCCGCCGAACATCAGCAGATCGTCATCGAGACCCTGTGCGAGGTCGACCGCATGCTGGAGCGGCTGCCCGAGAAGGTGGCCACGGCGTTCCTGGGCTCGCAGCTGCAGGGCAAGCCTTATCGGCAGATCGCCGAGGAGTTGGGCGTGTCCGAGCGCATGGTCAAGAAGTACATGGCGCAGGCCATGATGCAGTGCGCACTGATCGAGGCCGGCTTCGAGGACAGTCTCTAGCATGGCCGGCCCGACGCAGCGCTCGAACGAAGCGGCGCAGCGGCAGGCGTTGCGCGAGGCCGCCGAGTGGTTCGCCGAGAGACAGGCTGGCGAACTCTCCGCGGCCCAGCGCGATCGCTGGCAGGCGTGGCTCGACGTCAGTGAGACTCATCGCTGGGCCTGGCAGCGGGTCGAGGCGATAGGCCGACGCTTCGGCGTCGAACTGGGCGAGTCGGAACGCCGGGCGGCTGCGGGGGTGATCGGCCAGGCGCGCCAACGGCGTCGCGGGCGACGCCACTTGCTGGCCGGGCTGGCCAGCCTGGCCGTGGCCGCCGTGCTGGCGGGCGCGCTGTGGCAGGCTTCGCCCGTGCCGCAGTGGGTGGCGCGCTGGGGGTCTGACTATCACACCGCCACCGGCGAGATCGCGCGCGTCGTCCTGAACGATGGCACCCAGGTATGGCTGAACAGCGCCTCGGCGCTCAACGTCGACTATGACGGCGCGGCGCGCCGGCTGGAGCTGGTGACCGGCGAGGTGCTGGTCGATACCGGCGAGGACCCCGAACGGCCCCTCTATCTCGACACCGAGCAGGCCCGGCTGACGCCCCTGGGCACCCGTTTCAGCGTACGCCAACGGGTGGACGACGAACTCCTGGCGGTGTTCGAGGGGGCCGTGGAGATCCACACCCGCGCGCATGAGGCGCCGTCGGGGTCGCGCCTGGCAATCGATGCCGGCCACCAGGCCAGCTATTCGACCGCCGGCATCGAGCGGCCCGAGCCCGTGGAGCGGGCTCGGGAGGCCTGGGCCAACGGCATTCTGCTGGCGGAGAACATGACGCTCGAGGCGTTTGCCGCGGAGTTGGGTCGTCATCACCGAGGCTGGATCCAGGTCGATCCCGCTGTGGCCGAGCTGACCTTGCTGGGTGCCTACCCCCTGCACGACCTGGAGCGCACCCTGCACATGGTCGAGACCACGTTGCCGGTGCGCGTACGGCGCGAGCTGCCCGGCTGGATCACGCTGGAGCCGGCCGCGTCGTCACGCGAATAGAAAAAAGTCGCTTTCTCGGTTCCCCTTTCTGGCGCTGATTCGATTCCTGGGTACACGCCTAACGAAATCACCAGCAAGGGGAACCCATCCACATGACGCTCCAGTCCTCCGCCACCCAACCCTCTTTCGGCACCGCCCGCCTGCCGCATCGTCGCCGCGCCCTGGCGCTGGCCGTGCATCTCGCCGCGGCAGGACTGGTGGCCCTGCCCATGCTGTCGGCCCCGGCGGTAGCCCAGGAGGCGAACCAGCAGCAGGTGCGTCACTACGACATCCCGGCCGGTCCCGTCGGCACGGCGCTCAATCACTTTGCCGCCCAGGCCGGTATCTACATCAGCGGTGCCGGCGAGCTGGGAGAGGGCCGCCGCAGCGAGGGGCTGCAGGGAGAGTACGACGTCGAGGAAGGTCTGGGCCGGCTGCTGGACGGCACCGACCTTGCGGCGGTGCGCCAGGGGGACGGCAGCTATCGGCTGGTGGTCGGCAGCGTTGCCGGGGCGTCCCTGGCCAGCGACGCCGGGGAGGTGGCGCTCGACGACATCGTGATCAGCGCCACCCGTCAAGGCCTGACCCTGCGGGAGCTGACCCATGCCGTCACGGTCATCGACCGCGAGCAGCTGGAAACCCAACTGGCCACGTCGCGCACGCTGGGCGATGTCCTGGCCAAGACGGTGCCGGGCATGGCGCCCTCGAGCCAGACCCTGACCAACTTCAACCAGACGCTGCGTGGCCGCAACGCCCTGGTGCTGATCGACGGCATTCCCCAGAACACCAGTCGCAACATCAGCCGCGACCTGATGAACATCGACGCCTCCAACATCGAGCGCATCGAGGTGCTGCGCGGCGGTAGCGCCGTCTACGGCAGCGGCGCCATGGGTGGGGTGATCAACATCATCACCCGGCGCAACGAGCCGGGGGCGGTGAGCCGCGTCGAGCTCTCCAATTCGCTGTCCAACCCGTCGAGCGACGGACTGGGCTATCGCGGCGAGCAGACTCTCGGCGGCGCAAGCGAGAACGCCGACTACGGCATCACCCTGGCCTGGGAGCATCACGGCGCCATGTTCGACGCCGATGGCCGACGCATCGCCCCCGAGCCCAGCCAGGGCGATCTCTCGGATACCGACAGCCTGAGCCTGGGCGGCAAGGTGAACTGGTATCTCGATGCGGGCACCCTGACGCTGTCGGCCAACCACTTCGACGCCGAGCAGGACACCGACTACCTGTCGGATCCCGCGGTCAATGCATTCCCGCCGGGCTCGGTGCGGGCACGGGCGATTTCCGGGCTGCAGCTGGATGAGCAGAACCGCACGCGCAACACCCTGCTCAACCTCGCCTGGCAGGCTGACGACACCTTCCTGGGCGCGCTGGACGCCCAGCTCTACTACCGCGACTATCACGCCCGCTTCACGCCCTTCGACGGCCGCCCCTACGGCACCTGGAACGCCCTGGCCCAGAGCTTCCTCGACAGCGAGAACCTGGGCGGGCGGCTGACGCTGGATACCCAGCTCGACGAGGCCAGCCGGCTGCGCTGGGGGCTGGACCTGCGGCGCGAGAAGACCGAGATGCCCGTCACCACCTACGATGGCGATGCCTTCGATGCCAGCGGCGGCAAGGTCTTCATCGACCGTGGCGATCGAACCTTCATGCCGGAGCTGACCCAGGACACGGCGGCCGCGTTCGTGCAGCTGGAGCGTGACCTGGGCGAGCGGCTGAGGGGCGATATCGGGGTGCGCTACGAGCGGGCGGATGCCTCCTTCGACGATTTCACCACCCTGGGGCAGGGCAACGAGATCGAAGGCGGCACGGTCGAGTTCGATGACGTGCTGTTCAACGCCGGGCTGCTCTACCACCTGAGCGATGCCACCGATCTCTATGCGGACTATTCCCAGGGCTTCGAGCTGCCCGATATCGGCCTGCAGCTGCGCTACGCGCCCGCCGGCTTTTCCGCCGGCGACTCCCAGCTCGAGCCCATCAAGACCGACCACTACGAGCTTGGCCTGCGCCACCGCTGGCGCTCCGGCGAGGCGAGCCTGGCCGCCTTCTATAGCACCTCGGATCTCGGCAAGCCGGTCATCGACAACTTCGCCTTCAGCCAGCGGCGTGCCGAAGAGCGCATCTACGGCCTGGAGGCGGAGGTCCAGGCCGACTTGAGCGAGGCCTGGCGAGCCGGCGGCCTGCTTAGCTGGACCGAGGGGGAGCGCTACAACGAGGGTGCCGAGCGCTGGGAGGCGCTCAACGGCTTCCGTATCCCGCCCCTGCAGCTGCACACCTTCCTGGAATACCGGCAGGACGAGGCCTGGTTGCACCGCCTCCAGTTCAACTACAGCGGCGCTCGCGACGACGCTTTCGAAGACGGCGTGGGCTTTGGTGGCCGTCAGGTGGAGGCCTACACCACCCTGGACTATGCCGCGCGCTACCAGAGTGGCGACCACACCGTCAGCCTGGGGGTGGAGAACCTGCTCAACGAGGACTACCACCACGTCTATGGTCAACTGCTGCGCGATGGCAAGAACACCAGCCATATCCCCGCTCGCGGTGCCACCCTGACGCTGGGGTATCGCTACCAGTGGTAGTCCCGCTGTTGATGCTGGCCGGGCTGTGGCTCGGCCAGCCCGCCTGGGCGGGAGACGAAGAAGCGGCGTGCCGGCCCGTGCACCATGCCATGGGCGAGAGCTGCGTACCCGCTTCGCCCCGGCGGGTGGTGGTGCTCGATACCGGCGAGCTGGACATGGCCCTGGCGCTGGGTGTGATGCCGATCGCCACGACCACGCCTTATCAGGTGGGGGGCTTTCCCGACTACCTGGCCATCGGGGACACGCCACCGCACTCCCTCGGGGTGATCCAGGAGCCCGACGTGGAGCGCATCCTGCGCCTCGCGCCCGACCTCATCCTGGGCAGCCGTCAACGCCATGGTCGGCTCTACCCGCTGCTCTCCCGCCTGGCGCCGACCGTGTTCAGTGCGTCCCTCGGTGCCGACTGGGAAGCGAACTTCCGCCTGTTCGCCCGCGCCCTGGGCAAGGAGGGGGAGGCCGAACGCTTTCTCGCCGGCCTCGATGCCCGTTGCCGGCGCATCGCCCGGTTCGCCGAGCGGCTGGGGGATCCGGCGATCTCGCTGGTGCGCTCCATGCAGACCCACGTGCGTCTCTACCTGCCGGACTCCTTCGCCGGTAGCCTGCTGGCGCGCTGCGGCCTGGCACGGCCCGCGCCCCAGTCGGCGGCGGGCGTCGTTCGCCAGCTGACGAACCCGCGCCAGATCCAGGCCCTGGACGGCGATATCATCCTGCTCAGCGAATATGCCCCTGAGCAAGGGTCGCTGATCCGTCGCTGGCAGGACACGCCCTTCTGGTCGCTGATCGAGGGGCAGGTGTACGAGGTGGCGGACGACTACTGGATGCTGGGCATCGGGCCCCTGGCGGCGGAGCGCGCCCTGGACGCGCTCGAACGCATCCTGCGGGAGGCCCATGATGAGCCTCATTGATCGACGGCGAGCCTGGCTGCCCTGGCTGCTGCTCGGGCTGTTTGCGCTGGCCACGCTGACCGGCCCGCAGCGCCCGGAGTTGGCCGCCTGGTGGCGCTGGGTGTGGGCTGGCGGCGACGCCAGGGCACCGCTGGAAGCCCTGGTGTTGACCGAGCTCTACCTGCCGCGCTGGCAGGTGGCACTGCTGATCGGGGCAGCGCTGGGCAGCGCCGGCTGCCTGCTGCAGCGGCTCACCGCCAACCCGCTGGCCTCACCGGGCCTGCTCGGCCTGAACCAGGGGGCGGCCCTGGGGCTGGTGTGCCTGCTCGTCTCGCCCTGGCCGTTCACACCGATGGGCGCCTGGCTGGCCGCGGTCGTCGGTGCCGCCGTCGCCATGCTGCTGGTCTTCGGCATCGTTCGTCTGGCCACCGGGGGCTTGGCCATCGACGGCCTGCTGCTCTTCGGGGCGCTGTTCGGCACGCTGCTGGGGGCCCTGGTGACGCTGGTGCTGCTGATCGACCAGCATGCGCTGGATGTGATCCGCTTCTGGCTGGCCGGCTCGCTCGCGCAGGTGGTCCCCAGCCAGATCGGCCCGCTGGCACTGGTCGTGATCCCCACCCTGGCGGTGGCACTGCTGGTCAGCCGGCCACTGGAGATCCTCGAGACCGGTCGCGACACCGCCGCGAGCCTGGGCGTGGATCCGCGGCTCGTCCTGCTGGGCGTGGCGGCCTTGGTCCTGCTGCTCACCGCCGCCGCGGTCGCGGTGAGCGGCCCCATCCTGTTCGCCGGTTTGGTGGTGCCACACATGGCGCGGTTCTGGCTGGGCGATCGGCTGTGGCGGCAGCTGCTGGGCAGCATGCTGCTCGGTGCGCTGCTGCTGCTGACCGCCGACGCCCTGATCCTGCGTCTCGACGACCAGGACCGGCTGCCGCCGAGCCTCGCCCTCAGCCTGATGGGGGTGCCCTGGTTCCTGTGGCTGGTGCGCCGGAGGTACCTCGCATGCTGAGCGCCGGATGGAGAGGCGGGGGCTACCTCGTGCTGCTGCCCGTGACGCTGGGCGTCTGCCTGCTCAACGGCAGCGTCGATACCCTGGGCCTGCTGCTGGCGCCGGAACAGCGCGACCTGGCCTGGCAGCTGATCGGCGAACTGCGGCTGCCCCGGGTGATGGCCGCCGCCCTGGCCGGGGCGGCGCTGGGGCTCGCCGGTCTGCTGCTGCAGACCCTGGCGCGCAACCCCCTGGCGGACCCGAGCATCATCGGCATCAACCAGGGCGCGGCGCTGGCCGTGGTGGGGCTGCTGCTGGCGCTGCCCGCGGCCTCGCCGCAGTGGTTCCCGCTGGCCGGCCTGGCGGGCGGCGTGGCGGGCGGTCTGCTGCTGTGGCGTCTCAGCCGGGGCACCTCGGGGCTGGCGCTGATACTCATGGGCATCGGGCTCAACAGCCTGCTGAGCGCCCTGACCGGCTGTCTGCTCATCCTCGCCGACGCCCGGCAACTGGCCATGGTGATGACCTGGCTGGCGGGCAGCTTCGCCGGCCTCGAGGCCGAGCAGGCCTGGGCGACCCTGGCCTGGGCTGCGCTCCTCTTGCCCCTCGGCTGGCTGCTGTGCCAGCGGCTCACGCCCTTCCTGCTGGACGCCCTGAGTGGTCGCATGCTGGAGCCCTGCATGGCCCGCTGGGAGAGTGCCGGCTTGCTGCTGGCCTGCGGCCTGGGCGCCGTCGCCGTGGCGACCGCGGGCACCCTGGGCTTCGTCGGGCTGCTGGCGCCGCACCTGGCGCGCCTGCTGCACCCGCCCCGGCCGGGGCGGCTGGCGCTACCGACCATGGCCTACGGGGCCACCCTGACCCTGCTGGCCGACTGGCTGGGACGCAGCCTGTTCGCGCCCGTGCAGCTGCCGGCGGGCCTGATGCTGGCGCTGCTCGGAGTGCCCGTGTTCGTTGCGCTGCTGTGCTGGCAGCAGCGCCTGAAAGGACGTTGACCATGCCAGATCACGCCATCGCCGCCGAGCGGCTCAGCGCCGGCTATCGGGGGCGGCGTCTCCTTCACGAGATCAGCCTCGACGTGCCGGCCGGGCGCATCACCGTGCTGCTGGGGGCCAACGGCAGCGGCAAGTCGACCCTGCTCAAGACCCTGGCCGGGCTGCACCCCGCCCAGGGTGGCGAGGTGCGCCTGGGAGGCGAGCCGCTGGCCGCCGTGACCGGCCGACGGCTGGCGCGCCGGTTGGCCTTCCTGCCGCAGCAGCCCTCCGCACCCGAGACGTTGACGGTGGGGCAGCTGGTGATGATGGGGCGCTACCCCTATCGCCGCCTGCTGCTGCCACCGAGCCCGGACGATCACCGCGCCGTGGCGGAGGCGATGGCCCAGACCCAGGTGGCGGCGCTGGCCGACAGGCCGCTCGGCCGGCTCTCCGGCGGCCAGCGCCAGCGCGCCTGGCTGGCCATGGTGCTGGCCCAGCAGGCCGAGATCCTGATGCTCGACGAGCCCACCAGCTACCTGGACCTCAGCCACCAGTACGAGCTGCTCAACCTGCTGCGCCGCCTGAATCAGGATCGGCGCATGACCCTGATGATCGTGCTTCACGATCTCAACCAGGCCTTCGAGTTCGCCGACCACCTCGTCTACCTGCGGGAAGGGCGGCTGGTGGCCGAGGGGGCGCCGGCCGAGACCGCCGATCCGGCACTGATCGAACGTGTCTTCGGTTTGGCCTGCGAGATCCGGCCGCATCCTCGCGTTGACTGTCCTCTGCTGATTCCGCTGGCCGGTGAGGCGAATTGTGCAAGGGTTCGGGAAGTAAAGGCTTGATATGATAATGAATGTCATTTACTTTCTTGTGTTTCCCCGTCTCATGCCCAGATGCAGGCCATCGACGGTCGGCTCGGTGCGGGTCGTTGCCGTGCTACGTCGTTTGCGACGATGCTGCGAATCTGGCCGCCGGGGGCTCTCGCATCGCGGCCTGCCGTAGTGGAGTGGGGCGGCCTGATGTAGAACGATGCCCTTGGCTGCGTTTGGTACCGATATTGCCATCGGCGAGCGGCATGACTTGACGTGGGCCCTTGGGCATGGGGAGTGCCCACGACACGAGGAGACGCCCTATGAGCGAGCTGGCAGCACTGTCACCGCGCCTGCACGATCCGGTCGAGGCGCTGCTGGCGCTCTATCGTCAGCCTCCGCTGGAGGCGCTGAAAGCACCTGCCTTCGGCACTCCCGAAGTGCCGGCCCTGACGGGGTCGGCGCTGCTCGACCGGGCCGCGCTCGACGAGCTGCTGAGTCGATTCGCGGCCACCTTCGGTGAGGGAGCCGACCGCAAGGCGGCGATCTCGATCTGGTCGAAGTATCACTTGGCCACGGTGGCGATTCCGACACTGGTGGCCAACCTGCTGCTGGGGGTCGAACTGCCGGTGGCGCTGCACGAGGTGGCCGTGGAAGTCGGGGCAAAGGGCGAAACGGCGCGCCTGTGGCTGCGTGACGGCGGGCAACCGTTGCCTTCGCTGGCGCCGCAGGCGCGCTTCACGGCGCTGTTCGACGAGCACTGCGCGCCGCTCATCGAGACGATGGCCGCGCTATCGGGGCTCTCATCCAAGGTGTTCTGGAGCAATCTCGGTCACTACGTGGAGTATGCCGGGCATACCTGCTCGCGACATCCCGAGTTTGCGGGCGCCGGCGAGCCGCTGCTGCGCTTTCTCGATCTGCGCACCCTGCCGGACGGGCGGCGCAACCCGCTTTTCCAGCCGGTGCGTTATCTCGATGTCGGCAGCGAGGCGCCGGCCCGGGTGCGGCGGCTGTGCTGCATCAAGTACCGTCTGCCCGATGAGCCGTTGTGTGGCGGTTGTCCGCTGAAGCCGGAGAATCGCCCGGTCAAACATCAGCGATGATCGTGTGCGCTCTTCTATTACGCATTGCTGCTTTGGCGGCGAGCCGTGGTCAAGAATCGAAGGGTCAGCCGCGCCGCCACTTCTTCAGCAGGCGGCGGGCGGTGTGCTGCCAGGAATGCGAACCCGCGGTGGCCGGCGCGGCCGAGAGCCGGGCGGTGGCTTCCTTCAGGGGGACCATGATGGCGTCGAGGTGGTGGTGGCAGAGCTGGCTGTTCAACGCCCCCGGGCACTGGGCAAGCAGCAGGCCACAGTGGTAGATGGCGACGTCCAGCGCTTCGCTCACCTCGGGGAAGGGGGATGCCTGTTCCCGGGCGCTGCGCAGCTCCCGGGAGAGCATCGTGATCAGGCCGGTGTCGAGCCAGCAGGGCAGCGAGTCGCTCGCCTTGCCCGCCATGGAGTGCTGGATGGCCTGGAAGGAGACGTACAGGAAGGTGCACGTGTAGAAAAGCTGGGAGCGTTCTGCGTTCATGGCGGCGGCTCGCATTCGTGGCGGGGATTCATTGGAAATGAAATTCATTCTCGAATGTAGCCGGGGACGGGCTCGCTGTCAAACCATCGTGCCAACGGCGGCCCCCCGGCCGCCGTTGGCAGGGCGTCAGAAGGCGTAGCTGACGGTGGCTTTCACGCTGCGTTCGGCGCCGAAGTAGCAGAAGTTGATGCTGCTGCAGCCGGCGACGTACTCCTCGTCGAGCAGGTTGGTGACGTTGAGCCGGGCCGAGACGCCCTCCAGGCCTGCATGGGAGAGGTCGTAGCCCAGGGTGGCATCGACCAGGGTGTAGCTGGGTAGCGTCTCGGTATTGGCTTCGTCGGCGTAGATATCGGCGTAGTAGCGCACTCCGAGGCCGGCATCCAGACCGGCAAGCCCGCCCTGCTGGAAGACGTATTGCCCCCACACCGAGGCCTGGTGACGCGGCACCCAGTTGTCGGTGTTGCCCTCGTTGGCGTCACCGGTCTTCGCCAGGGTCACGTCGGTATAGCTGTAGCCGGCCTGCAGGCGCAGGCCGTCGGTCAGCTGCGTATGCGCTTCCAGCTCGATGCCTTGGGACTCGATCTCGCCGGTGGCGCGGAAGAAGGTCTCGCTGGCGCGCTTGGTGGCGAGGTTCTCCTGGGTGATATGGAAGAGCGCCAGGCTGTAGCGGTCCTGGGTGCCCACCGGCTGGTACTTCAGGCCCGTCTCCACCTGCTCGCCCTGGGAGGGCTCGATCAGGTCGCCGTTCTCATCGACGGCGGAGTTGGGGCTGAAGGAGGTGGTGTAGCTGGCGTAGGGCGCCAGGCCGTTGTCGAACAGGTAGAGTACCCCGGCGCGACCGCTGAACTGAGTATCGTCCAGCTCGCTGACGGCGCCGCTGTCGCGGTCGGTGTTGGCAATGTCCACCCAGTCATGGCGGCCGCCCAGGTTCAGGCGCCAGTTGCCCAGGGCCAGCTGATCCTGCAGGTAGATGCCGGTCTGCTCGAGTTCGCGCTTGCGGCGAATATCGCCGAACATGGCGGTGGGCTCGGCGCCGTAGTCGGGATCGAAGGCATCGATGGCGGGGAAGGCGCCCGAGCCCCAGACGACGTCGTTGTCGCGCTGCTGGTAGTCAAGGCCGGCCAGCAGGGTGTGGTCGACGAAGCCGGTGGTCAGGTTGGCCTCGAGCTGGTTGTCCACCGCCAGCGCCTGGAGCGACTCGTCGCCGCTGGAGAAGAAGCGGTTGAGCTCGGTGTCGTTGGCCCAGCCGAAGGCATAGACCTGCTCGAGCTCGACGTCGGCATCGGTGTAGCGCAGCTTCTGGCGGCCGGTCAGGGCGTCGTTGAAGCGGTGCTCCAGTTCGTAGCCGACCATGCGCTGGTCGCGCGCGAACTTGTTGAAATCCTCCTCGCCCTCGAAGAAGGTGTTGGCGATCCGACGGCCGGCGTGGTCGACCACCGTGCCCTCGAAGGGCAGACCGGCGTGGTAGCCGCCCTCCGGGTCCTTGTGCAGGTAGGCGTGCAGGGTCAGGCTGGTGGCGTCGGTGATGTCCCAGGTCAACTGCGGTGCCAGGGCGTAACGCTCCTCTTCCACCGGGCCGAACTGGGTGTCGGCGGCGCGCGCCAGGCCGGTCAGGCGGAAGGCGAGCCGTCGCTCGTCGTCGAGGGGGCCGGTGAGGTCGAAGGCGGCGCTGCGCTGGGCGCTGTTGCCGACGCCGAGGCGCAGCTCACCGCCGTGCTCGAACTCCGGGCGCTTGCGGGTCTGGGCAACCAGGCCGCCCGGGGAGGCGCGGCCGTAGAGCACCGAGGCCGGCCCCTTGACCACCTCGATGCGCTCGAGGAACCAGGGATCGATGACCAGTGAGCTGAAGGAGCCGCCATCACTCATCACCTTGAGGCCGTCGAGGAAGGTGTTACTGACGCTGCCGTCGGTGAAACCCCGCAGCACCAGGTAGTCGTAGCGGTTGGAGGCGCCGATCTGGTTGGTGTAGACCCCGGGGGTGTAGGCCGCGGCGCGCTGCACGGTCTCGGCACCCCGGGCCTCCCACTCCTCGTTTTCCACCACCGAGATCGCTTGGGGCGTCTCGTTGAAGGGGGTGTCCGTCTTGGTGGCGGCCTGCGCGGTGATCGTCAGTGGGGCCAGCGACTCGGTGGGCTGGGCATGGGCGCCGGTGCTGGCGGCCAGAAGGGCGATGGCCAGGGGAAGGGGGCTGCGTGTCAGCATGGCGAAGTCGTGTCCTCGGTGTGTGCTGTATGTGTAATAAGAATTATTGCTCTTTGCGGGACCGTCCGAGGTATGCGGCGTGCCGAGATGGCTATGCGTGGTGCCGATGCCTTTCAGCCGAGGGAACCCGGTCAGCCAAGGGCGCTGGGGGGAACGCCGAAGCGGCGGCGAAAGGCCGTGGCGAAGTTGGTGGCGTGACGGTAGCCGCAGAGGTGTGCCGTCTGCTGGACGCTGTAGCCCTGTGCCAGGTAGTCGCGCGCCTTGGACAGGCGGCACTCCTTGAGATAGCCGAATACCGAGTCGCCGTAGGCCCGGCGAAACTTGCTGCGCAGCGTGCTGGGGCTCATGGCGGCCAGCCGTGCCAGGTCGACCAGGGAGTGCGGGCGCTCGGGAGCGTCGTGAAGAACACGACGCACGGCCTCGAGACGCTGGCGTTCGCCGGGGCTGAGCGGGTGCACCGGCGCAGCTGCGGTGGCGGGCAGTCCGTGGGCCAGCAGCTGCAGGCTCAGCCCCTCGAGCAGTAGCGATTGGCGTGGATCGTGACGCTCATGGGCCAGACTGGCTTGGGCTGCAGTGAGCAGGTGATCGGGCAACTGCCAGGTATGCATCAGGGGGACTTCGCCGCCGAGCAAGGGTGCCAGGGCGGGTGAGTCGTCGGCCAGCGTGCCGAGCGTCACTGGCCCGAGCGAGAGATTGAGCGTTCTCAGTCGCTGCCCTGGCGCCTGAATGGCGTGCAACCGCGTCCGGTCGCCCAACTGCGCTGTCATCGCGGAGCCAGCGTTCAACAGCGCATGCTGTTCGCCAAGGCGCACACCGACCTGGCCTTCCAGCACCACGACCAGGAATAGCGGCGAGGGGCGCAACGAGTCCGATTCGTAGGGATGCAGTACCTCGAGGCGAGAATCCGTCAGCCGCATGTCCGGGCGCAGCTCGAATTCTGTCACGGCCCCGGCAACGACGGCTTCCGGCTGCAGGCTCCCGGCGATGCTGTGGTTCGGAAAGCGGTAGCGGATACCGAAACGTCGACCGAACCGGCACAGGTCGTCAGCGGTGAAGGGGCGGGGGGAGGGCATGGCAGTCATCACGATACTCCTCTCACATGTGGCGTCGCAGCCAGCGGATGTCGGGTGCTGAACGCCTCACCTCGATGACCGGATAAGCAAGAAAGCCGCCCAGACGGGCGGCCAAGCGAGCATCGGTTGTGCGACCGATTCAGTATTCCAGCGACCAGGTCAGCGCGTAGGTGCGTCCCCGTCCCTGGTAGTCGTACAGGTACTCCGGCCCGTAGTAGGGGGAGTAGAACATGGCGGCGCGCTGCCCCCAGACCGTGGAGTAGCTTTCATTGAGCAGGTTCTGCACGCCGAGGCTGAACTTACCGACCTCCGTCTGCTGGCTGAGCGTCAGGTCGAGGGTCGTGAAGCCTTCGATCTCGCGGTCGGCGGCGTCTTCCAGGTCGAAGGCGTGATTGGCCTGCAGGCGCGCCGAGCGCACGTAGTCGGTCCAGCCGACATAGGCGGTGGCCGTGGAGAGGGAGGCGTAGCGGGCATCACGCTTCTCCCAGCCGTCGTCGTCGCTCTTCTGTTCGGAGCGCACCAGGTGCAGGGTGCCGCCGGCCTCGAGACCGTTGTCGAAGTAGCGCGTCACGGCGCCCTCCAGGCCGTAATCGCGCTTCTTGTCGTCGACGACGGAAACGCTCAGGTCCCGGGCATTCTCGACGGCCCTGTCGGACCAGGCGTAGTAGAGCGCGGCCTGGGCCGCCCAGTCGCCGTCGCGAAGACGCCAGCCGAGTTCCACCTGGTCGGTCTCGATGGCGGACAGCGGGTTGTTGGCGACGCTGACATCGGCGCTCTTGCCATAGTACTTGG
Organism: Billgrantia azerbaijanica; assembly: GCA_004551485.1. Taxonomy (GTDB): domain Bacteria; phylum Pseudomonadota; class Gammaproteobacteria; order Pseudomonadales; family Halomonadaceae; genus Halomonas; species Halomonas azerbaijanica. Next base: position 110,593 of record SBLD01000010.1, on the reverse strand, counting down.
CCGGGTCGGGCAGCTCGAACCCCTGACTGTAGCGCAGCCAGTTCTGGTGGCCGTTGCCGTGGTCGTAGAGCGCGCTGGCGTTGAACAGGGTGGCGTCGTAGTCATTCTGGCCGCCGGGGATGCCCCGGAAGTCATCGACGTCGACATCCGTGTGCTGACGCCGCGCGCCGGCGGAGAGGGTCAGGGCCTGCGTGACGTTCCAGTCGCCCTGGGCGAAGGCGGCCAGCGTATCGACCTGGTAGCTCGGGTAGCGCGGCTCGACGTTGACGGCCTCCTGCACGAGGCCACCGGTGGCATCCGAGACGGCCTTGTCGAAGATCATCTGGCTGGCATCGAAGCGTTCCCGGTCGAAGTCCGCCCCGTAGGTGAGCGAGACGTTGTCGCTCAGCGCGGCATCGAAGAGCGCCTTGAGGCCGCTGAGGTCGGTGTTCTGCTTGGATGCACGGAACTCGGAGCCATCGCTGACCGGATAGGGGAACGCCTGGAAGCTGGCTTCCTCCTCGCGGTGGAAGGCCTGCAGGTAGAAGTCCTGTCCCAGCAGGTTGCCGTGATGGTACTGCGCGTTGACCATCTTGCGGTCGGTGGCGGGATTGCGGTCGGAGCGATAGCCGTCGCGGATCTCGGCGCCGTCGAGATCGGGATCGGCCGTGTCCAGGTTGGGGAAGTAGACGCCGCGTTCGCCCTCGAAGCGCGAGCGATAGAGCTGCGCGCCGAGCTCCAGGCTCTGCTCGGGGGCCAGCTTGACGTTTAGCTTGCCCAGCACGTCGATGCTGCGGTTGTCCTGCAGGTCGGTCTGGGCGATGTCGGGGAAGATCTCGTTGCCGTCGGCGTCGTAGTGGCGACCGTTGTCCTGGTAGGCCACGCCCAGGTAGCCTCGGACGCGATCGTTGCCGCCGCTGATCGACTGGGCGAGACGCCCGTCGAGGTCGTCACTGGCGTTGAAACCGGACTTGACGCCCGCCTCGGTATGCCAGTGGGGGCCGCCGCTCTCTCCCCGGCGGGTAATGATGTTGATGATGCCGCCGAGCGCGCCCCCGCCATACAGGCTGCTGGCCCCGGAGAGCACCTCGATGCGTTCGATATTGAAGGGGTCGATGGCGTCGAACTGCCGTGACAGACCGCGCGAACTGTTGAGCGAGATACCGTCGATCAACACTTGCACGCTGCGTCCCCGCAGGTTCTGGCCGTAGTTGGTCCGTCCCTGGGGGGCGAAATCCAGGCCGGGCACCAGTTTGCCCAGGGCGGTCTTCAGGTCGGCGCCGCTTTCGATCTGCTGCTGAAGTTGCTCCTTGTCGATGACCCAGACGGCACCGGGAATCTGGCTGATCTGGGTCGGCGTCCGCGAGCCAACCACCACCATCGTTTCCTGAACCTCCTCGGCCAGGCTGCTCAGGCTGGTCGAACCGATGACGATCGCCAGGGCACAGCGTGTCGTTCTCTTCATGGTTGCTCCGCTGTTCTCCACGTCTTGAAGGTGAAACCGCGGCGTAGGATATCGCTTACAACAAAAATATCAATGATAACGATTGGCTTTTGTGGGTAGGAGCTATGGACAACTACGAAAAAGGCGGCCCGAAGGCCGCCTTGGTATGCCGTGCCGGGTGACGTCAGCCGGGGGTGACGGCGAACGACCGCATGTGGCGGTGTTCGCTGAGCAGCCCCTTGACGATGGCGTAGCAGGCCGCCAGCAGCACCAGGGTGAAGGGCAGGCCGGTGGTGATCACCGCGGTCTGCAGCGCGGTCAGGCCGCCCCCCAGCAGCAGGGCGATGGCGATGGCCCCCTCGATGATGGCCCAGAAGATGCGCTGCGGCTTGGGCGCATCCACCTTGCCGCCGGCGGTGATGGAGTCGATCACCAGCGAGCCGGAATCCGACGAAGTGATGAAGAACACCATCACCAGCACGATGCCCACGAAGGAGGTGATCGAACTGAGCGGCAGCTGGCCGAGCATCTCGAAGAGCTGCAGCTCGAGGGCCGCCTCGCGCACGCCTTCGAACCCCTGATTGACCACCTGGTCGATGGCGGTGCCGCCGAAGGCGGTCATCCACAGCACCGACACGAGGGAGGGCACCAGCAGCACGGCGATCAGGAACTCGCGGACCGTGCGCCCGCGGCTGACCCGGGCGATGAACATGCCGACGAAGGGTGACCAGGCGATCCACCACGCCCAGTAGAAGGCCGTCCAGCCCTGACTGAAGTTGGCATCCTCGCGCCCGAAGGGCATGGACAGCGCCGGCAGGTTCACCGCGTAGGAGACCAGGTTCTCGAAGAAGCCGGTCACGATCATCAGGGTGGGGCCGACGAGAATCACGAACAGCAGCAGCAGGGCGGCGAGCACCATGTTGATCTGCGACAGCCGCTGCACCCCTTTGTCGACGCCGAGCACCACCGAGCACAGCGCCACGGCGGTGATGCCGATGATCAGCAGCACCATGGTGGTGTTGGTGTCGGGCACGCCGAACAGGTAGCCGAGCCCCGCCGTGGCCTGGGTGGCGCCCAGCCCCAGCGAGGTGGCCAGACCGAACAGGGTGGCGAAGACGGCGAGGATGTCGATGACATGCCCCGGCCAGCCCCACACGCGCTCGCCCAGCAGCGGGTAGAAGATCGAGCGCATGGTCAGCGGCAGCCCCTTGTTGTAGGAGAACAGCGCCAGGGCGAGCGCCACCACCGCATAGATGCCCCAGGGGTGCAGGCCCCAGTGGAAGATGGTGGTGGCCATGCTCAACGAGATGGCGCCCGACGCATCGCCGGCCGCCGCGCCGAGCGGGGACCAGTCGGTGCGCGCCCCGTTCTCCACGACGGTGCCGCCCATGGCGGTGCCGAAGTGGGTGATCGGTTCGGAGACGCCGTAGAACATCAGGCCGATGCCCATGCCGGCGGCGAACAGCATGGAGAACCAGCCCAGGTAGCTGAAGTCCGGCTTGGCATGCATGCCGCCGATCCTGACCTTGCCCAAGGGGGTGAAGATCAGCGCGACGGAGAGGACCACGAAGATGTTGGCCGACAGCAGGAAGAACCACGCCAGGTTGCCGGTGAAGAAGCTGAACAGGGCGTTGTAGATGGGTTCGACCTGGTCCTGCAGGGCCAGCGTGATGATCACGAAGAACAGAATCACCAGCGAGGAGAAGGTGAAGACCTTGCCGTGCAGGTCGAGGTTGATCCCCAAGGGGCTGGCGGTGACGTTGTCCTGGCCGATCACGTAGTCGGTGTCGATCAGGTCGGCAGGGCCATCGGGGGCTGGAATGCCCTCAGAGGGTGGGGGGGTGGTTTCTTTCATCAACGGTTTCCTCGGCTTGTTGTTATCGCACTGGGGGTATCGCCAATGGGGTCGAATCTCCGGTTGGGACGCCGACCGGCAGGCGGGACCGGTCGGCATCGTGAATGGTCAGACGTTGGAATCGGGGAAGGCCGCCTTGCGCGTGGCCATGTAGTCGAGCAGGGCCTCGTCGATTGCCGGGTCCAGGGGGGGCGCTTCGTATTCGGCGAGCAGTTTCTTCCAGCGGGCGTTGGCGCGCTGGGCCATGTCCAGCCGGCCGTCGGCGTCCCACTGCTCGAAGCTGTTGTTGTCGGTGATCGGCGAGAGGTAGAAGGCGTCCTTGAAATTGGCCTGGGTGTGCGTGCAGCCCAGGAAGTGCTTGCCTGGGCCGACCTCGCGGATGGCGTCCATGGCCTGGCCGTTCTCGGAGAGGTCGACGCCCTTGAGCAGGGTCTGCATCATGCCGGTCTGGTCGGCGTCCATGACGAACTTCTCGTAGCCCATGGCCAGGCCACCCTCCAGCCAGCCTGCCGAGTGCAGGGCGAAGTTGACCCCACCCAGGGTGGTGGGCAGCAAGGTGTTGGCGCTCTCGCTGGCGGCCTGGGCGTCGGGCAGCTTGGAGGCGGTGAACGAGCCGCCGGAGCGGAAGGGTACGCCGAGACGGCGGGCCAGGTTGGCCATGGTGTAGAGCACCAGCGCCGGTTCCGGCGTACCGAAGGTGGGGGCGCCGGATTGCATCGACATGGAACTGGCGAAGCTGCCCAGCACCACCGGCGCGCCCGGGTTCACCAACTGTATGAAGGCCATCCCGGCCATGGCCTCGGCCAGGGTCTGGGCGGCGGTGCCGGCCACGGTCACCGGCGACATGGCGCCGGCCAGGATGAAGGGAGTGACGATGCACGCCTGGTTGGCCCGCGCGTAGACCTTGGCGGCACCCAGCATGGTGTCGTCGAAGGTCATCGGCGAGTTGGCGTTGATCAGGTTGATCACGCAGGTGCGTGGCTTGCCGGTATCAGGGTCGATCCAGCGATCGCCGAATAGGATCTTGGCCATCTCCACCGTGTCCCGGGCGCGATCGGGGTGCGTCACCGAGCCCATGAAGCACTTGTCGGAGTACTTCATGTGGCTGTAGATCATGTCGAAATGACGCTTGTTGACCGGCAGGTCGACCGGCTCGCAGATGGTGCCGCCGGAGTGGTGCAGGCTCGGGGACAGATAGGCGAGCTTGACGAAGTTCTGGAAGTCCTCGAGCGTGCCGTAGCGACGTCCCCGATCGATGTCGTGCACGAACGGGCAGCCGTAGGCGGGCACGTAGACGGTGTTCGGGCCGCCGATCTCCACGTTGCGTTCGGGGTTGCGGGCATGCTGGGTGAACTGGCGCGGGGCGTTGTCCTGGATCAGTTGACGGCACAGACCGCGCGGCATGCGCACCCGTTCGCCTTGCACGTCGGCACCGGCATCGCGCCAGATCTGCAGGGCCTCCTCGTCGTCGCGAAAGTCGATCCCCACCTCTTCGAGAATGGTGTCGGCGTTGCGCTCGATAATCGCCAGTCCCTCTTCGTCGAGGACCTCGAAGTAGGGGATACGGCGGGTGGCGTAGGGCTGGGCCGCGGCCTGGACGGCGCCTCTGCCGCTGCGGCGGGCGCCGCTGGCCCGGGTGCGGCGGCGAGTGGTGGGGGCGGTCATGACGGTCTCCTCGATTGTTGTGATGGCAGCTGTTGTCGCGGGAGCGAAGGCAGTATTGGAGAGCGGGTCGTTGGGCTCTGCTCGCCCTGCGACCTGCACATGCCGGTTTGCGTCAAACCGGTTCGGCTGCGGCGTCATCCCAGGCGCGCGACACGAGGTCGTCGGGCACAGGGATGTCGTACTGGCGGCAGGTGGCCTGGAGGGTGTTGAGCAGCAGGCAGGCGATGGTCATGGGACCGACGCCGCCCGGCACCGGGGTAATGGCGCCGGCGACCTCGCTGGCACTCCCGAAGTCCACGTCGCCGACCAGGCGCGTACAGCCGTCGGCCTCGATGCGGTTGATGCCCACGTCGATGACCGCAGCGCCGGGCTTGATCCAGTCACCCTTGACCATGCCCGGCCGGCCCACGGCAGCCACCAGGATGTCGGCCTCGCGGCACAGCGCCGCGAGGTCCTGGGTGCGCGAGTGGGCCACGGTGACCGTGCAGTGCTCGTGCAGCAGCAGGCTCGCCATCGGCTTGCCGACGATGTTGGAGCGGCCCAGCACCACGGCACGCTTGCCGCTCAGCTCGCCCAGCCGGTGCTTGAGGAGCATCAGGCAGCCGAGCGGGGTGCAGGGCACCATGCCGTGCCCCCCGGTGGCGATGTTGCCCACGTTGATGGGGTGGAAGCCGTCGATGTCCTTGTCGGGGTGGATGGCCTGGATCACGCGCGCCTCGTCGATCTGGGGCGGCAGCGGAAGCTGGACCAGGATGCCGTGGACCTCGGGGTCGCGATTCAGCCGCTCGATCAGGTCGAGCAGCTTGCTCTGGGGCACGCTGTCGGCGAGCCGGTATTCGAACGAGGCCATGCCGGCCTCGCGAGCCTGGGTGGCCTTGTTGCGCACGTACACCTGGCTGGCCGGATCCTCGCCGACGAGGATCACGGCGAGGCCGGGGGTGATCAGGTCGCGCTGGCGCAGTCGACTGACCTGGCGGCCGATCTCTTCGCGAAGCCGGGCTGCCTGGGTCTTGCCGTCGATCAGGTTGGACATGGTCTTTCTCCTGTCGGGGGCGTCAGCGGAATACGACGGTCTTGTTGCCGTTGGTGAAGACCCGGTGCTCCAGGTGATAACGCACGGCCCGTGACAGGGCCATGTTCTCGGCGTCCCGTCCGACAGCGGCCAGCTGAATCGGGCTGTAGGTGTGATCCACGCGCTCGACGACCTGCTCGATGATCGGTCCCTCGTCCAGGTCGGTCGTGACGTAGTGGGCGGTGGCACCGATCAGCTTGACGCCCCGGTCGAAGGCTTGGTGATACGGCTTGGCCCCCTTGAAGCCCGGCAGGAAGGAGTGGTGGATGTTGATGGCGCGACCAGCCAGTTCCTCGCACAGGTTGGAGGAAAGGATCTGCATGTAGCGCGCCAGTACGACCAGATCGGCCCCCGTTTCCTCGACGAGGTCGAGCACTTGGCGCTCCTGCTCCTGCTTGGTTTCCGGCGTAATGGGCAGGTGATAGAAAGGAATTTCGTGCCAGTCGGCGAGGCGCTTGAGGTCAGGGTGATTGGAGACGATGGCCGGAATCTCCATCTTGATCTCGCCGGTACGCTGTCGGTACAGAAGATCGTCGAGGCAGTGGTCGAACTTCGACACCATGATCAGCACCTTGGGTGGGGTCAGGGTGTCGTGCATCTCCCACTCCATGTCGTCGCGTTCGGCAACGCCATGACCGAACTCGGCCTTGAGTTCCTCCAGCTTGGGGGTGATGCCCGGTGTCGTGGAAAAGACGCAGCGTATATAGAAGTTGCCGGTTTCGATTTCATCGAACTGCGCCAGCTCCATGATGTAGCAGTGGCGCTGGGCAAGGTAGGTGGTGAGGCGGGAAACGGTACCGATGGCCCCCTTGCAGCTGGCCTTGAGCACGTAGATGTTCTTCCCTTCGGTCATTGCGGACATGGCGCCCCTCACTATCTTGGCTGTTGTTGTTGCGGTCTGCAGGCAATGTACTCCGCCCATCTCCGCCCGCATGCCTGGAGGCGACGCCAAGCGTCGTTGCTGCGACTCGAGCGAAAAAGTTGGATGTCCGTAAAATATGATGTAAATCAAGTGTCTGTAAGAGCGTCGCGCTGGGCTTGAAAAGACATATTGTGTGACGCTTCTCGACATGAAAGCGTCGCTTGGATGGATGTGGTGTCTTGGCACTGCGCCTACTCTGCTCTCGCAACCTCACCCTTGCCGCCATCGGGTGATACGACCAGGCGGGTGACATGACCAGGAGCGAAGTGCCATGACAGAACAGTACAACGAAGAAGAAGACTTCGATCTCAACGACCTGCCCGATGATGAGCTGGTCGAGCAGATGCACGACGACCTCTATAACGGTTTGCGCGATGAGGTGATCGAGGGCACCGAGATCCTGCTCGAGCGTGGCTGGAGCGCCAATCGGGTGCTCGACGAGGCGCTGGTGGGCGGCATGGCCATCGTCGGCGTCGACTTCCGTGACGGTATTCTCTTCGTGCCGGAAGTGTTGATGGCGGCCAACGCCATGAAAGGGGGCATGGAAGTGCTGCGTCCCCTGTTGGCCGCTTCCGACTCCGAGACCATCGGCAAGATCGTGATCGGCACCGTCAAGGGCGACATCCACGATATCGGCAAGAACCTCGTCTCGATGATGATGGAGGGGGCCGGTTTCGAGGTGATCGATATCGGCATCAACATCCCGGTGGAGACCTATCTCGAGGCGCTGGAGGAGCACAAGCCGGACATTCTCGGCATGTCGGCGCTGCTCACGACCACCATGCCCTACATGAAGGTCGTCATCGATACCCTGGTCGAAAAGGGCCTGCGTGATGACGTCATCGTCATGGTCGGTGGCGCCCCGCTCAATGAGGAGTTCGGTCAGGCCATCGGTGCCGATGCCTACTGCCGGGATGCCGGGGTGGCGGTCGACATGGCCAAGGATCTCATCGCCCAGCGTCGCGCCGCCTGAGCCGTGGAGGTCCGCCGATGTCGTCCGTGCTGATCATTGCCTGTGGGGCACTGGCCAGGGAGATCAAGGCCCTGATCGCTGCCAATGGCTGGCGCGATGTGCGCCTGGAATGCCTGCCGGCGGACCTCCACAACCGGCCGGATCGGATACCCGACGCGGTGCGAGAAAAGCTGGAAAAGGTACCGGGGTCGCCGCGCATTCTCGTGGCCTATGCCGATTGTGGCACGGGCGGATTGCTGGACGACGTGCTGGCCGAGCATGGCGCCGAACGGTTGCCAGGGGCGCATTGCTATGACGTCTATGCCGGGGAGTCGGTGGTCGCGGCGCTCAGTGAACAGGAACCGGGCACCTTCTACCTGACCGACTTTCTCGTACGCCACTTCGACCGGCTGGTCATCGAGGAGCTCGGCATCGCGCGCCATCCCGAACTCGCGAGTCTCTATTTTGGCCAGTATCGGCGGCTCGTCTACCTCTCGCAGCGTGACGATCCCGCGCTGCAGGTGGCGGCCCGGCGTGCCGCCGAACGGCTGGGGCTCTCCTTCGAATACCGGCATACCGGCTACGGCGAGCTGGCGACCTCCCTGGTCCGCCTGGTCTCGGAGCCGGGCGCTGTGGAGCAGGCAACATGACAACACTGACCATCGTCAGCTGGCGGGACATTCCCGCCCAGGTAATCGCCAAGCAGGGGCGCAGGAGCGCCAAGGTACTGCTGTCGCCGCGCTTCCAGCACGCCATCGACCGGGCGGCCATGCGGGCCGGCAAGGGCGGCTCGGAGGCGTACATGGCCGACTGGCAGCGCAGCACCCCGCGCGAGTGCGGCGACGACCTGCAGGCCGAGGCCGAGGCCGAGGCGGCACGCCTCGAGGCGCACTTCGATGATGAAGCGCTCAAGCAACTGGTGCGTCAGAAGGGGCTGGCCGAGCCCGCCTGAGCAAGCGCAACGACAACGACAACGACAACGACCATGGCCGCGGTTCCCGATCACGAGGATGGCGGGCAAGGAGGGAGAGGATGTACAAGGTGAGGCGCTGGGTGGTTCGTCACGCCCGGCTGTTCGAATGGGTGTACCGGGGCTTCGAGCCGCTGCTGGTCAAGTTGCATCCGCTGTGGCGGCGGATCGGCTATGACCGCGCCGAGGCCCCGGTCAAGGCCATCGAGAAGTCCGTCAAGGGCCTGCTGTTCGATTGCCAGATGTGCGGTCAGTGTGCGCTCTCCGCCACCGGCATGTCGTGCCCCATGAACTGCCCCAAGAACCTGCGCAACGGCCCCTGCGGCGGGGTGCGTGCCAACGGCCACTGCGAGGTCAAGCCGGAGATGCGCTGCGTGTGGGTCGAGGCCTGGGAGGGCAGCCGGCGGATGAAGTATGGCGATCGCATCCAGGTGGTGCAGCAGCCGGTGGACTTCCGCCTGAAGGATTCCTCGTCCTGGCTGCGCGTGGTGCGCCAGCTGGCCGATCAACCCCGCGAGCGCGTGGATAGCGGAGCCGTGAAATGAAGTTCGACGACGAGCCCGTACCGGGCTACTCCCTGCCGATCCTGCCGGGCCACGTCTCGCCCGGGCGCCTGGAGCGCGTGCTGCGCGCCGGCAAGTTCGCCATCACCAGCGAGATCGATCCGCCGGATTCCGCCGACCCGGCCGAGGTGCTCAAGCGCGCGGCGATCTTCGACGGCTACGTGGATGCCATCAACGCCACCGACGGCTCCGGGGCGCACTGCCACATGTCCAGCGTCGGGGTCTGCTCGCTGCTCACCCGGGTGGGCTACGCCACCATCCTGCAGATCTCGTGCCGCGATCGTAACCGCATCGCCATGCAGGGCGAGATCCTCGGCGCAGCGGCCATGGGCGCCTGCAACCTGCTGTGCCTCTCCGGCGATGGCGTCCAGGCCGGCGACCACCCCCAGGCCAAGCCGGTGTTCGATCTCGACTCCATGTCGCTCCTGGAGATCGCCCGCGGCATGCGCGACGACTGCCGCTTCCAGAGCGGGCGCAAGATCGACATGCCGCCGCGCATCTTCCTCGGCGCCGCCGAGAACCCCTTCGTGCCGCCCCTCGACTGGCGGCCGCACCGGCTGGCCAAGAAGGTGGCCGCCGGCGCGCAGTTCATCCAGACCCAGTACTGCTTCGACATCCCCCGGCTGCGCGACTTCATGCTCAAGGTGAACGACCTGGGGCTGCTCGAAGGGCCGGATCGCGTCTTCATTCTGCCCGGCGTCGGGCCGCTTGCCTCGGCGCGCAGCGCCCGCTGGATCCGTGACAACGTGCCCGGCGTGCACATCCCGGATGCCGTGATCGCGCGCCTGGAGGGCGCCAAGAACCAGAAGGAGGAGGGCAAGCGGCTGTGCATGGACCTGCTGCAGCAGATCCGCGAGATCCCCGGGGTCAGCGGCGCGCACATCATGGCCTACCGCCAGGAGCACACCGTGGCCGAGATCATCGAGGGCACCGGCGTGCTGGAGGGGCGCGTGCCCTGGTACCCGGGACGCGACAACCCGGCCGAACTCAATCCCGAATCGCCCGATGCGCTGGAAGAAGAGCTCGAACCAGTCTCGGGATGACAACGCCTTCCGCAGGCACTCAATCGCAACGACAAGATAGCAACGACAACACCAACACCGAGGAAGCACCATGACCGACACCGTCATCAGCTCGCACAAGAAGGAAGTCGTGCTCGGCTTCGAGCGACCCTTCGTGGTCATCGGCGAGCGCATCAACCCCACCGGGCGCAAGCAGCTGGCCGCGGAAATGGCCGCCGGCGACTTTTCCCGGGTGGTCAAGGACGTGGAGGACCAGCTGGCCAATGGCGCGCACATGCTGGACGTCAACGCCGGCATCCCGCTGGCCGACGAGCCGGCGATCCTCGCCCAGACCGTCGAGCTGGTGCAGTCGCTGACCGACGTGCCGCTGTGCATCGACTCCTCGGTCATCAAGGCGCTGGAGGCGGGGCTCTCCGTCTACAAGGGCAAGGCGCTGGTGAACTCGGTGACCGGCGAGGACGAGAGCCTCGAGGCGGTGCTGCCGCTGGTCAAGAAGCACGGTGCGGCGGTGGTGGCGATCAGCAACGACGAGACCGGCATCTCCCAGGACCCGGACGTGCGCTTCGCCATCGCCAAGAAGATCGTCGAGCGTGCCGCCGACCACGGCATCCCCGCCTGCGACGTGGTGGTCGACCCGCTGGTGATGCCGATCGGCGCCGTGGGCTCGGCGGGTCGCCAGGTGTTCGCCCTGTGCCACCGCCTGCAGAAGGAGCTCAAGGTCAACACCACCTGCGGGGCCTCCAACGTCAGCTTCGGCCTGCCCAACCGCAACGGCATCAACGCGGCCTTCATGAGCATGGCCATCGCCTCGGGGATGACCTCGGCGATCACCAACCCGCTGCACAGCGAGATCATGACCGCCATCATGGGTGCCGACGTGATGATGGGTCACGACCCCGACTGCATGCGCTGGATCCAGAAGTTCCGCGAGCCGCCGGCGGCGGGCGCGGACGGCGCCGAGGGGCGCGGGCGGCGTCAGACCCGCCGGCGCCGCGCCACCACCTGAGGCCGGATTTTCGCAAGACCATAACAATAAAAGTTCTTCGCAGACTGGCGTGGAATGGCTTTGTGGGAGGGACGGTTCGGCGCTCCGACTTTAGCTCGCGAAGCAGCGCGCAGCGCTGCCAAAAGGGCGCCTGCGGCGCCTTCGCCCGGCAAAGCCGGCCTCCCACCATGCAGCCTGCCGAACAGATTTACGCCAAAGTGCGAAGAACCACTATAAACAACCGAAGCGCCTCGTATGAGGCGCTTCGTCCCTGAACGAATCCCTGTGGACGGAGGTCCCCATGTCCGATGCTGACGAGGCGCTCGTCGTCTTCACCCCTTCCGGGCGCCGCGGGCGCTTCCCGGTGGGCACCCCGGTGCTGGAGGCCGCCCGTGCACTGGGCGTCGACATCGACTCGGTGTGCGGCGGCCGCGGCCTGTGCGGCCGCTGCCAGGTCGACCTCTGCGAGGGGCACTTCTCCAAGCATGGGGTCGAGTCGTGGCCGGATCACCTCAGCGCCAAGAGCGACACCGAGCAGGCCTGGGAGACGCGCCGCGGGCCGCTGCGCGACGGGCGGCGGCTGAGCTGCTCCACCCAGTTGCTCGGCGATGCCGTGATCGACGTGCCCGCGTCGAGCCAGGTGCACCGCCAGATCGTGCGCAAGCGCGCCGAAGTGCTCGACATCGAGCTCGACCCCATCGTGCGGCTCTACTACGTGGCGGTGCAGGAGCCGGACATGCACGTGCCGGCCTCGGACCTGCGTCGCCTCAAGGATGCCCTGGCCTACGAATGGCACCTGGCCGAGCTGGAGACCGACATCCGTGTCGTCCAGCAGTTGCAGCAGGCCCTGCGTCAGGGCCACTGGGGCGTGACGGTGGCGGTCTACGACGACCGGCGCCTCATCGGCGTGTGGCCGGGCTTCCAGTCGCAGGTCTACGGCATGGCGGTGGACGTGGGCTCGACGACCCTCGCCGCGCACCTGTGCAACCTGCAGACCGGCGAGGTGGTCGCCTCCGCCGGACGCATGAACCCGCAGATCCGCTACGGCGAGGATCTGATGAGCCGGGTCTCCTACATCATGATGAACCCCGGCGGCGATCAAGCCATGACGCGCTCGGTGCGCGATGCCCTGAACGAGCTCACCGTGGAACTGGCCACCGAGGCGGACGTGCACGTGGACGCCATCCTCGAGGCGACGTTCGTCGGCAACCCGATCATGCAGAGCCTGGTGTTCGGCATCAATCCGGTGGAACTGGGCGGCGCGCCTTTCGCGCTCGCCACCGACGAGGCCATCGACGGGCTGTGGGCCACCGAGATGGACCTGGTCATCCACCCCAACGCCCGGGTCTATGGCCTGCCCTGCATCGCCGGGCACGTGGGGGCCGACACCGCGGGGATGATCCTCTCCGAGACGCCCTACCTGGGCGAGGAGCTGATGCTGCTGGTCGACGTGGGCACCAACGCGGAGATCGTGCTGGGTAACCGCCATCGCCTGCTGGCCTGCTCCAGCCCCACCGGTCCGGCCTTCGAGGGGGCCCAGATCAGCGGCGGGCAGCGGGCGGCCGCCGGCGCTATCGAACGGGTGCGCATCGACCCGCTGACGCTCGAACCGCGCTACAAGGTGATCGGTGGTGAGCTGTGGTCCAACGAGCCGGGCTTCGACGAGGCGGCGGCGCCGTACGGGGTCACCGGCATCTGCGGCTCGGGCATCATCGAGGTGATCGCCGAGATGTACCTGGCCGGCATCATCAACCAGGACGGTGTCGTGCAGGGCGACCTGGCGACGCGCAGCGAGCGCATCGTGGCCGATGGACGGACCTTCGCCTACGTGTTGCATCGCGACGCGACACGGACCATCGCCATCACCCAGACCGACATTCGCGCCATCCAGCTGGCCAAGGCGGCGCTGTATGCCGGTATCCGCCTGCTGATGGAGCACTTCGGCACCGAGCGCGTCGACCGCATTCGCCTGGCCGGGGCCTTCGGCGCGCACATCGACGTCAAGTACGCCATGATCCTGGGGCTGATTCCCGACTGCGATCTCGACCACGTCACCGCGGCGGGCAACGCCGCCGGCACGGGGGCGCGCATCGCCCTGCTGAGCCGCCGGGCGCGTCGCGAGATCGAGGAAGTGGTGCGCCGCGTGGAGAAGGTGGAGACCGCCACCGAGCCGCGTTTCCAGGAGCACTTCGTGGCCGCCATGGCGATCCCCCATCGCCACGATCCCTTCCCGCAGCTGCGCGCCGAGGTGACCCTGCCGGCAGTGACGGCGGAGAGCCCCGCCGCCTCGCGTGGTGGCCGGCGTCGGCGTCGCCAGCGTGCCTGAGGGGCGCCCCCGACAACGCTGTGCCAATGCGCCCCACCTGAGGTGACACACCTTGTGGGCAACAAAACTGGACATACATGAGAGAGGCCTCGATGGGCTATCGGCTGGGCATCGATACGGGCGGCACCTTCACCGACGCCGTCCTTCTGGACGCGGCCGATCAGGTGGTGGCGATGGCCAAGCGCCTGACGACGCGCTTGGATCTTCAGCAGGGCATCGCCGATGCCCTGGCGGCGCTGCCCGCCGACCTGCTGTCCCGGGTCGACCTGGTGTCGCTGTCCTCGACGCTGACCACCAACTCGGCGGTCGAAGGCAAGGGAGCACCGATCTGCGTGCTGCTGATCGGGTATGACGAGCGCCAGGTCCAGGCGACCGGACTGGTCTCGCTGCTCGGCGCCAACAGTCTGATTCTGCTGGGCGGCGGCCATGACGCGGAAGGCCGCGAGCTCGCGCCCCTGGATGAGCAGGCCCTGCGCGAGACGATCCTGGCCTGGCGGGAGCGGGTCTCGGCCTTTGCCGTCTCGGCCTCCTTCAGTGTCCGCAACCCGGCTCACGAGCAGCGCGCGGCCGAGCTCGTGCAGGCGCTCGCCGGCAAGCCGGTGACTTGCGGCCATGAGCTGGCGGCCTCGCTGGGGGCGCCGCGCCGGGCCATGACCGCGGCGCTGAATGCGCGCATGATCGCCTACGTGGCACGACTCATCGAGGCGGTTCAGGGGCTATTGCACAGCCATCGAATTTCGGCACCGCTTATGATCGTCAAGGGCGACGGTTCACTGATTTCCGCTGACAGCGCCATCCTCCAGCCCATCACCACCGTGCTGTCCGGGCCGGCAGCCAGCGTCAACGGCGCCATGATGCTGAGCGGCCGCCGCAACCTGATCGTCGCCGACATGGGCGGCACCACCACGGACATCGCCGTGGTGCGCGACGGCTTGCCGACGCTCTCCTTCGACGGCGCCCGGGTGGGTGACTGGCGTCCCATGGTGGAGGCGATCAAGCTCTACTCCATCGGCCTCGGCGGCGACAGCGAAGTCGCCTTCGATCCCGGCCGGGGCCTTGCCATTGGGCCACACCGCGTGGTGCCCATGAGCCTGTTGGTCAGCCAGCACCCCGAGCTCCACGCGGCCCTGCTGCGACAGCTCAATATTCCCCCGGGTAGCAACCACAATCGCTTTGCCATGCGCCTGCAGCACGACGAGGCACTCTTGGGTCAGCTCAGCCCCGATGAGCATGAGGCCTGGGCGCGCCTGGCCGAAGGGCCGGTGGAGATGCTGCGTGCCGTTGAAGAGGAGCGTTGGCTGGCCCGGGCGCTGACCCGCCTGGAACGCCGCGGCCTGGTGATCTTCAGCGGCTTCACGCCCACCGATGCCGCCCATGTCCTGGGTGTCTCGCGTCACTGGAACGTCGAGGCCGCCCGCCTGGCCGCGATCATCTGGGCCAAGCGCATGCGCCGGCAATACGGTGTCGGCCGCTGGCCGGAAGGCGATGCGGAAGCGCCATCACGCGAGATCTTCGGCCGGGTGGTCAAGGCCATCGCTACCAAACTCGTCGAGGCCGGACTGCACGATGCCGATATCGATGCCCAACAAGCGCGGCTGGCGGCCTCGCTGGCCGCGCTGATCCTGCGCGGCGAGGCCGGTGCCGGCAAGGCGCCATCGATCTTCTCGCTCCATTTTGCACCGACATCGCCGATCATCGCGGTGGGCGGGCCGGCTGCCACCTACTATCCAGCGGTCGGCGAGGCGCTGGGCGCCGAGGTCGTGCTACCACTCCACGGCGAGGTGGCCAACGCCGTGGGCACCCTGCTCGGCCAGGTGGTCCAGCGGGTCCATGTCTCGGTCCTGCAACCGGTTCACGGCCGCTATAGGGTCTTCCTGCCCGATGGCCCCTGCGATCACGTCACACTCGAGGCTGCCTATGCGATGGCACGGCAAACAGCCGCCGAGCGTGCTGAAGCCTTGGCTTGGCAGGCCGGCGCGGCCGAGGTGGAGGTGCACTTCGAGGTCGACGAAAACCGTGTCGATAACGACATCGACGGGGAGGTCTTCTTCGAGGCGAGGGTCACGGCCGTGGCCATGGGGCCGCCGCACCGTACCCGGACATGATGGGGTACGCCGTACCGGCCGGAATGCACCCTGTCGATTCGGGGGCCGCCACTGCCCTCACCGCCGCTGCCGTCATCCCGAACGGGAACGCGCGGACAGCCCTACAATTGGCGCCCGTGAAGGCTTAGAATGCCGCCACTTGTCCATTCACGCAGGGTGCCGGTTGCGACCGGCACCGCACAGACGGCGATACGCAACTCCATGGCGGATTCCTCCACCCTGGCCCGGGAAGTCGGGCTGCGACGCACCTTCGCGATCATCTCCCACCCCGACGCGGGCAAGACCACCATCACCGAGAAGATGCTGCTGTTCGGCAACGCCATCCAGCTCGCTGGCTCGGTGAAGAGCAAGCGCGACGATCGCCATGCCACTTCCGACTGGATGAAGATGGAGCAGGAGCGCGGCATCTCGGTGACCACCTCGGTGATGCAGTTCCCCTACGGCGGACGCATCGTCAACCTGCTCGACACCCCCGGCCACGAGGACTTCTCCGAGGACACCTACCGCACGCTCACCGCGGTGGACTCGGCGCTGATGGTGATCGACGGCGCCAAGGGCGTGGAATCGCGCACCATCAAGCTGATGGAGGTGTGTCGCCTGCGCACCACGCCGATCCTCACCTTCGTCAACAAGATGGACCGCGACATCCGCGATCCCATCGAGGTGATGGACGAGGTGGAGACGGTGCTCGACATCCAGTGTGCGCCGATGACCTGGCCAATCGGCATGGGGCGCCATTTCAAGGGTGTCTACCACCTCTACAACGACGTGATCCACCTCTACACCCAGGGGCAGGGCAGTCGCATCCCCGAGGACAGGCGCATCGAGGGGCTCGACAACCCCGAGGTGGACGCGGTGCTTGGCGAGGACGTCGCCGAGGAGCTGCGCATGGAGGTGGAGCTGGTGCGCGGGGCCTCCCACGCGTTCGACCTGGAGGCTTACCGCCGCGGCGAGCTGACGCCGGTCTACTTCGGCACCGCCATGGGCAACTTCGGGGTGCGCGAGATGCTCGACGGCTTCGTCGAGTACGCGCCGCCGCCCCAGCCGCGGGAGACCGACACTCGCACCGTGGAGCCGGAGGACGGCCGCTTCACCGGCTTCGTGTTCAAGATCCAGGCCAACATGGATCCCAAGCACCGCGACCGCATCGCCTTCCTGCGCGTCTGCTCGGGCAAGTACGAGAAGAACATGAAGATGCGCCATGTGCGGATCGGGAAGGATGTGAAAATCGCGGATGCGTTGACCTTCATGGCTTCCGACCGTTCCCACGTCGAGGAAGCCTGGCCCGGCGACATCATCGGGTTGCACAATCACGGCACCATCCAGATCGGCGACACCTTCACGGTGGGCGAGGAGATGCGCTTCACCGGTATCCCGCACTTCGCCCCGGAGCTCTTCAAGCGTGTGCGCCTCAAGGACCCGCTGAAGATGAAGGCGCTGCAGAAGGGCCTGCAGCAGCTCTCCGAGGAGGGAGCCACCCAGGTGTTCATGCCGCTGGACAACAACGATCTGATCCTCGGCGCCGTGGGCACGCTGCAGTTCGACGTGGTCGCCCACCGCCTCAAGGAGGAGTACAAGGTCGACTGCGTCTACGAGGCGGTGAACGTCAATACGGCACGCTGGATCTACTGCGACGATGCCAAGAAGCTCGAGGAGTTCAAGCGCAAGGCCAGCGCCAACCTGGCCATCGACGGTGGCGGCTACCTGACCTACATCGCCCCGACGCGGGTCAACCTGCAGATGACCCAGGAGCGCTGGCCGGAGGTCCGCTTCCAGCCCACCCGGGAGCATTAGATACCCCCATGCTCATCGACGCCCACTGCCATCTCGACTTCCCCGACTTCGACGCCGACCGCGAGGCGGTCTTCGAGCGCGCCAGGGCGGCGGGCGTCGATCACTTCGTGGTGCCGGGTACGACCCGCGCGCGTTGGCCGGGCGTCCTGGCGCTGGGGGAGCGGGCCGATGTCAGCGTCTGCCTGGGGCTGCACCCCTACTTCATGGACGAGCACCGTGACGAGGATGTCGCGGCGCTGGCACAGGCGCTCGATGCCCATCCCGAGGCGGTGACGCCCAGAATCGTGGCGATCGGCGAGTGCGGTATCGACGCCCGCTTCGCCGACACCTGGGATGCCCAGTGGGTGCTCTTCGATGCCCAGCTCAAGCTCGCCAAGGCGCGCCGCCTGCCGGTGGTGATCCACTGCGTGCGTGCCAACGACGCGGTGGCCAAGCGCTTGCGCCAGCTCGAACTGCCGGCGGGCGGGCTGGTCCACGCCTTTGCCGGCTCTCCCGAGCAGGCGCACAAGTTCCTCGACCTGGGCTATGTACTCGGCCTGGGCGGGGCGGTGACCCACGCGCGGGCGCAGCGCCTGCATCGAGCCGTGGCTAGCCTGCCTGACGACGGCTATGTGCTCGAGAGCGACAGCCCCGACATGCCGCCCGCCGGCCATCGCGGCGAGCGCAACGAGCCGGCGCGGATCGGCGAGGTGTGCCGCGCGGTGGCCGCGCTGCGCGGCCAGACTCCGGACCAGGTAGCGGCGTACGGTGCCGCCACCGCGCAGCGGCTATTCGGGTTGGCATGAGGTTGGGGCAGGGAACGGTTGCCTCGATTTCCCCTCCCCCAGAGTGTCATCAGGTCTGAGATGCCAACTGCTCCGGATCCAGCCGTTCGATGGGGTAGGGCAGCTTCATCAGCTTGAGCGCCTGGCCGTCGACGCTGAGCGGGCCAATCTCTTCCTTGGTGCTGAGCACGGCGAGGATCTCCGCCTGGCCGTAGGCGTCGAGCTCGGCGGCGAGCACCTCACCCTGGGATTTGTCGTTGGTGTCCGTGACCGCCGCCCCCAAGGCGGGGAGGTTGTCGCCCTCCAACTGGGCACGGAACAGGCGCTTCTTCACCTGGCCGCGGAAGTGGGCGCGGGCTACCACCTCCTGACCGGTGTAGCACCCCTTCTTGAAGCTGATGCCGCCGAGCGCCTCCCAGTTGATCATCTGCGGCAGCAGGGTGTCACGATGGTGCGGCGTCAACCAGTAGAGCCCCGCCTGGATGTCGTGCAGGCACCACACGGCGTTGCCGACCAGCGTGGCTTGGGGGGTCAGGCGTTCGATGGCCTCGGCGGCGCGGTCGGCGGGCAGGCAGGCCAGCACGCGAGCGCGGGGGCCGGGATGCGTCAACAACTGGGTGTCGTCGTTGCCCGCCTGGCGCCATACCGCCGGCGGGATGACATCGAAGCGCACTTCGGCCAGTGCCAGGGCCTCCACGCCGACCAGACCGATCAGCGCCAGGTCGTCGCGGGGCGTGAGCTCGGCCTTGTAGAAGGCGGCGAACTTCTTGAGGTGCTCGGCGAGCGGGCCGACCAGGCCGCGGTGCAGCAGCAGCCGGTAGTGACCCTCGGCCACTCGCAGCAGCTGGGCGTTGGCCAGCATGCGCCCCTTGGGCGTGCAGAAGCAGGTGAGGGGGGCGAAGTGGCCGTCGACCAGATTGACCTGGGCGCTGGTCTGGCCCTGCAGGAAACGCTCGGCGTCGGCGCCGTGCACGTCCAGCACGCCCAGGTGGGCGAGAGGGGCCACCACGGTGCCGTCGAGCGCATGCCGTGTCGCGTCGGGGCGGTCGAACTCCACTCGGTCGTCGCCAGTGCGACGCCCCGCCAGGGCGTCTATCCAGTCACTCATGCCGCGGGCTCCAGTCGTCATCTCGGGGAAGTCATACGTTATGGTAGGGGTATGCGGGCAAGTGGCGGCAATTGCAACCGGCTGCCTCCGTGGGAGGGCCATGCTAGACTGGCCTTTCCTTAAGCACTGCGCACTCCGGAGTCCGCCATGGCGCACCAGTCGCTTCTCTTCAAGGGCGTGGAGAACGCCGATCAGGTCAACCGCATCACCACGGCACTGATGATGCTCGACGGTGTCGACAGCGTCGAGGTGGGCCGCCATGGCGCCGAGATCGAGGGGCGGGCGAACCGCGAGGCCCTTCTTCAGGCGGTGCGTGCCCTCAAGTTGCCCATCGACGTCGAATGAGCCAGCCGAGACCACCATGAAGAAGAGCATCGCAGTCACCAGTGAGCGCAACCGCGTCTTCCGCCAGCGCGTCGAGCTCGACGGCTTCGACGAACTCTACGTCGACGTGCCCGAGGCCTACGGCGGCGAGGACAGCGCCCCGGACCCGCACGACTACTTCGACCTTTCGCTCGGCGCCTGCAAGGCGATCACCGCCCAGATGTATGCCCAGCGCAAGCAGTGGCCGCTGGCGGGGGTGAGCGTCACGGTCAACCGCGACGACAGCGAGGAACGCAAGGGGCGCTATCGACTCGAAGTGGTGATGTCGTTCCACGGCATCGACGACCCGGAACAGCTGGCACGGCTCGAGGAGATCAGCGACAAGTGCCCGATCCACCGCCTGATGACCAGCGCCACCGTGGAGATCACCACGCGAACCACCGATCTCGCCCAGGCCTGAGAGGGTGTTGGCTGGGCCGGACCAGGAGCCGTCATGAGCAAGCCGTTTCGACTGCAGTCCAATTATCGGCCCGCCGGTGATCAGCCATCGGCCATCGAGGGGCTGGTCAACGGTCTGGAGGCGGGGCTCGCTCACCAGACGCTGCTCGGCGTCACCGGATCCGGCAAGACCTTCACCATGGCCAACGTGGTCGAGCGCCTGCAGCGTCCGACCATTGTCATGGCGCCCAACAAGACGCTGGCCGCCCAGCTCTATGGCGAGTTCAAGTCGTTCTTCCCCGACAACGCCGTGGAGTATTTCGTCTCCTACTACGACTACTACCAGCCCGAGGCGTACGTGCCCTCGTCGGACACCTTCATCGAGAAGGACGCCTCGATCAACGACCACATCGAGCAGATGCGCCTGTCGGCCACCAAGGCACTGCTCGAGCGGCGCGATGCGCTGATCGTGGTCTCGGTGTCGGCGATCTACGGCCTCGGCGACCCCGACCAGTACCTGAAGATGCGCCTGCACTTCACCCGCGGCGAGCTGATCGATCAGCGCTCGTTCCTGCGCCGCCTGGCCGAGCTGCAGTACACCCGCAACGACATGGACTTCAAGCGTGGCACCTACCGGGTGCGTGGCGACGTGATCGACATCTACCCGGCCGATTCCGACGAGGAAGCGGTGCGGGTCGAGCTGTTCGACGACGAGATCGATTCGATCCGCTTGTTCGACCCTCTCACCGGTGAGGTACGCGGCCAGGTGCCGCGCATGACCATCTACCCCAAGAGCCACTACGTGACCCCTCGCGAGACGATCGTCTCGGCCGCCGACGCCATCAAGGCCGAGCTGGTCGAGCGTCTCGAGTGGCTGCGCAAGAACGACCGCCTGGTCGAGGCCCAGCGGCTGGAGCAGCGTACCCTCTATGATCTCGAGATGATGAACGAGCTGGGCTACTGCAACGGCATCGAGAACTACTCGCGCTATCTCTCCGGGCGGGCGCCGGGCGAGCCGCCGCCGACCTTCTTCGACTACCTGCCGCCGGATGCGCTGTTGTTCATCGACGAATCCCACGTCAGCGTGCCCCAGGTGGGCGGCATGTACCGTGGCGACCGCTCGCGCAAGGAGACCCTCGTCGAGTACGGCTTCCGTCTGCCTTCGGCGCTGGACAATCGCCCCATGACCTTCGAGGAGTGGGAGCACATCTGCCCGCAGACGATCTTCGTCTCCGCCACTCCCGGCCCCTACGAGGCGGAGCATGCCGGCCAACTGGTGGAGCAGGTGGTGCGGCCCACCGGCCTGCTCGACCCGGCGCTGGAGGTGCGCCCGGCCTCGACCCAGGTCGATGACCTGCTCTCTGAGATCCGCGTCCGTGCCGAGGTGGGCGAGCGGGTGCTGGTAACCACGCTGACCAAGCGCATGGCCGAGGACCTCACCGAGTACCTCGACGAGCACGACGTGCGGGTGCGCTACCTGCACTCCGATATCGACACCGTGGAGCGGGTGGAGATCATCCGCGACCTGCGCCTCGGCAAGTTCGACGTGCTGGTGGGCATCAATCTGCTGCGCGAAGGGCTCGACATCCCCGAGGTGTCGCTGGTGGCGATCCTCGATGCCGACAAGGAGGGGTTCCTGCGCAACGAGCGCTCGCTGATCCAGACCATCGGCCGGGCGGCGCGCAACGCCCATGGCATGGCGATCCTCTACGGCGACCGCGTCACCGACTCCATGCGCCGCGCCATCGACGAGACCGAGCGGCGGCGCGCCAAGCAGATGGCCCACAACGAGCGCCACGGCATCACCCCGCAGACCGTCACCCGTTCGGTGGCGGACATCATGGAGGCCGCCCAGGCGCCGGGGCGCAAGGGCAAGGGGCGCAAGAGCGAACGCAAGGTGGCCGAGGGCGCGGCGGTGTACGACCCCACCGACCTGTCGCCCACGGAGCTCGCCCGCGAGCTCTCCCGCGTCGAGGATGCCATGTTCGAGGCGGCCCAGAACCTGGAGTTCGAGGAGGCGGCGCGACTTCGCGACCGACTGCATGAGCTCAAGGAGCGTCAGCTCGCCTTGGGGTAGTCTGCCCGCGGATCAGCCCCGAGCGAGCTACGTCCCACCGGGTGTTCCTGAAATCGCAAGGAAAAAGGATGCCGGAAGGCGCTGAGATCCGCCGCGCCGCTGGTACCCTGCATCTGTCCTGCCTGCCAGGCCTGGTTTATACCGTTATCTTGCTGGCCGTCGCAGCGCTGCCGTGCCCGCCATTGGTGGAAGGGCTCTGCCGGTCGTTCGTGGCTGAGGTATAATCCGCCCCCGTTCGAGCCCGCCGCGCTGGCCCAGACGCCGCCCCGAGAGCGGGTATGCCGACAACGCCAAGGAGTTCCTTGCCCATGACCGTGATCCGCCAGGACGACCTGATCCAGAGCGTCGCCGATGCCCTGCAGTACATTTCCTACTACCATCCCAAGGATTTCATCGACGCCATGGCAGCGGCCTACGAGCGCGAGGAGAATCCGGCGGCCAAGGACGCCATCGCCCAGATCCTGATCAACTCGCGCATGTGCGCCACCGGCCATCGCCCGATCTGCCAGGACACCGGCATCGTCACCGTCTTCGTCCACGTGGGCATGAACGTGCGCTTCGAGGGTGACCTGAGCCTCGACGACATGATCAACGAGGGCGTGCGCCGCGCCTACCAGCTGCCCGACAACGTGTTGCGCGCCTCGGTGCTGGCCGACCCGGACGGCAAGCGGACCAACACCCGCGACAACACCCCCGCGGTGATCCACCACAAGCTGGTGCCCGGCGACACCGTCGAGGTGCACGTGGCCGCCAAGGGCGGCGGCAGCGAGGCGAAGTCCAAGTTCGCCATGCTCAACCCCTCCGACAGCGTGGTCGACTGGGTCATGGAGCAGCTGCCCAAGATGGGCGCCGGCTGGTGCCCGCCCGGCATGCTCGGCATCGGCATCGGCGGTACCGCCGAGAAGGCCATGGAGCTCGCCAAGGAGTCGCTGCTCGATCCCATCGACATCCAGGAGCTGCAGGCGCGCGGTGCGTCCAATCGCGCCGAGGAGCTGCGCCTGGAACTCTACGACAAGGTCAACAAGAGCGGCATCGGTGCCCAGGGCCTGGGCGGGCTGACCACGGTGCTCGACATCAAGGTCAAGGATTACCCGACCCACGCCGCCAACAAGCCGGTGGCGATCATTCCCAACTGCGCCGCCACCCGCCACGCCCACTTCACACTGGACGGCAGCGGCCCGGCGGCGCTGCCGGCGCCCAGGCTGGAGGACTGGCCGGAGATCACCCGCGAGGCGGGCGACAACGTCAAGCGCGTCGACCTCGACGCCATCACCCCGGAGGAGGTGCGCACCTGGCAGCCCGGCGATACCCTGCTGCTCAACGGCAAGCTGCTCACCGGTCGTGACGCCGCGCACAAGCGCATGGTCGACATGCTCGCCAAGGGCGAGGCGCTGCCGGTTGATCTGAAAGGGCGTTTCATCTACTACGTGGGCCCGGTCGACCCGGTGCGCGACGAGGTGGTGGGCCCGGCCGGTCCGACCACGGCCACGCGCATGGACAAGTTCACCCGGACCATGCTCGAGGAGACCGGCCTGCTCGGCATGGTCGGCAAGGCCGAGCGTGGCCCGGCGGCCATCGAGGCGATCCGTGACAATCAGGCCGTCTACCTGATGGCGGTGGGTGGTTCCGCCTACCTGGTCGCCCAGGCGATCAAGAAGTCGCGCGTGGTGGGCTTCGAGGACCTCGGCATGGAGGCCATCTACGAGTTCGAGGTGGAGGACATGCCGGTGACCGTGGCCGTGGACAGCCAGGGCACCTCGGTGCACCAGACCGGCCCGGCCAAGTGGAAGGAGATCATCGCCGAGCGCGCCTGATACGGCTCCGCACCGGGCTTTTGCAGATAGCCGTAACGGCCTTGCGAATGCGCAACCCCGCGGCCCCGCCATCCTGGCGGGGCCGCTGTCGTTTGGTTATGCTGTAGAACGCTGTTTTCTCAGGGAGAGAGCATGACCTCCTGGCTGTTCGGCCTGGCGATTTTCCTGACTTACCTGCTGGGCATCGTCTCTGCGGTGATGGCCTTGATGTCCAGTCGGACGTCTCAGGGGGCCATTGCCTGGATCATCTCGCTGGTGACCTTCCCCTACCTGGCGGTGCCCGCCTACTGGTTCTTCGGCCGGCCGCGCTTCTACGGCTATGTCTCGGCGCGGGGCGAGCGCGATACCGTGCTGCGCCGGGTGCTGGCGCGCTATCGGCAACTGATAGAGCCCTACCTGGCGGATGTCAACGATCCCGACGTGCGCGCCGTGGAACAGCTCGCCATGATGCCGTTGACCCGGGGCAATCGCGCCGAGCTGCTGATCAATGGCCGGGCGACCTTCGACAGTCTCTTCGCCGGCATCGAGTCCGCCGAGGAGTACCTGCTGGTGCAATTCTTCATCGTGCGCAACGATGCCCTGGGGCGTGAGCTCAAGGCGCGCCTGGTGACCGCCGCCGAGCGGGAGGTGCGGGTCTATTTCCTGTACGACGAGATGGGCAGTCGCAAGCTCCCCGAGGGGTATCTGCGCGACCTCGCGGCGGTGGGCGTGAAGGTCAGCCCCTTCCGCTCCTCACGGGGGCTCAAGCACCGATTCCAGCTCAATTTCCGCAACCACCGCAAGGTGCTGGTGGCCGACGGCCGCGAGGGCTGGCTGGGCGGCTTCAACGTCGGCATCGAGTATCTCGGCCAGCATCCGCGTCACGGTCCGTGGCGCGATACCCACCTCAAGCTCACCGGCCCCAGCGTGCTGGGCCTGCAGGAGGCGTTCTGGGAGGACTGGCACTGGGCCACCGGCGAGGTGATCGGGCTGTGCTGGGAGCCTCGCGTGACCTGCGCGGAGTCGCAGCACGTGGTGATCGTGCCGTCGGGGCCGGCCGACCGCCAGGAGACCGCCAGCCTGCTGGTGCAGCATGCGATTCACAGCGCCCACGAGCGGCTGTGGGTGACCAGTCCCTATTTCGTTCCCGACCAGAGCGTGCAGGATGCCCTGCGGCTCGCCGCCATGCGCGGCGTCGACGTGCGTATCATGATCCCCGAGCATCCCGACCACCTGCTGGTGTTCCTCTCGGCCTTCGCCTTCCTGCCCGACATGGTGCGCGCCGGGGTCAAGGTATACCGTTATTTGCCGGGCTTTCTCCACCAGAAGGTGATGCTCATCGACGATGACGCTGCCAGCGTCGGGACGGTGAACCTGGACAACCGTTCCTTCCGTCTCAACTTCGAGATCACCGCCTTCATTCCCGATCGGCGCTTCGCCGCCGAGGTGCGCCTGATGCTCGAGCGCGATTTCGCCGCCTGCCGGCGCATCGGCTACGACGAGCTGAAGAGCCGGCCGCTATGGCGCAAGCTGGTGTCGCGCGCCGCCTATCTGACCTCACCCATCCAGTAGCCGCTTGGGTTCGTACGTCCACTGGGGTACATTAGTCGCTCCTTGACGTCCCGTCAGCGCTCTCCGGCGCGGTCCCTCGCGCCTCGTCAATGCCCGTCATCGGAGTCACGGTGAACCTCGAGACCAAATGGTTGGAAGATTTCGTCGCCCTGGCCAACAGCCGCAGTTTCTCGGCCTCTGCCCGTCAGCGCCACGTCACCCAGCCGGCCTTCAGCCGGCGCATCCGTTCGTTGGAGCAGGCGGTGGGCGTGACCCTGGTGGATCGCTCGACCACGCCGGTTACTCTCACCCCCGAGGGACAGATCTTCCTGGTCACGGCGCGCAACCTCGTCGAGCAGCTCAACGAGTGCCTGGGGCACCTGCGCGGGGTCTCCATGGCGCGCGAGGCCCTGGACATCGTGGCGGCTCACTCGCTGGCGCTGAGTTTCTACCCGCAGTGGATCTCGAGGCTGCAGGAAGGCCTCGGAGAGCTGCCGACGCGCTTGGTGGCAATGAACGTGGGGGACGCGATCCACGTGTTGCGCGAGGGCAACTGCGACCTGATGCTCGCCTACCACGACCCCTACGCCACCATGCAGCTCGACGCCGAGGTGTTTCCCTCCTTCTCCATCGGCCAGGTCAAGATGGTGCCGGTGAGCCTGCCGGATGACGCCGGGAGGCCCCGGTTCAGCCTCGACGACCCGGCGCCGATTCCCTACCTCGCCTACACCCAGGGCGCCTTCCTGGGGCGCAGCGTGCGCATGCTGCTGAAGAACGACCCGCTGCGCCTGCGCCTGCGCACGGTATACGAGACCGCCATGGCCGAGGGGCTCAAGGGCATGGTGATGCAGGGGGTGGGGTTGGCCTGGATTCCCGACTTCTGCATTCGTGAGGAGCTCAACGGCGGGCGGCTGGTGCGTGCCGGCGGCGAGAAGTGGGACGTGCCGCTGGAGATTCGCCTCTACCGCTGCTCGCTGGTTCACAAGCCGGGCGTGGAGAAGCTGTGGCGGCAGATGATGAAGTTGCCCCGCGACTTCCTGCAGGCTTAGAAATGCACTCCACGAATGGCTGCGCAACCCATTCGCGGCGTTACGCGGTGCCGAAGCGTCGGACCGTCGGAGGCGTCACATATACCCCATATGCTCCACCTCCTGTGCTCCGGGCGCCTTGCGCTTGGGCCGCTCGCCGATCCGTGAAGCGCCTTTCCGTCCAGTTGGTGTTTGAGAGTCTCTAGCTGCCGCCGAAATCGGCCGGCAGGCCGAGAAAGTTCTGGATGATGAAGAAGTGGTCCTCGAACAGGCTCTCCGGTTCGAGCTCGGCGAGCGGCACCCAGCGCGCGTGGTCGCCGCCCTTGACCGGCTTGAGCCGCGGCAGCTGCTGGTCGGGGCGCAGCGCGAAGTAGAAGGCTTCCGCCAGGGTGCGGCCGCGCCAGCTGCGGTGCGGCTCGTCGAACAGGCGCTGGCCGCGCAGCGAGCCCTTGAGCACCGGCCCCGGCACCTTGAGGCGCACGCGTTCGCGCAGTTCGCGCAGGCAGGCGTCGAGCAGCCGTTCGTGGGGGTTGATGAAGCCGCCGGGCAGGGCGAGCAGTCCCTTGCCGGGAGCCGCCGTGCGCCGCACCAGCAGCACATGGCCGGACTGCACCACCACGGCATTGACGGTGACGAAGATCGGCGGGTAGGGCGCCTGCGCCCAGGCCTGGCGGTACTGCTCGAGCAGCTGCTGTTCCTCGAGGAGCTGACGGTGGGCGTCGCCCCCGACGAAGTCGCGCAGGGCCGTACAGACGCTGGGTGGCAGGTCGTGGGTGGCCCCGGTGCTCAGGTAGTCGCCGGCGGAAGAGGCGGAGCGCAGCAGTCGCTCGCGGATCTGGCTGGCGGTGATGCCCTCCACCAGGGGGACGCTCACCGATTCCCACTGCGGGAAGAGCGACAAGTAGTAGCTCGATTGACCGCGGCTCGCGCCGATCAGGCCGATACGCGGCAGCCGCGCATGGTGCGGACCAGCGATGTCGCGAACCTTGCGCTGCACGTCGCGCACCCAGACGTCGTTGTTGTAGAGCGCATCGAGCAGCGGCACGATGGCCAGGCGGGCGTTCTCTTCCTCGTCGAAGCAGCCGCGCAGCATGGCCTGGCGCTCGTCGAAGCGCCAGGGATTGCGCAGCGAGCGTGCCTGCCAGGCCGAACCCACCAGCACGATGACCTGACGGGCGTGGCGCAGCGCCTCGTGGATGACCGCCAGATGCCCCAGGTGCGGCGGCTGGAAGCGGCCGATGAAGACGAGACAGTCGAATTCCAGGGCGTCGGCGGGCATCGGCGGATCCTTCGCGGCGGCGTGGGGGGCCATTATGGAGGGCAGCCCGGTGTGCTGCAATGCGTTACCCTGCAGGGGCGCCGGAGAAGACTCCGTAGCGCAGCATGGCAACGGCAAGGAGGCGAGACGGATGGAACCCCTGGTGTTCTGGTGGCGGGTGGTGCACGGGGCGGTCACGCACTGGCTGGAACGCAACGCCTTCAGCTATGCCGGCTCGCTCGCCTTCTATACGCTCTTCTCGCTGGCACCGACGGTGATCATTGCCGTCACCGTCATCGGCGTGGTGCTGGGGGAGGAGGCGGCCCAGGGGCAGCTCGTCGCCCAGCTGCAGGGCAGCCTGGGCCGGGAGGTGGCGCAGGCCGTCGAGCAGGCGGTGGCCGCCTCGCGTCCCGAGGAGAGCGGCGTGTTGCCCAGCCTGCTGGGCATCGGAGCGCTGCTGGTCGGGGCCACGGCCGTGTTCGTCCAGCTGCAGTTCTCCCTCAACACCATCTGGGGAGTGACGGCCCGGCCCAGCAGCAACAGCCTGCTGGTGTTTCTCAAGAATCGCCTGCTGTCGCTGGTCGTGGTACTGGCGCTGGGGCTCATCCTGCTGTTCACCCTGGTGCTGGGCATCGCCGCCCGAGCCATGCTGCGACTGGCGGACGATGTGCTGCCGTTCGTCGGGCTGCTGACCGAGGGCGCCGAATTCCTGATCGCCCTGGCCATGGTCACGCTGCTGTTCGCCACCATCTTCAAGGTGTTGCCGGACGTGGTGCTCGGCTGGCGCGATGTCCTGGCAGGGGCCGCGGTGACGGCACTGCTCTTCACGCTGGGGCGCAGCCTGATCGCCACCTACCTCGCCTACACGGCCACGGCCTCGACCTATGGAGCGGCGGGGGCGGTGGTGATGCTGCTGCTGTGGGTCTACTACAGTTCGCTGATCCTGCTGCTGGGCGCAGCGCTCACGCGCAGCCTGCTGCTGGCGCGTGGGCGGCGCATCGTGCCGCGCAACAGCGCGGTTCTCGTGCGCCGCGAATGCCACGAACGATGAAACGGGCGACGACCGTCGCCCGCTTCGCCGGCGTGTTGCGTTGCGCCTACCCGGCCAGGCGCTCGCGGGCCAGCCGGTCGGCGATGATCGCCGGGCTGGTCTGGCTGGTGGTGGCGCGGGCGAAGATCTCGTCGAGGGTGTCGGCGATGCGCTCGACATGCGCCATCACCGCCTCGCGCCTGTAGTCGCCGTGGCGCTGCCATTCCACCTCGATCACGCCGCCGGCGTTGGCCACGTAGTCCGGAGCGTAGAGGATGCCACGCTCGTGCAGCCGCTCGGCCACCTCGGGGGAGGCGAGTTGGTTGTTGGCGGCACCGCAGACGACCCGTGCCTCGAGGCTCTCGGCCACCTCGGGGGTGAGCACCGCGCCCATGGCACAAGGGGCGAAGACGTCGACATCGGCCGCGAGGATCGCCTCCGGCGTGACGATCGTGGCGCCGAGCTCCTCCGCCAGGGCACCGACGGCGTCGCGGTTGAGGTCGCTGAGCACCAGCTGCGCGCCGGCGGCGTGCAGGGCGCGGGCCAGGTGGGCGCCGACGTGACCGACGCCCTGGACGGCCACGCGCAGGCCTTCCAGGCTCTCCCGGCCCAGGCCGTGCCGCACGGCAACCCGCAGGGCGCAGAAGACGCCGTGGGCCGTGTAGGGGGAGGGATCGCCGGATTCGCCGGGGCGCCTGCCCAGGCCGCTGACGTGATCGGTGGTCTCATGGATGATGCGCATGTCCGCTTCGCTGGTACCGGAATCCTCCGCGGTGATGTAGCGCCCGCCGAGCGAGTCGACCAGGCGGCCCATGGCGCGCAGCAGTTCGGGGGTCTTGTCGCGCCGCGGGTCGGCGATGATGACGGCCTTGCCGCCCCCCAGGGGCAGGTCGGCGAGCGCCGACTTGTAGGTCATGCCGCGCGACAGGCGCAGCACGTCGGTGAGGGCATCGGCCTCGCTGGCATAGGGGTAGATGCGCAGGCCGCCCAAGGCGGGGCCGCGACGGGTATCATGGATGGCGATGATGGCGCGCAGGCCGCTCGCCTCGTCGCTGCCGAAGACGATCTGCTGGTGGTGGTCGAACTCGGGGTGGTCAAAGACCGGCATGGCGTGTCTCCCTTGTGAGGATGGACGTTGTTGTTGTGCCCGGTCAGGGCGCGGGAAAGCAGAATAGGGCTTTCCGGGAGGACGGTCGGTGCTTGTGGCGGTGACGCTGTCCTTTTTTCAGATTAGAGCATTCGGGAGTTGGCTGGAACCTCTGGTGCGTCGGCGGTGTGGATGCTAGAAGGGGAGCAGGTTCCAGGAGGGAGAGACCTTGCGATGAGCAAGAGCTGCGTCAAGGCCGTGGTCACCGGCAAGGTGCAGGGCGTGTGGTTCCGTCGCGCCACCCAGGAGCAGGCGCTCCAGCACGGCGTCACCGGCTATGCCAAGAACCTGCCCGACGGGCGTGTGGAAGTGCTGCTGTGCGGCGAAGGGGAGGCCGTCAACCAGGTGGCGGCCTGGCTCTGGCTGGGGCCGCCCAACGCCCGGGTCACCCACGTCGAGTTCGAGACCCTCGAGCCGCGCGACCCGGACAACTTCGTCACGCTCTGATGTTCACCCGAGCGTTGCCGCGATCCACTCCACCACGGCCTCGCCATCCACCTCCAGGCACGCCTCCGCGAGCGGCGTCTGCGACCAGCGCGGTGCGATGAAGGCCCGCCCCTCGGGGGCGAAGAGCGTCTGCCCCTCGGCCTCGCCGTGGGTGACGACGCTCAGGTGGCCCGGAGCCGTGGTGAAGAGCTCCGGGCGCAGCAGCCAGGCCAGCGCGCAGCTGTCGTGCGGGCAGCAGCCGTCGATGCCCCGGGCGTGGCGATAGAAGTCGCGGTAGAAGGCGTAGCTGTCCGCCAGCACCCGACCCAGCTCCCCCTGGCCGGCGGCGATGCGTGCCATGTGCGCTTCGTCGAGCACGCAGCGGTGGGTGACGTCGAGCCCGACCAGCGTCAGCGGCCAGCCGGCGGTCAGCACCCGCGCCGCCGCGTCCGGGTCGTTGAAGATGTTCGCCTCGGCCACCGGGGTGACGTTGCCCCCCTCGTAGACCGAGCCGCCCATGACCACCACCCGTTTCACCTTGCCGGTGAGCGCCGGGTCGAGCTGCAGCGCCGCGGCCAGGTTGCCCAGCGGGCCCACGGCGACCAGGGTCACCTCGCCGGGGCGGGCGTTGACGGTGTCGATGATGAACTGCGCGGCGCTGCGCGGATCGGGCCGGCCGGTCACCTCGGGCAGGGAGATGTCCCCCAGACCGTTGGCGCCGTGGATGTGAGCCGGCGCCGGGTGGCGCGCTTTGACCAGCGGTGCGGCGGCCCCCTGGGCGACGGGCACCTCGCGGCCGGCGAGCTGCGTCAGCAGCAGGGCGTTGCGGGTGGCGGTCGCCACGTCGACGTTGCCGTAGGTGGTGGTCAGTCCCAGCAGCTCGATCTCCGGATGCCGCAGGGCGATGGCGATGGCCTGGGCGTCGTCGACGCCGGGGTCGGTATCGAAGATGATCGGATGTGACACGGTAGCTCCTTGCTCGGGCGGTCGAGGGGGCGCTCAGGCGCCGGTCAGGCCGTCGCGCAGGGCGCGCTCCACGGCATCCCGGGCGGGAATGCTGCCGGCCGCCCCGGGACGCAGGACGCTGAGGGCCGCGGCCGTGGTGGCCACCTCCAGGCAGCGGGGGATGGCATCGCCGGCCTGCAGGCGAGCCAGGAAGTAGCCGATGAAGGTATCGCCCGCGCCGGTGGTATCCACCGCCTCGACGGCGGGGGCCGGCTGGTAGTGGCGCGTCGCGCCGCGCTGGTACCAGGCGCCTTCGCTGCCCAGCGTCAGCACGGTGGCGGTGCCCGGCAGCCTGGCGTGAAGCGCCGACAGCAGCTGCTCGACGGAGGCGGTCTCGGCGATGCCGGCCAGCCAGGCCGCCTCGCCGCGGTTGACGAACAGCAGGTCGCAGCGGGCCAGCGGCAGCTCGGCCACGGCGTCGCTCATGGGTGCCGGGTTGAAGGCGAGGGATGCCTCGGCCTGGTGGGCCCGGGCGAGGAGCTCGGGCAAGGCGCTGCACTCGTTCTGGGCGAGTATCCAGTCGCCCGGGGCACAGGCGTCCAGCAGCGCCTCGATATGGGTGGCCGTGAAGCCGTGATTGGCGCCGGGAAAGAGGAGGATGGCGTTCTCGCCGCGTTCGTCGACCTGGATGATGGCGTGGCCGCTGGGAGCGTCCACCAGGTCGGTGAAGGTGACGTTGACGCCGGCGCGGGCAAGGATGTCGCGCGCCCAGGCGTCCTGGCGCCCGAGGCGCCCCCAGTGCGATACCTCGCCGCCGGCCAGGGCCACTGCCAGCGACTGGTTGGCCCCCTTGCCGCCGAGCCCGACCTGATAGTCGTGGCTGGCGAGGGTCTCGCCCGGCCGCACGAGGTGCGGCACCTGATAGACATGGTCGAGGTTGATCGACCCGAAGTTGTGCAGCATGGTCTGGCCCGTTCCATGGTTGAATCGCCTGCTGTCAGAGTATCGAGGCGGCGGCTGTCGGTCGCAACCTTGGCTGATTTTATACCGTTATCTATTTCATCCCAAAGTCCAGCCTCACCGCCCTCGGCAAGCCAGGCTGGCCGGGCAGCTGGCGCTGTCAGCCGTTCCGGTACAGGCGCAGATTGTCGGCGGTCAACGCCACCACGTTCTGCCGCGCTTCCGGGGTGATCCAGGCGCTGTGCGGCGTCACAATGAGGTTGAGCGGCTCCGCCAGGGCATCGAGCAGCGGGTGGCCCTCCCGCGGTGGCTCGACCGGCAAGACGTCGACGCCTAGCCCGCCCAGGCGGCCGTCGCGCAGCGCCGCGAGGGCGGCCTCTTCGTCGATGATGCCACCGCGCGCGCAGTTGATCAGCAAGGCATCCGGCTTCAGGGTGGCCAGGCGTGCGGCGTCGAAGAGGTGGCGCGTGGCATCAGTGAGCGGGCAGTGCAGGCTGATCACGTCGGCCTCGGGCGCCAGCTCGGCGATGCCCGGGCGACTGTCGTTCGCCTCGTTGCCCGGGCGGGCGGCATAGGTGACGTGCATGCCGAAGGCGCTGGCCAGGTCGCCGACCCGGGTGCCGAGCTCGCCCTGACCGACGATCGCCAACTGCTTGCCCTCGAGCTGGAGGGTGCGGTGGTCCATCAGGCAGAAGAAGGGCGCCTGGTTCCAGCGCCCGGCGGCCACGTCGCGCTGGTAGAGCGGCAAGCGGTTGGCCAGGGCCAGCATGAGCATCAGGGTGTGCTGGGCGACGCTGGCCGTGCCGTAGGCGGTGACGTTGCGCACGCTGATGTCCAGGCGCTCGGCGGCCGCCATGTCGATGTTGTTGGTGCCGGTGGCCAGCACGCAGATCAGCTCGAGGTCGGGCAGGGCCTCCAGCGTGGCGGCATCCAGCACCACCTTGTTGACGAGGGCCACCTCGGCCCCCTTGAGCCGCTCGCGGCTCTGCGCCGTGGTGCTCTGCTCGTGCACGTCCAGGGCGTCGACCTGGTCGCGGATGGGGGAGAGGTCGACATCGGGACCGAGGCTGGCTGCGTCGAGGATCACGGCTTTCATGGCGGTTTCCTTGTGGTCGGCGACAGGGCGGCGGGGCTGGGACAGGCCCTGCCGGTCACGCTATACTATCGGGCTTTGACGGCAGGCTTGGAAAGTGCGTCGGCCGGCCTTATATCTCCCGGGGTTGCGCTGTCGAAACTGTTGCGCTGTCGGCTATAGAGTGAGAAGAACCATGCCCATCTACGAATATCAGTGCAAGGCCTGCGGCCATCGTCTGGAAAAACTGCAAAAGATCGGTGCCGCGCCGCTGACCGACTGTCCGGCCTGCGAGGCCACCGAGCTGAGCCGCCTGGTGTCCGCCGCGGGATTCCGCCTGGCCGGTGGCGGCTGGTACGAGACCGACTTCAAGTCCGGCGGCAAGAAGAACCTGGCCGGTGACGGGGCCGGTAGCGGCGACAAGAAGACGTCGGGCAAGGCGCCGGCCAAGGACGGCGCCGCGGCCTGAGGGCCGTGCCCCGAGCGACATACAACCCTTTCGATAACGCGAGAAGACAGGATACGACATGCGCAGCCATTATTGCGGCCAGCTCAACGAGACCCTGGTGGACCAGACGGTCACCCTGTGCGGCTGGGTTCACCGCCGCCGTGACCACGGGGGCGTGATCTTCCTCGACATGCGCGATCGCGACGGCATCGCCCAGGTCGTGGTCGACCCCGACACCGCCGAGGCCTTCGCCACTGCCGACCGCGCGCGCAGCGAGTACGTGCTGCGCATCACCGGCCGCGTGCGCCTGCGCCCGGAGGGCACCCAGAACCCCAACATGCCGACCGGCCTGATCGAGGTCCTGGCCAAGGACGTGGAGGTGCTCAACACCGCCGTCACCCCGCCGTTCCAGCTCGACGAGCACGGCAAGGTGGGCGAGGAGGTGCGCCTCAAGTACCGCTACATCGACCTGCGCCGGCCGGAGATGATCGACAAGCTGCGCCTGCGTTCGCGCATCTCCCACAGCGTGCGCGCCTTCCTCGAGGGGCAGGGCTTCCTCGACATCGAGACGCCGATTCTCACCCGCGCCACACCGGAAGGTGCACGCGACTATCTGGTGCCGAGCCGCACCCATCCGGGCAGCTTCTTCGCCCTGCCGCAGTCGCCGCAGCTGTTCAAGCAGCTGCTGATGGTGTCCGGCTTCGATCGCTACTACCAGATCGCCAAGTGCTTCCGCGACGAGGACCTGCGCGCCGACCGTCAGCCGGAGTTCACCCAGATCGACATCGAGGCCTCCTTCGTCGAGGAGGAGGACATCATGGGCGTCACCGAGGCGATGGTGCGCCAGCTCTTCCAGGAGGTGCTGGCCGTGGAGCTCCCCGAGTTCCCGCGCATGAGCTACGCCGAGGCCATGAGCCGTTACGGTTCAGACAAGCCGGACCTGCGCATCCCGCTCGAGCTGACCGACGTCGACGACCTGATGCAGTCGGTCGACTTCAAGGTCTTCTCCGGCCCGGCCAACGCCGACGACGGGCGCGTCGCCGCCCTGCGCGTGCCGGGCGGGGCGAAGCTCTCGCGCAAGGAGATCGACGACTACACCAAGTTCGTCGGCATCTACGGCGCCAAGGGGCTGGCGTGGATCAAGGTGAACGAGCGCGCCAAGGGCCTCGAGGGGCTGCAGTCGCCCATCGTCAAGTTCATGGAAGGCGTCATCGAGACGCTGCTGGACCGGGTGGGCGCCGAGGATGGCGACATCATCTTCTTCGGTGCCGACAAGGCGCGCATCGTCAACGAGGCGATCGGTGCGCTGCGCATCAAGCTCGGCGAGGACCTCGGGCTCTACACCCACGAGTGGGCGCCGCTGTGGGTGGTGGACTTCCCGATGTTCGAGGACGACGGCAGCGCGCGCATGCAGGCGCTGCACCACCCCTTCACCGCGCCGTCCTGCGATGTGGAGACCCTCAAGCGCGATCCCATCTCGGCGCTGTCGCGCGCCTACGACATGGTGCTCAACGGCACCGAACTGGGCGGCGGCTCCATCCGTATCCACGATCGCGAGATGCAGCACGCCGTCCTCGAGGTGCTCGGCATCGACGAGACCGAGGCGCGCGAGAAGTTCGGCTTCCTGCTCGACGCCCTGCAGTACGGCGCGCCGCCCCACGGCGGCCTGGCGTTCGGCCTCGACCGCCTGGTGATGCTGATGGCCGGGGCGCGCACCATCCGCGAGGTGATCGCCTTCCCGAAGACGCAGAGCGCCGCCTGCCTGATGACCGACGCCCCCGGCGAGGTGAGCCACGAGCAGTTGCGCGAGCTCAACATCCGCCTGAGCCAAAAGGCCAAGGCGGAAATCGCCGGCGAGTGAACGGCTCTTCCGCCATGTGATGACACCGGCGCCCCAGGGCGCCGGTGTCGTGTGAAATCGTCGCCTGGAAGCCACCCGGCAAGGAGGACATGATGGCAGGCCACAGCAAATGGGCCAACATCAAGCACCGCAAGGCCGCCCAGGACGCCAAGCGGGGCAAGATCTTTTCCAAGCTGATTCGCGAGCTCAACGTGGCGGCGCGCCAGGGCGGGCCGGATCCCGCCGACAACCCCCGGCTGCGCGCCGCCATCGACAAGGCGCTCGCCAATAACATGACCAAGGACACCATCCAGCGTGCCGTCGACCGCGGCGCCGGTAACGCCGACGCCGACGCGATGGAGGAGTGTGTCTACGAGGGCTACGGTCCCGAAGGCGTGGCCATCCTCGTGGAGTGCATGACCGACAACCGCAACCGCACCGTCTCCGACGTGCGCCATGCCTTCAACAAGTGCGGCGGCAACCTCGGGACCAGCGGTTCGGTGGCGTTCCTGTTTCACAAGCAGGGGCGACTGCTGCTGCCCGAGGGCGTCAGCGAAGAGGCCGCCATGGAGGCCACCCTGGAGGCGGAGCCCGAGGAGATCGAGTCGCGCGATGACGGGCGCCTGGAAGTGGTGACCTCCCCCGAGTCGTTCGGCCGGGTCAAGGACGCCCTGGTGGCGGCCGGCATCGAGCCCGAGCAGAGCGACGTGGGGCTCTACCCCGAGACGTACACGGCCATCGCCGACGGTGAACTGGCTCGCAAGGTCATTCGGTTGATCGACATGCTCGAGGATCTGGACGACGTCCAGAACGTCTACACCAACGCCGACTTTGCCGATGAGGTCCTCGATGCCCTCGACTGAGTCGCGGCCGTGTTGATTCTCGGCATCGATCCCGGCTCGCGCATCACCGGCTACGGGGTGCTCGATGTCGCCTCTGCTACCCCGCGCTACGTGGCGAGCGGCTGCATCCGCATCCAGGCCGAGGACCTGGCGCAGAAACTGGCCCAGGTCTATGCCGGCATCGGTGAGTTGATCGCCGTGCACGGCCCGGCGGAGTTCGCCATCGAGCAGGTGTTCATGTCCAAGAATGCCGACTCGGCGCTCAAGCTCGGCCAGGCGCGCGGCACCGCCATCGTCTGCGCGGCCAACCATGGGTTGCCGGTGAGCGAGTACGGCCCGCGACAGATCAAGCAGGCGGTCACCGGCAACGGCAGCGCCGACAAGGCGCAGGTGCAGCACATGGTGGCCGCCATCCTGGGGCTCGACGGCACGCCCCAGGCCGATGCGGCCGATGCCCTGGCGATCGCCCTGACCCACGCCCATGCGCGGCGCGGGCTGCTCACCGGCGGCAGCTTCGGCGGACACCGCCGAACGCGTCGCGGGCCCTCCTGGCGCGACTTCCGGCCTTGAGCAAGACGCCAAAAGCGGCTTGCCGGGTTCGCGAACGCTGTTTGAGCGGGCTGGCCAGCCGACCGAGCGGTCAGTATAGTGGCGCCATGGCGACCGTGCGGCCCCGACACGAGCGGCCCGCCGGAGCGCGGTCGGCATGGATTCGTTCTGCAAGGATACCTAGCCCCATGATTGGACGCCTGCGTGGCACCCTGCTCGACAAGCAGCCGCCCTGGCTCGTGGTCGACGTGGCCGGGGTCGGTTACGAACTCGAGGCCTCGATGACGACCCTGGTCGCCCTGCCCGGCGTCGGCGAGGGCGTGTCGCTCTACACGCACCTGGTGGTGCGCGACGACGCCCACCTGCTCTACGGTTTTGCTCGCGAGCAGGAGCGGGCGCTGTTCCGCGCGCTGATCCGGGTCAACGGCATCGGCCCCAAGCTGGCCCTGGCGATCCTCTCGGGCATGGACGAGGAGGCGTTCATGCGCTGCGTGATGGATGACGACGCCAAGGCGCTCACTCGCCTGCCGGGGGTGGGCAAGAAGACCGCCGAGCGGCTGATCATCGAGATGCGCGACCGCTTTCCCCACTGGGAGCGGCACGATGGCCTGGCACTGTCGCCGGGGGGATCGCTCCCGGCCGCGGAGGGGCGCCAGGAGGACCCGCTGGCCGATGCCGAGGCCGCCCTGGTCAGCCTGGGCTACAAGCCGGCCGAGGCGGCCAAGATGCTGTCGGGGGTGGAGACTGAGCTCTCCACCGAGGCCATGATCAAGGCGGCGCTCACGCGTCGCCTGGCGGGCTGAATGCGGATGGGCGCCAGGAACGGGATGGCCGTGCCGGGAAGCCAGCGTGACCGGGAGGTCCGGGATGATTGACGACGACCGACTGATTGCCGCCGAGGAGCGCGAGGGCGAGCAGCACGTCGACCATGCCATTCGCCCCAAGCGGCTGGTCGACTACATCGGCCAGCCGCGCGTGCGCGAGCAGCTCGATATCTTCATCAGCGCCGCGCGCGGGCGTGAGGAGAGCCTCGACCACACCCTGGTGTTCGGGCCGCCGGGGCTTGGCAAGACGACGCTGGCCAACATCATCGCCGCCGAGATGGGGGTGGGGCTCAAGTCCACCTCCGGGCCGGTGCTCGAGCGGGCCGGCGACCTGGCGGCCATGCTCACCAACCTGCAGCCGGGCGACGTGCTGTTCATCGACGAGATCCACCGGCTCTCGCCGGTGGTGGAGGAGATCCTCTACCCGGCGATGGAGGACTTCCAGCTCGACATCGTCATCGGCGAGGGGCCGGCGGCGCGCTCCATCAAGCTTGACCTGCCGCGCTTCACCCTGGTGGGGGCCACCACCCGGGCGGGGCTGCTCACCTCGCCGCTGCGCGACCGCTTCGGCATCGTGCAGCGCCTGGAGTTCTACGCCATCGACGAGCTCACCGAGATCGTGCGCCGCTCGGCGCGGCTGCTCGGGGTCGAGGCCGACGATGCCGGTGCCGCCGAGGTGGCGCGCCGCTCGCGCGGCACGCCGCGCATCGCCAACCGGCTGCTGCGCCGGGTGCGCGATTTCGCCGAGGTGCGCGGCAGCGGTCGCGTCGATGCCGCCATCGCCGACCGGGCGCTGAACATGCTGCACGTCGACCACCACGGTCTCGACCACATGGACCGGCGCCTGCTGCTGGCGATGATCGAGAAGTTCGATGGCGGCCCGGTGGGCGTTGACTCACTGTCGGCGGCCATCGGCGAGGAGCGCGATACCATCGAGGACGTCATCGAGCCCTACCTGATCCAGCAGGGGCTGATGATGCGCACGCCGCGTGGGCGGGTGGTGACGCGCCAGGCGTGGCAGCACTTCGGGCTGGTGCCGCACGACCAGGCGCTGGATGCCGCCGGCGAGGTGCGACCGTGAACGATTTCCGCTTCCCGGTGCGCGTCTACATCGAGGACACCGATGCCGGTGGCATCGTCTATTACGTCAACTACCTCAAATACATGGAGCGGGCACGCAGCGAGTGGCTGCGCCACCGCGGCATCACCCAGAGCGAACTCCTCGCCGAGGGCATCCAACTGGTGGTGCACCGCCTGGAGTGCCGCTATGCCAAGCCCGCCCGCCTGGACGACGCGCTGGAAGTCAGCGCCGCCGTCCACACCCAGGGACGTTGCCGACTGAGTTTCGTACAGACGGTGACACGACGCGGGGAACCCTTGTGCGAGGCCAGGGTCGACATCGCCTGTCTGGATGCCGCCCGCCTCAAGCCTACGCCATGGCCGCCGCTGCTTGCCGCGGCCATCCACGGATAACTGCAAGACCGACGAGGATACCCGTGAACGACTCCATGTCCATTCCCCACCTGATCATGAGCGCCAGCACCGTGGTCCAGCTGGTGATGCTGATCCTGGTG
Organism: Billgrantia azerbaijanica; assembly: GCA_004551485.1. Taxonomy (GTDB): domain Bacteria; phylum Pseudomonadota; class Gammaproteobacteria; order Pseudomonadales; family Halomonadaceae; genus Halomonas; species Halomonas azerbaijanica. The sequence continues at coordinate 70,941 of SBLD01000010.1, read as the reverse complement.
ATCGGCTCGATTCTCTCCTGGGTGGTGATCTTCCAGCGCACCTTCATCATGCGCCGTGCGCGCAAGGTCCACCAGGCCTTCGAGGAGCGCTTCTGGTCCGGCGTCGACCTCAACGAGCTCTATCGCGAGACGCCGGCCGAACAGGAGACCCAGGGAGCCGAGCACGTCTTCCGTGCCGGCTTCCGCGAGTTCAACCGCCTGCTGAACAAGGCGCGCAGCCCCGAGGCGATCCTCGACGGGGTGCAGCGCAGCATGCGGGTGGCCTGGTCGCGGGAGGAGGAGCGCCTCAACCTGCATCTGGTCTTCCTCGCCACCGTCGCCTCGGCAAGCCCCTACATCGGCCTGTTCGGCACCGTCTGGGGCATCATGGGCTCCTTCCAGTCGCTCTCCATGGCCCAGCAGGCGACGCTGGCCACGGTGGCGCCGTGGATCGCCGAGGCTCTGATCGCCACCGCCATGGGCCTGTTTGCCGCCATTCCCGCGGTGATCTTCTACAACCGGCTCTCCAACGAGTCCGGCCGTCTGCTCGGCAAGTACGAGGACTTCGCCGAGGAGTTCCACTCCATCCTGCATCGCAACCTGCAGGGACGCAGCGAAGCCGGCAGTGCCTGAGGGAGTCGCACCATGCATGGACCTTTCAACCGGAGTGGCCGACGCAAGCCCATGGGCGAGATCAACGTCGTCCCCTTCATCGACGTCATGCTGGTACTGCTGGTGATCTTCATGATCACCGCGCCCATGCTGACCCAGGGGGTGCAGGTGGAGCTGCCGCAGGTGAGCTCCGAGCCCATCGAGCCGTCGGAGGACAACGAGCCGATCATCGTCTCGGTCGACAGCGAGGGTGTCTACTACCTCTCGTTGGGTGACGAGGAGCGCAGCCTGGAGCTGGAGGAGCTGACCGACCGCATCATCATCCTGCTCCAGCGCCGCCCCGGCACCCCGGTGCTGGTGCGCGGTGATCGCAACGTGCCCTATGGCCAGGTCGTGACGCTGATGAGCAACCTGCAGGTGGCGGGCGTCAGCGACGTCGGACTGATCTCCGAGCCCCCGCCGCGTGACTGAGGAGCGAGACGACGCCATGGCTCGACATGATCAGCGCGTTGGCTACGGCCTGCCGGTGGTGCTGGCGGTCGGCGTGCACGTCCTGGTGCTGGTGCTGAGCACGGTGAGCCTGCCCCAGCGGACGCCGGAGCCGTCCTCGACCTCCATCGTCCAGGCGACCCTGGTCAGTACCGAGACGACGACCGACCAGGCGCAGCGTGCCGAGGAGGCCCGCGCCCGGGCGGCGGCACGCCAGGAGGAAGAGGAGACGGCCCAGCGCCAGGCCGAGGAGGAGGCCGAGCAGCAGAGAGCGGAAGAGGCCGAACGCCAGCGCCAGGCGGAGGAGCAGGCCGCCGAAGCGGAGGCCGAAGCGCTCGAGGAGGCCCGCCGGCAAGCGGAAGCCGAAGCCCAGCGCCGTGCCGAGGAGGCCGAGCGCCAGGCACAGCTGCGTGAACAGCAGGAGGCCGAGCGCCAGCGCCGTGCCGAGGAGGAGCGTCGCCGCCAGGAAGAGGCCGAGCGCCAGCGTCAGGCCGAGGAGGAGCGCCGCCGCCAGGAAGAGGCCGAGCGCCAGCGTCAGGCCGAGGAAGAGCGTCTCCGCCAGGAAGAGGCCGAGCGCCAGCGTCAGGCCGAGGCGGAGCGTCGCCGCCAGGAAGAGGCCGAGCGCCAGCGTCAGGCCGAGGAGGAGCGTCGCCGCCAGGAAGAGGCCGAGCGCCAGC
>SBLD01000010.1:0-69087 GCA_004551485.1 Billgrantia azerbaijanica | reverse complement strand
AGGCCGAGCGCCAGCGTCAGGCCGAGGAGGAGCGTCGCCGCCAGGAAGAGGCCGAGCGCCAGCGTCAGGCCGAGGAGGAGCGTCGCCGCCAGGAAGAGGCCGAGCGCCAGCGTCAGGCCGAGGAGGAGCGACAGCGCCAGGCGGAGGCGGCCCGCCGCGCCGCCGAGGCGGCGAGCCAGGGTCTCGATCGTGCCATCGAGGGCGAGTCCGATGCGGTGGCCAATGCCAACCAGGGCGATGAGGCTGCCAACAGCTTCATCAACCTGGTGCGTCGTGCCGTGGAGCAGACCTGGGTGATCCCCCCCGGCGCGAGCAACGGCCTCAATGCCACCGTCCAGGTTCGCCTGGGCCCGTCCGGCGAGCTGTTCGCGGCTACCATTACCCAAGCTAGCGGCGACAGTGCGTTCGACCGTTCCGCCATCCAGGCTGTGGAAGCGGCCGCGCCGTTCAACGAGCTGCGCCAGTTGCCGGTCAATGCGCAACGGAGTTTCCGACAATTCAACCTGCGATTCACACCGGGGGATATCCGCTGATGAAAGCCCTGATGACTGCCTGGCTGAGCGCCTTGCTGCTGAGCTTCACCGCCCTGGCCCAGGCCGACCTGACCATCGAGATCACCCGCGGGAGCGACGAGGCGACACCCATTGCGGTGGTGCCTTTCGCGACGGACGGGGGCGAGCTGCCCGAGGACCTGGCCCAGGTGATCAGCGACGATCTGGAGCGCAGTGGCTTCTTCGCGCCGCTGGCGCGCGACGCCATGTTCGATCGCCCGGCCAGCGGCGAGGAAGTGCGCTATGGCGAGTGGCAAGCCCTGGACGTGCGCTACCTGGTGGTCGGCCGCGTCAGCCGCGATGGCGAAGGCTACCGGATCCGCTACGAGCTGATGGACGTCAGCGGGGGCGAGCGCATGCTGGGCGAGAACATCACGACTGCCGGCACCAGCGGACTGCGCGACGTCGCCCACTACATCAGCGACCAGGTGTTCGAGGAGATCACCGGCATTCGCGGCGCCTTCTCGACCCGCATCGCCTACGTCACCGCTCAGGGGGTGGGTGACAACCAGCAGTTCGGTCTCTACGTCGCCGACGCCGACGGCCACAACAGCCGGCGAGTGCTCGACTCGCGCGAGCCGATCCTCTCGCCGGCCTGGTCGCCGGACGGCCAGAAGCTCGCCTATGTTTCCTTCGAGACGGAGCGTCCGGCCATCTACGTCCAGGAACTGGCCAGCGGCCAGCGGGTCCGGGTCTCCTCCTTCGAGGGCCTCAACGGGGCGCCGGCCTGGTCGCCGGACGGACGGCGCCTGGCCATGTCGCTATCCAAGGATGGCCAGCCGGAGATCTACGTGATGAACATCGCCGATCGCAGCGTGCAGCGCTTGACCAACAGCTCCGCCATCGATACCGAGCCGGACTGGGCGCCTGACGGGGAGAGCCTGCTGTTCACCTCGGATCGCAGCGGCGGGCCGCAGATCTACCGTCACGACCTGGCGAGCGGCGAGCAGGAACGCCTCACCTTCACCGGCAGCTACAATGCCCGCGGGCGCTTCGCCCCGGACGGCGAGTCGATCTTCCTGATCCACCGCAGCGACAGCGGTTATCAGGTCGCCCGTCAGGACCTCGAGTCGGGGCGCCTGGTGGTGCTCAGCGAGACGCGCTGGGACGAGTCCCCCAGTGTTGCCCCCAACGGGACCATGGTAATCTTCGCCACCCGGCAGGGTAACAGCGGAGTGTTGAGCGCCGTGTCGGCCGATGGGAGCGCCTCCTATCGCCTGCCCTCGGCCCAGGGCGAGGTGCGCGAGCCCGCCTGGTCACCGTTTCTGAATTGATAGGCCACTCAAGGAGTTTCGACGATGCAGTTCAAGTCACATGCCAGAACGCTGGCCGTTGCCTTTTCGCTGGCTCTCGTGGCCGGTTGCTCCAGCACCGGCGGCACCCAGGACGGCAGCATGGACAGCAGCCGCGGCGGCGCCGGAACTGGTACGGCCGGGACCGGCCAGGTCAGCGGCAGCGGTATCGGTGCCGACGGTGAGCGGATCGGCCAGCAGGCCGACGGGCGCATTCCCGAAGTCCGCACCATCTATTTCGAGTACGACAGCGACACCATCAAGTCCGAGTTCGAGTCGGTGCTCACGGCGCATGCGCGCTACCTGCGCGGCAACGGCAACGCCCGTGTCGTGCTGCAGGGGCACACCGACGAGCGCGGCACCCGCGAGTACAACATGGCGCTGGGCGAGCGCCGCGCCGGGGCCGTGCAGCGCTTCCTGGAGGTCCAGGGGGTGTCGCCGTCGCAACTCGAGATCGTCAGCTACGGCGAGGAGCGTCCGGCCGTGCGTGGCCATGGCGAGGACGCCTACGCCCAGAACCGCCGCGTCGTCTTTGCCTACTGATCGACACGGCGCCCGTGCGCCGAGGAGTGATGCATGAAACACGGTCTGAAAAGGCTGTGCGGCGCGGGAGCCCTGGTGCTCCCGCTGTCCGTATGGCAGCCGGTGATTGCCCAGCAGGGACCGGTGGTGGAGGACCTGCGCGCACAGCCCAGCACCTTCCTCGACCAGGCGGCGGTGCGCGAGGAAGCCGGCGGCAGCCTGGTGATCTTCAACCAGGTCCAGCAGCACGAGGAGGAGATCCGCCAGCTGCGCGGCCAGGTGGAGGAGCTGCGCCATCAGCTCGAGCGGCTGCGCAGCCAGACCCGCCAGCAGTACATGGACCTGGATGAGCGCCTGATGGCCGGCAGCGCCGGCATCGAGGCCGACCCAGCGGTCGACGAGGACACGGCACGCCAGGTCGTCGAGACGCCGTCGCCGAGCGGCACCAGCGCCGATGCCCAGGCCGCCTACCAGGCCGCCTTCGGCCACGTTCAGGCGCGCGAGTTCGGCGAGGCCATCCGTGCCTTCGAGGCCTTCGTCGCCCAATACCCGAACAGCAGCCTGACGGCGAACGGCTACTACTGGCTGGGCGAGCTGCACTCGGCCGAGGCCAACCTGGAGGCGGCGGAGGCCGCGTTCCGGCGCGTCATCGACGGCTTCCCCCAGAGCAGCAAGTTGCCCGATGCGCTCTACAAGCTCGGCCTCGTCAAGGCACGCCAGGGCGAACCGGAGGAGAGCCGGGCGCTGCTCGAACGGGTCCGCGACGATTTTCCCGACAGCAGCGCTGCCGGGCTTGCCAATGATTTCCTGCGTCAGTCCCTGTGACGACGGCCACTGTTCGAGGAGCTGCCATGAACTGCATGATCGACTACCAGGCGCCGGCCGACCTGCTCAAGGAGCGCATCATCCTGGTGACCGGGGCCGGCGACGGTATCGGTCGGGCGGCGGCGCTGGCCTTTGCCCGCCATGGGGCTACCGTGATCCTGCTCGGGCGCACCCTCGCCAAGCTGGAGAAGGTCTATGACGAGATCGAGGCCGAGGGGTTGCCGCAGCCGGCCATCTTCCCTCTCAACTTCGAGGGGGCCACGCTCAAGGACTACCACGACATGGCCGAGACCCTGGACAAGGAGTTCGGGCGCCTCGATGGACTGCTGCACAACGCCGGCCTGCTGGGCACCATCACGCCCTTCGTGCAGTACGACCCGGCGCTGTGGGAGCAGGTGATGCAGGTCAACCTCAACGGCCCGATCTGGATGACCCAGGCGCTGCTGCCGCTGCTCGAGGCATCCCGGGATGCCTCGGTGGTGTTCACCTCGTCCGGGGTGGGGCGCAAGGGGCGGGCCTACTGGGGCGCCTATGCGGTCTCCAAGTTCGCCACCGAAGGCTTCGTGGAAGTGCTCGCCGACGAGGTGGAGCACCTCGGCAACCTCCGTGTCAATAGCCTCAACCCCGGCGCGACCCGCACGGGCATGCGAGCCAGCGCCTATCCCGGCGAGGACCCCGGTGCCCTGCGCACGCCGGAAGCGATCATGCCCACCTACCTGTGGCTGATGGGGCCCGACAGCCGTGGGCATAATGGCGAGCGCTTCGACGCCCAGCCACCGAAGGGCTGACGCTCAGCCGTCCTCCAACAGGGCGGCGACCAGGGCCTCGCCGGTCGCGAACCAGCGGTCGGCGGGCCAGTCGCGGTAGTCGTCGCCCGCCTCGATATAGCCGTAGCCGACCGCCACGCCGGCCATGCCGGCGCGCCGTGCCGCTTCCATGTCGCGCCGATGGTCGCCGACGTACCAGCAGCGCGGCGGCGCCACGCCGAGGCGCTCGGCGGCATGCCACAGCGGTGCCGGGTCGGGCTTTCTGAACGGCAGGTCGTCGGCGCACACCAGTACGCCCGGGGCCAGGCCGAGCGCCTCGACGAGCGGGGCGGCATAGGCGCGTGGCTTGTTGGTGACGATGCCCCAGGGGCGGTCGGCGCCTTCCCAGTGCGCAAGCAGCCGCTCCAGCGGCGGGAAGACGCGGCTCTCCGCCGCCACGGCGTCGCCGTAGGCCGCGAGCAGGAAGGCGCGCGCCGCCTCGTGGCCGTCCGCGGCCTTCTCCAGCCCCAGGGCGAGGGTCACCAGGGCGCTGCCGCCGTTGGAGACCTGGGCACGGATCACCGGGAAGGGCAGGGGGGGCAGCCCGTGGTGGGCGCGCAGTGCATTGGTGGCCCGCGCCAGGTCCGGTGCCGTATCCACCAGGGTGCCGTCCAGGTCGAACAGCAGGGCATCGGGATGCTCGTTCACGGCTGCTCCCGGCGGCAGTGCATCAGGTAGTTCACCGACACGTCGTGCGCCGAGAGGCGGTACTGGCGCGTCAGGGGGTTGTAGACCAGGCCGCTCTGCTCGCGCACCTCGATGCCTGCCTCGCGGCACCAGCCGGCCAGCTCCGACGGGCGGATGAACTTGGCGTAGTCGTGGGTGCCTCGCGGCAGCATCCGCAGCAGGTACTCGGCGCCGAGGACCGCCAGGGCGTAAGCCTTGGGGTTGCGGTTGAGGGTGGAGAAGAAGACATGGCCGCCAGGTTTGACCAGCGTCGCACAGGCGCGGATCACCGAGCCCGGGTCGGGGACGTGCTCGAGCATCTCCAGACAGGTGACCACGTCGAACTCGCCGGGCTGCTCGGCGGCCATCGTCTCGGCGCTGGCCTGGCGGTAATCCACCGAGACCCCGCTCTCCTGGGCGTGCAGGCGTGCCACCCCCAGCGGCGCCTCGCCCATGTCGATACCGGTCACCCGGGCGCCGCGGTGGGCCATGGCCTCGGCGAGCAGTCCGCCGCCGCAGCCGACGTCGATCACCTGGCGCCCGGCCAGGCCGCAGCGGGCGTCGATGAAGTCCAGTCGCAGCGGGTTGATGTCGTGCAGCGGCTTGAACTCGCTGTCCGGATCCCACCAGCGACTGGCCAGGGATTCGAACTTGGCGACTTCTGACGGGTCGACATTGGGGTGATGGAGGCTTGCGCTCATGGGTCTCTCCGTGTGATCGGCCACCGCCGTTAGCAACGGTAGGCTCCTTCGGTATCATGCCCTCCATTGTACCCGGTGCTGTCGTGGCATTCCCATGATCCTGATCCATGGGCAGGTGCCGGACAGCGACATTGAGCGAAACCCTCCCTGACAAGGAAAGCACCATGATTCGCAAGGCTGTTCTCCCCGTTGCCGGTCTCGGCACGCGCTGTCTACCGGCCTCCAAGGCGATCCCCAAGGAGATGATCACCATCGTCGATCGCCCCGTCATCCAGTACGTGGTGGACGAGGCGGTAGCGGCCGGTATCCGGGACATCGTGCTGGTGACCCACACCAGCAAGAGCGCGATCGAAAACCACTTCGACAAGCACTTCGAGCTGGAAGCGACCCTCGAGGCCAAGGGCAAGCAGGAGCTGCTCGAGGAGCTGCGCCACATCGTGCCCGACGACGTCAACATCATCAGCATTCGTCAGCCCGAGCCGCTCGGGCTCGGCCACGCAGTGCTCTGCGCCCGCCCGGTGATCGGTGACGACGAACCCTTCGCCGTGCTGCTGCCCGACGTGCTGGTCGACGACGACGGCCTGGCGCAGAACGACCTGGCGGGCATGATCGCCGCCTTCGAGGCCACCGGGCGCAGCCAGCTGATGGTCGAGGAGGTGCCCTGGGAGCGCGTCGACAAGTACGGCATCGTCGCTCCCGAGGGGGACATCCCCGCCGCGGGGGAGTCGGCCCCGCTTGCCGGCGTGGTGGAGAAGCCGGCCCGCGAGGCGGCCCCCTCCAACCTGGCCGTGATCGGGCGCTACGTGCTGCCCGGGCGCATCTTCGCACTGCTCGCCGAGACGCCGCCCGGCGCCGGTGACGAAATCCAGCTCACCGATGCCATCGAGTCCCTGCGCAGCGCCGAGGGTGTCGATGCCTGGCGCATGCGCGGTCAGACCTTCGACTGCGGCCACCAGCTCGGCTACCTCGAGGCGACGCTCGCCTATGGCCGTCGTCACCCTGGCTTCGGGGCCGGTTTTCGCGAACTGCTGGCCCGCTATGCCCGGACGGAGTGAGCGCCATGCGAGTCGAGATTCACGGTAGTGAGCTTGCGGCGGTCACTGCCGCCGCGGCGCTCTCCTGGGTGGGCCATCGGGTCCACTGGATTCCCCACGCCGCCATGCCCTGGTCGATGCTCGAGCACGCCGACTGGCTCACGCGCGAGCCGGAACTGCTCGCCCGCCTGGCGGAGGGGCGTGCGCAGGGTGCCCTCACGGTGGACGGCAATGAGCTACGCGAGCCCGGCGCGCCCGACGTGCTGTGGCTGGCCCTGTCGCCGGAGCAGCGCGGCGAGGCCGATACCCTGGTGGCCGAGGTGACCCGCGACCGCACGCGCCCGCTGCTGCTGGTCAACAACTCGACCTTTCCGGTGGGCGAGACCGAACGCCTCGAGGGCAGCCTCGGTGAGGCGGCCCGCGCCGTGGCGCTGGTCGACACCCTTGAGGAGGGGCGGGGCTGGGAGAGTTTCACCCGCCCCGGGCGCTGGCTGCTGGGCTGTGACGACGACTGGGCCGAGGCGCAGGTGCGCGAGCTGCTGCGCGCCTTCAACCGCCGGCGCGACGTCTTCCAGCGCATGCCGCGGCGCGCCGCCGAGCTCACCAAGCTGGCCACCATCGGCATGCTGGCGACCCGTATCAGTTACATGAACGACATCGCCGGCCTGGCCGACTCCTTGGGCGTGGACGTGGAGTACGTTCGCCAGGGGATGGGGGCCGACTCGCGGATCGGCTACGAGTACCTCTACCCGGGGTGCGGCTTCGGCGGGCCCAACTTCTCCCGTGACCTGATGCGCCTGGCCGACGTCCAGGAGGCGAGCGGCCGTCGCTCGGCATTGCTCGAGCAGGTGCTCGACATCAACGAGCAGAAGAAGGAGACGCTGTTCCGCAAGCTGTGGACGCACTTCCACGGTCGCCTGGAAGGGCGCACCCTGGCGATCTGGGGGGCCGCCTTCAAGCCCGGCTCGGCGCGCATCGACCACGCGCCGGTGTTGACGCTGCTGCGGGCCTTGTGGGCCCAGGGAGTCGACGTGCGGCTGCACGACCCGGCGGCCACGCCCGCGCTGCGCGCCGAGTTCGGCGAGCACCCGCGACTCGCGCTGTTCGCCGACGATCCCTATGCCGCCTGCGAGGGGGCAGACGCCCTGATGCTGGTCACCGAGTGGAAGCACTACTGGAACCCCGACTGGGGACGGCTGGCGGGCCTGTTGCGCGAGCGGTTGCTGCTCGACGGGCGCAACATCTACGATCCGCACCACGTGGCGGGCTGGGGGCTGACCTACCGAGGCATCGGGCGGCGCGCCGACCCGGCCGAACGGCGTTCGTGACGTTGAGGAGGCGACGTGCGCCGAGGCGTTGCCTCTGCGTACAATGGGCGGACATTAGTCGTTTCCGGTGACAAGGAGTTAGCCATGTCCGAAGCGCGTCCGCCCGAGCGACGCCCCATCGTTCCGGACCCGGAGGCGAGCGTGTCGCGCGTCCGCCAGGCGCCGCCCCGCCGCCCCCGGCTGTGGCCGCTCTACGTGCTGACGCTGCTGCTGCTGCTGGCCGTCGGTGGCATGGCCTGGGTCGGCTGGCAGGAGCGGCTGCGCCTCGACGCCCAGTGGCAGCGCCTGGCCGGCGAGATGTCCAATGTCCACGCTCGCTTCGACGCCCAGGAGGGGCGCGGCGACTGGCTGGAGAACCTGGATACCCGCCTCGATACCCTGGAAGGGCGAAACGATGCCCTGGACGCCCGTACCACCGGCCTGGAGATCGAGCTGCAGCAGCTGACCGAGGGCGAGGCGGAGCGCGTCGAGGGGCTCGACGCCCGCCTGGGCGAGCTGGCCGAGCGCCTGGCGGTGATCGACCAGGAGGCCGCGACCCGCGATGCACTGCTGGCGGCGCTCGGCGCGTCCCTGGACGCCCTCGAGCGTGCCGGCGACGAAGGGCGGCAGGCGCTGGCGGAGCGGCTCGACAGCCTGGAAGCGGCGGGGGAGCGCCGCGACGAACGGCTCGCCACCTGGCAGGAGCGGCTCGAATCGCTGCGCGATGCGCGTCGGCAGGGTCAGGCCGCCTGGGAAGCGGAGCTGGCCGCGCTGCAGGAACGGCTGCGTGAGCGTGAGACCGCGACCGCAGAGCGTCTCGACGCCCTCGGCGCCCGACTCGACGGCCTCGATGGCCGCCTCGAAGGGGTCGCCGAAAACCGCGAGGCCGATGCCGAGTCGCTGGCCAGTCTGCGGCAGCAGCTCTCGAGCACGACAACGGAACTGCGCGAACTGCGTCGTTCGCAGCTTGCGCTCAGCGCCGAACTCGAAGCCCTGCGGCCGTAGCCGCCGCGGCCTGATGCCGGCAGGATACGCCTCGGCGTACCAGCACAGCGAGCCGGTCCGGTAGATGGAGTCAGCCAGGAAGCCGTTGGAGACTATGGGAAGACGCGTGATTTCGCGCTTGGGGGCAGCGGCCTTGTGGCTTGGCATGGTGCCGGGGGCACTGGCGCTCGACGCCCGCATCGAGGGGCTGTCGGGCGATCCCGCCGACAACGTTCGCCACTACCTGAGCGCCCTGGAGGCCTCGCAGTATGGACGGGCCCGCCTCGAGGGAGAGGTGCGGCGCCGTGCCCGTGAAGCGCTGCGGGTCTACGGCTACTACGAACCCGTGATCGAGTTGCAGTTCGACGACCGCGACCCGCCGCGCCGGGTGACGCTCGCCATCGACAGCGGGCCCCAGGTGCGCATCGAGACCCTGGCGCTGAACCTGACCGGCGAGGCCGAGGGGGATACGCCGTTTCGCGAAGTGCTGGATGACTTTCCCCTGGCGGTGGGCGACCCCTTGTCACACGCCCCCTGGGACCGCATGCGCGGCCGTCTGGCCGGCCTGGCGCTGCAGCGCGGCTACTTCGACTGGCGTTTCGTCGAGCGGCGCATGGAAGTGCGTCCCTTCGCGCAGAGCGCTCGCCTCTACCTGACGCTGGACAGCGGCCCCCGCTACCGCTTCGGCGACGTCACCATCCGGGGTAGCCACATCGTCGAGGAGCGCCTGCGGCGCCTGGCGCCCTTCGCGCCCGGTGCCCCCTACCTGGCCAGCGACGTGGCCATCTACGCCCAGCGGCTGGGCGAGGCGGGCTGGTTCGAGTCGGTCAGCGTGCGGCCGCGCCTGGACGAGGAGCGCCGGCTCGCCCTGCCGCCGGCGACCCTGGGCTGGTGGCGGGCGGTGGCGACCGAAGGCGGGACGGCACTGAGCGCCGAACCGGTGACACCGCCGCCACCACGAGTCGCCGCGGAAGCCCTCGAGGCCGTGGCGACCCTGACCGCGCCCGCCCGTCCCGAGATGCCCATCGACGTGGTGGTGAGCCCCGCCGACCGTCACCAGTTCGAGGTCGGCGTGGGCTACGCGACCGACGTGGGACCGCGACTGCGCTTCGCCTGGAAGCAGCCGTGGGTCAATCGCCTGGGGCACAGCCTCGAGCATGACCTCTTCCTCTCCGCCCCGGAGCAGCGGTTCACCGGCACCTACCTGATGCCGCTGGACGACCCGCGGCGCGATCAGTACCGCCTGCAGTACGGCCTGCGCCACCGCGACAATGAGGATACCCGCACCCTGGAGAGCACCGTGGAGTTCGCCCGGCGCTGGGAGTTCGACAACCGCTGGGTACAGACGCTCTTCGTGCGTGCCACCTACGAAAACTTCACCCAGGGCGGGGAGTCCGACGCTGTACTCATCTACTACCCCGGCATCAGCTGGTCACGCGTACGGTCCCGCGACCCGCGCTTTCCCTCCTGGGGGGACCGGCAGCGCATCGGCATCGAGGTGTCCGACTCGCAGTGGGGCTCCGATGCCAGTTTCGTGCGCCTCACCGGCGACAGCGAGTGGATCCGCATGCTGGGCAGCGACAACCGTTTCGTCGGCCGGGTCGGTCTGGGGGCCATCCGCACCGACGACTTCTCACGGATACCGCCGTCGCTGCGCTTCTTCACCGGTGGCGACCGCAGCATCCGTGGCTACGCCTACGAGAGCCTGGCTCCGCGCGACGAGGACGGCGAGCTGCGTGGCGGTCAGCAGCTGCTGACCGCCAGCGTCGAATACCAGCGTCGCGTGACCGGCGACTGGTGGGCCGCCGCCTTCGTCGATACCGGCAACGCCTTCGACGACTGGTGGCCGCAGTCGCTCAATACCGGTGCCGGCCTCGGCGTGCGCTGGGTATCGCCGGTCGGCCCCATCCGGGTCGACATCGCTCACCCCTTTGACGACGAGGAGAACGCGTGGCGTCTGCACTTCTCCATCGGCCCCGAATTCTGATGCGTCGCTTCCCGCGAAGCGTTGCCTTGGTGCGGGCGCTGCTGTGGCTCGTGATCGCGCTGCCGCTGTGGTGCCTGGGCCTGGCGCTGCTGGTGCTGGGGCTGGCCCTGTCGCCCTGGGGTACGGGGCTGCTGCTCGAAGCGGGGGCGAAGCGTGGCTACTACGAACTGGAATCGGCCGAGGGGGCGCCGCTCGACCGCATGGTGCTCCATGGGCTGCGCCTCGAGGCGGGGCCGGCCGCTGTGGCGGCGCAGCGCCTCGAGCTGGCCTGGGCCGAGGATTGCCTGCTGCGCGGGCGGCTGTGCATCGAGCGTCTGGGCGCGCAGGGCGTGCGCCTGCGCCTGGCCGACGGCGGGGAGGAGGCCGCCGAACCGGAGGCGCCGGGCGAGGGCCCCGGCGACATCAGCCTGCCGCTGCCGCTCGAGGTGCGTACCCTGTCACTCGCTGACGTCGAGGTGCAACTGGCCGATGGCACGCGCGTGCGCGTCGACGACGTCACGACCGGCGCCGAGGCGCAGGGGACGTCGCTTGAGCTGTTGCCCACGCGCCTGGCCGGGCTGCACGTGGCGCTGCCGTTGTCGCCGGGGGTGAGACTGGCGCTCGCCGAGGCTGACCTCGAAGGGCCTAGCCTCACGGCGCCGGCCATCGACGCCGCCATCACGGCGCAGTCACCCCTGCCGGCAGAGGAGGCCGCAGCGCGCGAGGGAGCAGCGGCCCCACCGCTCGCGGCGCGTGATCGCCTGGCACTGCCGACGGTCGAACTGCCGCTGGACGTTGCGGTGCCCGAGCTGGTGGTGGAGGACGTCACCCTGGCCGGTCCGTTCGACTACGCGGTGCGCCGCCTCGCCCTGACGCTCACGGCGAGTGGCCACAGGGTGACGGTGGCTCCCCTCGAGGTGGCGACGCTGGACACCGACGCCTCGCTCTCGGCACGCCTCGAGCTGCGCGACGACTACCCCCTCGAGGCGCGGCTCGAGGCGGCCCTGTGGCTGCCCGAGCGCTTCCCCGAGCTCGCCGGCGAGCGGGTGACGCTCGACCTGCGCGGCAGCCTGGCGGCTCTGGAGGCCGAGCTGAGCGCCCGCGGTCCCGTCGCTGCGGAGCTGCACGCCCGGGTGGATGCCCTGGACCCGACGCTGCCCTTCACCGCCTCGCTGGAGAGCCCGCTGCTGCAGTGGCCGCTGCCGCCACGCAGCGAACCGACGGGGGAGAACAAGGCAGCGTCCAAGCAATCCGCCGAGCCCTACTTGGCCGAGGATGTCTCGCTGCGCCTGGAGGGCAACCTGACCGACTACCGCACGGCGCTGTCGCTGCAGCTCGAAGGACCACGGATCCCGCGCACCCGGGTGGCTCTGTCGGGCAGCGGCGACCGCGAGCACTTCGCCTGGACCCCGCTGTCGCTGACCCAGGGGCGGGCGTCGGCCGTCAGCCGCGGGCGCGTCGCCTGGACGGATGGGCTCGACCTGGAGGCGATTGTGCGCCTCGACGACGTCGATCCCGGGCGCTTCACCGATGCCGTGGCCGGGCGCCTTTCCGGCGACGCCGAGCTGGGCTTTCGTCAGACCCCGGACGGCTGGCGGCTCCAGGTACCGGACCTGGCCATCAGCGGCGAGCTGGACGGGCGCCCGCTGACGCTGGCGGCGAGCCTCTCGGGTGGCAGCGAGCTGCGCTGGGATATCGAACGTCTGGATTTTCGCCAGGGCGAGAACCGCCTCAGCGCCCGCGGTCAGGTGGCCGAGGCGGCGATCGACCTGCGCGGCGAACTCGACCTGCCGGCGCTGGCCAGCCTCCACGAGGCGCTGGAGGGGTCGCTGGCGGGGCGGTTCGCGGCGGGCGGCAGCCTGGCAGCCCCGCGGCTCGACCTGGCGCTCGACGGCGAGTCGCTGGCCTTTGCCGGCAATCGCCTGGCGGCGCTGCGCCTGGAGGGGCAGGCCAGCGGGCTCGACGATCCGGCCTTCGACCTGAGCCTGAGTCTCGACGGCCTGGTAGCCGGCGGCCGGCACCTCGAGACCGTGGACCTGGGCCTCGAGGGGCGCCTCTCCGAGCATCGCCTCACGCTCGAGACGACGGCCGGCGCCGGGCTGCCGCTCTCCCGCGCTGCCCTGCGCCTGGAGGGGGGGCTGTCGGCGGACCGCGAACGCTATGCCGGCCGCATCGAGCCCCTGACGGTGGCGAGCGACTACGGCGCACTGCGCCTCGACGAGGCGCTCGGCTTCGAGGCCGATCTGGCGGCCGCCCGTATCCAGGTGCAGCCATTCTGCCTGCGCCGCGAGCAGGGTGGACACGCCTGCCTCGACGCGCCGCTCAGCGCCAGCGCCGAGCAGGGGGAGGCCCGGCTGTCGCTGCGCGAGCTGCCCATGGAGCTGCTCGAGGCGGGGCTGCCCGAGGCCTGGCGGGTGGCGGGCGAGAGCGGCCTCACGCTGGCCGCCGAGTGGCGCCAGGCCGGCGCGGCCTGGCGCGCACGGGCCGAACTGGACGGTACCCTCTCGCTGTACGGGGAGGACGCCTACGGCCAACCCTGGGAGCTGCCCGAGGCGCGGCTCGAGGCCGCCCTGGAGGCCACTCCGGAGCGCGCCGACCTGGACCTCGGGCTCGCGCTGGCCGAGGCCGGCCGGATGACGCTGGATCTGGCCCTCACCGACCCGCTGGGGGTGGGGCGACTGGACGGTCGCCTGCGTCTCGACGGTTTCGCGCTGTCGCCCTATCGTACCCTGATCGCCGGCGTGGAGACGCTGGAGGGCGCACTCGACGGCGACATCCGCATCGCCGGCACCCGGGATGCGCCGCGCCTCGACGGCCGGCTGACGTTGGCCGGGCTGCAGGCGAGCGGCGCCGACGTGCCGGTGATCGTTCGCAATGGCGAGGTGAGCGTCGTTCTCGACGGCGACCGCGGGCGCATCGATGGCTTCGTGGCGACCGACGACGGCCGGCTCGCCATCAGTGGCGATGCTGCCTGGCCGGCGCCGGACGACTGGCGAGTCAGCGTGAACCTCGACGGCACCGCGGAGCCGCTGCTGGTGGCCATGCCGGAGTTCGGGCGCCTGCGCGTGGCGCCGGACCTCCGGGTGAGGGTTGCACCGACCCTGCTTCAGGTGCGTGGCCGGGTGCAGGTGCCCTGGGCACGCCTCGAGGTGGACCAACGCCCCGCCGCGGCCGTGAGCCCGAGCCCCGACGAGGTGATCATCACCGAGCGCGAGGACGCGCGGTCCAGAGAGGCGGCCGCGGGTGGGGCCGATGCGGCCACCGCCGCTGCGCTCAACGAGGCGGGCATGGCGGTGGACGTGCGCATCGAGCTGCGCCTGGGGCCGGACATGGAACTCGAGGCCCACGGGCTGAGCTCGGGGCTCGCCGGCAGCCTCGAGGTGCGCCAGCAGAACGGTCCCGTGCAACTCTTCGGCGACGTCAACCTGAGCGACGGGCGCTTCCGCGCCTTCGGCCAGGACCTGCTGATTCGCCAGGGCGAGCTGCTGTTCAGCGGGGCGCCGGACCAGCCGCTGCTCGATTTCGAGGCGATCCGCAACCCCGAGGTCACCGAGGACGGGGTCATTGCCGGCCTGCGCGTCGAGGGATTCGCCGCCGCGCCGACTCTGACGATCTTCTCCGAGCCGGCCATGGATGAGGCGCGCGCGCTCTCCTACCTGCTGCGCGGCCGTGCCCCGCGCGACAGTGACAGCGACGGTGCCCTGACCTCGGCGCTGATCGGCCTGGCGGTGGGGCAGACCGGCGGGGCCGTGGGCGCCATCGGCCAGGCCTTCGGCATCGAGGACCTGTCGCTGGAGACGGCCGGTGGCGGCGAGGACAGCCAGGTGGTGGTGAGCGGCTACCTGAGCGAGGACTTGCGCGTCAGCTACGGGGTCGGCATCTTTTCGCCAATCGCCGAGCTGGCCCTGCGCTACAATCTGTGGCGCGACCTTTACCTGGAGGCGATCTCCGGGGCCGCCCAGGCGGTCGATCTGGTGTACACCTTCAGCCTGCCGGGCAAGCCGCCGTCACGTGAGTGAGAGGAGGACGACCATGATCATCGATCCATCCCGCGCCCTGCCGGGGCGCGACGCGCCGCTGGCGATCTCCGGCGTGCACGCCGTCACCGGTCGCGCCATGCTGCCGCCCTTTCCCGACGGCCACGAGGTGATCGTGCTGGGGCTGGGCTGTTTCTGGGGCGCCGAGCGGCTCTTCTGGGAGCTGCCGGGGGTCTACGTCACCGCCGTGGGCTACGCCGGCGGCGTGACGCCCAATCCCACCTACGAAGAAACCTGTACCGGGCTCACCGGTCATGCCGAGGTGGTGCGCGTGGTCTTCGATCCCGCCGAGCTCGACCTCACCACGCTGCTGCGGGTGTTCTGGGAGGCCCACGACCCCACCCAGGGCATGCGCCAGGGCAACGACGTCGGTAGCCAGTACCGCTCGGCGATCTACACCACCAGCGAGGTCCAGCGGACCGAAGCCGAGCGCAGCCGTGACGCCTACCAGCAGGCGCTCGAGCGCGTGGGCGGAGGGCGCATCACCACCGAGATCGCCCCGCTCGAGGCCTTCTACCCGGCCGAGGAGTACCACCAGCAGTACCTGCACAAGAATCCGCTCGGCTACTGCGGCCTCAAGGGCACGGGCGTCAGCTGTCCGATCTGACGCGGCGACCGGCCCGCGCCTGGCAGGGCACCGCGGGCGTGGACCAGTCGGTGAGCTCCTGGGCCAGCCGCCGGGCGAGCCAAGGGCGCAGGCGCCCCTCGCGCCACTCCATGAAGCCGACGTGGCCACCGTGGTGGGCGATCTCCAGGCGCACCGCATCGGCCGGCGCCGGCAGCCGCTCGAAGAGAGCGGAGGGCATGAAGGGGTCGTCGGCGGCGTGCAGGATCAGGGTGGGCAGTTCGATGTCGCCGAGCAGACGCCCGGCCGAGGCGCGGCGGTAGTAGTCGTCGGCGCCGTCGAAGTCGTGCAGGGGGCCGGTCACCGCGTCGTCGTAGGCACGCAGGCTGTCGAGCCGCGCCAGCCTGCGGGCGTCGATCGGCAGCGGGAAGGACTCCCAGGCGAGCTTGCGGCGGACCTTGGCCTTGAGCGAGCGCAGCAGGTGGCGCTCGTAGACGCGGGCGAACCCCTGGTGGAGCGTATCGGCGCAGGTAGCGAGGTCCAGGGGGGCGCTGATGACGATGGCGCCGGCGAGGTCGAGGCCGTCGCCGCCCTGCTCGGCGACCAGCTTGAGCAGCATGTTGCCGCCCAGCGAGACGCCGGCGGCCACCTTGAGCGCATGGGGGTAGCGATGGGCGAGCTGACCGATCAGCCAGTAGGCGTCGGCGGTGTCGCCGCTGTGGTAGGTGCGCGGCAGACGGTTGAGTCGGCCGCCGCAGCCGCGAAAGTGCATCAGCACGGCCCGCCAGCCGAGACGAACCGCGGTGCCGAGCAGCCAGCGGGTGTAGGGCGAGGCGAGGGAACCCTCGAGACCGTGGAAGAGCACGAAAATCGGCGCCTGCGAATCGCGCGGCGCCGGCTGGGCCCAGGCGAGCTCGACGAAGTCGCCGTCGGGCAGTTCCAGGATCTCCCGGCGGTAGGGCAGGCGCTGGCGTGGCAGCAGGCGCGGCAGCAGCGTCTGCACGTGTGGATTGGCAAGCCCCCGTGGCGGTTGGAAATCGGCGATGTGCAGATGGCCGGCCATAAGGTGATCACTCGCTGATCTCGGAGGGTGTTGACAAACTTGTAACCCCCTCTAGGGCGTCAGATTGTCGGCTCCGTGGCGGGTGATCCACACGTCGTCCTCGATACGGATGCCGCCATGCGGGGCCAGTCGCTCCACCTTGGCCCAGTCGACGTCGGAAGCGGCCGACGACGCTCGCAGCGGCGCCAGCAGCAGGGGAATGACATAGAGCCCCGGTTCTATGGTGACCACCATTCCCGCTTCCAGTTCACGCGTCAAGCGCAGCATCGGGTCGGTCTGCGGCGGCGGCAGCGGCGAACCGTCGGTGGCGCGGCGCCCACCGACGTCGTGCACCTGCAGGCCCAGCAGGTGGCCGAGCCCGTGGGGGCAGAAGGCGCGGGTGATGCCGCCTGCCACGGCGGCCTCGGCACTGGCGGTGACGAGACCGTGCTCGACCAGCAGGGCGCCAAGCTCCCGGTGCATGCGCGCGTGCAGGGCAACGAAGTCGACGCCCGGGGCCAGGGCGTCGATCAGTCGCCGCTGCAGCCGCGTCACGCCATCGACGAGCGGGGCGAAGAGCGGATCGGCGTCGCGGCCCGCCCAACTGCGGGTGATGTCGGCACAGTAGCCGCGGTAGCGATGGCCGGCGTCCACGAGCAGGCTGTGGCGTCGTGCCGGTGCCGCGGTGTCGTAGTGCTGGTAGTGCAGCACGCCGCCATGGGCGTTGAGACCGACGATGTTGCCGTAGGGCAGCGCGCTCTCGCGCTGCCGCGAGGCGCCCAGGTAGGCGAGCTGTACGTCGAGTTCGGCACCGCCGGCCAGGAAGGCGTCGCGGGCCGCGCGATGCCCGGCCATGGCGTGACGATTGGCCTCACGCAGGCAGGCCACCTCGTAGTCGCTTTTGCGCACCCGCCCCTCGTCCAGGGCGGCGGTGAGTGCCGGCGGATTGAGCTCGGCCTCGAGCGAGGCGGCGAGGTCGGGCGCTACCTCGCCGAGCACCGCGAAGCGTCCGCCCGGCAGGGCAGGGGGCTGCTCGAAGCGCCCCTGTTCCACCGCGAAGCGGCTGACCCAGGCCTCGTCGGGCAGGCCGGCGGGCAGGTGCCAGAAGTCATCCGGGGCGTGGAAGTAGAGCCGGGGCGGCTTGCCGGGCTGGATCAGCAGCCAGCTGTGGGCGAGCCCCGGCATCGGCACCCAGTGCAGGAAGTGGGCGTGGGTGGCGAAGCTCGCCTCCTGGTCGTCGGCGAAGTGGCGGTGGGGGTGGCCACTATAGAGCAGCACCCCGTCGAAGCCGTGATGGCTCAGTGTCGTGGCGTAGGCAGCCTCGAGCGTGTCGAGGTGGCGCGCCTGCAAGGCAGCGAGGTCGGTGGTCATGGTTCGAACTCCGGTTCGGGGCGGTCAGGCGGGCACGCTCGGCGCGAGGCTCTCCCAGAAGGCGGTCACGGCCGAGTGCCCGGTTTCGGCGCGGCGGTAGAGGCGGATCTCCAGCGGCACCTGCCAGCGCTCGCCGCCGGCCGGCACCAGGGTGCCGGCGGCGAGCGCCTCGCGCACGCTGCGCTCGGGCAGCCAGCCCAGGCCGTAGCCCAGCGTGACCAGCTCGCGGATATTGCCGCTCTGGATGCTCTCGTTGAGGATACTGAAGTCCGGCGCCTCGCCGAGACGGGCCAGGTGGGCGCGGATCACGGCATCGATCAGGCCGCGCGGATGGTAGGCGATCAGCGGCAGCCGGGCGCCGGCGTCCAGCGCGAAGCGCGGCCGCCCGTCCGCTTCCGACAGAGAGACGGGGATGAGGCGCTCCGCGCCGATCCGACAGGAGACGAACCCCTCCGTCTCGGGTTCGCTGCCGCAGGGCGTGCGCGGCCAGTAGCACAGCACCAGGTCGCACTCCTCGCGGGCCAGTGCCCGGAAGTAGTCATCGGCCAGCCAGCCGGTGGCACGCAGGTAGGGCGTCACCGGCGGTGGCACCGGCCACTGGGCGAGCCACTGCGGCACGAAGTGGGCCAGCAGGCTCTGCGGCGCCGCCAGGCGGAGGCGCCCGGCCTGCTGCTCGGCGAGCTGGGCCAGGCGCCGGCGGCTCTCGGCGACGCGCTGGGTGACGTCGTGGCACAGCCCCAGGAACTCCTCGCCGGCGGGCGTCAGCGACAGCGGCAGCGTCTGGCGGTTGACCAGGGTCGTGCCCATCTCCTCCTCGAGCAGCTTGATGCGCCGCGAGAAGGTCGGCTGGGTGACGTTCTGCTGCTCGGCGGCGCGCGAGAAGTGGCGCGTGCGGGCCAGGGCGATGAAGTCTTCCAGCCAGCGTAGTTCCATGTCGTCTCCTGGGGCTGGGCGAGTGCCACACCCGCAGTGTATGCCAGAGGCAGGGGCGTCTCAGTCGAGACGTCCCTCTTCGATGGCGTGGCAGGCCACGCGGGCACCGCCGTCGGTGGCGATCAGCGCCGGCACCTCCTCGCGGCAGCGCGCATTGGCGTGCGGGCAGCGGGCGTGGAAGACGCACCCCGAGGGCAGGTTGACCGGCGTGGGCACCTCCCCCTTGAGGCGGATGTGCTGGGGGCGGTCGTCCTCGAGGCGCGGAATCGCCGAGAGCAGCGCGCGGGTGTAGGGGTGGCGCGGCGTGGCGAAGAGCGTCGCCGTGGGTGCCACCTCGCACACCCGGCCCAGGTACATCACCGCCACGCGGGTGCCGAAGTGCTCGACCACGGCGAGGTCGTGGGTGATGAACAGGTAGGTGAGGTGGCGCTCGCGCTGGGCGTCCATCAGCAGGTTGAGCACCTGGGCCTGGATGGAGACGTCGAGCGCCGAGATCGGCTCGTCGGCGACGATGAACTCCGGGTCCACGGCCAGCGCCCGGGCGATGGCGATGCGCTGCCGCTGGCCGCCGGAGAACTCGTGGCCGTAGCGCTTGCCCCAGTCGGGCGCGATGCCCACCGCGTGCATCACCTCGGCGACCTTGTCGCACACCTGCTGGCGGCTCCAGTCGGGGTGGTGCAACCGGATGGGCTCCTCCAGGGTCTGCTGAATGGTCATGCGCGGGTTGAGCGACGCATAGGGGTTCTGGAAGATCATCTGCATGCGCCGGCGGTAGGGCATCAACGCCTTGGTCGACAGGTCGTCGATGCGCGTGCCGTCGTAGCGGATCTCGCCGCCCGAGGGATGGAGAAGGCCCATCACGGTGCGCGCCACGGTGGACTTGCCACACCCGGATTCGCCGACCACGCACAGCGCCTCGCCGCGTCGGATGTCCAGGTCGACGCCGTTGATGGCGTGCACGTACTCCTGCTCGCGCACCAGCCTGCCGCCCTTGAACTTGAGCTGCTCGAGGAAGTCGCCGCAGAGCGAGAAGCGCTTCTCCAGGCTGCGGATCTCCAGCAGCGGCCGGCCGGCATCGGCGGCGGGCGTCTTGCGGGCGGGCGCGGTGGCTGTCGCTGTCATCGGGTGGTCTCCTCGGCCGGAATGCGTTCGCGCTCGATCATCTCGGCGACCATGTGGCAGGCCACCTGGCAGTTGCCGGAGGTGACGAACCCGGGCACCTGGGTGCAGCAGGCGGGGCGCTCGCTGCCGTCGGCTCGCTGGGCAAAACCGCAGCGCGGGTGGAAGGCGCAGCCGCTGGGCAGGTTGTCCAGCGATGGCATGCTGCCGGGAATCTGGTTGAGCCGTTCGCCTGGAGTGGCCATCTGCGGCAGGGCGTTCATCAGCCCCTGGGTGTAGGGATGCTGGGGATCGTTGATGATCTCGCGGGTCGGACCCTGCTCGATCACCCGGCCGGCATACATCACCAGCATCCGCTGGGTCACCTGGCTGACGACGCCGAGATCGTGGGTGATCAGGATCAGGCCGACGTTGTGCTTCTCGCACAACTCCAGCAGCAGCGCCATGATCTCGGCTTGTATGGTCACGTCCAATGCCGTGGTGGGTTCGTCGGCGATGATGATGTCCGGGTCGAGCAGCAGGGCGATGGCGATGATCACCCGCTGCCGCATGCCGCCCGAAAGCTCGTGCGGGTATTGATCGAGACGCGCTTCGGGTGAAGGGATCTGCACCTGCTCAAGCTTGCGCAGGGCGATGGCCCGCGCCTCGCGGCGGGCAATACGGCGGTGTGCCTTGAGGCACTCGACCATCTGCTCGCCGATGGTGAGCACCGGATTGAGGGTCATCATCGGATCCTGGAAGATCATCGAGATGCGATGGCCGCGAATTCGACGCAGCGCCCGGTCGCTCATGCCGGTGAGCTCCTGGCCGTCGAAGCGAACGCTGCCGCCGGCGATGTAGCCGGGCTTGGCGATCAGATTGAGCAGGCTGAAAGCGGCCACCGACTTGCCGGCGCCGGATTCGCCCACGATGCCCAATCGTTCGCCGCGATCGAGGGTGAAGCAGACATCGCGCAGCGCCTTGACCTCGCCGCGACGCAGGGCGAAACGCACGTCCAGGTTGTTGACTTCGAGAAGTGACATGGGATCTCCGGAAGCGTTGTCAGCCCTTGTAGAGGCGCGGGTTGAGCACGTCGCGCAGCCAGTCGCCGAGCAGGTTGATCACCAGCACCAGCAGCACCAGCACCGCACCGGGGATCAGGGTGATCCACCACGAGCCCGACTGGAGGTAGTCGAAGCCCGACTTGATCAGCGAGCCGAGCGACGGATGGGTCTCCGGCATGCCCAGGCCCAGGAAGGAGAGCGCCGCCTCGGAGATGATGGCGTTGGCCACCTGCACGGTGGAGATGACGAAGATCGGCGACAGGGTGTTGGGCAGGATGTGGCGGAACATGATGCGCCGGCTGGAGAGCCCCATGGTGCGCGCCGCGTCGACGTACTCCTTGCTCTTCTCGGCGAGCACCGAGGCGCGCACGGTGCGTGCGTACTGCGGCCACTCGGCGAGGCCGATGATCAGCACCAGCAGCGGCACGGCGTAGGTGCTGAAGGTGGCGCCGCCGAAGATCGCCTTGACCAGCGCTCCCACTACGATGGCCACCATCAACGTGGAGAAGGAGAGCTGGATATCGGCCAGGCGCATCAGAAAGGCGTCGATGCGACCGCCCAGGTAGCCGGCCAGCAGGCCGCACACCACCCCCAGGGTGGCCTGCAGGGCCACGGCACCGAAACCGATGATCAGCGACACCCGCGCGCCATAGAGGATGGTGGAGAGCAGGTCACGCCCCTGGGCATCGGTGCCCATCGGGTAGGCCGACTCGCTGCCGTCGATCCAGAAGGGCGGTAGCTCCGAGGCGAGGATGTCGATCTGCGCCAGGTCGTAGGGGTTCATGGGGGCCAGCCAGGGCGCCAGCACGGCGGCCGCCACCAGCACCACGAAGATCAGCAGGCTGGCCTGGGCGACCAGGTCGCGCTTGAAACTGTAGAGCAGATAGGAGTCGCGAAAGCGCTCCCAGCGGCCCGTCGCGGGGGCGCTTTCGATGGCAGGGTTCGGGGTGCTCATGCGGGTTTCCCTGTCAGCTTGACGGTGGGATTGACCAGGCCGTAGATCAGGTCGACCAGGGTGTTGGTGATCACGAAGATCAGCCCCACGATCATCAGGTAGGTGACGATCAGCGGGATGTCGGAGCGCTCGATGGCGTCGAGGAACATCAGCCCCATGCCGGGCCACTGGAAGACCGTCTCGGTGAGGATGGTGTAGGCCACCAGCGTGCCGATCTGCACGCCGCCGACGGTGATCACCGGCAGCATGGTGTTCTTGAGCGCGTGCAGGAAGTAGATGCGACGCAAACGCAGGCCCTTGGCGCGGGCGAACTTCACGTACTCCGACTGCAGCACCTCGAGCATCTCCGCGCGGATCAGGCGGATGAACAGCGGCAGCATGATCGAGGCCAGCGAGATCGCCGGCAGCACCAGGTAGAGCAGTCCATCGAGCGAGGCGAAGTTGGTGTACCAGGTCCCGAAGACGTGCACCGGGTTGCCGCGGCCGTAGGCCGGCATGCCGCCTTCGGTGGTGATCAGGTCGTTGAGCCAGGCGCCCCAGGCGGTATCGGCGGGGAAGGGGGCCCAGCTCACGCCGATGGCGAACAGCTGGATCAGCACGATGGCGGTCAGGAACACCGGGATCGAGATACCGACGATGGAGACGCCCATGAAGCAGCGCGACAGCCAGGCGCGGGGCTTGATGGCGCTGTAGACGCCGATGGGCACCGACAGCACGACGATCAGGAAGGTCGCCGCGGCGACCAGCTCGAGGGTGGCGGGCAGGTGCCGGGCGATCACCTCGGTGGTCGGCTGGTTGAAGACGTAGGAGTAGCCGAAGTCGAGCTGGGCGGCGTTGGCGGCGAAACGCAGGTACTGGACCAGAAAGGGGTCGTTGAGCCCGAGCTCCTCGCGCAGCGCCTCGCGCTCGCTCTCGGGCACCGACTGGCCGACCATCTGCTGGATGGGGTCGCCGAGATTGTCCTGGATGGCGAAGGCGATCACGCTGATGACGAACATCACCAGCAGCGCATGGAAGAGGCGCTTGACCAGAAAGGCGATCATGGGTGGCGTCCTGTGGGCAACGCAGGGTGGCACGCCCGCCTGGGGCGCGCCACCGGATCGGGTTCATGGGGTGCCGGCCCGCGGGCCGGCGGGGGGATCACTCGGCGTCGATGACCAGGTCCCCGAGATAGGGGAAGTTCATCACGTTGAGGACTGGCTCGATGGCGACGTTCGGCGCGGCGGCCCAGGCGAGGTCCTGCCAGTGCAGCGGCACGAAGGCGGCCTCATCGAAGAGCGTCTGCTCGAGGCGCTTGAGCATCTCGGCACGCTTCGCCAGGTCGACCTCGAGGTTCGCCTCGGCAACCAGCATGTCGAGTTCCGGGTTGCAGTAGTTGCCGGCGTTGTACTGGCCGGCGCCGGTGCCCGGGTCGGGGCAGGCGGTCAGGTACTCGTGGAAGTTGGCGCTGTCCTCGGTGTCGGCGTGCCAGCCGATCATCATCATGTCGGCAGCGCGATCGTCGTACTCGCCCCAGTACTGCGCCTTGGGCAGGGTCTTGAGGTCCACCGTGACGTTGATGCGTGCCAGCATGGCGGCGACCGCCTGGGCGATCTTGGCATCGTTCACGTAGCGGTTGTTGGGCGCCATCATGGTGATTTCGAAGCCGTCGGCGTAGCCGGCCTCGGCCATCAGCGCCTTGGCTTTCTCCAGGTCGTAGCGCGGCTCGAGGCTGTCGACGTGGCCGGCATAGCCCGCCGGCGAGAACTGGGCGGCCGGGGTGGCAAAGCCCTTCATCAGGCGGTCGGCGATGCCTTCCTGGTTGATGGCGTAGGCGAAGGCCCGGCGCACGCGGGGGTCCTGGAAGGCCTCGACGCGCTCCTGGTTCATGTGCAGGAGGATGATGCGGGTGCCCGACATGGTGACCAGCTCGGCAGTGTCGCTCTCGCGGACCCGCTCCAGGTCGTTGGGCGGCACCGGGGCGATGAAGTCCACGTCGCCGGAGAGCAGGGCGGCCACGCGGGTGGCGTTCTCGCTGATTGGCGTGAGCACGATGTTATCGACGTTGCCCGGGGAGTCGCTGTCCCAGTAGTCGGTATTGCGGGCGAATTCGACACGCACACCCTGCTGGCGCTCGGTGACGGTGTAGGGGCCGGTACCGGAAACGTGGCGCGAAGCGAAGGAGTTGCCGTTCTTGACGATCTCATCCTTGGGGTCGCCGTCCGCATCGGTGCCCGTGTAGAACTGGCTGTCCATGGGGAAGACGTAGGTGGCCAGGTTGAGCAGCAGCGGGTAGGGCTTGGTGGTCTTGAATTCGACGGTGTGGTCGTCGAGTGCGGTCACGCTGGCGATGGGGGTGAAGATCGCCCGGAAATCGGGGCTCATCTTGAGGCGGTTTACCGTCCATACCACGTCCTCGGCGGTGAAGGCGTTGCCGCTGTGGAAGTTGACGCCTTCGCGCAGGGTCATGCGCATGGTGGTGTCGTCGACCTGTTCCCAGGCGGTGGCCAGGCGCGGCTCGAAGTCGAGACCGTCCGTCCAGCGGACCAGCGGGTCGTGGGTCATGTGGGAGAGCTGCAGGATGCCGCCGGAGAGCTGCTCGTGGATGTCGAGCGAGACCGGATCGGCGTCGTAGGCCATGCGCAGGGTGGTTTCGGCGCCGGCCACGGCCGGCAGCAGCGCCGCGCCGGTCATGGTGGCACCGATCATGCCGGCCAGCAGGGTCTTCTTGAACGTCATGCGTCGTTCCCTTGTCGGGTTGTTGTTGGCGTGCGGCCCCTCCGGCCGCGCCTGCGTGGTACGCTCGCCAACATAGTGACCCGCTCGGGAAGAGGACAATCGAAATTCCGACAGGCGCCATGCGCAAGGCGAATAGCGCGATGGGGCCCCGGAGGGGCGATCAGTCGCCGGACGGCGCCGTCAGGCGGTCGATGCGGTACAGCGTGGCCACCTGGTCGAGTCCCAGGACGCTGCAGTCGAGGTCGCGAATGCGACCATCGTCTAGTCCGTAGATCCAACCATGGACGGCCAACGGCTGACTGCGCTGCCAGGCGTGCTGGATGATCTTGTTGTGGCACAGGTTCATGACCTGGGCCTTGACGTTCAGCTCGCACATGCGGTCCACCTGCTCGTCCTGCGACAGCGCGGCCAGCTCATGGCGGTGCTGGTTGTGGAGCTCGCGCACCGAATGCAGCCAGAGATCGACCATGCCGTTGTCGCCGCCGGCGACCGCGGCCCTCACGCCGCCGCAGCCGTAATGGCCGACGACCATGATGTGCCGCACCTCGAGCACATCCACGGCGTACTGCAGTACCGACAGGGCGTTGAGGTCGTTGTGGTGCACGAGATTGGCGACGTTGCGATGCACGAAGACCTCGCCGGGGGGCAGCGAGATGATCTGGTTGGCCGGCACGCGGCTGTCGGAGCAGCCGATCCACAGGTAGTCGGGGTTCTGCTGGCGGGAGAGGCGGGCGAAGAAGTCCGGGTCCTCCTGGTGCATGCGCTCGGACCAGATGCGGTTGTTGTCGAGAAGGGCGGCGATTTCCTGCTTCATCTCGGCAGTTCCTGTTGGCGACCGGTAGGGTGGCCCTTGTAACCCCGGGTGGTGGCTGCGTCAACCGCGCCCTCCCGAGGGTGCGGCGGGGCTGCTATCATCGCGCCATCCGGTGGGGCCCTCTCGGGTCCCCATGTCACCAGCAAGGAGACTGCCGTGTCAGACTTCGACTACGACCTCTTCGTCATCGGTGCCGGCTCCGGCGGGGTGCGGGCGGCGCGCACGGCGGCCGCCCTGGGCGCGCGGGTGGCCGTGGCCGAGGAGCGCTACCTGGGCGGTACCTGCGTCAACGTGGGCTGCGTACCCAAGAAGCTCTACTCCTATGCGGCCCATTTCCATGACGCCTTCGACGACAGCGCCGGCTTCGGCTGGACGCTGCCCGCGGCGCCGCGTTTCGACTGGGCCACGCTGCGCGACAACAAGGTCAGCGAGATCAAGCGCCTCAACGCCATCTACGAGCGTTTGCTCGATGAGGCCGGCGTGCGGCTGATCACCGGCCGGGCCCGCGTGATGGACGCGCACCACGTTGAGGTGGCCGGCGAGCGTCTCAGCGCCGAGAAGATCCTGATAGCGGTGGGCGGCTGGCCCTGGGTGCCCGACTTCCCGGGCAATGAACACGTGGTCACCTCGAACGAGGTGTTCGACCTGGCGCGCTTCCCCGAGCGCTTCCTGGTGCTCGGCGGCGGCTATATCGCCGTGGAGTTCGCCGGCATCTTCAATGGCCTGGGCAGTCAGACCCACCTGGTCTACCGCCGCGACCTCTTCCTGCGCGGCTTCGACCGGGAGGTGCGCGAGTTCACCCGCGACGAGATGGCCAAGAAGGGCGTGCAGCTGCATTTCGAGGCCAATATCGAGCGTATCGATCAGGCAGAGGATGGCCTCGCGGTGACCCTGACCAGCGGCGAGCGGCTGGAGGTCGATGCCGTGCTGGCCGCCACCGGTCGCCGGCCGCACCTGACGGAGCTGGGCCTGGAGGCGCTGGGCGTCGAGCTCACCGAGAGCGGCCACCTGCGCGTCAACGAGCGCCACGAGACCTCGGTGCCCTCCATCCTGGCGCTGGGCGACGTGAGCGGCGGGCCGGAGCTGACCCCGGTGGCGCTGGCCGAGGCGATGCAACTGGTGCAGCACCACTTCGGCGACACCGCGCCCGCCCCGCTCGACTACGAGAGGATTCCCACGGCCGTGTTCTGTCATCCCAACATCGCCACGGTGGGGCTCTCGGAAGAGGTCGCCCGCGAGCGGCTGGGCGCCATTCGCGTCTACCGCACGGACTTTCGCCCGCTCAAGCACACCCTCTCCGGCAGCCCGGAGCGCTGCCTGATGAAGCTCGTCGTGGATGACGCCAGCGATGTGGTGGTCGGCGCCCACATGGTCGGCGAGGAGGCCGGGGAGATCATCCAGGGCATCGCTATCGCCGTGCGCGCCGGGCTGACCAAGGCCGACTTCGATGCCACCGTGGGCATCCACCCGACCGGTGCCGAGGAGTTCGTGACGCTGCGCACCCCCAGCCGGCGTTGAAGGCTTCCCCGTGTTGCCCAGCGCGGCGGGCCACCCGGGCGGGTGGCCCGCCGTCGTTTGGTGCCCGGTTAGGGGGCGGCACTTGAGGCCACATCCGGACTAGACTGGGAGCAGTCCGGCAGGGCGCGGGAACTTCCATAATCTGGCGTTATGGAATATTGCATGAGTCATAATGGCCATTTTGATTTGCTGATAAGCCCTGCTATCATGTCGATCGACATCGCTACAGCGAAGCCTAACCATGAACGTGACACCGCAGCCCTTCACACCCTCTGCCGACCTGGCCCGCCCCAGCGTGGCCGATGCCGTGGTCGGCAGCGATGCCGCGCCGCTGTTCATCCGCAAGCCCAACCCGGATGACGGCTGGGGGATCTACGAACTGGTCAAGTCCTGCCCGCCGCTGGACGTGAACTCCGCCTACGCCTATCTGCTGCTGGCCACCCAGTTCCGCGACACCTGCGCGGTGGCGACCAACGAGGAGGGGGAAATCGTCGGTTTCGTCTCCGGCTACGTGAAGAGCAATGCCCCCGATACCTACTTCCTGTGGCAGGTAGCGGTGGGCGAGAAGGCCCGCGGAACCGGCCTCGCCCGGCGTCTGGTCGAGGCGGTGATGACGCGCCCCGACCTGGCCGAGGTGCACCACCTGGAAACCACCATCACCCCCGACAACCAGGCATCCTGGGGGCTCTTCCGCCGCCTCGCCGATCGCTGGCAGGCGCCCCTCAACAGCCGAGAATACTTCTCCACGGACCAGCTCGGTGGCGAACATGATCCCGAAAACCTGGTTCGTATCGGTCCCTTCGAGACCAGCCGTCTCTGACCCCCTCCGCCCGAGATCCTTTTGCCCGGATGGTCGCGCTTCGGCCATCCGTGGCGTCCGTTTTGCCATTTTCACCCCAAGGAGGTCGCACGATGCAGACCCAGACGCTCGAACGCATGGAATCCAATGTTCGGACCTACTCGCGCTCCTTCCCGGTGGTCTTTACCCAGGCGAAGAACGCGCGCCTGACCGATGAAGAGGGCCGCGAGTACATCGATTTCCTGGCCGGCGCCGGCACCCTCAACTATGGCCACAACAACCCGCACCTCAAGCAGGCACTGCTCGACTACCTGGACAGCGACGGCATCGTCCACGGCCTGGACTTCTGGACCGCGGCCAAGCGTGACTACCTGGAGACCCTCGAGGAGGTGATCCTCAAGCCGCGCGGGCTGGAGTACAAGGTGCACCTGCCGGGCCCCACCGGCACCAATGCGGTGGAGGCGGCCATTCGCCTGGCGCGTGTGGCCAAGGGACGCCACAACATCGTCACCTTCACCAACGGCTTCCACGGCGTGACCATGGGCGCCCTGGCTGCCACCGGCAACCGCAAGTTCCGCGAGGCGACCGGCGGCGTGCCCACCGTGGGTGCCGCCTTCATGCCCTATGACGGTTACCTGGGCGATGGCGCCGATACCCTCGACTACTTCGAGAAGCTGCTCGGCGACAAGTCCGGCGGCCTGGACCTGCCGGCCGGGGTGATCGTCGAGACGGTGCAGGGCGAGGGCGGCATCAACGTCGCCGGCCTGGACTGGCTCAAGCGGCTCGAGGGCATCTGCCGTGCCCATGATATCCTGCTGATCGTCGATGACATCCAGGCAGGCTGCGGGCGTACCGGCAAGTTCTTCAGCTTCGAACATGCCGGCATCACCCCGGATATTGTCACCAACTCCAAGTCGCTTTCCGGCTTTGGGTTGCCGTTCGCCCACGTGCTGATGCGCCCGGAACTCGACAAGTGGAAGCCGGGTCAGTACAACGGCACTTTCCGCGGCTTCAACCTGGCCTTCGCCACGGCCGCCGCCGCCATGCGCCACTACTGGAGCAACGACACCCTCGAGCGTGACGTCCAGCGCAAGGGGCGGGTGGTCGCCGAGCGCTTCCAGAAGATTGCCGCCTGGCTCACCGAGCAGGGCATCGAGGCCTCCGAGCGCGGCCGTGGCCTGATGCGCGGCATCGACGTGGGCAGCGGCGAGATCGCCGACAAGATCACCGCCAAGGCCTTCGAGAACGGCCTGGTCATCGAGACCAGCGGCCAGGACGGTGAGGTGGTCAAGTGCCTGTGTCCGCTCACCATTCCCGACGAGGACCTGCTCGAAGGGCTCGACATCGTCGAAGCGAGCGCCAAGCAGGCGTTGGGCTGATAGCCTGCGGAGACCCCCCGCGCCATCCTCGGCGCGGGGGCCGGTCATCGGTCGGGCGACTCGCTGTCCGGCCCGTCACCCAATACACGGAGTTCATCCATGATCGTTCGCAACCTGGAAGAAGCGCGGCAGACCGAGCGCCTGGTAAAGGCCGAGAACGGCAACTGGGACAGCACTCGCCTGGTGCTGGCCGACGACGGCGGCGAGTGCTCGTTTCATATCACCCGCATCTATGCCGGCACCGAGACCCATATCCACTACAAGAACCACTTCGAGTCGGTCTACTGCATCGAGGGTGAAGGCGAGGTCGAGACCCTGGCGGACGGCAAGATCTGGCCGATCAAGCCGGGCGACATCTACATCCTCGATCAGCATGACGAGCACCTGCTGCGGGCGACCAAGACCATGCACCTGGCCTGCGTGTTCACCCCGGGCCTGACCGGCAAGGAAGTGCATCGCGCGGACGGTTCCTATGCACCAGCCGACGAGGAGGCCGACGACAGCAAGCCGCTGTGAGTCGTCGCGCATCATGCCATATCCAGACGCACCCCGAACCGCTTGGCGGTTCGGGGTGCCGTGCATCGGCTGCCAGGGAATGTGGTTGCCGAGTGCACGCAGCAACTTGGCTGGCCAACGGCACTGCAGAGTCCGGGGCATGTTCGTGTTCGCATAATGTATATTATGTTAAATGCTCCATGGCGGTGCCTCTCACTGGCGTGGACAAGCTTACCGTCGACTCCGTATCATTACGCGGCATGTATTGACACCCGTCCTGTCCGTCTGGCCCTCTCTCCGCTTCCGTTCCATCCAGAGGTTTCCTTGTTCATGCGCCCGACTCCGCTGATCGCAACCTGGTTGCTGGTGTCCCTGCTGTCAGGCTGCGCGTTCGTGCCAGGTACGCAGTCAGAGCCGGAGCCGAGATTGACCCCCGATGACTTCAATGCCGGTATGGCTCACCTCGAGCAGAGCCTGGAGGCGCGCTGCGATCGTCTCGATGCGCGCCTGGAGAGCCTCGATGGGCGTCATGTCAATCTCTCGGATGACATCCGTGACGTCGGCGAGCTGGTGCAGCGCCTACGCCGTGATATCGGCGCCCTGCCTCGCCGGGGCGAGGAAACGGTCGTGGTCACCAACGAGTGTCGGGAGGCCGACGGCGATCCGCTCGACGGCAAGGCACTGGTCGGTCGCGCCGAGTGGGTCGGCCTGTCCGACATCGGCACCTACCTGCGAGCACGGATCGATTCCGGGGCCAACACCTCGTCCCTGTCTGCCAGGGAAGTGACACGCTTCGAACGCGACGGCGAGGACTGGGTGCGCTTCAAGCTCGGGCTGAGCGATGAGGACGTGGCCGTCGACGCGGTCCGCGAGGAATGGATCGAGGCGCCGGTCGCACGCCAGGTGCGTGTCTCGCAGGCCGACGGCCAGGACTCTCGCCCGGTGGTGAGCCTGCTGATGACGCTCGGGCCGATCCAGCAATCGGTGGAGTTCATCCTTGCCGACCGTACCCACCCCGACTATCCCGTGCTGCTCGGTCGGCGCTTCCTGATGGATCTGGCGCTCATCGACGTCGCCGAATCCTATCTGCACCCGCGCCCGGAGTTTCCCAGCGGCCGTCCGGCCGAGGACGAAGGCGACGAACCTGGCGGTGAAGAGGGCTGATCCTTTCGCTACTCTCGCAGCCTCTTTGCCCTGCCCCTGCAAGGAAGATTCATGTCACGAAAGCCCTTCTATCTGATCGTGGGACTGCTGATGGCGCTGGGTATCGGCCTGAGCGTGCATCGACATGTCCAGTTCGAAGTGCCCTGGACCCCCGGCGAGCAGCGCCAGGTGTGGGAGGTGGAAGCCGTCGTCGATTTCACTGCTCTTGGCGACCCGGTGAAGGTGGACCTCGCCCTGCCGACCCACCAGCGCGGCTACCGCATCCTCACCGAGAACACGGCATCGCCTGGCTATGGCCTGTCGTTCCTGCAGGACGAGCGCGGCCGCCGCGCCCAGTGGTCGACCCGCGACGCGGCCGGCAGCCAGCAGCTCTACTACTCCGTCCGCCTCTTGGTCACCGACAACGACCGCCAGCAGGACGTGCCACTCCCTCCGCTGCGTGACAGCACCTGGGAGAGCCCCTACGACACCGCCGCCGCCCAGGTGATCGAGCGCGCCTGGGCGCGCAGCGCCGATCCCTACACCTTCGCCCGCGAGCTGATTCGCGACTTCACCGAGGAGCGCCAGGGCGAGAACGCGCGCCTGCTGTTGACCCAGTTCGAGCGCACGCCCCTGCTGGTTCGCCTACTCAACCAGGCGGGCGTGCGGGCCCGTGAGGTGAGTGGACTGCTGCTCGAGGACGGGCGTCGTCGCCAGAGCCTGACCTCGTGGATCCAGGTCTTCCAGGACGAGCAGACCTGGGACCTCTTCCACCCGGTCAGCGGCGAGCAGGGGCGCCCCGACAACCTGCTGCTGTGGGAGACCGGCGGCCGCGCCGTGCTCGAGGTGCTGGGCGGTACCAACTCGCGGGTCAGCTTCTCGATGATCACGCACAATCAGCCTGCCTCCGCGGCGGTGCGCAACGAACTGGCCGACGATACCCTGCTCAATTTCTCGATTCACAGCCTGCCGCTCGAGGAGCAGGCGATTTTCCAGACCATCCTGCTGATCCCCATCGGCGCCCTGGTCGTGGTGCTGCTGCGCGTGCTGGTGGGGGTGAAGACCTCCGGCACCTTCATGCCGGTGCTGATCGCCCTCGCCTTCATCCAGACCACGCTGCCCACCGGCCTCATCGGCTTCCTGCTGGTCGTCTCGGTGGGCCTGGTGATCCGCAACTACCTTTCCTACCTCAACCTGTTGCTGGTGGCTCGGGTCTCGGCGGTCATCATCACGGTGATCGCCATCATCTCGATCTTCTCCGTGCTCTCCTACCGCGTGGGGCTCAATGCCGGCCTGACCATCACCTTCTTCCCCATGATCATCCTCGCCTGGACCATCGAGCGGATGTCGATCCTCTGGGAGGAGGAAGGCCCCAAGGAGGTGCTCATCCAGGGGAGCGGCAGCCTGCTCACCGCGGTGCTCGCCTACCTCGCCATGAACAACCCCTGGATTCGCCACATCACCTTCAATTTCCTGGGGGTTCAGCTGATACTCATGGCACTGATCCTGCTGCTCGGCAACTATACCGGCTATCGACTGCTCGAGCTGCGGCGCTTCAAGCCAGTCACCGAGGATTGACACCATGTGGGCATTGCCGAAGCAATTGCGCAGCCGCGGCATCATCGGCATGAACCGCCGCAACATCCGTTACATTGGTCGCTACAACGACCGTCGGCTCTACCCCCTGGTGGATGACAAGCTCAAGACCAAGCTGCTTGCCGAGCGCCATGGGATCACCACGCCGGCGCTCATCGGCACCGTCACCACCCAGTTCGGCGTCAAGCACATCCGCGAAATGCTGGATGGCCATGGCGGGTTCGTGATCAAGCCGGCCAAGGGCAGTGGCGGCAAGGGGATCCTGGTGATCGAGCGCGTCGAGGAGGGGCGCTACATCAAGCCGAGCGGCACGGCCCTGTCGCTCGACGACCTCGAGCGCCACGCCTCCAACATCCTCTCCGGCCTCTATTCGCTGGGTGGTTCGCCGGACGTGGCAGTGATCGAGGCGCTGATCAACTTCGATCCGTACCTCTCGGCCTATACCTACGAAGGGGTGCCCGACATCCGTGTCATCGTGTTCCGTGGCTATCCGGTGATGGCCATGATGCGCCTCTCCACCGCGGCCTCGGACGGCAAGGCCAACCTGCACCAGGGGGCCGTCGGGGTGGGGCTAGACATCGCCTCGGGACGGGCGCTGCGCGGCGTGCAGTTCGACCGCACGCGCGAGGATCATCCGGACACCGGCCATGAACTGGCCAGCCTGGCGATTCCCGATTGGCGCACCCTGCTGGTGCTGGCCGCCGGTTGTTACGAGATGACCGGGCTCGGTTACCTGGGCACCGACATGGTCCTCGATCGCGACCGCGGCCCCATGCTGCTCGAGCTCAACGCCCGCCCCGGCCTGGCCATCCAGATGGCCAACGGCGAGGGACTGCGTGCCCGTCTCGACCTCATCGAGCGTCAGCCCGATGGCGCGAGCGTCGAGGCGCGCGTCGCCTTTGCCCAGCAGCACTTCGCCCGCCGCGGCGAGCTGCAGCCGGCCGGCGAGCCGGCCCCGCTGGCCGGGGTCGCCGCCAGCGCGTAGAATGGGGGCGGTTTCAAGCCGCAGTAGACCCGCCATGACCGATACCCCCAGCCTGCTGGAGCAGGCGGAGCGACAGTGCCAACGCCACGGCGTGCGCTTCACGCCCATTCGGCGTCGCGTGCTCGAAATGATCGCCGGGGCCAGCGGCGGCCTGAAGGCCTACGAGCTGCTCGACCGCCTGGCCGTCGAGCATGCCGCAGCGCGGCCGCCGACCATCTACCGGGCGCTCGAGTTCCTCATCGACCAGGGGCTGGTGCACCGCATCGAGTCGCTCAATGCCTTCGTCGCCTGTCCCTGCCCCGAGCACGCTCATGGCTTCCAGTTGCTGATCTGCCGAGAGTGCGGACGGGTCGAGGAGCTGCATCTGGACGACGTCAACAGCCAGCTCGATCGCCGAGCGCGAGAGCTGGGCTTCCGGGTCGATCGTCAGACCATCGAACTGCTGGGTCGCTGCGACGCCTGCCTGCAGGCTGCCGCCAACGCCTGATCCCTTGCCGGAGTGCCCATGGCCGAACTGTTCAAGCAACTCGAGCGCGCCGACTGCGAAGCGCGCCACCCCCTCGGCGCCGTTCTCGATGCCGCTCGTTTCAACGCCGACGGCCTGATTCCGGCCATCGCCCAGCAGCATGACAGCGGCGAGGTACTGATGATGGCGTGGATGAATCGCGAAGCGCTGGAGGAGACGCTACGTACCGGGCGCGTCTGCTACTGGTCGCGTTCACGCGGCAAGCTGTGGCGCAAGGGCGAGTCCTCGGGGCAGCAGCAGCACCTGCGGGCGGCGCATCTCGACTGCGACGGCGACACCCTGCTGCTGCAGGTCGAGCAGACCGGTCCCGCCTGCCACACCGGGCGGCGCAGCTGCTTCTACCTGGCCCTGGAGGGCGAGGCGGCGCGTGTCGACAGCGAGCCGCTGATCGATCCCGAGGCTCTCTACGGCAAGGCCCCGGAGCGGCGTTGAGCCATGCCCCGCCGCGCCTGGCTTGCGCGCCCGGCTCGCGGGCTGTTCCGGGCGCTGACGCTCGTCCCGATCGGCCTGGTCCGGCTCTATCAGCTGACCCTGAGCCCCCTGCTCGGTCCGCGCTGCCGCTACTGGCCGAGCTGCTCGAACTACGCCCTGGAGGCGCTTCGCGTGCATGGGCCGTTCAAGGGCGGCTGGCTGGCGGCCCAGCGCATCGCTCGCTGCCATCCCGGCTGTGACGGCGGCATCGACCCGGTGCCCGGCGGGCCCAGCGAGGCGCTGTGTCGGGCCGATCCGGAACTGGACGAGCACTTTCGCTGCCGCGAGGAGACATCGCGCTGACGCGCCGCCGGAGGGATGTCAGGCGGCCTCCCCCTCGGCCACCTCGTAGATGCGTGCGAGCATGCTGTGCAGGCCGTTGCTGCGCGTCGGCGAGAGGTGTTTGTCGAGCCCCAGGTCCTGCAGGAAGTGCGGGCTGGTGGCGCGGATCTCCTCGGCCGGACGGTCGTTGTAGATGCGCATCAGCACGGCGATCAACCCCGAGACGATGGCGGCGTCGGAGATCGCCTCGAAGTGGAGCCGCTCGCCGTCGCGACGGTGGTGCAGCCAGACGTTCGACTGGCAGCCCCGGATCTTGCGTTCGTCGGTCTTCCACTCCTCGGGGAAGGCCGGCAGCTGCTTGCCCATGTCGATGATGTACTGGTAGCGGTCCATCCAGTTGTCGAACATCTCGAACTCTTCCAGCAGCGCCTGCTGGGCCTGTTCGGCGGTGATCTCGGAACTCATGGCGACTCCTTGAAAGGGTTGTGCCCATTATAACGCCTCGCCCGAGGCATCACGATCCTTCCGTGGGTGTCTCGTCGTGCACGACGAGGGCGTGCCCGGCCTGCTGGCGGTGCCACTCGGCATCCTCGGCATGGAGGTAGCGGGCCGTGGTGTCGAGCCGTGCATGCCGGGCGGTGGCGGCGAGAAAGCGCAGCTCCACGCCGGCCTGGGCCTGATGGGTGAGCGCCGTGTGGCGCAGCCAGTGCGGTGTGGCCTGGCGCAGGCGGGCCACCTCGTCCGCCGCCTCGCCCTGCTCCGCCGCCAGCGCCGCCGCGGCCTCGCGGAAGGTCTCGCGGATCAGCCGGTAGAGCCGGTTGGCGCCGAGGGCGCGCCGACCGTCGAGGGCGCGCAGCAGCGGCGTTTCTTCCGTGGGGGCCGGCAGCGGCGCCAGTCCCAGCGCCTCACGCCACGCCTCGAGCAGCGTCACCATATCCGGCGGTACGGGAATCGCCGCCGCCTTGTCGCCCTTGCCGACCACCCGCCACCACCAGCGCCCCTCGCGGCGATGGAAGTCCTGCATGCGCGCGGCGCTCATCTCGCTGAGGCGCGGGGCGAGCAGGTAGGCGAACCCGAACACGAAGCGTCGCCGCCCCCATTCGAAGCGCGCCCGCGGTGAGGCGCCCGCCTCCGGAGGGCGGTTGAGCCACGCCCACAGCCAGCACCACAGCGGGCGCTCCAGGTAGCGCTCGATGCGCGACTGGCGGTTGTCGAGGCGCCGGCGCTTGTCGCGCATCAGGCGAAAGGGATTGTGGGCGACCCAGCCGGCTTCCCGCAGCCAGGCGAACAGGCCCTGCAGGATCACCAGGCTCTGGCGCCGGCTCGCCGCCGACAGCGGCCCGCGAAAGGGGCGCCACTCGCCGCTGCTGCGCGGTCGCGGCGGGCCGACCCAGTGCTGCCGAGGGCGCGGGTCGGCGAGGAACGCCTCGAAGGCATCGAGGTCCTCGCGGCGCAGCTCGGCAAGCCTCCTGCCCCGCTCGCCCAGCCACAGCAGCAGCCGCTCCGCCTCGCGGCGGTAGGCGCGCTGGGTGCGCGGGCTGTCACGATACTCGGCCAGCCAGTGGGCCACGGCCTCGGCATCGCTGCGCGCGGCGATATGCGGCACGGCCGAGGTCGGTGTGGGGGCGGGCTGGAAGGCGGCTTCCGTGACGCCGCGTGGCGAGGCGGGCAGATGAGCTTCACCGGTCGACGATGTCGACTCACCCCTTGTCCCCTGCGTGGCTGCCGAGCCCCATTGTGTCCAGTCGTCTCCCGTCACTCGCCTCTGCCCTTCCCTGCTTGCATTGGTGATCCCCGAGGCCTCGCTCGCCGCTGGCCTCTGCCGCAACGATTGTCGGGGCTGCGCTGTCATTTATCAAGATAAGCCGCGTAATCTTGCTTTTTCTGTGCAAATCATAGTGTATTATGGATAATACATAAAATGTAAAATCTTCCGTTGTCGTGCCCTTCCGGGTAGGCTTCGCCCCATCCAGGCGCGGGCGCACGGCGCGGACGAGTGACACGGCATCAGCGAGGAGAGCGACATGGCGCGTAGCGGGGTGCAGTACGAGGACGTGCAGCGGGCCATCGACACGCTGCTCGCCCAGGGCGAGACGCCCAGCGTGCAGAAGGTGCGCGAGGTGCTGGGCACGGGGAGCTTCACCACCATCAGCGAGCACCTGCGGGAGTGGCGGGCGCGGCGCGAGGCGAACCGCGATACGCCACCCGCCCGCGACATGCCGGAGGGCGTGGCGTCGCTCGCCGAGCGCCTGTGGCAGCACGCCCAGGAAGCCGCCGGCGAGGCGCTCACCCACTATCGCCAGGAGGCCGACCGGCGGGTCGAGGCGGCGTGTGAGGCGGCGCGCGACGCCGAGCGCCAGGCCGAGGATGCCGCCCAGCGCGAGGCGGCCCTGGCCGCCCACCTGGGCGAGACGCAGCAACGCCTGGAGACGCGCTCGGCGGAGCTGGCCACGGTCGAGGCCGAGCGCGACCAGCTGCAGCAGGAGGCGAGCCGGCTGAGCGAGCGCCTGCGCCGCCTGACCGAACGGCTCGAGCGGCAGCAGGCCGAACACGCGCAGCGGATGGAGGCGCAGCGTGAGACGCTGGCGGCGCGCGAGGCGCAGCATCGCGAGCGGCTGGCCCAGGAGGAGCAGCGCCACGAAAGCGCCGAGGCGCGCCTGATGGCGCTGCTCGACGAGGCGCGCCAGGAGCGACAGGCGGCGGAAAAGGCGCGCGCCACGCGCGAACGCCAGCTCGAGTCGCGCCTGGAAGCGCTACAGCAGCAGGTCAAGGAGGCGCGCGGCGCCCTCGCCGAGGAGGAGAAGCGCCATCGCGAGACCGACTGGGCGCGAGGTCGCGCCGAGGAGCGGGCCGAAACGCGCCGGCGCGAGCGGGAGCTGCTGGAGGCGCGCATCGACGAGCAGCGGCGGCTGCTCGAGGAGCAGTCGCGGCGCCTGCGTGAGCTCGAGGGGCAGCTCAACCGCTGGCTGTGGCAGGCTCCGGTGACCGCCGCGGACGACGGAGGCCCCCTCGAAAACAGCGAAGGCCCCGCGGATGCGGAGCCTTCGGAGGGGCAGCGCTGACGTCGGCGTCAGCGGTAGTAGGCGTTGGTCGTGTCCGTATGATCGGTCACGTCGCGGATGCCGGCGAGCTCGGGGATGCGCTCCATCAGGGTGCGCTCGACGCCCTCCTTGAGGGTCAGGTCGACCGCCGCGCAGCCCTGGCAGCCGCCGCCGAAGGCGAGCACGGCGACCTGGTCCTCGGTCAGCTCGATCAGCTTGATCTCGCCGCCGTGTGCCGCCAGCCCCGGGTTGATCTCGCTGTAGAGGACGTAGTTGACGCGGTCCTCCAAGGGGCTGTCGGCGTTGACCTTGGGCATCTTGGCGTTGGGGGCCTTGATGGTGAGCTGGCCGCCCATGCGGTCGGCGTTGAAGTCGACCACCGCCTCCTCGAGGAAGGGGACGCTGTGCTTGTCGACGTAGACGGCGAGCTTCTCGAGATCCAGGCGCTCGTCGGTCGGCTCTTCCTCGCCGGGACGACAGTAGGCCAGGCAGGTCTCCGCGTAGGGGGTGCCCGGCTGGGTGATGAAGATGCGCACGGCAATGCCCTCGACGTTCTGCTTCGCGAGCAGTTCGGCGAGGTAGCCCTGGGCGCTGTCGGTAATCTGGATGATCTCGCTCATGGTAGTCTCGCAGGCCTGGCCGCCGCGCTGCCGGGCGGCCGTCATTGACATGTGCTCATGGTAAGCAAAAGGGGCGGCCGAAACAATCCCGACTATTTTGGTCGGTTTTGCACCGGCGCCCTGCCCTCGCCGCGGCGCTTTTGCTACCATGGCGGGCCGACCTGGCCGCGCTCGAACCATAACGACACGCACCCGTGGCCCCTCATCCTCGACGTGACACAGTGCTGGAGACCGATCCGACCCATGGCCGCCGTTCCCTCTGCCCTCACCGCTTCACTCACCGAACGCCTCGGCGAGCGCATCCTGATGCTCGATGGTGGCATGGGTACCATGCTGCAGAATGCCGGACTCTCGGAAGCGGACTTCCGCGGTGAGCGCTTCGCCGACTGGGCCTGCGACCTCAAGGGCAACAACGACCTCCTGGTGCTGACCTGTCCCGACCTGGTGACGCGCATCCATCGCGACTACCTCGAGGCCGGCGCCGACATCGTCGAGACCAACACTTTCAACAGCACGCGCCTCTCCCAGGCCGACTACGCCATGCAGGACCTGGTGGGCGAACTCAACCGCGAGGCGGCGCGCCTGGCCCGCGCGGCGTGCGACGCCGTGGCCGAAGAGAGCGGCGTGCCGCGCTACGTGGCCGGCGTGCTCGGGCCGACCTCGCGCACCGCCTCGCTGTCGCCGGACGTCAACGACCCGGCCAAGCGCAACGTCACCTTCGACGAGCTGCGCGACAACTACCGCGAGGCGGCCGAGGCGCTGATCGAGGGCGGCAGCGACCTGATCCTGATCGAGACGATCTTCGACACCCTCAACGCCAAGGCGGCCATCTACGCCCTGGAAGAGCTCTTCGAGGCCCGCGGCGAGCGCCTGCCGGTGATGATCTCCGGGACCATCACCGATGCCTCCGGGCGCACCCTCTCCGGCCAGACCACCGAGGCGTTCTGGAACTCGGTGCGCCATGCGCGGCCGCTCGCCATCGGCCTCAACTGCGCGCTGGGCGCCGAGGAGCTGCGCCCCTACCTGACGGAGCTCGCCACCAAGGCCGATACCTTCGTCTCGGCGCACCCCAATGCCGGCCTGCCCAACGAGTTCGGCGAGTATGACCAGAGTCCCGAGGAGATGGCGGCCATCGTCGCCGAGTTCGCCGAGAGCGGCCTGGTCAATATCATCGGCGGCTGCTGCGGCAGCACGCCCGAGCACATCGCCGCCATCCACCGGGCGATCCGGGGGGTGGCCCCCCGCCCGGTGCCGGAGATTCCCTGCAGCTGTCGTCTGTCGGGGCTCGAGCCCTTCAACATCGGCGCCGAGTCGCTGTTCGTCAACGTCGGCGAGCGTACCAACGTCACCGGCTCGGCGCGCTTCAAGCGGTTGATCGTCGAGGAGGACTACACCACGGCGCTGGAGGTGGCCCTCGAGCAAGTGGAAAGCGGCGCCCAGTTGATCGACGTCAACATGGACGAGGGCATGCTGGAGTCGCAGGAGGCGATGGTGCGCTTCCTCAACCTGATCGCCGGCGAACCCGACATCGCCAAGGTGCCGATCATGATCGACTCCTCCAAGTGGGAGATCATCGAGGCGGGCCTCAAGTGCGTGCAGGGCA
Source organism: Billgrantia azerbaijanica (assembly GCA_004551485.1). GTDB lineage: Bacteria > Pseudomonadota > Gammaproteobacteria > Pseudomonadales > Halomonadaceae > Halomonas > Halomonas azerbaijanica. The sequence goes on along the minus strand of SBLD01000010.1, from coordinate 29,378 downwards.
AGGCGGTGGTCAACTCCATCTCGCTCAAGGAGGGCGAGGCGGCCTTCCGCGAGCAGGCCACGGTCTGCCGCCGCCATGGCGCCGCCGTGGTGGTGATGGCCTTCGACGAGGCCGGCCAGGCCGACACTTTCGCGCGCAAGACCGAGATCTGCCAGCGCGCCTACCGGCTGCTGGTCGATGAGCTCGATTTCCCGCCGGAAGACATCATCTTCGACCCCAACATCTTCGCCATCGCCACCGGCATCGAGGAGCACGACAACTACGCCGTGGACTTCATCGAGGCGACGCGCTGGATCCGCGAGCACCTGCCGCATGCCATGGTATCGGGGGGCGTCTCCAACGTCTCCTTCTCGTTCCGCGGCAACAACCCGGTGCGCGAGGCGATCCACTCGGTGTTCCTCTATCATGCCATCCGCGCCGGCCTGACCATGGGCATCGTCAACGCCGGCCAGCTGGCCGTCTACGACGACCTGCCCGAGGAGCTGCGCGAGGCCGTCGAGGACGTGGTGCTCAACCGCCGCAGCGACAGCACCGAACGCCTGGTCGACCTGGCCGAGAAGTACAAGGGCGACGGCTCGGGCGCGGCGAAGAAGGAGGACCTCGAGTGGCGCTCCTGGGCGGTGGAGAAGCGCATCGAGCACGCGCTGGTCAAGGGCATCACCGCCTACATCGAGGAAGACACCGAACTTGCCCGCCAACGGGCGACGCGTCCCATCGAGGTGATCGAGGGGCCGCTGATGGATGGCATGAACGTGGTCGGCGACCTGTTCGGCGCCGGCAAGATGTTCCTGCCCCAGGTGGTCAAGTCGGCCCGCGTCATGAAGCAGGCGGTGGCCTACCTGATCCCCTACATCGAGGCGGAGAAAGCCAGGAATCAGGACACGCGGGCCAAGGGCAAGATCGTCATGGCCACGGTGAAGGGCGATGTCCACGACATCGGCAAGAACATCGTGGGTGTCGTCCTGCAGTGCAACAACTACGAGGTGATCGACCTCGGCGTGATGGTACCGGCGGAGAAGATCCTGCAGACCGCGCGCGAGGAGAACGCCGACATCATCGGCCTTTCCGGCCTGATCACCCCCTCGCTCGACGAGATGGTGCACGTGGCCAAGGAGATGCAGCGCCAGGGCTTCACGCTCCCGCTGCTGATCGGCGGCGCCACCACCTCCAAGGCGCACACCGCGGTGAAGGTCGAGCCTGGCTACGCGCATCCGGTGATCTACGTGGCCGACGCCTCGCGCGCCGTGGGGGTGGCCGGCAAGCTGCTGTCGCCGAGCCTGAAAGAGGCCTATGTCGCGGAGGTGCGCGCCGACTACGAGACGGTGCGCGCGCGCAACGCCAAGCGCCGTCCCAAGGCCGCCGACCTGAGCTACGCCGAGGCGCGTCGCCGCAAGCCGTCCATAGACTGGGCCGGCTACACGCCGCCGCGGCCGACCTTCACCGGACTCAAGGTGTTCGACGACTACGACCTTGAGGAGCTCGTCGAGCGCATCGACTGGACGCCCTTCTTCCTGAGTTGGGAGCTGTCCGGCAAGTTCCCCAAGATCCTCGATGACGACAAGGTCGGCGAAGCGGCCCGCCAGCTTTATGCCGATGCCCGGGCGATGCTGCGCAAGCTGATCGATGAGCGGCTGGTGCACCCCCGCGGCGTGATCGGCCTGTGGCCGGCCAACAGCGTCGACGACGACGTCATCGAGGTGTATGCCGACGAGTCGCGCTCCGAGGTGATCGAGCGGTTGTGCCACATCCGCCAGCAGACCACCAAGAACCGCGATGGCGTCTGCTACAGCCTGGCCGACTTCGTGGCGCCCCGTTACGACGACCATGGCGAGCCGAGCGGCAAGGCCGACTGGATCGGCGGCTTCGCGGTGACCACCGGTCACGGCGTCGAGGCGCTCGCCGAGCGCTACAAGGCCGCCGGCGACGACTACAACGCCATCCTCGTCCAGGCACTCACCGACCGTCTGGCCGAGGCCTTTGCCGAACGCATGCACGAGCGGGTACGCAAGGAGTTCTGGGCCTACGTGCCCGAGGAGACGCTCGACAACGCGGCGCTGATCGCCGAGAAGTACCAGGGCATCCGCCCCGCGCCGGGCTATCCGGCCTGCCCCGACCATACCGAGAAGGCCCGGCTGTTCCGCCTGCTCGATGCCACCGCCAACGCCGGCATCGAGCTCACCGACAGCTTCGCCATGTGGCCGGCGGCGGCCGTCTCCGGGTGGTACTTCTCGCACCCCCAATCGAAGTATTTCGCCACGGGCAAGATCACCCGCGACCAGGTCGAGGCGCTCGCCGAGCGCAAGGGCATGGCCGTCGAGGAGCTCGAGCGCTGGCTCTCGCCGGTGCTCTCCTACGACCCGGCATGAAGGCGCTGGGCCAAGGCGAGCGATTGGAGCGACTGCGACTCGACCCGCGACGACGGCAGCGCATCCTGCGCCTGGCGCTGCCGATCATCGCCGGCATGCTCTCGCAGAGCCTGATCAACCTGATCGATGCGGCGCTGGTGGGTTCGCTCGGCGAGACGCCGCTGGCCGGCGTGGGCATCGGCGGCTACGCCATGTTCCTGATCACCGCCCTGGTGTTCGGCCTCTCCTCTGGCGTGCAGGCACAGACGGCACGGCGCCACGGCGAGGAGGACTGGCGGCGGCTGGCCGTGCCGCTCAATGCCGGGCTCGTCATCGCGGCGCTGCTCGCCGTGCCGATCACCCTGCTCTGCCTGTGGCAGGCACCCGCACTGCTAGCGCTGATCAATCAGGACCCGGCGGTGCATGGCGAGGCGGTCGACTACTTCCGCTGGCGGGTGGTGTCGCTCGCCGCGGTGGCGATGATCTTCTGCTTCCGCGGCTACTGGAACGGCATCCAGCAGACCCGTATCTACCTGCGCATCATCCTGGTGATGCACGCAATCAACGTGCTGGCGAGCCTGGTGCTCATCTTCGGCTACCTGGGGCTGCCGGCCATGGGCGCCGCCGGCGCCGGTGCCGGTACCACCCTGTCGCTCTACGCGGGGTTTGTCATCTGGGCTGCGGTGAGCGCCCGCCACGCCCGATCGAGCGGTTTCCTCGGCGACTTTCCGCAGCGGCTGACCTTTCTCACCACCCTGCGCCTGGCCACGCCCCACTCCTTCCAGCAGCTGTGGTTCGCGGGCGGCTACGCGGTGCTGTTCTGGATCCTCGGGCGGATCGACACCGCCAGCGTGGCCGTGGGGCACGTGCTGGTGAACCTCTCGCTGCTGCTGATCCTGCCCGGCGTGGGGCTCGGCATGGCGGCCATGAGCCTCGTCGGCCAGGCGCTGGGACGCCAGGCCCACCGCGACGCGCACCGCTGGGGCTGGGACGTGGTGCGCCTGGCCTGGCTGTGCCTGGCGACCCTCGCCCTGCCCATGGCGCTGTGGCCCGACGCCGTGCTGGGGCTCTTCCTCCATGACCCTGGCCTGGTGGCCCTGGGCCGCGTGCCGCTGCAGCTCACCGCCGCCATGATCGTGCTCGATGCCGCTGCCCTGGTGCTCGGCCAGGCGCTGCTCGGTGCCGGCGCCAACCGCACCGTGATGACCACCACCCTGACCCTGCAGTGGCTGGTGTTTCTGCCGCTCGCCTGGTGGGTGGGCGTCGCCCTCGACCAGGGGTTGCTCGGCATCTGGTGGGTGCAGCTCGGCTATCGCTGCCTCAACTCGGCGTGGTTCGCGCTGATCTGGCAGCGCCGACGCTGGCAGCGGCTTGAGGTCTAGCCGCGAGGCTGGCAGGATGACATTCCATATATTCTTTTTTGAATAAAAAGTATAAATATTTATTCTTTCATAGAATAACGCCGGGGCGGTATGGTGCCCCCTGACGATTCGCCAATCTCTCTGCAGCAGGACCGGCCGAATGTATCGCTACGACACCCATGATCAGACCCTGGTCAATGAACGCGTCGCTCAGTTCCGCGACCAGATGAACCGTTATCTGGCCGGGCGGCTCAGCGAAGAGGAATTCCTGCCGCTGCGCGTGCAGAACGGGCTCTATGTCCAGCGCTACGCCCCGATGCTGCGCATCGCCATTCCCTACGGCATGCTGGCCTCCTACCAGCTGCGCAAGCTGGGAGACCTGGCGCGCGACTACGACCGCGGCTATGGCCACTTCACCACCCGCACCAACCTGCAGCTCAACTGGCCCAAGCTGGAGACGGTGCCCGACATGCTGGCCGAGCTGGCCAGCGTGCAGATGCATTCGATCCAGACCAGCGGCAACGACATCCGCAACACCACCACCGATCAGTTCGCCGGCGTGGCGGAAGACGAGGAGGTCGATCCGCGCCCATGGTGCGAGCTGATCCGCCAGTGGTCGACGTTCCACCCCGAGTTCGCCTACCTGCCGCGCAAGTTCAAGATCGCGGTGACCGGAGCGGACGAGGATCGCGCCGCCATCCAGGTGCACGACGTGGGGCTGCGGCTGTGGCGCGACGAGCACGGCGAGGTGCGCGTCAAGGTGCTGGCCGGCGGCGGCCTGGGGCGGACGCCGATGATCGGCGAGGTGGTGTGCGAGGATCTGCCCTGGCAGCACCTGCTCACCTATCTCGAGGCGCTGGTGCGCGTCTACAACCAGTTCGGCCGCCGCGACAACAAGTTCAAGGCGCGCATCAAGATCCTGGTGAAGGCCCTGGGCGTCGAGGAGTTCCGCCGCCGGGTCGACGCCGAGTGGGCGCACCTCAAGGACGGTCCCCAGACGCTGACCCGTGAGGCGATCGAGACGATGGCGGCGCACTTCGCCGATCCCGAGCGCCGCGAGGTGCCGGCCTCGGCCCAGGCCGACTTCGAGCGACTGCGCGCGGAGAACCGCGCCTTCGCCCGCTTCGTCACCAACAACGTGCACGGCCACAAGGTGCCCGGCTACAAGGCGGTGACCCTGTCGCTCAAGCGCCGCGGCCACTCCCCCGGCGACGTGACCTGGGAGCAGATGCACCAGGTCGCCGACTTGGCCGACGAGTTCAGCTTCGGCGAGCTGCGCGTCACCCACGAGCAGAACCTGGTGCTGTCCGACGTGCCGCTCGATCGCCTCGAGGCGCTCTGGCACCGCCTGGACGCGCTCGGCATGGCCAACCCCACGGTGGGCACCCTGGCCGACCTGATCTGCTGCCCGGGCGGCGACTACTGCGCCCTGGCCAACGCCAAGTCGATCCCCGTCGCCCAGGCGATCCAGGAGCGCTTCGACGACCTCGACTTCCTCTACGACCTGGGGCCGCTGGAGCTCAACATCTCCGGCTGCATGAACGCCTGCGGCCATCACCACGTCGGCCACATCGGCATCCTCGGCGTCGACAAGAAGGGCGAGGAGTTCTACCAGATCTCGCTGGGCGGCGCCCAGGGCAACGAGTCGTCGCTGGGCAAGATCCTCGGTCCCTCGTTCTACCGCGACAGCGTCCCGGAGGTCATCGACAAGGTGCTGCAGGTCTACGTCGGCGAGCGCCACGACGGTGAGACCTTCCTCGACACCTATCGCCGCATCGGTCTCAAACCCTTCAAGGAGCGGGTCTATGCCTGATCAAGCCACTGCCTCACGCCCCTTCATCCGCCAGGGAGAGCCTGCCGAGGACCGCTGGACCCTGGTCCGCGACGCCGAGGCCGCACTGCCCGAGACGCCGGCCATCGTCCCGCTGTCGCTGTGGCAGGCGCAGGACGCCAGCGATCGCCTGGCGCCGTGGCTGGCCAGCGACACCGAGCTCACGCCGGAACTCGCCGCAGAGCTGGTGACGGCGCCGCTGATCGCCGTCGACTTTCCCAAGTTCACCGACGGTCGCGGCTACTCCCTGGCCCGGCTGCTGCGCGAGCGCTACGGCTACACGGGCGAGATCCGCGCCATCGGCGATGTGCTGGTGGACCAGTGTTTCTACCTGACCCGCTGCGGCTTCGATGCCCTCTCGCTGCGTGAGGACCAGTGGCTGGAGGACGCCCTGCGCGCGCTCAACGCCTTCAGCCGTGCCTACCAGCCGGCCGTGGACGAGCCCGAGCCGTTGTTCCGTCACCGGCTGCGCGAAGCGATTCACGAGGCTGAACCGGCCCTGGCCTGAGAGTAGGGCCAACCTCATCGAGCGGCAACATGACGAGGGGCGCCGGAGACAGGTCGTAGAGGAGGTCATTTGCCATGGATGGCAAATGTAGCGCCCAGGGAAGGGTTCACAGCGCCTCCTCGCAGACCTGTCCACGGGTCAGCCCCGAGGCGACACCGCCGACAACGCCGGCCCCTCTCCTGGGCCGGCGTTGTCGTCCGTGGCTGTCGTCAGCCGCGCCGCTTCTGCTGGCGTTCGCGATTGGCGGCGCGCGCCCGCTCGCTCTTGCGCAGCATCACCCAGGTGGCGCCGAGGCCGCCGTCGGCCTGCTGGGCCGAGACGAAGGCCTGTACCTCCTCGAACTGGGCCAGCCACTTGGCCAGGTAGGAGCGCAGCACGTTGGGCGCGCTGTCGATCTCGCGGCCGCGGCCGTGCACGATCAGAACCGAGCGCAGGTCGTGGGCGTGAGCCTCCTGGATGAACGCAGGGAGGATGCGGCGGCACTCGGTGAGCGGCCGGCGCAGCAGGTGCAGCCGCGCCTGGGCCGCATAGCCGCCGTGGCGCAGGCGGTCCACCACCCCCTGCTGGATGCCGTCGCGGCGGTACTCGATGGGGTCGAAGGGCGGTAGCAGCTCGACGAAGTCGTCGGAGAGGAAGCTGTCGTCCTCCCCCTCGGCCTGGGCGCTCTCGCGCCGGGCCAGCTGCGCCTCGCTGGGCGCGCGGCGCGATCGGCCCGGGTCGGCCCGGTTGGCCTGGCGTTTCAGCGGCTGGACGTCCCCCATCATCGCGCGAAAGTCCGGATCGTTGTGCGCCGACTGCGTCATGGGCCACCTCCCGGGTCGTGTGTCGACCTTCCATGCTAGCAGAGGGGGCCGGCCGGCTTAAGTCGACGTGTCCGGCATGGCAGGATAGTCAGCTCCGTCGCTTCGAGGCCACACCATGCCCCTGCTCCGTCTCCTGGCGCTGCTGCTTCTGATATCGCCCCTGGCGCTCGCCGCCTGGCTGTGGTGGACGCTGCTCAGCCCCTTCACCTACGACCGCCCCGACCACCTGCCGCCCATCGAGCCCGGCAGCCATGCGGTCTTCGTCTACGGCACGCTGCGCCATGCGCCGGTACGCTGGCTGGTCTACGGGCGCGTCGGCGACCCGCAGCCGGCCGTGCTGGCGGGCTTTCGCCGCGAGGGGCTCGACATCGCCGAGGCGCCCGGCGAGACGGTGGAGGGGCTGGTGATCGAGGTCGACGCCGCGGAGCTCGCCCGCCTCGACCGCTACGAACGCCTCGGCCTGCGCTACGAGCGCGTGCGGGTGGCGCTCGCCGGCGGCGAGGAGGCCTGGGTCTACCGGCGGCTTGGCGAGGCGGCCGAGCCCGAAGCGCCGTTGTGAGAGTGCAGTTGTGAGCGATGGCCGAGCCCCTCTACAATGGCCGCCACTTCCGTCATGGAACGAGGAACCGGCATGCCCATCATCACCCTGTACCACAACCCCCGCTGCTCGAAGTCGCGCCAGGCCCTGGCCCTGCTGGAGGCGCGCGGCGTCGCGGTGCACATTCGCCGCTACCTGGACGAGCCGCTCAGCGAGACCGAGTTGCGTGACCTGATGTCGCGGCTCGACGCCGATGGCCAGGCCCTGGTGCGCACCCAGGAGCCGGAGTGGCAGGGCCTCGACGTCGACCTCCACGACCAGGAGCAGGTGATCGCGGCGCTGGTCGCGCACCCCCGCCTGCTCGAGCGCCCCATCGCCGACGACGGCCGGCGCGCCGTGCTCGGTCGCCCGCCGGAAGACGTGCTTGCCCTCGTGGATGCCGACTGATCTCCCCGCCAGCCCGCCCCACCCGCCCTCAGGAGCCCGGATGAGCGACTCCCTGCCCTACGTTCTGATCCTCTACTACTCCCGCTACGGCGCCACACGCACCATGGCCGAGCAGCTGGCCGCCGGCGTCGAGTCCTGCCCGGGCATCGCCGCGCGCCTGCGCACCGTGCCGCCGGTGTCGCCGACCTGCGAGGCCGTGGACCCGGAGATTCCCGCCGAAGGGGCCGTCTACGCCAGCCTTGACGACCTGCGCCATTGCGCCGGCCTGGCGCTGGGCAGCCCCACCCGCTTCGGCAACATGGCCGCGCCGCTCAAGTACTTCGTCGATTCCACCAGCGAGCTGTGGCTCGGCGGCGCACTGGTCGACAAGCCGGCCACCGCCTTCACCTCCACCGCCAGCCTGCACGGCGGCCAGGAGACGACCCTGATCTCGATGCTGCTGCCGCTGCTGCACCTGGGCATGGTCTATGCCGGCATCCCCTACCGTGAGACCGAGCTGATGGAGACCACCACGGGCGGCACCCCCTACGGCGCCAGTCACCTGGCCGGCCAGCGCAGCGACCGTCCCCTGGACGACCATGAGCGCCACCTGGTGCGCGCCCAGGGGCAGCGTATCGCACGCCTGGCCCTGGCGCTGCACCACCGGAGGGAGGTCTCATGAAGCGCTGGTTGGAAGACCTGGAGGCGCAGCATGGCCTCGATGCCTTGACCGAGCGAGCCCGGCGCCTGGTGCTTGGCAGCATGGCCGTGCTGCTGGTGCTGCTGGTGTGGGGCGGGCTGTCGATGCGTGTCGGCGACAGTCCGCTGACCCCGATCCTGATCCGTGTCCTGCCGCTGGTGCTCTTCCTGCCCTCGATCCTCGGCCGGCGGCCGCGCGGGCACGTCTGGCTGGCCTTCGTCAGCCTGCTCTACTTCGCCCAAGGGGTGATGGTCGCCACCCTGCCCGGCCAGGGCCTGTGGGGAGGGCTGGAGGCGCTGAGTGCCCTGGCGCTGTTTGCGGGCTGCACGTTCTATGCGCGCTTCCGCAGTCGGCAGCTGAAGGCGGGGCGGGGCGACTGAGGCCGGGCGCCACGCCTCTCACCGCAGCTGGGCTGACGCGCAACGGCCACGGGGAATCGGGTTGTGCTCCACCCGCGCAGCGGCGACCATATACGAAACGATGAGGAGATCACCATGACACGCAACATCGCCGACATCCGCCGCGACTACGAAGGGGGACGGCTGGACGAGAAGCAGGTGCCCGACGACCCCCTGGTCCTGTTCGACGAGTGGATGACCCTGGCGCTGGAGGTCGAGGGCGAGGAAGGCAACGTCATGACCCTGGCCACGGCCGACAGCCAGGGGTTGCCGCATGCTCGCGTGCTGCTCCTCAAGGGCTGCGACGAGCACGGCCTGGTCTTCTATACCAACTACCACAGCCACAAGGGCAGCGAGCTGGCCAATGTGCCGTACGCCGCCATGGTCTTCTGGTGGCCGTCGCTCTCCCGCCAGGTGCGCATCGAGGGGCGCGTCGAGCAGGTCGCCGCCGAGGAGTCGGACGCCTACTTCGAGAGCCGCCCGCGGGCCAGCCAGTTGGGCGCCTGGATCGCCACCCAGAGCGTGGTGATTCCCGATCGGCAATGGATCGAGGAGCGGCAGCACCGCTTCGAGCAGGCCTACGAGGGGCAGGTGGTGCCGCGTCCGGTGCACTGGGGCGGCTACCGCCTCATTCCCGAGATGTACGAGTTCTGGCAGGGCCAGCCCAGCCGCCTGCACGACCGCATCCGCTTCGAGCAGCGCGACAGCCAGTGGCACAGCTTCCGGCTGGCGCCCTGACCGGCAGAATCCTGGGCCAGCAAGCGATGATGCCTGTCACCCGGCCCCCGCCATGCGCGGGGGCTGACGTTTTTCCGGCCCGCGTCAGTCGGGCAGGCTCTCCAGGCGATGCCGCTGCCACTCGCTCTCCGGCTCGTTGAGCCGCAGCACCGCGTCCACCACCTGCTCCTCCATGTTGTAGCGGCAGCGGAAGCCGAGGTGCTTCATCAAGGCCCGCATCGGGTGGTTGTCGACCATGATCTTGCCGATCATCTCGAGGGTGCCGACGCTCTTGCAGTAGGCGATCATCTTGTTCATCAGCAGGCTGCCGAGCCCCACGCCGGTCATGTCGTCGCGCACGATGATCGAGAATTCGGTGCGGATGTTGTCCGGGTCGTTCCACACCCGCACCACGCCCAGCATCTCCTTGCCGCCGTCCGGCCGCTTGTGCTCGGCGATGAAGGCCATCTGCCGGTCGTAGTTGATGTGCGACAGGATCGACAGGTCGCGCTGGGTCAGGTCCGCCTTGTTGTGGAAGTAGCGAAAGCGGATGCTCTCCTCCGAGAGCTGCCGGTGGAAGCTGGTGATCAGCGGGGCATCCTCGGCGCGGATGGGGCGCACCTCGACCTCCATGCCGTTGGCCAGGGTGACCCATTCACGCAGCTCCTCGGGGTAGGGCATGATCGCGAAGCGCGCCGGCGCGCCGAGGTCCATGGCGTAGTCCACCGCCTGGATGCCGTCACGGTTGAGCAGCAGCGGGTTGAGCTCGAGGCCGCGCAGCTCGAGCAGGTCCGAGGCCATCTGCGAGAGCTTGACCAACAGCTGGCAGAGCCGGTCCAGGTCGCGCTCGGGGTCGCTCGAGTGCTCGCGGATCAGTCGCGCGGCGTGGGTGCGCCCCACCACGTCGGCGGCCAGGGTCATGTTGAGCGGCGGCAGGGCCACCTGTCGGTCGGCCAGGACGTTGACCTTGTAGCCGCCGATGCCGAAGACGATGACCGGCCCGAACACCGGGTCGCGGGTGATGCCCGCGCACACCTGCAGTGAGTGCTTGCCGCGCTGCATGGGTTGCAGGCAGTACTCACGGACCATCAGGTCGGGGAACTTCTCATGCAGCTTCTCGCCGAGCCGTGCCACGCCCTCGGCCACCTGCTCGGGCGTTTCCAGGTCCTGCAGCAGACCGGCGGACAGCTTGTGCGGGTGGCGGCGATAGCGGAACGGCACGCAGTTGCCCTCGTGGACCACCTTGAGCGCCTTCGGTCCCGTGAAGTCGCGGGCCGCCGCGGCGGCCTCCTCGGCGTTGTGCACGTAGCGGCTCGGCGCCACGGGAATGCCGTAGGCCTCGAGCACCTGCGCGGTTTCGGAATGGGAGAGATTGTCGCGCCCCTCGGCCTTGGCACGGGCGATCAGCGTGCGACACGCGGCGCGGATGTCCGCCGTGGTGGTGAACGGCAGGCTCGGCGGCGTCTCCTGCAGCAGCGCCTGGACCCGCTGATAGTCCACCATGTGCATGAAGGCCTTGACCGCCTTTTCCGGCGAGACATAGGTGGGAATGCCGGCCAGGCTGCATTCGTGACGGGCGTAGAGCGCCCCTTCCAGGCCCATCCAACTGGTCAGCAGGTTGCGCCGAAAGCGCTTGCGATTGGCGATCAGCGCCTGGGCGGTGGTCTTCGACGGGGCCAGGCGGGTCGGCGCGTGGACCACCAGCACGGCATCCACGCCGGGGTCGGCGGCGACGATCTCCAGCGCCTCCACGAACTTCTCCGGGGTGGCGTTGCCGCCCAGGTCGACGGGGTTTTCGCCGGGCCGGCTCATGTCGAAGTCGCCCTCGCAGAGGGCGTCGTGGGTGCCACGGGTGAAGCCGGCCAGCCGGCCACCGGCGCTGATCAGCTTGTCGATGGCGAGCATCGCCGGGCCCAGGCCGTTGGAGACGATGGCCAGCCGGTCGCCCTTGAGGGGCTTCATCTGCGACAGCGTCATCAGCGCGTCGAAGAGCTCGTCGGAGTCGTTGACGCGAACCACGCCGGCGCGCGAGAAGGCCGCGTCGAAGACCAGGTCGCGGTTGGCGATGCCGGGCGTGGGCGGCAGGTTGGAGAGGTCCGAGGCCGGTGTGCGGCCGCTCTTGATGGTCAGTACCAGCCGGTGGCGCGAGGCATCGCGCAGCGCGGTCATGAAGTGCAGGGCGTCGTGGATGCGCTCCAGGTGCAGCAGCACGGCCTGGGTGGGGGCGAACTGGTTGATGTAGTCGAGCAGGTCGGGAAGCATCACGTCGACGCTGTCGCCGACGGTGATCAGGTGCGAGAAGCCGATGCCGCGCCCGGCCGCCCAGTCGATCATGGCGTTGCCGAGCATCCCCGACTGGCCCAAGTAGGCGACCTTGCCCGCCTTGACCGGCTGGCTGGCATAGGAGGCGTTGAGCTTGCGTCCGGGCACGATCAGCCCCATGCACTCCGGGCCCAGCACACGAATGCCGGACTCCCGGGCGGCGGCCAGCATCCGCTCGCGGATCGAGCCCCGCTCGCTCTCGGCCTCGTCGAGATGGGCACCGCCGGAGAGTACCAGGGCCGCCTTCACGCCGACGCGCCCCAGCCGTGTGATCACCTTGGGCAGGGTGTGGGCGGGGGTGGCGACCACCGCCAGGTCGGGCGTCTCCGGCAGGTCGCGGATATGCGCCACGCAAGGACAACCGAACACCGTCTCGTAGCGCTTGGGGTTGACGGCCCACATCGGGCCGGGAAAGCCGGCGTCCTGGAGGTTGCGGATCACCAGGCCGCCGATGGAGTGTGCCTTCTCGGAAGCGCCGATGACCGCCACGGTGCGGGGTTCGAAGAAGTGCCGCAGGAATCGGGTGCCCAAGTCGTTGCCTCCACCAGGTCGGTTGCCTCCCCCTGTGTACGACTTATGGGCACTTTCGTGCAAGGGGTTGCGAACATTAAGCTGACTTCAGTCATTTTGGAGCGCGCCCATGATCACGGCCTACATCACGCACCCCGACTGTGACCTGCACCACATGGGGCCGGAGCACCCCGAAAGTCCGCGGCGTCTGGAGGCGATCCGCGCCCGGCTGGCGCTCGCCGGCGTGCTGCAGCAGACCATGCAGTCCGAGGCCCGTCCGGCAAGCGAAGAGGAACTGGCGCGCGTGCATCCGCTGCGCCACCTGCGCGCTCTGGACAAGTGCGTGCCCGAACACGGCATTGTCACGCTCGACAGTGACACCCTGATGAACCCCGACAGCCTGCGCGCCGCGCGGGTGGCCGCCGGGGCGGTGGTTCGTGGCGTCGACCAGGTGTTCCGCGGCCAGGCCGACAACGTCTTCTGCGCGGTTCGCCCGCCCGGCCACCACGCCGAGGCCACCGACGCCATGGGCTTCTGCTTCTACAACAACGTCGCCGTGGGTGCCGCCCATGCACGGGCCAGGTACGGCGCCCGACGCGTGGCGATCCTGGATTTCGACGTCCACCAGTGCAACGGCACCATCGACATCTTCAAGGACGACCCCGATGTGCTGGTCTGCACGAGCTTCCAGTACCCCTTCTATCCCTGGCGCTACCTGCGCAGCGAGTGGCAGAACGTGGTCAACACGCCGCTCGAGGCCGGCACCGACAGCGCCGCCTTCCGTCGCGCCATCGAGGACGACTGGCTGCCCGCCCTGCATGCCTTCAAGCCCGAGCTGGTGCTGCTCTCGTCCGGTTTCGATGCCCACCGCGACGACCCGCTGGCCGAGCTGTGCCTGGACGAGGCGGATTACCACTGGGTGACCCACCTGGCCATGGAGATCGCCGCCCTGTATGCCGACAACCGGCTGGTCTCGGTATTGGAAGGCGGCTACGACCTCGACTCCCTGGGGCGCAGCGCCGAGGCCCACGTCAAGGCGCTGCTCGGATTGCCCTTCGGCGACTGAACCGTGTCGTGAACGCCCTGCGTCGGCGTCGCTTCCGCGATGCCGGCGTCACCGGGCTTTTGTGGTACGCTTTCAGGAAACTCAGTTTCCGATAGTGAACCCGCCATGACCACGACCACCGACCAGGAGGCCGCGCTGCGCATCGCGTCCGGCCGCAAGCCCCTCGTGGAGCCGTTGCGCCTCGGCGAGCGGCTGAAGGAGCTGCGCCTGGCCAACCAGTGGACCCTCGAGGACGTCAGCCAGCGCACCGGCCTGGCCCGCTCCACGCTCTCCAAGATCGAGAACGACCAGATCTCGCCCACCTTCACCGCCGTGCAGAAGCTGATCAACGGGCTGGGCATCGACCTGCCGCAGCTGCTGACGCCGCCGCGCGCCCAGCCGCGCACCATGGGCCGGCGCGACCTGACCCGTAGCGGTGGCGGCCAGCACCACCCCACGCCCACCTACGAGCACGAGCTGCTGAGCTGCGAGTTGGCGCAGAAGCGCATGATCCCCTTCAAGACCATCGTACGTGCGCGCAGTTTCGATGAGTTCAGCGAGTGGGTGCGCCACGACGGCGAGGAGTTCCTGATGGTGCTCGACGGCGAGATCTGCCTCTACACCGAATTCTACGAGCCCCTGGCCCTGGCCCAGGGCGACAGCATCTACTTCGACAGCGACATGGGCCATGCGCTGGTGTCGGTGAGCGATCAGGACGCCGTGGTGCTCTCCGTCTGCACCCGCGCGGACCCCTGATTCCGCCCCTCCCTGACTAGCGACCGGCCATGGCCGCCCGGCCCCGCTGCCGGTCGCCGGGACGGCGCGGCGGTACGGCGTCGAGCTCGAGGCGGCCGGTGGCATGGATCGCCTGGAAGTGGCGCCCCTTGGCCCGGGCGATCAGCAGCACGCCGAAGCGTTCGGCCAGTTCCACCCCCTTCTGGGTCACGCCCGAGCGCGACACCAGCACGCTGATGCCCATCTGGGCGACCTTGAGCACCATCTCCGAGGTCAACCGTCCGGTGGTGTAGAAGATGTCGGCCCCCGTGGAATCCACGCCACCGGCCCCGCAGGCCGCCAGCCACTGACGCCCCGCCAGGGTGTCCACGGCGTTGTGGCGCCCCACGTCCTCCACGAAATCGAGTACCTCTGCCTGGCGGCACAGCGCGCAGCCGTGTACCGCCCCGGCGCTCTTGTAGGTCTCGTTGAAATCGCTCAGGCGCTCCAGCAGCGCATAGAGCACCGACTGGCGCAGCCGGGTCACCGGCAGCGCATGCAGCGCGGTGGCCTCCAGCAGGCGGCCGAACACCGTGCCCTGGCCGCAGCCGGTGGTCACGGTGCGGCTTCCCAGCCGCTCCTCCAGGTCTTCCGGCAGGTGGCGGGTGACCACGGCGGCGGCCTCCACCTCCCAGTCGACGTGGACGGCGGTGAGATCCTCGATGGCCCCGAGCAGGCCCTGGTTGCGCAGGTAGCCCACCACCAGCGCCTCGGGGTCGGCGCCGAGCGTCATCAGGGTGACGATCTCGCGTCGGTTGAGGTAGAGCGTCAGGGGGCGCTCGGCCGCGATGGGGCGGGCCTGCGGCTCCCCGAACTCGTCGATCACCTCGATCTCCACCGTGGCGGGCAGGCGTGCCCGGCTCAGGCTCAGCGATGTCATGTCCGGCTCCTCGACAGTGCGTTGATTGCCATGATGGCACTCTTGGCCGTGGACGTCTTTACTGAGAGCGATCAGTGCAGTCACCACCGGAGGTCTTGCCATGACGGGCAGCGCGAGCCGACGCCCCCTGAGCTTCGCCCTCGACAGCGAGTCGCAACGCATCAAGGGCTTCGCCACCATGCGCTGGCGCATCGTCGACCTGGCCCCCGGCGATGCCGGCCCCTGGGTGCTGCCGTTGCAGCTCTACCTCACCGAGCGGGCCGCCTACCGCTTCAACCTCACCGGCGACGCACCGCGGCTCTTCGTGCGGGCCGGGGATGCCGGCAGTCTCCCGCACCCCACGGCCATCACCGCCAGCCAGGACGTTGCCGCCGCCTGGCTCGACGGCGAACAGCAGGTGCTGGAGGTCGACATGCCACTGGCAATCCAGGTCTGGCTGGAGGCCTATCTCGCCCGCCATGGGGAAGCACCCGACGAGGGGCGCAAGAAGAAACGCCAGGGCGCGGGTCGCGCCCGGGAGATGAACCCATGAGCCGTCTGAGCCGCTGGTCGCAGCGCAAGCGCGCCGATGCAATGGCCAATGAGCGCGAGCCCGGCCGCCGTGACCCCGTCGAGTCAGTGGGCGAGGAGGCCGCGATGGCGCCGGACGGCGCCCCGCCGACCGGCACCGAGGAGCTGGACGCGTCGTCGCCCGAGACCGGCAGCCTCGATCATACCCTCCCCGACCCGGACACCCTGCCGCCCGGCAGCGACATCAAGGCCTTCCTGGCTCCGGGGGTGAGCGCGGGGCTGCGCCGCCGCGCCCTGCGCCGCCTCTTCGCCGCCGACCATTACGGCATCCGCGACGGCCTGGACGACTATGACGAGGACTACCGTCGCCACCTCAGGCCGCTGGCCGGCGAGCTGGCCCAGCGGCTGCGGCAATGGGCTCGCCAGGATACCGGCAAGGACGAGACGGGCACCGGGGAATGGGAAGCCGGCCGCCACGAGAGCGTCGACGCCGCAGGCACGACCGAGGTGACCGACGACGCGAATGGCGCGCCCGACCGCTCGGCATCGACGCGCCAAGCCACGTTAGACGAAGGATGTAGTGGCGAGAACGCCAAAAGCGACCAACACTGAAACATTAGCAAGCCATCAAACGACACCCGATAACAACGACAATCATAACAACGACAATACAGACCGTGAGCACGCATGAACCAACGCATCGAACTGGTGCCGGACAACGAGCCGGCGAACCGGCGCGCCAGGGCCGAAGCCTTCCGCCGCATCTCCTGGCCGGTCAACCTGATCCCGGCGAGCGTCGACTACGTCAGCCACGGCCATGCCCTGCTGCTCGGCAACGAGCGCGACGTGCGTCACGCCGCTCGGACCCTGGGCGATAGCCGCCTGGCCAGCCTGACGCTGCTGTTCACCGAGCCGCTCGATGGGACGAGCGACGACGATGATGATGACGCGGCCCTGCTGGACGCCACCCGGCACCTGACCAGCCACGCCCTCACCGCGGCCCAGGCGCGCACCCTGCGCCTCGACGGCCATCTCGGCCGGTTCGCGGCGAGCATCGAGCAGGAGGGCGAGCGGCTGGACCTGGCGCGGGGACTGGCAGGGCGCGAGCACTTCGACTGCGTGCTCGACCTCGGCGAGCGCCCAGCCCTCCCCCTCGAACTGCCGCCGCCGGGCTATGTCGCCACCCGTCGCGACGCTCCCGACCAGGCGCGGCGGCTCGAGGCCTTCGCCGAGCTCGTCGGCGAGTTCGACAAGCCGCGCTACTTCCAGGTCGATGCCGGGCTCTGCGCCCACTCGGCGAACGGCAACACCGGCTGCACCCGCTGTCTCGAGGTGTGTCCAGCGGATGCCGTCGCCAGCCACCAGGGGCGCATCGACGCCTGGATCGAGATCGACCCCTTCCGCTGCCACGGCGTGGGCAGCTGCAGCAGCGCCTGCCCGACCGGGGCCATCCAGTTCCGCCAGCCCGAGACACAGCGTCAGCAGGCGACCCTCGCCGCCTGGCTCGACGCCTACCGTGCGGCCGGTGGCACCGCCCCGGTGGTTCGTTTCGCCACGGCCGACTATCTGCATGACGAGCACCGGGATGACGTCTCTCGGGATGGCGACGATGCGCCGGCCGGCCACGTGCTGGACGTGCCCCTCGAGGAGCTGGGCGCCGCCGGCCACGACCAGTGGCTCACCGCACTCGCCGCCGGCGCGGCCGAGGTGCGCATCCAGTCTCACCCCGGCATGCCGCCGCGCCTGGCGCGCTTTATCGACGAGGAGCTGGCCCGCGCCCGCGGCCTGCTCGCGGCGCTGGGCCATGCGCCCGAGCGCGTCGCGTGCCTCGCCGTCGGCGATACGGCCGCCCGCGATGCCCTGCCACGCCATGCGGTGCTCACGACCGAACCGCTGACGCTCGACTGCGACGGCAAGCGTGAGCGTCTCGATCAGGTCCTCGAGCGCCTGTCAGCGCTGGGGGAACCGAGCAGCGAGCGACAGGCCCTGCCGCCCGGCTCTGCCTACGGCGGGCTAGCGGTGGATACCGGCGCCTGCACCCTGTGCATGGCCTGCGTGGCGAGCTGTCCCACCCCAGCGCTCGCCGCCGGCAGCGACAGCCCCGAGCTGAGTTTCCGCGAGGCCGACTGCGTGCAGTGCGGCCTGTGCGCCGACGCCTGCCCGGAAGATGCCATCCGCCTGGTGCCCGGCTTCCTGGCCGATGCGGCATGTCGCGAGCGCCGGGTGTGCCACGCGGAGGCCCCCTTCGCGTGCATCCGCTGCGGCAAGCCGTTCGCCACCGCCAGCGCCATTGCCACGATCAAGGCCAAGCTCGCCGATCACCCCCGCTTCGCCGGCGAGGCCAGCGCGCGGCTGGAGATGTGCGAGGACTGCCGGGTCCGCGACATCTGGCACACCCTGGCCCGTGACCCCGAGTCCCAGTTGAAGGTGTGAGCTCATGAGCGACGACGCGAACCGCGACGAGACCCGCGCCCTGCGCGCCGACATCCATCGTCTGTTGGCACGCCTGCTGCGCGAGGCACCGAATCGCGACCTGCTCGACTGGCTGGCGGGGCTCGAGGTCGATGCCACCGATGGCGAGCTCGCCGCCCGCTGGGCCGCGCTCGCCGCGGCCGCCCGCGAGGCCGAGCCCGAGGGCCTGGCTCGCGCCCATTTCCGTCACCTGGTCGGTGTGGTCCAGGGCGAGGTGACCCCCTACGCCTCCTGGTACCGCAATGGCGAGCTGATGGACGAGGCGCTGCTCGCCCTGCGACGCGACTTACGGGCGCTGGGCATCGCGCGCAGCGAGCAGACCCGCGACCCGGAAGACCACCTGGCCGCCCTGTGCGAGGCCATGGCCCTGCTGATCGAGGCCGGCAGCGGCGACGAGGCGCGCTTCTTCATGGCGCATCTCGCCCCCTGGGCGACGGAATGCCTGGCCGACCTGGCGCGCGTCGAGACCCCCTTCTATGCCCGGCTTGGCGAGCTGGGCATCGCTTTCTTGACCCATGAGCGCCGCCACCTAGAGGACGCGGCGGCGCGCGACCCCGTACGGCTCGTCGAGCCCTGACGTGCACCGCCCGGGACCGTGATACGACATAACCACAACAATGTCGCCGAGAGGCACCGACCGTCGAGGAGAACACCATGCGCAAGACACGTAATCCGCAGCGCCGCCGTTTCCTCAAGCATCTGGGATTGGGTACCGCCGCTGCTGGCGCCGCCGCGGCCGTGGGGCAGGTCACCCTGGTACAGGCCGAATCGGAGCCGACTCGTACGGCCCCCGAGGATTCGCCGCTGTACCGGGAAACCGACCACATCCGCGCCTTCTACGCCACCCTGCGTGACTGACGGCAGAGCCAGGAGACCATCGCCATGCGACTGACCCGGAAATCCGATCTTCCCAAGGCGGAGGGGCTGGGCATCTCCCGACGCCAGTTCCTCAAGCGCAGCGGCGCCGCCACCGGCGGCCTGGCCGCGGCCGGCTTCATGGGTGCGCCGATGATGCAGCGCACCCGTGCCGCCGAAAAGACGCCGGTGCTCGACTCGCCGGTTCAGACCAAGCGCACCATATGCTCCCACTGTTCGGTGGGCTGCGGTGTCTACGCCGAGGTGCAGGAGGGTATCTGGACCCGGCAGGAACCCGCCTTCGACCATCCCATCAACCGCGGTGCCCACTGCGCCAAGGGCGCCTCGCTGCGTCAGCATGGCCACTCCAGCCGCCGCCTCAAGTACCCGATGAAGCTGGTGGGCGGCGAGTGGCAGCGCATGAGCTGGGAGGACGCCATCGAGGAGATCGGCGACAAGGTGCTCGCGCTCACCGAGCAGCACGGCCCCGACAGCGTCTACTGGCTGGGCTCGGCCAAGTTCAGCAACGAGCAGGCCTACCTGCTGCGCAAGTTCGCGGCGCTGGCAGGCACCAACAACACCGACCACCAGGCGCGCATCTGCCACTCCACCACCGTGGCCGGGGTGGCCAACACCTGGGGCTACGGGGCGATGACCAACTCGCTCAACGACCTGCAGAACAGCAAGGCAATCATGTTCGTCGGCTCCAACCCCTGCGAGGCGCATCCGGTGGCGATGCAGCACATCCTGCTGGCCAAGGAGCGCAGCGGCGCCCAGATCATCGTCGTCGATCCGCGCTTCACGCGCACCGCCGCCAAGGCGGACAGCTACGTGCGTATTCGCCCCGGCTCCGACGTGGCCTTCATCTGGGGGCTGTTGTGGCACATCTTCGAGAACGGCTGGGAGGACCGCCAGTACATCGCACAGCGTGTCTACGCCATGGACGAGGTGCGCAAGGAGGTGGCCAGCTTCCCGCCCGACGAGGTGGAGCGGATCACCGGCGTGCCCGAGGCCGCCATGCGCGACACCGCCCGGCGCCTGGCCGAGAACCGCCCCGGCTGCATCGTCTGGTGCATGGGCGGCACCCAGCACACCACCGGCAACAACAACACCCGCGCCTACTGCATCCTCGAGCTGGCACTCGGCAACATCGGCAAGTCCGGCGGCGGGGCCAACATCTTCCGCGGCCACGACAACGTCCAGGGCGCCACCGACCTGGGGCTGATGTCGCACTCCCTGCCCGGCTACTACGGCCTGGCCGAGGGGGCCTGGGCGCACTGGGCGCGCGTCTGGGACCTCGATCTCGACTGGCTGAAGGGCCGCTTCGACCAGACCGAGTACACCGACGGCCAGCCGATGTACACCAACGGCATCACGGTGTCGCGCTGGGTGGACGGCGTGCTCGAGGACGACGAGAACATCTCGCAGCGCACCGCCTTGAAGGCGATGTTCTACTGGGGCCACGCCGTCAATTCCCAGACCCGTGGGCCCGAGATGCAGAAGGCCATGCAGCAGCTGGAGATGATGGTCATCGTCGACCCCTACCCCACCGTGGCCGCCGTCATGCACGACCGCAGCGACGGCGTTTACTTGCTGCCGGCCTGCACGCAGTTCGAGACCTACGGCAGTGTGACCGCCACCAACCGCTCGCTGCAGTGGCGTGACAAGGTGATCGAGCCGCTCTTCGAGTCGAAACCCGACCACGAGATCATGTACCTGCTGGCGCGCAAGCTGGGCTTCGCCGACGAGCTGTGCAAGCACATCGAGGTCAACGGCACCGAGCCGCTCATCGAGGACATCACCCGCGAGTTCAACCGCGGCATGTGGACGGTGGGCTATACCGGGCAGAGCCCGGAGCGCCTCAAGGCCCACCAGCAGAACTGGCACACCTTCAGCTTCCGCACCCTGCAGGCCGAGGGCGGGCCGGCCGATGGCGACTACTATGGTCTCCCCTGGCCCTGCTGGGGCACGGCGGCGATGGGCCATCCCGGCACGCCGATCCTCTACGACACCAGCAAGCCCGTCTCCGAAGGCGGACTCACCTTCCGGGCCCGTTTCGGCATCGAGCGCGACGGGGTCAACCTGCTCGCCGATGGGGTCTACAGCGCCGGCTCGGAGCTGGAGGACGGCTACCCCGAATTCACCGCGGCGATGCTCAAGGACCTCGGCTGGTGGGACGACCTCAGCGACGAGGAGCAGGCAGAGGCCGACGGCAAGAACTGGAAGACCGACCTCTCCGGTGGCATCCAGCGGGTGGCTATCGCCCACGAGTGCGCCCCCTTCGGCAACGCCAAGGCACGCTGCAACGTCTGGACCTTCCCGGACCCGATTCCCAAGCACCGCGAGCCGCTCTACACCAGCCGCCGTGACCTGGTGGCCGACTACCCCACCTGGGACGACGTGGCGTCCCACTACCGCCTGCCGACGCTCTACAAGAGCATCCAGGAAAAGGATGCCACCGGCGACTACCCGATCATCCTCACCTCGGGTCGCCTGGTGGAGTTCGAGGGCGGCGGCGAGGAGACGCGCTCCATGTCGTGGCTCGCCGAGCTGCAGCAGGAGATGTTCGTCGAGATCAACCCGGCGCTGGCCAATGACCTGGGCATTGCCGAGGGCGATGACGTCTGGGTGGAAGGCGCCGAGGGCGGGCGCGTGCGCGTCAAGGCGCTGGTGACGCCGCGCGTAGCCCGCGAGGTGGTGTTCATGCCCTTCCACTTCGGCGGGATGTTCCAGGGCGAGAGCCTGCACGACCGCTACCCGGAAGGCTCGGCCCCTTACGTGCTCGGCGAGGCGGCCAACACCGCCACCACCTACGGCTACGACTCGGTGACCCAGATGCAGGAAACCAAGTGCACGCTGTGTCGCATCGAGAAGGCAAGCTGAGGAGACCACCATGGCCACGATGAAATTCATGTGCGACGCCGAGCGCTGCATCGAGTGCAACGGCTGCGTCACCGCCTGCAAGAACGCCAACGACGTGGAGTGGGGTGTCCAGCGACGCCGCGTGGTGACCCTCAATGACGGCGAACCCTCCGAGGTGTCGATCTCGGTGGCGTGCATGCACTGTGACGACGCGCCCTGCATCGCCGTCTGCCCCACCGAGACCCTCTTCCAGCGCGACGACGGGATCGTGCTGCACGACAAGGACCTGTGCATCGGCTGCGGCTACTGCCTTTACGCCTGCCCGTTCGGGGCGCCGCAGTTTCCCCGACAGAGCGCCTTCGGCGAGCGCGGCAAGATGGACAAGTGCACCTTCTGCGCCGGGGGGCCGGCCGAGACCAAGGAGGAGGAGTACCAGAAGTACGGCGCCAACCGCATCGCCGAGGGCAAGCTGCCGCTGTGTGCCGAGATGTGTTCCACCAAGGCGCTGCTCGCCGGAGATGCCCAGGAGGTAGCCGACATCTTCCGCCAGCGTGTGGTGCAGCGCGGCCACCGTGACGGCGGCTGGTCCGGCAACCCGCGCCGCGAGCAGGAGCGTGCCCGCCAGGGGCGCGACCTGTCGGATGCCGATGGCCTGGCCTATGACGCCGCACGTCAGGGCTGAGGAGGCACCATGAAGACAATGATGCAATGGCACAGGGCCTGGCGGGGCCTGTTGCTCGCACTGCTGGTGCTCCTGGGCCTGGGCCTGGCGGGCGCCGCCCTGGCCCAGGCGGACCCCGAGGGCGAGGCCGCCACCGCCGTACCGGCGCTGGATGCCGACACCTGGCGCCAGGTGCGCAGCGGCGAGACCGGCCCCAACTTCCGCGACTCGCGAGCGAACAGTGACTACAACCTGATCAATGCCAGCGGGGAAACCTGGCGACAGTGGCGAGACCGCTGGATTTCGCCCTTCGGGCTGATCGCCGTGGGCGGCATGCTGGCGGTGATCGTGCTCTTCTACCTGATCGTCGGGCGCAAGGAGCTGAGTGGCCCGCGCACTGGCCGCAAGCTGCTGCGCTGGCCGCTGGTGGTGCGTTCGCTGCACTGGACGGTGGCCACCCTGTTCATCGTGCTGGCGCTGTCGGGACTCACCCTGCTCTACGGCAAGCACGTCTTCCGGCCGCTGTTCGGCGATGCGGCCTGGGCGGGACTGATGTCGACCACCAAGCTGCTGCACAACTACCTGGGGCCGCTGTTCGGCCTCCTGCTGGTCGTGCTGTTGCTGCGCCTGCTCAAGCACAACTTGCCCAAGCGCCACGACTTCGCCTGGTTCCGCCAGGGCGGCGGGCTGGTCGGCAAGGGGCATCCCGACGCCGGCTTCGCCAACGGTGGCGAGAAGGCCTGGTTCTGGCTGCTGGCCACGGTGGGCCTGGTGGTCATCGCCAGCGGCCTGGTGCTCGACTTCCCCAACTTCGCACAGAGCCGCGACACCATGCAGTGGGCCAATCTCGTCCACGCCGTGGCTGCCCTGGGGCTGACCGCCGTGGCGCTCGGCCACATCTACATCGGTACCATCGGCTCCGAGGGGTCGCTGGAGGGCATGACCAGCGGCTACGTGGACGAGACCTGGGCCAAGGACCATCACAACCTCTGGTACGAGGAGGTGAAGGGCGAGGCCATCGAGGAACGGGAGCTCTCCGACGATGGCCCCGAGGCGCCGGGCCGTGCCCCCTCACCGCGATCGGGATGAGGTGCCCGATCGCGACCGACACCGCCCGCCCACGGGCGGTGTCTTTTGTTATGCTGGCGGAAAAATACCCCACCACTGGAACGCGGAAGAGACCATGAAACACCTTGACGAAACGACACGCACCGAGCTGGAGGCCGCCGCCTTCCGCCGCCTGCTCACGCACCTCGATGACCACAAGGAGGTGCAGAACATCGACCTGATGATCCTGGCCGACTTCTGCCGCAACTGCCTCTCCAAGTGGCTGGTGGCCGCCGCCAAGGAGCGCGGCGCCGAGCTCGACTACGAGAGCGCCCGGGAATACGTCTACGGCATGCCCTACGCGGAGTGGAAGGCGAAGTACCAGGCGGAAGCCACCCCGGAGCAGCAGGCCGCCTTCGCGGCGCGCCAGGCCCGCAAGCAGGAGAGCGGCGACGCATGAACGAGGCGATGATCCCCCTCTCCATAGCGGTGCTGACCATCTCCGACACCCGTGACGAGACTACCGACCGCAGCGGTGCCCTGCTCGCCGAGCGGCTGACCGCCGCGGGACACCGCCTGGCCGAACGGCGCATCGTCATCGACGACGTCTACCGCATCCGCGCCGCGGTGTCCGCCTGGATCGCCGATCCGGCGATCCAGGTGATCCTCACCACCGGCGGCACGGGCTTCACCGGCCGCGACTCCACGCCCGAGGCGGTGTCGGTGCTGCTCGACAAGCGCATCGAGGGCTTCGGCGAGCAGTTCCGCCAGCTCTCCTTCGCCGAGATCGGCAGCTCCACCATCCAGAGCCGCTGCCTCGGGGGGCTGGCCAACGCCACCGTGGTGTTCTGCCTGCCCGGCTCCAGCGGCGCCTGCCGCACGGCCTGGGACGGCCTGCTCGCCGAGCAGCTCGACAGCCGGCACAAGCCGTGCAACTTTGCCAACCTGGTCATCCCGGAGCGAGGGCAGCATGGCTGAGCGAGTCGACAGCCGGCACAAGCCGTGCCACTCCCCATCACCCCAGGCCAATCTGGCCATCCCGAAGCGAGGACAGCATGGCTGAGTTGATGCCGGTGGAAGCGGCCCTGGCCGCGTTGCTGGAAGGCGTCTTGCCGCTCGAGGCCGAGCGCATCGTCTGCGAGGCCGCCGCCGGCCGGGTGCTGGCCGAGGCGGTGCCGGCCACGCTCGACGTGCCGCCCTTCGACAACAGTGCGATGGATGGCTACGCCCTGCACCACGCGGATGCCGGCCGGGTCCTGCCGGTGGCCCAGCGCATCGCCGCCGGCGCACCGGCCACGCCCCTGCCCCGCGGCCGGTGCGCGCGCATTTTCACCGGCGGCGAGATCCCGCCGGGGGCGGACTGTGTGGTGATGCAGGAGGCGGTCACCGTCACGCCGGAGGGCGTGGCCGTGCCGGCGGACATGCCGGCCGGCAACAACGTGCGACGCCGCGGCCGCGACGTGACGGCGGGCACGCCGCTGCTGGGCGCCGGCCAGTGGCTGGAAGCGGCGGCGCTCGGCCACCTGGCCGGCCAGGGCATCACCGCCGTGACGGTACGCCGCCGGCCGCGGGTGGCGCTGCTCTCCACGGGCGACGAAATCGTCGCCCCCGGCCAGCCGCTGGGCCCGGGGCAGATCTACAATTCCAACCGACCCATGCTCGAGCGGCTGCTTGCGCGCTTCGGTGCCGAGGTGGTGATGACGGCCGCCGTGCCCGACAGCGCCGAGGCGACGCGGCGCCTGCTCGGTGAGGCCGCCGAGGCCGCCGACGTGGTGGTCACCACGGGCGGTGTCAGCGTGGGCGAGGAGGATCATGTCAGGCCGGCCGTGGAGGCGTTGGGCCGGCTCGACCTGTGGCGACTGGCCATGCGTCCCGGCAAGCCGCTGGCCCTGGGCCGGCTGCGTCGCGAGGCCGGCGGCGAGGCACGCTTCGTGGGCCTGCCCGGCAATCCGGTGTCCAGCTTCGTGGGCGCCTGGCTGTTCCTGCGACCGCTGGTGGGAGCGTTGCTCGATTGCCCGCGACTCGCTCGACTGCCGGAAATCTCGGCGCGGGCGACCTTCGCCGCCGAGACGGGGCCGCGCCGCCACTTCATGCGTGTGCGGCTGGCGTTCGACGACGACGGGATCGTGGCGCACGCCTTCCGCGACCAGAATTCCGCGGTGCTCGCCTCCTGCATCGAGGCCGACGCTCTGGCCGTGATCCCCGAACATGGCCGGGTCCGCGAAGGCGAGCGGGTGCGCTGCCTGTGGCTGCAGCTGCTTTAAAGACGCTTGGCTCCCGTGTCAGGACTCGTCGCCGAGCGCCGCCTCGAGTTCCGGCCACAGGCGCTTGAAATCGGCGCGCAACCGGTCATAGTCTTCGCTTAGCCAGGGAATCAGCGGGGCCAGGCGGTTGGCCCCCGACAGGCGTCGGCCGATACCGTCGATCGCCCGGCAGGTGAAGGCAAAGTCGCGGTAGCGGCGCAGCCAGTCCTGCTCCACGAGCAGCGGCATCATGCCCGCCAGGCGGGCCGGGGCGGGGCGCGCGGCGAGCAGCCGGTAGCAGCGCGGGATCAGCGGTGTCTCGAGCTCGTCACGCCACAGCGCCTCGGCGACGAAGTGATCCCACATGAGGTCGAGGGCGATGCCGGCGAAGCGTCGCAGCTCGCGCGGCGCCCGCTGGCGGGCCTCGGCTACCAGGGGGTGGCGGTCCACGTAGGCGTCCACGCGGCGGTGGTGGCGAATGCCGAGGGCCACGGCGGCGGGCCAGGCGGAGAGGTCGCGGCCCTTCACGCCATCGGCGATCAGGTTGCCGTAGAGGAAGTCGTCGCTGCCGCCGCGGGCCAGCCAGGCATGGGCGAGAAAGTTCACGCGTCGACCTTCCGCGCGGGGTGCCGGGCGTTCACAGGCAGTTGGCCGGCTTGGGCAGCCCGGCCAGTCGCGCGGCCACCTTGGCGGGGCTGTCGGGGAAGAGTTTCATGAGATGCAGCGAGCGCCCCTTGTCGGGGCCCAGCGCCTGGCCGACGGCCTTGACCAGGGGGCGCATGGCCGGGGCCATCTCGAAGCGCGCGTAGAAGTCGCGCAGCACCGTGATGATCTCCCAGTGCTCGTCGCTGAGCGTGCGCCCCTCCTCGGCCGCCAGGGCCGTCGCCACTTCGGGGGCCCAGTCGTCGAGGTCGACCAGGTAACCCTCGGGGTCGAGGGCGATTCGGCGCTCGCCCACCCTCAGGTAGCGGTGTATCTCCGTGGATGCCATCAGAACCAGCTCACCGTCTTGTCCGCCTCCTCCGTCAACTCGACGAAACCGTCCACGTCCACGACCTGCACGGTTGCGTCGCAGTGCCCCTCCAGGCCGCGCGCGGCCAGGTCCTCGCGCAGCGCGAACAGGCGGTCGAGGACCGGCGTGAAGTGGCGGACCTGCGCGGGTAGCGCGCCCAGCACGCCGTCCTCGATCAGCAGCAGTCGATCTTCCGGCCCCATGCCGGCCAGCGCGTCTCGGTAGACCAGGCTGGTGCCGGGGGCGCGATTGAGTATGTGCAGGATCATCAAGGGTTCTCGCGGTTGCGATCTCTCGGGCCGGTCTCAGAAGACCAGCACCAGCCGGTGTGCGGCGATCATTGCCGCCGTGCGCGTGGCATCGACGGGCTCGGCGGACAGCATCAGTGCGTCGGCTGCCAGCTCCAGCCGTGCCAGGGCGTCGGCATCGACGAACAGCGCCTCGATATCATACATGCCGAGCATCTCGAGCGTCGCGGCCGTGCCCTTCTGGCCCAGCGCCCCGCTGCCCTGCCCCGGGTGCAGCGCCAGAACGCCGTCGCCCTGGAACAACAGGCTGACGGACTGCCCGAAGGCCGCGGCGACCAAGGCGGCATCGAGGCCGTCGCGCAGCCAGCTGGTGCCGTGGGGAGGGTGGCGCAGGATGACCAGGAGGTCACCCCGCGGCGCGTCTTGCGACTCCATGGGGCTCTCCTCAGGGTGAAAACGTCACCAGGCGATCGCAGGCCTGGCCCAAGTCGATCAGTTGCCCGAGCCCGGTCAGCTCGAAGGGGGGCTCCAGGCTGTGTCCGCTCTTGCCGTGGCGCGCCGCCTCCCGCTCGTCGAGCAGGCCACGGCGCAGCGCGGAGGCGATGCACACCAGCAGCATGGTGCCGTGCTGTGCATGCAGCTCGCACCAGGCGTCCGGCAGGTGTGGCTCGTCCTGGGGCGGTGCAGCGAGACGCGCGGCGTTGTAGACGCCGTCGTGGTAGAAGAAGACGCTGGAGAGCGTATGCCCGCGAGCCACAACGGCCCTGGCGAAGCGCAGCGCCGAATGCGAGGCCTGCTGGCTGTAGGGGGCGCCCTGGACGAGCAGTGCGTAGCGCATGGTGATATCGAGTGCCTCAAATGCGCGGACCCCGCCTTGGCGGGGTCCGGCGGTCCTTCGGTCAGGCCGTGTCACTCGTTGCTCATGATGCCGAGCAGCGAGAGCAGGCTGATGAACAGGTTGTAGATGGAGACGTAGAGCGTGATGGTGGCCAGGATGTAGTTGGTCTCGCCGGCGCGGTGCACGATCTCGCTGGTCTGGAAGAGGATGGTCGCGGAGGCGAACAGCACGAAGCCGGCGGAGACCATCAGCATCAGCGACGGGATCTGGAAGATCAGCCCGGCGACCATGGCCAGGACCAGCACGATGGCGCCGGCCACCAGGAAGTTGGCCAGGAAGCCAAAGTCCTTCTTGGTCACCAGGGCCACCGCGGAGAGGCCGACGAAGGTCAGGCCCGTCATGGCCAGGGCGTTCATGACCAGCGCCGCACCATTGGGCAGGGCCAGGTAGGCACTGAGGATCGGCCCCAGGGTGAAGCCCATGAACCCGGTGAAGGCGAAAGTGGCGAGCAGGCCCCATGCCGAGTTGGCGGTCTTGTGCACCAGGAACATCAGGCCGTAGGCACCGATGAAGAAGACCAGGATGTTCATCCGCTCGACGCCCAGGGCCATGGCGGCGCCCGCCGTCACCGCGGAGAACAGCAGCGTCATGGCCAGCAGGCCATAGGTATTGCGTAGCACCTTGTTGGTACTGACCGCCCGCGACGTCCGCTGTGTCACGTGAGTGTCTTGATAGGCCATTGGTCCATAGCTCCCTGTGTTTGATCTAGGTTGACCTCGCAGTGGACCAAGGATGCCCACTCCCGGTTCCCCACGCAAGACCTTGTCCCGGCTCATCTCAACGCTGCTTCTTCTTCCACATGCTCGCGAAGCACCCGTCGCGCCACGGCCGCGGCAGTGCCAGACACATCGTTTCCGGCAGCATCGAGGCCCTCCAGGTCCAGCCAGACGACCTCCGTGGCATCGTCATCGGCGGCGGCCACGCCGCTGCGCCACACCAGGCGGACCACGATCACCACGTAGTGGGAGAGCAGTTCGCCGTGTGCGTCGTGGCTCAGCACGTCGATGGCGGTGATCACCTCGCGCGGTACGGCCTCCACGCCGGTCTCCTCGCGCAGCTCGCGCACGGCCGCCTCCTGGAGACTCTCCCCCGGCTCGATCTTGCCGCCGGGCAACGCCAGGCAACCGGCATTGGGCGGATTACGGCGCCGCACCATGAGGATCCGTCCGTGACGCATCACGGCGGCTGACACCGAGGCGACGGGACGAACGGGGGAAGATAGCGTGTCGGCCATATCGCCACCCTAGCACGCTTTGCCCGGCTGCGCCCGCGCACGCGAAAACGCCCCACTGTCCTCAAGCAGACGGCAGGGCGTTTTCTGGATCGGGGTGAGTGGCGGAGGGACAGGGATTCGAACCCTGGGAGGGCGTTAACCCTCGCCGGTTTTCAAGACCTGCCGATGCACCGCATAC
>SBLD01000090.1 GCA_004551485.1 Billgrantia azerbaijanica | reverse complement strand
CTATCATTATATAATTATCATAATTATTGTCCTAATTACTCGCATGATTATCATTATTACCATCATTATTGATGGGGTTATCATCAAAATCATCCTAATTAGCAGAATTATTGCTAAAATCATCATAATCATCATTTAAACTGGAAAAAGGGGGGTTTTCGACTCATCTCTCAGAAGGCTGTATTTTGCTAGATTTCGCCGGTTTTTCGACTTTTGGGATTTTTCTCCTTTTAGCCTTTTTCTCATTATAGATGGGCTTTATAATGATAATTATCATCATTATTGTCATTATCATCATCATTATTATCATTACTGTGATTATTGCCCTAATTACCCTTAATATAGTCATTATAATAATCATTATCTTAATTCTGTCTCTTATACACATCTAGATGTGTATAAGAGACAGATCTAGGGTATTACAGCCTTCTGAGAGAAACGTCGATAAAAAACCTTTTCCCTTTCTAATGGTAATTATGAGGATTTTAACATTAATTCAGGTAAGTATGATGATTTCCATAATGATTTCTTATTATTGACAATAATGATAATTATGATGAT
>SBLD01000089.1 GCA_004551485.1 Billgrantia azerbaijanica | reverse complement strand
TCGTTTAGCTACTGACTAGATTGCTCAGGAACTGCAGTGTTCATAACAACAAAGGTTGAGAAGAGCCAGACTGGCAAGCCTATTGTGAACCCTGGAAGTGACAATGTGGCCATATGGGGTGCACCGATTTCTCCCCAAGAGGAGAAAGGACTAGGATTTCCTCCAAGGGGCATCCCTTGGTCGGTAGACTCCATTTCTCAACCTAAGATCAACGTAGGAAAAGTGGCAATTTTCGCTTAAAATAAATTTTATGACACTTGGACGCAACTTGTTTTTTCAATTTTAAAGAGTCGAGAAAAAACAAAAGATGACTCTAGTCTCCTTCGATGTTTTAACGAGCCCGAAGTGACAAATGCTCGGATGGACTTTTTCTGTTATAGAGTCTGAAAAAGGCCAAAAGAAACTGCTCTGGAGTTCTAGGCAGAGGGTGTGCCAAACTTTTCGCAAAACCACAGAATACTTTTTACGGTACGGGTGGTCGATCTTCGTGAATGCTGTGTTCACTGCATTGCGATCAGTAGGGCGGCCGACACAGTTTCCTATGGATAAAGGCTTTATTCCTATAGGGG
>SBLD01000088.1 GCA_004551485.1 Billgrantia azerbaijanica | reverse complement strand
CGCTCTAAAAATGTACTCATTTATTCATAAATACTTCTTTTATATAAAAGAAGTATTTTTTTTGTGAACAAGCAGCTTACATTGCACTTACAAAACAAAGAAAAAAGGAAAAACAGAATGAAGCTTACATCGCATAAATGTAAGCAAGATTATTTATTTATTGAGATACAGATACAAATTTATTATGGAGCTTCAGTTTTGAGGCTCGGTTTCAGGCTCCGTATCAACAGCCTCACCAGCGTAAGTGCAGCACCTGCAGCCTCCATGATAACCATGTCCACAGCAACCGTAGCGGCAGTGGCCACCGCCATGGCCCCCACCACCGCCATAGCCCCCACCACCTCCATAGCCACCACGGCCACCGCCGTTATAACCTCCACGGCCACCGCGGTTATAACCTCCACGGCCGTCCTCAATTTCATGTGTCTCTGTGGCCTTA
>SBLD01000087.1 GCA_004551485.1 Billgrantia azerbaijanica | reverse complement strand
AGAGGATATGCTGCAGCAGCACCCTTGGGGACCATATCTCGGACTGGTATCATGGAGAAAAATGATTTGAGGCGTGCGGTGAGAGAGGATTCTGGGGCCTCCTCTGCCTGGGGCCCAGATCCCATCACTGGGTACTACAGGCCGGAGAATCGGGCGGTCGAGATTGATCCAGCAGAGCTTCGAGAGATTCTGTTGAACCACAAAGTCAGGGCACACTAGGGAGTGGTCGCGCATGGCAGATCCTTTGCTGTTAGCGGTGCTTTTAACTTTTTAAGTGATGTTGTTACAGTAGCAATTTTGACTCACTCTAAAGTCTTTGCTGTTGTATTGATATCAACTGTTATTGACAACTTTTAATAGTGCATTTCCATGATTTTGTCTATTAACTT
>SBLD01000086.1 GCA_004551485.1 Billgrantia azerbaijanica | reverse complement strand
ATACAAAAGGGGAGTTAGGCCAAGAAGAAGGGCACAACCAAGGAGATGGTACACACTCACTGGAGATGGTGTAGGAGGCCGCATGAGGGGATTAGGAGGTATAGGAGTTAGGAGCTTCACAAAGAGAGCTTGGGCTTTGCTGTCTGCAGGTCCAGGAGGCATGAGCAGGCCCAGAGCTCAAGTACCAAGGATAGGGGTACTAGGAGGCAAGGAGGAGGGCTTGCTAAGTAGTAGAGCCTGCCCTGGAGGCAAGTGCCTTGAGCCAGGAGCTCGAGGAGCATGGCCTACCCCAGAGGTAGGCCTATATATGTCAAGGTCTTGTTCATCATCAGATGAGTGGATCCTCATCCACTCTAGTCTTTACCATCTTTATCTATTAGTATCAGTCTTTCAAGCATTGTCACAATCACAATACAGGTAGTTGTGATTACTTAGTATAGTGTGCGAGCTCCAGGAGTTGAAGGAGCATCAAGAACAACAGGTCAGCACCATCACTGACCCTGTGACACCTACATTGCAGGCAGAACCTCAACTGTGGTCCTGGAACCTACACCAGTGCCTTACACAACAGCAGTGAGGGTCTTATGCTCACTCAACATGCTCCA